>CAJUEW010000073.1 GCA_910585465.1 uncultured Lachnospiraceae bacterium | reverse complement strand
TTGACAATATCAAAAACGTCCCGGTTCTTCCCACTCCTGTCTGAACCTCATCCACAATAAGTAAAATGCCCTTTTCACGGCATACTCGTTCTGCCTCTTTTACATATTCCTTTTCCAGTACATTTACTCCGCTTTCACCTTGCACAATCTCAAGCATGACTGTGACCCGTCCCCGCCAGAATAGACACCTTAAACGAAAGGATTCTATCCGGTTCTTAGTTTTTCTAACTTTTTCTTCCATTCAGGCTGACAGAAGAATCTTTTCTGCCCCTGTCATGGCTGTGTGGTTATTTATTCAAAAACAGCTATGCTGCTTTCGGATCTGTCTGATGCTGCCTGTAGTATTCCTCCGGCGTCAGATAGCCGTTTGCTTCGTGGATACGCTTCCGGTTATAAAATATCCATATATACTCGAACACTGCGGCTTTGGCTTCCTCCCTTGTCCGGAAATGCTGCCCGTTGAGCCATTCCTGCTTTAACTTCCCCCAGAAGCTCTCCATCGGGGCGTTGTCCCAGCAGTTCCCTTTCCGGCTCATGCTGATGATAAATCCGTGTTCTTTTGCCAGTGCCTGATAATCCTCAGAGCAGTACTGACTTCCCCTATCAGAGTGCAGGATACAACCCTCTGTAGCCTTTGTATGGCAGATGGCATCCTTAAGCGCTGACATCACCAGCTCTTTCGTCATGCGTCCGCCCATTGATATGCCGACTATCTTATCCCCACATAGATCCATCACTCCGGCAAGATAGAGCCAGCCTTCATCCGTTGGAATATAGGTAATGTCACTTACCATTTTCTGGCCGGGTCCGTCAGCATCAAACTTCCTGTTCAGGATATTTTCTGCCACCGGAAGGTCATGCCTTGAATTCGTTGTTGCTTTATATTTTTTATGGCTTTTTGACCGTATGCCGTTTTCACGCATGATGCGTTCTATCCTCTTGTGGTTGACCGGCTTTTCTGATCTCCGGTTTATTTCATGGGTTATCTTCCTGCCGCCATAGGTGTTTCGTGATGCCTCGTGAATCCCTATGATCTCTTGCAGAAGGGCTTCATTTTCTATACAGCGCAGACTTTTGGAACGTTTCCGCCACGCATAATAACCGCTTTTTGAAACCTGAAGCCACTGCGCCATCTTCGCGATCCGGTATCTGGAACGGTTCTGCTCTATGTAAAGGTAACGGATCACTTCAGGTTCTTGGCAAAGAAGGCGCTTGCTTTTTTTAGGAATTCATTTTCTTCTTCCAGATCCTTTATGCGCTTTTTCAGAGCGCGCAGTTCGGCATCCTCCTGATGGAGATTTCCACTGCCCACAAATGGTTCTGCGGGATGCTCCTTAAAGCGGGACATCCATGTATAAAGGGTATTTACGTTGACCCCAAGCTCCCTTGCAACGTGTGCCGCTGGTACTCCTGACTGCACCCTCTTGCATGCCTCTTCCTTGAATTCGATATTGTACGTCTGTGCCATAATCTCTCCTCCTGACTTTCTGGATAGATTATACCACTCGTTCTATGTGTCTATCAAATGGGGTATAAGGCAGGGTGCTTTCCTGCCGTGACAGGGAATATGCCATAGAGGAAGGGAGCATTGTGC
>CAJUEW010000072.1 GCA_910585465.1 uncultured Lachnospiraceae bacterium | reverse complement strand
TAACACAAAAACGGAACGAATTACGTAGATAGATAAAGCCGCTTAATTTCTGAAAAGTGTAAAACAAGAACAAATAAATACTTATCCGTCTCCATAATAATAGTATTTTATGATAGAAATATCGGTTTTTGGTTCGATTTTTGAAATTTAGCGTGACAAGTCCTCCTTTTTATGGTATTATATAGACGTAAGTTACGTATATATAACATGGAGGCAGATGAAATGGCTATCCCAGATAAGATAAAAGTACATAAGCCTGATATAAACCGATATGGAGCAACAGAAATAAGATGCATTAAGAACCATTTTTATGTTTACGAGATTTCTTCAAAATGGGATGCGCAGAAGCACAGGCCCAAAAAAGTTACCGGAAAATGTATTGGAAAGATTACGGAAAAAGACGGATTTATCCCAAACGCAAACCATTTCAGAATGTACGAAACCATAAGCCCGGTCATACGTACTTATGGTGTGTTTGAAATGTTTGAGCAGCTTGGAAAGGGTGTCTCAGACAGGTTAAAGGAAGTATTCCCTGACATTTACAGGGAGGTCAAGACAGTTGCCCTGCTGAGGCTGGTATATGGCTGCACCCCCAGGCTGATGAAGCGCTGTTTTGAGGATTCTTATCTTGTAGACCTTTATCCGGATATCGGGACCTGCGATAAAACAGTCCGCAACCTGGTGTCCATGCTTGGCACAGACCGGGAGGCGGAGATGGGGCGTTACATGAAGATGTTTGTTTCGGACCAGTCAACGGTACTGATAGACGGGACTTCACTTTTCACAAGGAATTCAGATTCTTATGCAAGGAAAGGGTATAACCCTGAGCACAGCCAGGAAAAACAGATAAGGCTGCTGTATTTGTTCGATTCGGGAAGCCATGCGCCGGTCTTCTACCGGATGGTGCCGGGAAACATAGCCGACAAAGCCGCAATGGCAGACACGATAAAGCTCTCCGGGATAAAAAGCTGCACGGTCATAGGTGACAAGGGATTTTACTCAAAGAAAAATGTCTCCTTCCTCATGGAAAAGAAATTAAACTATATCCTCCCTCTGCAGAGGAACACAAAGCTGATCAGGGAGGAATTTGAGACAGCCCCGGACATGGAACGCTGGGACGGGCAGTTTGTCTTTAAGGGGAGGGTGGTCTGGCACCACAAAGAACCCTGCGGGAATGCAGGGAATTATCTGTATATATTCCGTGATGATGCCAAAAAGGCGAAAGAAGAATTAAAGACGGCCCAGCGGATAGAGGATTCCCAGGGCGGGGGCGGCGCAGATATGTTTTCGGACAGGCGCAAGGGAATCTTTGCCTTTGTCAGCAACAGGGATGAGGAAGCGAAAAAAATCTATCTGGCGTACAAGGAAAGGTGGGACATTGAGCAGTGCTTTGACTACCTGAAGAACTCAGTGGATATCGGGGTGTCATCCCAGCGGAGCAATGAAAGCATGCTGGGATGGACATTCATAAACCATGTAAGCCTTTTGTATTTCTATTCCCTCGTATTAGCAATCAGGAAAAGCGGGATGGACAGTGAATGGACCCCGAATGAGATCATAATGATAGCCAAAAATATATATAAGATTTATACAGCAGGTGTATTGAATAAGGACAAATACATCATTTCAGAGGTACCCAAAAAGGATGAGGAACTGTTCAATGCCTTGGGAGTAGACCTATTACGTAATTAGTTCCGTTTTTGTGTT
>CAJUEW010000071.1 GCA_910585465.1 uncultured Lachnospiraceae bacterium | reverse complement strand
ATATTTTTACCGATTGCCAAAATAAATTTGATAACGATAAATATGAGTTCCTTGAACTTCTCAAAAATACCATTAACTTAGATGAAATTGTCCCGGCGTCTTTTGTTTTTCATTTCCACGCTGCCACCGGCAGACCCCGCAGGCATTTTCTCTATCCAATGCTCCGGACTCTGTTATTACAGCTTATTTTCTCAATCCCAATAACATCCCTCCTGATCATATTCCTGAAATACTCCCAGGAACTGCGGGACTTCTGCGGGTTTGATGTTGTCCCGGATGCTTCTAAATTCACCCGCTTCAAACAGGATTTCTTATTGGACTTACAATCCATGTTCGACCAGCTTGTTGATCTGACCGAACCGATATGCCAACGGATTGATGCAGACAGGGCTGCTATGCTTTTGTTTGATACTTCCGGTATTGAAGCATGGGTGACGGAAAATAATCCCAAATATGCCAACCGTATCATCAGGCAGCTGAAAGCCTTTAAGAAAGCACATAACCTGGATGATTCCTATGACCCTTATAAGGCTGCTTATGGCTCCATGCCCTCCCATGCGGCCGCTAATCCGGCTGTCCAGCAAATGTACATTAATGGCCATTTCTGTTATGCCTATAAGTTTGGCATCGCCACAAACGGGCTTGGCATTGTCAGGGACATCACCTTTTATGATAAAGACTTTCTTGAAGCACACCCTGACATTGTGGTTGAAAAGAAATCCGACTCCCCGGACGAGGATAAAAGCCTTGCGGACTCCAAAGCACTAATACCTGTATTAAAAGATTTCCTTCAAAAACATCCGCTTATCAATCCGAAAATTTTTCTCGGGGATGCCGCTTTCGATTGCATCGAAATTTATAAATACCTGCTTCAGGAAACATCCATTGAGAAAGCATATATTCCGCTTAACGGAAGAATTTCTCTTCCGGAAGCTGACTGTCCCTTAAATGAGAATGGCATTCCCTGCTGTCCAAAGAACCATTCCCTTCAGATGAAACGGGAAGGGAGCAAATCCCATCTGCGCTGCGGTTTCCCTACCATGAAGTTTGTATGCCCAAAAATGAAATGGGAATGGAACAAACTTACAAAGAAATCAAAACGTGTATGCCATTGTGAAGACCCTTGTACGAAATCTTCCTGTGGCAGGATGTTTTATCTTTATCCGGAGAAGAACCTGCGTGCTTATCCAGGGACGCTGCGTGGTACACAGGAATGGGATTCCACCTACAAAATCCGTGTGAATGTAGAAAAATCCATACATCATTTCAAGGACAGCTTTTGTGTTGCCGGACGCAAAACCCAGAATGAAAAAACTTTACACGCTGATTTGCTGCTTGCCGGGATTGCACAGCTTGTCACCGTAATGGTTGCTGACAAGATCCATAAACACCAATATATTCGCAGTCTAAAACCTCTGATCGCATAACCTCACATATCACATACCATTTCGCAGGCAGATATCCCTATCTGCTTTGTTTTCATGTCTTAAAATCCGGTTACCCACATCCACCTCCTGAAAATCCGGCATGACCGGATCTTTACCCTGTTGGAATCAAGATTGCGAACTTGTTTCGCAATTACCTGAACTGGGCATAGCAAAGGCAAGGTTATCTTACTATACCCAGTTATCTTTTTCCAATGTGCAATAAATAAACTCTCCGCAGCAAGCTGTGGGGGAATTAAAACCTCTTTTGGATTAAATCAGATTTTCGGACAGTATCAGTTCTTTAAACTGCTCCAATACGCTTTGTTTTCCTTTCT
>CAJUEW010000070.1 GCA_910585465.1 uncultured Lachnospiraceae bacterium | reverse complement strand
CCCATTTAGCACCTTGAAAACTTCACACAAATATAGCGAAAATGTCCATTTTCTGGTATAATTGACATATCAGAAAGGCGGTGTTTCGATGGCATTCCGAATAAACAGTTCACAACAGCTATCCCTTACAGATATAACAAATTCTCTGACTTTACGGGAACAGAAAGCCCTCGAAAATTCATGGGCAAAAATCTTTGCCGAGGATATTTTCCCGGCAATTGATGAGGAACGCTTCCGTATCCTATACTCTGACCGAACCCAGTCAAAATTCAATACGCCGGTCAACATCTGTATCGGTGCCCTTATCATCAAGGAAATGTTCCAAATTTCCGATGACGAGATCGTAGAAAACCTCATGCTGGATCCGCGCTACCAGTATGCGCTGCATACCACCAGTTTTGAGGAACAGCCCATGAGCGATAAAACATTATCCAGGTTCCGGAAACGGTGCTATGATTATGAACAGGAAACCGGTATCGACCTCATCCATGACTGTGTTGCTGACCTTAGCGGCAAGATCGCAAAAATGATGAAGATCCATCCAGGAATCCACCGCATGGACTCCCTGATGATTGAGGCAAACATCAAAAATCTAAGCAGGACAGAACTGCTTTATTCGTGTATTGCAAAGCTGGCACGCCGTCTGCATAAACTGGGCAGGGGCGATGTCCTGGAAGGCTTAGAGCATTATTACGACAAGAATGATTTTAACCGTACCTTCTATTATAGTAACAGTACCAGCACAGAGGATATCACCCAGATGCTCCTGCGGGATGCAGATACCATCACAGGGCGGTGCCGGGATGGTTTGGAAACCCAGGAGGAATACCGTCTGTTGGAACGCTGCCTGTCTGAACAGACGATTGTGGAGGGTGACACGCGCAGGCTTCGGGAAAAGAAAAAAGACAGTTTTCCCAAAGCCATGATGCAAAGCCCGACGGACCCGGATGCGACATACCGGGAAAAGGCCGGAAAAAAATACCGCGGGTATGTGGCGAATGTAGAAGAGGCTGTGGACAGCAACGGTTCTGTGATAGTCGATTACCAGTTTGAGCAGAACATATACAGTGACAGCCAGTTCCTGCAGGATCGCCTTGCAGGAATGGAACAGCAGGAAGAAGGGACTGTGTTTGTCACGGACGGTGCGTATTGTGGGGAATCCAATACGCAGGCCGCACAAGAGAAAAACATCCAACTGATCACAACCGCATTAACTGGCACGGAGGTTCCCGATATCTACGCTGATTTTGAATTCAGTGAGGATGGAAGTAAAATTCTAAGATGTCCAATGGGGAATGTTCCTCAAAGCTGCTGTCAGTCAAGCAGCAACGGCCACTATTATGTTTCCTTTCCCAAAGAAGTATGCATGAACTGCCCCCACAAGGAAGAATGCCGCGTGAAAGAGCATAAAAAAGTATGTTCCTTTACGATATCGCTCACGGCAGGATACCGGGCGAAAGCCAAACGGTTTATGAAAACAGAAGAATTCAGCCTGCTTTCCCGTATCCGCAACGGGATTGAGACGGTACCCTCTGTCTTAAGGAAAATATATCATGCAGACCGGATGCCAGTTCATGGAATAAGTCGTAACCGGTTATTCTTTGGCTGTAAAGTGGCGGCATTCAATGTAAGAAAGCTGTTCAGCTATCGAAACGGATGGGGACATTATGCTCAAAATCCACTTTTCGCAGAATGATATGAGGAATATGATGCTTATACAGCAAACATTAATCCAATATCTCCTTCAAAAAAAGAATTTGTGTGAAATTTTCAAGGTGCTAACAATTTGGGGCAATATAAATTTATTTATTCGACCCCAACATCATAATATAATGCTTTCCGTTTTTCTTATAATAATCGCCAGGCCC
>CAJUEW010000069.1 GCA_910585465.1 uncultured Lachnospiraceae bacterium | reverse complement strand
ATCAGGAGGCTTTAGAACTGGATGAGATGAAGAGGATGATTTTCGTAGGAATTGCCTGTGAACGGAAAAAGTGTAAGGTAGTGACAAGGATTGTTGTGTTATAGATAAGCTAGAGTAGGTGATTGCGAAACAGGGTTGGTGTTTGATGTTCAGAAAAGGCAGACGCCGGATTTTGTAGGAGATAAGCAGGAAAAGTAGATGGCGATATTGGGAAAGTCGGTATGGAATATAAGCAGACAGAAAAAAGAGCGCACGAATAGAAGGAAAAGCAGACCTCCGATTTGAAAGTGGTAAGTTCTGAACGGAATGGCTTAGGCGATCAGGGGCTTTAGGCTTCGGATATATTGATGTTGCTTTATCTTATCAGCAAGAATCACACCAATCAATTGTGTGATACCGGCTAAAAGCAGATCCGCATGGAGCGTCTTTTCATTTTGAGTTTTGCGTCCGGCAAGCCCGAAGCTGTCTTTAAACTGATTGATAGAGCGCTCCACGGTAGTCCTGATCTTATAGGTATTATCCCATACCGTGGTTCCCCGGAGGGTGCCGGGATATGCCCGCAGGTCTTTTTCCGGATAGATATAAACCATTCTCCCGCAGGGAGAAGAAGTACAGGGATTTTCGCAGTGGCAGACACGGTGATATTTTCCGGTGGAAGCATCCTTTTCCCATTTTACCTTTGGACAGCTGAATTTATAACGTATGACACCGCTCCTGAGCCTGCTGGTGCCTTCTGGTTTTAATGGGAGAGACGGGTCATTGGGACAGAAGGGGATGCCGTCCTGATTTACGGAATAATCCTTATTTTCCAGTCCTGCCCGAGAATTCAGAGGGATGTAAGCCGTTTGGAAATGCCTGCCGCTGCCGTTCGAATCGGTGCCAAAGGTACTGCCGGAAAGAAGCTGCTTATAAAGTCCGGCGGAGTCAAAGGCAGCATCGCCTAAAAAGGTATGGGGATTGAGAAGAGGATGTGCGGCAAAAAGGTCCTGTAAAGAGGGGATGAGCAGTCTTGCGTCATGAACCGATTTATCCTCCTCCGGGGAATCGGATTTCTTTTCAAGGATGATTTCCGGATGATGATCAAAGAAATCCTTATTATAGAAGCTGATATGCCGTACAATGCCCAGGCCGTTGGTGACGATGCCGAATTTATAGGCATAGCAGAAATGGCCGTCAATGTAGAGCTGTTTAATGTCAGAGTTGGCGGCGGAGTGGGAAGGCATGGAGCCGTAAGCGGCTTTATAAGGGTCGTAGCTGTCATCAAAATGCATGGCTTTAGCGTAGGCTTTGAGCTGTTTGATAATGCGGTTGGCATACTTTGGATTATTTTCCGTAACCCATGCCTCTATGCCGGAAGAATCAAAAATGGTCATATCAGCCTTGCAGGAATCAATGGCCTGGCAGATTGGCTCAGTAAGGTCAACCAGGCGCTCAAAAACAGCCTGAATATCTTCAAGGAAGTCCTGCTTAAATCTGGTAATTTTAGAAGCATCCGGAACCTTGTTAAAGCCGCAGAATTCCCGGAGATGCCGTGAATAGTGGAGAAAAACAAGGAGCAGGGAATCGGTAGTGATAGAAAAAATCCGCTGGATAATGAGCGCCCATAAAAAAGCGTGCAAAGGGTATTTGCGGGTTCTGCCCGTTGATGCATAGAAATGCTTCCGGAAGGAAGCGGGAATAATCTCATCAAGGTCAATGTGCTGTTGTAAGAGAGACAGGAACTGTGGTTTGTCGGATTCATAAATTTCCTGGCAATCTGAAAAAATATCTGCCAAAGAAAGCTGATTGTATGGTATCATAGAGGTGCAACTCCTTTCAGGTGGGTATGGTGAATTGTTACTGACATCTCAATTTTACCACAAACCTGTGAGGAGTTGTTCTATTTTATCAAAGAAAAAAGCCTGATTTTATGCGGGCTGTGGCGTTTTGCAAACGCCTATTGCTATTAAATTTAAGAGAGGAAGCAATAATACTGTTGAAAT
>CAJUEW010000068.1:248-2015 GCA_910585465.1 uncultured Lachnospiraceae bacterium | reverse complement strand
TAAAAAATAGGCTTCGCCTATTCAACTCCCCTGCCCCTCAATCTTGAGGGGTGGGGTTGTTTTCTGTCCCTTATTCCTTCATAATACTCTTATGAACATCCTTCAAAAGATTTTTAAAGAACACTACGAAGAAATTGAATATACTCTTCACCCACGTCCCATTGTTATGGAAAACATCGAAAAGATGATTAACTGTGGAGACCCTTCTTACGGCGGTGCCATGTATGGCTGTTCCCACTGCGGCGAACTTAAATTTGTCCCTTTCCGCTGCCATTCTAAATTTTGTCCTACCTGCGGTAACAAATACTGCATTGACCGCTCTACAAAAATGTCCTTTAAACTTATTGACTGTACACACAGGCATCTTGTTTTTACCATTGATGAAGACCTGCGCCCTTTCTTTCTGCGTGACCGTCTCCTCCTTGGCTGTCTTTTTCAAGCCGTCTGCAGCGTCATTCTCAGAATGTTCCATGCATTGAATAAAAGCAGAAACTTTGTCCCTGGTTTCATTTGCGTCCTGCACACTTTTGGCAGGCCTCTGGAATGGAATCCACATATCCATTGCCTTCTTACCGAAGGAGGCTTCTCCGATGACGGTTTCTGGAGAGTTGTTAAGCACTTTAACTACACCTATCTCCGTAAAGCTTTCCAGACTGCTCTTTTGAATGAATTGGAAAAACGTATTGGTCCTTCCTTCAAAAAAACAAAGGCTTCCATTTATAAAAAAGATAAAAACGGCTTTTATGTCTACGCAAAACCAAACCTCTGTGATACCGATGCGGTTGTAAAATATATCAGCCGCTATCTCGGCCGTCCTGTTATTGCCTCCTCACGCATTGATTCCTATGACGGTGAAAACGTGACCTTTCATTACAATAAGCATGAAGATAATTCCTATGTGGAAAAAACTGTTCCTGTAATGGACTTTATTTCCCTCCTTATCCAGCACATACCTGAAAAGCATTTCAAGATGACACGTTATTACGGGCTCTATGCAAGACACCGTAAATCTGACGGGAAGCTCCGCAGGGCTGTTCCCAAATCCAGACACCGGATCCTTCTGGATTTTAATAAATGGCGTCAGCTCTTTCTCTTATCCTTTGGTTACGACCCTCTTCAATGTCCAAAGTGTAACCACAAAATGGAGTTTCTGGAACTCTACCACAATCATAAGCCTGTTTCTCTTCCTGAACTATACGAAAGGACAATGGCAAAATATCATTGCCGCTCCAGTGGCAAATGTGCTTGATTTTATCTTCCGTCTGTCCCATACTGAAAACATCAACAGGCTGGAGGCGTACAATGGATTCAAAATTCGTAGAGGAACTCAGGCAAAAATATATCAAAAATCCTCCGGAAGGCATGACAGCTGCGCTGGTTAAAAACATGACTGACTCTGATCTGCTCGACATGCATTACTTCCTCACTGAGGATGATGACCTTGATGATGACGAATTTGAAGAAGGTTTTTATATCTTCTAAATCATTCGTCTTATCAGCGTGCCCGTCTCCGGCGGGCTATTTTAATTCAAGATTCCTCCGGCAGGAGGAATTTCCTATTATACAAAAAAGTTGCATACCCGCTATGCTTGATTGCTGGTATGCAACTTCTATCACTTTATTTCGTTCACGGCTACAATACTTGTAGCATATTACTTGCAGATACTATCATATTTGCATCTGCCTATACAGGCTGTAATTCACTTGCCAGCTGTTCTACTTCTGCAATATTCAGTTCAGAGCATTCTGCAATCTCCTCAATTGTAA
>CAJUEW010000068.1:0-238 GCA_910585465.1 uncultured Lachnospiraceae bacterium | reverse complement strand
CAATATCCATAAGGTGAATGCCAGGAGCCTGTAATCTTATCGCTCTGTAACCAGAAGTCATTATAGTAAGCAACCGGAACACATCCAGCCTCTTCCATCAGGATATCCTCTGCTGTGTGAAGTGCTTCAGAGCGCTCTGCTACATCAAGAGTAGTTCTTGATACGTCCATTGCAGCGTCATACTCAGCATTGCTGAACTTACCATCGTTATTTCCGTTGGTGGAGTAAAGCAGATCCA
>CAJUEW010000067.1:359-2143 GCA_910585465.1 uncultured Lachnospiraceae bacterium | reverse complement strand
GGTAGTGTAAAATAGTTTGTGTCTTTGGAAAAAAACACCTCTTTTTTGGTAAGAATCTAGATATGACAATTCTTATCGAAAAGGAGGATTTTTATGCCAGCAACAAAACAACAAATACGACAGATTATTGCAGATAACAACTTAAACAGCGTGGCTGATGTCTACAGCCTGCTAAGGGACAGTTTCAAAGATATCCTTCAGGAGCTTATGGAGGCAGAACTGGATGCCTCCCTTGGTTATGAAAAGAACCAGAAGGGCGATGCTGCCACATCCAATAAGCGTAACGGACATTCTCCCAAAACCCTAAAGAGCCAGTATGGGGAATTCCAGATTGATGTCCCGAGAGACCGGGAAGGGGAATTTGAGCCCAAACTCATCCCAAAATATCAGAGGGATGTATCTGGTATTGAAGAAAAAGTAATCTCCCTTTATGCGAGAGGCATGAGCACAAGGGATATCCATGACCAGATAAAGGAACTTTACGGGATGGAACTGTCCGCTGAAATGGTCAGTAAGATCACGGACAGGATACTTCCGGAAATCAAAGAGTGGCAGTCACGTCCATTAAATCCAGTCTATCCCTTTGTATTCATGGACTGTATCCATTATAAAGTCAGGGAGGACGGACGCATCTTAAGCCGCGCTGCCTACATTGTGCTCGGCATCACCGCAGACGGCTATAAAGATATCCTCAGCATCACAGTTGGTGCCAATGAAACCAGCAGGTTCTGGCTGGGGATGTTAAATGACCTGAAAAACCGCGGCGTACAGGATGTGCTGTTCTTCTGCGTGGACGGTCTTTCCGGATTTAAGGAAGCGATAAGCGCAGTTTATCCGGATGCACAGATCCAGCGGTGTGTCATCCATATGCTTCGTAATTCTTTCAAATATGTCAATTACAGTGACCTGAAAAAGTTCTCTTCCGATTTCAAATCCGTATACAATGCCCCCAATGAGGCGGCTGCCCTGTCGGAATTGGAAAAGATCAAAGAAAAATGGGGACGGAAGTATCCCTATGCAGTCAGCAACTGGGAAAACAACTGGGATGACGTCAGCTCTTTCTTCCAGTTCTCCGATGATATCCGGCGCATCATGTATACCACCAATATCATAGAAGGGCTGAACCGGCAGTACCGGAAGGTAACAAAGACGAAAAGTGTATTTCCCAGCGACGCTGCACTGGAAAAAATGCTCTACCTTGCCAGCGGAAATGTGGTCAAAAAATGGACACAGCGTTGCCGGAACTGGGACCAGGTGCTGAACCAGATGATTGTCCTTTATGGAGACAGGCTTACCCAGTACCTGTAAAAAGAAAAAGCCGGGACACCATATCTTATCAAGAAATGTCCCAGCCTTATTCCATCGGCATTAGCAGTATTGCCAGAAATATCCAGCCTTATTCCGGAGGCCGGGCGTGGGCAGCGCCCACATAATATTTCCCTGCTGCTAATGCCCGATTGGCGTGCAAAGAAATTTGAAATATGTGTATAGAAACAGATAGACTGGCAATACTATTACTAGAAACCAAATTCGACAGCATACAAGCAATGCTATTCGACAGCAGATTTCTACATATCTGATTCCTATCAACAAAGATTTTTACCCATAGACACAAGATTTTTTACAGCCTCATTCTGACAGACCACCCTCACAGGGGTAATCTGCCGGAATCCCTTTATTTTCAAGCCTTTTCCGGCGCATTTATCTGTCCGCCCGCGATATCAATACTACCGTCTCAACAGTATTACCCCTTTCCCACAAGTTTTTCAGGAATCCATCTATCC
>CAJUEW010000067.1:0-349 GCA_910585465.1 uncultured Lachnospiraceae bacterium | reverse complement strand
ATTTTTACCCATAGACACAAGATTTTTTACAGCCTCGAAGCAAATACAAATATAACGAAAAGTATGACTTCTATACTTTTTTGCCGAAAGAAACATATTTAGACAGGAGCCTTTGTAATGCATATGATATTTTTAGATGCTCCAAAAGTGTTGCATCTATATATGTTTCTGAGAAAATAAAGAAAATAATTGAAGATAATTGTTGGACAGGGTTTAAACTCTATGAACAGCCTTGATTTTAGCCGGATTCAAGCATGCACTGCAGGAAGGCTGAAATCAGAAGGAGCAGATTTGAATGAAGAAATGCTGGAGATGGTGCGGAGGGAATATCCGGAGACTGGAGGAGGAG
>CAJUEW010000066.1 GCA_910585465.1 uncultured Lachnospiraceae bacterium | reverse complement strand
CAAGGGAAGTCACCAAACGGTCAGCAGCGAACTGACGCCACGGGAGTTGCACCCCAACTGTCGGTCTGACAGAGCCGCCCCCATTGCCTGCGGCGGACTGGTTACCGCTCGGACTGTGGCTGGACGGGAGTATCATTGTCCTCTTTGTGGGTCTTGGCGGAATCGGGAGCTGCCCGATATTTTCAGTCGGTATTTTCCGCTTGCCGCCTTTCGGCGGGTCATGGCGTACCGCTGCACACGCTTATGCTTATTACAGCCACAAAGAGAATGTATTTGGTGAATGGGTATTCGGTTTTCAAAGAGCTGTCCCGTTTTCGCAATACACAAGAAAACTGGGTGAGAGTTTTTTTGTCCTCTCACCCAGTAGCCGATGGGAAATCCACAAATATTAGATGGTTATAAAATATTTTTTAATTTTTCTCTGAGATGCCAGACACGGAAGTTGACTGCGCTTACAGATAAGCCGCATTTCTCTGAAATCTCCATGCTGCTGTAACCATCCATTTTCCATAAGGCAATCTGGATGGTAAGCCTGTCCACCTTAATCAAGACTTGATAGAGCCACTGGTTTTCAATGCTGTCCAAAAATTCCTCAACCGTTTTCACTTCGGGCTGTGCCGTGTCCTCTGCAACTTCCTCAAGATATGTACCTGCATCCTGCAATTTCTCATAGTACCGTCTGTCGGAATTGAATATCGCCCAATCATGGACACGGAGCTTTTCAATATCGTCCTCGCTGACACCCAAGCTCCTAAGCTGCTTTTCCTCAGCTTCTTTCCATATACGCCATTTTCTTTCTTCTCTGGCTTTGTTGTACGCCATAATCCGTTACCTCCAATCTGAATTTTTTTGAAAATCCAGATTGGCAGGCGGTGAACGGCATCCCACGCCAGAAACAGCCTTACGGCGTATTCCAACAAAAAACGACAAAAGAAAAACCGTAAAGGCTGTCGTACCTTTACGGTTTATAGATATTTTGGTTCTTATATGTAGAGATTTGACTTCTACTTCTTGGGTAGAAAGCCCCCTTGCACTGACAAGGATTTTTTTAACAGGCTGTCCACCCATCCCCGATATGATATATGTAAATGGAAATTGCTATTTGCAGGCAATAAAAATCCCTCCAAACTTCAAAAAGCGAAGTCGGAGAGATTTCAAAGCATTGCAAAGCAGCTCACCGAAACATCGTTTTTTTTATTCGGTGGGCTTGTTCAGCCTATGTTTATATAAAAATAGAGCCGATAAACTATATCATTTCTCACAAGTTCATCGGCTCTGCGTCTGTGCGTCTGGCTCTTTCATAACAACTATTTTTAATGATTTTACATTGATTAAACTTTCTTGTCTGCATTTCGGGCAATACAGAGGGAAGTTCCTTATTTCTGTATCTTCCCTTATTTTCATGCGTGTATTATTTTCGCATATAGGGCAATATATCCAATGATACCGTTCCATATCTTTCTACACTCCAAAACTATTTTACAATTACTGTTTCGCTGTTGCTCATGATAGATAAACTGTTTTCTCCCTTTCCGATGCTCCCATCCTTGCATCCGTCCGTATCGGTACTGAATTCCGCATTTTTAAGCTGTACGGTTACATCGTCCGAGCCACTGGATATATGGCAGGATAAATTATCTGGCATCGTTTCATGGGTCAATGATATATCTCCCGAACCCGTTTCTACGGACAGGGAATCATAGCTGTTTATGTTGCTTATATTCACTTCGCCAGAATCTGTCGAAACAGCAGCCTTTCCAACAGCTGTATTTTTCATGGTAACATATGCAGATTCTGTATTGATATTAGAATCCGTACATGAAGCATCTGTTATTTTAATATCGCCTGAAAGAGATTTTATTTTTACGCTTTCAGCTATGAAATCAGACATCGTTACATAGCCAGACTGGTTGTTCAAGGACAAAGTGGAAATGCTGACCGCTTCCAACTCCATCTCTCCCGAACCATTGTTCATGGATAATGAAACAGCATTATCTTTAGGAATATACAGTATTATCTTCCCTGCTTCACCAAACGAAAATTGCTCCGCCAGATTTTTGTCCGTATCATCATCCTGCTGTACCATTAGTTTTCCATCTTTCTGCACAACCTGCATATCACGGTCATCTTCGACTTTTCCCTCGCAGGCTATGTGTACTTTGTCATCGCTGGAAGCCATCACTTTTAAATTCCAAGAGGAAATATCCAATACAATTTCTGAAATACCTTCTGCTGAAAATCCCTCGTTAGAATCTATTTTTTCCTTGTTTCCACATCCGCATATGCCAAAAGCTATCACTAAAATCCCCGCTAACAGTATTTTTTTCACATTCATAACCCCACCTCCTACATTAAATCTTTGCTTTCCACATTTACGATTGACAAAGCGGCAAAAAGCAA
>CAJUEW010000065.1 GCA_910585465.1 uncultured Lachnospiraceae bacterium | reverse complement strand
TATTATAGAGGGTTGGTGGTTATTTTTCTATCCACTATCTTATTTGACGCTTACAGAACAACAACATTTATGGAGGTAAACACATGGCAAGAAAAAAAGAACTTATGGAACTGGAAAACCCTTCTATGGAAGAAAACAACCCTTTGGACGGAACGGGCACAGAGGCTGCGGCCTTCCCCGAAGAGGGCACACCGCCTGAAGCGGACGGGGACGGCATGGACTTAAATGAGCTGCTTGGCAGCATGGACCAGAAAGCGGCTGCCGCACCGGATCTGGCAGAGGGGGATCTCCCGGAACTTACAGAGGAAGATATCTTCGGGGAGGAGCCAAAAGGTTCCGAGGGCACCGGGCATGACACTGACGGAGAAAGCGGTGTTTCTGGGAAAGCACAGCCGGAGCCAGCAGCTTCACCGGAAACAGGCAGCACTTCTGCAAAGACCAGACGCACCACCCGCAGAAAAAAAGAGGAACCCTCCGCAGAAACTGGCGGGGAAACACAGAAAGAAGAAACGGGAACACCGGAGGGCATGGAAGCCGTGCCTGACAACATACCCGATCCCCTGGCGGCCGATGCTGATACTGATAAGAGCAGACTGGCCGATGATACCGCAGCGAAAGCGGAGGAAACCATTCCCCAGGAAGAAACAGAACCCACTGGAGCCGGGCCGGAAGATACGCCTTTCCCCTCCTCTGAAGGCACAGCCGGAACTGCGGCTCCCTCCATGGCATCCCCCTCCCACCGTACCGCCGCTAGGGGCAGAAAGGAGGAGGCTCCGGTACTGACACTGGAGGTGCGTGGGGAAGTGGAGACGGAAGAATCCCGTGGGGATGCCATCTGGCATGAGATCCACAATGCTTACCGTACCAGACGTATCCTTACCGGACAGCTTGGCGGCATCGAGCAGACGGACAGCGGCAAGACCATCACCATCGTAGACTATAAGGGCTTCCGAATCGTGATCCCCTTAAAGGAGATGATGATCAATGTAGGCCGCAGCCCTTCCGGGCAGGAATACGCAGAACTGATGCTGCGTCAGAACAAGATCCTCGGCAACATGCTGGGGGCGGAAATTGACTTTATCGTAAAAGGCATTGATTCCAAAACCCGCAGCGTGGTCGCCAGCCGGAAGGAAGCCATGGTCAGGAAACGGCAGACCTTCTATCTGGATACGGATGCGGCAGGCATGTACCGCATTTACGAGGGCCGTATTGCCCAGGCCCGCGTGATCGCCGTGGCAGAGAAGGTCATCCGGGTGGAGGTTTTCGGAGTGGAGTGCTCCATCATGGCCCGCGACCTGGCCTGGGAGTGGATCGGGGATGCCCATGAGCGTTTTTCCGTGGGCGACCAGGTGCTTGTGCGCATCCTGAACGTGCGCCGTGACAGCCTGGAGGATATGGGCATTAAGGCTGACATCAAGAGCGTGTCCCAGAACACCAACCATGACAACCTGAAAAAATGCCGCATCCAGAGCAAGTATGCCGGCAAGGTCACGGACGTACATAAAGGCGTGGTTTATATCCGGCTGTCCAACGGCGTGAACGCTGTGGCCCACTCCTGCTATGACTACCGGACTCCCGGCAAGAAGGATGATGTGAGCTTTGCCGTCACCCGGATTGATGAAGAACGGGGCGTGGCTGTGGGGATCATTACCCGGATTATCCGGCAGAATCTGTGATATTTCACTCTAAATATGATATAAAGTATGTGGGGCCATAGTTCGGAATACTGTGGCTCCATAGCTTATTTTTAGCGTCTGTCTTTTCTATACATGATTGCCTAAGATTTTTTCCCTACTCAAATTGTATTTTTATTGAACTTAGATTATAATTACAGCTACAGATTGAATTTTAAGCTATTTGTTAAATATATACTATGTGAGGTACAATAATGACTTCTAAGATTAAAAGCCTTATATTGTCCTCCCTGGAAGGCGGAGGATTTCAGGACTTATGTGATGCCCTTTTATGTGCAGAGGGATATAAAGATATTTTTTCTCTAGGAATGAAAGCAGGAACATTAAAAACTACAACCGGAAATCCTGATACCTACTTCCGAAGCGAATCAGGAAAGTATATTTTTGTAGCATATACCACGGAGCAAACAAGTATAAACAAAAAAATCAAAGAAGATATTGAAAAATGTTTAGACCAAGAAAAAACAGGGGTATCTGTAAAAGATATTGAAAAAATAATTTGTTGCCATACCTCTTCTACACTAAAGGCTGGTGATGACCAGGCATTAAGAAAATTGTGTGCTTCTTATGGTATAGAACTGGAATTGTATGGAATAGATAGGATTGCGAATTTACTTTATAGAGTTTATCCGTATATTGCAAAAGATAAACTAAATTTTTCAATAGACAGCAATCAAATATTTCCAAGAGAAGAATTTATCAAGCAGTATGATAATTCAAATGGCAGAACAGCACCTCTAACAACAACCTTTTTGTATCGTGAAAATGAGAAGAAAGAAATTTTTGAAGCACTAGTATAATCCAATTTAAATAAAGCTATGTTTTATTGCCCCTGATTGTCCTGT
>CAJUEW010000064.1 GCA_910585465.1 uncultured Lachnospiraceae bacterium | reverse complement strand
AAAGCGAAAACAATTTGAAAAAATCATAGATACATTGGACGAAATCTAATGTCATTGAGCCGTAGATATGGTATAATTCATAAGGAAAGTATCAGATTCAGAGCAACAAAAAAAGAACAGTTATACAAACGATAAACTGCTCTGAATGTGATTCTTTCTAATTGTACCAAGCCGCGGACGGATCAGCCAGGAAGTGTATGGGGATAGTATCTGTTCCCTTTGGCTAAAATGTTGCATTTTTGAAAGGATAGGCCGTATAAAAACCACCTTTTTGTGTAACTTCACGGAATCATTTTATAAATGGGCATGCTTCGCAAGCCTTCTTGCGGAGGCTTGAAAAAATTTTATTCAGTGGACAAAAGCCTTTATCAGGAAGTGCCACAGGTCCTTCCAATACTCTTCATCCGGCAGCATCCACACTCCGGGCAGATGCGGATGTCAACCTTCCATACCGCTTTTATAAGTTCAGCTATGGACAGGTGGGCATATCTTGCCCGGAAACGCTGATGCCCCTGAAGGGTAAATATCAGCTTCAGGTTTTTGCCTTTCCCCCGGTTATTCAGAAACCCATAGTATCGGATCTTCTGGAAACCGGAGGGGAGCACATGCATCAGATAACGGCGGATGAATTCTGTATTTTCCAGCGTGATAGTCCTGGGTGGCTCACCAGGCTTCTTCCCCCTGGCGGAAAATGAAACCTGCTGGTTATCTACAGAGAGGATACGGCTGTTGGAGATTGCTATTTTATGGGTATACCTTCCCAGATATTCAATGGCATTTCCAAAGCCGTTAAAGGTTTCTTTGATGTAAGGGCACCAGTCCTTTTCATAAAGGGCATTGCGGAATGCGGACCATTCATAAGAATTCCGCAGCTTTTCACAGGAAGAGGAAAACACCAGCTCACCGCTTTGATAAAGGGAATCCAGTGCGGCAAGGCAGCATCCTTTAAACTTATCCCGGAGAACCATTACCGGGATGAAAAAATGGCCTTTGGATTTGCGGATCCTGCGGTCCGGTGTAAGCCCGCCCCCGGAAATGATACAGTGCATATGCACATGATAGAGCATTTCCTGGTTCCAGGTATGAAGAACCTGTATGATACCAGGGGTTGCACCGAGGTATTTTTTGTCCGCAGAGAGCTCCAGAAGGGTCCTGGCGCAGCATCTGTGGAGCAGTCCGTAGAGGAGCTTTTGGTTACAGTAAATGAGGCTGTTCAATTCATGGGGAAGTGTAAAAACCACATGGAAATAAGGTGTATCTATCACTTCGGCCCTGCGCTTATCCACCCAGATTTCCTGGTTCACAGCCTGACAGTTGGGACAGCTGCGGTTGCGGCAGGAATTGTTATGGAATTCCGTATATCCGCAGTCCGGACACTGGGAAATGTTGACACCAAGGGAGCCTGATTTACAGTCCCTGATGGCAAGTGCAGCTTTTTTCTGGGCATCGGACTGGAACAGGCCGGAGGAGTTAAAAGCATCATAGGAAAAATCCCAGACCTGCTGGATATTAAACCTGGCCACGGGAAGCACCTCCCATCTGGTCAAAAGGACTCACCGCATTTCCAGTGCCATTGGAAGCAAGGTGGACATAGAGCGTGGTGGAATTTAAGGATTTATGTCCAAGCAATGACTTAATGGTGAGCAGATCCGTTCCATTTTCATACAGGTGTGTGCCAAACGCATGACGAAACGTATGGCAGGAAAAGCGGTGCTCCCAGCCGAGTTCAGCTTCTTTGGCGGAAATAAACTGATTTACGGTATAAGAGGCCATGGGGCGTCGGGAGTCGTTCTGGTTGGGGAACAAAAATCCCCTTGGCCCGCCGGCATGGAACCAGTACTGTGTCAGGATATCCAGGGCATTCCTGGAAAGGATGGCATACCGGTCAGAACGGGCTTTGGAATGACAGATATGTATGCGCATGGAAGAACGGCTGATATCCTCATAGCGGAGAGAGCAGACCTCACCAACCCGGAGCCCGGCAGAATACAGGAGAGACAGGATCGCCTTGTGCTTAAGATTGGAAAAAGACTGGATAAAAAACCAGACCTCTTTTTGTGTAGGCACAAAAGGAAGGTAAGAATCAAATTTCCGCATGGGAAGCTGTGTGGCGTCCCAGGGTTTGTGTAAAACGTAGATGGTGAAAAAACGCAGCTGGGAGATGCAGCAATTCATGGTACGGTCAGAGAGACTCTTCTCCTTCTGGAGCCACCGGATAAAGTCACGCAGTTCCTCCCAGGAAACATCTTCCGGCATCTTGTGCAGGATGGCGGAAAGATAATTCAGATAAGCACGAATATAAGTAGAATAAGATGTTACGGTATGGTCAGTAAGACCGCGCAGGGAGATCATCTCCCGGAAAGTAGATAAATATTTGTCCATAATGGAACCTCCTAGAAAAAATGATGTAAAAAAAAGTAAAAAGTAACAGACCATCACAAATCAGGAGGAGGCCGACAAAAATTTTCAGAGATGTAGTTGTTGAGTTTAAAAATCCATGGTAAACTAAGCATAGCAGTTCTTGAGATTATGATTATAGTTAAGTGTGATAACTCAACAATACAACATATTTTCAAAAACTGCTACTTTTTTGAAAAAATGGTGATTTTATGTACTTTGGGCTAGCCGCCGCGCTAGCGGCTTGGTACAAT
>CAJUEW010000063.1 GCA_910585465.1 uncultured Lachnospiraceae bacterium | reverse complement strand
ACAAAGCGGCCGGCACGGTGTTAAAGGATTTGTTTTATGAAAGCATTAACCCGGAAGATGTCCGTTTTCCCCGCCCGTACCGTCTGGAGATGCCAGGAAATGCGCTGGCTGACCTTGGCATGTACCGGACGATTCCGGCAGATGGGATTTTGCTGCATCCGCTAATCGCCCTTGCCATCCGGCAGGAATCGGACGGACGACTGCCGTCCACAGCCTGGGACTGGGGGCGGAAGTTAAAGCAAATGAAAAAGCTGCAGCTTATCCTGTCCGAAAAAACAGTTCAGAGTTGGGATGATAAAAGGCGCTATGCGTATCTTCGTGCGCCGGAGGAACATTTTCCTCCGGAACCTTACTATTATGACCTCCGGGGCTGGTCTGCTATCGGGCGTATGGAGAATTTACGGGAACTGCGGATCTGTGAAATATGCGTGGAGGACTTTTCTTTCCTAACGGAATGTAAAAATTTACGGACATTATCTCTTTATAATACAAACTTTACGGATTGCCGGTTACTGCTGAAACTGCCTAAGTTAAAATATGTTGACCTGCGCTTTTGCCGTCTGATACATAAAGAGGTTTTGAAGAAACTTCATGTGGAGTGTGAGCTATAAAATAAAGGAGATATGGTATGTCGGAATTATTAAACAATGTTCGTTCCCGCATTGAATCGTTGGGGATAGGCTTTCAATTTGTAAAAACAGTCAAAACCGGAACAAATGGAGCAGAACGGGAGACATGGCTTTTGGAATATGAGGGTTGCCAGTTTATCTTTGTACCCGGCAGGAAACATGTCACTTTGGGATGGGATACAGATAAGTGTCCTCTGGGAGAAGGTGTATTAGAAGGTCTGCAGAAAGAATTTTCTTCCGGTCATGAATATTACTATGAGGAGGAACTGGAGGGTTTAAAGGGCGATTATCAGGAGCAGATTGACGAGGCAGAAGAAAACGGCGATTCCGTGAAAGCAGACGAGCTGCGTTCGGAACTGGCAGAAGAATTAAGATCGTGGAACGAGGACATAGAAGAAAAAGGTTACGCAAGCTGGGAGGGCTTTCTGGCAAAGTGGAACGAGCATCTGTCCAGGTGCCTGTCGCCGCTGCGCACTGCCGATATCGGGGATATGATAGTAGAGGTGGACAGCCGCTATCTGGACGAGGATGCGCCATCCCTGGAACAGGCGGTGCTCTCCCTGAAACAAGGGCCTTTTACATTACCGACAGAAGATGAATGGGAGTATCTTTGTAATGGCGGCACACGGACATTGTTCCGTTGGGGCGATACATTAAGCGATGTAATGACGGAGATTTTCCAGGTGGGCGCTGTTGGGGAAACCAGAGAAAATACAATATTGGAGCAGCCTAATATGCTGGGTCTGTTCATTGCGTATGATTCTTATAAAAATGAAATCATTGATAATACATCCTATACAAAAGGTGGGGATGGAGGATGCTCGCTTTGCGGCGGTGACGGAGCAATCTATGTCCTGCCCTGTTATACTGCTTTTTACCGTCATCCAGTCAACGAACGCTGTTCAGGTTTGCTGAAAAACTATTTTTGTTACCGGCGCATTATTCGACTGCCATAATAAATTTGATTATATAGGACGGATGTTATCTATCACCTGATTACTATGAATCTAAATAAATAGGGAATGACAGGGGGCAATATCAATGAAAAAATGTATACCACGTACATCTGACCGTATTATTACTGTTTTGGCGGCTGTTGTTTGTGCAGTTGCAGCATTTTTCGCTTGCCGGGAATTGCTCTGTGGCGGACAGCCTCCCGCAGTATTTTTCGCGATGACTCTTTTATTTGGCGGTGTAGCCATACATACAATCTGGCGCATGATCTATATGGGGAACTGGGGGTTTTTCTATGATGATGAAAAAATTATTTTTGCCCTGTCCCGTAAAGATCACCGTGAGTTTCGATGGGATGAACTACAAAATGCGAAGACGAACATTTTCTATCCATCCTCGCCTGCCGCATGGTATTTTTACTTTCAGGATGAAAAGAAGACAAAGAAGATCGCCGTTACGCCTCGTCTGGCAGGCTACAATGAGTTTGTAGATATGCTTAGAAAAAAAGGGTTTCCTGCCCAAAGCCCCAGTGCTCTCAATTTTGATAAAAATACCGCTAAGGATATTTTCCATGAGGTATTTGGAGAGGATTTTGGCAAAGGCAGCAAGAATGGGAATAGATAAGTATAGTTATATACGAACTTCCCTTTTCGGAATTGTGTACACATTGGAGAATAATTTATAAATATATGTTATAAATAGCAGATAAAGATATTAAAATCAAATATATCGGAAGTTGTTGGAGGAAAAGTATGGAAAAAATTTCTGTGTTGTTAATTTCTGTGCCGCTGATGATAGTTGCTATCGTGTGTACTTTATTTGCTGATAGAATAGATACGGTTGTTAAAGGAGATAAAAAGGTTAAAAAAGTGATAGTCGTATTTGGTGTGGGAGTGTTTTTGATTTGTGTGCTTGCTATTGTTGTAAGTATTTTAGCATAAACATCCAAATCTGAAATTCCAGTTTGCTCTTTTCCGAAAAAGGAGATACGAAAAGCTGAAACATATTCATTTATATAAATAAACAAGGAGATTTTGTTATGGCATTTACTTTGCAGATCAGACAGAAGAAACTATTTGGAA
>CAJUEW010000062.1 GCA_910585465.1 uncultured Lachnospiraceae bacterium | reverse complement strand
CTTGAGTAGTCTGTCTTGGTATTAAACAATTTCTGAATGTCTCCACGGGTAACATCCATCATTTTCTTTTTACCCAGAATGGGAACAATGTGATTCTTTACTATTCCGCAATAATTATAATAGGTTTCATGACTGTCCGTGCGCTTTTTAAGCTCCTCTTCAAGCCAGAAGGACATAAAATCGGCAACATTCACCTTTGCGTATACAACAAACGTACCGTTATATAATTCTGCGATTGTCTTCTCTCTTGCCTTATTCGCTTCTCTCTCTGTTTTAAATCCCGACTTCTGCTGTGGCTTTTCACTTCCGTCCGGATATTTCAAAAATACCCTGTAGCCGAAACCGGAGCGCACAGGTATTACCTGTGCCACTCTCCAATCGACATAATTTTTTAAGCTCAAATCTAACATATTGCAGCACTCCCTTTTGGAACAAACATATTGTTCATAAACGTAATAATCTGCTCATTCTCGTCCATGACCTCACAATAATATTCAAAGGTTGTATTGACACTTGCATGGCCCAGCAGGGCAGATATCTTAATCAAAGGAACTTTCTGCTCTACCAATATGGTAGCATACATATGTCTCAATCCATGAACAGTTATGTGGGGCAGGCCATTTCTGGAACATAACTTTGACAAAGCGCTGTTCATTGCTGCAGTTGAGTGGGGCAGGCCGTTTTCCTGGCACGAAATATAATCACGGTCAAAATATTGTTCACCGTACTGCAGCTTATTTGCATCAACCAAAGTTCTCCTTTTTTCGATTTCCTTCGCAACAGCCTCCGGTATTCGGAGCAGCCTGTAACTGTTATCCGTCTTTGGTGGTTTCTCTATGACTTCATACGTTTCAATTTTGCTTTCACCCTTTGGAATAACAGGGTTGGACGTAATCTGCCTCTGAATGTAGATTGTCCTGTTTTCAGCATCAAAATCTCCAAACTTCAAGCCTGATATCTCACCCTTTCTAAGTCCGCAGAACAGTCCGAGAAGAATCTCCAGATACCATCCACTATTGTAAGCAGCTTTCAAAAGTCTTTTCACATTTGCTTTGTTTAAAATAATGATTGTTGGCTTTTTTCTCGGATACGGCTTTGTCGCAGGTATCGGGTTCCTTTTGATATATTCCTGTATTACAGCCTCTTTCATTGCCATATTCAAGAACTCTCTGGACTTATTGCCAGCGGACTCACATGCTTTTGCTACAACGGCCAGCAGGGAATCAAAATACTCCTCATTGGCATATCGCAATTTTATATCCTGCTGCATATTCGGAAGGATCAGGTCATACAGCACATAGGCACATACCATGCGGGTTGTGTTCTCAATCCTCTGTGAAAATACATCCTCAAACCAATAAAGCAAATAATCTTTCAAATCAACATCTGCATTAGGTTTCGCCGACATCTGATAAACTCTGGATGCCTTCTTGAATTCTTCTTCATGTTTATAATAGCTTGCTTCCGCTTCTGACTTGCTCTGAAAGCCGCCACGCTTGCTGTACTTTACAGAACCATCCGGCTGCAGTAGTTTAACTCTGTGAACCCATGCATTCCCTTCATAAAAAGCAACCTCTTTTTTCGTTGCTGGTTGTTTCACTAAATCACCTCGCTCATAAACCACCATTCAGCCATTCATCGAATCCTCGTTTTGGCACTCTGAAAAGCTTACCGATTTTAAGAACTTTGAATGGCGGGTTCTTCTGCTTATACACGTCTTCAAGGAAGGTATAGGACTTACTCTTACCTATTCCAAGCATGCGCTGAATATCGCCTGCCAAATACACCTGCTGATCAACTGCCACTTCATTATCTACATCTGCTGCCATTGTCTATCCTCTCTTTCTCTTTTCTTTGCATCTTTCCTTATCATAAAACGTTTTCTGCAGTTGAAGCGGTATGTGAATGGTATTTGATATAAAGCCTCTATATAAATCTTATACGCATTGAACATTCCGTTTTTCAACTGTAATTAACATATTTTTTCTACTTGAATTAAGGAAGCATAATTTGTACGCACCCAATCAGGTCACTTCCTGCGCCAATATCTTTGCCGCGTATTTCAGGTATTGCTATGCAATTTTTAAACAGAGGGCGGGCTCACGTATGGTCATCGCACACTATCCGTCTGTGCCTGTATAACTCCTGAACGATGCTGTAAAATTGTCAAGGTGCAAAGGGATTTCCGTGTTTCGGATGCAACCCATATGCTATATAAATAAAGGAGGCTCTCTCCTTTTTCTGCAAATTATCAACATAATTTTTCATTTTTACTATTTAGAAGTCTTGGCACGAAATTGGCACAATTCCGCACAAAATTGGCACGGTTCTGCTCTTTCCCCGTAAAAAGGGATATGTTACACTAAATATGCTTAAAACTGCACCCAAAAGCAATCCGGGCTGGCATGGCACCTTTCCAAAGAGGTGCTTTTTTTGCGCCTCCTACCGCATGATCCGGCTTTTCACCGCCTGCCAGCCCAAAGGAAGAAGACCGTGCCCGTGTCTGTGGCATGGTCTTTTCTTTCCACAACCAAATCTTATTTAAAGGAGGTCCACAAATTGAGACTGAAAAACAAACTGCAGACGCCTGCCCCGGCAGGTAAGAAGCCCCGCCGCAGGTTCTCCCCCGCAAAGGCAGCCTATTATGCCTTCCTGAGTTTTATGATGTTCTTAATGACTACCCAGCCAGTCTATGCCACCGATGTGTGGACGAAAGCCACGGAGATCATGAAGGACGTCTATAACCAGATCGTACTGATCTCCAC
>CAJUEW010000061.1 GCA_910585465.1 uncultured Lachnospiraceae bacterium | reverse complement strand
CCCGGCGGTTTTCCTTTGTAAAATCCTGCCCTGTAAACGGCAGGACAGCAAACTGGCAAAACATAAGTTCTATTACAAAAATAAAGGATGGTGACAAAATGTCAGATCAAAAAATCGACCATAAAATTACAGTCGGTGTTGATATACCAAAATCAAAACAAATCATAGAAACTGACTTAAAAAAGCTTCTGTCCGAGCTTGACGATCTGAAGGTAAAAGTCAGCAGAGCCGATACCTCCGGCATAACCGAGAAAATAGAGTCTGCTGAATCTGACGCCCCACAATGGAAGGCGTCAAAAGACAAATCAGAACTCAAAGCCTTTACCCAGCAGTTGATTGAGTTTAAAAATGAATATGCTTCTCTTTTAGAAAGCATTCATGAAAGCCTGTCTGCCGATCAATGGAGCAAGCTGCAGGCTGTCATTGACAGCATGGACAAGCAATCCGGGCAGACAGCCCCTGAGGACACCGGATTCAGCTTCAGCAAATGGATGGATTCTGCCTCTATTAAAAGTATTTTAAATTATACCGAAGAGATGTATCAGGAAATGTGCAGCGTCCAAGCTGCAATGGAAGAGCTTTATCGGGTCACGGACGAAACCGATGAAAGGTACCAGAAGTTTTTAAAGACGTCCATTGAAAATTCAAAGGAGCTGGGTAAATCTATTTCCAGCCTCATAAAGCAGTCCGCCGGCTGGGCCGGGCTCGGTTTCCATATGGATCAGTCGGAAGCCCTGGCAAAAGTCAGCTCTGTCTACGCCAATGTGGCAGACGTGAATGACGAAGCGGCAGTCACAGACCTTGCGGCCGCCATGAAAGCATTTCATATTCAGGCATCCGACGCGGTTGACATTATCGATCCCCTGAGTAAGCTGGGAAAGGAATTTGCTGTTTCAACCGGAGATTTGGGAGACGGACTTCAGAGATCGGCTTCGGCCATGGCCGCTGCCGGAACAGACATGCACCAGACACTGGCCATGCTCGCGGGCGGCTCTGAAATCACGCAAAACGCAGGCGAATTCGGAGACTTTCTGAAAATCGGAGCACTGCGTATCAGAGGCATGAAGGAGGAGCTGGAAGCACTTGGGGAAGAAACAGACGCTTCCGCGGATTCTATCCGGAAAATCCAGAGTCAGATTCTTAAGCTTACATATGGAAATGTAAATATTCTTGACAGCTCTAATCAGCTGAAGAGTTATTATGAAATCATGGAAGAAATTTCCGGCGTATACGCTACGCTCTCTTCCAAAAACCAGGCTGCATTATCGGAGCTGCTTTTCGGCGGCAAAAACCAGAAGCAGGGCGACGCTCTGATCCGTTCCTTCCAGTCAGGACAGGTGCAGAAGGCATATGAAGCCGCGTCCGGTTCCGTTGGTTCCGCTTACAAAGCACAGGAGGAATGGATGGACTCCATGGAGGCAAAGACCACCCAGTTTCAGGCCGCCTTCCAATCCCTTTCCAACACAATCTTCTCCGACAATCTGCCGAAATTCTTTACCGATCTTGGAACTTCCGGTGTATCCGCTCTGGACAGCCTTATTGAAAAATTTGGCGCCCTGAGTACCTTATCCGTTCTCGGCGGAGGATTCCTGGGTGCAAAAAACTTGGGTCAGCAAAATCAGACAGACGTAAAACTGTGCGAGGCTCAATATATACCCCGTGACAGGGCGGAAATCCTTGTGTAAAACACTAAGAACTATACAAAACCTGTATAGGAGGGTATATTGGCAACATCAACTGCGGTCCGCTGCACCGCAGACCTCTGATATGACTGTGCGTGAACTGCACAGCCTCCGGATTCCGCGAGGACCGGACAAGGACAAGGACAGCTCATGTGACTCGTAATGTAGCATGATGACTTTACTTGCAGAGA
Organism: uncultured Lachnospiraceae bacterium; assembly: GCA_910585465.1. GTDB lineage: Bacteria > Bacillota > Clostridia > Lachnospirales > Lachnospiraceae > Hominiventricola. Next base: position 1,034 of record CAJUEW010000061.1, on the reverse strand, counting down.
GGCGTACTGCTCTTTTGGAGCAAGTGCCGCTCCCATCGGCCACCAGGAGGGCGCAGGTATCAGCGCATACCCGCGAAGGCATGGTCAGCAGCCTGTCATTGAGCGTGACAGGAAAAAAAGTTCACCGCAGCTATGCGGCACGTCAAAAATAGCGGGCATCTATGCCCTCTCATCGTCCGGCTTCCAAAAACGGGATTGAGAAAAACAGAACAGGAGCTGCCGTCCCTGGATTTCAACGGCAGGCATTCGTATTATAAAACCAAAAAGACGCTGTTTGGCGCCTTTTTGATCTTACTTATGAATCACGTATAGTTTCCATGGGGCTTCCACTTGTAGCCGCACCTTCCGCAGCGGTTCACCGTTTTCCCCGCTCCGGCAAAGCCGGTAAGCATACTGTAGCCCCTTGCTCCTGTCGAGACATTTGTGGAACCGCATTGGGGGCATCTGAGCGCACCTGACGGCTGGCTTACCGCCTGGCTCTGCTGGGCTGTATGGGCCTTGAACTGGGACATTTTAAGATTGTATTCTATAATGTCCTTTTTTTTAAGCTCTATCATAGCTTTTAGGAAATTATTGTCATGAGAAACTTTCCTAATTACCATAAGTTCATCAGTTACCAGCCCTGTATCTATCAGATTGCCTCCACAATTACCTCCTGTATGAATCATAGCGTCTTTATCGCAACAGCCGATCACTCTGCCGCATTTGCCGCATATTTTTACAGTATTTCCCATATTGATCACTCCTCCTTATTACATTATATGGCTTTTATTATACCATGCCCTCCGGCCATGGTACCCCTCCGGGGGATGCGCACGGTTCGGTCGGTATTTTGCCCCGCTTTGCGCGGCACCGACCCAGCGCAGGTATCATATCTGACGATATTATACCATACAATTTCTATAATTGGAAGTTACAGGAATTGTTTTAAGAAACCCAGCCCGTACAGGTTTCTAATGGCAGCCTGCAGCCCGGAGGGATGTTTAAAGGATTAAAAGTAAATGTAGACTCATATGCAGATAAAATACAGGCCT
>CAJUEW010000060.1 GCA_910585465.1 uncultured Lachnospiraceae bacterium | reverse complement strand
CTCAGGCCGCCGCAGGTATATTTTCAGATATTTCCATGGTATCCGGAAACGAAATGACCGCATTGCTTGGAACCGGTATCTCCGCCTCCGGGGAATCCGATGAAACCGTTGCCCGCGCCCTGAAAAGCATTCTTATGAATTTACAGGGAATCGCAGGCGAGGGAGGCTTTGACGGAGAGATTATCGACGAGGAAGCTCTGGCGAAGGCAGAAGCCCGCTGCCGTTCTGCAGGTATTGCGCTGGAGGATATGAAAAACGGCGCCGCAAGTCTGCGTGAACCTATGGAAATCCTAAAAGACTTATCCCGTGTCTATAACTCTCTTCCGGAAGGAAACGCTCAAAAAGCAGGCATTCTGTCTGATATCGGCGGAGCAGACAGCTCGGACATACTCTCCGGCATCCTCTCCAACTGGAATACGGTTGAAAAGATGCTTGACGATTACAAAAACGCTTCCGGCTCTATGGTGGAGGAGACGATGAAATCGGCCGGCAGCCTGGAAGGAGCCCTGAACAGGCTGGGAAATACATGGACAAATATTATCGGCAATATTGTCGACTTCGGTATTTTTACCGGCGCAGTCAATGGATTAAATTCTCTTTTGTCCATCATCAACCGCCTGACCTCCGCCCTTGGAGCAATGGGCAGCACCGTCCTTACCGGAGGCGGTATCTTCGCTTTTCTGCAAAAAGATAAATGAAAACAACAATTTTGTCCTTCATGGGCGTAAGTCCATGCTGCAAGCAGTAAAATGTGTCAAAGTATGAAAGGTGGAAGCCAAGTAATACATCGGGAATCCCTTATTAATATCCACCACAGCGCAGCCGGTAACGGCAGACGCGAAGGTTGCCGAAAGGCAGAAAAAACGGATATTTGACTGTAAGCTAACCAATAACGCTAACCAGTCAGTTCATGAGCAGGGGAAAAATCATGAACAGGATGGGAAATCCGGAACCAAGCTGAGGGAATGTAAGGCCCTCAGGGCAGGGTTGGAATCCTGCCCTCCTACGTGGAACGAGGGTGAAGGCGCAGAGACTGTAAGGCACAGGGTCTTAGAAATAAGATTCAGAAAGACAGTCCAATTTCTGCCGTGTACATAGAAAGCATACGGCAGTCTATGCTCGCTGGTAGCCAGACCAGCAAGAAGGGAACTTCGGGAAGCAGCATAGAAATGAGGTTGAATATAAAAAAGTATATAAATTGAAACGATTGGGACTATCCCAAAGCTATGACAAAAGAGAATGAATATCCACAAAAGACAGCAACGAGAGAAATGATGCATAGCTGGCTGAAAAAATAATATCAGCATCAAAATATGTCAATTTGGGGAAAACACCTTTCTTGATGGAATCTATGGAGAGAGAAATAAAAAGCCGCATTAACAGAGAAAAACCTGTATTATACAGACAAAGACAGAACCAGAAAATCCGGCTCTGCCCACATGTAACCATTGATAAATCCTATGTCAGTTTTTTTGGTTCACACAAAGCCCGAAACGATCCCTTATAATCTGAATACTTTCCAGCTTTATTAAAACATACTTCTTATGAAAACTTTGTAGAGTCTTTCATCAATAAGAATCAGAGACTTATTATTTGTAGTATTTTTCGGATATATCCACTCAATAGCAATAAGATATTCTTTCCTTTTACCCATACCCGCAAAAGCGCCTGCCCCTCCGAACAGTACTGCTCCTAAGGCACCCTTCCAAAAAGAATATTCACTTTTGTTCGTTTCATCGATGATCTCATAGGAAGAAATTTTACCTTTGTCTACTCTTAAACCACTAACCTTAATACGAGATACTCGATTGCAATCACCATCAACACAATTTTCGTCTACCCAAATTCCAGCCCCTTTATACCTGCCTTCCAATACAACATTAATCTTATCCATAATAAGTTCTCCTTTTTTAATCTATCATTAAATATTTTATCATATAGGAGTTTCGTATTCAATCTCATTAAACAGAAAATCAAAAATTTTAAAAAGCATATAAATACTATCCGGGACACTTTTGTTGAATTAGACGAAATAAATTTTAATGTTGACGGATTGTCAGGCAAGCAGATTGCTTTATTAGATCCCGGCACATATACAGGCGACCTCCAATCCCACATCGCCCAAATCAACGACATCCAGTCCCGTTACAGCGCACAGCAGCCCCAGCCTAGCGGTGTCCTGTTTGATTCTCAGGAAGCTATACAGTATGCACAGGCCCTTAATGAGGTGGAGGCCTCCCAGGCTGCTCTTCTGCTCTCCACACAGGGGCTTACAAACGCACAGGTTCAGTGTGTATTGTCCGCACAAGGTCTGGCCGCTGCCGATCAGTACCAGGCTATGTTAGAAGCCGGATTGCTAAAGGCCAGGCAGTCCTTAACTGCCGCGGAAGCCCGGCAGACACTGCAGACAGTATTGGGTACCGAGGCCGATATCAGCGCCGCTATGGCTTCCCTGGGACTTTCTGCCGCTGCGGGCGCCGAGGAAACACAGACGGTCAAATTAACTTCCAGAAAGCTCCAGGAAGCCGTGGCAACCGGTGTATTAACCAGGGAACACGCACAGGAGATCGCCATGAGAACCGGCGTCCTGATCAGCATGAATGCTCAAAAAGCTGTTTTTCCTCAGCTGATTGCCCGTATGAAAGCCCTGGCTATCGCCATCAAAGAACAGATTGCATTAAATATTCAATGGGCAATGAGCAATCCCTTTCAGGCTGCCGCGGTAGTCGGCGCGGCAGCAGCCGGCATTATCATTGCCGCGTATTCCAATTATAAGAAAAAACTTGAGGAAATCCGGCAGGAAACAGAGAAAGCCGCTTTTTACCAGGTATCAAACCAAAATCCAAATCAGGCCGGATACATTGCTAATAAGGCAGAAAGGTGATATAATATATCAAATAAGGAAATAAATGGCATATCAGGAGGAACAGCCTATGAAAGTAATTTGCGAATCATGTGGAACTATCTTTAAAACAGCCGTTGTGGAAGGAATGGATTGCTGTCCTGTATGCGGCGCTCCCT
>CAJUEW010000059.1:2787-3126 GCA_910585465.1 uncultured Lachnospiraceae bacterium | reverse complement strand
CGCCCGGCCTGCCTGCGGAAAAGGCAGACCGCCGCATATGGCGGATGATGGCCATAGTGCGGCGGTTTGTCTTTTGTAGGGTTCCTTTCTTACTATTTCTCTTTGTCATATACCCATATACTTTTAATCTGATTTTCAATCTCGCTGAATGTCCATCTCCTGCCGCTCCTTGCTACGCAGTTAGGATCGATTATCATAAATCCCTCATTATCATACCCATATACGACAATATAATGACCAGATATTGTGAAATCCCCTTTCCCCATAGCACATATGATAATTCCGCCATTATCAAGTACTGCCCTCATATTATTTGCAGTGGAGCTTACGGATAAGACT
>CAJUEW010000059.1:0-2777 GCA_910585465.1 uncultured Lachnospiraceae bacterium | reverse complement strand
TCAGGCCGCCCGGCCTGCCTGCGGAAAAGGCAGACCGCCGCATATGGCGGATGAAGTCCATAGTGCGGCGGTTTGTCTTTTGTAGTATTATCTGGCATTAAGTTCCACCAAAACAATCTCCGGGCGGTTATTGAAGCGGAATGGTATAATACTGTTTCCAATGCCACGGCTGACCACCATGCTTGTGCTGCCGTCTGTATATAGTCCGGCATCATATTGAGGAAACAATCCCTGATTGGGGGCAACCAACCCACTGATAAACGGCAGCCGGAACTGGCCGCCATGCGCATGGCCTGCAAAGACCAGATCAATGCCGCAGTTTACATACGTTTCAAACAGTTCTGGCCTATGTGAGAGCAAAATGGTATACCCTCCTTCGCCGTCATCCAGATTTTTCAATTTCGTACTAACCATAGCAGAGGTTTCACCAAACATACCTCCCTTGACCGTAAAATCCGGATCACCCAATCCAAGCAGTGTTATGGTTTCCCCATTCCGCTCTAAGGAAACGGCTTCATCCTCCAGCACGATAACCCCCGCTTCTTCAAGCCCGGCTTTCAAAGTATCATATTGCGGGCTTGCTGCTTCATGGTTTCCCGTCGCATAATAGGTCGGGGCAATCCTGACGGATTCCTGCGCAAAGCCTAACGCTATCCCTACATCCGTGTGATTGGCATCTATGAGGTCGCCAGTTATCGCGATGATATCCGGCCGACTCTCGGATAGCAGTTTTAACAGTTCTGTATTGTTTTTTCCAAATTCACTATTATGCAGGTCTGATACCTGTGCTATCCGAAAGCCAGAAAATGCGGCAGGAATGTGGCTGCTTGAGATTGAAATTGTACTCACCATCAATGCTTTATTGCCCCATACCGTCCAAATAAGCAGAATAAAAAATATTGTGCCTATTACACATAACATTATCCGTGTCTTTTTAATCAGCGTTTTTCTCATTTTTCCACACCATTCATCAGATGCCTGCACCCCCCTCAATCAAAACGCTAAATTGTTAATAATACTTATGGCGATAATCCCAATGCCAAACAAAATAAACAAAATTCCCGGTATGCGCAGATACCATTTGTAATGATCAGGCATTTCCTGCTTTTTCATCAGCCACCAGTACGGCTTATACAAGATAATCATAAGCAAACCACCAATAATGCAGATACCAGCAAAAATAATTCCAAAATTAAAACTCATATTTACTCCTTTCAATCAGTTTGTCACTATTCTGTAATAAGTTCTTGCGGTACTAAAGTACATTACTACATAGATAAAAGTAAACAGTAATGAAATTGTGCCAGCGCAGAGCAGAAGCACCAAAACATTCGTCAGTCCAAACACGGCAAGCAGCATGGCAACTGCATAAAGTGAAACAGCCAAATGGATAACCGCCATAAATAGCGGGAAGAAAAACATAGTCCGAATTTCTTTGTGGACTATTGCCGATATTTCGTTTCGGTCAAGCCCTACTTTCTGCATGACTTCAAAATTGTATCGGTCACTATATCCCTCTGTAATCTGTTTGTAATAGATAACCAAGGTCAGAAAAACCATAAACAGCAAGCTAAGTAATAGTCCAATAAACAGAAATCCCCCATAGGTATAATTATCACTCTGTTTTTTTATTTCTGCGTTTTCAAATTTTGCTCCAGCGTAACCTAAATACAACTGATTTTGTAAAGCAGCATTAAATTCCGTTTCCTGTTTTCCCTCTGCATCAAACATCATGCTATATGTCCGGCTGAACTTATTTTCAGCAGGTGACAGTTCAGTTATGATATTGTCTATTTCTTTCTGCGTCGGGCATATAAAGAAATAATGTGTTTCAGAGGACAGTGCGCTTTTACTTTGTATAACAAGCTCCGATAACTCAGTTTTTACCCGATACTTCAAATTCCCAAAACTAATTTCCGAAACTCCTAAATCTTTTGAGGAAGAAAATGCGAAAACCTCATCCGCTTCAAGCGGTTCTGCCCCTTCCTCCATGCGGCTGTAATCCTCCCATGTAATCAGATAAATGCCGCAGGTCATATCCGGCGGGTATATATCAGGCTGATAGACAGAAATGGTATTGTCTTTATAAACACCGCTGATATAGGTAACATTGTAGTCAGCTTCCCGGCTTATCTCCATATCATACTGCTCCGCTGTTTTGTGGACAAACTGCGGCAAAGCTGGCTGTCCGTCAGCTATGTCAGAAACAGAAATTTTTGTTTCCATAGGAAAACGGAAAGAGATCATTTCTTTCTGTCCCACATACAGCGCCAGCGTAGTGGTGGCAATGACCATAACAACCGTACTTAAAATACAGATATTTGACAGCCCCTTTGCATTCTGTTTCAGCCGGTAAATAAGACCGGAAACAGAAATAAAGTTCTCTGGTTTATAATAGTAGCTGTCATTCTTTTTCAGAGCTTGCAAAAGAACGACAGAGCAGGATGAGAAGAAAAACAATGTTCCCACCAAAATCAACAATGCAATAGGAAAAACACGCCCGATTATATCAATAGGAGATGGAGTGGTAAGGATCAGCGCATATGCACCCCCAATACATAAAATTCCTAAAAAGGCTTTTAACCCCACAAAAGGATGGTAATTATCCCCTTTATGGGCAGCATACAACAGTTCGACAGGTTTCGCTTTCATAACAGAAAACAGGTTGTAAAACAAGATGAAAACACCGATCACAATAAAACAAATACCTGTCTGCACAAGTGCTTCCGTTAAAAATTGGAATGTAAGCCCACTGTCTAAGTGCAGCAATTTCAGCA
>CAJUEW010000058.1 GCA_910585465.1 uncultured Lachnospiraceae bacterium | reverse complement strand
AAACAAAGTGGCTCTCAAGTATGAGAACGGTGGCTTCCAAGCTTGATAATAATCATTTATCCGAAGAACAGCGGTTATCTTTGCCCGGTCTGGTCTTTTGACGGTCTTTTAACAGCGTTTCAGATCCGGCTTGACGTTCCTTATCAGAAACGGAAATATGTCTGGCTCAGCAGTGCAAAATTGAATAAGGGATGTTCGCCGGGAAGCCCGGTCAGCCTTTCGGGAGATCCGGATGCACAAAGGGTGTTTGTGACGGAAGGGATTTTGAAAGCGGAAGTCACCCACCAGCGGACCGGGGAGACCTATATCGGAAATCCCGGAGTGCTGAACCATAAGGAGCTTCGGCAGATGCTGATCCAGTTGAAAGGACGGGGGCTTCAGGAAGTGGTAGAAGCAAATGATATGGATAAGCTGATGCGTCTTGCCTGCAGGAAGGATTACGGAACTGTATGCCGGACATGCAGCGAGAGCGGGACAGAATGCCCGAAAAAGAAAGAAAAGCGGGAGCAGATCCGCAAAGGGTGTTTAAAACTCTATGAAATCTGTGAAGAGCTTTCCCTAACCTGCAGACGTGCGGTGTGGGATGTAGATGCGGAGGGCATGTGGAAAGAGCAGTATAAAGGGATTGATGACTGGGAGCTGCGGGAAACGGAAGATTTTTATGGAAATGCGGCTGCTTAGTTGCTATAATGTATTTGAGCAGAATCTGAGGCAGAAAATAGTTTGAAGATGACGGAAGGAGTGTGAAAAGAGATGGAGATGAGAAAGAAGAAACTTCCGATTGGGATTGAAAATTTTGAAAAACTTCGTTCCGATAATTTTTACTATATTGATAAAACCGGGTTGATTAGGGAACTCCTTAACAACTGGGGAGAAGTGAATCTGTTTACCCGCCCCAGGAGATTTGGGAAATCATTAAATATGAGCATGTTGGAATACTTTTTTTCATTGGATGGAGATAAGAGTATTTTTAACGGGCTGGATATCTCAAAAGAAACTGCGCTTTGTGAGGAATATATGGGGAAATATCCGGTTATTTCAGTTTCTCTGAAAGGGATTGACGCACGGAACTATGAAATGGCATTCGAAATGGCAATCCAGATTATGAAAAGAGTTCCTGCAAAAGTACAATATCTTTTGGAGAGTGATGCCTTAAGTGAACAGGACAAAGCGGAATACCGTAAACTTCTGGATGATAATATGTCGGAAGCGGTATTTTGTAATAGCCTGAGAGTCCTATCGGAATTGCTGGAGAAGCATCATGGTACAAAGGTAATTCTGTTAATTGATGAATATGATGTCCCTTTGGCAAAAGCTCATGAGAAGGGATATTATGATCAGATGATTTCATTGATTCGTAATCTGCTTGGGGAGACGCTTAAAACAAATAGCAGTCTGAAACTTGCAGTATTGACGGGCTGCCTTCGGATCTCAAAGGAAAGTATTTTCACCGGGCTTAATAATCTGAAAGTGTTGACGATTGCAGATGAGCGTTTTGATGAATATTTTGGTTTTACGGATAAAGAGGTGAGGGAGCTTCTTGCGTATTATGATGTAGCTGATCATTATGGTGAAGTAAAAGAATGGTATGATGGTTATCAGTTCGGAAATACATCGGTATATTGCCCGTGGGATGTGCTGAACCATTGCGACAGAATCAGAAGCGTATCGAATGTGCAGCCGGAGAACTATTGGATCAACACCAGCAGTAATGACGCAGTGAAACGATTTATTCAGGAATCGGCAAACGCGACAACAAAACGGGAGATTGAGCGCCTGGTAGCAGGGGAAACCATTACAAAGGAAATCCATCAGGAACTTACGTACCCGGAGATTTATGATACGATTGATAATATCTGGAGCCTGCTCTTTACCACTGGTTATCTGACACAGCGGGGAAAAGCAGAGGGAAGACAGATGAAACTGGCAATTCCCAATCTGGAGATCCAGGATATTTATGTGGCGCAGATTATGGAATTCTTTAAGGAAAATGTCCGGGAGGACGGGGATACACTGAACCGTTTCTGTGATGCTTTGCAGAATGAGGATGCAGAAAGTGTAGAAGAGATTTTTACAGAATATTTAAGAAAGACCATCAGTATCCGGGATACAGCTGTAAAGAAAGAAATGAAAGAGAATTTTTACCATGGAGTTTTACTTGGAATCTTAGGAGTGAAGAATCGATGGGGGATTTCTTCCAACCGGGAAATGGGAGAGGGTTATGCAGATATCCTTGCAGAACCGGATACTGGGGATATGGGCATTATCATAGAAGTCAAATATGCACATGACGGAGATCTGGGGAGAGCATGCAAGGAGGCATTAAAACAGATTGAATATACAAAGTATGAAGATGACCTTGAAGACGATGGGGTAGAGAATATCCTGAAATATGGGATCGCATGTTATAAAAAGCGGTGCAAGGTCATGCTGACAGAAAAGCAGATAAAATAAATACAGATACAGGAAAGCTCTGGGGCAGGTATGTTTCAGGGCTTTTTTCATGCCATCTGATAGAGAAAAATTATCAGTGACAATTTGGAAGTTTTTAAATCGATCAGGGCGTAGAAAAGCGGGGCTGTTTCATGCAGCTCCGTTTTTCTATGCCTTGATATAGTTTGCCATACATGCGTCAAAGGGGTCTGGCAGGCCTTTTTAATTTGAAAAGAAGGGAGATGGAAAATGTGAGGACACGCAGCCCGCCGATTTTGGCAGTGGGGATTTTATTATGTTGCAACAAAATAGGATTCAAGGGAGGAAATCTATGATACAAAACGCAAAACAGTGTTTGCAGCGGCTGTTCGCTTTTATGCTGGCAGTCCTTATGTTGGCAGGCGCATTGCTTTCTGATAGTATGCCTGTCTATGCGGCAGACGGCACCATCAGTTACCATGCCGGGGCGCATATTCCGTACGGGAGCTATTCAACTTCCAGAATGACCTTTGACGGGAGCAATACCGCCTATTGTGTGGAACCGAAAGAAACTACGCCGCCATCCGGCACCTATTCCTATAACCTGTTAGGGAACAGTTCGCCCCTTAGAAAGGCGCTTTACTACTTAAATGGCGGGTATGGGTATGACAAGCACATCAAGAAGCAGTATTTAAACGGCTGGTCCGATGATAATTCCTATGTGATCGGACATCTGGTGGTTGCTTATATTTATGCGGATTATTCCGCATCTACCGGTGCTTTTTACGGTGCTCCCCAGAACTATATTGACAAGGCAGTAGAAGTGGCCAATGCCATCAAGGATCTTCCAGCGCCTCCGGAAACCTTCCGGGCCTTTATCATTCCGGGGAGAGGCAGCCAGACCCTGGTAGGGAGCTGGTATCAGGTGCCTTACGGATACATCGAACTTCGCAAGTCCTCTGCCAATGGTGCTGACCGCATATCGTAATGGGATATTCTTCATAGGGTGCTTCAAAATATTCGTCTGTCGTGCCTAAAGGGTAAAACTTTTCTTCTGTGAGGTATTCAAGGGATATTTCTTTTTGCCGCCGTCTGCTCCTGTCACGCCATGCGTTGATAGCCGCAAAGCGTATGACGGTCTTGCAAAAGCCATTGAACGTATACATGATATGTTCCTTGTATGCTTCTGTGCAAGGCATAGATGATTCCCCCTTTCTCCCACATAGGGCGGTGCATGGTTTACGGTTGCTTGTTTATAATTC
>CAJUEW010000057.1 GCA_910585465.1 uncultured Lachnospiraceae bacterium | reverse complement strand
CCGGCAATTTATAGAACGCATTCAAAATGGGCTGAAAGCTGCGCTGTCTGCTACACCGGAGCAGTATTCGGCTCTCCGGGAAGAATATCGTCAGTATGCGATCCTCCCGGAAGAATATGCTGCAAAACTGTTAGGATGTTTGTGATCTTTAAAAACATATGAGGGAGAGTTAGACTATGTTTTTGAAAAAAGAAAAACCTGAATTTGAAATACGCCCATTATACTCCATCCGTGAAGAATTGGAACTGATAAAGGAGTTCTGCTGGCAGCCTAAACTGGCCGCAGGCAAGATTTACACGGAGGAAGAAATAGATGCAGTGGAGCAGCGGCTGAACTATAAGCTGCCACAACCTCTAAGAGAGCTTTATCTGGTGCTGGGCGACTATGCATGTGAAAAGAAAGACACCTATTTCTGCCGCCCGGAGGAACTCCACTGGAGCAGACAGTACCTGCTGGTGGAGGCCATGGAAAGAACCCGTCGGGGATGTGGGATCTACCGAAAAGACCCCTATGCGTCGGTTTATAGCTGGGAGCGGAACGGGGTCAACATTTACGGCGAAGTGCAGGACGAAAAGCCGAAATCAGAGGTGATAAGAAAAAGCGCACGTGATCAGTATTTCTCGAAACAATGTTTTTATTGGGATATTGTTATTATCCAACATGTGCTGGATAAGGTAATGAGGGATTGGTGGGAGCTGCATCAGACCCGGATGACAGAGGAACTTTCTCCTTTTTATATCGGCTGCTCTCTGCCGAGGAAACTGGACGAACTGCGGAAAGTCCGTCAAAGAATGGAGGAGTGGCTGGTTCCCATCTCGTCAAAAGCAGAGCTTTTAAGGGTAGAGATGTCCGGAAAGAATGCAGGACCAGAGAATTATGTGGTTTATGCTTATACGGATCCGGAGAAGACCCTGCTGGTTCTATCTTTCAGCGCCCAGCAGAAATATGGATTGATCACGAAGGAGCCGGTTCCCTACTCCTTTGCAGAACGGGTGGAAGAAAAAACCGGGATGCTGTTCTGGTCATGGAACGGGCAGGGCAGGAAACGGATGGAAGAAAAAGAAAAGGAAATGCGGGCAGCGGGCCTGTTTAAAAGGTGAAAACTATGTATGCAACCGAAAAGGAACTGAGGATACTCCGGCAATTTATCAGCCCGAAGCATATGGAAGGCTTGAAAAAGTGGAAATATTATTCAGAGGATGAAATTCTGGCGGCAGAGAAGCGGCTTCATGTAAAGCTTCCATCTCCTATCCGGGATATTTACCGGCACATGGCAGACCTGTTAGTCACCAGCGGTTATCTGCGGCCATTGGAGCTTCTTCATTGGGAGGGAAGATATCTGGGATTTTTTCTTGCCCCCGGAGAAGGAGATATCATCGGGATACGAAAGGGCAAAACTTCCGGTGGTCTATACGCATGGGAAGAAAATGATCCAAAAGACATGGCCTGGGAATATGAGGATGAACTGGCAGATGCCTGTGAGGAGGGGGATGAGGACGGAAAGCGAAAGGCTGTGGCAGCTTACCAGAAATACTGGAAAAAACGGAATATCCCTTTGTTCCACGCTCCCCTGAACATTCATAAGCTGGAGCATGAACCCCGGTTTAACCACAGCCTGGATGGATATGGATTATTTCTGGTGGTCCATGCCATCCGTGAATGGGAGGAGATGTCATGGCGTGAGCATGCCGATGACCGAACCTGCCTGTTCAGTGATTTTTTCCCTAGGGAGTTTTCGATGGAGTATTTCCAAAAGATAGCTGACCGGATAAAGGATGATTTTAAGCCCCTTTCAGACCATCCGGAACTGACCAGTCTGGGCGATTTTCCTTTGCAGATGGCGTATGTCCACAAAAATCAGGAAGCCCTGCTGGTTCTGGGGCAGGAGCCGGTCTGTTTTATGGTGCTGACAAAGACGGCTGCAAAGGGTGGCTTCCTTGAAAAGCTTCAGGAACAGACTGGCCTGGCTTTTCATGTGGGATTTTAGAAACAGGCTGGCCGGACAGAAAATAAGAGAGCCGGTGAGGAAACAGATTATGAGAAAAAAGAACAGAACAGGGAAACGGCTGCGGCTGACACCTCTTATATTGGGAGGCTATGCTGCGTTTCTGGGGGTTGGTCTGATAGTGATTGGACTTGCTGAAATGAAGGAAGTGATCGGTATTGTCCGGCTACTGATTGGGCTTGGCATGGCGGGCTTTGGCTTGCTGGGAATATGGGATGGAGTGCGTGATCTGGTGGGGCCAGATAAAAAACCGGAGCAGCCGCCGGCCAGCCAGTTTATCCTTACAGATACATCTGGAAACAGAACCTCCAATGTTACAGTGGAGATTTTACAAAAACAGCTGGAAAGCCTGATGGAAAGTGATAAAGGGGGCGTTTTCAAACTCCAGATTCTGTCGCCTTTTCCCGTACAGGAGATAGGGAATATAAGCCAGATTTTCTGCATATTCCATGAGTTCTTTCGGTTGACGCTATTTTTGGAAGAATCTAAAGGCGGATATGAATCGTACCATAAAAGCGCAGAGTTTGACGAGGCGAAGAACTGGCTTGAAAAACTCCTGATTGGCAGCGCTGATCTTTCGGGATGGAAAAAAATAGAGAATGGATATGAAGATGAAGATGAGAGCAGCGAGGAAGAGGATACCGAATGGGAGGAAAGCAGCGCTTGCCCAGGCGAAGCTGAGGATACCGGAGACGAGAACCGCCCGGAAGATACAAATGAGACAGCGGAGGCAGTTACCGGTTTTGACAAACCAGATGCTTTGATAGATACAGAAGAAGCCACGGCAGGGAAGAGCGAAACGGATACCCGGCAGACTGAGGAAAACATAAAATCTTTCTGGCAGCAGCTTCAAAGGGAACAGAAAGGTCAAATGCGGAACTGGCGCCAGCTTCTGGTGATTTTTGGAGAGAGCCGGCATAATGAACACACATTTTTCTCCGCCAGGGATGTGGAACTGGCCATTGACGGCATCCATGAGGGAAAATATACAAAGGTAGTCCTAGAATGGGGAACGCAGGCGCTTGATTTCTTCCCCGGTGTTCAAAATGACCTGATGGTGATTTGGTGTACCAATAACACGGGAAAAGGGAATACCAGGTTTCTGGCGAAGGAAGGAACTGTAACACAGGTGAAATTCTGGCTGGTTAATTATTTGAAGTCCGGTGTTTTTGAAGAAATGAGCGGTTGGGCTGATGTTACTGCCCAGATAGAAAAAGCAAATAGAAAGGGCAAAAAGAAACATGGGAAAGTATTTTAGCGATGTGGTGGATAAGGCCATTGAAGATCTCTATTATTGTTGTGATAATGATAAGGCAAAAGCGGCGGCGGACGCATTATTGTCTGCGGCAAAGGACGGGGATGGGGACGCCTGCTATTTCCTCTCCCGCTGTTTTTCCGGCCCCTGTTACAGCTGGGAATACCACCCCTTTGAAGAAAATGAGGCGGCGGCCTATGCCATGCTCCATCAGGCTATCTCCTTGGGCAGCGCCGCTGCGGTTCTGGGAGCGCTGCGTATGGATTTGCTGACACCGGAACTGCGGGAAATCATGCCTTTTGAGAGCATAAAAGAAGCATGGGATGTCATCTATGAAAAAGCCGAAAACGGCTGCGCTTTCTGCCAGTACATGATTGGGAACGCATATTATTATCTGGACATCATAGAGATTGAAGATCATAAGGAAAGTGACTTCGCAA
>CAJUEW010000056.1 GCA_910585465.1 uncultured Lachnospiraceae bacterium | reverse complement strand
CTGCCTTACAAGCAGAGGGTCATAGGTTCGAGCCCTATAGGTCCCATTTTACAGAATTGTCTGTATAATGCCGGCGTGGCGGAACTGGCAGACGCACAGGACTTAAAATCCTGCGGGACTTACCTCCCGTACCGGTTCGATTCCGGTCGCCGGCATTTCGTGAATAATTTTAGCTGCTGTAAAATTTAAATATGTGCGCGTAGCTCAGCTGGATAGAGCGTCTGACTACGGATCAGAAGGTCGGGAGTTCGAATCTTCTCGCGCACGTTAGAAACCACTTGTAAAATACAAGTGGTTTTATTTGCTTTCTGACAATACTTCCTATATAATCAAGCTAGGAAAAGGAGAAAAAGATGAGCAGACAAGATTTTATTGATGCACTGAAGAGAGCTCTGTATGGAAAAACAGATGATTCTACACTGGCAGACCATATTCAGTATTATGAAAGTTATATAGCCCAGGAGATTGCAACAGGAAAAAGCGAGCAGGAGGTGTTGAATGAGCTGGGAGATCCCAGACTGATTGCCAGAACACTTCTGGAAGCCGCAGATACAAAAGCGTCTTCCTATACGGAGTACATCGTCACAGATCAGGATGATTCGTCTCCGGAACCGGAAGTGCGGATCCGCCGGTATGAAGGATGGAAAGCAATGGCGGTTACTGTGTTTCTTATTTTAGTATTTCTTTTGATACTTGTGCTGGTATTTCAAATTGTAGTAGCCCTTCTTCCTCTTTTAATTGTAATTGGAGTTGTTGGATGGCTGATCAAGAAAATGACCTCACAGTAAACAAGAGACAATGAAAAAATAATAAAGGTCCAATTTTTTATCAGTTGAATTTTCATAAAATAAAGGTATAATTTTTGCACAGAACTCTCATACTACTTCTGTAAATATTCATTACAGGAGGTAATTTATCATGAGTTCTAACAACACTAATAATTCTACGAACACAACAAATGCAAACAATTATAGTTCCAGCAGCAACACTTCCGATAAAGGAAGCAACAGCAAAAACAGCAGCAACTCCAAGAGCAGCAATTCCAAGAGCGCTTCTTCTAAAAACAATAGCGCGGATAACTCTAACTATTAAGAATAGCGTGGAAGGGCACAGCGTCGGCTGTGCCTTTTTTCGTCCATACACGGCTCTTCCCATTCTGCATATACTAGTGAATAAGAAAAGAAAGGAATTATTTATGGATATTGAAACAATTTCAGCAGGGGAGATTGACCGTTATATTTTTGATAAATCTTATTTGTTGGTTGATGTAAGAGAACCAGTTGAATACAGAAGAATGCATATCAGAGGTGCCGTATGTATTCCGTATAAGTATCTGCTGGAAAGAATCCGTGGACTGGGCCAGACGGTGCCCATTCTGTACTGTGACCGGGGCGGCTTAAGTATGCAGGCAGCCAGAGACTTGCAGGAGCATGGATACAGAGCCATATCGGTAGTCGGAGGAATCCAGGCATATCGGGGCAGGTATCTGGAACACCGTTCCTGATGAGAAAGGATTGACATCAGCTTCTTCTACAGATAAGATAAAGAGGAGACTGTAAACAGTAGAGAGGACTACGGATGAGTAAGATAGAATTGGTGGCGCCTTGCCATTTTGGATTAGAAGCAGTGTTAAAGAAGGAGATTCTGGATCTGGGATATGAGATTTCCCAGGTGGAGGACGGAAGAGTTACGTTTTGCGGGGACAGAAACGCTCTATGCAGGGCAAATGTTTTTTTGCGCACAGCGGAACGGATTCTGCTGAAGGTCGGAAAATTAAAGGCAGTCACGTTTGATGAACTTTTTGAAAAGGTAAAAGCTCTCCCATGGGAAAATTATATTCCTGCAGATGGGAGGTTTTGGGTGGCAAAGGCTTCTTCTGTAAAGAGTAGATTATTCAGCCCTTCGGATATTCAGTCCATCGTGAAAAAAGCGATTGTCGAGC
Source organism: uncultured Lachnospiraceae bacterium (assembly GCA_910585465.1). Lineage (GTDB taxonomy): Bacteria > Bacillota > Clostridia > Lachnospirales > Lachnospiraceae > Hominiventricola. Next base: position 2,145 of record CAJUEW010000056.1, on the reverse strand, counting down.
GTCTGAAGAGCGTGTACCATATAGAATGGTTTCCGGAGACGGGAGCAGAGTATCCCATCCGTATTTCCTTTATGAAAGACGAGGCTACGGTCTGTCTGGATACGACAGGCCTGTCTCTACATAAAAGAGGCTACCGCACTATGGTGAGCAGGGCGCCTATTAAGGAAACATTGGCGGCGGCTTTGATTCTTCTGACTCCATGGAAAGGAGACCGCATTTTAGTAGATCCCTTTTGCGGAAGCGGAACCTTTCCAATTGAGGCGGCTATGATTGCTGCTAACCTGGCCCCTGGAATGAACCGTTCCTTTACCGCAGAAAAATGGACAAATATTGTGGAGAGAAAATATTGGTATCAAACGGTTGATGAAGCAAATGATATGGCAAATATTCAGGTTGAGACGGATATTCAGGGATATGATATAGATGGTGAAATCATTCGGGCTGCAAGACAGAATGCCCGGGCTGCAGGTGTAGAACATCTGATTCATTTTCAGCAAAGATCAGTGAAAGAGCTAAGTCATCCTAAGAAATATGGATTCCTGATTAGCAACCCTCCCTATGGGGAGCGGCTGGAGGAGAAGGAGCATCTTCCGGGGCTGTATACGGAGATTGGAGAGCGTTTTCGTGAATTGGACAGTTGGTCTATGTATCTGATTACCAGCTATGAGGATACCGAAAAGTATATTGGAAGAAAAGCAGATAAGAACAGAAAAATATATAATGGAATGCTGAAGACCTATTACTACCAGTTTCTTGGCCCAAAGCCGCCGAAAACAAAGCACAGAGAGCTGTAATGACACAGAAAGGACGTTCATATTGTGAAGAAAATTATTTTTGCCACGGGAAACCAGGGAAAGTTAAAGGAAATACGAATGATCATGGAAGAACTTGGAATTGAGATTGTTTCTATGAAGGAGGCCGGGATTTATGTGGATGTGGAAGAAAATGGGCAGAGCTTTGAGGAGAATGCAGTTATCAAGGCGAAAGCAATTATGGAGGTATCAGGAGAAATTGTTATGGCGGATGATTCCGGATTGGAAGTGGATGCCCTGAATAAAGCTCCCGGGATTTATTCTGCCAGATATATGGGTTATGATACTTCCTATCACATTAAAAATCAGAATCTGATTGACAGACTGGAAGGAAAACATGGAACTGAGCGGAGCGCCAGGTTTGTATGTGCAGTCGCAGCCGCATTCCCGGATGGAACGGTTTTAATTACCAAAGGAATTATGGAAGGTGAAATCGGATATGAGGAAAAGGGAGAGAATGGATTTGGGTATGACCCCATCTTCTATTTGCCGGAATATAAATGCTATTCCGGAGAACTGCCGCTGGAGGAAAAAAACAAGATCAGTCATCGGGGAAAAGCGTTGCGTTTAATGAGGGAAAAATTAAGAAAATTACAGGAATCATATAAATGAAAATATTGATTGTAAGCGATACTCATGGAAGAGAAAGCAATCTGGAAAAGGTGCTGAAAAAGGTTGGAGATATTGATCGGCTGATACATCTGGGTGATTTGGAAGGTGGAGAGGATTATATTCGCTCTCTGGCAGATATTCCGATGGATATGGTTGCAGGAAATAATGACTATTACAGTGATTTGCCCCGTGAAATGGTGATACAGCTGGGGAATTACCGTGCGCTGATTACTCATGGACATTATTATTATGTAAATATGGGAATTCAGCGCCTGAGAGAAGAGGCCATCCGGCGGGGGGTAGATATTGCCATGTATGGGCATACACATTATCCGTTTTTAAGCCAGAAGGACGGACTGACCATTTTAAATCCCGGAAGCCTGTCCCTTCCCAGACAGGACGGACATGAACCGAGCTATATTGTGATGGAAATTGATCGGGAGGGCATTGCCCATTATACGGTTGGTTACTTAAAAAAGAGACATAAGTTATTTTGAAAAAAATGAAAAAAGATGTTGACATTTATGCATGGCTCTTATATAATACAACATGTGTCCAATAGAGGATGGCGAAAACGGGGTGTGGCTCAGCTTGGCTAGAGCGCCTGGTTTGGGACCAGGAGGTCGCAGGTTCGAATCCTGTCACCCCGATTGGCACTAAAAATTTTATATGCGGGTGTAGTTCAATGGTAGAACACTAGCCTTCCAAGCTAGATACGTGG
>CAJUEW010000055.1 GCA_910585465.1 uncultured Lachnospiraceae bacterium | reverse complement strand
TGACAGAATAAGGGGGGACTGCCCACTGCATCCCCCAAGTAAAGTTACACTATCCTATAGCAAAATAAGCAGTTCGCTTATCTCAATGACATTGGGAGTGAACAGCAACCTCAGTAATACAGTTTACAATTACATTTCCTGCCTCAGCTTTCCTTCCCCCATAAACTGAAAAAAATCATTATAGTTGTCACTTCCCAGCATACTCTGCTCAAAATCCGTGTTATCAATCACTTTCACAAGAATGTCCTCCGTAATTCCAGTGCATAACTGCATCCTCTGTACAACGTACAGTTCTGCAAAAACTTCCCGCGGTATACTATATACCTTCGTTTCCCTCCGGGAAATCTCCACCAGTTTCACCAGACCATTTACCATATACGCGAAGTCATAACACCTCGGACTGTTGAACACCCTGGCATCGCTGTGAAACAATATCCGATTGTATATCCTGATATTTTCGAATCCGATGCCCGTTAAAAGTTCCACCGCGTTGGATTCCATTTCATATGCAGCTGTCTGCCTCTGTTTGACCGAAACGTATTCCTCCTCGTCGGATTGCAGAACAGCCGTTGACCGATTATGAGCTGGGACAATAACCGGTACTTTTCGAAACTCATAACCTGTTGTACATTCATACAGCATTTTCAGGTTACGAATGCCAACCTTATCAAATGCAATATATCTGGTGTCTGTTCCCTCATATACCGATATGCTTCCTCCACTAAAATGCGGCTTCCCGATGACCGCACATTCCCCACAAAATTCCACATACAGCTGCTCCCCAATAAGTGGATACCGGTTTCTGTCCCCCTCATCAGCATCATTAAACTTTATCCTCTGAAACGCATACAGGCCTGTTGCGATCAATTTTGCCACACAGCCATCAATCATAATGTAGCGCTTCCTGCCATTTTCATCATATTACTTTTTCGGTTCCCATCGAAAGCCGAGCAGCCTGTCGGACTGAACAATATCACTAATATGATAATCACTATAACTGCTTTCAATAAACCAGCTTCCAATTTCGCCAGACATTTTCCGATCAATATCCCTGTCATAACCCTTTGGAATCACACTGGCAAATTCTGGATTCCGCAACGCATTTTCCATAATTCGGATATTCGTGATATTATACAGAGCTGACATGACAAACAGTAACTTGATTTCTTTTTTCTCCTGTATGTAAAAGAAATTGAAATGTTGGTATTTCTTTTCCAGACAATGAAAATCATCTTCATTGTATATCACAGGTCGCTCAAATCTGTACATACCAAGCCCCATATGGTATAAATTAAATTCCTGTAGCCTGACAACGTCCTCAAACACATACTCAAAATCTGGTGTCTCTTCCAATGGTATATCTGCAAGCATGCAATTTCCTCCATAAAAATAAGCTATTCTCTAAAGCACAACTGCATTATAAATCCGATTATGTGTACTGTCATTGGACGGTTAATCCAAATATGGTGGTTTTGACATATTTTATCTTTATTCGTGACGACTCTTTCCAAGGGTTGATTTTACTGGAATTGTCCAACATTATTCATATTAATATTGCTTATCAGGTTTCGTCTTTATCCATGCTCATATCATTCAGAATAGGGGTACAAATTGGGGTATCCGTGGGGTAACGAAAAAGGGCGGTCACAATGCCGCCCCTGCTGCTATAACACAATTTTAAGACTATCCATTTCTTTTTGTTTGGTATTGGGCAGAACGTGGCTGCACAAGTCCATCGTCATCATAAGACTGCTGTGCCCTAAAATGGTTTTCAAGGTCCGCGGACTACCTCCCTGCTCTATGTACCGTGTTGCAAATGTATCCCTTAAAGCATGCGCCGTGAAATGTCCTATTGGCTTGCCCTGTTCTTCCAGTCTGGAAAGTGTGGCGCTGATTGCGCGGTTTACAGCACCATTATCCACTATTTTTCCATACACTGACACAAATACTCTGTTCTCTGCCTTGTCTATCGGAATCACGATGCTCTGTTTCTTCCTCTGCCTTGCCAATACGCCCTTTATCATATCATTCAAGGGAATATCTCTTTTTCCGGATTCACTTTTCGGTGTTCCCGTGGTTTTTGTGTTGTCCTCGTTGAATGTTACTGTTTTGGTAATGTGAATTACATTCTGCTTATAGTCAATATCGCTCCACGTCAGGGCGGCGACTTCGCCAAACCTCATGCCGGTACAGAGAAGAAACGCCACCAGCTCATAATAATATTCGTCTGCCATCTCCTGCATGAAATCCCTTTGCTCCTGTTCTGTCAATGCCCTGTGATATGTTTCTGCCGCCTTTGCATTGACTTCCTTTAGGGCTTTTATGCCCTCTGCCGGATTTTTCATGATGATCTCGTCCGTTATCGCATCTTTCAGGACGATTTTAAGGATTTTCATAATATTATTGCACGTCCTGATAGATAAACCACCCTCTGACAAGTCTTTCTGAAATGCTATTACCTGTCTGCGCTCAATCTTCTGAAGCTTCACGCTCCCTAGGCATGGAGAGACATGTCCCTTATAATATGTCGCATACCATTTAAAAGTATTTCCCTTGATACTCCCCCTCTTTGCGTCCAGTCATTCATCAAAATATCCGTCCAGTGTGAGGTTGCGGTTATCCGTGTATATCCCTGCTTCAATCTTTTTCCTGACTTCCTGCTCTTTCTGTGAAATCTCTTTTGCATTCTTTCCGTAAATGCTGTACCGTCTGCCGTCTATGGTGAACCGTTTTTCCAGTGTGCCGTCCGCACGTTTCCTGATCCCTGCTGCCAGCCTTGCCATAATAACACCGCCTTCATTTGATGTATTTATTGTGCTATGTATGTGGTATCTAGTCTATTGACAGAATAACCACCATGTACGTGGTATCCTTGTCTATTTTTACCATGTACATGGTGCTTGAATTATGATATACTTATCATGTACAGTGGAGAAGGTGCATCTATAATTTGCACCCCCATTGGAATACATCAACTGAAAGAAGGTGCTTATATGCCTAATAGTCCGAACAAAAAAAATTACAATGCCAACTATGCAAAAAACAACCTAAAACGCATTCCCTTAGATGTACAAAAAGAGAAATACGACCAAATCAAAGCTGCTGCCGATACTGCCGGGGAAAAAGTAAACAGTTACATCAAAAGGGCTGTTGATGAACGAATGGAGCGTGAATCCCCAAGTCAGGCATGACCGCCGCCCATGCTCCGGCTTATCAGGTAACGGAAATGTCCGGGTGTAGTTACTTCACATTTTCCGATAGTAACCACACAATGAGATTATACCGTGTGTCCGATATTCGTACCGACAACTATATTGTTGTGAGTGGCAGGAGTACCGCTGAAATTTCAGCCCCATTCTTCATACATGAGGAATGAACCGCCTATCTGTCAGAATCCCTTTATAAAGGCTCCAATCCGCCTCATACCGGGCTTGTACTGGCATACCTGATAGAAAACCGTCTACGCCGTTACAATCCAAAATAGGGGCTTGTGGCGTATCGCTATTTACCGATTTCAAATCGGGAAATTACCGCCGGGGGCTATGTCCGTCCGGGTTCAAATCTGCTCCCGGAAAATTCCGGGTACTGGCCGGGTGGCTCTGCTCTGCAAGGTTACATTTCAAATCGAACCTTAAAAGAACGAAATTCGTTGTTTAGCGGTTCTGCCTTGTTTATGTAACGTCTGATAAAAAGCAAGACGGCAGCAGACGGCGCAATCCCACTATTTCCCACTGTTAAAGATGCCTTTGTGTACTGCTGCCAGTCTGCATACTTTCCCGGTATCTGCATATAATATCTACGTAAAATACGTATATTTTTTATATTTTTCTCTTGACAATACGTAAAATACGTGTTATTATATAATTGTAAGGAGGAAACATACATGAGATTCAGAGAAGCCGACCGGATGCTAAAGGATGATGGATGGTACGTGTCAGACATAAGCGGCTCACATTACCAATACAAACACCCAACAAAGCCCGGAAAAGTAAGCGTCCCGAATCATCCAGGTGACATCCCGAAAAGTATTGTTAAATCCATACGAAATCAGGCGGGGCTGAAATAAGCCCCTGCCCCTTAAAATAAATCACGGAAAGGAGCATTGATTTATGAATTATGTGTACCCGGCTGTTTTCTATGAGGAAGAGGGCAAAATATCAGTCATTTTCCCCGATTTGGGAAACCTCGCAACTTTTGGGGATAATG
>CAJUEW010000054.1 GCA_910585465.1 uncultured Lachnospiraceae bacterium | reverse complement strand
TGCCTCTTAACGAGGTGGTAGTATTGCTAAATATCAACAGGTCAGTACACTAGGGCGGCAGCTTTTGAAAAAAGGATCAAATTGTGCATCGCAAATCCCGGAAACATCAGTTGGGGGAAATCGATTGGCAGCGCGTTGGAAATGGCAAGGAAGATGCCCAAGGCTCTCCGTCCGGCCATGGTGGATGGGCTTGTCGGGGATTATGCCTGGAAACATGGCGTCGAAAATAATATAGATGCTGTGATCGGGGAACTTGAAAGATATGATAACAGTGACAGGAGAGATATTATGTATTCGATCGGAAAGAACATAGGTATACTGAATCGGCAGTTTAATATTTTTTTAAACCGTGAGCTTGCCGGTACAGAACTCAATGCCACGGAATTTATGTATATTGGATATCTGTATCAAAATGACGGCATTATGCAGGATGAGCTTGCAAAAGAATTTCTTGTGGACAGGGCTGCAATAACCCGCACATTGAAAAATATGGAAGAGAAAGGATTTGTGGACAGGGTAAGATCCAGAGAGGACGGGCGGGAGCGCCGGATCTATCTTACGGAGAAAGCCCGCGGCTATGAAAAACTTGCCGAGTCTATCCAGAAGAAATACATCGAGGCTGCGGGGGATATGCTGGATGGGCAGAAACAGCAGGAGATCGAGGAGACGGTTTCATTTATGGTCGGCATGATCAAGAATATCAATCAGAATCTGAAGGAGGGATAACATGGATTTCAAGGAGGCTATGCGCCAGAGGCATATGGTCCGCAGGTATATGGACCGGCCGCTGCCGGCAGAAACCGTGAAGGAACTGGACAGATATGTTGACAAAATGAATCAGTCTTATGGCCTGGCTGTAGAACTTAAGACGGAAGACAGCAGCGCGTTCAACGCGGTCATAAAACTGGTTCTGGCAAAGGGGGTCCGGAACTTTTTTGTCATGGCTGGAAAGGATGCACCGGATCTGGATGAGAGGCTTGGATACTGCGGGGCCGGCCTGATGCTGTATGCGCAGACGCTGGGGCTGAATACATGGTGGGTAGGAGGTACATTTAACAGAAAGCGCATGACAGAAATATCTCATGGTAACCGGGTAGCGGGCGTGGTGACTGTGGGATATGGGCAGACACAGGGAGTCCCTCATAAGACCAGGAGACCAGAGCAGGTGGGCAGCTACAGCGGAGATGAGCCTGAATGGTTCAGGCGGGGGATCGAGGCTGCGCTTCTGGCACCGACAGCGCTGGCTAAACAGGCATTTATGATAACAGGTTCGGGGAATAAAGTGTCGATCAGATGTGATAACGGCATTTTTTCCGGTGTTGATACCGGGCTGGTGAAGTACCACTTTGAGCTTGGCGCGGGAAAAGCGAATTTTGTATGGGTATAACAGGGTTATAAATTGATGGTCGTCCCTTTGCCCGCGTATCCTTTGCAGCCGGCGTTTCCGCATTTTAAGGAAAAGGGAGGGTGCTGAAAGAATTTTAAAGTGAAATAGCAGGTGCTTTTTGTCAGCATGTCCTGTATAATGAGATGTATAAACCGAAATTGACCGAGCAAACCGAAATTGACCGAGCAAAGCGAGGGATACTTCTTGAACGTAAGTTCAAGAAGGTGGACTTTACAGCAAATCGAAATTGTAATTTGAGAGGCAAATGTATGAACAGCAGTGATTATTCAATGTATTTTTCTGCAAAGACAATGATGGGACCCAATAGTGCAAGGATTTTGGAAGAATTATTCACGAAGTACCCTTTACATCTTACCGAAAAAGATGAAGTTCTTGATTTGGGGTGTGGGACAGGTTTAACAAGCCTTATCATTGCAAAAGAAAGTTGTGCGCCCAGCAAAGGGCAATTAACCTAACAGGAGCGAATCCTGTCTGCGAAGGTCTGGCCAACCAGCAGTAGCGAGTCTTGTGTGGCAGTCAGTAATGGCTGGTGCGAAGCGCAGACAGCGGGCAAGCAAGAGCAGAGAACATATCGCTTTCATTAGTGGTCGGTTCTCTGCTTTTCTGTTACGCAATAGAACGCTGTTTTTGAGGACAGACATATAAAAACCCTTACCCCGTCATTTCAACGCCCGCAAAGTCGCATCAATCAAGGACAGAATGACCGCTACTGCGTAACAATCCCCATAATAAATTGCGAGTGAAAGCAGTCTGCTGATTGCTTCATCACGATAACCGATGAAGTAATAAAGCAACAAAACTTCCTGCCTTAACTCTGGCAATTTTGATAATGCCGCCGCTAACCGTCCATCATCAACGATAACTTCCTTTCCCAACACAAGAAATATGGTCGGCTTATCCTGCTTTTCAAAGTAGCTGTCCATAGCAGACGGTTCAAAATATTGTTCTGACATCAGATAGTCAAGGGATATTTCCCGTTCCATTTTCCGCTTCAAATCCCTCCATGCGTTGATTGCTTCATGGCGCAGGACAACCTTGCAGAACGCATGGAAAGCATATTCAATATGCTCCATGAACTGTTCAGAATATCTCATTTTCTCTCACCCCCTTTCTTCCCAGTAGGGGGCTATTACAACAAAAACCCATGCAGAATATATCCGCATAGGTATTTGAGTAATATGAGTTATTAGAACATACTAAATGAGTAAATAGTTCATATTCATGGGCGGAATACTCCGCTGTATGAAGCAGGATTTTTTTAATAACTGTCTGTTAGCCGAAACATGGCGATACCTCCTTGATACCGCCATAAACATTTTTATCCACATAATAAAATAGGCGGCTCTGAATTTCAAAGCCGTCCATAAAATACTTTTATGCATGAGTAATGATTGCTGTACGACGGCTTTTTTCTTTTTCCGTCGTGCGGCAATTTAACGCAAATATTCGATATTTCCTAACTGTATCTCGGTTATATGCTGTCGGATATGTTCTTCAGACCAATTCCACCATTTTATTTTAAGCAGAAAATCTATCGTTTCTTGGGTAAAACGCTTTCTTATAGGCTTTGCCGGAACACCGCCAACGATTGTATATGGAGGAATGTCTTTGGTAACGACAGCTCGTGCTCCGATAACAGCACCATCTCCAATCGTAACACCTGCTAAAATGACTGCTTCATAACCAATCCAAACATCATTTCCGATTACTATATCACCTTTATTATCCCACGCATTTTTAATATCTTTTACATCTAAATTCCATTCCTCAAAAAATATGGGAAATGGATAGGTGGATAGAGAAGATAACCTGTGATTTGCACTGTTAAATATAAACTTTGCCCCGCAGGCAATCGAACAAAACTTACCAATTATCAGCTTATCCTGATTGATTGGGTATTGATACAAAACATTATTCTTTTCAAATTCTCTTGGCTCTCTGACAAAATCATTATATATTGTATAATCGCCAACTATGATATTGGGGTTGCTGATAACGTTTTTTAAATAAATTGTTTCACTGTCTTTTGAACGGGGATAAATCTTCTGTGGCATGACGATTCCTTTCTTGTTATACCGGCAAAAATTTGAATTTTCTGATATGTTCAAAGTTGTTATTTTCTACATAATATACTGTCTGGTCATTTGCTGAATACACAAAAGAAACTCTGGTCGCCCATTCGCCTTCTTGACGGACAGTATAAAGCAATTCAAAAGCCTTGGAAAGCGAAAACTTGTTTTTGTAATTATCCAATAATGGCAATGCCCGTTCATATCTGTCGTCGCCAGACACAATAAAATCTTTTGTGCTTTCTGGTTTCATCAAGGAATAGTTTGTTATCAATGAATACTTACTTTGTTCTTCCTGATACCCAATTCCCGGTTCAATTACTAATGTACGCCCTTGAACATCGGACAGCATTGTCTGCATAGTCGCATCTGGCGCATAAACAATTTTCTTTGACTTGGCAATTTGAAGAACATCATCAAAGGAAATTTGCGCTTTAATAAACTGTTCTGTTAAATCTGCAATCGTCATAAATTCTCTGCCTTTTTGATATGCTCCGGCAGGATTGCCATGCACATATAACAGCGTTCCGACGTTTCCATTTTGATTCACTCCATGATAAGAATGGTATACCCCGTCTGGTCGCAAAATTCCGATATAGAAGCGTTCTCGTTCTTCAATCACTTTATGCTTCCATACAGAAAGGTCAATATCAAAATTAAAGCCTGTTATCATGTCATTTCCACGATAAACAAATCTGGTACACATAATAGCCGCCTTTCGCAAAATATTTATATCCTAAACTCCCGGAAAAAATTATAACAACGCCCCTAACCTTGTTGGTCGTAC
>CAJUEW010000053.1 GCA_910585465.1 uncultured Lachnospiraceae bacterium | reverse complement strand
GGCCATCATCCGCCATATGCGGCGGTCTGCCTTTTCCGCAGGCAGGCCGGGCGGTCTGATTTGGAAAGCGGGGAAATAAGAGGTAATATGCTTATGCGGCCAGTATGGGCTGTGCGCTTATAGTCGTTTCGTGCAATTTATGGGAGTTTCGTGCAATGGGATTTGATAGGATACCCCATAATCCGATATAATTTATAGTGGAGAAAAACACAGAATTGAGGGAAATGCGATGAAGATAGCGGTCTGTGATGACAGCAGGGAGGACAGGGGCGCGCTACGGGCGCTGCTGGAAGCCTGCGGGCATGATTTTGAGATAAGGGAATACGGCTCTGGCGAAGAGCTGTATGCGGATATGGGATATGTACGGGAATGCAGCATAGTGTTCCTTGACATCAACATGGAAGGCATGGATAAGGCAGTTGTATTAGTGACACATGATCCTCATATTGCAAGTTACTGTAAGAAAATATATTTCTTGGATGAAGGAAGAGTAGGCCGGCCATGTGTCAGGAATGGTAATCAGGGTGATTTTTATGACGAGATTATACATCATATGGCTTCGCTTCAATAACAAAAGACAGCAAGGAGCTTATTCTTCAATGGTCTGTGGTGTTTTCTTTCTTGTCATTGTCGCTCCTTTCTATCTGCGGTATAGAAAAAGGACAGTCGAATTAACGTCGGCTGCCCTTATAAAATTGCACTTGGATTTTAAGGTGTTGCTCGATAAATTGTAGTTGTTTTACCTTTGTCCAGCTTGTGTTTCGCTTTTGATTTGTTCCATTTCAGTTGCTACATATTCAGCGGTTATCTTTTGATATTCCCCATTAGCTTTTGGGAAAGATACTGACTTGAGCAACTTGGCAGAGTAAGTCTGTGCAGGTTCATTTTCAAGGTCATTTGTGTATATTTCAACAACAGCATATCCAACAATGTTTTCTCCTTCGTGAATTATGATATTGATATATGCCGTAGTTCCCATATACCGTTCAAAATCGCTCTCGCCTGTTCGCGATAGGTTAGTCCAATATACAGTAGTATCATTTCCAGTGTTGAACGACGAGCCTAAATATGTTATTTTGTTACCCTCCCAAAGAAGCAATGTCCCGCCATCAACAGATACTTCAAAACTTAAATCGTCGTATTCCGTAGCGGATAGTTTCAATGGAAGTCCCGGTCGGCTGCTCATAGCAAGGCTCCACTTATAATCTGTTGGCAACTCTATACCTTCCTGCATGGTTATTTCTTCATCTGATGAAGCGGCATACGCTGTGATTGTCAAAAAGCCCGGCGCAATGATAACGTCTGGAACAGAAATTTTGAAAAGCACTCCGGCTACCAAAGCTACGCATAAGCAAGCCGCCATAGCCGCCCATTTGAGCCAACCATTCTTTTTCTTCGTCTTTGTTTGAGCTTCCTCAATAAACTGATTATCGACATTCGTAATGCTGTTATACAGCTTTGAGATTTCCTTTTCTTTCATAGGGAATAGCCCTCCTTTTCAAGTTTGGATTTTAGATTTTGCCTAAGTCGGTACATTTTCTTCGCCATATTTGCCGGGGACATACCGCTTTCTTGTGCAAGTGTATTTACTGTTTCACCATTCCAATAACGACGCATGAAAAGAATACGGTCATTTTGCGGTAATGACGCAAGCCATGTGTTTATGATGTTGGTTAACTCTTGTTCTTCAATTTGGTGTTCAACAGTAGCAGGGGACGGTATGCAGTCCTCCAACTCATTTAGAAGCTGCTCCATGCCCGCATAGCGTTTTTGGCGGTGATTTTTCTTCCAAAGGTCAAAAGCGATATTTCGGACTACTTTACCAAGCCATGCGCCAAGTTTGTCGGGCTTCTGTGGTGGTATTGAGTTCCAAGCCCGCAAATATGTATCATTAACACATTCGTCAGCGTCGGAACTTGTTGACAGTATGTTCAATGCAATCCTGTGGCAAAAGGCTCCATATTTCGTTGCTGTTTCTGAAATTGCAGCTTCATCACGCTTAAAATATAAGCTAATGATTTGTAAGTCCTCCATTTCAATCCCCCTCCGCAAGAATTATGTTCTTGAAAGCTTTCACTTATAAAGACGACATTTCAGGAATGATATTCCCTGTACATTTACAAAATTATAAACTTTCTTTTTGAATATTTCTACCGCCAGAAAAGTAGAATACACAAAAGCTAAAGATGAATCGTACACTCCAGACAAAATCGCCGCATACAGTGTGGAAAATGGATATTATGTGGAAGGAACCGGCACATCATGGGCCTTGATGGAGGATTTACCAAAGCTGTATGGCATTAAAGTCTCATCCATAAGCTCAAGTGCAAATAATATGAGGGCAGTGCTTGATAATGGCGGAATCATCATATGTGCTATGGGGAAAGGGGATTTCACAATATCCGGTCATTACATTGTCATATATGGGTATGATAACGAAGGATTTATGGTAAACGATCCTAACTGTGTAGCAAGGAGCGGCAGGAGATGGGCATTCAGTGAGATTGAAAATCAGATTAAAAGTATATGGGTATATGACAAAGAGAAATAAACCTTAAGTTACATAGGATAAGGAGCAGTAAGAAAGGAACCATACAAAAGACAAACTGCCGCACTATGGCCTTCATCTACCATATGCGGCGGTCTGCTTTTTTCCCAGGCAGGCAAGGCGGCCTGATAACGGAAATTACTTGGAAAGCGGCGAAATAAGAGGTAATATGCTTACACGGCGGTTTGCGTTTCCCCCATATCGGACGAATGGCGAAATTGCATTTGGCGTTTTGGGGTGATGGGAGGAAAAGAATTCACGCTGTCAAATCCGCTATTCACGCTATCGGCGTTAGACTATTTCCCGTTTTTTACGATATAAAAAGTGAGAGCCGGAGGAGGTGGATTTTATAAAAATTGCAATCTGTGATGATGAAAAGAATATAAGGGCCTACTTAACCTCTCTGGTCAGGAAGCAGGGGATGGAGTGTGAAATTGCAGAGTATGTGTCTACGGACGAATACTTGCTGGATCAAACAGAGCATGACCTGCTGTTTTTAGATATAGAGCTTGCTGGAGATGGCCCCGGTATGGACGGGATGGAACTGGCAAGGCGGATAAGGGGCATGGAGCTGGAGCGTCAGCCGGTCATTATTTTTGTTACGGGATATGAAAAATATGTCTATGACGCTTTTGACGTGGGGGCATTCCAATACCTCCTGAAACCTATTGATGAACAGAGATTTGCCGAGGTTTTTGGCCGGGCGGCGGCGCAGATCATGTTTGAGGCGGAACAGAAAAAGAAAACTCTGGTCATCCAGTACGGGAGTGAAAGCAGGGCTGTACCGATCCAAGACATTTATTATATTGAGAGCCGCAACCATAAGGTGGTGCTGTACCTCAAAGATGGGGAACTGGAATATTACGAGAAGATCGGGAGGCTGGAGGAAGAACTGCAGGGGCAGTTTTTCCGGATACACAGAGGGTATCTTGTCAATCTCGCTTATGTCGAGGGGTATGACAAAACAGAGGTGACGCTGACTGGTGGCATCAGCCTGCCCCTTTCAAAAAGATATGAGGACTTTGCGGCGGCATACTTGCAGTTTGTGCAGTAAAGGGGGAGAGGATCTTTGAGCGAAATGGGTTTTATGCTGTTTCAGCATATAGCATCGGGAGCTGAAACGGTTTTATGTGCGTTCTGTATGGCGGCGTTTTTCCGCCCATATATGGCAGGACGGAAGAACAGGCTGCAAAAAACCATTGCGGTATTTCTGGCCTATGGGACGGTGTATGTGGCGGGGGAAGCGGTTTCCATTTCCGGCTGGCTGTGCATGGTGATTGTGATCCTCCTTTTGATGGCAGGCAGCAGATGGCTGTGCATGGAAAGAAAACAGGTTTTTTTGTATGGCATACTGTTCTTTTGTACCAGGGATATGGGCAGGCTGATAACGGAAAGCCTGTATTATCTTTTCAATGGGAAAATCGTGCAGGGGCTGGACAATGAAAATATGATATACCGTAATGTCGCGGCAGGGTATTCCGCATTCATGATACTTAGGATCATACTGCTTTCTGTCATGTTGCTGTTCTTAAGTAAAAAACTGAAAAAGGGGCCGCAGGAACTGCATACAAAAGAACTATGCTATCTGTGCCTGACGCCTGTTGTGGGCATCATGTTTGGGAATATCATTTTCCGCCTGCTCTTTACAGTTAAGGAAAATGTGTTTTTCTCGCTTTATGACCAGTACCCTGCATTTATCGGGCTGGTGCCGCTGATAGCAGCCCTGTTTTATGCAGGCGTGGTGGTGACGGTGGCATCATGGCAGGAGATGGTAGGTCTGCAGGAGGAAAAAAAGAAGTATTTCGTGGAACAGCAGCAGCTCCGGGCCATAAGGGAACGGATAGGGGAAGTGGAGCAGTTCTATGACGGGATACGCCGGATGAAGCATGAGATGAAAAACCATCTCACAAACATAAAGGGACTGGCGGGGAGCGGCAGTTATGAGGAAATGGAACAGTATATAGCCCGGATGGACGAGAGCATGGACGTGTTTGAGATGTCCGTCAGGACAGGGAACGCTGTTACGGATGTAATCGTGAATGACAAGCAGAAAGCCGCAGAAAAGCTGGGCATACGGTTCAGGTCTGATTTCGTGTATCCGTCATCAGACAGGTATAATGCTTATGACATTGCAATCATTGTAAATAACCTGCTGCAGAATGCGCTGGAAGCATGTGGGAGGATGACATCGGGGGAAAGGTATATTTCCCTTTCCGGCAGAAGGAAAAACAGGTTTTTTCTCATATCTGTAAAGAATTCCTTTGAGGGGGAGGTGGTATTTGATAAAAGTACGAATCTTCCGGTTTCCACGAAAGCGCCGGATGTACCGGGAGGCCCGGCCCCGCTGCATGGCATAGGTTTATCGAATGTCAGGCGTGAGGCGGCGAAATACCTGGGAAATGTGGACATTAAAGTCAGGAAAAATGAGTTCAGCGTAACAGTGCTGTTACAGGAAAGGAGCAAGTTTGAAACTGAGAGGTAGCGGTTAGAGAGAAAGTGAATTGCGCCACAAACAA
>CAJUEW010000052.1 GCA_910585465.1 uncultured Lachnospiraceae bacterium | reverse complement strand
TTTGGGAACTGTTAAACAAGCTCTATGAAGTGCATGACGCTTTCAAAAAGTGTGTCCCATACTATCCAACCGCCACTGAAATCTGTAAGGAGATTGAGGATTTTATCTTAGAACTGCAACAGAAAACAACTCTCCCACAACGGTTCAGCATAGAAGAATTGACAGAACAGGGGGCGGTCTGATATGGCGGTAACGAGCCTATGGCATGTCAAAGGGAGCATAAAAGACGTGATTGACTATATAGAAAATCCAGAAAAGACCGTGCCGAATGAAGATATGCAGGACTTCTTTGACGTGTTCTCCTATGTGAAAAATCCGTCAAAAACAAATGAGGGCGAGTATGTTTCCGCTATCAACTGTTTGAAAGAAACCGCATTACAGCAGATGATTTTGACAAAGAAGCAGTACCAAAAGACAGGCGGATATATCGCATGGCACGGCTACCAGAGCTTCAAGCCAGACGAGGTAACGCCCGAACAGTGCCACGAAATCGGATTGAAATTAGCAAGGGAAATGTGGGGTGATAAATACCAGATAATCGTTGCCACCCACCTTGACAAAGGACATCTCCACAACCATTTCTGCTTTAACTCCGTTTCTTATCTGGATGGGAGCAAATACAATTACTCAAAATCGGAGCAGATACGGTTAAGGGAGGTGTCCGACCGTTTATGCCGAGAGTACGGTTTGTCAGTAATTGAAAACCCGAAGAAAGCACCGTCAAGACCGCTGTATCTGGACGAAAAAAGCGGAAAGCCGACACGGTACAACGTCTATCGGGAGGATTTAAGGGAAGCAATCAACGGGAGCAGGGATTTACAGCACATGATGAAATACCTTACCGATAAAGGATATGAGATTGATTTTTCGGGCAGCCATTGGAAAATGAAGCTGCCGCAGTACAGGCATTTCACAAGGTTAGACACGCTTGACGAACGGCTGACTCCCGATTTCATACGGTCATGTTTAGGCGGGGCTTCCCGATATGGAAACTACAAAGCAAGGATTTCCTACTCCCCGCATATGCCAGAGCAGTATAAAAACGCATGGAAACCGCATCAGAAAACCACGGGAATTTTAGCGTTATATTACTACTGGTGCTATCAGTTAGGGATATTCCCCAAAGGCACGGACTACAAGCCGACAAGCCCGCTGATGAAAGAGGAGCTTCGGAAACTGGACGAGATTACCGCACAGGTAAGGTATATGTCAAAGCATAACATCTCTACCCTTTCCGACTTACACGCCGACAGGGAGAAAAACCAGACCGAAATGAATAAACTGATTGACTACCGCCAGCACTTGCGGAACAAGGTACGCCGTGCCACACCAGCCGAAAAAGAAACACTCCGAGCCGAAAAGCAGGGCGTGACGGAGCAGATAACAGAGCTTAGGAAACGGCTGAAATATGCAGACGGGATTGAAAAACGCTCTGCCCATATCGACAACTGCTTAGACCAAATCCACGATACGATTGAAAACCAGCGGTTAAACCAACAGAAACAGCCAGTTAAAACAGACCGCAGGAGGGAGGAATCATTACGGTAAAACAGCTATTTGACAGAATAATTAAGTCAGGAATCCAGCCAAAAGAGAAAGGAATCCCAACAGGGTATTTCATAGAAAAGGATGGGCAGACTTCTTTTGTCTGCGGCAAAAACATTGTCCATCTTACAGAGCATTTCAGCGGGAAAAAACAGACCGTGGAAACGCTTGCGGAGAATGTCATGCGGTACGAGATGAAAAAACCATAAGAAAAATATTGTTGCAATGATGGAAAAACAGCCTGCCCCATGCTATAATAGGCTCATGCAAGCAGTGTATTGCGGCGGGCTGTTTCCAAAGGACAGGAGGTTAAAACAAGTGAAACAGCAGCAATACAATACAGCGTTATATATGCGTTTGAGCCGTGATGACGAGCTGGAAGGGGAAAGCGCAAGCATTTCCACGCAGAAACAAATCCTCAGAGATTACGCAAATGAGCAGGGGTTTTTAGTCGTTGACGAGTATGTGGACGACGGATTTTCTGGCACGAATTTTGAGCGTCCGAGCTTCAAACGCATGATTGAGGACATAGAGGACGGGAAAATCAACTGCGTTGTCACAAAGGATTTGTCAAGGCTTGGCAGGAACTATATCCTCACGGGGCAGTACACGGAGCTTTATTTCCCAAGCAAGGGCGTAAGGTACATCGCAATCCATGACGGCGTTGACACGATAAGGGAGGACAACGACATCGCCCCATTCAAGAATATCGTCAACGAATGGCAGGCAAAGGAAACGAGCCGCAAGGTAAAAAATGCGATGAAAGCCAAGTTTAAAAATGGGGAATACATCGCCCCAGTCACGCCTTTAGGGTATAAGCTGCATCCGACGGAAAAGAACAGGCTCATTATTGATGAGGAAACGAAGTGGATTGTGGAGCGTATTTTTGAGCTTGCGGCACATGGGTATGGGGCAAAGAAAATCTGCCACGCCCTCGCCAAAGATAAAGTGCCAGTCCCAACATGGTGGCTTTATAAACGGAACGGGTATAAGGCGTCCATGTTTGAGGGGAAGCCTGAAGAAGTAAAATACCGCTGGTGCATACAGACCGTCAGCAATATCCTCGCCAACCAGATATACCTTGGGCATACCGTCCATTACAAGCTGACAAAGATGTCCTATAAATCCAAAAAGAATATCAAGCATAGCGAGGATGAGTGGTTCGTGGTGGAAAATACGCATGAGCCGATTGTCACGCAGGATTTGTGGGATTTGGTGCAGACGCATGTAAATTCAAGGCGACGGAGCCGTAAAGACGATGAGCCGCAGATATTCGCAGGGCTTATAAGGTGCGGGGAATGCGGATGGACGCTCGGCTCGGCAAACACAAAGGACAAGGGGCGTTTTTACCGCTGTACCCAGTATGCGGCGTATGGCAGGAACTTCTGCACGCTCCATTACACGCCTTACAAGATTTTGTATGCGTTTGTTCTCGGAAGGTTACAATACTGGCTGATGGCGGTAAAAGAGAATGAGGACGCCATTCTGGAACGGCTGCTGCAAGGCAGCGAGAAACAGCGGCAGTCCGAGAATGCCCGTGCCGAAAAAGAGCTGAAAAAGGCACAGAAACGCAGGCAGGAGCTGAACAGCCTTTTTGCGAAGATGTACGAGGACAGGGTAAAAGGGCTTCTTGACGAAGAAAATTATTCCATGCTCTCCGTCAAATACCGCACGGAGCAGCAACAGCTTGATGAAACGGTCAAGACCATCTCTGCAAGGCTTGAAGAAACGAAAGAGGAAACGGACGATGCAAAACGCTGGATTGACTTAATCCAGAAATACAGTGCCATTGACGAGCTTACCGCCCCGCTCTTGAATGAACTGATTGAGAAAATCGTAGTCCACCAGTCATGGAAAGACGGGAACGGTAGGACAGTGAGGGACATTGAGATTTACTATCGTTTTGTAGGAAAAATTGATTAAATAGGCATGGGGAATGTGCCGATTATGGCACTTCCCCGAAACACTGTCTTTAACTCATGTAAAGCGGAGATTATCTGATACCGAACTTGATTCCTGATCCGGAACCGGATGGAGAACTGAGAAAGTTCGGATTGATGAGAAAATCTTACTTGGAGAACCATAGGAGAGGTATTTATTCGGGATTACTGTTATCAGGCGAATTGAAGAAACATTTGTTGATGATACAGGAACAGGCAGAGGAAAGATTTGATTTACTTGTGGAGCAGATGGCAAAACAGGAGGGAGTGACGGAGCAGTTAAAGGCACAGGATCAGATGCTCTGGGTAAAGCGAATGAACAATATTCGGGAAAGGGCAGAGGAGATTGTGAGGGAAGAAATCATTTATTGCTTATGAGTGAAAAGTAGCAAGAACAAAATAAAAAAGTTCTTGCTACTTTTTATCATATATATGCTGATTTATCATTGGAAAAAGAGTATTATGTATTTATGATGATTTGAAGGAGGGAGTCTGATGCTGAAAAGTGCGCAAGACCTTATGGAAAAAATAGGAATTAAGGAGTTATTTGCAGCTCCACATGGAAAATTGCAGGGGAATACGGTTCTTGCTACAAATGGAAAAGAGAATTTGACGGTTTCACAAATGCTGAAATCAGCAGAATATTTAATCAAATTTATAAAAGATAACTTTGATGTTGACGAGGAGCGATATTCGGTTACTATAATTTTTTTAAAGTCTGTACAATTGGTGCTAAATAATGGAAGTGCAGATAAGCCGACTAAAGAAGATGCATATATCATTATAGATGTCATGCATGAGATAGCGGACATTCATGCTAGGAATGAAAGCGAAAAGAAATTAAATGAAGAAACCGCAGTATCATTAAATCTTTTGATAGAGACGTTGAAATAAACAGATATTTGATTTTTAAATTACAATATTCGAATATTCAAATTGCATATTTGGTATAATGATGCTATGATTTAATATGAATTATGAAACGCTGATTTGTAGAAAGCAAGAGGAACTATATTATGGCAATCAGTTATAACGGATTATGGAAGTTATTGATTGATAAGGGTATGAAAAAGGGCGATTTATGTAAAAGTACGGGGCTAAGCTCTAGTACTATGGCAAAAATGACAAACGGAGAGTCTGTGAATTTATCTGTTCTGGAACGTATATGTGAGAAACTTGATTGTGATTTTGCAGATTTGGTAAACTATAAAAAAACACAGGAGGAAGCTGATGGGGATGAGCAACGATAAAATCAGTGATGTTGGAATAAATATTGCAGAAAAGGCAACTGTCATTTGGAATGTTGCAGATATGCTTCGGGGACCGTTCAAGCCGCATGAATATGGTCTTGTTATCTTACCGATGACAGTAGTGAAAAGATTTCATGATTGCTTATTGCCTACTCATGATAACGTGCTTGCGCAGTACGAAAAAGTGAAGCATTTGGCGGTCATTGACGGTTTTTTGACAAGGGCATCAGGCTATCAGTTTTATAATACAAGCAAATTTACGTTTGAGACGCTTCTGGCTGATCCTGATAATATAGAAACGAACTTTAGAGACTATTTAGCTGGTTTCTCTGCAAATGCGCAGGATGTTCTTTCTAAGTTTGATTTTGATAATATCATCAAAAGAATGGTGGAGAGCAATACGCTGTATCTGATTATTAAGGAGTTTAATTCTGAAAAAGGATATTTAGGCGCAGATAAAATCAGCGCTGTGGATTGCGGTTATATTTTTGAAGACTTAGTGCGCCGATTTTCAGAGTCATTTGGAGAGGAAGCAGGAGCGCATTTTACCAGTAGGGATATTATTTACCTTATGACAGATTTGCTGCTTGCGGATGCCAATTTAGACACAGGCGGAATGACGGTTTATGATATGACGATGGGAACATCTCAGATGCTTTCCTGTATGGAAGAGAGAATCCATGATTTGAACAGTGATATAGAGGTTACTTGTTTCGGACAGGAGTTCAATCCGTCTACTTATGCGATTGCAAAAGCAGATATGATGATTCGTGGAGGAGATCCGGACAATATGAGGTTCGGAGATACTTTGTCAGACGACCAGTTTGAAGGATTTACCTTTGATTATTGTATTTCTAATCCACCTTTTGGAATTGACTGGAAACGCGAACAGAAAAAAGTAGAAGAAGAAGCTGCAAGAGGAGAACAGGGCAGATTTGCGCCCGGACTTCCTAAAATCAGTGACGGGCAGCAGTTGTTTGTGTTAAATGGGCTTTCTAAGCTTGCACCGAACGGGAAGATGGCGATTATACAAAATGGTTCTCCGTTGTTTTCAGGAGATGCAGGAAGCGGTCCGTCAGAGATTAGAAGATATATTTTGGAAAATGACTGGCTGGATTGTATCGTGCAGCTTTCTACGGATATGTT
>CAJUEW010000051.1 GCA_910585465.1 uncultured Lachnospiraceae bacterium | reverse complement strand
AAATAACCCCTTTCATTAGACATTTATTTTTGTCTAACAAAAGGGGTTCACTTCATTTTCGGGTATCCGCGAAGTTTAAACGCGCTTCGGTGCGTAAATGAGGCGGCAAAAAGCGAGGTGGACAAATGATATGAAGAAGATGCTGATCGTGTATTATTCGTGGTCAAACGGAAATACAGAAAGGGTTGCTGGAAAATTACAGCAGGCAACAGGCGCGGATATGGCAAAGATTGAAACAGCCGTTCCCTACTCCGGCAGTTATGATGATGTGGTAAAGCAGGGACAGGAGGAAGTAAACCGGGGGTATCAGCCGGAACTTGCTCCGATGGAGGTTCAGGCCGCAGATTATGATGTGATTGCGGTCTGAACGC
Source organism: uncultured Lachnospiraceae bacterium (assembly GCA_910585465.1). Lineage (GTDB taxonomy): Bacteria > Bacillota > Clostridia > Lachnospirales > Lachnospiraceae > Hominiventricola. The sequence continues at coordinate 5,695 of CAJUEW010000051.1, read as the reverse complement.
CTACATGGTGGTATACGATGGCTCCTGCCGTCCTGACCTTTCTAAAGGCGCAGGACTTTGAAGGCAAGACCGTGATCCCGTTTATGACAAATGGCGGCTGGCCGGGCCATGTAATAAAAGATATAAAAAAGGAATGTAAAGGCGCTGATTTTGTCTGTGAAATGGAAGTGAAATTTGATTCCACAGGCGGGGATCGCATGGAGACTCCGGAAGCGGATGTTGATGCGTGGACGGAGAAGGTAAAAAGTTTTTTGCAGAAAGGAAATTGAAATGAAAATTATAAACAAAAATGAATTTGAGCAGGCAAATGTGTTTGGAGCAGGCGCGGCGAATGAGGCTTTTGCCAGATATTTTATTGGCGAATCTTTTCTTAATCCGCTGACTGATCCAAAGGAATGTCCGTTGTTTCTGGCGAATGTGACTTTTGAGCCGGGCTGCCGTAATAACTGGCATATCCATCACGCCACGGATGGCGGCGGTCAGCTTTTGATCTGTACCGCAGGCGAGGGATGGTATCAGGAGGAAGGAAAAGAGGCGGTGAGCCTTGTGCCGGGAACTGTTATTACAATTCCGGCAAATGTAAAGCATTGGCACGGCGCGAAAGCAGACAGTTGGTTCAGCCATATAGCCATTGAGGTTCCGGGAACAGATGGCAGTACAGAATGGTGTGAGCCGGTAGATAACGAAGCTTATGGCAGATTAGTATAATGTATGGAGAAAAAGAAATGGAAAAGGAAGTAATGATTTTGACCGGTACAGGCCAGATCGGTATGGCGATTGCCCGGAGAATGGGTTATGGGAAGAAAATTATACTTGGAGACAAGAAGCCGGAAAATGCGAAGGCAGTCGCTAAGGCCATGAATGAAGCGGGATTTGATGTGCTGCCGATGGAGATGGATCTATCTTCCAGAGAATCTATCCTGAATTTGATCGCGGAGGCAAAGAAGGCGGGCAGGATCACTATGCTGGTTAATGCTGCCGGTGTTTCGCCAAGTCAGGCTCCCACTGACGCAATATTAAAAGTTGATCTTTATGGTACGGCGGTACTGTTGGAGGAGGTGGGCAAGGTTATCGCTCCCGGCGGTGTAGGCGTGACGATTTCCAGTCAGTCGGGACACCGTATGGAGCAGCTTACCCCAAAGGCGGATGAACAGCTTGCCTGTACGCCGACGGAAGAACTGTTGTCTCTGGAAATATTGCAGCCGGGAAATATCCGCGATACGCTTCATGCTTACCAGATGGCAAAGCGTTGTAATGAAAAGCGTGTAATGGCGGAATCGGTAAAATGGGGTGAAAAAGGTGCAAGGATCAACTCCATTTCTCCCGGCATCATTGTAACGCCGCTGGCAATCGACGAGTTTAACGGGCCGCGCGGGGACTTCTATAAAAATATGTTTGCTAAATGTCCGGCGGGCCGTCCGGGTACGGCGGATGAAGTAGCAAATGTGGCGGAACTGTTAATGAGTGACAAAGGCGCATTTATTACGGGAACGGATTTCCTGATTGATGGCGGCGCAACGGCCTCTTATTTTTATGGGCCTTTGAAACCGCAGGAATAAGGGGGAAAATACAGTGAAGAAATTAGTGCCTTCTATTTTATTGCTTGTATTGGTTTTTTCGTTATCTGCCTGCGGAAATACAGAACAGCCGACAGAAAATAGCTCTGCTCCGCAGGAAAGCGAAGAACACGGAGGATCAGAGGGGACAGATATTTTAATTGCTTATTTCTCCCGCGCTGATGAAAATTATGGTGTAGGCGTGATTGAAAAAGGGAATATCGAGATTATTGCTGAAATGATCGCAGAGGAAACGGGCGGCGAATTGTTCCATATTGAGCGAAGTACGCCCTATCCGGCAGACTATGACGAATGCACGGATGAAGCGAAAAAGGAACAGGAAGAAAATGCGCGTCCAGAGCTTGCTTTAGATTTAGAGAGCATAGAAAGTTATGATACGGTTTTTCTTGGCTTTCCTAATATGGAGCAAGGTTTTGAGAGTGTATAGTGTGTATTGTGTTTTAAAATAGTAGAAAATTGGGACTGTATACACAAAAGGAAAAAGGGTTGTGTATAGTGATATACAAGCTGACTTGTAGGATATAGGATTCTAAGAGTTGGCTTTTTTGTTTGTCTTCTAGATATGCCTAGAATATAGAAACAGCATATGGTATAATAAGTGGCAATGTTACGGATAAATCCAGTGTGGCTTAAAGAACGTATGTTTTTGCTATTTTAGGACAAGAAGGATAAACAATGAAATTACGGGGCATTAAGTTATTAAATTATAGAAATTTAAATGATATTAAGATAACTTTTTCAGATGATTTAAACTATATAGTAGGAGAAAACAATATTGGAAAAACTAATTTATTATATGCTATAAACAGAATATTTGCTGGGAAGAGTTTTGAAGCAAATGATTTCCAAGATTCAACGAAAGCAATAGAAATAGTTATAAGATTGAAGCTTAATGATATAGAGAAAGGCATATTTGATGACTTGACTGATCCAGAGAATACAGATTATATAAATGTAAGAATAACACAGGAAAATCCAGATGAATATTTGAGATATAGTCATTATGAAACGGGCGAGTTTGTTTTGCTTTCTGATATAAGAAGATTATTATTGATTAATTATGACTCATTAAGAAATCTGAAAAATGAATTGGATTTTTCAAAAACAAAAGGCGCAGGTACTTTTTTAAATTATATTGTAAAAAATTTATTGAAAATCAGGAAGAAGGAACTACCTATTTGAATAAAGGTGCCATAAAGAGACTTGAAAAATATGTGGATTCAATTCTCAAGAATATTGAAGCATTCAATAGGTTTAATATTCAACCATTAGCTGAGCAGAATAATCAAGAAATGTTAACAAGGATAATGGTTTTAAAGGATGCAAATAATGTTAGTGTGTCAGAAATCGGTTATGGTGTTCAATATAACATGCTTATTGTCTTATCTATTCTTGAAAAAATTATTAGCCATAATGCAGAAAATTATTTAGAACCTTTAATTGAAGAAAATGCGAAAGTTAAGTTAACATTACATGATACTCAAGAGCAAGAGGCTATAAATACTTCTGCATTGGTGCAAAGTTTTTTGAAATCAAAAGAGGACAAGGTAGCAATTTTAATTCAACAAAGAAATCCGAATGCTGAAATTATAATGAAACAGTTAGAAGATGATTCAATTGACTATTTTTATGGATTATTTTCTGATGATGATTTGGAATACATACAGTATCATCAGAAAGCATTAAAAATTCTTTTTTCTGTTTTGGAACAATCCAGATCAAAAAGAGTAAATAAGACACTCTTAAATAAAGTTTGTGCTGTGTTACGTCAAAATTATAAAAATGCATCAAGTAAAGTAATCCAATCTTTGCTGGTTTTAACAGAGGCTTTTTTTAATAAACTTTTAGCGGAGTATCTTTTCTTAGAAAATGAAGAGAAGATTGCATATATCAATGATACATTTGAAAATAGAGCATTAAAGCAAAGCATGGATTATGTAGATAGTAGGGTTTTTGTGTCTACAGTACATGGATCGAAAGGATTAGAATGGGATTATGTAATACTTCCAGATATGGAGCCTTATTTATTTCCTAATTTTGGGAGTTTGTGTGGAAATTGTGACTTTAGAACGGGTAGGATTAATGCTGGAGATTATTGTCGTATACAAATTGAAAATCATGTTGCAAAGGATGTATTAGAAGAATTAAGCGTGTTTTATGTTGCTGTTACAAGAGCACAAAAAGATGTGTTCTTTTCAGCATCTAGAAAACGATACAATTCAAATGGAGAGGATAAGAATTCAAAAATTAGTTGTTTACTTACGATGCCAGGAATCGAAATATCATAAAAATTATGGTGAGAAGGATATTTATCATTTAAAATATTAAAATTGGATAGAGTTAAGCTGTTGAGTAAAGGATTAATATGGATAAGGAGCAGAAAAACTTCCTTAGCACAGGGAGACTTCTGCTTTTTTTATTACTAAAAATGAGATTGTAGCGAAGAAGGAGGAAAAAGAAATATGGAATGGATCCTTGGTATTGCAGCAACAGCGATGCTCCTTATGATCGGTGGGGCCGTGCTTGCGTGTGTGGCAGTGTACAGAGTCGGAGCATTCCAGATAGACTGAAGAGTTCCGGCCATCATGCCAGACAGAAGCAGATCAAAGAGAAAGGGAGCAGATCATGATCAGACAGATCAAAAAAGAGGAACTCCGAAAGATGCATGACCATGAGGGACTGGTCCTCCAGGGATGCGGCGGAGACCTGAAGGAGTGGACAGATGGGATCAACCAGATGCTGGAGCAGGAAGGAATCCTCCCCAAAGGGAAAAGGCTGGACGAGGTGGCAGTCTTCAAAAATGAGGGGATGACCAACCTGCTCTTTTTCTTTGGAGAGGAAAAGCTGGATATGGGAAAGCTGGCTGTCTGGAGGCTTCAGACCCACGCCCAGTTTGGCGGCACATGGATGTCTGACTATGTGAACAACCGGCTGGGCGGCTTTATCCGTGAAGACGTGTCAGAAAAACCAAACTGTACCTTAATCGGTGAGGATGGAAACATCTTCCATCTGATGGGGATTGCGGCCCGAACACTGCGGGAAAACGGCCTGGATGAGAAAGCGGAGGAAATGGAGAAGCGCATCACAGGAGGAGAATGCCACAATTATTATGAAGCTTTAAGTGTGATTGACCAGTACGTTACCATCACAGGAAAAGAAGAGCCAGAGATGGGCGGAATGGTGATGGAATGACCGACAGACAACAGGAGGACAGAGAGGAGGCAGCTATGGAAGAGAGAACCAACCATAAAGATCCTGTATGAAAATACAAAAGCGCCAGTCAACCAGGTATGGCTCACCTTTCCGCTTTCCGGCAGAGAGAGGGCAGAGCAGAAACTGCTCGCTCTGACCAGCGGCCATGAACAGGAAGAAAGCATCCCATACCGGATTGCAAGAGTGGAATCCCCCATTCCGAACCTGAGACAATACCTGCCAGCAGACGGGTGGTTTCAGGAGATCAGCCGGCTGGCGGAGAAGATTGAAAGGATGGACAGGGAAGAACAGATAAAATTTTCCGGGATCCTGGACTGCAGTGCCATTTCCACTATAGAGGATGTGCTGCAGGCGGCGGACAGCCTGTCCCTGTATGAGTATATTCCCAGTGTGACCTGCAGCCGGGAGCTGGGAGGCTATGTGGTGGAGAACGGCTTCATGGAATTTCCCAGAGAGGTATGGCCTTACCTGGACTATCCGGGGATTGGAGAGGAATACTATGCGTCCTACAACTGTGCCTATACAACATCCGGACTTGTGGTGCGAAAAGAGGAAGAACCAGAAATGGAAGAGGGATCCTCTCAGGGGCTCCAGATACGGTAGGAGGGAAAGCATTGAAGATATTTGTAAAGAGAGAAAACTGGAGCGATGGGATCTGGATGCAGTTTCCTGCCACAAAAGAGGAAGCAGAGCAGGTCAGGAGGAGCCTGGAGAGACAGCATACATCGATGATGCTGCCATTTGTGGGAGCAGTAGATTCCAGGTTCCCGGAGCTGGAAGAGCGGCTAGTGGGGGAGCTGGTCTTTCAGGAGAAAAATCTGGACCGACTTAATCAACTGGCAGAAAGACTGGAAAGCCTGAATGGGGAGGAAGAGATGCTGTTCCGGGCAGCATTCCGGATGGAA
>CAJUEW010000050.1 GCA_910585465.1 uncultured Lachnospiraceae bacterium | reverse complement strand
ATGTTGAACTGCCAACCGAGTAAGGCTGTTGTTATAATTTTACCGGGATTTTAGGAGATAAGTTTGCCCGTATGTTTAACAACAAGGCACAGAGCTACAAATTTTATTGGTTTGAGGCTATACTTAATCTGTCTGTGGCATTGGATGAGGATCTGACATTTGAAGAGATAATAGATGAAATGATTTGTGAAGCCTGGCATACAGTTACACATTATCATCTCAGGTTGGGACCTACAGTGAATGGAAATGCAGAGAATTTTCTGGAACATGCCATTAACACACTGAATATCACAGCAAAGGGCTTATCCCCCAATCCGTCTAAGGAAGAGCTGAAAGAAGCAATTAAGGAATGCAATAACGAACTGAAAAGAGATAAATACAGACTTACAGACTATGTTCCGTATAAACTTCTTTATCCTTTTTTTGATACTGAAGGACTGGAAGAAGGGCTTTCTTATATAAAAAAGGATCAGCGAACAAGATTGATCGCCTATATGGCTAAGCTGTCCGGAAATGAAAATTTGTTCTATACGATTCTGGATGGTGTTGGATTACAGAAAAAAATACATATGAATCCGCATTGGAGAAAGTTTCTGATTAAAAATTATGTGGTGATTAGAAGCTGGGTGCAGTACAATAAGGCGCAGTTTCTTCAGAACAGGAATCCAGGTGTTCCGGGAATAATATATAAGATCTGTCCTGAGAATGAAGAGTTTAGAAAGTTGGAGCAGGCTCGCGACTTGTGGAAAACAGTTGCGGAGATTACCGGAAAGCCTATAAAGGAAATCTATACCGGAAAAGATATCCCGATTGAGCTTCTGTCCATAGACCACTTTGTCCCTCGGTCGTATATCTCAAATGACGAGCTGTGGAATCTGACTCCAATGAGAAGGTCCCTTAATTCCGGCAAAAATAATAAGCTGCCGTCTTGGGATGATTTTTTTGAACCTTTTGCACAGTATCAGTTTTATCTGTATGGGTTAATCTTTCCAAAAGAAAGGTCACCCCAGTCAGAGATACTGATCAAAAAATTTGACAAATGTCGAAGAAATAATCTAAATGCAATCTGGGCTGCCGAAACTTTGTACATCCCTGGAAATTCCACATCACAGTTTATTGGCATCTTGGAACACAATATGAAGCCCATCTATGATGCGGCATGTTTGCAAGGATATGATACATGGAAAATAAATGCGGAAATGATATAGATCAGACAATAGAATACTATGAAATAAATGCATCTGCATTTATTGAGTCCACTATAGGTGCAGATGTCTCTGGCTTATACAAGCCTTTTGAAGATCTTCTTGTTCCTGGTTGTAGAATACTTGATCTGGGTTGCGGGAGCGGAAGGGACAGTAATTATTTTGCGAATAAAGGTTATGATGTTGTGGCCGCGGATCCTTCGCCTTCAATGTGTGCGCAGACAAGATCGTTGGTAAATATACCTGTGTTTAAAATGAAAGCAGAAGACATTCAGTTTTCTAACGAATTTGATGCTGTGTGGGCGTGCGCATCATTGCTGCATGTTTCAAAGGATGATCAGACAGAAACTTTACGAGCAATTGGTACCGCATTAAAACCGGGGGGTATCTGCTATTGCTCATGGAAATATGGAGATAAAGAACGAGTTGTGGAAGAGAGGATTTTTGTTGATTTCACTGAAAAATCATTCAGAAAAGCGCTGGAAAAGGCTTCCATGTTTTCTGAAGAAAAGATCTGGATAACTAATGATGTGAGAATCAGCAGACAAGATCAAAAGTGGCTAAATGTACTGATAAAAAAGCGTGCTGATTTTGGACAATAGAGATTTTAGAGTTGTTGTCAGGACTTGTAACATCGGATTCCGTGACAAACACGGATGTTCGAAGTGCAGCAGTCCCCCGGCTCTGATGGGAAATAGATTCCAGAAATCGGCAAGCGTCCTGTTTCCGATCTGCTGAAAAGCCAAAGGCAGAGCAGGAGGGAAATTATTCTGTACCCGTTCCGAAAACCTTAAACCTAACCGAAAACTGTTCATAACCCAGAACAAGGAGGAATTTATTATGGCATTAGTGCAGGAAAAACTGTATACAGAAGATGATTATTACAATCTGCCGGAAAATGTCCGGGCAGAATTGATCGAGGGAAATCTGATTTATAGCCAGGCGGCGCCGTCCAGAATCCATCAGACAATACTCGGCGAATTACACACAGTCATAAACAATTATATCAAGTCAAAAGGCGGTTCCTTCCGTGTCTATCCAGCACCGTTCGCCGTAAAGCTCAGGGAGGACCACAAAACCATAGTAGAGCCGGACATAAGCGTTATCTGTGACAGGAACAAACTTACAGACCGTGGCTGTACCGGAGCTCCCGACTGGATTATTGAAATTGTCTCTCCCGGCAATTCCAGTCATGACTATATTTTAAAGCTGAATTTATACGCAAACGCAGGAGTCCGGGAATACTGGATTGTAGACCCTTACAAGGAACGCATTTTTGTTTACCGTTTGGAGCAGGAACATTTTGAATTGGAAACATATACATTCCATGACTGTATTCCGGTAGGCATTTATGCAGATTTACAGATTGATTTCACCAGTCTGGATATTTAAAAGCATGGTTCGTTCTCTTTTTCTGCAGATGCCGGGACTTTCTTTTCCTGTCCGGTACGTGCTGCAGGAATAATCAGCAGCCTGATCACAATTTATGAGAGGTACTGATATGACCATAGAAATTTCAAAAGAATATAGAGCATCTTTAATTCCGTTTCCAAAGGAAACCTTAGAGCCGCTTAACCTCCCCAAGGAAACATTTGAATTTTTAACAGAGGTGGGGCTCCCGCTCCATGCAGGCTATGAAATCACTCCCAATGCACCGCTTACATTTTTAAGTACACCAGTGATAAAACAGTACCCATATTTGCAGCATAAATATCTGCAAATTGGTTCATTGGATATGATGGGGGAGGTGGCGATAAACCTGTATTCCCAATCAGTTCAGCAAATTCAAATAATAAATGAAAACGGATATGAAACGTCAATGTTCTATTTAGTGAATGACAGCATTAGCCAGTTTATTGACTGTCTGGGATTATGGCTGTCTTTTTATCAGCCTTTTCGAGATGAGGTCGCCAGAAAAGTGGCGGTTGATCCTGCATTCAGTCTTTTTGAACACGAAGAGATGTATGAACCGATTTTGAAGAAGCTGAAGGAAGTTGACTCAAAATCCATGCGCGAAAGAAAGTTTTTCTGGCGCAGGATGTGCGGGCCGGACATTGTATAAATAACGGGAGGAACGAATATGAAATATGACTTATCTGCTGTCGAAATGTTAAAGCTGCTGGGTTATGACCAGCCAACAGATAGGGAATGGCTTGAAAAAATAAAGCTGGAGAAACAGATAAGCCTGCCTAAAACCTACATAGAGTTTATGGAGCTGATGGCGGACTGTCCGCTTTTGGGTACATCCAATCTTTGGACCGGGAAAATGGAGCATAAAACGTCTGCGCATATTCCCTGCACATTTTATGACCAGCTGCAGGAAATGATAGACGACCGCAAAAACCGTTGGTCAAAGCGTCCTGGCAGGTATGAACGCTCACTCTACGATCTTTTTCAGCTTCCGGTAGAAGAATGGTCCCAGGCGGTTGACAATTATCTTGTGATTGGCAGTGATTACGCAGGTGGGATGGGCGAGTTTGGCATCCGCATAGAAGATCTGCCAAAAGACGATCCTCCTGTGTACTGGCACAAAAACGCGGACAGTTTTTCAATGTGGAAACTGGAACATGAACAATTATCCGATTTTCTGCTGAACGTATTGATAGAGGCGCTTGCCTGCGTAGACTACCAGAGCGCGGAATACGAACTGGAAACAAAGGGATGGAGGTATGAAGAATACTTTGATCTCAAAAAGGGTGACTGGGTTGCAGGTAAGTCTGTACTGAAAAAGTATGGCATTGATTATTCTGCCATCAAAAAATACAAAGCCAGCAGCGGAAAGGTCTTTTGCTGCTACGATGAGGACAGAAACGCTCTTTTTGTTGGTTCCACAGCCGAAGGGGAAATGTCTCTGTCCGTGATCAACCGCAATGAGGCGGAGCATATCTTTTTGGACCTTGACAGTTTGGAATATCTGTTTGAAGAAGCCCGGCTGTGCATAAAGGACAAGGAAAGGGATGATGAAATAAGTCAATATCATCTTTATACGAAAACTCCTAAAACAAAGGTTAGCCTGTCCGATTACTGCCAGGCGGATAAGCCTCCCCGAAAAGGAGAAGACGGGGAACGTATTTGCCCTGTTACTGCAAAGAAAGAACCGTTATACGTTCTATGCAGCGGAGCTGATTTTATGGAAGTGATCACCGGGGTATTGCAGAAAAAGCCGAAAGCTGCGAATGAAGAATTGCTGGCGGCTTTTAACCATTATCTGCAAACCGGAAATTTATATATCTTGTGATTATATATTGCCAGAAAAATATGATAAACGGCACATGGGACAAGGCTCTATGAGAGCAAAAATTTAGTGCCGTTTATATAGGATAGATGAATTTTACAAGTTGAAAAAAAGGATTTTAACTATGAAAAAAAATCATTCCCCTTACTCAAAATCCTGCGGAATATCGTATGTGTCATCCTTGTTCTCCTGGTGATGCTGTCCGCTCCCACCGGCTGGCTGTATGCGTGGCCGCCGCTGTGATTGTGTAGGGTATCAAAAAGGCTTTTTCAAAATGCGGACTCCCCACCCGTGGCGAGTGCGCCAAAAGCGCAGACGAGGCGGCGCAGCGTGGTACTTGATATACCATAGGAACAGGAAAAAGAAAGCAGGTGTGTTATGAAAAAATCCAGATTTTGCGTTTTTACAGCGTCCTTGTTGCTGCTCCTGCTGACAGGATGCGGAATGATGGATAAGGCCAGTGATGCACAGAATAATTTTAGTGACGAATACGGAGATGACATTATGCAGGCCATTGATGATCTGCAAAATGCAGAGTATCAAGACGGCCCATTTGAAAATAATCTGGAATCAGCACGGGAGTACCTGTTGACACAGATGCAGGAGAAATATGGGATGGAGTTTTCGGTTGCAGGCAGGGAAAATCTGAAAAACTACGGGCCATTCCACGGGGCAACCTACTCCTGTGAAGTTTCCCCGGTAGATGCCCCGGAACAGATCGCGACAGCAGTTGTTTCACAAACAGACTATCAGGATGTCAGGGATGATTATGCGATCTACTATTTTGAAGAGGATGCTGTGGCTCCGGTCTTAACATTATGTGGAACGAAGGATTATGTAATTGACCAGCGTATTTCTTTGGAGATGCCGGAAACGGAAAAACTATGGACAGTCGAGGACAAGCTGGAGCAGTTTCTTTCAGAAAGCGGCGCATATGTAAAATTAGTTCTGCGCTTTACGGATGATTTAGATACGGAAACTTATGCGGAATATCTTTATGATTTTCTGAACAGCGTAGATCAGTTGGAATGTAATCTGCTCCTGCAGGCGAAGGCAAATAAAGTTTATATCTTCCATGAGGAACTTGCTATCCTGGATGGGTTTGATGCCAGCACTTATACTGTGGAAGATTTGAGACAAGAAATTGAAGAGTTTTTAAGTATGGGCGCACCTCAATAAATTTGTAAGAGCATAATACGACTTCATTATCCAGGACGAATGAGTCAAAATCGCAAGCGATGTGGCACAAGCCTTAGTGACTTCCATCTCAAGGACAAAACGCAATGTGAAGAAGCAGGCAAAAAATTTTCTCTGCTGAAATGGGGAGGCCATAATTCAAAATTTACTTCTCCATACCTGTATGATTTGCAGGGATATGAATTGGAAATTGAGATACCAATAAATGTTTTCAGGAAAAGGGATGGGCAGCTCATTATTGGAGTCCTTTTTCTCTCATTCAAATATACCAAACCAGATATGTCAAAACCACATAGCATTCGAATGTGTGATGATACAAGAGTATATGCCGATGATGTGATTGTGCGGGAATTTTCACTTTCAGTAGATGGGATACGTTATAAAAGCGCAGAAAAAACTTTGTGGTTTGAAGCTGCATTAGGAGATATTTGCAGGCAGATTAAAAGTGATTATTACATAAAGTGCTGTTTTACCTGTCAATATTCTGATTATTCGCCCTATGGCAGTGATGATTATGGCCTTATGCTCTGTTTTTGCCGTCACAAAGACGATTGCTTAAAGGTGAACAGTAAAGACGACTTCTTCTCTTTTCTTGAAGGGAAAGATTATGATGGATGGCAGGAAACATATCTATGTGAGCACTACTGCTTGCGAAACAAAGCAAGCGGCTACCGTGGCTTTGTAGATGGGATAATCAATTAAGCAGACCAATCAATATATATATGGAGGATGCGCTATGAAGAAAAAAGAGGATTGGGTGAAGCTGCGGCTTGACGGAGAACAGTACAGGGAGTTTTCAGAAACGGCAAACTGCCTTTTCGATGCCCAAAAGCTGGATGTGGATTGCAGGTTTTCATTCTTTTCTGTGTAATTCTCTGCAGAAAGAATTGCCGGTTATAAGATTCAATGATGTGGGACTGCTGGGCAATGTATTTTCGGAAGTAGAGGGCTTTACGCGTCAGATACAGGGAAAAGGGGAACCAGTGGAATGGATTCCCTGCAGGATTGGGATGCATGGGCAGAACGCAGAGTCTGACCGGCTTACAGGAGGAGAAAAATGGGAAAAACAGGGACAACGGGAAAGACAGGACAGCCCGCATGGGCAAAGCGCATTTTAAAATTGCTGGAGCAGGCAAAGGCGAAAGATCCGGACCTAGTGCATTGACCTGATTATATTTAGCTAAATTGATTTTCATTTGTAATGTCAA
>CAJUEW010000049.1 GCA_910585465.1 uncultured Lachnospiraceae bacterium | reverse complement strand
CTTGCGTCTGCTAGTCTCCCCAGCTCTGCTGGGGGATTTAGAATGTTTCATTAAATGATCCGGAATCGTCTCCAGATGGTGCCGCCTCTTGATCATCAGACCCGATATCAATTGTCCGGCGCCTTCCTCAAAACTCCTCTCCAGACAATAGGGTTCCTTCGCCAATACATACCCGGACGTCATGACCAACTCTCTGCCTTTCGTCCACCGATATGAATCCGGCCCATCCATGACCACAACTCCCTGGACCTCTCTTGATAAACCTTTGTGACCTGCTACAACATAAAAGTCCTTAAAAAACTCCTGTGCCAACAGTTGATACAGCACAATTCCCATCTTTATTTCTCCCTTATAACAAAACCTCTGTTACACCAATAAGTATATGCTTCGCTTTGCCCTTATGATTTAGGAGACAAAACTTATATTTCGTACATTGGGATGTAACTATCTTTCCTCTCTTGAAACTCCTTTAAGATATATTCTCTCTTTTCAGATTCATTATACAGATCATACGCAATACCTGCAATGATCTGAGCCGCGCTCAATGCTCCCTTTTCCCCCAAGGAACACCCGGCGGCGGCAGTTGCCTGCCATGTATGCGGCGCTACGCCTGCCGGCCAGCAAGCCGTAGATACAGCGCACATCGGCATTATGTGGCTTACATCCCCGCTGTCTGATGACGCCGTCAGCGGATTGGCCTGATACAAACTCCGTCCGCCCAGCTTCCATGCCATCGGTCTGCCCTCTGTATCATATAATCTCTGCGCTCTCTCTACATCCGCCTTTGCTACAGTGTCAAGCAGCCGTTCTGCGAATGCCGTCTCCTCCCCGTCAAAAATCGGAAGTTCCGCCTCCTTCATATTCTGATACGCAAGATCTCCATAGGCATGATTTTCCAACATCTCGCAGCAGCCATAGTCTATTTTCATCTCTGCCTCTGTCTCAGTCATAAGCGCCGCGCCTTCTGCTATTTTTCGTATCCTCTCAAGAATTTCTTTGACATCCGCCATATAAGGAGCGCGCACAAAATACCAGGAACCTGCCAGAGGCGGTACAATATTAGGAGCAAACCCGCCGCTATCCGTAGTATAATGAATCCTCGCTTTGGAAGTCACATGCTCTCTCAGATAATTGACTCCGACGTTCATCAGCTCAACGGCGTCCAACGCGCTCCTTCCAAGCTCAGGCGCAAACGCAGCGTGGGAGCTCTTTCCCCTAAATTTGAAATGTACTGACGCGCTTGCCGGATATCCGCTGTCGTAAACCATATTAGCGCTCATCGGATGCCAGCTAACAGCAAAGTCACAGCCGTCGAACATACGGTAATAAATCATCTTAACCTTTCCGCTTAATAGTTCCTCCTCTGGACAGCCATAAAAACGTATCGTTCCGCTAATCTTCTCCGTTTCCAGATAACGTTTTACAGCAATCGCTCCGACTGCCGCCGCAGCCCCCAACAGGTTCTGCCCGCATCCATGTCCCGGCGCCCCTTCCTCTATCGGTTTCTTACAGGCCTCCGCTTTCTGTGACAGCCCCGGAAGCGCATCATACTCTCCCAGAACCGCAATCACCGGTTTTCCAGAACCATATTCCGCATAAAACGCATGTTCCAAATGTTCTTCATTAACAATCTTAAATCCTTCATCACCAAAAAGCTTTCTGAAGTAATCCGCAGACTCTTTTTCATTACCTCCGGCTTCTGGATGTCCCCAAATAATCCTGCTCACAGTCTCGAGTAATGATTTCATGCTCGACAAACCACAGCACGCCGAAAGCGCTGGCGCCGCTGGCAAATGCTGTCAGAAGCGCCGCAAATATCATTCCTGAAACTGCTGAGATGGAGGGAACTCTCCGTGTATTTGATCCGGATATCCGCAAAAGATTCATCCAGAGAATCCAGGAGATCACCCAAAACATTGCCGCAGCTTACCGCACAAAAGCCGAGATCGAAGTACTCAGCGATGTTCCTCCGATGGTCTGCGATAAAAAAGAAGTTGACTGGTGCTCGGACATAATCCGCGAAGTTGATGATTCGCTGTCCGTAGATCAGTTCCACGCAATGGGTTCTGAAGATTTCGCCTGCTACTCAGAATTGGTTCCTACTGCATTCTTCATGATGGGCGCAGGGGTTGACGATCCAAAAGAACACCTGCCTCAACATAATCCAAAGATTCGTTTTAATGAAAAAGTGCTTCCGATCGGCGCAGCGGTCTATACTACGGCTGTACTGAAAAGACTTGGGAGATAATGCGGCAGTACGGTTATGATGTTGTATCATAATACTTGACACTCCCACTTCACAGATTTATAAGAAAATAACAATTGAAGAGCTTAAACCCCCTGATACGGAGATACTCTATCATCTATTGGAACAATCGACTGATTTGCTCAGTCAATGGCTGTCTGCCTTCAATGCTCAAAAGGAAACAATATCATGAGGCACTGGGGCAGGCAGCGTAAAATTTACCTCCATGATCTTCTCAGCATTTCCTCAGTCTCTAAACCCGCTGATGTTAATAATACCCTCATGCTTCCTTCTATTCTGACCAGTTCATCTGCTCATTAGAAATACCTAATTTCTTACACTCATTGCATACATATTCTTTTTCAGTCTGATTTCCAATCTGATATTTTAAAATTCTGTCTCTAAACACAATGTATTTTTCATTACCTGCCTTAAAATCAACAGACTATGAGCAAAGAACGTAACAGCTGCTCGAAGACAGACTTAGAGGCAACTTTCATGCGGATGATTTTGGTGCGAGATTAAAAGAAATCACTGCAGACAGTGGATATTGCAGCGAGAAAAATTTATTGTTCTTAAAAGAGCATAACATAGAAAGTTATATCAAGTTTTTTTCAACCATCAATTCGGATATTCAAAGGTTTCACTACTGGCTCATCGAGAATAATTCCAAATGGATTGCCGATCTTTACAAGTTTGACCTTGTGTGATGCTCTTTTACCCCTCCGAAAGACAGCTCCATCTCTTTCCTCGCTCCTTCCGTCATCTTCAAACTGTTTCTCTGCCTCAAATATTACCTAATTAGATATTTCTTTAGTCCGGCTGCTGACCGTCATGAGCTTTCCATTGACATTCAGTAAACTTCATATCGGTGAAAACAGCTTTGAAAGAAGAATCTTCCGGTGAGCAGGCATAGATGCCGAACTTGATTTTACCACTACCTTTATTCATATGACAAATACGCATTTGATTAAATTTGATACCGTCTTCAGAACATTCAATACAATAATCATCTTCACGGCGGCTAAAGCGATACCATATGGATTTGACAGAGGAAGGAATGGCAGTAGTAGCCCAGTCAGAATACCCTCCATTTGTTACAACACTGCCTAAATGCTGAAAATCTTCGTTCTCATATTCAATGGAGCCTTTCAGCCAATTTTCACTGTCTAAATACATAACAATACCACATTGGTCAAATCGATGGCAGCTCTCAGAAAAATCAGTTTTAACAACAAAGCTGAAAAACTTTTCATCCGTTTCCGTTTGCAATAATGGCGCAGTATCATTTTGAAAATGATAATAAGTTCTTTGCCACAAATCGGTATGAGGTACAGTAACAATCTCTACTTTCCTACTGTCGATGTAATATTTCTCCGGTTCCCGCGTCCACTCAAATTTTGTCATATCCATAGTATCTTCCTCCTTTTTATTTACTGTTGACTTTAATTATATATTGTTTTGTCCAAGAATGAAACCGACTCCTTATTCTCCTAATTCAACAAAGCGGAACTTAACTGCTGAGTTATTTCTGTATATGAAATAGGGCAGTTATGCTGTCCTATCCCTATAGACGGTTTTGTTTTCCCGTGGTAATCACTTCCGCAAGTAACAAAAATCTTTTTTTCCTGTGCTGTCTGGTAATAGTATTCTGCCTGTTTTGGATTGTGGTAGCTGCTAAATGCTTCTATACCGTCAATTCCAAGATTTATGATATTGTCAAGCAGAAATTCTTTCCCCCTTAAGTTTACTCCGGGATGTGCAAGTACAGCAACACCGTGATTTCGGTGTATCATATCAACAATTTCTTCCATTGCCGGGTAGTCGATTCCTGCATAGCATGGTTTTCCCTGTGAATAATAATCCCAATAAAAATTTACATATGGATTGTCGCTTCTTTCCCCTCCGGGACGATAAGGTTTCAAAAGAGGATGATTTGCATATTCCGGCATTACAAGCAAAACCTCTGCAAACATTTCGCCCGTCCAGTTACCCTGCCAATAATTATTTTTCGATATCCCCCACATATCCTTTTCTGTGACACACCTAAAACCTAATGCCTGTGTTTCGGCAAGCCTGTCAAGGGAAGCCTGAAAATTCTGTCCGTCAATGTACTTTTCGATTTTTTCAAAGTCACAGCTCCTAAAGTCAATACCATATCCAAGTACATGAAAATTTGTATATTTGTAGGTGCAGTCGATTTCAATGCCTGGAATATAGCTTATCCCTCTTTCTTTTCAGCTTTTGCGGCTTCTTCATTCGCTTTCACACAATTATGGTCGGTGACGGACATCATACAAACCTCTTTTTTGGCACATTCTTCTATCAGTTCTGACGGAGTAGATTGCCCGTCGTCACTGTATCTGCTGTGCATATGCAAATCTATCATACGCAGCCTCCCATCATAAAATTTACAAACTAAAGATAGTCCCCTAAGCATAACGAAACATAGGAAACAGGTACGGAAAACTCCTGATACACTGTGGCCTGTGTTTTGTGCTTATTAAAAGAATACCGTCAAATAACGCTTGATACAATACATATTCGGACGTATAATATAAAAAAAACGCCAAACAGGAAGGCAAGCAAAAATATGGCATTACAAGAATGTGGATTAAATCTTAATAAAGTATCAAAAGAACTCCAGCCTCATGGAACTCCTCAATTCCCCTGTGCTAGATATTCCTCCTGCCACAAGGACAGACAAGAAGACATTATCCCGTGGCACTGGCATGAGGAGATTGAAATTGTGTACATAGAAAATGGGCAGATGAACGTAAAGGTACCGTCAAATACTTTCCTTTTGGAAAAGGGAGACTGTATCGTTATCAATTCAAATATCCTTCATTATGCGGCGGCTGTCACGGAATGTAAATTGCGCTCCCTTGTTTTCAGCCAGACGCTCATTACCGGAAATGAGGATCTTGTATTTTCAAAAAAATATATGCAGCCGCTATTAACCTGTAATGGATTTTTCCACTATTTTATAAAAGCAGGCAACAATAGAAATGTGGCGGACTGGTTTAACTGCGCGTTTGAAGCTCTTGCACAGGACTGCTGCGGATATGAATTTACCGTTCGGGAAAATTTATCCCGTATCTGTCTTTTTTTATACGGGGAATTGAACCCGCAGACGGATACGCAAAATGTTCCGCCAAGCCAGGACAATCTCCGTATCAGAAAAATGCTTGCTTATATCCACAAAAATTTCGCCGATGATATATCCCTGTCGGAAATTTCAAGCGCCGCCAGCATTAGTGAAAGGGAAAGCCTGCGCTGTTTTAAGAAAACAATCCAGCTCTCCCCTATCCAGTATTTGTTAAAGTATAGGATTATGCAGGGGGCTGAAATGCTGCGAAAGCATCCGGCGGATAGTATATCAGAAATCGCAACCCTATGCGGTTTTGACAGCCCCAGCAATTTTGCTAAAATATTTAAGCGTTTCTATAACTGCACACCACGGGAATATAGAAATAAACTTTGATCCTGGCGTCCTCGGTCTGGCAACGGAAACACACATGGAAGTTAATAGATGATTTTCCATCCAAACTATTTTGCTCTTTGTTTTTTCAAAACTATTCCACATACAATTACCGCTGCAAAAAAGATAAAGATTAGATACCATAGACTTTCAAAGCAAAATCCATTATCCAACATCAATCGGTATCCCCAGGAAGCAGGAAAAATACGCCCAATGGCTTCAAGAAAATCGGGCAGCAAATTGATAGGGAACATAATCCCCGAAAGCATAATTGAGGGCAAAAACACTAATTGTGCTATCATCGTCAGTTTCGCTTGATTTTTTACCGTCAATCCTAAAACACTTCCAATGCTCAACGACACAATAATGTATATAGCAAGTGCAAGAAAGAAAAAAGGAAGTTGTATCGGCAAAGTAGCATCAAATAAAATAGGGGCAAGCAGCACTATCACAACACAGGTAATCATCAAATGAACAAATGCTGAAAGGAACATTGTAATAAGTCCTAAACAGATAGGTACTCCGTTTGCCTTATAAACTTTTTTTATGTCGCTTCCGTAAGTTTCAATCAACGACGGCGGTAATCCTACAAATGCCCCCATTGAAACACTCATTACAATCATAGATTGTATTAGTGTACTTCCCATTTCGGGCATAACGGACGTAAAAATACCGCCCATAAGAAAAAAGAAAATAAGAGGAACGATATAGCAGGTAACTAAGAGGGACTTACTTCGTATATCCAATTTCCACTGTAACGCCACACCATATAAAAAACCGTTCATTCAGTTTCCCTCCTTGCCATTTCGATAAAATGTTGCTCAAGTGTACCACGGTCAACTTTAATATCCAATATATGAATTTCTTTTTGCTTCAAATCTTTAAGCAGAGAAATCAAAGTATCTTCAATATTATCTGTTTCAAAAGTGCTGTTCCCTTGTTGCGTTTTGATATGAATAAAATACTTTCCCCCCATCTTATCTCTCAGTTCTGTCGCTGTGCCGCAAAAGGCAATATTACCATTATTCAAAATTGCAATACGGTCACATAAGTTCTCCACTTCTGCCATATCGTGACTTGCCAAAACAATCGTTTTTCCTTGTAACTTGAGTTTGAGAATTTGCTCGTGAAGTGAAACCCTACCCTCAACATCAAGCCCCGCAGTCGGCTCATCGAGAAAAATAATATCTGGATTTCCAATAAGTGCAAGAGCAAGATGTAATCGCCTTTTTTGTCCTGTGGATAGCTGGATGTACTGTAAGCGACACAAAACATACCGTAGTGAATCTTCCCCAGTCAGTTGATATACT
>CAJUEW010000048.1 GCA_910585465.1 uncultured Lachnospiraceae bacterium | reverse complement strand
GAAATGTATATGGGTATTTGGTGTATCTGGATTTGGTAAGCGGCGGCATCGTCACAATACATGAAGAGGGCGTATATGACATGATGGGTGCCGGGGTAGATTGGGCCAGCAAATCAGAAGTAAGGAAGTATATGGAGACACGAGAACTTTATATCTGTAAGGACTTTAATGATTTTCTCCGTTTTGCCTGTACTGGTGACTTTCTTGATGAAGACGAAGCAAAATTCCCTACAAAGGAAGAACTGGAGCAGGATTATTCTTAATAAAAGATTGGAGAACTTTGTCATGCCGCTGATCATTCCAGGAAAGCCGCAGATAGACTTTTTCCTGCGGACTACAAAACCATTTCATAATGAAAGAGCAGTCAAAGATTTTTTTCAGATTGTTTTATCCTATGGGCCGGATTACCGTCCAGTCAAGTATGGAAGAAGTGAGCCGGTGAAAGAACTGTTTGATGAAAAGCATTTGGAAAAAGTGGCGTCTGCCTGGCTGGGCAGACAGAGGAAATTGGTGACACCGTGGCGATTCAGCTGACGGAAACGGTATTCGAGAACATATCATCAGAGTTGCGGGAGAGAGTTGTAGAGTATTTTGAGGAAAGTGTAGATTCGGAGATTCGTGCAGGGTTAGGCAGAGGATTTCTTTTCCGTCCATATTATGCGTCAGTAAAATATGACAGGAAAAAGAAACTGGTTCCGGAATTTCCAATCAAAGAATTGTTCGGAAAGTATCTTCCAGAGGAGTTTTAACATGGATTATGAGCAGTTTATCACAGAGATAAAGAAATATTGGGATCTGCGTAAAAAGGGATTGAAAAAGCAGGCAAACAGCTTTCTGTTCACATTTACCAAATCTTTTAAAGAGAATGTGCCGGATGCGGACGCAGACGCTATTTTGTTCCAATTTTGCAGGGAATACTTGGATGAGATGAAATTTCCGGGCGATAGCCTGCCCAGGCGTCATCTGCCATTTCAATTAACGAAGCTGCTTGACAACTATCTATGCCGCGAATGTGAGAAAGATCAAATGCCGCAGATGCGTTGGGCATATCAGATTTTTGGAAACAGTTATAACCCACATGATCCAATGCTTGAGCATGATTTTTATTCTATTTTGAAGCGTGCATATATGCATGAAAAATGTGACTTGCAGACAGTTCAGCTTTATTTTAGAGAACAGCTGGATTCCTTATGGTGGGGGCAGCACCATTTTCCGGAGAGTTGTGGCATTACAGAAAAAGAATTTGAAAATATTGTAAGTGTGGCAAATAGAATCCTTTCAGAAAAGTCAGTAGAGCCGCAGCTTGTAGAAGAATTTGAGTATTATGTGAGATTGTATCAAACCTATTTTGAGTGGCAGAGAAACAACAGGAACGGCGATTTTTATGAGCTGTGCAACAGGAATGGTCTGGGGTTTGTATGAACCCCAAAAACGGGGAGGTATTTCCATGATATTAGAAGAATTGAAAAAAATCAAATCCTTTGGCAGTGACAGGGAAAGTTATGTGACGCCAGAGGATATTGCAGACAAGGAGAGAGAACTGGGATTTACGCTGCCCCAGGCCCTGCAGGAGTTTTATCTTACCTTTCATGAAAATGATCCCGTTTTTTCGGCAAAGAACCGGTTTATTCCGTTGCGTGAGTTGGAAAGAACTGAACGCCATCTTGTCGGTTCTCAAAATGTCGAAGTAATTACATTCTATACTTACGGAATCTGGGGAGTTGGATTCAGGAAGGAAACAAGTGGCCAGGATATTTATGATCCTTATACATACACCTATTACAACAATCCGAAAAACCAGAAACAAAAACAGGCATCTATATGCAGATCAGGCTATCGGCTATCTTCTTCTATGCTGGGGTGGGTCAGTGCGCAGCAGCTTTTCAGCCAAAACAGTATTGGGAGGATCGATCCGAAAGAACTTGCATACAATGACCAGGAGGCTGTATGTAAAATATTCAATATGCTGCCCATTGGACAGGCGGAAAACAATATAGGGAGGGCCTGTTCAACGAAAAACCCGGATCTCTATGGGTTCATTGATTTTGGATTGCGGTGTGTATTTGTATCCGCAGACAGTTCCAGCCAGGTCACCGACTTTATGGAGAATATCCATGTCGGGTTTCAGTGGTATAAACTGGATGGGAAATTGATTGAAAAAACACATGGCACACAGAAACCAATCAAGAAGAGAGCGCTTTTAGATATAGAACCGGCCATTGAAACACTGAATCATTTTATAAATGTTATCGATCCGCAATCTTTGGAGCAGGAAATTGCGGAGGTGGGGCAACGGCTTGGGGCTGTCATTCCTGAACCGCTGAAAAAATTATACCTTTGCATTCCCAGGAAATATCTGGATGCCCCTAATTGTTTTGTTTTACCGGAATGTCTTAAAAATGAAGACGGAAAAATACGGTTCTTATCAGGCAGTCAGGGCGTGTTTGATTATGCGTTTGAGCATCTGTCGCCAATCGTTTATCGTTCGGAAATGGATGGTTCGTGGAGCGAATATGGTGTGATAGATCTATGTCAATACTTTGGACAAAAAAAGTTGAAAGATTATGCTGCTTTTTTGAGTTCCTCATCCTCCTTTTGCCGGGGTGTCATATAACCAATTGCACTGTGGATTCGCCTGCGGTTATACCAGCCCTCTATATATTCAAAGATTGTCCTGCGGGCCTCTTTGGAATCTTGATAAGTATGAAGATAAATTTCTTCCTTTTTTAGTACAGAATGGAACGCTTCGATACAGGCATTATCGTATGGATTTCCTTTACGGCTGAATGAATGCAGGATTCCTTTCCTGTTCAGGCAGTCTTCAAATGCCTGGCTCGTATACTGGCTTCCAGGGTCACTATGAAGGATGAGCCCCTCTGTATTCCTGACATTCAGGCACGCATTTTCTACCGCTTTCACCGCCGGTTCCGTCGTCATGGATGTTCCATAGGCATACCCTGTAATCTTTCGGCTGCACAGATCCATAACAGAAGCCAGACAGGTCCATCCTTCTTTCTGTACATGGATGTAAGTGATATCCGTACACCATTTCTGGTTGGTCGTGTCCGTCCCAAAATCACATCCCAGGATATTTATCTTATCATCCGGAATGCTGCCATGGTTGGCATGATGATTGTATTTCTTTACTACGATGGAGCGCAGCCCCTGCTCCGCCATATGTCTCTGCACCCGCTTAACACTGCAGGGTGTACCGTTATCATTCAGCGCGTGGCATATTTTGACGGCTCCATGCCTCTGTTTTGAGTCATCGTATGTCTGCTTCACTTTCCTGCCGAATTCTTCGTACACTTTCTGCTTATTCGAGGGTACACGAACCAGAGCTTTGTAATAGGTGCTCCTTGGAAATTTCAAAGCGCTGCAAAGCTGGGACGCGGAGTAATTGGACAAGTTATTCTGGATAAAAGCCACAATCTCGGCTATTGTTCTTTTGCGAATATGGCGGTCGCTTTTTTTAATATTTCATTCTCGATCTTAAGGCGCTGGATTTCTTTTTGGAGAGCTTTATACTCCTTGAGGGTAACCGTTTCCTCATCTGATACCTTGATGGGGGAAAGCTGCTTTACCCAACCACTAATCGTACTCCGATTTACGCCATATTCACGTTCCAGTTGTGGATACGAGGTTCCTCCGGCATTATACAGATCCACAATCTGCTGTTTGAATTCCGGAGTGTAAGATTTTTGGTTCTTCGCCATGTTGAACATCTCCTTTGCTCTTTCACTTGATAGTATAGATTGTTCAACTTTTCCTGTCCACACTTATATACTAACACCACCATATTTGGAATAAGTTATAATGTTATCTGTACTATTCCAAACGCAAATATGTACTCTGTAATACTCCCAAAATGGTTTCTTTTGACCTTGTGAGTCCTAATTGCTTTGTATCTATGACTTCCTGACGCATAGCCTGCAGAAAGGTCTGGATGTCTTTATATATTTCCGGAGTTACATTGATTTTTGAATTCTGACTAAGCAAAGCTGACAAGCGAAAAATATCATTTTTGTGTTTTCGAATGTTTTTACTATCTATATTTTCACCAGTAGATTTTCTATCTCTCAGATCGAGCCATGCCTTTGCCTTAAAAGGAATTAAATATCCGGCATCTAAAATTGTAATACCATCAATCTGTACCCTTCCGTGAAGAAGAAATTCGTAATACTCATTATTTAACAGAATTGCGGATAAACTGGAAATATCATCATCTATGGGTAATGGCGTCAAAGTTGCACTTTCCGGCAATATGAGAGCATCTATGCGCCGTGTAAAAAGTTCTATCATAAATGGGTAACTGGAATTTCTGGGATGGGAAAATCGGTAAAATTGTGGCAGACCAGTGCTTTTGTTCTGGTGTTCATATCCTGCCTGAATAATATAATCCCAGAAACGCTTTCCGAATTCAGGCGTAACGGCCTCGACGATAAGAACCATGTCTATATCCTTTGTGGCACGAAAATCCAGGCCTTCATCGGACATCAAAAGATCACATGCCGTGCCGCCAATGATTGCATATTGTTGTTCATAACCCTGAAACCACTCCTGAAAACTTTTAAGTCCTGTAACCATTATGAAACCTCCAAAATTTTATTTATTAGTATTTCAACTGCTTCTTCGATACGCTCATCGGGATCATCCTTTAGGGATATAGCAAGGGAAAGCGGGTCAACTGTATCATTTCCAGACAGGATATCCGGGGCATATTTCCATAATTCAACTTTAACCTGTGCAGAAGCATCTATAAGGACATCTGTACCGGTGGGGTTCCCCTTTTTTCCATTTACTGCATAACAGGGAATATCAGGTGGATTTATCATACTCATTTGAGAAAGAGCGGATATACCAGCTATTCGCATTGGTGACAAAAGCACCTGTTTATCCACATATATTGTTTTCCGAACAGGAGAGCTAAGATAAGGCTGCATTTTATCATACAGTTCACGCATCGTATATTTTCCAGTCAGTTTTTTTTGAACTCCCTCCTTTTCCGT
The DNA here is from genome assembly GCA_910585465.1 of uncultured Lachnospiraceae bacterium. Classification (GTDB taxonomy): domain Bacteria; phylum Bacillota; class Clostridia; order Lachnospirales; family Lachnospiraceae; genus Hominiventricola. The sequence goes on along the minus strand of CAJUEW010000048.1, from coordinate 2,140 downwards.
AGTGAAAAAAGTGGTATGCTCTAACTGACGGAATGCCCGAGAAACGGTCATTGCGGAGAAACCAAGTTTTTTGCTTGCATCGCTCATATAAACCTGTTTTTTTTTCTGATATAGATAGTAAAAAAACAAAACCTGAGCAGATGGCTGTAATTGTTCTGTCCAGACACTTTCGGCACCAAATTTGTTTTGCAGTGCAATACCCATGAAGGGGAGATAAATCTGTTTTTCCGGAACAATAAATGGTATATGGGCCAGGAGCATATATTGCAGTCGACCCCGGCTTATATTTTTTAAAATAATTACAACCGGAAGTGGCTCAATTTTTTGAATTTTTGTAATCTGTTTTTTTACGGAGGCCAGTTGGTCCAGTTCTGTTTTAGGGTATAAGAAGAGTGTTCTGACGGAATCGAGTGTAGCCTGCTGAAAATCATAACGATCCAACAGATAGTAAGGAAGTTCGTCAGTGTGGCTCCATGATTGATAGTGAACTTTGATCCCAAGTGTATTTTCAATATAATCCATAGCATCCTCCTTTATGCTATTTTAACTTATAAAATGTTAAAAGTCAATTTTTTTGTTAAAAAGATTGTTTTTACTTGTGCTAATGTATGCATAAGATTTTTCTATTTGGATGCCAAATTATTAGAATTTTTATTGATTTATATTTGAATTCCTATATAATAATAGCGAAGAGAAACGAGTTTCTTACCGTACAGCTTTTGGCTTAGGCGGCTTACCCGTTTCTCTTTTAATGGAAAGAAAGACCGGGAGCGGTTCAGTATCAAATTTAATGAAAATGATCCGGCTCATGACGCTGTGATTCGTCTGCTGGAAAAACAGGGGCCGCGCGGCAAAGCACAGTTTCTTGTGAATGCGGTCCTCCACTATATCAACTGCCCGGAAGCACCGGATAATGCCATTCCCCAGACCGTAGACAGGTCGGCAATCGTTTGTGATGGCCGTCCTTTTTGCGGTAAAGGGGAACTTAGGCCGGGATTAACTGCAGGTGCCGACCGGGCAGCTTTTGACCGGGTGTTGGAGGAATTCTGCAGGCGAGTACCGGGGACGGTCACGGTGTCCTATGAACAGACGGACCGCCAGTATGCGGAAATCGAGACCCAGATCCGTCTGCTGGCCTGGGGCCTGATTCTGTTCATCGGCCTCATAGGAATCCTGAACATTATCAATACAGTTTATACCAATATCCATACCTGGATCACGGAGATCGGCATACAGCGGGCCATGGGTATGAGTGCGGGAAGCCTGTACCGGGTATTTTTGTGGGAAGGGTTCTATTATGGCATCAGTGCGGCGGTGATTGGGTGTATCACCGGATATATCGGCACAGTATTTGTGGAGGCCGGGGCAGCGGATGTCCTGCGGCTGACGGCAGTTCCCGTGGTTCCCATGGCCTGCGCATCACTTTTTGCCATCAGAGCCTGTATCCTGGCAACCTGTATTCCACTCCGGAAGATCAGCAGGATGAGCATTGTGGATTCCATTGAACTTGTGGAATAAGAACCCGGAGTCTTCTCAAAATCGGTCAACAGGGTGATAATAGAAGTATGTTTTCCGGCTTTTTAACCGCAGAGGGTATAAGGAAGAGAATCTCCGGTTTTATCTGCGCGAGATGGATGGGAAACCGGGAAAAACAACTTTTATACGCAGCATAGGAATCAATGTAGTCCTTGCCTATGCCGGCGGATTCTGCACCGCTTCAAGCCTGCGCATCTCCCTTATGGAACTGTACACATCCATACGCACAGAGGATAATGTGAATGAGGGCGTTTCCACATTTTATGCGGAAATGCTGCGGATCAAGAAAATGATCGAGGCAAGTAAGAAGCAGCTCCCAATGATTTCTCTGATTGATGAAATCTATAAGGGGACAAATTCAAGGGACCGGATATTTGCGGCAAAAGAAACCATAGGAAATTTATCAAAGCCTTATGCCGTTACATTGATTACCACTCATGACTTTGAGTTATGCGATTTGGACAAAGACCTGGATATCCATGCGAAAAATTATCATTTTGCAGAGATTTATAAGGAAAACAGAATTCTCTTTGACTATAAATTAAAGGAGGGGCGCTGCACTACCACAAATGCCAGGTATCTGCTGCGCATGGCGGGAATTCTA
>CAJUEW010000047.1 GCA_910585465.1 uncultured Lachnospiraceae bacterium | reverse complement strand
ACATATATTTTCTTATATGCAAATCTTTTTGGCAAGAGGTTTGTCAACAGCTCGATAATGTCCAGAAGTCGGGACAGGAGGAAAAATCGGAAACAGAGGAAAGCGTTGCAGACGCACAAGCACCGTACCCGGTAGAAAATGCAGGACATAATTATGCGGTGGACAATAGCAGCCCGCAGGGGCTGAAACTTACGGCTGGAATGGCTGACAAACCCATACAGAGAGCATCGTTAAGAGAAAAGCTGGAAGCGTTCAAAGCGAAAGCCGCCGGAACTGAAAAGCAGGAAAACAGAAAAGAAAAGGGGAAGGAGGTAACGATGTAGGCATAAAAAATTCATAAAAATTTTGTTGCAAAAGCGGCTGCAAAACCGTATAATATAGACAGGGAAGTATGTATGATGCAAAATAAGCCATACTAATAAAGGAGGTGTTTATATGGCAACTTCAAGTATCACGAAAAATTTTGTCATTTCCGGTGAGAAACAGGTGGAAATGTTTGCTGATGCAATAGAAGCGTCTGCCAATGACCGCCCTGTTCGTATTCCCGTTGCTGCAAGGTTTGTAAAGGGAGAGGCGGAACTGATAGAGTTTATGGAGAAAAGGGAGAAAGCGAATGGTGGAAAACGATAGATTTTTAGTTACCAATATCCGCCAGTACCTTAATAGTGATAATCCAAAGCTCGGAGAGGATAAACTGATCCAGGAACTCTCCGAGTTTTCCTGTCCACAAAATTCGGATATTGAACATTTTTTGAAAAAAAGCGCAATAGAATTTACGAAAAAGAACCAATCCGTTACATATCTTGTCTTTTCCTTAAAAAGTATGGCATTAGTTGGATATTTTACCATAGCGTTAAAGCCGCTGACAGTTCGGGGCGAAAGGGTAAGCAATACAATAAAAAGGAAAATTATGCGTATCAGTGATTTTGACAGCCAGACACAGACATATACCATGTCAGCATACCTGATCGCACAGCTTGGCAAAAATTACACAGATGGCAGGAATAGGGAAATTACGGGTGCGGAGCTTCTCGAACTGGCATGGAGTGTGATTGAGGATATGCAGTATAGGGGAGGCGGGATGGTAGTATTTCTTGAGGCAAACAATGAGGAAAAACTGCTGTCATTTTATCAGGATAATAATTTCCGGCAGTTTGATACCAGAATGACAGCATCAAAAGAAGCAGTACCGCACGAGCTGGTACAGCTTTTAAGGCTGCTCTGATTACAATTGAATAGCAACAGTAACTTTAGGTGCATGGTATAGAAAAATCAATATCCATGCACCTTTTAATTTTTGGGGATACCGTCCTGTAACGATTCAGGACGGTATTTTTGCGCAGAAAAAGAAAGGAAAATAAATATGACAGATACAAAACAGTCCACAGATGAAAATGATGTAATAAAGCAGTTCATGGAGCTGCTTAACCAGCAGAACATGGGGGAGCAGTCACAGGACTTCATGGAGCTTTTCAGGTTTGCGGCGGGTATGCAGCTACAGCTTGCTGTGATGGCGGACGAGTTGCAGGGCGTCAGACAGCAGCTTGAACAGTTGCAGGAAAACCAGCCGAAGTCCTTTAAAGAAAACCTTATGGATAAGGTGGAGCGCCTTCAGGAGAAAATCACAGATTTATCAGAACGCCTTTCGGCAGTAAAATACCATTTAGTGGAAACAGCGGCGCAGGCGGTCAATGCCTTTAAGGAAAAAGGGAAATCGGGGATGTGCAAAATTGTCCAAAAAGGAATTTCCGGCGTGAAGTCGGCGCTTGAAGATTTCCGGGAGCGTCTGACAGAAACAATGCTGGACTTCCAAAAGACAGCCAACCAGATAGACAGCATCGGGGATGAATTAAAACAGATCGGGAACAGTGTTTCCAACGTGGGCAGGCTGTTAGCCGGAAAAGGAACGGAAGAAGTAATTGACGAAAAAACGGGTGTCGGTCTGACAAGGGCAGTTAATAAGCCAGTGAAAAAGGCGGTGGAAAATCTGCGGAATGGGATTGATTCCGTTGATAAGGCATTTGAAAAGCTGGATAGGCTGTCTGACCGTTTTGATGTGGTGTAGAGCAACATTTTATGAATGATTGAGATTAAAAGAAAAAAGCAAATTATAAGAATAGATAGAACAAGAGGGAGATGAGAGTGTGCTGTGTTTTACTGCATGCTTTTTTCTCTTTACAAACAGGATTATAATAAAAAAGAAGGAACCCCTTCCTGGCAGTTTAAGCTTTAAAAGTTAAGATTCCGGCATATTTGACAACTTGGCTAGTACTCTATCCGGTTAAAAATCAAACTAATAGACTGTCTGGTTCGAAAGTTCGATCTCCAATTAGATAAAGTACTAAGAGTTAGAAAATGAAAGAGATATTATTGTAGAAAATCAGTTGAGAGGTAAGCTATATGACAAGCATCATAGTAATAGAAACAGAGAGTGATTCAGAGCTGCTCCAGGATATTATGAATTTTATGTCGGAACGAAAAAATTGTCAATGCACACAATTCCAAACGGAATTGCCAAATGATAGTGAAAAACTCCTTTCTTTTCCGGGCTTATCTATAGACTTGGAACAATGAACTATTACTAAAAAGGATAAGCAGGTTTCCATGAGCTATTATGAATTTCAAATTCTCGCTTGTCTTGCAAATCAATCAGGAAGAGTATTCACGAAGGAACAACTTTATAATAAAATATATGGAGATGAGAAAATAGTGGACGTTGATAATGCTGTTTACTGTATAATATGTAGTATCCGGAAAAAATTGAGTAATGCATGGAAGAATCATGAATATATCTAAACAGTAAGAGGGGTAGGATATAAATTTGTGGTCCCAGAGGATTAAATCTTCTGGGGCTTTCTACATATAGGTTGCTATTTCATATTTTCCTACGTATATAACTGTGAAACGCATATACCAAAAAGTATACTTTTTGGCATAGTCGAAAACAGGCAGAAATCCTATACCAAAAAGTATGCATGACCACTTTTGGCATATACCAGAAAAAGTGTGGACATTTTGGTACGCTTCGCAGAGGGAGGATGGCGAATATGGCTGTATACGGTTATCATCGGACGAGCACACGAGATCAGCATCTTGACAGGGGGATTCATGAGATTCAGGTGTTTTGTAAGGAGCATGATTTGGAACTGGAGAATATTTTTACAGACCAGCAGACGGGAAAGAATTTTAACAGGCCGAGGTATATGGTTCTTGTAGAAGATGTTCTTCGGGAGGGAGATGTCCTGCTTGTAACAGAGCTGGACCGGTTAGGCCGGAATAAACGGGATACGATGGAGCAGATCCGAAAACTACAGAGCAGGGATGTTAGGCTGATGGTACTGGAACTTCCCACAACACTAATGGATCTGTCAAAGATGGACAACACCATGGCACGCCTGATGATGGAGACGATCAACAACATGATGCTGGAGCTTTATGCCTCCATTAGCGAATCTGAGATTCAGAAGAAAGAAAAACGCCAGCGTGAAGGCATTGCCATGAAGAAGCTCCGTGGAGAATGGGATGACTATGGACGGCCGCCGGCAATCAAAGAAGAGGAATTTTCTGAAGCCTACCAGAGAGTGACTGCGGGTGAGATCTCACAGGCAGAGCTGAAACGGGAGTTAGGATTATCTCACACTACTTTTTACCGCTATCGGAAAAAATATTTTGAAAAAAATGCAGAAATTTTCCAATCTCAGAAAAAATGACACTATTACTTATATGAAAGACAAATTTTAGAGGAGGTAATAGCGTTATGAGTGAAAAAAGAGAAGGAGCATTGTTCTATGATAAAGAAAGCGGACGGTATGATATCCTGTTCGGTCTGGATTCGTATTACGGCGGGCTGCACTGTGGGGACTGCTTTGACCTGAAGGTGGACAATGTCTAGGTTCCGACCAGGATTGAGATGGGTGACGAATGGTATCTGGTTGGACTGCCTCGAATGAGCCTTGACGGGCTGATTGTCCGGATGTAAGAGAGATGGCCAGGATTTGTGAGATGGAGAGGTCAATGGATCAGGTACTTATGAGGTTTGAGGCAGATTATGACGTTGTGCTGGAGTGTATTCAGGAGGTATATGGTTTGGAAGGCGATAACCTGCGGCTTGGAAAGGACTTTCGCAAGACTATGGCGCTTCCCTTTATGAAGATGCTGGAGAGGCACTGCGGCGGCATCCAGATGGAGAACTTACATAAAGTATTGTGGGAAGTCTATCAGGAGAGTACGGGAAGAAAGGATTTTCTGGAAAAAGCAGACATCCTTCTGAAGCCATATTGCAGGGAAATATCATCGTCAGAACAAAATGCATGCGTTTGATTGTGTTGCTTTTTATGAGCGTAGGTTTGCAAAAGAAAAATTCCGGCCAGGGTTAATACTCTGCCGGAATTTTTACTTGCCATAGCATACGTAGGAAGCTGCCAGTGGCGGGTTCTGTAGTTGGGATAATCTGTAGTTGATTTTCCTGGCCTGATTACATACAATATGATTATTAATTGCGAATGATAAACAGCCAGCAATCAAAATAAATTGCTAGGATTACAAGATAAGCAGGTGAGATAGATTGAGATATTATATTGCAGACCCACATTTCTTCCATAGGAACCTGAATACAAAGATGGATTACCGTGGATTTGCGGATGTGGAGGAAATGAATGCATATATGCTGCAGAGATGGAATGAAAAGGTACGGAAGAATGACGAGGTGGTGATTCTGGGTGACCTGTCATGGGGAAAGACGGAAGAAACCAATGAACTGCTAGGGAAGCTGAATGGACGTCTCTACCTAATCCAGGGGAACCATGACCGGTTCCTGAAGAATAAGGATTATAATGCCAGCCGTTTTGTGTGGATCAAACCTTATGAGGAACTGCAGGATAACAAACGGAAGGTCATTCTCTGCCACTATCCTATCATATGTTATAACGGGCAGTATCGTCTGGACGGAAATGGGAATCCTAAAGTATATATGCTTTATGGCCATGTGCATGATACCTATGACCAGCGGCTGATTGAACAGTTCCAAGAGATAACAAGGAGCAGTATCCGTGAGAATCCGGCCGGGGAGAGACGGGTAATTCCGTCGAATATGATTAATTGTTTCTGCATGTATTCGGACTATACCCCGCTCACGCTGGATGAATGGATACTCTGCGACAGGAAAAGGAGAGAAAAATTATGTGCGGAAGGTTCTATGTAGATGAGGGGACAGCCAAAGAGATTGAACGGGTGATCCGCGGCGTAAATCTGCGGATACAGAAAATGCGTACAGGGGATATTTACCCCTCCCAGCCTGCCGGTATTCTGACTTGCCACAGCCGGCAGAAAAATCCGTTATCGGCAGGTTCTGCAGCGGAAAATTCACCGGCATTGGAACTGAATGAAATGCACTGGGGATTCCTGCAGTATCAGAAAAAAGGACTGCTGATTAATGCCAGAGCAGAGACGGCACTGGAACGGAGGACATTTCGTGAAAGCGTATTGCACAGGCGTTGCGTGATTCCGGCCAGGCATTTTTATGAGTGGGATTCAGATAAGAATAAGGTGATATTTTTCAGAGAAGACAGGCCGGTTTTATTTATGGCAGGATTCTATAACCGGTTTCAGGATGGGGCGCGTTTTATTATTCTTACGACAGAGGCGAACGCTTCTGTAGATCCTGTTCATAATCGTATGCCGCTGGTTTTGGATGAGGGTGAATTGGAGGACTGGGTTTATGATGACAAATTTACGGAGTATGCGCTTCATAAGACTCCGCCAGAGCTTTGGCGGGAACAGGAATATGAGCAGCAGAGCTTGTTCCTGACATGAAAAAACCATCTGGTGATTATGGTAATCTTATCACCAGATGGCACAGAAATTCAGTCTATTTAGTTACCCTGCTGTTTATATTGTCTGAAGGTTCGCAAGCTGTTCTACTTCTGCCACACTAAGGGCAGAGTATTCCGCAATCTCCTCGACCGTCAGCTTTCCCGCTTTCAGCATCCTAAGTGCTGTTTCTTTTTTATTTTCACTGATACCCTGGGTAATGCCTTGGCTGATACCCCGGTTTAAAATAGTTCTTGCTTCTGTTTGAATCAATGGTCCTCTCATCATAGCACCTTTTCTACGCTCCGCTTCGGTCCGCGCAGTGCAGAGGTCCACTGGACCTCTTGCGCCCTTTCTGCACGTTTTCATACTTTCGTGCGATTTCACGGATCACATCACTTGAAAGCTCTAGGATTGAACTGATTGTATATGGTGCGAAAAAGGAAGAAGGTACTAAAATCCAAACATTTTCCTTATTTCTGTATCGGAAGGTTCGGTTTCTTCGTGTTCATATTTTTCGGCAGTATAGTCTCCAGAACCACCGTTATCAAACTGTTCTAAAAATTTGAGGGTTCCAGTAACGCCTAATGCAGTTTTTAAAGCATTTATTCCATTTTTTCGTAATTCTGTGGTATTTGTAACATTTAACCTTGTTGCTATCATTAATATAACACCTCCAACAACCATTCATTAGGATTCATAACCTTTGTATAAGTCGTAATCCGCTGACAGTTATTCAAAAATTTTTTATCTGTGGTTAACAATACATCTGTATTAGCAGACTCGGCACATGCAAGGTGAATACTGTCCTTATATTTAATATTTGAAATATGTCGTATTTCCTCGGCGCGGGTCAGGATTGACCGGTCAACCGAAATTTCTTCCGTGCATAGGCTATATATCATTTGCAGTATAGCGCATTTGTATTTGTCTGGTGTCTCCTGAATCTCTTTGACCAGCATTTGGCTTCCTATTAATTGAATAGCTGAGTGCTCCGCTAATTCAAGGATGAGCATGACGGAATTCCTTTCGTAGTAAATATGTGAGTAGCTGCGATCATCAAGTAGCCGATTGTAACAGCAATTATCTAAATATACTCTCAATTATCTGGAGTCTCCTTTCTCTCAGTGTATCTATTATAGTCTATTTAAAATAGTTTTACAAGCATAGCAACTATTTCTTTTATGTCTAAAATTAGAGAAAGTTACGGCCTTTCCTTTGAATAAGATTCTTCATTTTAAACACAGCACATTTGGCTATTTGGTATTATGACTTAATATCATCTGTAATCCATATAATAAATTTTCAGCATTTTCCCGAAATTGTGGCAGGAATTCCTTTCCAGATCATAACAGTGGTACTATGTCAAGAAAAAGTACAAGTTAAAAGTGAACTTTTCTTACAACATT
>CAJUEW010000046.1 GCA_910585465.1 uncultured Lachnospiraceae bacterium | reverse complement strand
ATAATTACATTATACCAAATATAGGCGGTGATATCTACTTTTTCAGCGGCCTCCCGGTGAGCCATGTGGGGATGTATGTGGGGGATGGAAAGATGCTTCATGCAGGAAATCCTATTGGCTACGGTGACCTGAACTCCAATTTCTGGCGCAGCCATTACTACGCTACGGGGTGTCTGCGGGGGATCCCATAAAAGTAAGGATCCCCAGAGGAAAAAAGAATCTTTGTGGTTTTTTGGTATGGACTTGCGGAAAAGATTCCGGTATGGTGTGTCGCTGAGAGAAAACAGCAGCCGCCTGACAAAGCGGCAGACAGGAGGAAAACATGTCATTACAGAAACCAATGCCCGGAACCTCCAGAAGAAGGAAAGAGGACTGGGGGCGGGGAAGAGGACCTACAAGCATGAGGGGCGAGCTGAAACGGGGGATCTCCCTGCGGAGAAGACAGCTGAATAAAAAAGTGCGCCATGGAACAAAAGAGGCGCTGCAGCATGCAGAATATAAGAGAGTGGTCAGGACACTGTACGAAGTAGATTTTACGTGAAGGAAGGAGGGATGCGCTATCAATCCAGTAGACATGCTGTTTTTATACAAGCCGGATTTTCAGTTCCAGAAGGCGAAGGTTGAAAAAAGGTGTGCCTGCCAGCCGGTGAGTTTGAAGAGTTCCTGAGAAATCCCCTAGAAAACCTGCCCTGTATTCAGGACCATGTGGAGCTGATGAAGGCGGATCCGGATGGACTTTATCACTGTCTCCTTGTGACGGGGGAGGGAAGGCATGACGGCGTCCTGGTGGAATCAGAGGGCTATGGCTATGCCCGCTATGCATCCTATGTGCCGGATGCCGCCGCCCTGGAATATGATTCCCTGTCAGAGTTCGGGGCAGGGATGTCCCGGCTGGCAGACCGGATGATTCTGGAGGGGACCAGTGATACGGGAGATGGAAACTGGGTCTTTTATCTGGATCAGATACAGAAAGAGTGTGATTTTTCTTTCTCTGAAAATCCCGCATTGACAGAGCTTCTGGCAGACATACTTGTGGAGAGGCCGGAGGTGAGCCTGGCAAGTATCCGCAGTGACTGTCTGGAGCTGCGTTTTTATCCGGATTTCTGTATAAACTTGCAGGAGGGGCGAAAACAGAGCCTGGCGGAACTTGTTTCCCAGGAAAAAGATTCCGGAGATAACATGAGCCGGGAAAATGGGGGACAGGCCATGGGAACCCGCCTGAAGGATCTGCTGTGTGCCTGATGGGAAAACCTGCATCTGGTCCATGATGAGATCGATTACGGGCTGCCCCATACCATTGTGGAACTGGATGGGGGAACACTGACGGAGGCAGGAAAGGAAGCCTGGGCGGATGTCCTGGACGCAAAAGTGGTGCGGGTGTTCCAGGGCTATTCCGGCCTGCAGATGGAACTGTCCGGTGTGAAGGCCAGCCAGCTGGATGCGTTTTCTGCCATGCTGGCAGGGTACTGCAGCGTGGAGGATTATGAGGACTGGGTGAATGAGCCGGAGGAGGAACCGATGGCTCCGGTCATCCAGGAGAGGTGATGGGAACATGTGCAAAGAGACAGTGGAAAGAAAATTTAATGATCGGAGGCAGATAAGGATATGAAAAATACAACATTGACGATGAGTTTCAACACGGAGCGCCTGGATGCCCTGACCTACCATATGGGGAAGAAGGAAGCAGATTTGCAGGCGGAACTGAAGGACTATCTCCAGAAACTCTATGAAAAATATGTGCCCCAGGCAACCAGGGAGTACCTGGATGACCGGATCGCCAGAGAGGAAAATGCCAGGCCGTCCCGTCCGAACAGGCAGAGGAATGCAGACAGGCAGAGTGAAGACAGGGGCAGCGTGTAAAAAGCGTCTGGGTGATGGCAGCGGCAGCGAATGGAAAGGCCAGGGGAGCAGGATAGACAGAAAAGAAGAGAGAAAGCCGCCTGGAAGCAGGTGATGCAGGAGGAATTCGGGCAGGATAGGTACGACACGCACATGGTGCAGAGAACGTACCCCCGGCATCCGCCCTTGTAAGCCGCCGTGTGGCCCCGTGTGCCGTTTTCGGGGAAGGGGTGGCAGTAGTTACCATCGGAAGAGAAATCCGCCTTGTTGCGGCAATTTGGACAGGGGTTCGGGATTGGGCCAGAGCGGTGTGAGTTCCGGGTCGAAAGGTGTGCAGGTTAAAGGGTTTATGCTGCTTTCGCAGCCTAAACCCGGAAAACACCGCCCGGCAAAGCCGTGCGGAAAGGCAAAAGTGCATAACTTTTTCAGGGATACAGAGATTTTTTATACCTGACTGCAGGGAAAGGGACAGAATTCCAAGCTTTTTGAAAGGGAAAAGTGAATACTGCCACAAATACACCGGAAAAAGGGAAAGGAGGGCATGGATGGCAAAAGGGACAGAAAAGGTACAGACTGGTTTCTATATCGAGAAGGACGTGCTTGCTATGGCGGATGGACTGCTGGAGGCGGCCAATGTGCGCTCCCGGAATGAGTTCGTGACCGAGGCGCTGAAGTTCTACTGCGGCTATCTGAATTCCAGAAAGGCAGAAAACTATCTGTTGCAGTCCCTGTCCTCCGTCCTGACCAGCACGGTGCAGGATACGGAGAACCGTCTGGCCCGGATGGATTTCAAGATCGCGGTGGAGTTGTCCATGCTGGCGCACATGATCGCCTACCATTCGGAAAGCCAGATCGATGAAAGTGCATTCCGGAAGCTCCATGCAAAGTGCGTGGAGGAGGTGAAGCGTCTCAATGGTGCGGTGGAGCTGGGTGACGCATACAAATATCAGAAACGTGAAAACTAAGAGGAAATAATTTTATTGATTTTGCATATGGACTGTCAGGGCAGTTTTTGTTTATGTTGGTTGGAAAAAGGAGTGAAGTGAAAATGGACAGAGAAGAGAGCTACGAGATGGTGATCCGGGAGATAACGGAGACAGCAGTGCGTGAACGCAATGAGCATTCGCCGGAGGACCAGGAACTGCAGGATAAGGTAGCCAGGCTGAGCAAAGAGATGCAGGAAAAGACAAAAGACCTGCCGGAAGATGTGAAGAAGGCCATCACGGATTATGTGGAGGCGACCCTGCTGGCGGCGGACCATGATTGCTTATATCTGTATGAGCAGGGAGCGAAGGACTGCGTGGCGCTGCTGAAGAAGCTGGGTGGGCTCTAGAAATAGATATGAGGTGTCCTGAGTGTTATTACAAATATTTAGGACACTTTATATTATGAGAAATTCTTTATAAAGAGGTGCCAAATAATGTCTAATTATGTTGAAAAGAAAAGGAAATTTTGGTACGATAATACTATTCTGAGAATAGGAGGTACTATCGTGGATCCGATTACAAAAAAATTTCTTGGGGAGTTCTGTAATTCATTTGAATTAGGGAATATGGATCAGATTAAGGTTTTTGAACATTTTTGCAATTATTGCTGTGTAAATAAAGAAAATGGTATTGTAGATATTAGATTGAATGATATGTCTACAGGAGAGAATGCCCAAGGAATTGATGGTATAGCAATTATTGTTAACCACAAATTAGTTACCTCTGTATCTGAGATTGAATTTCAAATTTTAAATAATCGTTCATTGGACGTTAAATTTGTATTCATTCAGGCGAAGACATCATCTTCTTTTGACAATGCACTAATGTTAAATTTTATGAATTTTGTTAAAGTATTCTTTTCAAATGATATTTCAGAATTTAACACATCCGAAATAATGAACTTTTTTGAAATGAAAGAATATATTTATGAGCATGCAGAGTGTATGATAGAAGCCAACCCACAATTGGCAATGTACTATGTAACTACAGGAAAATGGGTTGAAGATAGAACATTAAAAAAATTAGTTGAAAGGTATGAAACGGAATTAAAAGAGTTAAACATATTTTCAGATATTAAATTTGTTCCATGTGGTGCAACTGAAATACAATCACTTTATCGGAATACAAAAAATGTGTTATCAACAAAGTTTAAATTTGAAAAATGTGTTGTAATGTTTGGGGATGAAGATAGTGATAGTATAGGGTATAGTGGAGTTATACCGTTTAAAGAATATCGAAAAATAATTATTAATGACAGTGATTCGTTAAAACCTGTTTTCGATGATAATATACGAGATTTTTTAGGAAATAGAAATTCTGTTAATAAGGCCATATTAAGTACATTACAAAATTTAGATATTAATTCATTTTGCATGCTTAACAATGGAATTACTATTATTGCGAAAAAAGTTTCATTGACAGGAACAACAGCTGTGTTGACAGATTACCAAATTGTGAATGGTTGTCAAACCAGTCACATACTTTATGAAAATAGAAATTTGGATAATATTGATGAACTGTTAATTCCAATAAAAGTTATAGGGACAAAGGATGAAACCACACGCAACAGTATTACAAAAGCTACAAATAGCCAAACCTCTATAAAACCAGAACAATTGGAGGCATTATCTGATTTTCAAAAAAATTTGGAAACGTACTATACTACCTATGATGAGGCTCAGCGGTTGTATTATGAGAGAAGAACAGGGCAGTATAGGCTTGAATCAATTCCTAAAACCAAAATTGTTAATATTCCACAGCAGATAAAATCTGTTTCTGCGATGTTTTTGGATAATCCTCACGGAGTATCTGGAAATTATGGTGCGATAGTGAAAAAGGTAGGAGGAAAAATATTTAGAGCAAATGATAAACCAATTTTATATTATACAAGTTCTTTAACACAATATAAAATAGAGAAATTAATATCAGAAAATATTATCGATAAGCAGTATAATAAGTGCAGATATCATGCCATGATGCTTTTTAGAATATATGTATCTGGGAAAAAAGTTCCACGGTTTAATGCTAATACTATGGAAAGTTATTGCCAAAAGATTATTGATATTTTACAAGATGATTCTCGATACCCAATAATATTCTGCAAGATTGTAGACTTTATTATAGAGCAAGAAAGTATTGATTTTAATGATAGAAAGACATTTGAGAGAAAGGAAACAACGGATTATCTATTAGAAAAAACAACAGAGATGAAAAGATTCATTGATCAATAAAATGCAAAAAGATATTCTCAAGGTTATTGTTATAAGATGCTTGATGGGCCAAGGTGGAAGGGTATTATAATACTTTCACCTTTTCTTTTTGGAGAGAAACTATGGCAAAACTAATCTTCACTAGCCGCTACATCCGTGACGCTCCACCGGAACATCTGCAGAACTATGTGCGCTACATCAGTACCCGTGAGGGTGTGGAGAAGGTGGATGAGAGCAAAAAGAATCTTCCGGTTACTCCTGCACAGAAGGATCTGATTCGGCAGCTCCTGAAAGATATGCCGGAGTCCAAAGACATGCTGGAGTATGAAGACTACCGCCAGCATTCCACTATCGGCAATGCCTCCGAATTCATCACCCAGGCACTGGAACGGAACCTGGACATGGCAGCGATGAAAGAAAACTATGTGGATTACCTGGCGAACCGTCCCCGCGTGGAACGGCTCGGTGAGCATGGCCTGTTTACAGATGCAGGAAAGCCGGTGATCCTTGCAGAGGTGCAGAAAGAAGTGTCAGAACACAAAGGCCCTGTCTGGACCCATGTGGTCAGCCTGCGCCGGGAGGATGCCGCGAGGCTTGGATATGATTCTGCCAGAGAGTGGATGACACTCCTGCGTTCCAAACGTGCCATGCTCTGTAAGTACATGAAGATCGACAGTGAGGATTTGAGATGGTATGCGGCTTTCCACAATGAAGGGCATCATCCCCATGTACATTTGATGGTCTACTCGTCAAAGGACAATGACGGATACCTGACCAAAGCCGGTATCGAAGCCATGCGCTCAGAACTGGCACATGATATCTTCCGCCAGGACTTTGCACAGATCTACGAAGGGCAGAATCTGGCGCGAAACAGCCTGAAGGAGAAAGCGGCAGAACGGATGTGCCTGCTTACAGAGGAGAAGGGTGTATGTGAGAACCCAACCATCGGGGAGAAGCTGCAACTGCTTTCCGAGCGACTGAAAAATACCAGAGGAAAAAAGGTATATGGTTATCTGAAAGCGGATGTAAAACGGCTGGTGGATCAGAGCGTAGATGAGCTGGCAAAGGAGCCAACGGTAGCGGAAGCCTACCAGGCATGGGGCGAATGGCAGGATCAGATCCTGCTGACTTATTGCTCAAAGGCTCCGTCCCTGCCGCCGCTGTCCAGCCAGAAACAATTGAAAAGTATCAAGAACATGGTGATTGCCGAAGCATTGAAATTGGGTGATCGCCATTTTTTGTATGAAACTTCCATGCAGGGGAATGACCACACCCGGATCCGTCTGGATGAGCTGGAAGAAGAAACCATTTCGGATGAGGGGGAGGAAGCGGAAGCAGCTTCTGCAGTCACGGAAGACAGGAGCGTTGTGACAAATGCAGAAGATCCCCTGCTGGAACCGGAAATGCCGTTTTACGAAGAAGGAGAGAATAGGTCTGCAAAAGCAGAATGGAACAAGTGGTACAAACTGGCCCGCAGCTATCTGTACGAGAGTGAAAGGATCCCGCAGGATTTTGCGGAAGCCATGGGTCTGTTTGCGCTGGAAGCAGATTCAGGGAATGGGCTTGCCATGTATGACCTGGGTCGGATGTGGGCAGACGGTCTTGGGGTGGAGGCGGATCCGGATACGGCACAGGAATGGTACCGCAAAGCGCTGGCAGCCTTTTTGTCTGCAGAAAAGGAACTGCCGGAGAGAAAAAAGACGTATCTGCAGTACCGGATCGGAAAAATGTATCTCGCCGGTCTTGGCTGCATACAGGACAACGAAGCTGCTGCGGTCTGGTTGAGACAGGCCGCAGAAAAACAGCACAAATATGCCCAGTATACCCTTGCCGGTCTGTATGCCAGAGGCCAGGGTGTAGAAAAGGACTTGGAGCATGCATTTACTCTGTATCAGGCATCTGCCGCACAGGATAATCCTTATGCCAGTTATGAACTGGGGAAGATGTTTCAGAATGGGAGCGGGACGGAAAAGTCGGCAGCACAGGCGGAAGTTCATTTTCAGAATGCATTTTCCGGTTTTCTGGTTCTGGAGAAACAGGGCCATGATGACAAACTGCAATACCGTCTGGGACAGATGCTGCATCAGGGTATCGGTACAGAAAAAGATGAGGAAGAGGCTGTCCGGTACTGGCAGCTGTCCGCAAAGCTGGGAAATGTGAATGCCAAGTATGCCCTGGGAAAGTTCTGGCTGGATACCGGAACCGGAGATATCCGTCAGGCTATGGAATGGCTGGAAAAGGCGGCAGAGGCAGGAAATGCTTCCGCCCAGTATGCATTGACGAAGATCTATCTGGAAGGCCGGCTGGGGGAGAGGGATACCGAAAAAGCGGTGGAACTGTTGCAAAAAGCAGCGGAACAAGGGAACGGATATGCAGCATACCGTCTTGGAAGGTTGTATCTGGAAGAAAAGAACATACCAAAAGATGCGGAGAAAGCTGTCCACTGGCTTACCGAAGCAGCTGATCAGGATCTGCCATTTGCCCAGTACCGCCTGGGGAGTGTGTACCTTTTGGGGGAGGATGTGCCGCAGGATC
>CAJUEW010000045.1 GCA_910585465.1 uncultured Lachnospiraceae bacterium | reverse complement strand
CTAATTCTCCCTGTTTTACCTTCCGGCAGCAAGGCCTTTAGTGAAGCACTTAAGGGTCTCACCGCAGCCGATTCCTAAAGCAATTTCTTATGGAGTCAAAGTATCCATAGTCTTAAGAAAGAGCTTTAAGGGTCATTAAATTAACAGTTTATTCCCTCTTTATAAATTTTGAAACAAAAATGTGATTGCTTTCTCTATCTCGTCCCGCTTTACATCATGCACAATCTGCAGCTTCATATCATCCTTCATAAGGACTGCCGTCAATTCTTTGCCTACCTGTTTTTTGTCTTTATGAATCGCATCGATCATTTCATTCAAATCCACCTGGAAGCTGTCGGTATCAATATGAATGATTTTCCACAGCACATTTTCAACCCGGACAACTTTATCCTCTGCCAGCCATCCCCTCTGAAGGGAAATACGATTAGCCACGATCGTTCCCATTGCTACAGCAGTGCCATGGGGAATTGCATAATGGCTCACAGTCTCAAACGCATGTCCGAATGTGTGGGCAAAATTCAAATGAATGCGCACTCCCCGATCAAATTCGTCTGCTTCAATAAAATCCTTCTTAAACAGCAGGGAGCTTTCTACAAACTGTTCCAGCTTGTCATCCTCTCTTTTCAGCAAAGCATCTATATTGCTTTCCATTTTCTGGATGCCTTCCCCGCCGAACATAACATTAAATTTTACAACTTCCCCAAGTCCGCTCTGAAAATCCCTTTCTGACAGGGTTTTGAAAAACGGTGTGTAAATATTGATTTCATCAGGAGGATAGAAGGTTCCCAGTAAATTCTTGAACTTTTTATAATTTAATGATGTTTTACCCCCGATACAGCTATCGCAGGCTGCCAGCAATGTGGTGGGATAAAAGCTCCAGTGGATTCCCCGATATAATATATTGGCTACGAAGCCTGTGACATCCTGAACAATTCCTCCGCCGAATGAAACAAGCTTTACATTGCGCTTTGCCGGAATATTGGTCATGATTTCGCAGATTTCCAGGGCAGTTTCCACCCTTTTATTATCCTCAACAGCTTCCAGAATATATAACTGCTTTTCCGGAATTTTTAAGAAAAGTTCATTCTTATACAGTTCATACAGAACCTTGTCGATTACTACAAACGTATTTTCGTCAATCTCATAGTTTTTTATGTTATCAAAACAATTATATAAGCTTACAGCATAATCTTTTGTACTCGATTTAATGATCATTTTTCTGAAAATCCTCCATCAACCGTGATTTTCTGTCCTGTCAAATAAGTATTTTTATCACTGCATAAGAAATATACAACCTCTGCAATTTCTTCTGGCTCTGCCATTCTTCCTATTGGAATATCGCCGGAGATTGTCCTGATTTCTTTGTCTGTGTTGTTCTTTTTCGTTAATTCTGTAAGTGTGAACCCAGGACATACTGTATTTACCAGAATATTGTCCGGAGCCAATTCAACTGCCAGAGTATTGGTCACTCCATGAATACCATTTTTTGTGGCGCTGTAAACGCACCTTCCCCCCTTGGAAACAACTGCCCATATGGAACCAATATTGACAATTCTTCCATAATGATGCTTCTTCATTTCACCGGTAAATCCGCGCAATAATTTAATAGGCGCAACTAAATTGGTCTGAATCATATTGTCCAGCTCTTCGTCCGTAATATCACTGATTTCATGAATATCATTAATGCCTGCATTATTGACAATGACATCAAAATACTCGTTTTTATGTTTTTCTATATATGCATCAATAGAATTACCGTCAGTAAGATTCAGTTCTTGTCTGGATGGAGTAACCACCTCATAACCATTTTCCTGAAATTTCAATGCAATTGCTTTGCCGATTCCTCTTGACCCGCCTGTAATGAATGCTTTTCTCATAACTGCTTTCAGCCCTCCGTCTTAAAAATTAATCCGTTCCTCCTCAACCACCATAGGACGTTTTGTAACCTTTGTTAATATGGCGCTGATATATTCTCCGATAATTCCAATAAAGGCCAGCTGAACAGAACCCAGAAGAAACATGCCGATTAAGATGGGGGCAGTGCCCATCTGAAAGCTGTCCCAGTAAACTAATTTCATAATCAGATATATTATTGCAATGGCAAAACTGACGCCCGACAATATAAATCCTGTCATAGTAGCCAGCCGGAGAGGTTTTCTCGAAACATGTGTTAAACCAGTAATTGCAAAATCAAAATACCGGTTAAAATTATAGCTGGATTTTCCGGCCGTGCGTTTCTGCTGTGTATATTCCACGAGGCACCATTTGTATCCAAGCTGGGGAACCAGACCTCGTATGTACGGATCCGGATCGTCCATCCACCGAATCATATCCAGCACTTCTTTATCAAAAAGCCCATATCCGGTAACATTTTCCAGATGCTCTGTCTCCGAAAGCAATTCCATAATTTTATAGTATAATTTACGGATCTGAAACATGAAGGGGTTTTCCCGGCTTCCGGTTTTTTGACCTAAAACTACTTTATAGCCTTCCTCCCATTTTTGAAGAAAGGCAGGAATCATCTCAGGAGGATCCTGTAAGTCACATACAATGCAAATCAATGCATCACCGGTACCCTGAAGCATACCGTAAGAGCCTGAACGATTGGGACCAAAATTTCTTGCATTCAGAATTACCTTTACATTCTTATCCTGCTCAGCCAGCTCGCGAAGTATTTCCCTGGAACGGTCTGTAGAGTAATTATCAATAAATATATGCTCGTATGTGTATTGAGGCAGCCGTTCAAATTGTTCTTTAACAGCCTGATAAATGTTTCTGATATTCCCTTCCTCGTTATAGCAGGGAGTCATTATGGATATGTGCTTCATCTGCCTTCTCCCTTATACCATCTGGCAGTTCTGCGAATCCCCTCTTCAAAATCAATTTCAGGAAGAAATCCGGTATCCGCAGTCAGCTCACTGATATCCGCGGTCAGCTGCATCACCTGGTTTGGGTAATAGTCACGTTCTCCAAGACCGATTTCAAGTTCAGGATTGACCACATCACGAATGGCAGCAATATATTCCTTTAGCAAACGACTTTTTCCGGAACCAATGGTGTATGCTTTCCCATGCCTGCCGTGTTTTCCAATCAGATAAAATGCGCGGGAACAGTCTTCTCCATATACGTAGTCCCAGACCTGTTCTCCTTTGGTAAAGCTCATACGTTCCCCATTCAGCATTCCTATAATGCTGGACATTACCATTGTGTAACTGTTATCTCTCGGGCCATAGGTACTCACAATCCGTCCCCAGGACTGACGCATGCCAAGTCTTTCACACATAACAGCGCTCAGCCTTCCGGCGGAATACTTTGCAATTCCATATCCGGTAACCGGATTTTTCGGCACCTTATCAGATAATTCTCCTTCGACAAAGCCAAACTCTGCCTGAGAACCGGCGCCTACAAATACTTTACAGCCTGAAGAATATGCCAGTTCAACTGCTTCCAGCGTATTCCTCACATTTTGTTCCTGAAGCACTGCATCGTTTCTGCTTTCTCCATAGGTTCCGTCCCATGCAAAATGATAAAAGGTATCATAATCTTTCTCCAGAGTTTCCTTCAGGGACCCCAGCTGATTAATATCACATTCCACTACCTTTACATTCGGATGTTCAATCAGATTTTTTCTTTTTTTAGAATTTGGCCTGATGATTGCAGTAACCTGTATGCGATCGGCTGCCATCTGCTCAATCATAGAGGCTCCGACCATTCCGGTCGCACCGGTTACAATTACTTTTTTCATCTTTTGAATATCTCCTGTCATTTAATTATTCACTATACGTTATTTTTTTGTTATCCATATATTCTTCTCTGGAGAGGAATGGAGACAAATCATCAATAGCAGGTGATACGATCTTTCCATCAGGAAGAACCTTGGATGAGAGTTTGGGCGCAAAGAACTGTGCTTTATCTAACATTACCTCGCAAATAACAGGGCCTTCCAGATTAAGTACTTTTTGTACGGTTTCGTCAATACTGTCTACAGAACCAATGCGGTAGTAAGGGATATCATATGCATATGCAATCTTTTCCATATTAGGAAAGCTCACGCCGTTTTCTTTATTTACACCGGCCAAAGCGCCCTTGAATAAATTGCTCTGCGTCTGCCTCATGGAATGATAACCATCATTGTTCAATACAAAGATTTTTATATTTGCATGATTATAAACAATCGTCTGCAGCTCCTGAAGATTCATTTGTATGCTGCCGTCGCCATCCAGGCAGATAACTCTGTCGCCATGCTTTGCAAAGCTGACTCCAAGCGCTGACGGAACCCCGTATCCCATGGTTGCACAGCCGGAGTTGGTGAAAAGTCTGGTTCCTTTTTTTATGAGCGCTGCCTGGAAGGAAATAACGCATGCAGAACCATTTCCCGTTACAACCGTCTCATTTTCATCCAGATTTTCAAACAGCCTTCTCATAAATACATATGGGTTAACAGGAGACTGCTGTTTATAGTATTCCGGCAATGCCGCAGGATATCTGGCATCTGTCTTACGGCACCATGCGGTCCATTTCTTATGCTCTTCATTATGATTTGTAAATCCGCTGTTTAATAAAGCCTTTAATACATCCTTTACATCTGCATGAATGGGAAGATCCGGATGAATCGTGTGCTTCTTTAATTCCTCTCCGTCGATGTCAACAATGATTTTGTACGCGTCCTTCGCAAAATCGTCATAGTTATAGCTGATTTGACGAATATTCAGCCGGCATCCCAGGCTAATCAGCAGATCACAGTTCTGCACAACAAAATTACCGCCGCGCGTACCGATAGTTCCCGGACGCCCCGCATACATCGGATGCTCATCCCAGATTACGTCATGTGCATTCCATGCAGTGACAACAGGAATATTCAGCTTATCTACCACCTGGATAAACTCTTCTCTGGCATCGCCAAGACGGATTCCTGTTCCCGCAAGAATTACCGGGCGTTTTGCCTGTTTGATTCTATCAATAATTTTTATTGTATTGCTTTCATCATATACAACCTTTTCAGAATCCTCGTCCGTTATATGAAAATGAACCAGCTCATCTGTATCAATAACAGCAGCCTGAATATCAAGAGGAATATCAAGCCATACAGGGCCGCCTCTGCCATTTTTGCAGAGATAAAGAGCCTTCTCCAGATGATATGCAATTTCTTCAGCCTGATCGACAAATTTAGCATATTTGGTCATCGGCGCCACACAATCCGTGATATTAAATTCCTGATCGCCAATTTGTCTTACTTTTGCATCCGTCGCATGAATGGTGGTAATTCTTTTTACCTGTCCCGATACTACAAACATTGGAATGGAGTCAAGCCACGCTCCAAGAACTCCGGTCAATGCATTGGTGCCGCCGGGGCCGCTTGTGACACAGACTAACGGCAGTTTTCCGGAATAACGCATATATCCCTCCGCGGCAATGGCACAAGCCTGTTCATGATGATTAAAAATACATTTAAGTCCTTCTTTATGGGTAAAAGCATCATCCAGATGCATTGCACCGCCGCCGGTAATCAAAAAGCAATGCTCAACCCCATGTTTAACAAAAAAATCTGCCATATATTCGGCAACCTTCATTTTCATAGCATTCACTCCATTCTTATATGAAAATCCGAATCCGGTAAGAGCCTTTTACACATACAGAGAATCTGTAATAAATTCCGGGGTAATTTTCTCTTCCATTTCCTTCAGTACACTTGAAACATATTTATTCAAAGCTATTGCCTGCTTCTGATTAAAGCTATATTCCATATTAGGATTAATATAATTTTGCTCCGTATCACCTGTATATCCGTCAAATCCGGCCAGCGCCACATGATTTACACCTACCCGGATCATTACTTTTAAAAGCATAATAAATGAGTTATCAATAATTTCCGCTTTTTCGTCAAGTAACGTGCTGTTTTTTAACGTGTAGTCAAAGCGTCCGCTTGTCTTAGTCACATTAGAGGTGGCAATCACTTTAAAAGAGTGTCCCTTTTTGGAAAGTGCGGTAGCAAGCTGCAGATATCGTTTTGAATTGCTCAAAAAAATGTAATCAACTCCAAACTGATCCGCAATAAAATTTACAGAAACAACAAGCGGTTTTTTACGTTGAATATATGCGTTAACGCTGTCCGCCTGTTTTTGAATATTCATTCCGGGTCCTATTAACAAAACTTCTTTATCTTTAAAAATTTCTGTCAGAGCTGCTATATCTTCTTTGTCATCCACATCAATATCCTGGTATTCCTTATATAACTGTTCCACATAATTTCTATCGTATAAAAGCTTTTTATCACCTTTTAATTTTCCTAAAATTTCATGGATAGATTTCACCGACAGTGTACGCTTTTCCATTAAATAGGAAACATAGTTCGGATGACAGTCATTCGATGCCGCCAGATAATAGAACATATTATATCCCCAGGTAGCCGGTGTATAAAAATTCATAATATTAGAGTCTATTGCTTCCAGAAACTGGCTGATATGATACTTTTTCCCATACCGATGGTTTAGATACATGGCAATTAATTCAATAGGAGCATTGCCGGCGCTTTTTCCCATACCATATATTGTCCCGTCCACAAGCATGTTGCGGTCTGTTTTCTGAGACATCATCTCAATACAATTAGCATAACCCATCTGAAAATTATTATGGGCATGGTATCCAAGTCCGATTTCCGGATCCAGATGTTCGTTTAAAAGATCAAAATAATGCTTTAAATTGTCCTGATGCATCAAACCATAGGTGTCCACCATAGAAACGGCATAAGGCTTCACTTGATTTGCGATGCGGATAAGATCCAGCATTTCATCATCCTCGTAGCTGGTGACAGAAACCAGCTGGGCAAAAACTTTATAACCCAGTTTCTTCAGCTCTGCGCAAAAGGACAGTGCCTGTTCCCTTAAATGCTTCTTAAAAATTACACGTATGGCATCTAAGTAAGAATCTTTGCAGGGCTGAATATGCTCCAGGGAGCATGTCCCATAATCAATCATGCCCAAAACCATTGCCTGTCTGCGATCCAAATCGCCGTATATTTTCTCCACACAGCCGGTATCCGGCATAATACTTCTGTTAATATCAAAGGGTCTTCTGTCGTCAAGAAACCCGATCTCAATCATATCCACATTGGCATCCACTAAGCGCTCGAAAATACTGACCAGATTATTATGTCCGAAGTTCCAGTCATTTACATAACCGCCATCGCGCAGAGTACAATCTAAAAGCTTAATTTCACCCATTATATATCTCCAATCTGTTTCCCGAAGAATTCCTCAATCTGCCGGTCCATACAGGCGGCTACATCCCGTCCTGCCTGCCATTCCTTCGCCCATTCCACCGAATAGGCCACAGCCTCCTCCACATGCCATCTTGGCTTCCAGCCAAAGACGTGTTTCAGCCTGGAGCAGTCCAGCTTCAGGAAATTGGCCTCATGGGGACCGCCCTCAAAACGGTTTTCCCAGGTTTGCCCGTTCCCCCAGCATCTGCAGAACAGATCGACCAGTTCTCCGGTGGTCACACAGTCGCAGTCCTCCGGCCCGACATTGTAAAAACCCGAAAAATTTTGATTTTTATACTGTTTTTTCAAAATCTTTAAGTAGGCAACTAAAGG
>CAJUEW010000044.1:1479-7903 GCA_910585465.1 uncultured Lachnospiraceae bacterium | reverse complement strand
AGCCTTAAAACCCTTGATTTTAAGCCATTCTTCAATACTTTCGCCTGCGAGTACCCAAAATCCTATGGCATTATTTTTTTATTGCCGCCTGGGCGGCTGTTAGATATTGCACAAGGGATACAGCACATTTTTCATAAATTCTCCAAGACGCAGAGGGGTCAGATTTGTGACCACTGTGGCCACACTTACTGCCGCTCCCATGCTGGGTACTAATCTGGCACTACTCCCTTTTCCTCCAGAATATGCCCCATGCCGTTTGCTTTCAGATAATCAATCCCGATATGCTACATGATCCTTAATGCCTCCAGTATCTCCGTTCCCATACCATCTGTCAAGGAATATCCACATGGAGCGGGTATCCTTCATAGGATCTCTTTTCCACAAATCCGTAATCCATCAGTTCCTTTAACTGCTCCAGCAACATTTTTTGTGTAATGCCGTCTATGTCACGTTCCAGCTTCGCCAGGGATGTCGCCCCTAAACGCAGCCGCCATAAGATGATTGGTTTCCATTTTCCTTTAATCATGTCATGCACCAGTTCCAAAGGGCAGGTATATTCCGTCCTCATTTTCATAGGCTGATGCCCCTTTCCGTTTTTGCCGTTTTCTATTATTTTGGCAGAAAGTCATTCTTAAAATTCCGACTGATGATATGCCAAACTTTATGTCTCCATAAAATTAAGCATCTGGCACACAATCCTCATTTTTTCCTTCAAATAACTTACGCAGTTTATCATTGACCTTGATTCTGTTTTCTACCTGCAGCTTTCCGCAGAACATATAACATATTTTTAGGATAAACCACCATGTATACAGTGCATGGAATGACTGAAACTGTTTATCCGAAAGTAATCCGTGCGCAATATCATTCCTCATGTTAAATCCAAATTTAGAGCAAAAAACAGTCTTCAATGCCAGTAAGAAGTCTTCATCCAGATGCTCCCTAACACCATCCAGTTCTAAAACGGCATGCATTGTCTTTATTTCCTCAATGCCATCCTCATTCAGATTATAAACTGGCTCGCCGCATTCCAGAGCAAGCTCTCTCACCGAATTTTCCACCTGCGGAACAAGTATGCTTAACGCAATCAGAAAGTCCCCTGAAAATCCCGCCATTAGCCCTTTTACATATGCTTCTCTTCTGTCTTCTGGAACGATTATGCTATTTTCGACAATCTCCCGGATATCCTTTTCTTCCACTTTAAATTTTGAACGGATATAATGCAACGTATTCCCAATCATAATCTGCGAGAAATAACCCATAAATTCTGATGCTCTCCGTTCTACCGACTCCTGAAATGCTGCTGAATCTATTTCATCACCAGACTTTTTGATTGGTCTGCTTTTCGCAATCGACTTGCCATCCTTCCCTAAGATTCCTACTGGAAAAAGCCCACCAAACCCTATTGCATCCGCTGACTTTGTAACTGATTCTTCAATCCTGCTTTTCTCTGGCAGTGGAATAAACAATGCAAAATAGCAGAGGGCTTCTTCTTTATCCAAAACCTCTAATTGCCGGATCAACTGCTTGACAGTCTCGCTATTATCGTGTTTCGCTGAAAAAACCGGCATCTCCGATATCATTTTCTTTTCTATCACATCTATTTTTTTAAGTATCTCTTTTCTTTCAGCTTCTGTCCCTGTAATTGTTTTTAATAAATTAACCACATCTTTTAAAAGATGGACTGACCGCATCAGGTTCCCTGCATTCTGCTCATTTAAGGTACGCTCTGCCGTTAAGATTGCCTGAGCTTTACGCCTTCGTATCTCAATTAGTTTTGGTTCCGACACACATCTTTTCTTTTGCCATTTATTCTTTGTATAATATAACTGTTCAAGTACATCACAAAATTCACCGATAATATAAAAATCATAACTCTGATCATCACATGTATTTAAGATTTTTTCTGTATACTGAATCAGGTAATCTGTGTCAACCTTTTCATACATGGCTGTCTGAATCAGATAGAGAATTCTTCCATGATCCTCATTGTCATACTGATCCATAACCTTTATCAACAGTCTCTTTCTTATTGTATCATCCGTCTCTTTGCTGCTCAATTTTTTTGCCAGAAACACCAAACGGTTTATTGCCATAAAATTTAAATCAAATCCCTCTGTACTTTCCACATGTGCCCGATAATATTTCTCTGCCGACTTTGCGGCTGAAAAATCTTTTTCTGCCACCCATAAAAAATCATTGATCTTCGCCCTGTTGATATCAGCAATCGGATACTGCAATACCTCTTTCAACAAAGCCCTGTTGTCCTCTACCTTACTGCTGCTTTGCCAGATATCCCTTGCAAAAGTAAATGGGACATCTTCTGGCCTGTATACCCACCTTTCAAGTATAATGTCGTGCAAAAAGTTCTCTGACCCAAAGCTGTCAAGGTCAGTTATCTTTTCCAGCTCCTGAGCCGCAATATTGAAATCTTTCTCTCTTAAGATATTAACTAACCTGTCTATCAACAAATTTGATACCATATCACCCCATCCTTTCAGCAGCATCTAAATTCTTAAAATATCTATATATGACAGCTTTCAGATCAGTTGTCACTCCTGCTAAAAATATTTTGATATCCTATCCTGCCATTCTTCTGCCGGGATACACTCGATTATCCTCGCCGGCTCAATAATCCTTTCTGGTTTCATATAAGCATAGACATCCGAAGACAATTCTGAAAACGCACTCCTGACAGCTTTCTGAAACAATATCTTCTTTAATCCAATCCATCCGTTATGATAATCCTGCAGGTAATCCTCCTGCCTCTCATAGAAAGTGTAATATTCAAATTCTGTAATCTTTGCCCTGTACTTAATTACATAGGGTTTACTGGCCGCTGCCCACTCGTCATTTATTCCGACTGTATCTCTACCAAATTCTGATAAGGTGAGCAGAAACTCCGGGGCCTCATGGATTGTCCCATAATCATATACATCTCTGCTAAACAAGAATCCATTGACTTGATGGTCATAAAATATCCTGTGCCCTATTTTGTATAAAGCCTGGTTTTTTCTGTCAGCCCTGTCCAGGTTCGTATACTTCTGGTAATCTATATCAAAAGCCTTGCCATTGAAATACATGGTCTTAGAAGGAATATCAAACCAGATATTTTTCTCCCTCAAAAATGTACTGAGTTCCGACTTTTCTTGAAGCACCTTTTTTAAGTCCCTCAACCCATTCTTTTTTATTTCAGCACAGCCATCCCCATTTGTTGTCACATGGATAGCCATAAGTTTCAACTGGTCAATATCCAAACGCTCTGCTTCCTTCAGATGCCTCTCAAAAAAGGTATCGAAATCATTTCGGCTTTCCAATACATAATCAGAAATGAAATCTCTCCTTTTCATATCCAGGACACTGTATAGCCATTCATATGCGGCATCCGGGTTTGTAATATCATAATAGCTCTGCATCTATATCCCCCTTTTTCCTCTCCGTTTTAACTACATTACCACATTCTCCATATATTTTCTATCTGAAAGACAGAACAATATTTTATCCCGAACTGTTTACCTGCTTCCGGCTCATAGAATTATTCCTGTGCTATAATCTAAATCACGATACAGGATAGGAGAACACACATGGAATTTACAAATCTGCTTGATGCAAAAAACCGCCATGAGCTGCGGGCATGGCTCATACAAAACCATGGTAAGGAAAAGGAATGCTGGGTGATCGTAAAGCGGGGACGCCCAACGGATGACAGCACTTTCTGGTACATAGATTCCGTTGAGGAGGCCCTGTGCTTCGGTTGGATAGACAGTACCACTAAAAAGATGGATAATGGTGTGACTGCCCAGAGACTGGCTCCTCGTAGAAAGGGAAGTTTATGGTCTGAGCTAAACAAGGAACGTTGCCGGAGGATGGAACGCCTGGGGCTGATGACAGATGCCGGGAGAGCCGTACTGCCCGACATGTCACCAAAAGGATTTGTCATTGATGGGGATATTGAAAAAGCCTTAAAAGCTGATATGGAGGTCTGGAACAATTTTCAAAAATTCCCTCCCCTGTACCAGCGGGTACGGATTGATACCATTCAGATCAAGAAGAAACAGCCGGAATTATTCCAAAGCAGGCTGCCAAAATTGATCGATAATACCAGAAAAGGCGTTATGTATGGGGAATGGAATGATAACGGACGATTGATAGAATAATCCAGCCGCCCTGCTTTTCTCTGTTGCTCTTCTTAAAATCCTATGCAGGCTTTTTACTGCCCTGCAAATAGTTCCACTATAACAATCTCCGGTCTGTTGTTAAACCGGACTGGTATGATGCTGTTGCCGATACCACGGCTGACTACCATTTGTGTACTGCTCTCCATATATACCCCCGCATCATACTTTGGGAACAGTCCCTGGTTCGGAGCGACCAGACCGCCTATAAACGGGAGACGGAACTGACCGCCATGTGCATGACCGCTCAATACCAGGTCAATGCCGCTGCTCGCATAACTTTCAAACAGCTCCGGCCGATGTGAGAGCAGGATCGTGTAGCTGCTTTCTGTATCGGCCAGACTCTCCAGCTTTGTGCTGACCATGGCAGGTATTTCCCCGAATATATCGCCCCTCACTGTAAAGTCCGGGTCGGAAAGCCCAGCCAGTGTGATCTTTTCACCGTCACGCTCCAGCTCCACCGCCCTGTCCTCAAGCATGGACACGCCAGCCGCCTCCAGCCCGTTCCTTAGTCTGTCATATTGTGACAGCCTCGCTTCATGGTTGCCCGTCACATAATAAACCGGTGCAATCCGAGCCGCTTCCTCTGCGAATCTGATGGCTATGTCGATATCCGTATGCCCGGAATCCACCAGATCCCCCGTAATCACGATGATGTCCGGCCCGCTCTCTGAAAGCAGCTCTAGCAGCCTTGCATTATTTTCACCAAATTCAGCATTGTGCAGGTCTGACACCTGTGCAATCCGGAAGCCGGAAAATGCAGCAGGGATACGGCCTGCTGTGACCGTGACTGTGTTCACCATCAACGCCGTATTGCCCCATATGGTCCATATGATTACTGTGAGAAGCGCTGTGCTAAGTATACACAGTTTTATCGTACCTTTCCAAGGTTTCCACTTTTTCATTATTCAGCTCCATTTATCCATTTAAGAATTGTTCCAATTAACTTTGTTTCATTCATTTTGCCTTAGATAATATCAGATTACGCGGAATTTTATCAATTTCTATTCTGTCCTCTCCAGTATACCATAAAGATTGCATGTTTCCCAATTTATATATTTGTTCATGTAAAAACTGAAATATTAGTTCATTCCGCTTTTCCCCTTCCATTAGTACAATCTTACTGGAGGTGAACAAATAGTGGAAGATTTACATGAATTTTTTGGAATAGCAATCAAAAACGCAAGGATGGACTGCGGTCTGACACAGGAAGCACTGGCGGAGCGGGCCGGGATCAGCTGCCGCTACCTTATCGCCATCGAGAATGAAGGGCGCATCCCCAAGCTCCCTGCTGTCTACCGGCTGATACATAGCATGCATATCTCAGCAGACCGTATTTTCTATCCGGAACAGCCATCAGAAGGGTCTGAGCGTGCGCAGCTTGCCCATATGCTGGAGTCCTGCTCCGATCGGGACATCCATATCCTTCTCGGTGCTGTCAAAGCCATGCTGCAGGAACAATGAGCAGAGAACCATTTCCCGCACTCTCTGGGAAGTGGTTCTTCGCCTGTCCTCTGTCTTTCTCTTCTTCCGGAGCCTCTTATCTTCTCACAGCAAAACACAGCGCAGTTCATGCCCTGTTCTTTTTCAATTCTCCCGCAAAATAACGCACCGCTTCCTCCGGGGTAGGGATCTTGTCCTGACGCGGCACCCTGTTCTGGTAAGCTTTTGTGATCGCATTGTTATTCAGCGGATTTGTATACGCCTCTGTCAGCGCCGCCTGCATATCCTGTCGGATTTCCTTCACACTCACCCCATGTTTCTTCGCCAGTTCCCGATATATCTTCCGCATGCTCATAGAAATCTCCTCCGTGGTAAAAACTATAATCGCCTGTTCTTTTTGATTATAAGCGATAATATTATCTTTTTCAATCAAAACAAGCGTTACAATCGCTCGTTTTTACCCTGTACAGAGCTTAAGATTAACACATTGGGAGGACATCAAAATGGATGAACAGTTTATCCGGGACCGAATCTCCAGTCTCCGGCAGGAAAAACAGATTTCTGAGCGAAAGATGAGCCTGGATCTGGGCCACAGCACCAGCTATATCCGCAGCATCACCTCCGGCAGGGCGCTGCCGTCCATGAGTGAATTCCTGTATATCTGCGAATACCTGGGCGTGACACCCATGGAGTTTTTCAACGAGGAACGGAAGACCACCCTGACTCAGCAGGAAGCGATCGAACACATTTATTCCATGTCGGATGAGGATATCCGGCTGCTGATCGGGTTCATTGAGCGGATGAAG
>CAJUEW010000044.1:0-1379 GCA_910585465.1 uncultured Lachnospiraceae bacterium | reverse complement strand
TTTTTCTCTGTCTATAAGATTTTGTTAGAGTGGGACCTTCTGGGCGGTTCACCATGAACCCCTCCTGGGTTCACAACGGAAACAACGGCGGCACAAAGCGGCTCCTGATACTGCATTTTCCTTTCCAGACACGACAATCAGAAGGGCAGACTTTTCCCCTGGCGGATTTCAGTGGTTTGTTGTTACCGAAATAGTTTCACTATATTTTTCCATTCCTTGTGCAGCAAATCTCTTTTCAAAGAATGGTGTATAAATTCGAGGTATGGCTGCCATTCTCACGATACCGGAATTCCTTCCTGAGATACCCTGCACTGACCAGATCGTTCAGGGCGCGTTTGATGGTGCTGCGGGACATCCCCAGTTCCCTGGCCATGGTAGGGACAGCAGGCCAGCAGCTTTTGTCCCGATCTGCCCGGTCATGGAGATACATATAGACTGCCACCGCCCGGTGAGGCAGTCCGGAAGCGTAGATGGTTTCAAAGTATCCCATATCCCCTCCTTCTCTAATCTGTCCGCAGCGGCGGCCTGCCTGCGGGTCTGTGGGGCTGTAACGGCACGGTACGCTCTGTCATCTGTCCCTGCCCCATACCGCCGCTTACAGGCGGTCCTGACGGTGCAGGCGGCTCTTCAAACTCTTCCAGGTCATCATCCATCCGTCTGCGCAGGATCTCCTGCTCCAGTGTCAGACGGTCCGCATAAGAGACTGCCCTTGCCGCATGCTGCTCCGCCACATATCCCTCTTCAAATTCAATCCCCCATTTAAAAAACAGGCGCAGCTCTGTCCGCATGGGATGGCATCCTGTTTTGGCCAGAATAAAATGTCCTTTGGGAAGAGATTTCAGTTCATCCGGGGTCATCAACGGGCGCTGGATCATCTGCAGGCTCTGGCCGGGATCATTCTTTCCCCTGCTGATGGAGCCGGACAACACTGTCTTATTTCCCAAAGCCTTTGACAGAACTTCCGCACTCTCCGAATTGGGCGCAAAGCCTCCGAACAGGATATCCTGACAGTTATCGATGATGATCTCACTGCCCTCTTTTCCATAGTTTTTCTGCAGCTGGGCAAAGGACTGGATAATGGGGACCATGCTGATGCGCCGGGATCGGCCTGCGGAGAACAGCATCTCCAGGGACTCGATCTTGGGGATTGTTCCGATCTCATCCCCAAAGATCACGACCCGGTTGGGGAGCTTCCCGCCATGCTCATCTGCGATGGACAGCATCTCCCGGTATATTTGCTGCAGAAACAGGCTGACCATAAAATATTTTGTATTGTCCTCCTCCGGCAGTACGATAAAGATTGCCGCTTTGGAGTTACAAAAGGTCTCCGTGTCCATGGAACCGTCAAAGCACAGGATCTGCTCCATCTCCGAATCCAG
>CAJUEW010000043.1 GCA_910585465.1 uncultured Lachnospiraceae bacterium | reverse complement strand
GCTATGCCACAGCCTTGGCAGGCCATCGCGCAGCGATTTTGTTCAATTCCAGTTTGCATTTTTCCGAAAAAAGGAGATACGAAAAGCTGAAAACACTTTCATTTGTATAAATAAACAGGGAGATTTTGTTATGGCATTTACTTTGCAGATTAGACAGAAGAAACTATTTGGAAAGACGGTACTTGATATCTCATCGCTGGCTCACGCCTGCGGCTTTTGCTATGGTTCCAATAATGATTTTTATATACTTCAGGAAAATGAGGAGAGCCAAGGAACCGCTGTTTTTTATAATCCTGGGCGTATAGGACGTGGGATTTTTTTTGATGGCAGCAAAGCCAGGGAAGGATATTATGAGATAAGTTATAATATCCGTACCACCAAAGCAGACATTATGGATTTTACCAGGCTTGCAGGTGAGATGGAAAGGCGTCTGGGCAGAGTGGAAATGTACTGTGTGGAGGAAGAGAGGGCTTTCAGCATCAGGGAACTGGAGCAGGGGATTGAGAATTTTGTCATGTTCAATCGGAAGTCACTGAACCAGTTTTGCGGAAATAAGGAATTCAGGAGTCATATCCTTACTCTGGCGCGATGGCCTTATACACTGACTGAGGACAAGGTAGCCTTATGGGAGGCATGTACGGACCTTTCCGATTTTGAGCGGACTCTGCATGGCCTTCAGGCACTGGATGTCTATTACGCAAAGCCAAGACTTCTGCAGAAAAACGATACAAAAGAGATCGGGGCCTTTTATGCCTTAACGGAGGAATGTGAGAGTGTCTTTCCTGTTCGTGCTGATGGGTTTCTGAATCTGAGTGAACTGAAAGTGACAGAGGGGTTTGTACAGTTTGTGCTTTACAGTGAGCAGCGTGTGCTGGAAGGAATGTTCCCTTATGAGCAGTTCGTGGAGGAACTGAGAGGATATGATGTTCGGCAGTTTGATGGAGATCACATCCTGATCCCGCCTATGACAAAAGCGGAACTGGAAGATCTGGCCGGGAAACTGCGTGGAAAGGGAAGGGTTGTATGAGCGGAGCAGCAGAAGAAAAACAGGAAGCAGAAAAAAGGATAAAGGAATATATACAGGCCAGCTCCATGGGCCTGAGCAAAAAGGAAGAGCAGGATTTTAAAGAGCTTGTTATCCACAATGAAGAAACGGCAAAAAAGGTATTCCGGGGTTCAAAACATGTAGGGAAGGCGTATATCCTGATTTATTTGAACTCTCAGGGAAAAGGCGCTGACATTGCAAAAGAAGAGGCAGCAGCCTGGGCCTGCCAGATGGAGTTTATAAACAGTAATGTTTCAGAAGAACGGGAATTCCGTTCCTGGCTGTCGGGAGAAACTGATATCATGCCGGAAACAATGCCGGTCAACAAATATATCATGGGGTTTCCGCATAGAAAAAATGTAGAACTCTGTTATTTATCAAAGGTATGCACATTTACGGAGAGGCTTGTAGCTTATGGAGTAAAAAAGGGATATGTGGATATTGTACGGGGACCAGTGAGGGAGATGATGCGCGAACTTGACAGCTCCTATGCGTGTTCTTTTCTTGAGCATACAGTCCGGACGTATCAATTATCAGAAGAAGATATCATGCAGATGTATTCCGCAATCTATGCGATATCCGGAAACGCCAAAGCAGAAAAGGAGTTTTACCGTAATTTTATCTGTGCGTGGCTGGAGCAGGATAAGGACCGGTATCTGGTAGCCATTGAAAAGATAAGCAAAGATATGCGGAAAAAGATATTTGCTGCGTTAAAAAGGGAGAATCTGTATACGACATAGATGTCTTTCAGATGTAAGAGGATAAATGGACAAAAATAGGGCAACGGATTCTATAGAACAACCGAGGAGGCAGTTTCATGGATACGGCAAACTTCAAAAAAAGATATATAATGATTCCCTTGCTGTTCCTTTGCCTGCTGCTCTGCGGCTGCCATGGAAATATCATCGGGAACCTTATGGCATCTGAACACACAGAGCTGCTTGTGGATGGGGAATATAAGCCGTTCAATGTTCCAAGGAATACGATGGAGGCGCTAATGAAGCTGGTAGAGGCAAAGGATGCCAATACCATCTATGAAGTATTTTCACCGGAAGTAAGGGAAAATGCAGAGGGACTTTATGGGCAGGTTCAGGAATTTATACGCTTTATAGAAGAAGATGTAACCTCCTGGGATTTTTTATCGGGCTATGGCAATGGCAACCGTAGCGGTGGCAGTGTTACTATGACACGGGCCTCGTTCTGTGAGTTCAGCACAGACAGCGGGATCTATCGCTGCGACATCGGCGAGGTGCTAAAAGACACGGTACAGCCGGACTTAGTGGGCTTTTCGGATATAACGGTTTATCCCGACGAGTTATCATGGGAATACGCGCCAAAAAAGCCATTGGGCATTTACATTGTATACCGGATGGCGGATCAGCCACAGGGAGCCAACGGAGGACCGTATACCATGGAAAGATTGGTGGAATTTGCACAGGCGGAAGACACGTACGGCCTCTGTGAGTGCTTTTCCCTGTCGGCCAAGGGAATCGCAGAGGACATGCCGGAGAAAGTGCAGGAGCTGGCGGGGTTTCTGCGTGAGCGGATGGCTTCCTGGGAGTATTACACCTGGACGGAGAATATAGAAATGTTAGATGGGGAAAAGGCTACAACACGGGAAATGTTCTTCTATCTGCATACGGACAACGGGCTGTACCGCTGTGATATCCGGGAGGTGCTGGAAAGCAGAGCCCCGGCGGATGTTGGCGTTTCCAGTGTTTCCGTTTTTCCTGCTCTCTACCCCGGAGAAGACCCGGAATATGAGGATGAGGTTTATAAAGGATACTGTACCTGGGGGCGGGATAATGTAGGTATTTCCATAGTGTACTATCAAGAGAACTAAGAGGGCGGCTATATGTCAAACTATTACAATACACTTCACAATGAAGCCAGCTCTGAATCACAGAGAAGTATTCTGTAGGGCATTTTAGGAAGTGTCACAGGGATGAGCGTTTCATGGATGTGGATGACAGGAGGAATTTATGATGTGCATGATAAAGTTTAAGATGATTTTCCAATCAGCCCTCATAACATCACTATGCCTGCTCCTCTGTGCCTGTCGAGCAGATGATCCTGAAACCGTCACACCAGAGTATGCCGCTCAGTCGGAAGAACCCGATATGCTGCCTGAGGAGACAGCAAAAAAACCGGAACAAGTGCTTTTGGAACAGCTCGTTGACGATACCCACAATGCTTTTCTGGTAGATACAGGGGGAGAACTGGGGACGCTGCTGGTGACGGCAGAATTGGATGAGGAAACCCCGACAGAGGATTGCCGCGCCACCATACAGTTTACTGTTTGGGACCCGTACTCCATGGACGAACCTCTTCAAACCCTGACAGCGGGTACGGATATTTTCCTGGATTGGAGCATCATAGACGCCAATTTTGACGGATATATGGATTTTGCCTGCACCTATCTACGGGGAAACCAGCCTTATTATGATCATCTTTGGATTTGGAACGAATATGACAAACGGTTTGACAGCATTCCGGAATATGACAAGATCTCCGTACCCACGTTGGACGAGGAAACAGAGACGGTTTACGGATTCAACCGCAGCAGCGCCGGCGGGACAGGAGAACATAGCTTTTATCAATGGGTAGAGGGAAAGCTGCTCTGTATGCGGCGGATTGATATTTATGGGATCGATCAGGGGGATACGATCCGCATGTCCATCCAGGATCGCGTTGCCGGTGGGCTGGCTGAGATATACCATGAAGATTTTCCTTCGGAATCCGGCGGATGGCTGGATGCGGAAATGATATGGTACAATCTGGACTATCACGGCGAGCCGGGTGGAATCTATGACATTTTTCAGCAGCAGCCTGTAGATGATACCCACGATGCATTTCTGGTGAGCACTGGCGGCAGACTGGGAACACTGCTGGTGACGGCAGAGCTGGCAAAGGAACGCAAAGATGAGTTTGGTGCTCGGGACATCACTTTTTCCGTCTGGAACCCGGTGGAAATGGAGCAGCCTATCCAGACATTTTCCGAGGAATTTATGATGGGCATTGCACCGGAGTTTCATAATGTAGTTGACGCTGATTTTGATGGTTTTCAGGATTTCGGTTATCTCTTTCATGCGGGGAACCAGCCAAATTACTGGCGTTACTGGCTTTGGGACGAAGAACAGGCACAGTTTATATATTATGCACCTTTAGGCAGCGTTTCGTCACCTGGATTCGACGCAGACCGCCAAATCGTGACTGGCTGGGCCCGCAGTTGGGCGGCAGGCGGAACCCATTCTTTTTATCGTTGGATGGATGGAGAACTGGTTCTTGTGCGGGAGATAGATATTGACTTTACCAAAATGATTGTGGTGAAAGATTTGATGGATGGGCACATGGCAGAGGTGTACCGCGAAGAATGGGAAGAAAAAGACGAGGGCGACGTGGTGGATATTCTACGTAAATGGTATGATTTGGACTATTGCGGTGAGCAGGCGGAGGAAAATTAGTTAAAACAGTAGGAGTGCAGATTGTCATATTAAACAAGAATACAGCGCGGAGCAGCCACTGGCCTTTTACCGGCAGGGACTTGGCCTGCATTGGATATGGATCTGCCATTGGAAAACATCAAAGGCTTTCCGGTAAAGAACCTGCAGAGCTGGCTTGCGTAGTTGGGTGTGCGGAAATTATAAATGGCGAAAGCTATCAATGTAATATGGATTAAAAATATTGGATAAAGGAGATGTTGAAGAGTGGAAGACCAATATACCCGTTGGCAAACAAGAAGGAGAAGCCTTCCGGATCAAAAGAAAAGTGGGAATGGCTGGATACTTGGAAAGTCATGTTTAACACTGCACTTGACATATCAAATATATAATCTTGCTGAGGAAGCAGAACAGCAAAAAGCTATTCTTCGGCTGATCATTCCTCAAAAATGCAAATTAAGTCCAGAGTTAACAGATTTTTTGAAGGAGCATAAATATGTAAAGGTTATTAGGAGGGATTAGCCAGAATGGGACTATATTTATGTATATTTAATCAGAATGGAGACGACATTTGCGGAGTAGAAGTTGGATTATATAGTTATTTTGGAGAATTCAGGGATTTAGTTTTCAAATTTACAAACAAAGATTTTCTTTCCAGAGTTCTTAAGCGTAAGAGCAAATTTTCATTACCGATGACTACTTTATTAAATCATTCAGATTGCGATGGCAGCTGGAATGTTGATGAGTGCGTTCATTTAAAAATGGAGTTGCAGGAAATAAAACAGATATTCATAAATGAACCACCAGATTTATCAATAATTGAATTGAAGCAGGATATCTTTAAGTTTAATGGAGTAAAACCTGAAAATCTATTTGAATGCTTTATTGATTCTGATTGTGAGTTTTTAATCGACAGGTTGATTCAATTATGTGATTTGGCAATTCAAGAAAACAGGCCAATTATATTTCAATGACATTGTTTTTTGAATTGTGTTACCTGTTTGTGTGGTACCGGCAAATAAAGCATCAGCAATTTCTGATTATAGAATGAATCAGTTAGGTAAGGAGGAGAATCCATATGTTACATTGGATTGCGATTATACTTGGAATTATCTTTACACTTTTTCAACTTTTTTATGCCTTTATAGTAATATGCAGCCTGATAGAAAATACGGGGTATAAAATCCTTAGCGTTGTTTTTGGCATCTGCCATGCAATTTCACCAGTATTGTTCGTATTCTTTGGTTATCAATGCCTTTTGCGTAAGATAGCACAATATGGTGCATTAAAGGCTGGTATCGGTATCGTTGTTTGCTTAGTCATATATTTTTTGGTTGTTTCGATATGGAATAGAATTGTATTGGGATATACTCCCGAAACATGGAAGATAAGTCTGTTAACGATAGCACAAGTGATTGTTTCGGCTATATTTATTTACGGCTTTTTGTATTTTTAGGCAAGCAATATGGAATGCAGACTACTCTGTCATTTTGCAGGCAGGTACAGAAAGTGGAATTGTAAGAACAGCATGGAGGCATCATGATGAAAAAAGGCTATTATTATTTTGGGGAATGCGGAAGCATGGAGAAAATATTATTGGCAATAGGAATTATTACTGCGGTTATTTCATGTTTTTTTCTATTTAAGGGCGGATATTTGCCACTAATAGATGATCATTTCTATTTTACAACATATAATGCGTGGTTTTTGTTCTTTTTATCAATCAGCATCTTTGCGTTTATAGTTGACATTTGCCTGCATAAAATATGCAGGGATATAGCTACATGCTTGAAAGAAATTGAAGAAAAAACTGATTGAATAATATATATTTTATTTTGACTTAGAGGATTGTTAAGTGGCTGGAATTTCAGCGATTGCAAATATGAATATATATTAAGGAATCTGCGGGGATAATGATTATGATAAAAATGAAAGTGCTAATCTTTATGGCAATACTTATACTGACATTAACTGGATGCGGAAAAGCAGAACAGGAACAGCTAATAATATATTCTTTCAGTGGAGAGAATGAACAGCTTGCAGTTTCAAATGGCATTATTGTTCTGAATGGCACAGAAGAAACATTTGTTGGTGGTGATTTAAAGGTAACTGGTGATTTTTTCGACGACATCACATCATACTCTACTACATTTTACACTATGTCTGGTAGTGAAAAGGACATTATCCTTTCAAATAGTGTAGTAGATATGACAGGAGGAACGGTCAATGTTTCCAGTGATTTGGGACAAATATCGGGAGAGAGTACAATTAGGAGAATATAGATGATGCAAATGATTTGGAAAACACCCTTTATTTTGAACTTGCTGTGAAAGATAAGAATGGTAAAGAAAGTGTATATCAGTTACAAATGTCTTTAACAGAAATAACCCAAAATCATAGTAATTAAATTCGGACTGATTTCTGTCTATTGAGAAAATTGTGGAGGATTACCCGTTAAAAACGATTATAGTTACACTAACAAATCAGAAGTTGAAAAGAAAAAAAGAGGTGAAGTGTGTGGAATATGTAAGAGAAATATTTGCACAATATGACAGGCAATGTATTCGAGTTTATCAAGCATATAATCCTATAATCGCAAAAGAAGCAATTTCTTTGCAGACATTTGGAGAAAATTTTGATGTTAATCGCATGACATGGATAAAGCCATCTTTTTTATGGCTCATGCATCGCTCTAACTGGGGAACTAAAAAAATCAGGAATGTATTTTAGCCATAGACGTATATCAGTCAAAGTTTAATGAAA
Source organism: uncultured Lachnospiraceae bacterium (assembly GCA_910585465.1). Taxonomy (GTDB): domain Bacteria; phylum Bacillota; class Clostridia; order Lachnospirales; family Lachnospiraceae; genus Hominiventricola. Next base: position 1,439 of record CAJUEW010000043.1, on the reverse strand, counting down.
TACTGCAAAAAGCAGTGCTGACATCGCCGGACTCTAAAAGTTATACCGGTATACAGTGGGAAAAAGCTTTTGATGAAACAACAGTATACTGCCAATGGGATTCGGATCGAAATATAAATGGAAATGCAATCAATCGTGCGGCAATCCAAATAGGGTTAAAAAGAAATACATTAAGAGAGTTTTTAGATACAGGTATTTGCAGAATAGAGGACTTAACACCGCTGGTGAAAAAATGGAATGAACAAAGAAAAAACGGAAAACTAAACTCTAAAAATCTGCCAGTAGAGAGGATATATCCGGTCAAAGATAAAACAATCAGAAACAGGCTGAATATGACATATGGAAGTGTTAAAAAAGCTTAATACTTTTCAAATGCAGTATGAAATAGAACCACCGTATCCGTATATTGAACTTATGAAACAAGGGGGAAAAGATGTCACATAGCAAACATACAAAGCGGGGTTATTCTTTATATGTCGAAAATTGGAACCGCTCTGCTAAAAAGTACATAAATATTTGTTGTATATGTGGACATAAAGGCTATAGTCCTGTAATAGAACAGGGTGATTTTTGCAGTACTCTTGAAAATAAAGCGATTTACAGAGAACTATCAAAAACACTTTGTAAACTGGAATTAGATGAGTTAGGGCGTTGTAAAGACTGTGCAAGGGTACAAGATAAACATATGAGTTGATAAAGCAAATTTGATGAAGAGGAATTTTTATGGAAAAAGAAAGGATTGCAAGGAGGAACCTATGAAATACACTCTCGATACAGATTTTTCATCACTGAACGGGCCAAAGGCAGCCAACTGGATCATAGGCTTTCAGGATATGGCTGAGGATGCTTTTGCGGACAGCAGCAGCCATTCACGGCTTTTGGGGAATCTTCTGATTCTGGAACCATATTTACATACGATTCGCCAGGGGCTGGCAGACAGGTGCAGGACGGTTCCGGCCATTCTTCAGGAGGCTCTTGACATACTTTGGGATTATCTGGAAGGCAGGAAAGCACCGTCCGATTTTCAGGATTTTGCCAATAATCTCTATGCTGCTACCCTCAATTATAATGTAGGGGAAGAAATAACCGATGCACAGGCGGAATTTTATGAAAAACATATAGATATTCCCTGGGGAAGCACCTGTGAATGGCAGATACTCACATGGCTTTCTGTTCTTTTGATGGAAGTGGTTGCAATCAGCGGTGGGAGGCTGGATTTTGAAGAATATGAGGAATATGAACAGGACGTGGATTTTGCGGAAATGGAGGAAATGCTGAATATGCTGGCGGATGCCTTTATTGATCTTACCAATACGCCGCTCCCATCCAATAAAGCATCAGACGTAATGAACGCACAGGAACAGGTTTACCAGACACCGCTGTTCCGGCAATTTATAGAACGCATTCAAAATGGGCTGAAAGCTGCGCTGTCTGCTACA
>CAJUEW010000042.1 GCA_910585465.1 uncultured Lachnospiraceae bacterium | reverse complement strand
GCATGGCAGAATGAGCTGCTTGCCTACCGTGATGAAAAGCGCAATCCCTATTCGCAGACGTATCTGAAAACCGTCCACAACCAGCTTTCCGCTATCTTCAACCATGCAGTAAGGTATTACGACCTCCGCTCCAACCCTGCGGCAAAGGCGGGGAACATGGGGAGCGAAGAACACAAGGAAATGCTGTTCTGGACGAAAGAGGAATATAAAAAGTTTGCAGATGAAATGATGGACAAGCCAGTTTCTTTTTACGCCTTTGAAATGCTTTACTGGTGCGGAATCCGAGAGGGAGAATTATTAGCCCTGACCGCCGCAGATTTTAGTTTTGATAAGGAAACAGTCACGATTAACAAATCCTACCAACGCCTGCACGGGGAAGATGTGATTACCTCTCCGAAAACGAAGAAAAGCAACCGAACAATCAAGATGCCGAAGTTTCTCTGCAAGGAAATGCAGGAGTATATCGGTATGCTGTACGGCTTAAAAAAGAAAGACCGTATCTTTACAATAACAAAGAGCTACCTCCATCACGAGATGGACAGGGGCGCAAAAGCCGCAGGGGTGAAACGCATACGGATTCACGATTTGCGCCACAGCCACATCAGTTTATTGATTGACATGGGGTTTTCAGCGGTGGCGATTGCCGACCGTGTGGGGCATGAAAGCATCGAAATCACTTACCGTTATGCACACCTGTTTCCGTCAAAGCAGGCGGAAATGGCGGACAGGCTTGATGATTTAGGAAAGGGAGATTTTTGAGATGTCGGCAAAGAATTTAGACAACTGCAACCGTTGGAGGAATAAGACCGTCGCTTTTCGGGTATCTCCCGAAGAAAGCGAGCGGATTGACAAGGCGGTGCGCCTTTCGGGGCTTACCAAGCAGGACTATATCACAAGGCGGCTCTTATGCCAAGATGTAGTAGTGCAGGGAAATCCGAGGGTGTATAAGGCTCTCCGCAATGAGCTTTCCGCCGTCCTTGCAGAATTGCAGAGGATTGAAGCGGGCGGCGTAAATGAAGAACTGCTTGACACAATCGAACTGATTGCCGTTATCCTCGGCGGTCTGAAAGGAGAGTGTGAAGATGGCGAATAAAAAAGAAATGGCTACCCCAAATGTATCTGTTAGCGCAGATACGGAGCAGCCAATTCAAAAATGTACTGACCATAGTATATCCAACTATGACGAAAATATCAATAGTTTTGAGGAAATGCAGAGGGAAATGCTGCGGCAGCTAGACTCGTCCTATCTGAAAACCGTATCTATGGCGGCACTTTATGATACGGTATTTGATATACAGCCGCCGCTGATTGATGGTCTGCTCCAAAGAGGAACCTACCTTTTCGTAGGCTCTCCAAAGGTGGGGAAAAGTTTTATGATGGCTCAGATTGCCTACCATATCAGCATTGGAATGTCGTTGTGGGAATACAAGGTGCGGAAAGCGACGGTTTTATATTTTGCGATTGAAGATGATTACCCACGTCTGCAGAAACGGCTGTTCCAGATGTTCGGTGCAGAAGAAACAGGCAACCTATATTTTGCAACAGAGTGTAAAACGGTCAATGGCGGTTTGGAAGAACAAATCAGAGGGTTTATGCAGGAACATCCCGAAACTGGTTTAATAATCATAGACACCTTAAAGCGTGTCCGTGAAGCTGGCGGTGCAGATTACAGTTACGCAAGCGACTATGACATTGTGGCAAGGCTCAAAGCATTGGCAGACAGTTACAAAGTTACGATGCTCATTGTCCATCACACCCGAAAGCAGAAAGCGGAAGATATTTTTGATATGATTTCGGGAACAAATGGACTGATGGGTGCAGCAGACGGAGCATTTGTTCTCAGCAAGGAAAAGCGAATTTCCAATAACGCCACGCTTGATGTGGCAGGCAGAGACCAGCAGGATATGAAAGTCCATCTTGTGAGAGATGCCGAGCGTCTGGTGTGGAACTTTGAAAAATCGGAAACAGAGCTGTGGAAAGAGCCGCCAGAGCCTTTACTTGAAAAAATAGCAGCTACTCTTTTTTCGGCGAGTGACAATTGGGAGGGGACAGCTTCAGAACTTTGTGAAAGGCTCGGCGTGGATATTAAGCCGAATGTGCTTTCCTTAAGGCTTAGTATCAATGCAAGCAGGCTGTTCCGTGATTATGGTATCCGCTATCAGAACAGCCGTACCCACAATGGCAGAAAGGTTTCCCTTTGGAAAGAGATTAATGGGGAAGCGTGACAAACGGTGTCAAAGGTGACAATGTTTATGAGCGCAGGGGCGTTGTCTAAAACATTGTCACCATCGTCACACATTGACACTGTTTGAAGTTTGGCGGAGAGTGCAGAGAGTGCCTTTTCAAAGGCGGCTCTGTCTCGTCTGCCGACTCGGTCGGTTCGCAGCTTGTGTGCCACTGGCACACGCTCACCCCTCGGAGAGCGCAAAACCCGCCTGCGGGTTGCATTTTTGTTGGCACAGCTGACAAAAGTGCTTTTGCGTTACTTTCGGGAAAGTAACAAAGCCTACCAGCCGAAAAGAAAGGGCGTGATTTTATAAGACGGACGATTAGCGCAATGGTGGGGAAAGGCTCGGTCAACCATAACAGCCGCAAATTTAAAGCAGAGAATGTGGATGCTGAACGCTCCTACCTCAATGTAGATTACTGTAATGATAATATCAAGAAAGTGTATCATAAGCTATTTGATGAAGCATTACAGAGATATAACGAGAAACAGACAAGGGCAGACCGCCGCATTGCCGATTATTACGAGAAGATACGGAACTCAAAGCAGGAAAAGCCGTTCCATGAGCTGATTTTGCAGATTGGGGATAAGGAAAATATGGGTGCAGGAAGTGAAAACGGACAGCTTGCAAGGCAGATTTTAGATGAATATTATCATGGATTCCAAGAGCGAAACCCTAATCTTTATGTATTTTCCGCTCATATCCATATGGATGAAGCAACGCCGCATCTACACATTGACTTTGTTCCGTTCACGACTGGCAGTAAGCGTGGGCTTGATACAAGGGTATCTTTGAAACAGGCGTTGGCGGCGCAGGGATTCAAAGGCGGCTCCCGTGGCGATACGGAGTGGAGCCAGTGGGTACAGTCCGAAAAAGAAAACCTTGCCGCTGTGATGGGGCGGCATGGCATTGAATGGGAGCATAAAGGCACGCATGAGAAACATTTGTCTGTCCTTGATTATAAAAAGCAGGAGCGGGAAAAAGAGGTCGTCCAGCTTGAGGGGCAGATTTCGGAGAAAAAAGAGGAATTTCAAGTATTGTCGGACAGGGTGGAGAATTACGACAAAGGAATGGAAAACCTAAAAACTCTGGAACAGGTGCTTGACACTTCCCCAGAATACCAGTTGCCAGAGCCGCAGGGGTTCATGTCGGCGAAGTCGTATAAAAATAAAGTGGCAGAGCCTTTGGTGCAAAAGCTGAAATCGCTTGTTAAAACAGTACTTGTAAGGTGCTTTGAAGCGTGGGACAGCTACTATCGTTTGAATGTCACAAACAGCAATCTCCACCGTGAGAATGAGGGGTTAAGGAAAACCAATGACAAACTGGCAGGGCAAAATGAAAATCTCCGTGCGGAAAACAAAGATTATAAGCTGCTCCGTAAGGCATTTGGAAGTAAGCAGATGGACAGCTTTTTGGAGCAGGCAAAAGCGGCGCAGAAGTTGAAACAGCGAGGGAAATGCTTTAAAAACAACAAAGAGGAAAGGTAGGAAACATTATGGAAAACAGGATTTATGACGAAAATAACGGTCTTTGGTATGCAAAGCAAGGCGAATATTACCTCCCAGAGCTTGCATTACCTCCCGAAAAAGAAAAGCCGATAGGTTTATGGGGGCAAAGGCATTTGCAGTATCTCAAAGAGCATAAGCAGTTCATTTATCTTAATCTGCTGACAAGCGGCAGGCTGAACGAATACCTTGCAAGCGTAGATGAACAGGCAGAGGATATGTTTTCTCGGCTGGTAAAAGAATATGCCGAAAGGCAGGGAGTGACGGAACAGCTAAAGGCAGAAAACCAGCTTTTATGGGTTCAAAAAATGAATAATATTCGGGCTTGTGCGAGGGAGGTAATCAATAGTGAAATCATATATGTATAACGGAATCAGCATAGGTAAAACGCTGTAGAATTAAAAATCCCGAAAATCCAATCGCATACTATTGACTTTTCTAAAAAAGCTGTTATACTGGTATCAGATTGGAGGGATTTGATTGATGCCACAAGAAACTTACGGCGTAATTATTCATCAGATACACAATACCATAGAAAAAAGCCTAAATAATCAGCTTCGGAGGAAAGGGATAACTCTTTCGCAAATGAATGTGCTGATAACGCTTGTTGCTTCTCCTAAAAAAAAGCTTTCTTTTAAGGAACTGGAAAAGAGACTGACATTGGCACAATCTACGACAGTAGGCTTGATTTCCCGATTAGAACAAAAGAAATTGGTATCTGTTTTTGGAGATAAGGAAGATAAGAGGATTAAGTCTGTTGAAATAACAGAATTGGGAATAAAGTATTGTGAAGATGCTGAAACTGAGGTAAATAGTATAGAGGAACGGATTGTATCATGCCTTTCGGAAACAGAGAGGGAAACATTCCTTTCCTTGTTGAAAAAAGTAAATAACACGCTTATGAAGATTTAATGTCTGTCTAAGGGCAGACATTAAAATAAAGCAAACAAATCGCATACTATCAATCGTTTGCAATCAATATATGGATGGAGGATTTAAAATGGAAAACAAAAAAACAATGGAACTATTCAGTAACGCCCCAATATCACAAGCTGTGTTAAAAAACGCATTGCCAGCTATGGCGGCAATGCTCATGGTCTTGGTTTATAATCTGGCAGATACCTTTTTTATCGGTCAGACACACGATGCCCTGCAAGTAGCAGCAGTATCCTTGGCGACACCTGTATTCTTGATATTTATGGCAATAGGTACGATGTTTGGAATTGGCGGAACTTCTGTCATATCAAGAGCTCTGGGAGAGGGGAAAACAGAATACGCAAAAAAGGTATGTTCCTTCTGTATGTGGGGCTGTGTGATTGTCGGGGTTATCATGTCAGCTTGTATGCTTATTCTTATTGAGCCGATTTTATCGTTGGTGGGTGCAAGTGCTGACACTTGGAATCTGGCAAAGACATATCTTATGATTGTCGTGTGCTGCGGACCATTTGTGCTTATTTCTAACTGCTACTCTAATGTAGTCAGAACAGAGGGGGAATCAGCAAAAGCCATGATGGGTACGCTTGTCGGAAATCTTCTGAATGTGATTCTTGACCCAATTCTCATTTTAGGATTTGGATGGAACATTGCGGGGGCAGCAATTGCAACAGTGATTGGAAATGTCATAGGCGCAATATATTATATAGCTTATTTTGTTCGGGGGAAATCTTCATTAAGCATCAGTTTAAAAGATTTTACTGTGAAAAACAAAGTTGCAAGTGCCGTTCTTGCGATTGGCGTACCTGCTGCATTAGGTTCTGTGCTTATGAGTGTTTCACAAATCATAATCAACAGCCAGATGGCAGAATATGGAGACATGGCGATTGCCGCAATGGGCGTAGCCATGAAAGTGGTAATAATAACAGGCATGGTCTGCATGGGGCTTGGGCAAGGAGTACAGCCAATTTTAGGATATTGTGTAGGTGCAAAATTATGGGATAGGTTTAAGAAAGTATTGCGGTTTTCTTTGGTGTTTGCCTTTCTTTTGAGTGTAGTTCTAACAGGAATTTGCTATTTGTTTACCAATCAGATTGTAAGTGCCTTTCTAACAGATACAACTGCATTTGGGTATGCGGTGCAATTTTCAAGGATTCTGCTTGCCACGAGTTTTCTGTTTGGGGTGTTTTATGTCCTTACGAATGCATTGCAGGCTATGGGTGCGGCAACAGCGGCTCTTATTATTAACGTGAGCAGACAGGGAATTATATTTATTCCTGCTTTATTTATTCTGAAAATGATTATGGGAATGACTGGACTGGTGTGGGCGCAGCCTGTGGCGGATATTGTTTCCCTGATTATTGCCTGTGTTCTGTATATAAATACATTGAAAAAGATGGTCATACAATAGGCGGTTGTGTTTCTGAAGGAGGGAAATAGGTATGCAAAAAGAAAAGTGGGTACTTTGCCCCGTTTGTGGGAATAAAACCCGTGTCAAAATCAGAGAGGATACGGTCTTGCTGAATTTCCCGCTTTACTGTCCGAAGTGTAAACATGAAAGTTTGATTGATGCTGAAAATCTAGTCTTGGCAGTACATAAACATGGTGAAGATAATGCTTGATTCTCTAAGCTAAATCGCTTATAATCTGAATAAGAACATATAGCTATTATCCACAGTTACAGAGCAAGTGTTATCAACAGCGATAACAAAATGATAACATTAGCTCATATAGGCAGGATAATATGGATATATCAAATAATCAAAAGATTTACATACTCGACAGAGAATAAATCCTAAACAAAATTAGTTAGTAAAAGTCGAGTTCGAGTAGTATCAGAAACGGCTGGAAGCCGCATAAATACTGGATTCTTGTAAGGCGAAAAGCCTTCGTGACAACAGTTTGACAACATTTTAGATTATTCAAGGATAAAGAGCTAACAGATTTTGATGGAGGAAGTCTGTTAGCTCTTTTTGCGTTATTAGTCTTTTAACTTATCCTGAAAGGATTCAATCAGCGCATCGCTTAACGTTTGCAAAGGGACTTTCGTCCAGTTTTGCGTGGTATCAAATTTTGGATAATTGTACCGCCACTGGTCGTATTCTTCCTTGCTGATTTCCTCTGCCGACAGCCTGTCAGCCTGTTCTTTCCAAGCCGACAGCATTTTCAGTAGCTCGGCGGCGTCCTTTCCTTTATCCTTGTTGATTTTCAAACAGACTTCTCCATCCGCTTCACCGATGGTAAGACCGTATATATCTTCAAGTACAAATAAGGTGTGCATAAGTCCGATATAGCTGTCAATGTCGGGAATATCGAGAGCCTGCGGGGAAACGCCGAGTATCTGCGCTAACGCAGCGGTAAGTTCCGCTTTTGGCTTGCGGGAGCCTGTTTCATATTGCGCCAGACGGACGTCCGCGCTCTTTTCAGGAAAGCCGACGGTCATGCCGAGGTATTTTTGCGTCATGCCCCGCATAATGCGGAAAAAATGGATTCTTTCACCAATAGCCATAGTGTATCGCTCCTTGTATATGTATTTGCAAATAGTATAGCATATATGCTTAATAGAAGTCAATGAAAATAAAACAAAAAAGTTTAATATCTTCTTCAAAACCACTTGACAATAGCATAAATGCTTAGTACAATAGTATAAGTTAAATAAAAATGCTTAGAAAAATGAATGACCGTCCGATTGGGATATGATTTTGCAACGACTTTCCGAAAAGGAAACGAGCGAAACCACGCCGCTGGAGCAGGGGCAGGAACAGAAATCGGGTAAAACGGCGGATAAATATGTAATAAAACGAAAGGGGGTATTGTATGGCAGATACGACTTTTATGCGGGTAGAGGAAGTTGCGGAAGAATTGGGCGTTTCAAAGTCTTATGCTTATAAAGTAGTACAAAAATTGAACGCCGAGTTGAAGTCGCAAGGATTCCTAACAATCGCAGGACGCATAAACAAACAGTATTTTTTAGAAAGAGCCTGCTATGGCTCAAATAAGAAAGAGAGGGATTAGGTTATGGCTGTTTACAAAGAACCGAAAACGAACACATGGAAAGTCTATTACCGCTATACCGACTGGCAGGGTAACCGAAAGCAGACAACAAAACGGGGATTTGCTACCAAAAGGGAAGCGTTAGCGTGGGAGAGGGAACAGTTAAATAAGGTTACGGCTGATTTGGACATGACTTTTGGGAGTTTTGTGGAGACTTATACGGTCGATATGAAAAACCGCATTAAGGAAAATACTTGGCATACGAAAGAGCATATCCTAAAGACAAAGATTCTGCCCTATTTTGAAAAGAGGAAAATCAGTGAAATCCAGCCGAGGGATATTATTGCATGGCAGAATGAAATGCTGAAAGCAAAAGATAAGAGCGGCAAGGCAAATTCCCCCGTATATCTTAAGACAATCCACAATCAGCTTAGCGCGGTTTTCAACCATGCCGTCCGATTTTATGGACTGAGGGAAAACCCAGCCGCCAAAGCGGGGAGCATGGGGAAAGAGAAAGGGCGTGAAATGCTGTTCTGGACGCAGGAAGAATACGAGAAGTTTTCCTTTGCGATGATGGACAAGCCCGTATCATTCTATGCGTTTGAAATGCTTTACTGGTGCGGAATCCGAGAGGGAGAACTTCTCGCCCTTACGCCCGCCGACTTTGATTTTGAGAAAAGCATAGTGACAATCAACAAGTCCTATCAGCGTATCGACGGCAGGGACGTTATCACAGACCCGAAAACGCCCAAAAGCAACAGGGTAATAAAAATGCCGCAGTTTCTCTGTGAAGAAATGCAGGAATATATGAAACAGCTATACCATGTTGGAAAGACCGACAGGCTGTTTGAAATCACAAAGAGTTATCTTCACCATGAAATGGACAGAGGCGCAAAAGAAGCGGGGGTAAAGCGCATAAGGATTCATGATTTGCGCCACCCGTATGTCAAGCCCACGACAAAAAAATTACAACTTTTTTTGAGGATTTCCGGGCAGCCGCATAGCTGCCCGTAGTTGCTTAATACGGTATTCATGGCTCACGCCTCCTTTCCTGGTTCGCTTATTCCTAA
>CAJUEW010000041.1 GCA_910585465.1 uncultured Lachnospiraceae bacterium | reverse complement strand
TGACAAAAAAAATTCCGTATTTATGCGGGTTCTGGCGTTTCGCAAACGCCTATATTGTCAAAATGGAGAAAGGAGTATGACTTATTATTGCCAGGAAACAACAGAATGATATGACTAAAGTTAACAAAAATCAGGTTTTCAAAAGTTAATGATTGGTGTATAATTAGATAATGAAAGAAGGTGAAAGGGTTGAGTACTACAGAACAGACACATCAGCAGGATTTAGAGCGGCTGAAATTATTTCGATATATGGATAATGATTTTATGACTGTCTGCCTTGAAGATAATTATGAGGCGGTAGAACTTATACTTCGAATTGTTTTGGAACGAGAGGATATTATAATTAAATCAATTCGGGTGCAGGATTCAATGAAAAATCTGCAGGGGCGTTCTGCCGTTTTAGATGTTCATGCAGTTGATGGTAATGGAAAAGAGTTCGATGTAGAAATTCAAAGGTCAGATAAGGGAGCAGGCGTAAAAAGAGCGAGACATAACAGTAGCTTGTTGGATGCACATATACTCAAACCAGGGGAAGATACAGAAAATATTCCTGACACGTATGTGATTTTTATTACAGAAAATGATGTGATGAAAGGAAATCAGCCGATATATCCGGTGGAAAGATATATTAAGATTGGTGAAAACAAGGTATTGTTTGGGGACGGTTCGCATATTCTATACGTGAACGGGAAATATCGGGGAGATGATGAAGTTGGAAGATTAATGCACGACTTTTCATGTACCGATCCGGATGATATGAATTATGAAATACTTGCAAAAAAAGCAAGATATTTTAAACAGGAAAAGGAAGGAGTGGCAGCTATGTGTAAGATGATGGAAGAAATGAGAAGTGAAGCGGCACATGATAAGGTAAAAGAGAAAGCAATTCTTATGTTAAAAAATAAAAAGATTTCTTTTGATGAAATTCCGATATTCTTTTCCGAATTATCTCATGAAGAAATTGATGAAATCAAATCTAAAGTTATGCAGTTAGTATAATTTCAAAAAAAATATTAGAAGGACGCATGGAACAGTAAAAAGTGAACCATGCGTCCTTTTTTTGTGGCACAAGTTAGTACACTAGATTATACAGATGAGGTGAAAGAAAATGGATAAGCAGGATAAAGAGGTGCTTGAAAACTTGAGTGATCCGGCAAAGCGGTTATTTTATTCCTTAGACCATAATTCCCAGAGGAGGGTATTGAAACAGGCAAAAGAAATCATAGCATGGCAGTTTCTTTTGCTGAAATATCCAGCGGTCTGTCTGTTGATTGCTATTTGCCATCAGAAATGTTACAGTATTTATATCAAGATATGTGATAAGCAGATGGAGGCGATAGAAATGGGACAGTCTGCAACCAGTGTACATTTGGATGAACCTTTTTATGGGGAATCCAATGCAAAGGTTTTGAAAGAATCCATAGAGCAGATGGAACAGCACCCGGAGAAAAATGTTGTAAAATCGCTGGAAGAACTGGAGGAGCTTGCAGATGGATGATGTTTCAAAAACCGGCAGGGATTCTGTCATGGCGGAGATAGAAGAAAACCGGAAAAATGTGCGTGAAATGGTAATGGAAAGTTACCGTGACATGCAGGCAGGAAAAGGAAGGGATTACAGGGAATTTTTTATGGAAATAAAAAAAGAAACGAGCAGACTTTTCCAGTCCGGAGACCTTACTCAGTAGAAGAACCCATTCCTTTTGTAAACATCATAAAGGAATAAAGGTGTTCTGTCAAACGGAAATTTTTGTGAGGACAGACCGGAACGAAAGCAGCAGCTAAAAACAGAATAAACCTGTGTAAGCCATTGTGGGCGATGAAAGTCTGTGATGGCTTATTTTTGTGTAAAAAATGATGCAGTCTGGCCGGAGTAAAAACTTTCCGGCAGGCTGTCATTTTATTTATTGGAGGGCAATATGGCAGAGATTAAATTCACATCAAAGGAACATGAAAACTTTTACAAAGAAATGATACAGAAGTCCGGCAACAGCGACAGCTACCACCGGGCATTTTTCTATTGTATCGGCATTTCTGATACGGGCAGGAGAAATGTAAAACGGGTTTTCGATTTTGAACAGGACAGAATCATACCGGAGGGGCTTCACGAGGGATGGCAGACAGGGGGAACGGTGCGGCTTACAAGGCTTGCGTTCAATCTCTGGAACGGATATGTGGAACAGGGGGAGGAAAGTATGTCGTCGCCCTATGAGATATTTGACTGTAACTACGCCCCGTATTTCTATGAAGCCATACGTTTACGTTATCCGGAATATTGCAAGGAATTACCGAAAGACCGTGGATCGGACGGCGGGTGGGAGAAATAGCGGTATTCAGGAAATCCATCAGGGCAGAGAATAAGGAGGTCAGGCAGTGGGGAAGGAAATTAAGACACGGACAGTCCACAGGAACGTGAAAATGATGGACAGGGCGGCGGTAGCGGCACAGCATATGAAACATGCCAGCGTACAGATCAAGGAGAGGGCAGAGCAGACACAGGAACAGACAGAACATTCCCCGGTGGAATATGCACAGGGTAGAGTGGCAGACAATACGGAACGGATTGCCTGTAGTACGGCGACACAGATTAGAAGGCAGGGAGGAAAAGCCGCAAATGATATAAAGGAAAGACAGCGGATAAAAAAAGAGGAAAAGCAGATACGGACAGAGTTAAGTGAAGGACGCATTCCGGGACAGGGAGAGCGTCCTTCTTTTTCTCCGTCAGGCGGAGAAAAAGATTACCAGCCGAAAGAGCAGATGATAAAAACCGCACAGTCGCGGGCGGCACGGGAAAGAGCTGCCGGGAGCAGCAAAAAGAGCTTTCCGCAAAGCGCAGGGCAGGCAGTCCGCAGCATGGAACGGGGAGAAAGAAGCATAAAAACCACCCGCCAGACAGGACAGGCGGTAAAAGTCATGGGAAAAGGAACAGTCAAAACAGCGGGACATTCCGTCAAGACTTCAGAGCAGACCGCTAGAACCACGATAAAGACCACGGAACAGGCAGCAAAGAACGCATACAGGACAGCCAAAGCGTCACGCAAAACAGCGGAGAAAGCGGCAAAAACAGCCGAAAAAGTAACGCAAAAAGCGGTCAAAACCGCAGCGAAAACCACCGTTTCTGCGGCAAAAGCAGCGGCTGCCGGGACAAAGGCATTGGTAACTGCTATTGCGGCGGGCGGGTGGATTGCCATACTGATACTGGTTATTGTGCTGCTTTTTGGCGCTGTTTTCTCCATGACAGGGGGAGATAATGCTTCTACGGTCAGTCCGGTCAGTGCCGAGGTACAGGCATATGAACCGCTTATCCGTAAATATGCCAAACAATATGGAATCGGGGAGTATGTGGAGTTAATCAAGGCTGTCATGATGCAGGAATCCGGCGGACAGGGGAATGATCCGATGCAGAGTTCTGAGGGGAGTTTCAACACAAAGTATCCGAAAAAGCCAAACGGGATTACTGATCCGGAATATTTGATTGACTGTGGTGTGCAGGAAATAAAAAGCTGTCTTACCAGCGCAGAAGTAAAAAGTCCCGTGGATATGGACAATATCAAACTTGCCTTACAGGGATATAACTATGGGAACGGATACATCCAATGGGCAAAAACGAATTATGGAGGGTATACGCTGGCAAATGCGGCAGAGTTTTCGGAGAAGATGGCAAAGGAAAAGGGAAGGGAAAGCTATGGGGACAGGCAGTATGTACCCCATGTTTTGCGGTATTACTCACTGGGGCGCATCCCGAATGGAGCAGGCAGTCAGGCGATCGTACAGGTGGCACTGGCACAGGAAGGAAATGGTGGGGACACCTACTGGAGATGGTATGGATTTACCAGCCGTGTGTCATGGTGTGCCTGTTTTGTATCGTGGTGCGGGGAACAGTGCGGTTATCTGGAAAGCGGCGCCATGCCGAAGTTTTCCCTTTGTTCGGACGGTGCGAAATGGTTTCAGGAGAAAGGGCAGTTTAAGGATGGAAGCAGTGTCCCATCGGCGGGAAATATTATTTTCTTTGACCAGGGAGATGACGGAAGTATCGACCATGTGGGGATTGTGGAGAGTGTGGGAAAAGGGAAGGTCAATACGGTTGAGGGGAATAGCGGGGATGCCGTGAGAAGGCGGAGTTATCCGATCGGTGATCGTGAGATTTACGGGTATGGGGTGATACAAGCCCCCAATGGATGTTAAAGTGAAGGGATGATTTTCAGGAAAGATTTTTGCTGGCAGCTTTGAAAAAACTTTGATTTTAGAAAGGTCCTATTGTAGAAATACAGTAGGACTTTTTGCATTATTATAGTTCGCGGCACTTTGTAAGGAGGAATTGCAAATGAATAATATGTATGGATATGTCCGTGTATCAAGCATGGAACAGAATGAAGACCGTCAGATGATTGCACTGAAAAAGGCAGGGATTCCCGATAGTCATATATTTATGGATAAACAGTCGGGTAAGGACTTTCACAGGGTAAATTATGAGAAACTGGTTTCACGGCTACAAGAAGGAGATTTGCTCTATATCATGAGTATTGACCGTCTGGGACGCAACTATGCGGAGATACAAAACCAGTGGCGTATGCTTACAAAGGAGATCGGCATAGATATTTGCGTGATCGACATGCCGCTCCTGGATACGAGGAATGGGAAAGACCTTATGGGGACATTTATTGCGGATCTGGTGCTGCAGATACTCTCTTTTGTTGCGGAGAATGAAAGGGAAAATATACGGAAAAGGCAACAACAGGGAATCATAGCGGCAAAGGCCAGAGGAGTCAGGTTTGGCAGACCGGAAACACCAACTCCGAACGATTTTGGTGAAATTGTGAAAAAGTGGGAGAAAGGTTATATCACAGTGGATGCTGCAATACAGAAATGTGGTATGAGCCAGGCTACGTTTTATCGGCGGTTGAGGGAATATCGTTTGAGCAGGAAGCAATAAAATAAACTATCAAAAGGTGTACCTTTTGATAGTTTAAAGATTACAAAATATTTTACCATATTTTTCATGTTGGTGCAATAAAATTTACGGATTTCTATCGGTTTTCTATCGATTCCGCTTTTGAAAATTATAATTTTGTCGTGTATCTGCGTACATAACGACTAAAAGGTGCTGAAATTTTTATATGATGTGGAATTATCAAAAGGTACACTTTTTGACATAGGTACCAATCGAAAGGAGAATTATGAACATGAAGAGAAAAAATAAAAGATCACTGGCTCTATTTCTGGTGGGGACTCTGTTGGCAGGTATCCTGCCTATAGGAACAGGGGTGAAAAGCCGGGCGGCGGAGCAGATTACACTCAGAAATCCCCGCATACTCAAAACCACTCAGGAAGTGGCGCTGGGAACAAGTGAGAAAAAGGAGCTGAAAAATCCAACTACGGAAAATGGCGTCACCACATGGGACTGTATCTGGTTTGGGAACTACTGGCAGGAGGATACAAATGGGGATGGCAAGGCTGATAAAAACGATGCGAAAACCCCGATCAAATGGCGTGTGCTGTCGGTAGATGGTGACGATGCGTTTCTAGTAGCAGATAAAAACTTAGATTGTCAGAAGTACGATGATAAAGATGCAGTCGTCACTTGGGAAACCTGTACGATGCGAAGCTGGCTGAACGGTTATGGGTCAGAGGCAAATAGAAATGGGAAGGACTACAGTGGCAATAACTTTCTTAACAATGCATTTTCGATAGCTGAACAGTCAACAATAAGGACTACAAATGTAGTGAACGAGAATAATCCAGATTGTGGGACATGGGGCGGAAATGATACGATGGATAAGGTGTATCTGCTGTCCATTGATGAGGTGAAGAATACAGAGTATGGATTTATGGGCAGTACAGAAACAAGATTAGCAGTAAATACAGCCTACACAGCAGACGGTGGAGAAACTGGGAGTAAAGATATGTACAAAACCGTTGATTATTGGTGGCTCCGGTCGCCGGGTCTTTTTAATGGAAACGAGGCTTCCCGCGTGGACAAATTTGGAAATGTTAATATGAAGGGCGATGGTATGGTTCGCAGTGATAATGCTGTTCGACCAGCCTTGCATTTAAAAATATCATCTGATTCAGGATGGTCATATGCTGGTATCGTTTCCTCGGATGACGTGGCTGAATGGGATTGTATTTGGTTTGGAAACTACTGGCAGAAGGACACGAATGGGGATTATACAGCTGACGAAAAGGATGTGAAAACTCCCATTAAGTGGCGAGTGTTGTCGGTCAAGGGAAATGACGTATTTCTGCTGGCGGATAAAAACCTGGATATGCAGAAATACAATGATACGGGAACAGATGTCACGTGGGAGACGAGTACGATGCGTAGCTGGCTGAATGGCTATGGGGCAGAAAAGAACACAGACGGGAAAGACTTTGGTGGCAATAATTTTCTCCACAATGCATTTTCGGTGGGTGAACAGTCAATAATTAGGACTATAGATGTAGTGAATAATAATAATCAAGACTATGGGACGGTGGGAGGTAACGATACCTCAGATAAAGTGTACTTGTTGTCCATTGATGAGGTGACGAATCCGAAGTATGGGTTTAATTTTTCTGAGGATGTCTATGCAGGAAGTAGAAGAGCAAGGAACACCGCATTTGCTTCGGCGAAGCTGAACGGAGCACCTGCTCCTGAACTTGGTATAGGCATGTTTAACAATGCTTGGTGGCTCCGGTCGCCGGGCCACAATAGTGAGTGCGCTTCCATTGTGCAAAGGCATGGAGGGGTTGACGGGTATGGTGTCGATGCTAGTTATGTCTTTGTTCGTCCGGCTTTGCATTTGAATCTATCATCTAATTTTGGATGGTCTTATGCTGGCACCGTGACTTCGGATGGAGGAGGAGAAGAGATAGAAGTGTCAATTCCTATATTTTCTCCATCCCCAACACTACCGGGAAACACACAGACACCACAGGAGACTATGGAACCGGAGAAGACAGTCGAACCAGATGTGACTGAAAAGCCATTACTTTCTCCATCACCGACATTACCAGGAATCACACAGACACCACAGGAGACTGTGGAACCGGGGAGTACGCTTCAGCCAAGTATGACAGAGCAACCGTTCGTGAGCCCGATGCCGACGACATCGGGAAATACACAGACACCACAGGAGACCACCGCGCCGGGGACGCCGTTCCAGCCGGGGACTTCATCTGTGGTTCCACCCGCACCGCATCCGAGTTTCTCTGTGACACCTTCGCCAAACATTTCATCTGATCCGGGAAAAGGAATGATCAGAAAAGTATCGGCTTTAAAACTCAAACAGAAAAATCACACCGTGACCGTTTCATGGAAGAAATTAACCGGAGTAAAAGGATACCAGATCTGTTATAGCACTTCTAAGAAATGGAAGGGCAAAAAACAGAAGCTGATTACCAAAAACAACGCAGTGATCAAGAGCCTAAGAAAGAAGAAGACATATTACTTTCGTGTTCGGGCTTATCGGTTGGAGGGGACAAAGAAGGTCTATGGAGCATGGAGTGCTACGAAGAGAATAACGATCAAGAGGTAGATAAGGGGAGACTTGTTATATCGCTTATAATGAAATTACTTCCCATTATAACGGACGAAACACAAAGAGGATTTTTTTATGATACATCAGTTTTATAAGAAATTCCGGGTTGCTATAGTCACCCTGCTGGTATTTGGGCTTATATTGTCGCCCAATACAACAAAAGCAGCAAATAATTTCCCAGATCCGGTGTTGAAAATACATGCCGGGTTTGTGAACAGTATTGAACGAGACATCATTTTAACCCAGAACGAAAAATCTGGCGAAATTATCGCCTATTTTAAAATAGGTGATGAAGAGCCCATCCGTTTTGGGCGGGACATTGACGCAGGATTCGATTGTTACGGTGCTATTTGGGCCGTAGACAAAGAAGCTGGTTGGATTGCATGGTGGAGTTATGAACTGGCTGGTGGTGACACTAGCACGCTATCGAGCTTTACTTTGTTGGCAGATCCAGAAAATCCATTGGATTTTCTACAAAACGTCGACTCCTTGGTTTATGAAGGTGACGGCAGAGAGACAGTCGTTGTAGGATATAAAGACACCGCTGGGGAGACCCATCCCTTGCTTTCCTTCGAGGAAATGCGGGAAATTGATGGTTCAGGGAGCACTGTTCCAAAGCCGTCTTATGTTCCAGAGACACCTTCGCCCTCTTCGCCTTCTCCATCTGTAACTACAAAGCCAATATTAAAAAAATATACAGGCTTTGTAAACGGGGTAGAGCGAACTTTAATTTTAGAAAATAATTTAAATGCTGAAATTAAGTCCAGTTTAAAAATTGGAGATCGGACACCTACTGAGGTATATACGGGCGAAGATATCTTGGATGGAGGAATCGATTTGTATGGAACGGTTCAAATCCTACGTACAGATCAGACAGTAATATGGTGGAGTTATGATTTAACTCCCAATTTCTATCAGATGAGACTTCGTCTAGTGCCGAATGCATGTGATCCAGAAGGATACATGCACGACATCGAATCTTTTATTTTCTCTGGTCAAGGGGAACAATCTGTCATTGTGGGCTATAAAAGTAGTACCGGTGACATTTATCCCCTTCCATCATTTGAAGAAATGAAGGAAGAGGCTGATGAAATTGACAATACTGTCGAGCCTTGGTATATTCCAAAGGGGCTATCTTTAAGGCCGACGGCAATGCCGACAAAGGTACCGGCAACACCAACGGTAACGCCGATTGCTAAGCCGTCAGAACCGCCATCTTTGGCACCGGCAACAACACCTACGGTAACCCCGACATCGGAGCCGTCAAAAGCACCAACATCGGTTCTACCTGCACCAGTAATAATAGGTACGGAACCTGTTGTTACACCCCAGCTCTCTATCAAAAAGAGCAAGAAAAAAGGGGTAACCACTTATTCCCTCCGTGAGGGGGATAAGGTAGCAATAGAGTACTCCCTGAAAAAGGGAAAGCTTGCCTGGAAGGCTGGTAAGAAAAAAGGTAGTCTGAAAAACGTAAAGTATGTGGTTTTCATCAAGAAAAGCCGAAATCTTTATGTTGGCGATAAAAAGGGAAGAGGTTACACTATCTCTTCCAAGACGGGAAAAAAGAAGCTGATCATCAAAAAAGGTGCCAAAAAGCCCATCTGTTCAGGAGGGTTTGGCGTCAAAGTCAAAAGGACCTCTGGAGGTCCTATCAATATTAGCAACAAGTAACTTTTCAATAAGCAAAATCCTAAAGAGTCAGGTAATTGCGAAACAAGTTCGCAATCTTGATTCCAACAGGGTAAAAATCCGGTCATGCCGGATTTTCAGGAGGTGGATGTGGGTAACCGGATTTTAAGACATGAAAACAAAGCAGATAGGGATATCTGCCTGCGAAATGGTATGTGATATGTGAGGTTATGCGATCAGAGGTTTTAGACTGCGAATATATTGGTGTTTATGGATCTTGTCAGCAACCATTACGGTGACAAGCTGTGCAATCCCGGCAAGCAGCAAATCAGCGTGTAAAGTTTTTTCATTCTGGGTTTTGCGTCCGGCAACACAAAAGCTGTCCTTGAAATGATTTATGGATTTTTCTACGTTCACACGGATTTTGTAGGTGGATATGATCAGCAGGGATGTTGTTGGGATTGAGAAGATAAGCTGTAATAACAGAGC
>CAJUEW010000040.1 GCA_910585465.1 uncultured Lachnospiraceae bacterium | reverse complement strand
GGCTGAAACACGTCTTTGGCTGGAAGCCAAGATGGCATGTGGAGGAGGCTGTGGCTTATTCGGTGGAATGGGCGAAGGAATGGCAGGCAGGACGGGATGTGGCTGCCTGTATGGACCGGCAGATTGAGAAGTTCCTAAATACATAGCGTTCCAGAACCACTAACAACAGGCGGGGAATCTTATATGAATATTCAATTTAATAATAAAATCGTATTTTTAACCGGCGCAAGCCGGGGAATCGGCCGGCGGATGAAAGAACTGTTTGAAGCTTCCGGCGCAAAAGTAATTGCGCCTGCCCGAGATGAACTGGATCTTTCCAGTGCTGACAGTATCAGCCTTTACCTGCAGAAGACCCCGGATATAAAGGCGGATATATTTATTCATTGCGCGGGTATTAACCAGCTTGCAGGAATTGAAAGCATAAGCCAGGAAATTTTGGAAAGTGTATTCCAGGTAAATTTCTTTTCCGCCGTACAGCTGGCCAGACATTTCAGCGGAGCTATGAAGCAAAAAGGGTGGGGAAGAATCATTTTTATTTCTTCTTTGTATTCCCTGATTTCCAAAGAACGCCGAATCGCTTACAGCTCGTCAAAGAACGCCCTGACTGGCCTGACGAAAACACTGGCACTGGAGCTGGGACAATATCACATTCTGGTAAACGCAGTTGCGCCGGGGTATGTGATGACAGATATGACCAGAAGAAATCTTTCCGATGCTCAAATCAGGGAACTTGAATCGCAGATACCCACAGGATGTCTGCAAACAGTAGATGATATTGCCGCGCTCACTGCCTTTTTATGTTCTGAATTTAATCAAAGCATTAATGGCCAGTTGATTGCAGTGGATGGCGGTCTGACATGTCGGTGATTGATTAGGAGGAATTATGGACGTTATAGAAATCAAATCAAAGCTTTATGACTATGGAGTATATTTTATTGAAGATTTTTCAGAGGAGCTGAAAAATTTTGGCCCTGCAACGGTCTATGTAATAGACAGGAATCTGTTTGACTTATATAAAAACCAGTTCGGAGATCTTCCTTTAGATCATATCTATTTTGTTAATCCAGAGGAAAATTTTAAAAACATGGAAACGGTTATGGAGCTTATCCGCTTCTGGAAGGAGCTGGGAGTCAGGAAAAACTGGAAGGCGGTATGCTTTGGCGGAGGAATTACACAGGACATCACTACCATTGCAAGCAATCTGTTTCTGCGCAACATAGAATGGTACTTTTTTCCGACCACCCTTTTATCCATGTGTGATTCCTGTATCGGCGGAAAATGCGGCATTAACTTAGGGTCGTATAAAAATCAGATCGGCGTATTCTACCCGCCGAAGAAAATATTTATTGATATTCATTTTCTGGACACCCTTTCAGAAATGGATTATGTCAATGGCTGGGGAGAATTGCTGAAATTCTCTCTGACTCTCGATCCGGAATTTTATCAGGAGCTGAGAAATGAGAAGCAGTACATCCCATGCGCAAACATTGAACAGTATATTCATAAAGGGCTGAGCGTGAAAAAAGCGATTATTGAGCAAGATGAATTTGAATCCGATCTGCGCAGAGTACTGAATTACGGACATACATTCGGGCATGCCCTTGAAGCGTATACCAGCCACCGGATTCCCCATGGGACAGCAGTCATATGGGGAATTGATGTGGTAAATTATATTGCATTTAAGGAAGGCCTGGTTGATGAAGCCTTTTATATGGATGTAAAAAATCTAATCAAAAAAGCATTTATAAAAAAAGAAATAGAGATAGAAAATCCTCATGAGCTTTTCACAGTGATTAAGACAGATAAAAAAGTAAAGGATAACACTTTGAGCTTTGCAATGCCGGATAAACCCTGCCATTTGATCGTTTATCCGATGAATATAGATTTATGCCTGGAAAAACTATTTGATGATTATTTGAGAGAAAACCATGAATACTATTGTAATTGATTGTGGAGCAAGCTTTTTAAAGGGCGCATTGGTACGGGGGGGGGGGTAAAATCCTTCGGAAAATAAAATTACCCGCACCTGCGGTAAACAGATCCGGCTCTGTTTTTTCGCCCTGTCAGATTACTGCCCTTATACCTCTGGTCCGGAAAATGATTCTGGAACTGGCTTCTTTGGAAAAAGAAGCATATTTGTGTATTTCAAATGAGATGCATGGATTTATTCTCGCCTACGGGGATGGAACCCCCTTCACAGACTATATCTCATGGCAGAAGGAATTAGGAAAGAACTCAGACGGGCCGGGAGCTGGTGTTCTCACTTTACAAAACAACTGCTCCGAAGAGGATCTGCTCTTTACAGGAATGCCCTTAAGAACTGGTCTGCCCAGCAGCAATCTGACCTGCCTGTCCGCAGGCGGGGCACTGAAAAAAGCAGACGAAACACTGTATTTTTATACACTTGGTGATTATATCCTGAAAGCACTGTCGTCCAAACAACCGGTCTGCCATCCAAGCAATGCTGCGGCCACAGGATTCTATGATCTGCGTAAAAACAACTGGAACCTCAATATCATTCGTAATGCAGGGGCAGCTGACATAAGCTTTCCGGAGATTGGAACTGAAGAATCAGTATTCCGCCTTGAGCACGTGTGGCTTCATGCACTGCCCGCCATCGGCGATCAGCAGGCGGCTCTTTTGGGAGCCGGCTTAAAGGACAAACGGACGTTGTCCTTCAACCTTGGAACAGGAGCCCAGGTAAGCAGACTGGTATCTGATGCCGCATGCTCATGCAAATATCAGATCCGCCCGTACTTTTACAATTACTATCTTAAAACTCTTCCACATATTCCGTCCGGAAGGGCTTTAAATGTATATATCCGTTTTATAGAGGATATTTTAAAACATTTTCAGGTAACGGTCGATAAGGCAGATATCTGGAATGCGTTGATTACTGCCGCATCCGAAACAGACATCTCTGCCCTGGAATGTGATCTGAGCTTTTTTGAGAATACAATTACCTCTTCGGAAACAGGAAGCATTTCCAATATAGGGGAACACTCATTTACTCTTGGGACACTTTCAAAGTCTGTTTTTGAGCAGATGGGAAAAAACTTTATTTATGCAGCAAATATAATAGAGGAACATGGTTCCAAAACAGATAAAATAATATTTTCAGGAGGCATAGCTGCTAAGATATCAGCAATCAGGGAACAGATTGCTGAGCATTACGGAGAAGACATAAAGGTAAGCGTAGCTTCTGAGGAGACATTGCTGGGACTTTGTCAATATGGCGAAGATGCGCACAAAGACATATGAAAGGCATCCAAAGTAACGGGGCCGCCGGAATCAGAAACTGTTCCGTCAAAGTCATATCCGGCAGATAAACAAATTTTACAGATATAAAAACAAAGGAGAAAGTGTATGTTTGAAAATAAGCCAATGGAAGAAGCAAGGGATGAAATTCTCTGCATGGTAAAAGAATACTGCGACACTTATCATAACCAGAAAAAAGAATTTAAGAAAGGAGAGAGAATCTCCTATGCATCCCGCGTCTATGACAGCGCGGAGCTGGTGAATCTGGTAGACAGCTCTCTGGAATTTTGGCTGACTTCCGGAAGATATACAGAGCTTTTTGAAAAAAAGCTTGGGGAATATCTCGGCGTACGGTTCTGTTCTCTGGTTAATTCCGGTTCTTCTGCAAACCTGCTCGCCTTTATGGCTCTTACGTCTCCTCTTCTTGGGGAAAAGCGGATCAACCGGGGGGATGAGATTATCACTGTTGCGGCAGGTTTCCCGACCACGGTTACTCCAATGATCCAGTATGGAGCAGTACCGGTATTTGTGGATGTGACAATCCCTCAGTACAACATCGATGCATCACTGCTGGAGAAGGCTTATTCTTCCAGAACAAAGGCTGTTATGATTGCCCATACACTGGGAAATCCATTTGACTTAAGGACAGTAAAAGAGTTTTGTGACCTCCATGACCTGTGGCTGGTGGAGGATAACTGTGATGCCCTGGGTTCTGTCTACACCATAGACGGTGAAAAAAAATTCACAGGTACAATCGGGGATATCGGAACCTCCAGTTTTTATCCGCCCCATCATATGACCATGGGAGAAGGCGGGGCCGTTTACACAGACAATGCACTTCTGAATAAATGCATCCGTTCCTTCCGTGACTGGGGAAGAGACTGTATCTGTGCATCCGGTCAGGACAACCTGTGCGGCCATCGGTTTGACAGACAGTATGGAGAGCTTCCATTGGGGTATGATCATAAATATGTGTATTCTCATTTTGGATACAACCTGAAAGCAACAGATCTGCAGGCCGCCATCGGCTGTGCGCAGCTGGAAAAGTTTCCGTCATTTGTGGAAAGAAGAAAACATAATTTTGCCCGTCTGAAAGCAGCTCTTTCCGGAACAGAGGATCAACTGATACTGCCGGTTGCATGTGAAAACTCCGATCCGAGCTGGTTTGGCTTTCTGATCACCTGCAAAGAAGGCGTGGAAAGAAACAAAGTAGTTACATATGTGGAAGAACACGGAATTCAGACCCGGATGCTGTTTGCCGGAAATCTGACAAAGCACCCATGCTTTGATGAAATGCGAAAAACAGGAGAAGGCTACCGTATCGTTGGGGAGCTTTCCAATACGGACCGGATTATGAAAGACAGCTTCTGGGTAGGCGTATATCCGGGAATGACGGACGAAATGATTGATTATATGGCAGAGACCATAAAGGCAGCGCTGAAGGCTTAATAATTTAAGAATAAAATGATAGGAGTTTTTTCACACAAATGAGTGCTAATATCCAAATACTTGACTGTACCTTACGGGACGGGGCGTATATTGTTGATTCAGATTTCGGGACGCCTGCAATTAAAGGAATTATTAAAAAAATGCAGGATGCCCGCATTGATATTATCGAGTGCGGCTGGCTGAAAAATACCCCTCACAAAACAGGAACCTCTTTTTATCATGTGCCTCAGGATATGGAGCAGTATCTGGTTGGTAAAAAATCACATGCAGTTTATACCGCAATGATTGACTGGGACAGATACGACCTGAATATACTTCCCGAATACGACGGAAAATCCATTGACGCAATCCGCGTTGTATTTCCGCAGGCAAAATTCCGGGAAGGAATTGCGCTTGGAAAAATTATCAAAGAAAAAGGATACAAATTATACTTTCAGGCGGCAAATACACTTGGCTACAGTAACGCCGAGCTTGAAGAGCTTGCAGAGGAGGTCAACAAGGCCCAACCGGTGGCTCTTTCCATCGTGGATACCTTCGGAGCAATGTTCTGGGAGGATTTGGAAAGAATTGTTACAGTATTAGATCAGAAGCTTCATAAAGATATTAAGCTGGGCTTTCATTCCCATAACAACCAACAGCTTTCGTTTTCGCTTTCCATGCAATTTACAGAAAAGCTTTACTCCAGCGACAGAGATATTATTGTGGACTCCAGTCTGTGCGGTATGGGACGGGGGGCCGGAAACACTACGACCGAGCTGCTGGCTAATTTCCTGAACCGGAAATATAAGGGCAACTATGATATGAACATTATCATGGATGCCATTGATATGTATATGGGATATTTTATTTCCAATTATAAATGGGGCTATTCTACACCATATCTTATTTCAGGAATGTATTGTGCCCATGTAAATAATATTGCGTATTTGACAAAGAATCACAGGACAAATGCAAAAGATATGAGAATCATCATTGAATCCCTGTCAGAAGATGACCGGAAAAAATACGATTATGATTTGCTGGAACAAAAGTATCTGGATTATCAGAACAAGATCGTTGACGATGAAAATACACTTGCAGAGCTCAGAAAAACAATGCAGGACAGAAGAATCCTACTGCTGTCCCCGGGGAGAACTATCATTGACCAAAAAGAAGCTGTTATGAAATATATCCAAAAATATCATCCTGTTATCATTGGCATTAATGCAATCTCCTCAGAGTACCAGTATGATTATCTGTTTTTCAGCAATAAGATCCGCTATCATTACGCGAAGGAAATTTATGCAGATCTGTTTGAAAAAAATCAGAAAATTGTAGTGTCGAGCATTAAAACGGAGCCCGATCCTACAGAACATATTGTGAACTTTAATCTGCTGGTCAAAAGAGGATGGGAGCATTTTGACAATTCAGTGATTATGTGCCTGCGGCTGTTAAATAAACTGCATATTCCCCAGGTGGCGCTTGCCGGATTTGACGGATTCAGCAGAGAGTATTCCAAAAGCTATTTTGATGTTTCTCTGCCGTCTCTGAATCCTGAAGATAACTGGGATGAGCTGAATGTAGAGATCAAAGACATGTTTCAGGACTTCAGAGAAACCACATCCAACAGCATTCATATTGAGTTTATTACAGACAGTATATTTGCCTGACACTTGGGAGGAACTGAACAATGATGAAAATTTCGGATTATGTAATCCAAAGACTGGAAGAGCTGGAAGTAGCCCATATGTTTATGCTTCCGGGAGGCGGGGCAATGCATCTAAATGACTCTCTGGGCAAAAGCCGGAAGATCAAATTTATTTGCTGTCAGCATGAACAGGGATGCGCTATCGCAGCAGAGGCATATGCCCGGGTGAATAACAAAATCGGACTTCTTATGGTTACCACCGGACCCGGAGGAACAAATGCGCTGACCGGAGTTGCCGGAGCTTTTCTGGAATCAACTCCTATGTTTGTTGTATCCGGTCAGGTAAAACGTCTGGATATGATTCGGGATCAGGGACTGCGCCAGCAAGGCATGCAGGAGTTGGACATCATATCTGTTGTAAAGCCTATCACAAAATATGCTGCCCTGGTTGATGAGCCGGAGCAGATAAGGTATCACATGGATCGGGCAATTTATGAGGCAACACACGGAAGAAAGGGACCTGTATGGCTGGATATTCCGCTTGATGTACAGGCAACTGTGATTGATGAAACGTCATTGGAAAGATATACTCCGGAGAAACCCAAAGCCTCCGATATTGATGATATTGTTTTAAGAATTATTGATGAGCTGAACCGCGCAGAACGCCCTGTTCTGCTGGCAGGAAATGGTATCCGTTCAGCAGATGCTGTTGAAGAATTTCGTGAGCTGGCAGATACATTGAATATTCCTATTCTGACCACCTGGAACGGTATTGATTTGGTAGAAGAAAATTATCCATTATACTATGGCCGCCCTGGAGGGCTGGGACATCGGTATGCAAATTTTATTCAGCAGAATTCGGATCTGTTTATGAGCATCGGCGCAAGGCTGAATCTGCTTCAGACCGGCTATAATTTTGACGGCTTTGCCCGGGGCGCTTTGAAAATCATGGTGGATATTGATGACGCGGAGCTGCACAAAATTAATGTCCGTCCGGATATCCCTATCTGTGCGGATGCAAAATTATTTATTTCAACAATGCTGAAGTACAAAGACCGGATTCAGCACAGAGAACGCAGAGAATGGTTTTCCTATGCAGAACGTCTGAAGGAAAAATATCCGATTGTACAGAAAAAATATTGGGAACAGCCGGAGCTGGTGAACTCTTACTGTCTGTTAGATACCATTTCCGAGCTGATGACCGAAAACGATGTATATGTCTCCGGAAGCTCCGGAAGCTGTATTGAAATTTCTATGCAGACTTTCCGTGTAAAAAAAGGACAGCGAGTTTTCAGCACAAAAGGCCTTGCATCTATGGGCTACGGACTTCCTTCCACGATCGGGGCATGTCTGGCAAGCGGGAAAAAGAGAACAGTCAGTGTGAACGGAGACGGCGGTTTTGTGATGAATATTCAGGAATTAGAGACTGTCCGCCGTCTGAACCTTCCTATTAAAATCTTCGTGCTAAGCAATAAAGGCTACGGTGCAATAAAGGCTACCCAGACCAATATATTTGCAGGGCATTTAGTTGCCTGCGATGAAAGTTCAGAGTTATCTTTACCTGATATATCCAAAATTGCAAGAGCCTATGGCCTGCAAACCTGTCAGATTCGCAGCAATGGGGAGCTTAAGGAAAAAGTCCGGCAGGTTCTGGAATATGACGGACCAGTGATTTGTGAGGTTTTCACTCCGATAAATTTAACTGCCTTCCCCAAGCAGGTTTCTTATAAAAGAAAAGACGGACAGATGGAGTCAAAGCCGCTGGAATATATGAATCCTCCGCTGGATGAAAAGGAATTTGAAGAAAATATGATCATTCCACTGTTCCAGGAATCCTAGTCTCCCAATGCCGGTATGCAGCAGCCTGTCCGGGATTATCCATATAATTAGGAAAAAAGTATTATGAATAAAGTAATTATAACAGGTCCGACCGGAGCAATCGGACATGCTCTTATTGAAAAATGTATAGAAGAACAAACCGAGGTGTATGCTGTCTGCCGAAGTGATTCTAAAAGACGCAGTACCATCCCGGAACATCCGCTGGTACATATTATAGAATGTGAGCTTGAGCATTTGCTGCAGCTTGCAGACAAGCTTCCAAAAGAATGTGATGCGTTTTACCATTTTGCCTGGGCGGGAACAACTGGTGACGGACGCAACAACATGTATCTTCAGAACCAGAATATCAAGTATGCGCTGGATGCTGTAGAACTGTGCAGAGCAATAAAGTGCAGAGCTTTTATAGGCGCAGGTTCCCAGGCGGAATATGGCCGTGCTGAGGGAGCTCTTACTCCTCTTCTGCCTGTATTTCCGGAAAACGGCTATGGTATGGCAAAGCTGTGCGCGGGACAGATGACCCGTGTAAAATGCAGACAGTACGGTATCCGCCATATCTGGACCCGCATTCTAAGTATTTACGGACCCTATGACGGTGAGAATTCCATGATCGTTTCTGTGATTCGAAAGCTGCTTGAGCATGAACATGCAAAGCTGACAAGGGGAGAACAAATGTGGGATTATCTGTATTCCAAAGATGCTGCCGATGCAATGTATCTGCTGGGGCAGAAAGGTATCTCCGAAAAAACCTATTGTATCGGAAGCGGAACTGCTGCACCGCTGAAACAGTATATTGAGGCATTGCGGGACGCGGTGGCGCAGTCGCTGGCAGAACCGCCTGCCGGATTTGAACTGGGCTTTGGAGACATCCCGTATGGTGAAAAGCAGGTAATGTATCTCTGTGCAGATATATCCGAGCTGAAAAAGGATACCGGCTTTGCGGCAAAGGTTCCTTTTTCAGAAGGAATTGCGGCTACGGTAGCCTGGTGTAAAAGCCAATAAATAATGAATAGAGGGTACTTATGAAGAAAATCAGTGTTATGATTCCCTGTTACAACGAAGAGGAAAATGTTGTCCCGATCAGCAAGGCGGTTGTAGATATTCTGCAGAAAGAACTGCCGGAATATGACTATGAGCTGTTGTTTATAGACAACTGTTCCACAGACCGGACCCGCGACCTGCTGCGTATGATTTGCAGCGAAAATCCTAAAATTAAAGCAATACTGAATGCCAGAAATTTCGGGCAGTTTAATTCTCCTTACCACGGGATGTGTCAGACCACAGGGGACTGCACCATTACCATGTGCTGTGATTTTCAGGACCCGGTGGAAATGATTCCACGATTTGTTGCGGAGTGGGAAAAAGGCTACAAAATTGTGAGCGGTATTAAGACTTCCAGCAAAGAAAATGGATTTATCTATTTTCTGCGTACCATATATTATAAGCTGATCCGAAAAATGTCCGATGTGGAGATGATAGAACATTTTACGGGATTTGGATTGTATGACCAATCATTTATCAGATTATTAGAGGATTTGGATGACCCCATTCCTTTTATCCGTGGCATTGTGGCAGAATTTGGCTACAAACGGACGGAGATTGCATATGAGCAGCCCCAAAGGCGGGCCGGGAAAACACACAACAACTGGTATTCCCTCTATGATGCAGCTATGCTCAGCGTCACCTCCTATACGAAGGTTACTCTCCGTCTGGCTACTTTTGGAGGTTTCTTCTGTTCAGGAATCAGCTTCCTGATAGGAATGGTTTATTTCATTCTGAAGCTCATAAACTGGCAGGAGTTCCAGGCAGGGGTAGCTCCGATGGTGATAGGAATGTGCTTTATCGGTTCGGTTCAGATGTTTTTTATCGGCCTGCTGGGGGAATATGTGATGAACATCAATACCCGGGTTATGCACCGTCCGCTTGTTGTGGAAGAAGAAAGAATTAATTTTTAAGTTTAACTTTAGGGAAAAGAAACCTTAAGGGAAATA
>CAJUEW010000039.1 GCA_910585465.1 uncultured Lachnospiraceae bacterium | reverse complement strand
ATCTGTACATTTTAACAGAATTTTTTAAGGTGCTGGGGAACCCTACCCGTATTCGCATCCTGCTTCTTTTAATGGAGCAGGATGCGAATGTCAGTGACCTGGCAGAACGGCTTGGAATGACCCAGTCTGCGGTATCGCACCAGTTGAACTTGCTGAAATCAAATAAACTGGTAAGGCGCCGCAGGGACGGA
This sequence comes from uncultured Lachnospiraceae bacterium, assembly GCA_910585465.1. Taxonomy (GTDB): domain Bacteria; phylum Bacillota; class Clostridia; order Lachnospirales; family Lachnospiraceae; genus Hominiventricola. Next base: position 10,604 of record CAJUEW010000039.1, on the reverse strand, counting down.
AAAATGATATTTTATACTTTAGTGGACGAACATGTGCAGATGATTCTTGAAAAAGGGACGGAACATATTTGCAGGCGGTGAAAACGAGGTGACGATAAAATGACAATGGATGAATTAAAACCAAAGCAGAGCGCCTATATCCGTTCCGTAGGCGGAATAGGCGCACTCAGGCATCATTTACTGGATATGGGACTTACCCCGAAAACGGAGGTTACGCTTCAAAAAATTGCGCCGATGGGTGATCCGGTGCAGATTGAGTTAAGAGGTTATGAATTGACTTTACGGCTTGATGAAGCGCAAAAAATCACAGTGGAAAAGGTTCATGCCAAAGCGGAAAAAACGCATGGCACACAAAGGGCAGCGGCAATAGAGCATCCGGGAGTCGGTGAACTTGGCAGGGCAAAAAGCTACCATGTCCATGATGCGGCAAATGAGATACCGGAAGGGGCAAAGATTACTTTCGCACTGGTGGGAAATCAGAATTGCGGGAAAACTACTCTATTTAACCAGCTTACGGGAGCGAATCAGCATGTGGGGAACTTTCCCGGTGTGACGGTTGACCGTAAAGACGGTACAATCCGCAAGCATTCAGAAGCAGTTGTAACGGATTTACCGGGGATTTACTCCCTTTCCCCTTATTCCAGTGAAGAAATTGTAACAAGAGATTTTCTGATGGATACGCACCCGGACGGAATCATCAATATTGTTGACGCTACCAACATGGAGAGGAACCTTTACCTTACCATGCAGCTTATGGAGTTAGGGATTCCGATGGTGCTGGCGCTCAATATGATGGATGAAGTCCGGGCAAACGGCGGTTCTGTCCGGGTAAATGAACTGGAAGAAATTCTTGGCATTCCGGTAGTGCCGATTTCTGCGGCAAAAAATGAGGGTACTTCGGAACTGATTGACCATGCAATCCATGTGGCAAGGCATAGGGAAAGTCCCGGCAGGGTTGATTTCTGTCCGGCAAGCAGTGATGAACATGATCCCGTAGGTGCAGTACACCGGTGTATTCATGCGGCAGTACATATATTGGAGCCGGAGGCAAAGAAAAAAGGGATGCCGGTGCGCTTTGCAGCTACAAAGATGGTGGAAAATGACCGCCTGATGAAAGAGAAACTTTCCATTTCATCTGAAAAAGCTGACATATTTGAACATCTGGTATCTGTTTTGGAAACGGAAACGGGGCTTGACCGGGAAGCTGCGCTTGCAAACATGAGATTTTCGTTTATTGAGGCTTTGTGTGCAAAAACAGTAGTCCGCCCCCATGAAAGCAGGGAACATAAACGAAGTATGGCGATAGACCGGATTTTAACGGGAAAGTATACAGCGATTCCCTGTTTTATCGGGATTATGGCACTTGTTTTTGTTATGACATTCAGCTTTATTGGTGCGGCATTGTCCGATCTGATGGGTATGGGAATTGATACGGTGATTGCCCTGCTTGATGGGCTGCTTGGAAAGGCGCAGGTGAATCCGGTAGTTCACTCCCTTGTGATTGACGGTGTTTGCAGCGGTGTGGGAAGTGTACTTAGTTTACTGCCAACGATTGTGACTATGTTTTTCTTCCTCTCCATTTTGGAGGATACCGGATATATCGCAAGAGTGGCTTTTGTTATGGACAGGCTGCTCCGCAAGATTGGTCTTTCAGGGAGAAGCATTGTGCCTATGCTGATTGGATTTGGCTGTTCGGTTCCTGCGATTATGGCAACCAGAACACTATCCAGTGAACGGGATCATAAAATGACGATTCTGTTGGTTCCGTTTATGAGCTGTACCGCAAAGCTGCCGATTTACACTCTGATGATTAGTGCGTTTTTTCCGAGAAAGTATCAGGCGCTTATTATGGTTGGACTGTATGCGTTGGGGATTGTATGCGGTATCTTATATGCGCTGCTTTTAAAAGGGACAAAATATAAAGGCTCACCTGTTCCTTTTGTGATGGAACTTCCAAACTATCGGTTTCCGTCTACAAAAAGTGTGTGGCAGCTTATCATAGAAAAGGCGAAGGGATTTGCAAAAAAGGCATTTACCATTATTTTTGTGGCTTCCCTTGTTATTTGGTTTTTACAGACTTTTGATATAAGGCTGAATGTGGCTGCTTCTGCGGAGGAAAGTCTGCTGGCATTATTGGGTGGGATGTTTGCTCCTTTATTTGCACCGCTTGGCTTTGGGGATTGGAGAGTTTCTACCGCACTGATTACCGGATTTACTGCCAAAGAAAGCGTTGTATCTACGCTGACGGTTTTATTGGGCGGAAATGTATCTTTGCTTGGAACGCTGTTCACTCCTTTTACTGCTTTTGTATTTCTCGTATTTACTTTGCTTTATACGCCATGTGTTGCGGCGGTTGCGACCGTGAAACGGGAAATGGGCGGGGTTAAGGCTGCTGCTGGAACTGTAATCATTCAATGCGCAATCGCATGGATTGTGGCATTTGTCGTACATAGTATTGGGGTTGCTGTCGGGCTTGTATAGGAGGATTTGATGATGAATTTGGCAAGTATTGTGGTACTTTGCATTGTAGCCGGCCTGTTGATATTATCCATTGCTTATTCCCGGAAAAAAGGGATAAACGGATGTAATGGAAATTGCGTTGAATGTGGTGTTCATTGTACAGATAAAAAATAAATGGATAAATGGAAATACCTCTTGTATACGTTCATTCGGAGGTATTTCCATATGCCTTTTGTATCAGCAATCTGTCTGGCCTGCTTTTTTTCGGTACAACCCGATAATATCCTGTAAAGAAATACCAGACATATGGGTTTCGGTTCCTCTCTGTATTTCGTTATAGTACTCCTGCAGGGCCAGTTGGATGTTGATCCCTACCCCGCATTCCGGATTGGTGTGGGTGTCCAGATGAAGAAGTGGTTTATTTCCCTCAACAGCCTTATAAATATCCAAAAGCGTAATCTCCTCTGCGGGTTTTGCCAGGGAAGGCTTTGCATGGCCGTTTACGCTGGACATCAATCCTGCCTTTTTCAATTTCATCATGATCTGCCGGACAAAGGCCGGATTTGTCTGTATACTGTCAGCGATTACAGCGCTGCTTAGGTCATACTCCTGATGGATTGCAATAAAAGCCATGATATGCACAGCGTCACTTAACTTCGTAGAATATTTCATGGGAAAACTCCTTTACTGTAAATTTAATTATAACAGCCACTTGACTTGCCATGCGTCTGGTGCTATACTAAAAACAAGTTGTTATTTATATAATAACAGTAAATAAAACGAAAGTCAATAAAAAGAGCAGAAAGGAAAAGAAAGCCAACATGAATCGAGAGTATGATAGAAAAGCAGATATCCTACTTGAACAGATTGAGAGAGCAGATGCCGTCTGTGTAGGGGCGGCTGCGGGGATGTCTGTTGCCACAGGCTATGATATGGCGTATCACAGCGATAAACATTTTAAGAAATATTTTGGGGAATTTGAAAAAAAGTACGGATTTCAGGGGTTCTTTAACGGATATTATTACCCATACCCGACCAGTGAAGAACGCTGGGCATTTCTGGCAACCTCCATCCATGCAAATCTGGAGCTTCCGGACGGCCCTGCCTATGAAAATCTGTTTGAACTTCTGAAAGGAAAGAATTATTTTGTGGTGACAACCAATCAGGACACCTTATTTAGCAGACGCTTTCCGGAAGAAAGAGTCAGTACCATTCAGGGAGATTTCAGATGGCTTCAGTGTGTGCGTCCCTGTCATGACGGGCTGTTTGAAAGTAAAAGTATGATTGAGGAGATGTATGCAAATATAAAGGACTGCCGGATTCCTACAGAATTGATTCCGCACTGTCCGAAATGTGGAAGGGAACTGGAGCCGTGGGTTCGGGGCTACACGTTTCTGCAAGGCAGAAAATATAAAGAGGAATACGAAAAGTGGAATCATTTTCTGATGGAAAATAAACATAAAAAAATACTTTTTCTGGAACTTGGGGTGGGGCGCATGACGCCCATGTTCATTCAGCAGCCCTTTTGGAATATGACATACTCCCTGCCGCAAGCCTATTACATTACGATCAATCCAAAAGATGCACTGCTTCCAGATGAGTTAGAAGGAAAAGGAACTGCGATAAAAGAGGATATTGCGGTGGTTCTGCAAAGAGCAGTTGAAAAAACAGCGGGCAGCACGCTTTGCGAACCGCCCTTATGTGAATAAAAAAGTATGGTGCAAAGAATGAAGAATAAAGAAAATCTGGAACTCTTGGCAGAAAAAATCCGTCAGGTAGATGCAGTTGTGATTGGAGGTGGTTCCGGGCTTTCCAGTGCAGCAGGCTATAATCACTACCATTGGATGCCTTATCTGGAAGGACAGTTGCAGGATTTTAAAGAAGCATATGGCTTTCAATCTCCCTTTGCAGGATTTTATTATTGCTATTCTTCACCAGAACAACAGTGGGCTTTTTACGCACGCTATATACAAAGCCTGTGGGATGCTCCAACGGGGCAGACCTATTATGACTTGGCGGAAATTGTAAGTGGAAAAGAAGTATTTGTATTAACAACCAATGTGGATATGCAGTTTGAACGGGTATTTCCCCAAAATTCTATTTGCAGTTATCAGGGGAATGTGGGCTATTTTCAATGCAGCCAGCCCTGCCATGACCGGATTTATCCGAATGAGAACATCATCCGGGAGATGTGTGAAAATATGCTGGGAATGCGGATACCTTCGGAACTGCTTCCAAGATGCCGGGAATGTGGACGGATCATGGTTCCGTGGGTAAGAGATGATACGTTTCTGGAGGGGCGGGACTGGAAAGATGGTGTAATACGCTACGAATCTTTTCTGAAACAATGTCTGACAAAAGAAAAGGCAAAAAGCGTTTTGCTGCTGGAATTAGGGGTAGGAGAAATGACGCCTGGTATTATTAAATTGCCCTTTTGGGAAATGGCATATAAAAACAAAGGTGCTTTTTATGTCTGTATGAATCAGGAAGATTCTTCTTCCCCAGAGCATTTGAAAAATAAAAGCCTGTATATAAATGGTGATTTATCGAAAACCTTACGGGATTTAAAACAGATTATGAAAGGAAAGGCAGGGACAGGAAAGTGAATGTATATCAGAAAATAAAGCAAATCATCAGTGAAGCGGACGGGGTGTTGATCGGGGCCAGCAACGGATTATCCATAGCAGAGGGGTATCATTTATTTGCGGATGATGCGTGGTTTCGTGAAAGAATGGGTGATTTCAGAGAAAAATATGGTATTTACTGTATTTTGCAGGGGATGGCTGTTTCCTATTCTTCCGAGGAAGAAAGATGGGCATATTTCAGCCGGATCATCAAAGAAAAGTGTTTACAGGATGAACCGACGCAGATTATGAAGGATATGTATGAACTTGTAAAAGAAAAGGATTATTTTGTTGTTACGTCCAATGGGGAGGATCACTTTATCCCGGCAGGTTTCGAGGAAGAACGTGTATTTGAAATGGAAGGCAAGCTGACAGAAATGCGTTGCACAAAGGGCTGCTGTGATGAAGTCTATCCAGACAGGGAGGCAGTTCTTCGCATGGCAGAGGCGGAAACAGATGGCAGAGTGCCGGAAAGACTTTTGCCCAGATGCCCAAAATGCGGCGGGAGTATGGAAGTAAATTATGGGGAGTACTCCTCTTTTCAGGGGAAAAAGAACTGGCAGGAAAAAGCTGCCCGCTATCAGGGATTTGTAAATCGTATGCGTGGAAAAAAACTTGTCATTTTAGAGTTTGGTGTTGGCTGGCGCAATCAGATGATAAAAATGCCATTTATGCAGCTTACGGCAGCAGAACCTCATGCAAAGTATATTACTTTCAACAAAGGTGAGATTTACATTCCTGACGGGATACAGGGAAAGTCCATTGGTGTGGATCAGGATATTGCAGCGGCGTTGCGTGAAATCGTGAAAGCGAGGTAAGGCTATGCAGGAAAAATGGATGGAGGGATTACCGGAATGGAAACGGATAAAACCTGTATTTGATAAGTGGAATGATATTCTGGAAAATCAGGTTACGTTTACATTGGAGGACAGTGAAAAGCACACAGTCGCACATTGCAGGCGTGTAATGCTCTATTCACTGATAATCGCACAGCGTCAGGGACTGTCAGAAAAGGATAAGGATGCGTTGGGGGCTGCTGCTGCGTTCCATGATTCCAGAAGGCTGGATGACTGGCTGGATGTTGGGCATGGGCAGAGGGCAGCGGATGCGTATGCCGACTACTGTAAAAATCATGGTTTCGAGTACGATAGGAGAACGTATGCCGTCATAGCGTATCATGACTGTTCCGATGAAGCTGGAAAAAAAGCAATCACAGATAAAAATTTGGAGCATGGATTATTGCTGTATGAGATTTTCAAGGATGCGGATGCACTGGACAGATTCCGTCTGGCCGCTAATGGACTGGATATAAAATATTTACGGACAGAGGAAGCAAAAGGACTAATGGCTTTTGCAAAGAATTTAATCGGCCAGATGCAGGGGATAAAACCTGTGGACACTCCTGACCGCTATTTAATTGTTGTAGATATGCAGAATGATTTTATAACAGGGGCGCTTGGAACAAAAGAGGCGGAATACATGGTAAATGCTGCTGCAAAAAAAGCCAGAGAATATCCCGGTCATGTGTTTTTTTCAATGGATACCCATACAGAAGATTATCTTTCTACTCAGGAAGGAAAGCTGTTGCCGATAAAGCATTGTGTAGCTGGCACAAAAGGATGGCAGTTAGTACAGGAGCTGGCAAAGGTGCAGGTGGAACGAAACGGGGCCGTCTATGATAAGCCAGCCTTTGCATCGCTGCGGCTTGCGGAGGATCTGAAGGCAATCCATAAAGAACGGCCCATAAAGGAAATTGAACTGATTGGCCTATGTACGGATGTATGTGTGATTTCCAATGCTCTCTTACTAAAGGCATATATGCCGGAAGTGCCAATCTATGTGGACGCATCCTGCTGTGCGGGAACTACACCGGATAAACACAGGGCGGCATTGCAGACAATGGAGAGCTGCCATATCATGCAAAGACAACATGATAGGGATTTTGAGGAGGCGGTGGAGCATGGCGCAGTTTGATAAAAGAAATATCAGTATGATGATGGATTTATACGAGATGACAATGGCAAACGGATATTTTGCCAGTCAGAAAGAGCCGCAAAAGGTGGTATTTGATGTATTTTACCGTAAAAATCCGGATCAGGGCGGCTATGCGATTTTCGCAGGACTGGAGCAGGTCATTGAATATGTGGAGAATCTTCACTTTGACAGAGAGGACATTGCTTACTTCCGCTCTCTGAACCTATTTTCGGAAGAATTTCTGGAATATCTGAAAGACTTCCGATTTTCTGGGGATATTTATGCTTTTCCAGAGGGAACAATCATGTACCCCAATGAACCCATAATTACGGTATCTGCCCCACTGATAGATGCGCAGTTGATTGAAACGGCGATTCTCACGCAGATTAACCACCAATCTCTGATTGCGACAAAGACCAGCCGGATTGTCCGGGCGGCACAGGGACGGCAGGTTTCCGACTTTGGAGCAAGACGGGCGCACAATATGGATGCGGCAGTCTACGGAGCGAGAGCGGCATATATTGGCGGAGCATCTGGTACGGCAACTGTGATGGCCGGCCAGGAGTTTGGGATTCCGGTAAATGGGACGATGGCCCATAGCTGGGTGATGTATTTCAAAGATGAATATGAGGCATTCCGACGATATGCGGAAATCTACCCGGACAATGCAGTGCTTCTGGCAGATACTTATGATGTGCTTCATTCTGGCGTACCCAACGCGATCCGTGTCGCTAAAAAAGTGCTGGAACCAATGGGTCGGCGGCTGAAAGGAATCCGGCTGGATTCCGGGGATTTAGCCTATCTTTCCAAAAAGGTTCGGAAAATGCTGGACGATGCAGGGCTTACGGACTGCAAAATTGTTGTATCAAACAGCCTTGATGAATATACCATCACTTCTATTTTGAACCAAGGCGGACAGATTGACAGCTTCGGCGTGGGTGAGCGGCTGATTACAGCAAAGAGCGACCCGGTATTCGGAGCAGTTTATAAAATCGCAGCGGTGGAGGAAAACGGTGTCTTTGCTCCGAGAATTAAGGTGTCGGAAACTGTGGAGAAAATTACAAATCCGGGCTTGAAACAGGTCTATCGGATATATGGCGATTGCGGTCAGGCTGTGGCTGACCTGATTACAGGCCCAGAGGAAACCGTGGACTTGAACAGCCCGTACCGTTATATTGACCCGGAAAAGCCGTGGAAGAACCGCCATTTTGAGAACTGTACCGCAAGGAAACTACAAAAACCAGCAGTAAAAGACGGCAAACGGATAACTCCGGCGCAATCTCTGGATGAAATCCGGGAGTATGTAAAGAAACAACTGGACGCCGAAATCTGGCCGGAAGAACAACGGTTTGAGAATCCCCACCGGCATTATCTGGATATGAGTCCGGCGTATTACGAGATGAAAATGAACCTGCTGGATGAAACGAGAAACATGGAGCAAGAGGTGTGAATCAGATGCTTAACGATCCCTACCAAGTAAAAGAAAATGTGAAAAGATGGATTCGTGATTATTTTGAGAAAAACGGGAAAGGCTGTTTTGCTGTGATTGGGATTTCAGGCGGAAAGGATTCCAGTGTAGCGGCAGCGCTGTGTGCAGAGGCTCTTGGCAAAGAGCGGGTTGTCGGTGTACTGATGCCAAATGGAATACAGTCAGATATTGAGGACGCAAAAAGGCTGGTTGATTTTTTGGGTATTCCCTATCTGGCCGTGAATATTGGAACAGCCGTCGCTGCGCTGTGCCAGGAATTGGAGAAGGATTCTGCCTTTCAAAATATAGTGGGAAGCCCGGAATTATCAAAGGACAGCAAACTCAATCTTCCTGCCCGTATCCGCATGACAACGCTTTATGCTGTTGCACAAAGTCTGCCGGGCGGCGGGCGTGTGGCAAACACCTGCAACCGTTCCGAGGATTATGTGGGATATTCAACGAAATACGGTGATTCTGCCGGTGATTTCAGCCCGCTTTCTGATTTTCTGGTGGAGGAAGTCAAGGAATTGGGATATGCGCTGGGTTTACCGGAGGAATTGATTGAAAAAACACCAAGTGATGGATTGAGCGGAAGCTCCGATGAAGAAAAGCTGGGATTTTCGTATCAGACCTTGAGCAGATACATGATAACCGGCGTATGTGAGGATGGGGCTGTCAAAGAAAAAATTGACAGACTCCACAGGCAAAATCTTCATAAGCTGCTTCCGATACCAGCATATAAAAAACAATAAATTTTTAACAGACAAAGCATATTTGCCATTGACAGTCAATTTGCTTCAAGATAAACAAAGCCATACCATAAATAACGGATGCCTTTTTATAGTGAGGAAAGGAGGCGCGTAATGTTATCAAAACGGATATTAGCCATAGGTGACGATCTAACGGCTTTTCAATTTGCAAAAAAATTTATGCAAAATGCCAGTGCGGATGTCAGTTATGCGATGTCCGTAAAGGAAGCCTTAAATTTGCTTTTGTCCAGCGAATATTGCCTGGTCATTATGTGTATCCAATCATTTGAAAAACATAATGCGGAGATCATTCGCCTTATACGGGAAACAAGCCCTTTACCAATTATGGCTATTGTGCCAAAATTGAGTGTGTCTGAAAAAATTTCATTATTCCATGCTGGTATAAATGCCTATTTGGAGCAATCGGTGAATATAAGCATCTGTGTAGCACAGGCAAATTCTTTAATACAACTATATTTAGATGCCAAAAAAGCAGACAACAAAATATATCCACTTGTATTTGAAACAGAACTGATTATCAACCCCATTTATCGCCATGTGATTATTGACGGAGAACCGTTGGAACTAACCCGGACAGAATTTGATTTACTATATTATATGGCAAGCCATCCAAGCCAGATTTTTACCCGCCAACAGCTATACCGGCAAATATGGGGCGATGATTTGGGGATTAACGGCGAAAATACAGTTCGCTCACATATCGGAAATCTTTATAAAAAGCTGGCAGATGTTGGAAAAAACTACATTCAAAATTCCAGAGGGGTCGGCTATAAGTTTTTGCCCCCTACTGGTAAAAAATAAAAACGGGAGTACCGAAGTAATATGCTTTGGCACTCCCGTTTTTTGTCGAATTATGGGGAAAACCTTGCCGAAATCTTGCTGCAATCTTGCCGGTAAATTGCTTTTCCTCTTGTATGCTATATGTATTGGGAATTATAGGAACCAAAAGGGATAATAGGCACAAATAATCTGACCAGTGGGGTTTTAGCCTTGTTCGGCTGCTTTATCTCCGGCTGCTCTTTCATGTCGGCTAAGCATCTGCTCTGCCATGCAGTCTAGGGTTTTCAGCAGAAACGCCCTTTCATCTTCTGTGCAGGCCGCGAACTTGCACAGTAGCTGCTTTGTCTGCTGTTCCAGTTGCGGCATATCCGGATAAAACAAAACATCTGCCGAAAGACCAAGCCGGTAGATTACATCGGCAAGGACTTCAATAGACGCATTGACCCGCCCCTTTTCTATGTTTTGGATATGCCGGAGTCCTCTGCCGGTCTGCTGGGCAAGCTGCTGTTGTGTCAGGTGTTCTTCATT
>CAJUEW010000038.1 GCA_910585465.1 uncultured Lachnospiraceae bacterium | reverse complement strand
GAGTATATCACAACATGCACTTCTTTTCATTACGGTGTGTTTTGTATCGCTTACCTTAAGATGTATTTGAAAGATATAATCCTTCATGAAATACAGTTTAAAAGAGGCCAATACTCCATATCAATATTTTCTATCGTAACCACTATATATAGTGGTGGCTCTCAAGCTTGATAATACAGTAGATTCCAATGGCTCTCAAGCTTAAGAACGGTGGCTCCCAAGCTTGATAATAATCATTTAAGAACGGGATGGAAATAAAAACATAAAAAAGACCTGCGGTTATGGGCATACCGCAGGTCTTTTTTATGGGCCGGAGAACCTTTTGATTTTCCCCCTATACCTTTTGATTTTGCCATGGGGGAAAATCAAAAGGTACAGGGCAAAATCAAAAAGTATAAAGGCAAAATCGAATTGTATCAAAGACGGTGGGAAGATAGAAATAAAACTCGCTTAATTGATACAAAGAGAAAAAACAGAATAGGTGTAAAACCGCAGAAATAAAGGCATTTGGCGATATTGGATTCCGTCAGATGCCTTTTTCTTTTTCATGTGTGCTGTGGTATAAATAGGAGAAGTGTTTGTGCATGAACCCTCCCCACAGAAATTTGAACCCTCTGTTTCTGAAAATTTGAACCCCCCAGAGCCAAAATCAAAATGTTTTATATGTTATTTTCAATGTAAGATTGAGTATAAGTTTAAATTCATTATAGCCTGTTTTTGTCTCCCCATTCGCACATTCCGTCAAGAATTGGTATTAAAGATTTTCCGCGCTCTGTAAGGCTGTATTCTACCTTTGGGGGAATCTGGGGATATTCTTTTCTGTGTACTAACTGATCTGCTTCCAATTCCTTTAAGGTAGAACTAAGCGTCTTATAAGAAATTTCCCCAATGTATTTTTTCATTTCATTAAACCGGACAATACCAAATTCCATAAGCGTATAAAGAATTGTCATTTTGTATTTCCCATTGATGAGGGATAATGTGTAGCTAAAACCTGTTGTTTCCAGGCATTCTTGTGATATGCAGCGTTCGCCCATTTTTACACTCTCCTTTAGGTAAGTATATAACTTTCATGTTAGTATCGCACTTAAAGGTGCGTACTTGTTTTCTGTTTCATTCTCGCTATAATTATAATATCAACAGCAGGAAAAGTCAATCCTGCAGGTAAAGGAGGCACAGACATGCAGAACTATGAGTATTTAGGAAAGCCGCTCCAGATTGGCAGACTGACCATTAAGAACAGGTTTTGTATGGCGCCAATTGGCGGCGGACAGCATCATCTTCCGGGAGGTGGTCTGAAAGACGAAACGATACAATATCTTGTAGAGAGGGCGAAAGGCGGCTTTGGTCTGATTTTTACCGGGGCAATCGCAGCGGATGGAACCGTTGATCCGTATACCGGGGTTGGCCCGACAATCTTACAGAATCCGGATGCGTTTAAGATGACGGCAACGGAACTGAATGAGAGGGCAGGCACTTACGGTACAAAAATCTTTGCTCAGATTACTATGGGACTTGGGCGGAATTACCCCAATCTTCCGGCGCCATCTTCTGTACATGTTTTCCGGCATCCGGGGGAAGTTTCACCGGAACTGACCCGTGACCAGATCAAATCTAAAATTGAGTCCGTTGTAAAGGCATCTAAAATTGCAAAGGATTCGGGTTTCTCTGGCGTAGAGGTTCATTCCATCCACTGGGGGTATCTGCTTGACCAGTTTGCCCTGTCCATGATGAACCACCGCACTGATGAATATGGCGGCAGCCTGGAAAACCGTTTACGGGCGGCAAAGGAAATTCTGGAAGGCATTAAGCAGGAATGCGGCAGTGATTTTCCAGTCAGTATGCGTCTTGGACTGAAAACCTTTGTAAAAGGATTTGAGCAGGCAAGTTTGACTGGTGAGGAGGAAATTGGCCGTACACTGGAAGAAGGGATTGAGATAGCGAAGCTGCTGGAATCCTATGGCTATGACTGCCTGAACGTAGATACAGGTATTTACGATTCCTTCTACTATGCCTGCCCGCCTATGTATATGCCGAAAGGGTATCTGGTGGAATTGGCAGCGAAGGCAAAAGAAGCTGTTAATATCCCAATTCTGGCAGGAGGCCGGATGAATGAAGCGGATATTGCGGAGAGGGCGATTCGGGATGGTAAGATTGATGCGGTTGTCCTTGGTCGTGCGGCTTTGGCAGATCCGGAGTATCCAAACAAGGTGCTGACCGGACATACGGAGAAGATCCGTCCCTGCATTGCCTGCAATCAGGGGTGTATCACAAGGCTCCAGCAGGGAAAACAGCCTACCTGTGCAGTAAACCCGGCAGCAATGCGGGAAGTGAGGTATGCACTCCGTCCCTGTGTACAGCCGAAAAAGGTTGTGGTCGTGGGCGGCGGTGTTGCCGGTATGGAGGCTGCCAGAACCGCAGCCATGCGTGGACATAAAGTTTCTTTGTATGAAAAGAATGAGTCTCTGGGCGGCAACCTGATTCCTGGTGGCTCCCACAGTTTCAAAAAAGAGGTACGGGAATTAAATGCGTGGTATCAGAATGAATTAAAGGTACTGCCTGTGGAGATCCATACCGGGGAAGCTGTTACTGCTGACCAGCTTCGCAATATGGATGCAGATGTGATCATTGTGGCAGCAGGTTCCGCCCCTGTCATGCCGAAAGTGCCGGGAATAGATGATAAAAAGATAATCGGCTGTATGGAAGCATTTGCACATCCGGAAAAGGTCGGGCAAAAGGTCATGGTAATCGGAGGCGGTCTGGTTGGCTGTGAAATGGCATTAGAATATGCACAGGACGGCAAAGAGGTTACGGTTGTGGAAGCCCTGCCTAAGATTCTGTCAGCAGGTATTCCATCCCCGATCCCAAATGGCCAGATGATCCCGGATTTGTTTGAACATCATCATGTGTCTGTATTGGAGAACCACCGTCTTTCTGCGGTGGAAGATGGCAGGGTCATTCTGGAGAGCGATGGCCAGAAAAAGGCATTTGATGCGGATTCGGTTGTGATCGCAGTTGGTTTCCGCCCGGTTCCATCCATGGCGCAGGAGCTCCAGGGATGCGGTGCTGCTGTTTATGAGATTGGCGATGGCCAGAAGGTCAGCACGATCCTTCATGCTGTATGGGACGGCTATGAGGTAGGGAACAATATTTAATCTATTTATTATGGTATGAGGCAGAATGCTTTATATAATGTAAAAAAATTTTAAGGAGGCTATTACAATGAGAGCAGAATTAAAGGAATATCAGGCAGTAGAGGCTGCTGCAATGAAGTTTGTCAAGAGTGTTGCTGAGGGTAACAGCGCATATGCAAAGGAGCTGTTCACGGATGAAGCTGTTTTGTTCGGCTATCTGGACGGTAAGCTGGAGCATGGCTCTATTGAGCAGTTCTACCACAATGTGGATACCGTACCCGGCGGCGATAATTTCAAGGCTCGTGTGGACGTCCTGATGGTTGAGGAATCCCTGGCTGTTGTCCGTGTGCTGGAAGAAGGCTGGGGCAACCGCATTGACTTCACGGATGTGCTGCTTCTGTTGAAGATGGATGGCGAATGGAAATGCGTTGCAAAGGCATATAACCAGAATTCCGATACCATTCAGAAATAACCGTCACAAGTAGAACAGTGGAGAAAGTGGAGAACAGGCGGGTATGCCGGAAATGCTGCCTTGCCTGTTCTTTTATAGGTGGCTGTATATGTCTGGATTTAAAAACACGCAGGAATTGTTGGAGGAGACGCCCGTAAGCCGTTTGGTCATCCGTTTAGGGATTCCCGCAATGTTCGGCCAGCTTTTCAATATTTTATACAACATTGTAGACCGCATTTTTATTGGTAAAATACCGGAAACAGGAAGCCTCTGCCTTGCGAGTATCGGTGTCTGTGCGCCGGCATTGACAGCCCTGACGGCTTTTGCATTTATGGTAGGGATTGGCGGGGCTTCTTATATGAGCATCAGCCTTGGGCAGAAAGAGGAGCGCAGGGCGCAAGAGATCATTGGGAACGCCTTTTTTATGATTTTAGTTATATCGGCGGCAGTAACTCCCCTGCTTTTACTGAACCGGGAAAAAATACTATACTTGCTGGGCAGCAGCAAAGATATGTACCCTTACGCAGAAACTTATTTTACAATATATGTCTGCGGGACTTTTGCATCGCTTCTTGGATGTGGGCTGAACCAGTTTATTCTGGCACAGGGGTTTGCAAGGCAGGGCATGATTTCAGTGGCGCTTGGAGCTGTGGTAAATGTGGTTCTTGACCCTATCCTGATTTTTGGGTGCGGTATGGGGATTGCGGGGGCAGCATGGGGAACTGTTATTGCACAATGCTGTACATGTGTTTATGTAATCTGTTTTCTGCGCAGCAGGATTATTCCGGTACGCCTGTGCCCAGGCAGGCTGCAAAAGAAGATTGTACTTAGAATCTTGTCCATAGGATGCATGTCATTCATGATTACGATATTGGATAACCTGATCATTATTTTTCTGAATACTTCGTTACGGAAATACGGTGGAGATTCGCAGGGAGATATATTGATTACCTGTGCTACGGTTATCCAGAGTTTTATGACGATAGTAGCCTGTCCTGCACAGGGGATCACGACAGGATGCCAAACGATATTCAGCTTTCACTATGGGGCAGGAAATGATACAAAGATCCGGCAGGCTTTTCTTTATGTGTTTTTATTATGCGGAGTATACATCGGAACATTGGGAATTGCAGTGCAGGTATTGCCGGAGGTGTTTGCAGGATTTTTCTTGAAAGAGTCAGGCACAATACAGTTGGCCGCGGGCAGTATCCGTATGTATACGTTTGCATTGCTTGGCATTGCAGTACAGTATGCCTTAGTAGATGGCCTGACTGCAATGGGAAAGGTCAAATATGCGCTTCCGTTGTCGCTGTTCCGTAAAATTGTATATATGATATGCCTTTGCATTCTGCCGTTGTTTCTGGATATACGATATGTTTTTTATGCAGGGACGATATCAGATGCGGTGGGTGCTTTATTCAGCCTGATATTGTTTTGGGGCGTAATAGGTTCCAGAATAAGGCGTGAATTGAGTAAAGAAAGGATAGTCAGACATGGATAAATATAATGCCACAGGCAGGATAAAAAAAGCCATTGATATCATGTTGGGATTGCTGTTTATAGCATTATTGGGGTATTCCTTTACAGGCGCTCCTTTTCATGAGGTGGCTGGCATTGTATTTATTGCAATGACCATAATTCATAATATCATCAACATAAAGTGGTATAAAGCAATAAAGAAAGGTATTTATAACAGGAAAAGAAAGATTGCGGTTGCTGTAAATTTTGCCTTAGCGGCAGATTTGGTATCTATTTTGTTGACAGGCATTATCAGTTCCAGATACTTGTTCCATACAGGCATCCATATGGCGGGTATTGGACGGATACATGCTGTTTTGGCTTTGGCCGGATTTGTGCTTATTGCGTTCCATGTACTGGTTCATACATTTGGCCGCGTACAAAAGAAATATAAGGTACTTCCGGCTGCTCTGGCAATACTAATCTCCCTTCTGGCGGTGCTTATGGATGTATGGCTGCTGCCCTATGTTAAGAGACATTTTCTGACAGTTGAGGTTGATCAGGAAACGGTTATCTCAGGTGAAAGCGTAGATTTTAACGGCAGAAAGATTCTGACCGTATATTTTACGAGGGTTGGCAATACGGACTTTGCTGATGGTGTGGACGCAGTCTCCGGGGCATCCCTGCTGCTCAATGAGAAAAAGGAATTCCTGGGGAACAGCCAGGTGATCGGGCAGATGATACAGGATGCCGCAGGAGGGGATATTGTTTCCATCAACACGAAAGAACATTACCCGTCTTCCTATTCCGATACTGTATCGGCTGCAAGTGAGGAAATTGGGCGCCAGGAACTGCCGGAGCTTGTGGATATGCCGGAAAATATTGATGGGTATGATGTGGTATTCCTTGTGTTCCCATTATGGTGGGATACGATACCGAAACCTGTAGAGGCGTTCCTGAATCGTTATGACTTTTCAGGGAAATCTGTCATACCTGTGGTGACCCATGGCGGAGGCGGTGCAGGCAGAAGCATAGAGGACATAAAAGCAGTGTGCAACGGGACAGTTGTGGAAAAACCATTGGAGATATACTGCGGCGATATACCATATTGCAGGTATCGTGTGACAGAATGGCTGAAAGGGTTATAAAAGCCGCATCGAAGGATACATTTTGATATGGCTTAATATAAAATCAAGAAAGAATAAAGGAGGAATCATTTTATGAGTAAGAAAATCGTTGTTATTACAGGGAGCCCGCGTAAAAATGGGAACAGTTTTGCCATGACGGATGCATTCATCAAAGCGGCTGAAGAGAAAGGACATACAGTGACCCGTTTTGACGCAGCCCAGAAAAAAGTGGGAGGATGCCGGGCCTGCGAGACCTGCTATTCCACAGGGAAAGCTTGTACTTTTGATGATGATTTCAATACGATAGCACCGGCAATTCTGGAAGCGGATGCGATTGTGTTTACCATGCCGGTTTACTGGTATTCTATCCCGGCACAGATTAAGGGTGTCATCGACCGCATTTTCTCTTTGGTTGTTGGTGGAAAAGACATCGCTGGCAAGGAATGTGCATTGATCACCTGTTGTGAGGAAGAGGATATGTCCGTCATGGACGGAGTCCGTATCCCTGTTGAGCGCATGTGTGCTTTGAACAAATGGAAGATGGTCGGCGAGGTTTTGATTCCCGGTGTGCTGAATGTTGGGGATATCAACAAGACAGATGGATGCGAAAAAGCAGCGGCTTTGGCTGATGCAATCTAAGGAGGATTTATATGGGTAAGAAAATCGTTATTTTAAACGGGAGTCCTAGGAAGAACGGGAATACCACGGCACTGACCGCTGAATTTACCAGGGGCGCAGAAAAAGCAGGGAATACAGTGACAGAATTTTTCCTTAACGGCATGGATATCCATGGCTGTAAAGGCTGCTTTGGTGGCCACAGTAGCAGGGAGTGTCCTTGTGTCCAGAAGGATGATATGGACAAAATATATCCGGCAGTGAGAGAAGCAGATGTGGTAGTACTTGCATCACCTTTGTATTACTGGACAATGAGCGGACAGATTCGGACAGCTTTTGACCGCCTGTTTGCACTGGAAGAAGGAGATGGGAACCTTCTCAGGGGAAATAACAGGGCGTCCGCACTACTGATGGCGGCAGAGGGAAATGGTTTTGAGGATGTACTTCTCTATTATGATCATTTGATGGAACATCTGAGATGGAGGAACCTTGGTCATGTCCTTGCTGGAAGAAATGGCCATGTGGGGGATATTGAAGGGAAGCCGGAGCTTCAAGAGGCTTATGAACTTGGGAAATCAATTGAATAAATCACAGAAAGGAAATGAACACTATGAATAAGATTAATTTACCACAGGCGGCGAAGCTGACCTCTCCGAACCCCGTAACCGTTGTATGTACACAAAAGCCGGATGGCTCCACAAACCTTGCCACGGTGTCTTGGTGGACATATCTTTCTTTCAAACCGAACATGATTGCCTATGCGATGGCAAAGACTTCTTACAGCGGGGAGATGGTAAGGGATAACAGGAAGGTCATTCTTACGATCCCCGGTGCAGAGATGGCCGAAGCAGTGATGGGCTGCGGCAGTACGACAGGACGTGATACAGATAAAGCTGCCAAATTTGGTATTGAGCTTGCGGAAGTTGACGGCAGTGATATAAAGATTCCTGCTCACAGTCGTGTGGCGATTGTGTGTAGCTTGAAGGAATTTCATGAGGTTGGTGACCATTATCTGTATATCTGTGATGTGGAGCAGGTATATGGAAATGAAGCAGAAGAAGCCTTGTTTGCATGGAATGGGTATGCCCAGGTGCGTCCGGCAAAGTAAGGAGACTGATGTGATGTCATTTGTTAATAGATAGTGTGATTTATAAAGAACGTAATCATATAAAGTAATATAATCAAGGTTTTTACAAGATTTGTGAACTAGATAGGAAAGTACGAGGGGGTGATGACATCGGACGCATAATAATAGAATTTAATGAGCAGGATTCAGATGCTGTTGAAAAAATAGTGTGTGCGGTGAATTGTCACCCTGCTTTCGAGAAGTTGTGGTTGAGCAACGAGGAGATTTTGTCTCTTTCAGAACTGGAAATTCATCTTGGCCGCAGAAAGGTTTACCGCTGTGATAAGGAGATCGACTTAAAGGCAAAGGAATTTGATCTTCTTTGCCTTTTGGTAGTTAATAAAGGATATGTCCTTACTTATACGCAGATTTATGAAAAGCTATGGGGGCAGGATTCCCTTGGCAATGAAAACAATTCAGTAGGCTGCCATGTTCGCAGCCTGCGGAGAAAATTATATAAGGAATATCCGGATGCCCCATTTGTGATTCGGTGTTTGCGAAGTATTGGATATTGCTTTGAAACAAATCTAAGATAAGTATTACATATGGCGGCCTGCCTAAAAATCAGGCTGCCTTTTTTTGCCTTTTTTATACTGTTTCTGAAAGCTTAAGGTTAAGTTACATTCTGCCTGCTTTCGATGTCATAACTTGCGATTTTCTATCGTTTATCTACCGTTTCATTACCGTCTTGCTACTGTTTCGTATTCTATAATTTTTCCTATTGACAAGCTGTCAGGGGGAAAATAGATTTAAATGCTGTGTATCCCCGGAAAGGGGATGCCATGAATCTACCATGGGCAGGGACAGGCTTCATGCCTTATATACCAAAACAATATATGCTTTCTGTACATACCGCAGTCCTTAAGGGGATTGCGGTATTTTTTCATTCGACATATTCCCTGCCAATCCCCATAAGTTCCCCAATATGCACCACCTTTTTTAAGACGAGCGCACCTGCCTTACGGCGGGTGCGTTTTTTCGTTGTCGGAAAAAGGCTGTTTCTGACATTTTACCGGTCTCGTGCGCCGCCTTCCAGTCTTGAGTTTTCTGTTTTCAAAAATTTCAAGACTGGAGTGATTATATTTTATATTTAAAGGAGAAATTTTATGTTAAAGTTATTCGTTGGTAAATCAAAAGATTTAGATGAAAAAGAAATAGTGGTATTAGCTACATTGAATGGCATGTATAGTGTGAAATGGGAGCAAATGGTTACTTTTATAGATTGTATAGGATATTTTATTACAGGCAGATTCCTTAAAACAACAATAAAAAGGGATAGAACAATGATCGAAAATATCCGTGTGGACATTCGATCCCTTGCGGACAGAAAAATAATAACAATATTAGACCAGAACGGAGATAACTATATAATCTCTAATGAAGAGTTAGAAGTAAATACAGACAAAGAGAAATTCACAATAGTGGAATTATGGGAGATGCAGAAAATATTTTCAGAATCCAGTAAGCTTTTTAACGTGTTTACTTTCTATGTAAATCTGATAGGCACAATCAATAATAAAACCAAAGAATGGCATATGTCTCAGGACGAAATGGTTTCATTATGGGGAGCCAGTAAACGTACCATCAAAGATTACTTGGAGCAGTTAGAAAAAATGTAACTAATTTATGTATACAGGCATAAAAAATGCAGGGCAAATGGTACATATTACAAGCTGAATAACTCCTATGGTAGATATTGTGACAGAGAAGCTGTCATTGTTGAAGCATTGAAATATTCTGATACCGTGGAATGTGAAGATTTTTATGAAAAGCCTGATAGAAGATCAGTGAAGCTTAGATATAATGCTTACTGTAGTGGTGCAAAGAAATACAGAAATAATTTTGATGCGGAGGTTGCTCTATGCAAACAATGTATTACATACAACAAATCATTGTAATATAAACCAGTAGAAGGATATTATGATGGTGAGTATAAACAGGGTGAGTTATTGGATTTATCTGTATTTCCTGATGAAGTAAGGAATGAGGTTGATGATAACTGGGGTGAGCCTGTTTCCATGGAACATGATTTCTCTATAGATGAAATATTGGATATGCCTACAGAGGGTGAGGTTCAAATGAACCTGACAAAAACAGATTGCGTGGGACATGATTTCTTTTGCAAAGTGGTGTCCACTCCAATTGGTGCGGAGGCCAAAACAGGTGATTACAAGGAACCTGATTATATAGAAGCAGATAATGAATCTCATGATAAAAGCAATCATGGGATATTTTGCGTTACTGAAAAAGATTCAGATTGTATTGATATAGATGATATGTATCGACTAATGGTAAAATCACATACACATAGGGCATATTTTAAAAATATATCCTCTACTTGACAAAAATAGGTTGAATATATCCTATAAATTACATATACTATATTCAAATACTAACATCAGGAGATGCTTAACTATGAAGATTGATACAAATACAATGGTTTCCATTACAGAAGCAAACCAGAATTTTTCAAAAGTGGCGAGATTAGTTGATGAACACGGAACTGCTGTTATTCTGAAGAACAATGTACCAAGGTATCTTGTTATAGATTTCAGCAGAGCTGAGCAGGATTCCAATGCATCCGATGAAGATATAATGAATATCTCCAAAAGACTGGCTGAACAGAATAGAGAGGCGTATGAGGTATTGGCAAAATGATCCGGCTGACGAAAAAACAGGTGTTGATGCTTCATGCCCAATTGATAGAATCCACAGGTGGAAGTGATGGTATACGGGATGAAGGTTTACTTGATTCTGCACTGGAGAGTCCGTTTCAATCATTTGTAGGTGAAGAATTATTTCCAAGTATACAGGCGAAAGCAGCTAGGCTGTGTTATGGACTTGTCAAAAATCATGCAATGATAGATGGGAATAAAAGAATCGGTGTTCATTCTATGCTGGTATTTCTTGCAGTAAATGGGTATGAATTAAAGTACACACAAAAGGAATTAGTTGATTTAATACTTGATGTGGCGAATGGGAAGAAGGAATACGAAGATATTTTGTCGTGGATTCTGGAACATCAAGCGTAAATAGGGTACTGGATTTTAAATGGCATTGTAAAACTTATATCCAACATGTACCAAAAAGTACGGCTTCGGCAGAATGGACGGAGCAAGTATGATGTGTCGAAAAGCCACCCCATATTCAAGATAAGTGGTAAGCGATACAAAACACACCGTAATGAAAAGAAGTGCATGTTGTGATATACTC
>CAJUEW010000037.1 GCA_910585465.1 uncultured Lachnospiraceae bacterium | reverse complement strand
GCAAGCAGATATTGTGAAGTGCATGAGAGGAAGAAAGTATGGATCAGATAAAAATTGAAGAGCTGGAACAGAAAATAAACAGTAAATATGGAAATACCACAGGTATGGCCATATTGAAAGATGGAATTGTATCCTATGAAAAATACTTTAAAGGTTGTACAGCGAATAGCCGTGTTCATGTTTATTCTGTGACAAAAAGTGTTATTTCAATATTGATTGGGATTGCGCTGGATAAGGGATATATTGAAAATATTGAAAAGAAGGTGTTAGATTATTTTCCTGAATACAAAGTGAAAAGAGGAGAGACTAAAATACAGAATATTACACTAAGGGATATGCTGACAATGACGGCACCTTATAAATATCGATTTTTTGCACCTTATATAAAATACTTTACAAGCAGTGACTGGGTAAAATTTTCACTTGATTTATTAGGCGGCCATGGGAAGATAGGAACATTCCGATATGCTCCGTTGATTGGGCCAGATATTTTATCGGGAATTTTAGTGAAGGCAACAAGGCAATCCGTATTAGATTTTGCGGCAGAGAATTTATTTGAACCGCTTGGGATTAAAGTGGAAAACAATTTGTTATTCGAAAGCAAAGAGGAACAAATGGCATTTAACCAGTCTACGGATATTAGCGGATGGGTAACAGACCCCAAGGGAATTCATGCTGCAGGCTGGGGGCTTACGCTTACACCCATGGAGATGTCTAAAGGGACAAACTTTGATACAAAATAAGCCTTCCATTCCGGAGGGCTATTTTTCTGAAAGTCTTGAAAAAGCCTGATTCTGCGGGTTTTCTTGGATTTCATTTTTTTCTATGTTTTTCGCTGACTTCTCAAATTTCCATGGAATCATGAATTTCTAAATCATAGGAATTGTATTGTACTGGAAGATGCACACCCCTCGGAGAGTAGCGGGGACAAAAATCAATAACCGCTAAAAAGTATAATTCTGGCATTAAGCCGTGAGGACATTTTAGCGGATATTTTTATATACGGAATTGCCTTGGAAAATTGTATGCACCAAAAACCCCGCCGGAGCGGGGCTGGTATTCTTTTTTTATGCGGCGGTAAAACCCTGCGCTGCAAGTGCCTCTGTCAATTCTTTATTCTTCTCACCACTGAGTGTGCCGTTCCGGTCAATGATGTAGCTGCCGATGGCGAAAGCGTATGTGGGAGCTTTCTGGTATACCGGAGCCGCTCCGATGAAGTCGCCTACTGCAGTTGCCAGCTCTTTCCGGCGGGGGCCGGTTACATTGTAGCTGATTTCCATGGTGCTGGCTTCCTTATTGGCTTCGGCTTCCTCTGCCGGTTCAGGGCTTTCGGTTGCCTGCTCTGGGGTATCCTCTGCAGTTTCCGGTTCAGCTGTGGCTTCCTCCGGCTCTGCCGTTTTCATTATATGCGGTTCTTCTGGAATGATGGCCAGTGCCGTTTCCTCCGGTGCCGGGGTTTCGGCGGCTTCTTCCTGCAGGGCTTTCTTCTGCGCTTTGGCGGCTGCCTTTTCTGCGCGGGTTACTTTCGCCCTCGGCTCCGGGAATGTCTCCGGAAGTACGCCGGATGCGTAATGGATTTCAAAAGTGATCTTGCCGTCTGCAGGTACGTTGAAGTGGAAGTCGAGAAGTTCAACCTCTTTGATGCTGTCCGGAAGTTCGATATTCTTGTACCGTTTTACTTCCTTGCCCTCTACCATAAGGCATACCGGAACCGCGTCCCTCAATTTTGCTGTGATTCTTCCTGTCTTCATAATGTTGTCCGCCTTTCTTATTTTGATATTTTTGCTATTGGCTGCTTGCCTTGTGAGTGACAGCTTACGCATTTTTGGTGAAAAAGCAAGCCTTATTTCGAAGAAATTTTATTTTTTAGAATGCCAAAATGATAGAACCGGCCAGCCGTGGGATATTGGCTGGCCGGTTCTATCAGGTATCATGCCCTTTCAAAAGGTTCCCCGCAGTCTGCGCAGGTTACATTGACCTCTCGGGTTGCCCGTATGATGGTGCCGCAGCAGGGGCAGATATATTTGATGCTGCGGTTGATGGATTTCTTGCGCCCGCCTTTGGAGATTCCGGTGGCCTGCAGGCGGCTGGCGTGGATGCCGGTATCCCCCAGGGCGGATATGATCCATGTTTCGGCTTCCGGAGTCAGGGTCGTAACCGTCCAGCCGTATTTGGGATGTTTCTCAATATGCAGGCCGTGGGCTTCGGCGGTGGCTTTGAATTTCATATTGTGGTAATAGCCGTTGTTGCTTACGTCCTGGATACCATGCTGCAGATTATATAAGTGGCTCATTTCATGGAGAAGTGTGGCGGCTATCTCTGTAATAGGGCGGTCGAGGTACTCGGCGCAAAGGTTGATTTCCCGGTAAAGTTCGTTAGCTGCATTCCAGATTTCATGGATACTGCACCAGCCGTATGCGCCGCGCCCGCCGTCCGGGGATACGGTGATGGCCGGGCGGGTCAATTCATTGTTGTAAAAATGCTGATTGAATAGGTCAAACATTTCTTCGGTCTTCTTTACTATTTCGGATATATTGAGCATTGGCATGTCCTCCTAAAATTATGTTTTAATTCTGTGAGTGACAGCTTACATATTTTGAATAGATAAGCAAGCCCCCAAATATTTAAAACATATCTTTTTTCAGAATATCCGGGCGGCGAAAAGCCCCGCCGAAGCGGGGCCGGTACTGCTTTCTTATGAGTGCTCTGTCAGCGTCGTTACTTCCTGCGGGGCGTTTTCTTCTGCCTTGGTTTTCTGCTCTGCTGCGGCTTTCGCTGTCTTTTCGGCTCGCGTCATTTTCGCCCGCGGCTCCGGGAATACCTCCGGCAGTGCGCCCTGCGCATAGCTGATTTCAAAAGTGATTTTGCCGTCCTCCGGTACGTTGAAATGGAAGTCCAGCATTTCTGCCTCTTTGAGCATATCCGACAGGTCAATGTTCTTGTACCGTTTTACTTCCTCTCCTTCTATCATAAGGCATACTGGAACCGCGTCTCTCAATTTTGCTGTGATTTTCCTGTCTTCATAATGTTTTCCGCCTTTCGTTTTGATTGTGTTTTGTACTGGCTGCTTGCCTTGTGAATGACAGCTTACACATTTTTGGTGTGAAAGCAAGCTCCAAATACTTATTTTTATAAATTCATGAAAGGCATTTCTTGGATTATGATATGTTGAAAGTGAAGATAGAATCTGCTATAATCTTTTACATATTAGGGAGGCAAAACGTTATGGAATTTAGAGTTTTGAAATATTTTCTGATGGTTGCCAGAGAAGAAAATATTACAAAGGCCGCCGCATTATTACATCTTACACAGCCAACACTTTCCCGGCAGCTTATGCAGCTTGAAGAAGAATTAGGGGTAAAATTGTTTCATAGAAGCAAACATAGTATTATTTTAACTGAGGACGGTATGCTCTTAAAGCGCCGGGCACAGGAAATCGTTTCATTGTCCGATAAGACGGTTCAAGAGCTTTCCCATAAGGAAGATGTGCTTTCAGGCGAAATCGCAATCGGCTGTGGAGAAACGAAAAATATGCTCTTTCTTTCGGAGCAGATCAGAAAATTCCAGCAGAAATATCCCCTTGTGCAGTTTAGTATTCACAGCGCAATCGCAGATGACATTAAAGAACGGATTGAAAAAGGGATTTTAGATATAGGGCTTCTTATGGAACCTGTGGATGTTGGGAAGTATGAATTTATCCGTATGCCACAGAAAGAAAAATGGGGAATATTGGTAAGAAAAGATTCTGAATTGGCAGCGAAGGAGTCCGTCAATCCTAAGGATTTAACAGGTGTGCCTCTGATCATGGTAAAACGGGAACTGGTAAAAAATGAACTGGCCAGTTGGTTTGGGGATTATTACGAGGGACTTCAGATTGCGGCTACCTATAATTTGATTCTAAACGCTGCGTCTATGGTGGAACGTGGAGTTGGTGTTGCGCTGTGTTTTGATCTTGGCGCTGCTTTTTATGAGGACTTATGCTTTATTCCGCTTGCTCCAACATTAGAAACAGGTTCGGTTTTAGTCTGGAAAAAGAATCAGACGCTTGGAGCGGCCACTTCCCAATTTATGAGGTTTCTTAAAAATGCTTTTTAGGCATTATAAGAGATTTGATGTAGGTATTAGACATTCCTTAGAAATTAAATTAAAATGTAGGTGTTCAAGGAGGACGCCTACATTTTTTATTATCTGTGGAAAGGAGCTTACGAATGACGATTGATGAAGCAAGCGCACGTTACAATATTCCCCTTGATATTCTTCATGAATATGAGGGCTGGGGATTATGCGGCGCTGTAAAAAAGGTTATGGGCGCATGGCAGTATGACGATCAGGATATAGAACGGCTGAGTATGATTATGACGCTGCATGACATTGGCTTTCTGAATGACGAGGTAGAAAGCTATATGCGGCTGTTATTGGAAGGAGAAAATACCGAGGCGCAAAGGCTTGATATGTTGAATAAAAGGCGCAGCGCTACTCTTGATGAAATTCATTTCAGAGAAATGCAGTTGGATCGAATGGATTATCTTCGCCACAAGATTAGGGAATCAAACAAAGGAGGAAGTAGATGATGAAGAAAAAATTATTTGCAGTTATGATGGCGTGTATGATGGCGTCTGCATTGGCAGCCTGTGGGAGTACAGAAAATGATGTGGAGGAGCATACTGTTCCAGAGCCAAGCACAACGGTAGAACCAGTAGTAGAAACAGAAAGCGAAGCGGAAACAGAGAAAAGCACTTCCCCGGCAGATACAGCAGATGAGGCTACGGAGACAGAACCGGAGCCGGAGGATACAGCGGCAACCGGGTTGGTTGTATATTTCTCATGGTCGGGAAATACAGAATCGGTTGCTTTGGAAATTCAAAATCAGTCAGGCGCAGATACGTTCCGTCTTGTACCGGCAGAGCCTTATACGGATGATTATGACGCGCTTTTGGATATTGCGCAGGAAGAACAAAGGAATGGGGTTCGGCCTGCAATCTCCGGCAGTATTGAGAATTTTGACAGCTACGAGGTGGTGTATCTTGGCTTTCCGAACTGGTGGGGAGATATGCCGATGATTATTTACAGTTTTCTGGACGATTATGATTTGTCTGGTAAGACCATCGTTCCATTTGTTACCAGCGGCGGCAGCGGATTTTCCAATACAATCAGCACAATTGAAAGCATGGAACCGGATGCGGATGTTTTGGGTGGGCTTTCTTTGGGAAGCTCGCAGGCGGCAAATCCCGGCGATGCAGTAGCGGACTGGCTGAGTGGGCTTGGACTTGCAGAGTAGGAGGTCGCAATGAAACGATTGACAGCGCTTTTCATGGCGGCCGTTCTAGTTCTTGGAATATCAGCCTGTGGTCGGAGCGAAGAAAAAGAAAATATTGTAAATGTACAGGATACCGACAGCGAGGTGGAAAGCGTGATAATTTCCACTTCGCCGGAAGAAAACGAGGTAAGCATGATGGAGATTCCTGAAAATTTTGTTTTGATTGAAGGCGGCACCTTTCAGATGGGAAGCCCGGAAACCGAAAGCTGGCGGAGTGATGATGAAACACAGCATACGGTTACGGTCAGCGATTTTTACATGAGTCAGTATGAACTGACGCAGGAAGAATATGAGAAGGTGATGGGGAAGAATCCCAGCAATTTTTCTGGCGGTGATCTTCCAGTTGAAAATATTTCATGGCTCGATGCGGTGAGTTACTGCAACTCCCGGAGCGAGAGCGAGGGACGAACGCCGGTTTATACCATTGACGGCCAGAATATAAGCTGGGATCGCAGTGCGAATGGCTACCGTTTACCTACAGAAGCGGAGTGGGAATATGCCTGCCGCGCCGGTACAGTAACTCCTTTTAATACAGAAGCTTCTATCAGTGCAGAAGAAGCAAATTATTATGGGCATTATCCTTACATGATTGAGGACAATTATTTCTCACAGGGAAATCTGGATACACAGCCTGGTGAATACAGGCAGACAACCGTTGCAGTAGGCAGTTTTGCTCCTAACGCTTTTGGACTGTATAACACGCACGGCAATGTAGGCGAATGGGTGTGGGACTATTATGGTGAATATCCAAAGACAGAGGAAACCGATCCAGTTGGTCCGGACAGCGGCATATTGCGGGTTTACAGAGGCGGCGGTTGGAATGATTTTGCTAAGAATATGCGCTGTGCATATCGGGCCACGCTTGCGCAGGATAAGGGCAGCTTTAATATCGGTATGCGTTTGGTGCTTAATGCGGCGGCCGGTTCGGGCAGCGTTACAGGCACAGCCTTGCAGCAGGATAGGGAAGCCTCCGAGAATGAAAATGTGTTGATTGCCTATTTTTCGTGGGGCGGAAATACGGCAGGAATTGCCGGAGAGATACAGAGGCAGACGGGAGCCGACCTTTTTGAGATTACGCTGGTAAATCCTTATTCTAACGATTACAACACCGTTTTGGACGAGGCGCAGCGGGATCAGAATGAGCAGGCAAGGCCGGAGTTGGCGAATCATGTTGAAAACATGGAAGATTACGACGTAATTATTCTCGGTTATCCGAACTGGTGGGCTTCTATTCCCATGCCGATTGCCTCTTTTCTGGAGGAATATGGGTTTGAGGGCAAGATTATTGTTCCGTTCTGTTCTCACGGCGGAGGGCGGTTTGGACAGAGTCTGACAGCGATAGCGAAGCTGGCTCCTGATGCAGTGATGGGAGAAGCCTTATCGGTTCATTATTCTGGCGGGGCGACCTTGAATGAGGAAATCAGCCAGTGGCTTGATGCAAATGGAATTGAACATGGGTAGGAGGCGATACAATGCAATATATAAAACTTGGAAATTCTGATTTGACTGTTTCCCGCATCTGTATGGGCTGTATGGGATTTGGCGACGCGAATAACGGTCAGCACTCATGGACGATTGACGAGGGACATTCCCGTGAGATTATTCGGCGCGGGCTGGATTTGGGCGTTAATTTCTTTGATACGGCAATCGCTTACCAAAGCGGAACCAGCGAGCAGTATCTTGGCCGGGCGCTTTGGGAGTATGCAAAGCGTGAGGATGTGGTGGTGGCGACAAAATTTCTTCCCCGCACTCAGGATGACATCCGGGCCGGGATTACCGGACAGCAGCATATTGAGCGGATGATAAACAGAAGTCTTTCTAATCTTGGCATGGATTATGTGGATTTATATATTTATCACATGTGGGATTATGAAACGCCGCTTCATGACATTATGGAAGGGCTGAATAATGTGGTAAAAGCTGGTAAAGCCCGCTATATTGGTATTTCAAACTGCTTCGCTTATCAGCTTGCAAAGGCAAACGCACTGGCGGAAAAAGAAGGATTTGTAAAGTTTGTATCCGTGCAGGGGCACTACAATCTGATTTTCAGGGAAGAAGAACGGGAAATGGCAAAGCTCTGCCGAGAGGACAATATCGCCATGACACCGTACAGTGCGTTGGCCGGAGGCAGGCTTGCAAGGCTCCCCGGTGAAACCTCCAAGCGTTTGCAGGAGGACAGTTATGCGCAACTGAAATATGACGCTGCTGCCGGGCAGGATAGCGTGATTATTGACAGAGTGGTGAAACTGGCGGAGGACAAGGGCGTTTCTATGACGGAGATCGCTCTTGCGTGGCTTTTGACCAAAGCAACCTCTCCGGTAGTGGGAGCAACGAAGCTCCATCATATCGAAGGAGCGGCAAAAGCGACAGCACTGGAATTGTCAGCGGAGGAGCTTTCCTATTTGGAGGAGCCTTATGTTCCGCATAAGTTGGTGGGTGTTATGGCGCAGAATACACAGGCTTCTGCGAAAGAGAGCCATGTATGGTCTACCGGAAATCAGAAAATATGATGGTGAGTACAGGCATGAAAAGGAGGATAAGATTATGGTAAAGCAGACAGCAGGCAGAGATCAACTTGGGGATTTTGCCCCAAAATTCGCACAGTTAAACGATGATGTGTTATTTGGAGAGGTGTGGAACAGGGAGGCAAAGCTCTCCCTGAGAGACCGTTCCCTTGTGACAGTGGTATCTTTAATGTCGCAGGGGCTGGTGGATTCTTCCTTTCAGTACCATCTGATGAGCGCAAAGAATAACGGGATTACAAAAGAAGAAATTGCGGAGATTTTAACCCATGCGGCATTTTACGCAGGATGGCCGAAGGCATGGGCGGCTTTTAAGATGGCGAAGGATGTCTGGATGGAAGAATCACTGGAAAGGAACGAACGGGAAACCCATGAAAGGAACATGTTGTTCCCGGTTGGAGAACCGAACAGCGGCTTTGCTCAGTATTTTACCGGGCAGAGTTACCTTGCACCGATTTCCACGGAACAAATGGGGATTTTTAATGTTACGTTTGAACCGGGATGCCGGAACAACTGGCACATCCATCATGCCGCTTCTGGCGGCGGGCAGATTCTGATTTGCGTAGGCGGGCGCGGTTATTATCAGGAATGGGGCAAAGAGGCACAGGAATTAAATCCCGGAGATGTAGTCAATATTCCGGTTGGAGTGAAACATTGGCATGGCGCTGCGCCGGATAGATGGTTTTCCCATCTGGCAGTTGAAGTCCCCGGTGCAGAGGTTTCTAACGAGTGGTTGGAGGCGGTGGATGATGCTTCCTACGGTTGTTTGAAATAAGAGAGGTGGTGGACGCGGGTTTGAACGGAAGGCGGAAACGGGCAGTTGACGTGGCTATGACGGCGGTTTTGCTGTTCTTGATGGGCTATCAATTCTGGGGCGATGCAGCTCACGAATGGGCGGGGGCTGGGATATTTGTTCTGTTTGCCGTCCACCATATATTGAATTGGAGATGGCATAAAAATCTATTTCAGGGCAAATATTCGCTCATGCGTATTTTTCAGGTCTGTATAGATGTGCTGACATTGTTTTCGATGGTTGCCCTGATATACAGCAGTATCGTTTTGTCGAGATATGTATTTGCATTTTTGCCGGTGGAAGGAGGAATGGCGCTGGCAAGACGGCTGCATATCTTAGGTTCTTACTGGGGATTTTTGCTGATGAATATACATCTTGGTCTGCATTGGAACATGGTGATTGGTATGGTTCAAAAGAGGATGCGGATAAAAAAATTATCAAGGATACGTTCTGTTTTGCTGTTTTTCATTGGCACGGCAATTTCTCTGTATGGAATAGCAGTATTTATTAGAAGGGATTTTCTAACTTATTTGCTGCTCAAAAGCGAATTTGTATTTTTGGATTACGGGGAATCTATCGTTCTGTTCTATATAGATTATTTTGCTTTGATGGGGCTTTATATATTTATTGCACATTATCTCTCAAAGCTGTTAAGGAAAGTACCTGGACAAAAAAATATTCAAAAAGATAAGCAGGAAAAAGGAAAGGAGGCTTCCTGATGAAAAAATGGATTGCGGTTATTCTGTCGCTCTGTATGCTGCTTGGAATGACGGCCTGTGGTACTGAAAAAACAGAAAATATCCCAATGCCGGAGGATAAAAGCAAAATTGAAGAACCTGCTGCAAATGTAGAAATAACGCCGGTAACAGAGGGAAATTCAGAGAAATCGGGTGATTCAGAAGAACCGGAAGATTCCTCCGCAGAACAGTTGGACAGTAATATTCTGATTGCGTATTTCACATGGGCGGAAAATACGCAGGTTGAAAACCCGGTGGAGGTGGATGTGGATGCTACTACCTCCGCAAGCGTATTGTTGCCCGGCAATACAGCAAAAATGGCAGGATGGATTCAGCAGAAGGTCGGCGGTGACTTGTTTTCGATTGTTGTGTCAGAACCTTATTCCAGCGATTATGACGAGTGTTTAGATCGTGCTGCGGATGAAAAAGCTGCAAATGCCCGCCCGGAATTGGTGAACCATATTGATAATATGGATGATTATGATGTGGTTTTTCTCGGATTCCCTAATTGGTGGTATACCGCACCAATGGCGATTTTCTCCTTTATCGAAGAATATGGCTTTTCCGGCAAAACGGTTGTACCATTTTGTGCACATGGAACCGGAGGGCTGGCGAGCAGTATCGAGGATATTACGGCAGCATTGCCGGATTCCGTAGAGGTATTGGAGCCGATTGGCGTTTATCGCCCGGATATAGATTCTGCACAGCCAGTCATTAACGAATGGCTGGAAGGGCTTGGATTTGAAGAAAGAGAGGTGTATATTGAGGTGGAAAATACGGAAAGAAAATTGAAAATGACAGTGAACGGACAGGAAGTTGCCATCACGCTTTATGATACGCCTGCGGCAAACGCTTTGTATGATATGCTTCCGTTGGACTTGACTTTTGAGGACTTCAACGGTATTGTGATTATTCTAATGCTTGGGAGCCACCAATTTAAAGCTTGAGAGCCACCTGGATCCAGTGTATTTTAAAGCTTGAGAGCCACCACTATATATTGTGGTTATTCAAATATATTGCTTAAGATAAAAGTCCTCTTTTAAGATGTGGTTATGAAAAGTACCCATACTTTTCAAATACATTTTAAAGGAGGTTTTCTATGTTTAGGAAAACAAAAGTAAGACAGATTCTTGAACTTCTTCACAAGGATCTAAGTGCCAGAGAGATCTCTAAAACTTTAAAGGTCTCCCGTAATTCTGTTGCATTTGTGAAAGAATCTTATGACAGATGTGACAAAGACTGGGATGAAATATGTCTGATGAACGATGACGAAATCTATCAGCTTTTTTATCCCCATACCTTCAGGCCAAGAAACAGATTTGCTCCTGTGGACTATTCGTATGTTCACAGCGAATTGAAAAAGGTCGGGGTTACAGAAATGCTGCTATGGGAGGAATATTGTGAAAAGTGTAATGCACAAGGGGTTCCCCATTGCTGTTATGCTACCTTCGCAAATGGCTATAAACGCTTTATAGCTGATAAAAATTATACCAGTCATATTGAACACAAACCGGGAGTAACTCTGGAGGTTGACTGGTCAGGTCCTACAATGAGCTACATGGATCCTGACAAACAGGAACAGCAAACGGCATATCTGTTTGTTGCGACTTTTCCGTACAGCCAGTATACCTATGTAGAGGCTGCCACTTCTATGAACCAGTCAGACTGGCTGTCATGCAATGTCCATATGCTGGAATTCTTTGGCGGGACACCGGTAAGGATTGTGTGTGATAACCTAAAAACAGGCGTGATCAAACATCCGAAACATGGAGAGGTCGTGCTGAATGATTCCTATTTATCTTTTGCAGAACACTACCAGGTTGCGATCATGCCGGCACAGGTAAAGAAACCTAAACAGAAGGCAAGTGTCGAGGGCGCGGTGGGAAAAATTGCAAGAAAGATCATCGGTATGCTCAGAAATGAAACTTTTCATTCTATAGAAGGGCTTAATTCAGCAATCAGAAAAGCGCTTGACAGGCTAAATGACAAACCCTTCCAAAAGAGAGACGGCAGTAGAAAAACAATTTATGAGCTGGAAGAAAAAACATATCTGAGACCCCTGCCAATGCTTCCGTTTGAGATCTGTGAGTGGTCATATAACCACAAAGTAGGCCCGAATTCCCACATATGGTTTCACAAGGGACAATACTCTGTTCCGAGCGGTTACATAAATAAATACGTTGATGTACAGTATAACAGCTCTCTTGTTTCTATCTACGCCTCACATAAATTGATAGCTGAGCATAAACGTATTCCCTCAGGCATCCGGAATGCGAAAAGAACAGAGATGTCCCATCTTCCATATCCAATATACACTCCGGATACAATGGAATCAACGCTGAATAAGTGATCCGGGAACAGGAACCACTGTTGAAGGGATCTCAGAGCTTGCTATCATGGAGGCACTTTCCGAACTTCAGATCTTCAATGAAGTAAGAAAGAAAAATATAAGGTGAGATTTATTTGCCATTAATTTGAAGCTGTTATTTTAAGTTTTGTTCAAGTTTTATGCAAAAGATTGTCTTGGTGATTCGATCAGCAGACAAAGAGAGGGCAGAGCAGGTCATCAAAGGTTCTGTCCTTTTTCGTTCGAAAAGAGGATATGCTGGAAAAAAAAGATTTCATGGGATTTCGTATCAACATAGCTGGTCAAAGGTCTGCTTTGTTATTTCTTAATTGTATTCAGGAACATTCCTAAATTACTCTGGACAATTCATGATATTTTCAATACAACTATATCTTGGATCTATAGATGGCTCCCAAGCATTAAAATCAGGACAGATTTTGGGTGGCTCTCAAGCTTTAAATTGGTGGCTCCCAAGCATTAGAATAATCAAGTTTGTCCAGCCGCGTTCTTCCATAAGGTCTTTTATATGTTTTATGATATCCATTTCCATCACCGTCACCACCCATTTCCATTTGTATCTATTTTAGTTTCCAAATGGGTGATATAATAGTCATAATCAGTAAAGCGCATACAACCCAGAAGGAACATAATCATAGTATGGTGGATAAATGGATATGCTATCATAGGAAGTTAGGAGGCGTTTTTTTGCATGGGAGAACATTTATTTGAGAGGCTTGCCCGTGAGCGGGGTATCACGGTGGAGGAGATGCGGGAGATCATCTCGGCGCGGATCAGGCGGGGGATGAATGACCCTGACCCCAAGAAGCGGGCGCAGTGGGAGGCGATACCCCATGAGGGGGAGATTCCCACGCCGGAGGAGTGGCTGTATTATGCGGTGAATTATCTGATCGAGCAGGGGGATGGAGATCTGCTGCGGTGGTATCCGAACCTGTGAAGGGGCGGCCTTGGAGGGGTGTTCATTTTAGGGAAAATTGTTTGAGAATATGGGAACGAGAAGCGGGTATGCACACCTTTTGATGTGATACTCGCTTTTTTCGTATCCGTTTTGATTGTATTAAAGTTTGTCGGGGAATATGGCAAAGATTGGGCAGCTATATCTGAATGGTGGTATGTGGGAGGGGAAGCAGA
>CAJUEW010000036.1 GCA_910585465.1 uncultured Lachnospiraceae bacterium | reverse complement strand
TTACCGTCACTGGTGGCAATGGCTTATGAACGAACCATAGCCGCCTTTTTTATTGTCTAAAATTACAAAAAAATAAGAAACGGAGGTTTACCATGAGGAAATATGATTTAATCTCTGCACTTTCCGCAGAAACATCAAGGGAAGTGGCGAGGAATGAAGAAAGCTGGAAGAAATATTTAAACACAGCATCAAGGCTCTACAAATACCCGTTCAAAGACCAGCTCCTTATCTATGCCCAAAAACCGGATGCAGCCGCCTGTGCTTCCATAGAGATTTGGAATGAAAAAATGCACTGCTGGGTAAATAAAGGGGCAAAAGGGATTGCCCTGATTGATGAAGAAGGGAGTCCTTATACCGGACTGCGGTACGTTTTTGACATATCGGACGTACATAAGGCAAGGCGCATCGGGCGTTTCCCGCAGTTATGGGAGATGAGGGAAGAACATCAGGAAGCGGTGCTTGACTGTCTGGAAGGGATTTACGGGGATACCAACAAAGAAGCCGGGTTTACGGACAGGATCAGGGAGATTGCTGCCCGGATTGCACAGGATTGTTATGGGAAGCTCGCTTCGGACATGGAATATCTGAAAGAGGGCAGTTTTCTGGAGGAACTGGACGGACTGAATATCGCTGTGCGTGTCCGGGAAACGCTGGCGGACAGCATCGCCTATACGGTCTTAAAGCGGTGCGGCATGGAGGATGCAGAGCTGGCAGAGGAAATCCAGTTCCCTTATATCCATGAATTTAATACAGTAAAAACACTGTCACATATCGGGGACAGTATATCTGATTTATCCATGCCTGTGCTTATGGAGATTGGGAAGGCAATCGGGGCATATGACAAGGAATATGCCAGAAATGAAGCATCAAAAAATTTTGTGGAAAAAGGACTTGCAAATACCTCTGATACACGCTATAATGCTTTAAAGCGTGAAAGAGAAGCGGAGGACGTACAATTTACCACACCGACCGGAAATGCCGGGGAAAGGGGAAAATATGATGAATCTGAATTACGAGAAGAACGGGGATTACATGATACCGATGCTGCAGATGGACGAACAGCCAGAGGGAACACTGACGAAATACGG
Source organism: uncultured Lachnospiraceae bacterium (assembly GCA_910585465.1). GTDB lineage: Bacteria > Bacillota > Clostridia > Lachnospirales > Lachnospiraceae > Hominiventricola. Next base: position 11,780 of record CAJUEW010000036.1, on the reverse strand, counting down.
ACTGATGAGGAAAAATTATTTACAGGAACACAAAAAGGGAATCTACACCGGACTTCTGCTGAATGGGAAGCTGAAAGAGCATCTTTTGTCCATTCAGGAACAGGCAGAGCAGAGGATGGAGATTCTGACAGCGCAGATGGCAGAAGCGGAGGGCGTGACGGAGGAACTGAAAGCAGCCGATCAGATGAAATGGGTGGGGATGATGAACAGCATCAGGCACTCGGCGGAGGAAATCGTGCTGAAAGAGCTGGTATACAGTCTGTAAATGAGGAAATAACTGAAAATAAGGAACTGGCAGAGCCGGACAGTGGGGAATCATTGTCCGGTCTTTCTTTTTCCTCACTCGAAAAAAAAGATCCGGAAACTGTTGCAGAAACAAAAGATACCGCTGAAAAAGATGATTTCTCCGACATTGACACACAGGCAGTCCGGGAGCATCTGGAAAAAGCGGGAATCGTGGACGGGTAGCTTGTAGATGAAAATGCCTTAGAGAACGATCCGTTTATCCGTCAGGTCATGGGCGATGTGGAAGCGCTGACAGGGGAAACAGGAGCAGAACCGGAAAAATCACCAGAAAAAGTATTAGAAAAAGAGCCGGAAATAGACAAGTCCGGCGCATCGAATTACCATATCTCATTCAATGAAGCCGAAAACACCGGGAAAGGATTTGCGCTGAAAGAGAAGTTCCGGCAGAACGTGGAAGCCATACGAACCCTCGAAAAGATAGAGGGGGAGCGCCGCACCGCAACGCCGGAGGAACAGGAGGTCTTAGCAAAATATGTGGGATGGGGCGGTCTTGCCGATGCCTTTGATTCTTCCAAAGCGAACTGGGCGAATGAATATCGGGAATTAAAGAGCCTGTTGTCCCCGGAAGAATACGCTTCCGCAAGGGAAAGCACCCTAAATGCCCATTATACAAGCCCGGTCATCATTCAGGCAGTCTATGACGCAGTGGGGAAAATGGGATTCACCAGAGGGAATGTGTTAGATCCCGCTGCCGGAATTGGAAATTTCTATGGCTGTCTGCCGGAGGAAATGCAGGGAAGCAGGCTGTACGGGGCGGAGCTTGACGGGATTACCGGGCGCATCGCAAAACAGCTCTACCCTCATGCGGACATTCAGATAACAGGCTTTGAAAATACCAGCTATCCCAATGACTTTTTTGATGTGGCGGTGGGGAATGTGCCTTTCGGACAATATAAAGTGTCTGACAGGCAGTATGACAAGCACAATTTCCTTATCCACGACTATTTTTTTGGTGCGACTCGTTCCTAAGTGAAAAGCTTAGGTGCAAATTTTGAAAGGCAGGTGAAACAGAATATTTGCAAACTAATAATTCGATTGGTGGAATGATGGGGTAACGCCCAGAAACGCCAACCTTGATACTCCGACTGGCTCTGCTCAAAAGGCAGATGTTCAGAAGCTCGGTGAAGTCGGCAGAGAGCTACCGTCTTGCAGATGTGAAAACAAATGTAACGAAAGCTGTCCAGCGGTGGATGGTGTAGCCTATATGCCGGAGGTCTACAAAATATCTATGGTGAGAATGACTGTAAAAAGTCTGACGAATCCTTGAATGTAAGGGTCTATAAGTAGGCTGTATAGAAATGTGCAGTTATCCGAACGGATAGTATGTGGGGAAAAGTAAGAATCGAAGATATGAAATTCCCTATGCCGTTACAGGCGGTATCAAGCATACAGGCTCAGAGAGGACACCTACGGATATATGTATAGATAGAATTGTTGGAACGAGGAAAGCAGAAAAGCTAACCAAAGGTTAGTTAATGCAGGAAATCATAACTGCGTGAGTTTTCTGTGAGAGCAATGGCACGACCGTTGATGTTTCTGTAATGGAAACGGAGGAACAGCCATTAGCCGTTTATGATTATCAAATAATAACAAAGTAAACATTCACAGCTTCGAGTATGACAAAGAAAATCAAATCCGAGAGGAGGAGATGCCTGTGACAACTACGAAGCAGAAAAAGAACTCAAAATTACGCCATTTGGAGTATTACGACCTACAAAATACGCTTGATATGTTGTATGCGGATAGTGGGCGAGGAAAGGTTTTCAACAATCTTATGCCCCTTATCGAGAGCGAGGAAAATATTCGCCTTGCGTATCGAAATATAAAACGCAATTCTGGAAGCAATACAAGCGGAATAGACAGGCTGACGATTAAGGATATTGAAAATATACCTGAAACAAAGTTTGTTGAAATTGTCAGAAAGAAACTCCAATGGTACAAACCCAAAGCAGTTAGAAGAGTTGAAATTCCAAAACCGAACGGAAAGTTAAGACCGCTTGGTATCCCTGCGATATGGGATAGGATAGTCCAACAATGTATGTTACAGATTCTTGAACCTATCTGTGAGGCTAAATTTAGTGACAGAAGTAATGGATTTCGACCAAACAGGTCGGCAGAACACGCCATTGCACAAGCATATGCGTTTATGCAGAAATCCCATCTGCACTATGTTGTGGATATTGATATTAAAGGATTCTTTGATAATGTCAATCACAGCAAGTTAATAAAACAGATGTGGAATATGGGAATACGGGATAAGAAATTGCTATGTGTAGTAAAAGAAATGCTGAAGGCTCCGATTGTTTTACCCAATGGAGAAACAATTTATCCACAGAAAGGAACACCGCAAGGCGGAATCTTATCACCACTTCTTTCTAATATTGTTCTGAATGAATTGGATTGGTGGATAGCGAGCCAGTGGGAGAAGCAGCCTGCTCACAATATTCGTGACCATATCACGAAAACAGGTGCTACTCACAGAGGACGAGCTTATGACGCATTTCGCAAATCTGGTCTAAAAGAAATGCACATGGTAAGGTATGCAGACGATTTTAAGATATTTTGCTCTAACCGAAAGGATGCCAACAGAGCGTATGAAGCAACAAAAGCGTGGCTTCATGACCGCTTGAAGTTGGAAGTGAGCGAAGAAAAATCAAAAATCGTTAATTTGAAAAAGGGCTATTCGGAATTTCTGGGATTTAAGCTCACCCTAATGAAAAAGGGGTCGTCCTATGTTGTTAAGTCGCATATACGTGACAAGGCAAAGCAACGAGAAACGGACAAGCTGAAGGGTCAAATCAGAAAGATAGCACATCCTAAAAACGATGAAGAACGAGCAAAGCTCATCAATGAGTATAACTCGATGGTTATGGGTATGCACAATTATTTTCAGATTGCGACCTGTGTAAGTTCGGATTTTGCAGATATGGGACGAGAAGTCGATGTTGTGAAATTAAGTCAGTTAAAGCGAAAGGCACTTGCTACAAAGGGAGATTACAAAGGTGCATTGTTCATCGAAAAGAAATATGGACAGAGCAAACAAATCCGATTTTATAGCGGAAAGCCTTTAGTGCCTGTGGCATATATCAAGCACAAGAATCCCATGTGGAAGAAAAAAACGGTGTGTAAATACACCCCAGAGGATAGGCAGGAAATTCATAAAAATCTTGGCATAGACACCAATACTATGCTCCTACTTATGAGAACAAAGGAAGTTGGTAGAAGTGTTGAGTATATGGATAACCGAATTTCTCTCTATGTGGCACAATACGGAAAATGTGCAATAACAGGACAAATACTGGCGTTGCACGAAATTCATTGTCACCATAAAAAGCCTGTCAGTCAAGGCGGAAACGACAGATACGAGAACTTGATTATTCTACACAAGGATATACACCGATTGCTACACGCCACAAAAGAAGAAACAATTAAGGCTTACCTTTCACAACTGCAACTTACCTACAAACAGAAGGCAAAGCTGAACAAGCTACGCCAACTGGCAAATTTGCAAGCAATCTAATATTAAAATGAGTTTCTTTACTGCTCGAACATTGTAAGTTTACTTTAGTTAATACTGAATCATAAACGGTGGAACGCCGTGTGCGGTGAAAGTCGCACGCACGGTGTGGAGCGGGGGAAAATCCGAAGATAACATCAAAGGCTTACCTATCGCTATCAAAGACACTGGATAAGGTCAGACCGGGCGGCATTGTGGCTTTTGTCACCTCAAAGGGGACAATGGATAAGAAAAATCCGGAAGTGCGGAAATACCTTGCACAGCGGGCGGAGCTGTTAGGGGCGGTCAGGCTCCCGAACACAGCGTTTAAGGAAAATGCGGGTACGGAAGTCACTTCGGACATTCTGTTTTTAAAGAAGCGTGACCGGGTAATGGATATAGAGCCGGAATGGGTGCATCTGACGGAAAAAGACGGTATCGTGATGAACCAGTATTTTGCAGACCACCCGGAAATGGTACTCGGAAAAATGGAGATGGTTTCCGGGGCGCATGGCATGGAAAGCGCCTGTCTGCCGGACACTTCCCTTCCCCTGTCGGCACAGCTTAAAAATGCGTTATCCCATGTGGAGGGCAGCATAGAGCAGGCGGATTTTAACGAGATTGATGATGAACTGGCAAAGGAGAACATACCCGCCGATCCGGACGTGAAGAATTACAGCTATACGGTTGTGGACGATACGGTGTATTACCGGGAAAATTCTATTATGAAGCCTGTGGACGTGCCGGAAAAGGCAGAGCAGAGGATTAAGGGCATGGTGGCAATCCGGGACTGCACACAGGAGCTGATAAATTTCCAGTTGGAAGAATACCCGGAGGATATGATCCAAAACAAGCAGACGGAGTTAAACCAGTTATACGATGATTTCTCCAAGAAATTCGGTCTTATCAGCTCACAGACCAATAAAAGGGCGTTCAATCAGGATTCCAGCTACTGCCTGTTATGTTCCCTTGAAAATCTGGACGATGAGGGGAAGTTTATTGGCAAGGCGGATATGTTCTCGAAACGTACCATTAAAAAGCAGGAAGTTGTGACGAGCGTGGACACAGCCAGTGAAGCGCTGGCGGTATCGCTGAGCGAAAAGGCGGGCGTGGACTTAGCTTATATGTCACAACTTGCGGGTAAAAGTGAGGAAGAAATTACAAAGGAGCTTGCGGGGGTAATCTTCCAGAACCCGGTGACAGAGGAATGGGAAACCGCAGACGAGTATTTAAGCGGGAATGTGCGGGAGAAGCTGTCAGTGGCAAGAACCTTTGCGGAGAACCGCCCGGAATATGCCATTAACGTAACTTCTCTGGAGGGCGTACAGCCAAAGGAGCTTGACGCATCGGAGATTGAGGTTCGTATCGGCGCAACATGGATTTCCACGAAATATATTGAGGACTTCATGCGTGAAACCTTTGAAACGCCGGAGTACCTGTTTGACCGTAAGGCAATGGGCGTACAGTATTCCAATGTGACCGGGCAGTGGAACGTGAAGGGGAAAAATGCGGACAGGGGAAATGCGCTTGTCAACATGACCTATGGCACAAGCCGGGCAAATGCTTACAGGATTTTGGAAGATTCCCTGAACCTTCGTGACACCCGTATCTTTGATGTGGTGACGGAGGACGGGAAGGAAAAGAGAGTCCTCAATAAAAAGGAAACCATGCTTGCAAGCCAGAAACAGGAAGCAATCAGGGAAGCATTTAAGGACTGGGTATTTCGTGATCCGGAGCGCAGGCAGGACTTATGTGCAAAGTATAACGAGCTTTTCAATTCCACCAGACCGAGGGAATATGACGGTTCACACTTAAAATTCCCCGGCATGACGCCGGACATTGTGCTAAGACCGCACCAGCTTAACGCTGTGGCGCATCAGCTATACGGGGATAATACGCTGCTTGCCCACTGTGTAGGGGCAGGAAAGACCTTTGAAATGATTGCTGCAGCAATGGAGAGCAAGCGGCTAGGATTGTGCCAAAAGAGCTTATTTGTTGTGCCGAACCATTTGACAGAACAGTGGGCAAGCGATTTTCTGCGGCTGTATCCGGGGGCGAATATTTTAGCGGCTACCAAAAAGGATTTTGAACCCGCCAACCGGAAAAAGTTCTGTTCCAGAATCGCAACGGGGGATTATGACGCTGTGATTATCGGTCACAGTCAATTCGAGAAAATCCCGCTTTCCACGGAAAGGCAGATGGCGATGATTGAAAGGCAGATAGCGGAGATTGAAATGGCAATCGAAGCCCTGAAAGCGGAGAATGGCGAGCGTTATTCCATTAAGCAGATGGAGAAAACAAAAAAATCGCTGAATACGAGGTTGAGCCGCTTAAATGATGCAAGCCGGAAGGACAATGTTGTAACCTTTGAACAGTTGGGCGTGGACAGATTGTTTGTAGATGAGAGCCACAATTATAAGAACCTCTTTTTATATACAAAAATGCGGAATGTGGCGGGCATCGCACAGACAGAAGCACAGAAATCAAGCGATATGTTCGCAAAGTGCCAGTACATGGACGAACTGACCGGAGGGAAGGGCATCACATTCGCAACGGGAACGCCGATTTCCAACAGCATGACGGAGTTATACACGAATATGCGCTATCTCCAGTACAATACGTTACAGCGTTTGGGATTGGGGCATTTTGACAGTTGGGCGGCATCGTTCGGGGAAACACAGACCGCCATAGAACTTGCGCCGGAGGGTACAGGCTACCGGGCAAAAACAAGGTTCGCTAAGTTTTTCAACCTGCCGGAGCTGATTGCGTTATTTAAGGAGAGCGCCGACATTCAGACGCCGGATATGCTGAAACTTCCTGTGCCGGAAGCGGATTATGAAAATGTGGTGCTGAAGCCCAGCGAGTACCAGAAGGATATAGTGGCGTCGCTGGCGGAACGTGCCGAAGCTGTCCGGGACAGGAAAGTGGACGCAACGGTTGACAACATGCTCAAGATAACCAACGATGGGCGGAAACTGGCGTTAGACCAGCGTTTAATCAATGATATGCTCCCGGACGAGGAAAATTCCAAAGCCGCAATCTGTGTGGAGAAGGCATTTGAGATATGGGAGCAGACAAAAGAACAGAAGTCGGCGCAGCTTATCTTCTGTGATTTATCCACACCGAAAGGGGATGGGACATTTAATGTATATGAGGACATCAGGGACAAGCTCATGGCGAAGGGAGTGCCGGAGAATGAGATAGCTTTTATCCATGATGCCAATACGGAAACGAGGAAAGCGGAGCTGTTCGCAAAAGTAAGAAGCGGGCAGGTTCGTTTTTTGTTAGGCTCAACCGCCAAAATGGGAGCCGGGACAAACGTACAGGACCGGCTTATTGCCCTACATCATTTAGATGTGCCGTGGCGTCCTTCCGACATCGAACAGCAGGAAGGGCGTATTTTAAGGCAGGGCAACCTCAATCCGAAAGTGAAGATTTTCCGTTACGTTACCGAAGGCACGTTCGATTCGTACTCATGGCAGCTCATTGAAAACAAGCAGAAATTCATCGGTCAGATTATGACGAGTAAATCCCCGGTGCGGAGCTGTGAGGACATAGACGAAGCGGCTCTCACCTATGCGGAAGTAAAGGCTCTGGCAACGGGCAATCCCTACATAAAAGAAAAGATGGATTTAGATATTCAGGTATCCAAGCTAAAGCTGTTAAAGGCGAACCACACCAGCCAGAAGTACCGCTTAGAGGACAACATCGTGAAGCATTACCCGGTACAGATTGCTTCCATGAAAGAACGCCTTGCGGGGTATCGTGCCGACATTCAGACCTATGCACAGAATAAATTTCCGGATAAAGACACTTTTTCCATAAAAATGGGAAACCGGGTATATACGGACAAAAAGGAAGCCGGAACAGCTTTGATTGATATGTGCCGGAGCGCAAAACAGCCGAATATGGCAGCCACGATCGGGGAGTATCAGGGCTTTAAAATGAGCGTTTCCTTCGATTCGTTCTTTTCCAAATTTACTGTCAATTTAAAGGGCAGCATCAGCCATGAGGTGGAGATTGGCATTGATCCATTGGGAAATTTACAGAGGTTAAGCAACGCCTTAGAGAGCATGGATAAGAGAATGGAAGAAGTGGCGCAGAAACTGGAAAATGTGGAGCATCAGCTTGAAACCGCAAAAGTGGAGGTCAAAAAGCCATTCCCGCAGGAAGAGGAGCTTGCGGAGAAGCTGAAACGCCTGACAGAGTTAAATGCCCTGCTGAATATGGATGATAACGGCCTGTCAGAAGCATTAGGTGTGGAGGAAGAGATACAGCATGCGGCAGACTGCCCAAGAAAGGAGGACAACCAGTCAGTCCGGGCGTCAGACGCTCCCAGAATTGCGGATGAAGGGCAGCGGCCTTCTGTATTTAACAAACTGAAAGAAGCAAAGGAAAGGATTGGCGCAAGTCATGAAAATCATCAGAAGATAGGAAAGAAAAAAGAACAGGAATTATAAAATAAGAGCGCCATGCCGTCAATAGAACGGGATGACATTCTTTACGAGGACAGCCGGGGAGATATATCTATTCCTTATGGCTGTCCGTTTTGCTATAAAGCAGGATGCGCCGATGAATTTATATTAAACAAAGCGAAAGGAATGAATATCTTTATGAAAGAAGATCCTGGTACACTGATTTCGATTGAGACAGACAATTACCATATCAAAGGAAAGAAAGGGAACTGGCTGGCCATAGACAGTATCGTAGTGGAGGGACGGGAATTTTTTCTTATGGAGCATAAAGAATATGGTACCAATGCCGCGTATGCAGTTCTGGATGCAGGAGGAGCGGTAGTGGCAGAGGATAATCATAATGGATTTGATGAAGATGCCAAACAGCAGATCCGGAGATGGTTGCATTCACCGGAAACAATACAGACTGCCGGAGGCTGGAAAAAGGCCGACAGGACATCTGTATTGGCAAAGCTACATCAGAAGCAGGCAGAAATTGAGAAAAACAGCCGGGGGACTCTGCCGCAGATAAAATCACCAGAAGATATAGAAAACAGACAAAAATGAAAAAGAGGAAAATCCATGCTTTTAGGGCGGGATTTTCCTTTTTTTATTCGTCCTAGAATATTTTCAAATAGGCAGAACGGTGAAAGTCTTGAAAATGTCTTATTCTGCGGGCTTTCTTACAATTTTTTTCGGGTAATTGGACTATAGTCAATAGAGTAGACACATTTTTGTGAAATTTTGGAGCAATATTGTTTTTTGGATAAAGGAACCTTAGAAACGAAGGAGGACTCAAAAATAATTGCTCTAAAAATAAGGGCATAAGGATAAATCTAATTTGAGAGACCATGTAAGACCTTCCATGTGGAAGGCTATGGTCCGTTGAAAAGAGAATACTCCGGCTTTAGCCGTGAGTCTTCTGAAGCTCCGTTTGGAGCAATGGTTCCTTTCCTAAAATGACATCCACATTGGAGCAGACAATATGCAGCTCCTTTTGATAATCACGGTAATAGTGGTATTGTTCTTGCTCTGTTTTTTTCTGCTTGAGAAGTTCCGCTTTTTTCTCTTTTAAAGCTCTTATGGATGGCAGACTGCCATCGGCCGATTTTTCTTTTAAGATTTTTCGTGCAGTCTCATAAAGAGTAATTTCAGAAAAATGTTCTTTCCGGAATTTTCCCTTGTTTTTGCTTTTGCAAAATTTGGAATATACAGATTTATTTGCGAGGTACTGCCCGGTATAATGAATCTGTTCGTTGACCTCCCGGAGCTGCGCTTCTGTGGCTTTCAATGCTTTTCGTGCCAAAGAAGCCTGCTCCTTTATCGAAACAAAAGATTTGTTCAGAGAGTCACGTGTATTATATCCGTGTTCCTGAATATAGGCAACGGTCTTCGCCATCTCTTTCAGATTAGAAAGCTTTACTTTTTGTGCGTAAATATGATTTTGCTGGGCTTTTACGCAGGACTGTATATCTGTAACCAGACGCAGATTAGATTTCATAAACAAAACTGCAATGTTGGGATCATTGGATTTGCTGTACTTGGGTATCCCCGAATTTTCTGATTCGACAGGAACTGCATTTGATATAGTTTTTTCTGTTCTTGCGTTTTCGCCGATGAGCTGCAGGAGATATTTTTTTTCATAATGGGTGCCGAGAGCTTTTCCGGTAATTGCTTTCCTGCGTTCCGGGTGTAAATAACTGAAACGTCCACGGCTTTCTTTTAAGGTTATGCAATATCTTTCCAAAAGTATTTTCTGAAATTCTTCCTGTGTCCGGGCTTCCTGTGCAGCTTCGTCAATCGCATTCCGTAAGAATTGCTTTTGCGTGTGAAAATTCGTCGTTCGCGGGGTGATTCCATCGGCAATAATTCGCTTATTGAGCTGATCCAGTTTTTTTTGTCCCCGTCGTTTTGCCTGGTATTCCCGTTCTGTGATTTTCTTTTCTGCCGGATGGAGCAGATCTATCTGATGCAGATTTTCGTGACGGCACATATCCATAAGGGACTGCTTTAGATGAACCAGATAATCTTCATCCAGGTGATGCTTATAGCCGGCACGGGAATCGCAGGGGCGCTTCATAAACTCCTGACGTTCCACGTCAAATTTCCGCACGCTGTTAATAATGATATGTACATGAATGTTTCCGGAACCGTTATGTCCGTCTGTGTGGGTGCATACCATTGTCTGGTATCCTGGAAAATTCTTTTTAGCATAATCCAGACCAAGCTGCTGTGCCCGTTCTCCAGTCAGCCCGTTTTCTTCTCTGTCCTTTGGATCGAAGCTGATAACATAATGATGGGATTTGATGTCATTGTAATTCTGGTTTTTATGAAAACGAGCGTTCAGCTCTCTGCATTCTGTGTCAAAAGTGAAGGGATCACAATTTATCCCGTCCAGATAATATTCTTCCCGCAGCATTAGGTTCCCGTTCTGATCCAATATTGGTTTTCCGGTGTGTTCGTCATGCTGGAAAATCAGATACCTCTGTGTAGCTCCATAATCTGCATTTTTATTCGTTATATGTTTCAGTACTGCCATAAAAATTTCCTGCCATTTTTACCACCTCATACTTCATTTCATAGATTTGTACAATGCACTGGTTAATTGCATTTCGCATTTCTTTTGAGTGGAAGCCTCCCAGGTTGAAGTAATGGGCAATCTGATTCAGATTACTGCCAATTTTTCCAAATTCGGCAATCAGTTTTTTTAGTTCCGGCACATCTGCCACAATCTCATATTTTACAATGACTCGTTTGTTCATAACCAGCCTGCGGACGTATTCTGCCAGCGGGAGATTTGCATTTTTAGCATTTTCTGAAATAATGTCATATTCCGTATCGTTCAGACGGAGCATGATATGTTTATTACGTTTCAGTTCTTTTTCTTTTTTTGGTCTTGCCATTTCTTTATCCTTTCCCGTGGCAGGGAGTGCCACGTTGCGAGTATTTTTAATAGGAGCTAAAACCGAACATTTTATAAATGTGCGGGTACCGAGGGTATGGGGAAACGGAATCCCCATCAAGTTGCCAGGTAACTAAAATCACGAAAGTGAGTTTTGAGTTACTCTGGCGAATCTTGCTCTAGATGTTATCCCGCGGAGGGATAACAAAAAGGGAGAGAAACTGCCCCTATACTATATAGCCGAATGGAGAGAGGATGTGATACCCTATAGAAACTGAAAAAGAACAAAACTGTAAAAAAATAGGTAGATAGTTTGCTCTTAAGACAGAATAGAAGATTCCGAAAAAAACTACTATGCGAGATATAATTCTAACGGTTCTTCTAACGAAATATTATTTTTCTGCGAAAAAACATAAAACGAGTTGAAACAAGAAAAAACAATATTTCCTTTATTTAAGGGATTTCGCAACAATAAAAAACAGTATGAGAAAAGATATGCTCGCTTTGCCAAGGCGAGGGTCGCGGGTTCGAATCCCGTCTCGTGCTTTAAAGCAAAAGCTTGAAAATAAAGGGGTTGTTGCAAAATCATCAAATTAGATGATTGAGCCATATCCTCGCTCTC
>CAJUEW010000035.1 GCA_910585465.1 uncultured Lachnospiraceae bacterium | reverse complement strand
GCAGAATCAGGACTGACAGCAGAAGAAGGTACCCGATAAGTATCACTCTTACGGCGTCCCTGATCGTTTTTTTCATGATTGTTTTTTTTATGATTGTTTTTTTCATACATGCGCCTTTTTCCGACCGGGCCATATCAGCAGGGATATCCCCAGCAGAAGGCTGAGCAGGAATACCCAAACGCATCCTCCAAAGACTTCCTGAAGCCCGGTTTTCTCCGGATAGACTGTGGAGATGGTTTCTCTGTCCTCTCCCTTCGCCGTAAAGATCCATTTCACCTTCCCGGACAGCTCCAGAAATTCATTATCCATAGCAGGATCTAACGACAGCTTTACTTTCAGCTCCTCTGTGTTATGAGGGATAAAGGCGCCCAGGCTGATATCATTTTTCATGGTATGGCGCGCCCCGTTCAGGTTCCCGGACACCGGGCCTTCATATATGGTCTCCTCCCCGTGAATGATTTCTATCAGGGCATATTCCTCCAGCATCTGCTTCACCAGTCTTAGCTGTTTGTCGCTCATCTCCTTCTGACGGGCACAGTCCGCACGGAGGAAGATTTCCACAGTCTCGTCCGAGTCATTCTTTATGTAAATCCTCTGGGTTCTTGAGCATCCCGGAAGCAGGTTCTTAAAGCTTGCAAACAAATCGGTTTTCTCTGCGGCAATATCAAATCCTTCACTCTTTCCCAGGTAAGTAACACAGGTGGGAGCTGCGTCTGCACCCTCCGGAGCCTGGATATCCAGCTCTGAGTAGGTCATGCCCCACAGGGAAACCGCGTCCCCCTCCGCCTGGACGGACTCCATACGGACCACAATCTGGGCATCCTTTCCCTCATAGGCGTCCCCGATCCCCGGCGACAGGGTGAAGGAAGTAAAAAGCGGCTCCTTTGTCATCTCTCCGGCCTTCAGAATGTCTTTATAATAGAAAAATCCATCCTTTTTTTCCTGCCAGGAGGTGGTGTTATAGGTAATCTGGATCATATCCGGCTCCAGATCTCCCTCTTTAACAAAGGTCCCGTCTTTATTCCGTGTTCCAAAAGCCTTCTCCACGGATACCCGGATGATGGTATCTACCGTTCCCGTGTTTTTCACGTTCACAATCTTGTCTACCTCCGCCCCCGGATCTACATGATCCGGGACTACATATTCCTCCTCAATCCGGTTCTGGTAGCTGGCCATGGTCAGTATATTATCCGTATCCCCAACGGCCTGCCATGCCGCTAAAGCCATGATGCCCATGGAAGCGCACATACCAGTCACTGCCAAAAACGCGGCAGTTGTTTTTATTGTTCCTTTCTTCATACATTTCCGACGCTTCCGGACCGCGTCCCTGCCTCCTTTCCCGGCTATTCTGCCTCACCCTCTTCATCGGCCTCGTCCGTTTCCTCATCCTCTTCACTGGTTTCGCCGTCTTCATTTTCCTCTTCGTCTTCAGCGTCCCCGTCTTCTTCGCTGTCCCCGGTGCCCTGGATTGTCCCGTTTTTAATTTCCTCATCCAGCGCCAGAAAAGCATCTGCCTGGGTGGCAAAGCCCGATGCCTGGATGGATTCCAGCGTTACAGAAACCTGAAAATCCCCGACGGTCTCAAAATGGGTCTGGTTCCAGTCGGTGGGGATTACGATGTCCGTAAACAGAGCCGCCTCTTCTCCGATCTTCAGAACGCCTGTCCCATCGGCCCCCATATAGTTATAAACCAGCACATTCGGCTCCGACCGGGACGTATCTAATGTAAAATCCGGATTTACCATAGGGATGTCCTTTAACTCCTCCAGCGCGTAGCCAGGTATCCGTCCCTGCACCAGCACGGAACCAACACCCTTCTCTTCGTAGTTCCCTGTATAGGAGCCGTCAAACCGGATCGTCTGTTTCACCAGCTCAATAGCCTCCGGATCTTCGATCAGGTTCCCGTCCTCATCCCGGATATGGATCAGCATCCTGGCATAGCAGGGCTCCTCCCCGTTCCGGTCGCTGGTGATGTTCTTTACGGTAGGATTTTTATAGACCGTATATCCGGGGTACATGTTGATTCCGTCCCCGTCGTCCGGGTTCCATTCCGGCTCCTTTAATCCCACATCCAGATCCCCCACCGTAAAAATGTTCGTCACCTCGTCCTTTTCGGTCATATAGGCCATGGTTGTCCCGATTCCGACTGCCGCAATGCAGATGCCCGCCACTGCTCCTGCCGCATATTTCTTATAATTTTTCAACTCTTTCTTCTCCTTTATTTCTGCTGTCTTTTATTTCCTTCATATGGCTGCTTCCTGGAGCTTTCCTTTAGCTGCCTCCGGTGCAGATCGCGCTTTTTCCTTCTGCCTTTCCTGATGCTCCTGCAGCTTGGATATGACGGACTCTTTACCTTTTTCGGCCGACTTTTCCAACCGCTCCAGCCCTGATATGAATTTTCCCAGCTTTGCCGCCTTTATGGTGTAATCATTCTTTCTTCTCTGGCAACGCTGCTTCATCATATGGAAAAATTTGTTTTCTTTTTGTCCGGGTGCGTCCTGCAGCTCTTTTCCTTTCATTGCTCTGCCCATATTTTTCGTATGGTGGACGGCTTTTTGGAACTCCTGGCTCATGGTATCAATCTTATCCATAGCCGCCTGCATTTCCTGCGCATTCTGCAGTAAGGACATCCGCATCTGTAAAAGCTTTTCCTTTATGCCTAAAAGCTCGCATACATGGTTTAAAGCAGATACTCCATGAGCTTTAAAGCTCTGGACGGCCAGGGCTGCCCTTCCATTGATATCGGTTTTCAGTTCATTCAACTGCTTCTGCTGAACGCTGACTTTCTCCCGAAGCTCTCCGGACAAATCGGATAATGCGCTCTTCATGTCCTTAGACATGTCTTTCTCATGGGCAAGCTGCCCTTTCACAGCATCCAGTTCCTGCAGAACAGAAGAGAAATTTTTCTCCATTTCGTTCATGTACTCCATCATCAGGGAAACCATCTGCCGGTTCTGCTCCTGATTGAAGTCCTTCAGAATTTTCAGCAGCTCCTCCATATTTGGCATTACCAACTCGTTTTCACTGACTGTCCTTGTATGGTTCCTTCTCTTACTACGTTTTGACATTTTTAAATTCTCCTTTTTAATTTATAGTTCTTTTGTAAATGTAAACAGCCCGGCACGGTAAGCATCCTCCGGAGAGTCCAGCCCGTGGATGCTCTCTCCTGTCATCTGCTGGATGACCGTACCCGTTATCCGGATATCAAAGCCTCCCATATCCTGGATATGGGAATAACGCTTATTATTTACCTCCTTTGGAATCTCCAGGCACGTAAACAGAGGAACGGTGGTATCCCCATTCTCCGGAAGATTCCTCTTAAGTACCTCCTTATAATAAAACCTTTGGGTCTGGTCACCTGCCGACTCCCCGTCAAACCGAATCCAGTTTTCCAAGGTGTCCGCGTTCCAGTCTATCCGGTATACGTCATGGACATATGCCATGTCCGCGTCCGAGAGGGCCTGTCCGGTTTTTGCCCGGTCCGGGCAGTTCTTTCCGTACACAAATTCCACCTGGATCGCTGCCAGACAGTCCATATCCAGCTCTGAGGTGTTAGTTATCTGAGGGTCCTTCGGAACCTTTTCCCCCGGAAGGACCAGCAGACCCTTTTCAGCTTTCCATGAAGGCTCCTCCAAGACTGCGTCCAGGCCGTCCTCCCCCGCAAAATGAAGCTCATTCGTGAACGTTTCGCTGTCCGTGAAGAATGCCAGCGTGCTTCCTGTTCCCGCTGCTCCGATGCAAAGCAGTGCCGCCAGTACGGCCAGTATCTTTTTTTCTCTTTTCTTCATTCCTTCCTCCTGTTAATCCACACTGGCCCAGGCGGACTCCAGGCTCTGCCCCTTCGCCTGCACGGCCTCCGCATAGACCAGGATGTCAAAGGGAATGATCTCCTCCGCGGTAATCCCGGATCTGATTTGAATCCGATCAAACAGCGTCCCGGTTTCCCCTCCCGGCTTTACGATGCTGTTCCAGTAATAGTACCCGTCGCTTTTCTTTGTCCATCCCGGGTTGGTCTTTACAGACTCGCACAGCTTTTCCGCGTCGCTGCTGGTAAATTCATAGCGCATCCGTACATAGCAGTCTGTGTCCGAATCACTGCGGATTCTCGGAGCCTTCTTAATGACCTTCCCCGGTTCCGGAGGCGTCGGCTCAAAGCCTTCCTCCACCGTAATGTCCACCTCAGACACATCAAAGGTGTTTTCCACGCTGTCCTGGGCGGTCAGATAAGCATACGTCGTGCCAAGCCCTGCCGTCATGGTCAGCGCCGCCGCAATCAGCGGTATCCAATATTTTTTTGTCATGTTCCTTCCTTTCTTTTTTATTTGCATGTGTTTTTTCTCATTTTCTGCCGGCTTCACATCCCCCCTTTCCGGAAAGCTCCTTTGCTTCTGCCGCAAAGCAGTTCACAACAAACCGCCTTCCCTTATCCCCGGAATCTGTACAGGTAGAAAGGGTAATGATCCGATCCCCGTCTGACGGAAGGTCCTTCACCCGGATACAGGAAGCTTCTGCCGTGTGGCGGATAAAATCCCTGTAAGCCCTCTCTCCTGTCTTATATCCTACGGTATAGGTCAGGTCATCCACCGGGCAGGCGTAGGCGCTGTAGACAGTGCAGTGCAGGGTTTCCCCCGGCAGAAGGATCCAGACATCCGGATACGCTTTTGCAAAGTCCTCATCCGCATAGCCGGACAGCTCCCCGAACCTCTGTCCGGACTTCATGTTGTGTCCGAACAGAATCGTATGG
The DNA here is from genome assembly GCA_910585465.1 of uncultured Lachnospiraceae bacterium. Classification (GTDB taxonomy): domain Bacteria; phylum Bacillota; class Clostridia; order Lachnospirales; family Lachnospiraceae; genus Hominiventricola. The sequence continues at coordinate 11,284 of CAJUEW010000035.1, read as the reverse complement.
GCGTCCGTAAAATCAGCCGCCGCGTCATGGTGCATGTAAATGGAACCAAGCTTGCTTTCCCTTTTTTCCGGAGTATGGGTCAGATAATAGGCATCTTCTTCCTGGTGCTTCAGGATAGGGTCGTTTACCTGGGTTCCCGGAATATAAATCCATCCAATGATATCCGGATTTATGGCCCTGAGCGCTTCAAAATCTACGATCAGAGGAAGCCCTGACAGAGACTTCCCTGGACGTATCTCTCCCCTGTCTTGTGTTTTAAGGGATATATCCGCCAGTTTTTCAGATTCTATTCTGCTTTGAATATAAGGAAAATTTTCCCATGCATATAAAAAAGCAGCTATTCCAGCGCACAGAAAGCAGAAGACCGCCAAAATCCTGCACTTTACTTTCTTTTGTGGTTCCATTTCTTTTCCTCCTTTCACTAATAGCATGCTGGAAAAGCCCAAATTCAACATGTTTATGAAATTTTTATAATATTTATGTTTTATTTATATATTATTCTGAAAAAGCGTCCTCTATCCCCTGCTCTCGGAGCAGACGCCTCAGCTTATCAAAAATACGTTTTCTTTGGTTTTGAATTGCTTTTCTGCTGCATCCGCATATCTGTGCTGCTTTTTTTACCGAAGTCTCCTCATAATACAAAAGCCGGAGCAGGCGCAGATCCTGCTCCGGGAGTTCTTCCAGAATCTCCCGGAACTTATTAAGGCAGATGCTTTTTATAGCGGCTTCCTCCGGCAGTATAATGCCCTCTGTCAGCCCTGCCGGAAAGCAGCCCGTTCCCTCCATGCCTTCCAGGCTGTATACCCCATGTCTGAAATCCCGCTCCCTTTGGTACCTTTCCCTCCTTCTAAATTGGTGCCATGCCAGATAAACCTCCCTTGTCACTTCCACCAGAACATCTCCTCTTATCCGCAGGATATATTGTTTTCTTTCTTTTGGCTTCTTCCCACGCATTTTCTCTTTCCTTTCTCTATTCTGGAAGCTGTCCGCAAAAGAATCGCGGAAACTGCCTGAACAGTAAGTCCAAGTTCTTTTGAGATCTGTCTTTGTGTCTTCTGTTCAATCAGGCACCGGAAAGCAGCCCGCCGCTGCGGTTCGGTCAGAACTGCCAGCGATTCTTTTATTGTTTCTTCTCTGGCTATCCGTTCCAGCGCAGAGCTTCCGGATGCCTTCAGTACCCTCCACTCTTCAGATGCCGCACTGTAAGAAACCTCCGTACTCTTTTTCTTCGCCCTCTGGTTATGTTCCAGACGATCCTCCCCTTCCAGCACAAGACGCATATACCAGGCTTCCCCTTCAAAAAAACATTCTGCAATATGCTCCGACTCATCTGGTCCATAGGAGTACGCCCCACAGGAATGAATAGGAAAAACGGTGGCATATCCTCCTGCCCGGTAAACTGCGTATCCGTCCTTATATGCCGCAATCTCCGCACTGCCGTTCAGATTTTTTTTCACGACCAAAATACCAAAGCTGCTTAGCTCCTTTGCCGTTGGAACTTTATCCCTCTGTCCTGGAACCTTTACAATCTGTTTCAACTCTTGCAATGTCAGCATGAAAACCGCCTTTCTGCCTGATGGCTCCGGGCGGGCCTTTAAAGACTCCGGCAATGCAGATGGAAAAAGGCAGTAAAAAATAGCCCCCGGCACACCCGTTTTTTTTAACGGGGCCTGAAACCCTTCTTTACTGCCTTTTCACGGCTGTTTTCTTTACTTTTGCATCCGCCGCCTTCATTTGTTTCCAGTTTAACAGCCTTTTTTCATGATTACCCCATCAGATATGGGGGAATTTTATACAGAACCCACCATATTTGGGGAATTTTATTCCAGCATGGAATTGACCGGAGGAATGTTCCAGAATTTTTCAAATAAAAAAAGAAGAATCCTCCGGCCACGACGCAGCACAGCCGATAGATTCTTCTTTTCTTTTTACAATGCCAAAAGCATTGTGGAAATATGCATAACTCCCCATTCCGCCATGGACAACGCTATTCACAGCACATGAAAAAGCAAAATCAGCTTTCTCACATCCTGCAAACAGTGTTGCCCACAGCTCCATAAGATGGGAAATTACACACATTGCCCACAACGCCGACTGCTGTGAAATTCCACCCTATCCCCCTACCATTACTCCTATACGGCAAAAAACTCTTAAGACCTACCACGGCATTAAGAGTTTCTATATTCGGATATGTATCAGTCCCCATTTTCCTTACGAGCAAATAAGTAGCCACTTAATGTGAACAATACTATCTTTTATTATTCAGAAATACATTTTATAATATATGATTTCATTGTCTTCCATGTTTGCTCAATAAAATCAATATCAACCTCCGTTTCATTGTGCATATATTGATTTAATGTATCAATAAGATATCTCTTATTAACCGTTTCACGCCATAACTTTACTTCTTTATCCATTGTCCCTTGATTTCCATAATAATTTAATACACTAATAATATTATCTCTCAAACATTCTTCTGTAAATTTTATCTTATCTGGATGCTTTCGAGCTACATATCGTGTTGCACATTCTAATAAACCTCTATAGACCCCTGAAGCGGAGCAACAGAAATTTTGTATATCTAAATGAGTAATTTCATATGTGAGATGATATATTTTATTGCTCAAACTGTCTCTATTCTTTAACCCTTCAATTACTTTTCCTTCTACAGCAGTAAAAGACAAGCCCGATACAAATCGCTTTTTAGGCTTATAGTTATCTTTTGGAGCATAAATATTTGAAGTATCTGCTTGATGATCTAAGGCATCATTTCCAACGTCTATTTCAGAGGATTTTTCCTGCTTTGGGGACATTACAGATCCACCAGTTTTTATAATATCTTCTCCATTAGTATGGGGAACACTATTTTTTCCTGTGTTATTTGTTTTTTCTCTAGATGCTGATGAATTTATATCGGACTTTTCTAGAGGTACTTTGTAGCTTGGATTCTTTTCTGCAACATCAATATTAAAAACAAAAAACATTATAACCCCTTTTAATAAATACATTAATTTCTTAAATATTTGATCTTGAATAAAATCTGCCCTTTCATTAGAGATTCTTAAAGCTTCTATATTTTCATTAAACTCATTAAAATTGACATATCCAAAAACATTATGAGGACGTAAATTAGTTGCTTTCTTTCTTTGTGAAAAATCTCCCAATCCCAACCAGTCATTATCCGATGATAAATAATTATATAATGCGAATTGATTAACATACAGATTTACGCCAGCACCATACTGTTTTAATGTTGCCCCAGCTTTTTGATTGTCATAAACAAGTATTCTTCCCTCAAAAGATGGAACGTCATCAAGTTCTGTGTAAGACTGATAATCTGCATTATCATTTGTTCGTGTTTTTATTGTTTTTTTAATACGATAATGTTCAAGTGCAATTTTCTCTAGATTTTGCAAGTCAAATGATACTACTTCAATTCGTTCAAAATTAATATTCTTTCCATCACCTGCTTTGCATGAAAAGTATAATTTTTTTAAAACTTTGTTATAATTGAACTCAACATCATATAACATATTTTTAAATTCTGTATCCAAATAAATAGATCTGGGCTCCTGATCATCAATTTTTAAAGTAATCGTCGGAAATGGTAATTTATCCCTTTTATATAAATATGTAGATAGATGACGAATTTTTTGTAATTCTGATGACGTGTTTAGAAAACTCATATCAGAAGGCCGAATTGACTGTAAAGTAATTATTGTTCCGGTTTTATAACCATCTTCGTTTTTACTTAACTGGTAATCAAGAATTCCATCTTTTGATAGTACTGCATGATATTTATAATTTTTCTGATTTTTCTGAAATATAGTGTCAATAATAATTCTTTTGCACAAAGAAAAACATGATAAAATGCCTAATCCTTTATTTCCTGTGAAGAAGAATCCTTGCTTATTTCTTATATTTCCGTTGGTCTTTTTTGTTGAATAACCAGGTTTTGTTAAGTTTTTTATTTCTTCCGTAGAAATTCCTATTCCATTATCAATTACCTGCACCATGCACTGTGTACAATCGTATATTACTTCTATTTTTGTTGCATTAGCATCTATCCCATTCTTTATAAGTTCCGAAATCACAATAAGCGGACTTCCTACTGTTCCTAATAAACGCGTAATTTCTGTTGAATTTATCGTTAGTTTTTCTTGCATACTTATATGTACCTACTTCTTTCTGTATATTTTTATATATTCTTTACTCATTGACTTAACTGCCCCTTGTTTTGCTATATGCGAAACTTTTAATGGCATTCTCTTTCCCCTAATGTTGCGACTTAATGTTGTTTCAACAACCATTCCATTTTTATTTGCAAGATAATCATTATATTTATCAAATGGTAATTCTCTTCCATCTACCCTCCGATTTCCCAATGTTAAAACCAATAATTTTCCAGACTTCAATACTCGAGCCATCTGTCCAAATGCCATTTCATAATCACTAAAGAAAGAAATTACCTTTTTTCTTTTTTCTTTGTTATCCAAATTTAGAAAATAATTATATACACTATTATCCTCTATTTTTTTTATTCTACCCCCTAGACTTTCACGATCAATGGCTGTAAATTTAATTAATAGCTTTTGCTCAAATGGATCTAAATCATTTGTATCAATCCACAATAATGGTAGTATTGAATATTGACCATAGGTTACAGTTGTATGATTATCACCATATGGCGGTGATGTGCATATTAAATCTACTGAATTGTCATTAAGTTCTGACATCAATTGTATTGAATCTCCAGTTTGCAAATTAATTTTCACATCTTTTTCAAAAGAATATTCCTTATAATGTGACTGAACATTACTTTTAAATTCTTCCATACAGTGGTTTAGCATCGCAGATATTTTTTCTTCTTCCTTTATATGAAGTTTAAATGTTGAGGTTCGTGTATTACTAAATCTTTTCACAGTTTCTGCAAAACAACACCAAAAAAATCTTCTTATTCTAATATCTTTTTCACTCATTATTGCTGTTCTAATTATACTCAATGACTCTATAATATCTTTCCTAAACCATTTTTCTATATTTACAAACGAATGATTGTCTACATTCCCTAATAACAAATTAAATTGTGCATATAATTTACTAATACTTTTTTCAATAGTCTTTGCTGGAACTCCTTCCAGCCTTACTCTAGTGATTAATACTGCTAAAGGATTAATATCAAAACCGATAACATCTTTTTCTAATTCTTTTCCTATCTCTAAAACAGTTCCTGAACCCATAAAAGGATCTAATATATTGGAAATATTAGAATCAAAATCTAATATATCATTCAATAGCTGCTTTTGCATTGGAGCAACCATCTTCGCTGGATATTGTGTTATAGGATTATTTTCTCTATAATCTGCAAAATCCCAATAATCTTTTTCATAACTATTCAGTTTGTCTGATAGAGTCATTTTCTCACCTCTGTACATACTTAGACAACATGCAATATTATAGTTTCTACTAGTGTATTGACCATCTGTAATTCATGGTAATTATATGGTATGATAAAAGAAAAATGAAGGTAATCCAATGACAAAAAAAGAACCTACAAAATTCTTTTATCAGATGAAGATAAAAATCAACCGGAATCCACGTTCTAATGCCAGACACAAAAAAAGACGGAAGGGGGCTAAATTGCTCCGCATTGCCTATGGACCTACGCCTGAAGGATGTGCCCGATGGACTCTACGCTTTCTAAAAAAACAGATACCTTAATTATATCATATTTTAACCACATTTCACTTAAAATCTTTTCATAAATGTCCCCATATTTCCAAAACACTTCTAGCTTGTCCTTTCATCACCTTTACGCCCTTGAGTAGAAATGCCTATTGCTTTCTTATCATAAAAATCTGCAAAGCCTCCCAGTATTTCCTCTCTTCTGCTTCTTCCACCATCTTCTAAACTTTTGGAGCATAAAATATAGTCTTCTAAAAATTGATTAAACAGATAACTTCCCCACCCAAATGCACTGTACCCTGCAAAACATGACCATCCTGAAAAAAAAGGCTCCAAATTACCCATTGTCATTTCCACTAAGGTTAATTAAAGTCCTATCTTTGTTATTTTCTTTATATTTGCTATTGAGACATCACCTAAATTCGAGATATGCTGTGAGGAGCCTGTAGAAATCAAAAGTTCCCTGATGGTCTGGATATTCACCCTTTTCAGTAGACAATATACTTTTACAGGCAGCCTTTTAAGCGCCTCTTCTGTAATCTGTCGGATTCTCTCCTCACAAAGATGGTGTTCTTCTGCAATTGCTTTCCTGGACATACATTTACAATAATAAAGTCTTAGAATAATTCTTTCGCTTTCCGGCATGCACGATAAAATGTATTCTACACCTTTTAGCTGATCTTTCATCAGGTTCCCATAGTCCATATTGCTCTCACACAACTCATTTAAATGCAGCATATCAAGCAGATTAGCAGGATATTTTTTCCATCCTTCTTTTCTTCCATTAAAAATGATACCTCCACTGGTCGTATTCATTCCTGGTGATTTCACCCCGTTCCAGTCTGGCAGACTGCTCCTGCCATGAGCGGAGCAAATTGTATAGGCAGGCAGAAGCCGGGGAATCCATCTGGTTCAGGCTCAGACAGAGCCATCCGTCAATTTCCTCCACCTTCAGCCCGTACATATCTTCCAAGGCAAAAAGGGTATGTATCAACCCGGTATAACTGTCTGTCTCCGGCACAGTAATTGCACGGGGGCTTACATCCAAAATGCATGCCATTTCTCTGACAAGACCGCTTTTCGGCACACTGACTCCTGATTCATACTGCGCAATACGGACATCCGATGTTTTTTCTAAAAATCCGAGAAGCCTCCCAAGCTCCTGTTGGGTCATGCCCTTTCGTCTGCGGAAAAATTTAATACGTTCACTAATAGCCATACATTAAAACCTATGCGTTAAAATTTCTCAAAAAAGCTTTATCTGCATCTGTGCATCCCTTCAACCAATGTCTCCATGGTCTGAAGAACCACCTTCTGTTCACATTGTCTCAGATGACTGATACGGTGGCATATATCCTGAAAGCGGCTGTTTTCCTCCGTTTCCGGAACGCCCTCCCCCAGCAGGGAATTGGCATCCACCTCAAGCGCCTGCATTATTTTTCTGAAAATATCAACCGACATGGCCGTCTGACCTCCTTCAATCCTGCTTACCGTGTTGACGCTGATTCCCGCTTTTTCCGCAAGGGATTCCTGGGACAGGCGGATCTCCATCCTCCTGTCCCTTATCCGGTTGCCCAAATCTATCAGCTCCTGCGATATCGCACGGTTTCCCAACACAGTACCTCCCTTCCGGCTCCTTGCGGCTTCTTTCCTGCATTTTCCCCTGTTCCGTCAGGTATGCGCGCTGTTTTTTGCAGGCAGAAGAGCCGGAAAGGTTATCCGCTTCCGAACATGTCATGATTCACCTCCGCCCTGTAATAACTGCTTTTTGTCATTGCCGCATTATAAAGCGTGGTCAGAAGGTAGGCTTTGATATTGCCTACCTTCGTGGTATTCTTCGACAGACAGTCCATCGCATACTGGATATGCTCCTGTGTCAGCTTCATAAACCGGCTTTTTACAATCCCTGCAGGCTTATCCGTTCCGGCAATCCGTATGATTTTGTCATCCGGCAGTATGCAGACCTCAGCCATCAGCTCCACAAGCTCATCCACCTCCCCGCAGTTATAGTACTCCCCATTCTGGAAAGTCTCATAGGCAATGTTTTCCCGGATAAGCTGCCGATAGGCTTCTATCTGCTCAATCACATTTGTTCCCTTTTTCACGGATGGATTAGATAGAGTATTATATATATTAGTCTTATTAATATCAGTCTTATTAGAGTCTGATTTTGGAACTTCTGGAAGTATGATTTCGGAACTTCCTGAAGTATGATTTTCATACTTCTTGAAGTATGATTTTGGAACTTCTGGAAGTTCACTTTCCATACTTCTGGAAGTTTGGGCTTCATAATCCTCCATATTCACCTTTTCTACTGCGTTTCCTTGTTCCTCCTCCGGTTCAGTGGCAGCCTCGTCCTTCAACATAAAGTTTTTTACGTAGATAACATTTGGTCTGCCCAGGCCGAGGCGCTTCTTTTCGATCAGACCAATGCCGTTTACCGTATCCAGCTCTGCAAGGTTTTTCACTGCTTTCTGTCTGCTGCAGTTCAGGAACTCCATGGTTTCTTCTACTGTAAAAACAATATACACCCTGTCTTCCTCATCAATCCATCGGTTCTTAAGACTGAGACCCATGCGGTCCAGCATCAGGCCGTACAGGATCTTTGCCTCACAGGAAAGTCTTTTGAAAGCTTCCTCCGTGAACAGCATTTTCGGTACACGGTAAAAGCTGTATTGTTCTGCTTCCTTTCCAAAAAAATAATTAAACTGGATCTGCACTTTTATCCTCCCTTGCATGTGCCAGGTTTCTCCATTTTCTTCTGAACAGAGGACATCACAAAATGCCCTCTATCCAGTCGTATGGCTTCAGCCCTTTAGCCTGCTCATAAATATTTGCTCATAAGATCACGCTTTGACAATGGGTTCCTCATCGGCGTCCGTTGAACCGCAGGCTCCAGCTCTTCCAGAAAATTCACGTTTTTCTTCAGGCCTGTTTCATGTGTTGCCGCCAGGTTTTTCTTAATTATGTCCCTGTTATCAGAAATCTTGCCGTACACAGCATCCAGACGGGACTGAGGATAGCTCAGCCCTGACACGCAGCATATAGTCTCCTCTCTGTTGAAGGTCTGAAAATTGTCAATAGGTGTTCCAACGGCTTTCTCTATGTCAGCCATCCTTACTCCTCCAAAGAGTGATGCAGTAATATATTTTACAGCTCTGTCCAGCTCTGTCTGGGCAAAGATATTCTCTTTGATGGCTTTGATAATTTCAGCGCTCCCCTGCTCCCTCCGTCGTACCACAATGGCCATTCCATGCGCTTTTAAGGTTTCTTCAATTTCCGCCTTGTCTATGTTCCCTTTCATACTTTTATGCTTGTCCGGTATTTCCAGAAACGAGCAGAAATCTTTTACAAAGGATGTATTCAGGGAAAGCTTGTCTCCTTTGTCATTATCCAGAATAAAGCAGGCTGATGTCCCGGCTATCTGCGTCAGCTCGGAAAAGCATTCATAAGAATTGATATGCGACTTCACGCTCTCCTCCCGGGAAGGAATCACCGTAATCGCGCCAACAGAATAACCCTCTCCAATCAGGAGATCCATCAGCATGGGGCCTGCACCAGAACCTGTCCCTCCGCCGCTGGCAAAAATGGCAAAAATCAGGCCTGCCTTCAGCTTGGATGCAATCTCTCCGGCAATATGGTCGAAATCGTCAATAATAAGCTGCTTCGCCTTATGGCGATCTTTGTTGCATCCTTCTCCGTTTGCTATATGATATTTGAATTTTGCCTTTTCCAGCGTATCAAGATCTTCCTGGGAAGTATTTATGTAGAGAACGGTATATCCCCTCCGTTCAAAAAGCTGACCAATATTTCCTCCCGCCTGGCCAACTGCAATAAATGCAATCTTATTTTTCATAGCCTTGTTCTCCTTTCTTTTCTTTTTCCAAAAATTTACAGCCCTCCGGCGTTATATAAAATGTAACAGCATGGCCTTCCCTCAGTCCGCGCCCAATATAACCATATCGTTCATAGCCTCTGATTTTTTTATATACCGTGTTTTCCTTCTGGCTAAAGCTCTCTGCCTCCATAATCTCATATACGGACATGGAGGAAACCTTGTTTATGGCTCTGCTTGTCCACAGAACGGACAGAATAATAAATCCCAGTCTGTCCAAAACATCACCTCATCTCTGACCAACTCTGATTTTCCCGGATTTACTTTGACCAACTCTGATTTATTTGGATTTACTCTGATTAATTATGATTTTCTCTGAAAATGTCAGATGTCCAAAACCTGGAAAATCTGCATGGAAGTCTAAAACAGACAATCCGGGATTCTTCACCGGATATGTCCTTTAATTTTATCCGGTTCCTTCAAATCCTGTTTGGCACTCAGTGTTTTGAGTTCCCTAAGCCATTCCGCAATCTGCCTATAGTCTGCAGCGCATTCCGCACAAGCTGCTTTTTTTTCGCAGTAGGAGATCGCTTCGTCCACTATCGTCATGTTCTATACACACCTCCGTCAGATTTTAATTTTACAATTCTGCTCCCCCGTTCAGGATTCCGGCTGATATCGTTCCGGCAGCGGCTTCCACGCATTGACAATCAAGTCCTGGCTGATACAGCTTTCCTCATAGTCTCCCACATAAAACGCACCGCCTTCCTCATCTTCCTCATACCGCCCTATCAGTGGAATTGAGAAGTTTTCAAACGATATCAGAATATACCCGTCGTCTGGAAGTTTCTCTTCCACCGGGATCCACCGGTGTTTCCGCTGTTCTTTCTGTAGTGCCGCAGCCGCTTTTATTGCCTGACTTCTATCAAAGGTATTAAGTTTTTTCACTTCGTCCGGACTTAACCCTGTCTCCTCATATTTCATAAGTTTATGAAGGCATCCATACAGCTTCTCCTGAATTTTCTTGGTGATGGGTGTCCCTGACTCCAGTTCCTTCCAGAGAAGTCCCTTTACACACCAGTTTCCTTGTTTATCTTTCTGTGTCAGTCTGCTATTACTCATTTTCCCTTAGTCCCTCCATAAAGGTATATCATTTCTGCACCTTTGTTTATTTCTAAGCATCCAGAATATCCTTAATATACTCATATTGTTCTATGACCTTATATTCACTGTCTCCCCGTTCCCTGACCATCTCCGTAAATTTCCGAAGCCGGACAGCAAGCTTCAGGATTTTGGCAGCTCCTACCGCTTCCAGAGATGCTCTGCGGCTTATACCCTCTTTATCTATCAGCATATAGGATATGGCCTCTATCAAATATACATCCCATAAACATTTCATATCCCTGCTTTGCCATTCTGCCTTTGCTTCTTCTATAAATTTCTTCCGGTTCAGCCTCGGCTTGTCCGGCGGAAGGATTCCCTTTTCCTGCATCTGTTTCTTGAGCTGTGCATTATATTTTTTTTCTTTATTGGTCAGCTTTTTTGTTTTTGCCAAGCTGATTCCCTCCTTTCCGGGCGGCTTTTCACCGCCCTGCAATCGGATTTTATTTTCATCATGGCTTAGTGTGATATATTATGCCAATCAGAGGTAACCATTTTTTCCATATAAAGATACCATTTTTGCTCCCTTTCCCTGCTATATTACGAATGACAACTGCCCCTGGCTGTCATTTATCCGCATATTCGGCATCCGCTCTGCCA
>CAJUEW010000034.1 GCA_910585465.1 uncultured Lachnospiraceae bacterium | reverse complement strand
CAATCTTCTCACAAGCGGCAGACTGAACGCCTATCTTGCTGACATCGACAGACAGGCACAGGAACGCTCCCACAAGCTCATAGAGGACATGAAGCAATCACAGGGCATAACGGAACAGCTTAAGGCAGAAAACGCCTTAGAATAGACAGGAAAAGTCAACAATCTTAGAGTATATGCAAGGGAAATCGTAGAGCAGGAAATAATTTATACATAAACATATTGTTACCCCGCTTATAATATGTAGTTTTTGAAAGCGATATTTTCTATATATTGCACAAGTACACCCGCATTTTTTCTCTTGCACTAAAATATCTGATATGCTATATTATAGATAGAAATGGGAAAGCCACAGAAGCGGCTCTACCCCCGAACAATAACTTTTTACCTCATAAGAGGCAAGCCGTCACTATTGCGAGTAGTGGCGGCTATTTCTTTTTTCCCTTGTAAATCTGATAAAACAAATTAGCAAGGGCAACAATGAGTATTCCAATCTGAATTAAGAATGAAACCAGATAAGGACAAAAATAAGTTTTCGGAAAGTAACGGCATTGTTCAAGAAAATTAGCTCCACGAGAAGCCATTTTGTGACAATGTCCGCAGATATAGCGAGCATCGGATTGTATCAGCCACAACCCCAACCTTAAAGCCTTTTAAGAAAAGGATAGAAGAATATTAATGGATATGCTATAATTCTTGTGTTGTCCAACCTACACCCGGCAACGGGAGGAGGTGTTTCCATGGAGTTTGTCATATCTTTTATAGTCGCTGTTGCGGCTGGTGTAGCCTGCCACTACATCATCAAATGGCTTGACAGTGACCGAAAGGGCAACAAATAGCCTAGTGGGTGCTTTGCCACTATAAAAGAAAAGAAGAATCCCCAGACTGTACGCTACTACGGTTTGGGGATTCATTCTGCGTTCTCATGGAACTGTCATATCTTTTTGCCTATCGGCATTATAGCATATGCAAAAACTTTTGGCAATATACTTTTGGCAATCTAAAAACTATCTCAAAAACCAACTACAAACTAGAACACGCCTACTTTTTCTGTTCCAGTTACCGCAGGAACTCAGATGTGTGTTCTGCCCACTATATCCGTGAAAAAGTCGTGGCGGAGATTGTATTGGAAAGTATGCAGCGGGTATTCTGGTATGTGCAGAGTTTTGAAAAAGACTTTGCCAGAAAACAGATCATCCCCGATGCTTACCTGATATCTCTATACAATTCTGCTATCCTCTCAATCTCCACACCCTTCCTGTACATCGCACGCAGACGGTTCATTCTCCACATAACTCTTAGCCTTCCGCCTTCTGCAAACCTCCTGTCCGAAGTATAGATCCTCTTCTTCGCAATCCCAATTCTGACTCCCATCTCCTTTAACGTAAGAGAAAACTGGTAATCTTCCATGATAGGCAGATCCGGGAAACCTCCCATTTCAAAAAATAACTTCCGCCGGATAAAGATTCCCTGATCTCCAAACATGATCTTCCTGTCTTTAATTCTGTGGTTTGAAATAATCTGGCAGCATTTCATCCATATATTCTTAGAGTGAAACGCAATACCAAAACAGCCTGCCCGATACTTCCTCATAACTGTCTCGATCTGCTCTATGGCGTCTTCCGGAATCTCGCTGTCACAGTGAAGAAAAAACAACACGTCTCCGCCGCTCTTCTCTGCCCCAAGGTTCATCTGTCTTGCCCTCCCCTTAGCTCCTTTGAGTACCGTATACTCACCCGGTATAAGGTTCAGCGTTCTGTCCGTACTCCCGCCGTCCACGAATAGAATCTCTGCTTTCTCCTTAACCGGTTCGAGCGTCCGAAGCAGTCTTCGTATTGTCTTTTCTTCGTTATAAACCGGAATAATGATTGAAACTTTCATCTACAAAAATCTTCTCCTTACACGATTCATAAACGGCTGTATCCCGAGAGGAACCCTCTCCTCAATTCCCAAAATCATCGGCAGGATATGATACGCTCCCTCCATACCCTTTCTTCTAAAATTACTGATACAGGAAGCGCAGTAGGTATACAACTCGTCGCTATACTTCTTCGCTGATTCCGCCATTTCCCGGGAAAGCTCCGGTTCCTTCACGCCCGCACAGCCACCCAGCCCACAGCACTGAACATCTCCAAAAGGTTCCGTAGTCTCGCCCTCCAAGTACCGGCATATCTCCCTGAACATCTCCTTATTATCCCTGTCCGGACAAGGATAGTAAATGGGAATCCTGTCTTTTTTCACAGTCTGACCGCCCCCAAGTTCTCTAAGCTTCTGATAAATCGTCACAATAGGAATCCCAAGCCTGTCCTTAAGAAAATGATAACAATTGGGACAAAGGACAATTAATTCTTCTACCCCCTGCTCTTTCAGGCGGGAGGCAGCCCGTTCCAGACTATTCTCCGCATCCCCCCTAAGCCCAAGCTCATAGACTGGTTTACCGCAGCAGTCAAAGACCGTCCCGATACCATGCTCTGCCATAATACGCTCGAGATACTTTGTGGTCTTGGGGTAAAATGCAGTAAAATTGCATCCCGGAAATAAGACTGACTTTTTCCTTCCCTTCCGATAATTCGCAAATTTGTACGGACTTTTCTCCCACAAAAGGCTCTTATAGGAATCCCTGTCCGAACGCATCTGCCGCATGAGAACCGCAATACGCGCTCCGTCGATATCCTTTGGGCATACCGCTTTGCATCGTCCGCATAGAAAACAGGAATATGCAAGTTCCGGATATTCTGAAAACTCTTTTAGATTAATTCCATACTTTTCAAGGAAATAGCAATTCCTTGTACATGTCCCGCAGCGGATACAGCGGTCAGCCCCATACCATGCCATCAGGTCTTCCTTCGTATCAATATCTCTTAGTGTCAGACCCACACGGACCCGCCCCGCCCTCTCAAGCCGGTACAACGTATCCTCAAATACAGTGTTTGTGCCGTAATGAGGCACGTCCCAGATATCCTCCCGGGCTCTTTTCAGTCCGATGAGATAATATCCGCCGTCCTCGGTGGGATTTATCACGGCGTCGCAGCTCTCCAGCTCTCGGAAGGACTGCCGGAAAATGTCTGCCGTTATCCGGGGAATGTCTGTTCCCGTAAGCAGCACGCGCTCATATCCCAACGCAAAGGTTTCCGCGAAAGCCTGCGCCATCCGTTCCCCCAGGTCTTTTCCCTTCTGGGGGTAAAATCCTTTGACGTCTTTGACTAATTTCATAAAATTCCCCATAACCTCTTCCTGGTCCGAGCCCTTACAGGGCATGCGTTCACTCTCAGGCAATGCATAATATACAAGAACATCCGCATCCGTCCCCTGACACGCCAAAGAAGCATTACGAATAAGTTCTCTGTGCAGCGCCGCGCAGTCTTCCCCTGATAAAAATGGCATAAGCCTGGTCTTCGTCTCTCCAGGTATAGGAACCCTGGTAAATAGAATGATTGCTCGTCTCATCTAATCTCCTTTTACCTCTTCCTTCACATTTCCAAGAAATCTTCTCTGAATCAGAACTCCGGCTGCAGTCACTAATACCGCTAGAACCCCTGCAGTGAGAAAATACTTCCACTTATCCTCTTCTGCCGTCAGCCCTGCAGAACCGATAGTGAAAAAAGACACTCCCGGCAGCATGAAGATAAACGTAAATATGGAATATTTCCAAAATCCGATATCCGTGATCCCATAGGCAAAATTCTGCAGATTGTACGGGAAGAGAGGAACCATTCTCGTTATCATTAGCACAATCATGTCACTCTTCCCGTCCTCCGAAAATAAGAGCTTCTTCAACAGCTTGTTCTTCTCAAGCATAGGCTTTACCGATTCCTTGAGGAAGAACCTTCCCACCAGAAATGCAAGCATGGCGCCGAGTGTCGTAGCGATCAGGCACGCGAATATTCCCATGAACGGTCCGAAGAGTATCCCTGCCGCTACGGCAAAGGTAATGCCCGGAAGCGCAAGCACCACACAGCCGATGATGGTCAGCACAATATAGATGCACAAAGCCCATAAGAAATTATCCTCCACCGTCTTCTTAAGGAACATCAGATTATCCGCGTCAGACAGATATTCCGACCATCCGAAACGGTGATTTAGCGCCAATACAAGTACTATGATAACTGCAAATGCTATGATCTTTATATATTTCCTCATGACTTGACCCTGCACATCTTAACCGCTGCAAACGCCTTGATCAACTGCACCACATTCGCCAGACCAATCAGCGGCAGTACAAGATAATACGAGCGGATCTTTTCCTGGGAAAACCAGAGCGTAAACGCAAAGTAGAATACCGCAAGCGCAACTGAAACAATCACTATAGGCAAGACTATCTTCTTACATTCTCCCCTGTGCTTTCCATACATTATTATAAGCAAGATTACCAACGCCGCCACCGCTGCTACTGCTGCATACCGCAGAATTTCGATTGGCAGCGCTTCTTTAACTTTCGAAATTTTAAACACGATCCAGCGGTTCATTCCCAGCTTACGCTTTGCAAAATACTGGACTATATATGCTCCCGCAAGCAGCGCCGCAATAAGCAGGTCCGATATTATATAAAAAACTTTTTTCATAGATTTTCCAACCCTTTAACTTTATTTAAAACTACTATCACTAAAGCTACTATCACTAAAAACTATCACTAAACTGCTATCACTAAATTACTACTACTGCCGTCACTAAAGTTATTAATATTAAAAACACTAAGGGCATGCTAAAAACATGCCCCGACATCTCATTTGCCTGTTTGGTTATTCTGCTGCCGCCTTATCCGTCGGAAGCTTCTCCACCGTAGTGTGCTCGCAGTCGCTGCTCGCCGGATCTCCTACCTGAACCGGATAATCGGACTTCATCTGCCACTCATACCAGCCGCCGTCATAGACGGAAATATCATCATACCCGTTTTCATAAAGTACCAGGAACGGAACCGTCGCGCGCCAGCCTGTGCCGCAGTAGAAGGAAAGATGATTATCCAGTGTAAAATCACAGTCTTCCCATACCTTCTTGAACCCTTCTAAATCCTTGACTACTCCGTTCTCATCCGTAAAATCGGCCACATCAAACGCAGTCTGTGCGCCTTTGCCCCACACTGCGCCTTCCGGCTCGCCAGCTCTTTCAATGTAATTATAACCACTTGACTTTCCGAGCCATTCGTCTTCACTTCGAATACTTACCAGCTTAAAGTTGTCATCATTTTCAAGCCTGTCCTTCGCATCCTGAATAGATACCCAGAATTCCGGATGCGCCGGAACCGCAGTACCGAAACTCTCTGCTTTCGCTCCTTCATTGACGTCCGTCTCCAGTTCATACCCGGCTTCCTTCCATGCATTCAATCCGCCGTTCAAAATCTTAACGTCTTCAACACCTGCCCATAAATAAGCATATGCTACACGGCCCACGCCTGAAACATCCTCGCCGTACAGAATCACCTTTGTGTCCTTGGTAATACCGTGAGAAAGCATATAACCTTCAACTTCTTCGGCTGTAAGAAGATTATATGGTTTCTCCTCTGTACCTTCCGCATCTTCCACTTCTGTATCCCCAACAAGGATTGCCCCCGGAACATGTCCCTCTTTATAAGACTCGCTGTCGTCCAGAGCGCCGGTATACGTAACCTCTGCAATGACAGCATCCTCATAACCCGCCTGATTTCCGTCGATCACACTTTTCACCCACTCTGGCGTTACATATACCGTCCTCTGATCCACAGACTCCACATCTGCCGTATCTTCTGCCGCGTCGTCTGCAGTATCCGTATCCTCCGTCTGTTCGTCTGCCGCATTCTCCGGTGTTTTATCTGCATCATCCGAATTAGAACCGCATCCTGCGGCAAGAGCCGCCACGACTGCCATACTTAATAATACGCTTAATAATTTCTTTTTCATAATGAAAAACTCTCCTTCAAACTTATTATTCTTTTATCCTATTCTTTTTTCGTCTGCCGTTCTGCATAAAGCTGTCTGAAAAGTACAATCAACGCAGATATAGCAAAAAGTATCATAAGCGCCGTCACAAGCATCTGTGCTCCTCCGGTCAACATACCGCCTACATAAGAATAAATAATCGTTGCCGGAAGCTGTCCGATTCCTGTCGCGACAAAGAAGCTCCAGAATGACATGGATGTTAAGCCGGCCGCATAGCTTACGATATCAAAAGAAATGAACGGGAGCAGTCTTGCAATCAAAATACTTAATCGCCCGTGCTTCTCAAAGAAAACATCAATCTGCTTAAGCCCTGCCTTGCTGGTAATCTTTTCTACCGCGTCGCGGCCCAAAATCCGTGCAATAAAAAAACAGACCGTCGCACCTGCCATTGCGCTTGACCACGAAAGAATCGCCCCTTGCCACCATCCAAAAAGATTTGCATTGGCAAACGTCAGCAGAAACGCCGGAAGCGGCGCCGCGACAGACTGTAGAATCATCAGTGCAAACGATACCGCCGCCGCATACATACCATAAGACTCCACAAAGTTTCGCACCGCGGTAAAATCACCGCTGGTAAACATCCGGGCAATCTCATTGTACAAGTCATGCACGGACGGAATCCATATATATGCAAGTATCGCCGCGGCAAACAGCAATATGATGATCGCTTTCCCTATCCGGTTCTTTTTTTTATGTTCCATTTTCTTATCCATCTTTGTGTAGTTTCACCTGTTTAATATAGTTATATTCAATCCTTTTCGCACCTTTTTCAAAAAAACAGCCCTTCTGATCTGCATTGGCTTCAACTTAAATATATCTGCCGTTCTTCATACTTTCTGCATCGACAATTCACTTATTCATTCCTTGTCCCTTGTTCCTCCTTTGATTCGACTAAAATAAATATTTTGAACATTTTCTGTTCGTTTTTCTATATTATCATAGGAATGTATGGCAGTCTAATTAATAATTTTAATGATTTTGTTTATATATAGATATTGCCTATATATTAGCGATATCTATATACAAATGATATATTTCCTCTCCTATTTACAAAATGTAAGTTACAAGTCTTAACATACAAAACTACCGAAAAAGCTTTCTTTCCGGCAGTTCTTTTTATATTATTTATATTAATATATTATTCACATGATCTGTGTCTCGATCCGTTCCAAAAATCCATCTTCCAGATATGCTTCCATCTTACAAAACGTCTCTTTATTCCGAATCAGTCTTCCCGGTTCCTGATATTGCACCCATGCCATAGCACACCAGGTAATTCCCCTGAGACAGGTAATGGGGATAAACAGCCTCAGACGTTCTTCCATCCCACGCACGTCATATCTGCCTGCCACATACGTCTTGTACTGCCGGATAAAGTGATCCGTTTCATCCTGCTTAAGAATAACGTCCGTCTTCCAGAAAGTGGTTGTCGGAGCTAGAAAATGCCCCAGATCCTGCGCGGGATCTCCATACAGCGGTTTCTCCCAATCAATCAGATAATTATCCCTTCCTTTCCCATTGATCAAAAAATTACCTGAATTCAGCTCCGTATTGATACAACATCGGTATCCGTCGTACACCGTAACCATGTCTAACATCCGTTGTCCTTTTTTCAGCATCCGCTCTACCATCCTCTTCTTCTGCACACTGCCAAGCGAGGAATGGTAATAAGTCTCCGCCATCTCGTTACATTCATCCAGAATTGCCTGCAACGGGTTCTTCGGCATAATCAGCCCGGCATCTCCCGACACCGGAACACTGTGAATATCTGCAAGGCACTGAGCCGCATATTCCATTTCCCTTCGGTAATCAAGGGCATGACCTTCGAGGAATTCCATCACCATAACGCCATATTCCACTCTCTTCTTACTTCCGTCTACACAGAGCGCCCGCGGAGTCCTGCCTGAATCTTCTAATAATTTCAATACGTGATATTCATATCCGATTTGATCTTCCAAATGCATCTGACTTCCTGTGTTCACCCTTAGAATCAGCCTTTCCTTTGACACAGGATGCACAAACTCATAATTAATATTATATTCTCCCTGGGCCAGCAGACGGCATTCAATCTTTTCTCCCCGTGGAATGCCTAATTGTTCTTTAAAGCTTTCCGTCTCAATATATTCCCTCAGTCCTTTAATCCTGTCCATATTCCCCTCCTTCCTCTGCCTGTGCGGAAGTTCTGCCATTAATATATATTATCCATTTTCTATATGATTTCATCCAACAGTTCAATCACCTCTTTGACTAATTGGGGACAGAATGACATCATTCTTCCTGATTCTATAGCTTCCCTGAACCCCTCCGGTGTGGACACATCATGGCCCAACAATTCTTTGCAGTTACATGTCGGATGCTTCTCAAAGAACTTCTTCCTAAACTCCCCGCTCTTAGCCATCATTACTTCTTTTTGTGCCTGAAGCTGTTCCGGATCAAAATGTCCGTACTTTAATCCGATCACCATAAGCGCGCCTGTAAATGCCCCGCAGGCATCGGCCTGAAGCATTCCGCCTCCGAAACAAGCGGCTACCTTATTTGCCAATTCTAATGAGATTCCTGCCTCTTTTGTATAATGAGACACCACAACCTGAGAACAATCAAAACCTTTCATAAACTGTTCGGCAATTACTTTTTCTTCCATATCCTCGCTCCTTATATTTTTCAATTTCCTTTTTTCTTTAATTAACGTATCGCCGTATATCGAATGCTGCAACTACTTATCTATCAGCTATCCGCTTTTTCTTGCTGCTCGATTATCTCGCTTAAAAGTTACAAACCTCTATGCCGGCGTTTCCCATTCCACATTTCCGTTGTCACAACCTCCGTTTTTTATTTTCAGTATAACATGGAACTCTATGCATATGCCATAATATTTTGTAAGCAATGAACGACGATAAACGATTGTATTAACCGGCGACACATGACCGATCGCCGCTCAAATATCAAGAACTTTCATATTATAAGGCCCCAAGATATTCTTCAAGGCAGACTCCTCTTTCGTAAATCTCCTTTGCCGCTTCTTTCCCTACATATCTATAATGCCATACTTCCTCTGCTGTTCCAGTAATATCCGTCTTACTGCCAGGGTAGCGGAAGATAAAGCCATACTTATGGCTGTTTTCCTGCAGCCATAAATAAACGTCATAAGTTGCCCCGTTAATATCCACTGCAATTCCAAGCTGATGCTCGCTGTGACCCGGCACGGCAACCCATTGTTCTGCCTGCTTTACGGCTTCACTGTCTGAATATCCTTCTTTTTTGAAATATGCAATCTTTTCATCATACAGTCTTTTCTGTTTTTCCTGCGTCCGATAGCCAGATACCACCGCCGGCAATTTGCCCCAGTTACCCTCTCTCGCTGCATTAAGCATCTCCATAAGAGGTTCATAGATACGCTCGTCTACACGCTCCCCGCCCTCTATCTCGACCAGATTCACATCGTAATTGTCTGGAATCGCATTATCTTTGTTGACAAGCATTAAATTCCACGCTTCATCTGTCCCTGCATTCTGTGTATTGCCATAATTTTCTTCCGTTCTCTGCTGTTTGCCGTCATAAGAAGTTTCCATTACCGTTTTCTTTATTTCTTCCTTTGACCTCATCCCCACATGTGTAATTGAAACGGGATCTTCTCCAATAATATTGTCTTTGTTTGCCGTGCTGCCAACACCATACCATAAAAGACCGCTTGCAGATACCGTAGCTAAGAGTAAAATTCCGGTAAAGAAAAGATATTGGATGCGTCTGTGTTTTCTGCTTTTATGTTTTCTGCTTCTGTTTTTCATATTCCTTTGGCTCATATCAATAATTCCTCCTTACACAATAACCTGGGGCGTCCCGCTTTGTGCATATGCCCGGATTCGCGGGCGCGTCCGCTTAAATAAAAGCACTCTTGCTCTGACACGAATATTGTATCAAAAACAAGAGTGCTGTTCTTTCGTTCCATCCAACGGACATCTCAATTTTTCTTACGGAATTTCTTACGATTTTCCTACGAAGAAAGAAGCGTCACTTCAAATTCAATTATTTCCTTTTCACTGCTGGCGATAATTGTCCCTCCGTGCAGCATTACAATTTCCTTTGCAATAGCAAGTCCTAATCCCGCGCCTCCATTTCCCGTACTTCGAGAAATATCAAGACGGTAAAACTGTTCAAAAATACGTTCCAGTTTCTCTTTTGGTATCGTATTTCCATGATTAGCAAATTTAATATGAACCATATTCTCCTTTTGCGTGACGGCAATCGAAATATCCGTATTTTCAAAACTATAATTTACCGCATTTCGCAACAGGTTATCAAATACCCGCTGCATCTTATTTACGTCACAGCGTACCATTTTATTCGGCTCTGCCGTAAGGACGCAATTCAAATTTTTATCTGCAAACATCGGTTTAAATTCAAAAATCAACTGCTCCAACATGCGGGTTAAATTTACCATACTGTACTCCAGCATAATGTTAGAAAGATTAAAGCGCGTAATCTCAAAAAATTCATTGATTAAGTCTTCCAAGCGTTCCGCCTTTTCCAATGAGATAGATACATACTTTTCCCTTAATTCATCCGAGATTTGATTCTCGTCCCTAAGCAGCGTCAAATATCCAATTACGGAGGTAAGCGGCGTTTTTAAATCATGGGCAAGATATACTACCAAGTCATTCTTCCTTTGCTCTGCAGCCATTGCCGCATATTTCTGCTGCTTAAGAGTATGCTTAATCCCATTGATTGTTTTTTCGGTTGCCGCAAGCTCAGAGGACAGTGCTACATCCTCTGAATCCTCCTCTTTCAAGGCGTTGATACCTCTGTTGATTTCATTAAAATACTTCGTAAAACCTTTCAGATACACCCGTAAAACAATCAGAAATACCACAAAAGCAGCTACCATAACAAGCCATTCTTTATTATTCCGAAACACATGGGTATACGCCACTACTGCTCTTTCGTAATCTTTATAGAATATTTCTAAAAAGCCCACGACCGCACTCGAAAAACGACCGCTCAATAAACTGAGAGCCGCAGATATCAAAGCAAACGCACCGAACAGTCCCGCCGCTGTCCGAATCAGAATTTTTGTCTCAAGCTGTGTATAATCACCGTCTATTCCATTTCCTTTATTATTCTTCAATAGTATATCCCACTCCCCAGACTGTTTTAATAAATTTCGGGTTTCTGGCAGGTTCTTTCATTTTCTCCCTGAGCCTCCCTATATGAGCCATAACTGTATTATTGTTATCAAGAAACTTCTCGCCCCAGACTTTTTCAAAAAGTTCCTCGGAAGGAATCACTTTTCCCCTGTTTTCGCACAAATACCAGAGAATAGAAAACTCTATCGGAGTTAATGTGACTGCTTTTCCATACAGAGTACATTTATGAGTATTCTTATTAATGACAAGTCCGTTAATGTCGAATTCCGTAATCGGCACGCTTTCTTTTCCTCCGCTTTCGGCATTATTATAATTGACATATCGGCGGAGCTGTGTCTTAACTCTTGCCACAACCTCCAATGGGTTAAATGGCTTTGTAATATAATCATCCGCTCCGATAGTCAACCCCATAATTTTGTCTGCATCTTCTACCTTTGCCGTAAGCATAATGATTGGATAAAAATACCGTTCCCTAATCTTTTGGCAGATATGGAAGCCGTCAATGTCTGGAAGCATGATATCCAGGATTGCCAAATCCATTTTTTCTGATTCCGTACATTTTAATGCATCCATGCCTTTGTAAAACTTGTACACATTGTAACCGTCATTTTTCAGATATAGCTCTATTAAATCTGCTATTTCTTTTTCATCATCAACAATCATAATCTTTTCATTCATACTAACCATCACGCTCCTTATCGGGATTCTCTGGCAACTCTTCCATAATATCGTTAAAATCACAATTCAAACATTCGCATATCGACCGCAAAAAGCCAGAGAGACCTTCTCCTATGCAATTTCCCAGATTACGGTCACTGTATCCGATACATTGATGTCATCCGGTTCGACGTCAAGGTCATAATCCCCCCCGGCATCCAGAGCGGAGTCCATGCAGCAGTCTGCGTCGTCCATTAAGGCGCGACCCATCGGTCGAACTTCAAAATCAATCTCTCCCCACGAATAGTCTATGCTCTGAATCTCCTTGAGAGTGACATCTGCCGCAGATGTAAGAACAGACGCCCTTTCTTTCACGTCTTTGACCGCCTTGCCTAGAAGCTCGTTCTTGGCGGCCTCCGGATCACTTACCGTGTAGCTTATCCCAAATTCCGGCTTCATCGGGCAGTTTGCCAAGTCTCGTCGCTAATGTCTCTTAATCCAGATTCCCACTTTCTCAACCTTCGATTTTTGTTTTCTTCAGTATATCATGGAATCCTATACAGACACCATAATATTTTACATACAAAGATTAATTCTCTGCATAATATCAACTTTTGCCCCGCGATTAACACTTTTGCCACAGAATACAAGTCCATTTTTCCAAAAAGTACCTATCCGCTTTCCTGACTGCATTTCGGACATTTCACTTCTTTTCATCAGAAAAAATATAGCTCCAGTTATCGACGGTATCATATATCCGATACCCGTCACAAACAGATTCTGATATAAGACCTGCTGCATTTAAACCAGTTCTTTTTTAATAATTGATATTTGCTTTTCCAGCTTGACTGCATAAGTCACGAGTAGATAACGTGTATCTTTTTCCATCCTTGATAAAATGTGTCCCACACTGCCGAAACTCAAAATGTACTTTGCGGGCACTACATTGCTCCCGTATGGAAAGCACCCATGCATAATCAAGCGGTCTGGCATTTCTGTCTGATTCGCCGCCAACTACAACTAATTCAACATTATCAAGATAGGCGGTAAGGTTTATTTCCTCAATCAATGGCTGACAGATAATATTTTTATGTTTTATAGGCAGTTGATTGAAAATAGAAAGCCTGTAATCAGCCCTGTCTTGATTTTCCACCGTGCATCCAACCGTAACATTATCGTATCCATCGTTCCAGTCTTCTGGAATACAACCCATAAACCGCTCAATACACTTTGTTAAAAACAGAAAGTGCAGGTCGGAACGTTCCCGTATCATCCGCCAACATTCAGAACGCCATTCATCGGCATCCTCAATCAGAAAATCCGTAGAAATGCAGAGATACACGGTCTGTCCCGATTTAATTTTGTACGCTCCCGATTTATTCTTAACGATAGGGGCGTAGAAGTTATCCGTCTTTACAATATTGTCTATATCAATCTTACGCTTATAATCTCCTTTATGGATGTAGCAGTATCTTCATCCTTCGCTATGTCTGTGGCAGCCACGCCACGGATTCCACATTGCCATATCATTTTCCCTCATTTATTCCACGGACGCTTTTCTAAGCCATCCGTTTATTTTCCAATATCCTTTTTCTTGGAGAAAAGGCCCCCGTCTCCTGTTTCGATTCCTGCATGGGAATTTTAATGATTGGAGATTTTATATCAAATTATCCCAATTCCTTTTTTAACGTTGCAATCCATTCTTCAATTGTCTGTACCAGCAAAAACTGCTGCCGTAAAACCGCCATACCCATAGCGGGAATATCGGGAGCGTTTTCATTTAAATCTATGTTTTCCTCAAGATAGTATTTCAACACATTCTGCATCTGCGGAATATTTTCCCTTTTCGTTTCCATTTACGTAAAGCAGCGTACCGACATTCCCATTCCTGTTTATTCCATGAAAAGAATGATACTTATTGTCCGGTATTTTAATCCCGATAAAAAATCTGTCTTTTTCTGTAATGACTGTATGCGTCCACACGGAAAGGTCAATATCAAAGTTAAATCCAACGACCGTATCATTTCCGTTATATACAAATCTTGTACACATATTTACACCTCAGTTGTTCTATACATCCCGATTGTATTGCTTTTATGTTCTCTGCAATCTTTTCTTCCGACCAGTCCCACCATCTCATTTTGAGCAACTGGTCTATTTTCTCATCAGAAAACCGTTTTTATCGGTTTTGCAGGGACGCCTCCCACAATGGTATAGGGCGGCACATCTTTCGTGACGACCGCACGGGTTCCAATGACCGCTCCATCCCCAACCGTCACGCCTGCTAAAATAACCGCTTCATATCCAATCCATACGTCGTTACCAATATTAATATCTCCTTTATTATCCCATGTTTCTGCGACTCTTTTTTTCTCAAGCCCCCATTCTTCAAAAAATAATGGAAACGGATAAGTAGATAAGGAATCCATCGTATGATTTGCACTATTGAAAAGGAATTTTGCCCCACATGCAATCGAACAGAACTTTCCTATCCTGAGCTTATCATGATTGATAGGATAATGATACAGCACATTATTGTGCTCAAACTCCGCAGGGTCATGTCCAAAGTCATTATGCATTGAATACTCTCCAATTTCGATATTGGGGTTCGTAACCACGTTCTTCAAATAGACAGTCTGTGTATCACCTGTCCTTGAATATATTTTTTGTAAATCTGCCATTTTATTACCTCCAGTCCGTACAGAATACCCTATCATTTTACTTGTCCGTCATTACATCTTCAATACATTGAATAGTACAGAAATAATCAGTATAAAAGAGAGCCGCCCATTAACGAGCCGCTCTCCTTTTGCTATTTCTGATATATTATTTTTCTGATGGCATACACCGAAAGATGGTATTTATCAGCAAGTTCCCCAATCGGAACTCCTCTGTGATACTCTGCATTGATGGTTTTATTGCGTCTTTCAAGCTCCCTTCGGTAACCAGACAATTCACCCCATGATTTATGCTGTTCACTCTTAGCCGGAATATAGATATATCCTGCCTGGATATATTTTTGTAATTCCTTAACCAACACATCCGGGAGAATTTCATTTGCATTTATGTATTTCATATAAAGGCTTCCTCCTTGATTCTCCTAAAGACCACATAAAATGTGTTTTTTTAGGTCTTAATATCAAGCAGCAAAGCCAGATCTTCTATATCAGCGACTCATATTCCTCCATGCAAATGTCGCTTATTACACTGGCTCTGCATGGAGTAAACCTTTATTTTTTCTTTTTTTATTCCTGCACATAATATCCTCCAAACGATATGTTTCACAGATGTTCCCTTTCATCATTTTTCTATATAAAATAAGGTATTTTGTATTATAGCGCTTTTTATTTTTTAACTCAATAATCCAGCGCCATTTGTTCTATCTTTCCTTTTTTCCGCACTGCCGAGGATAGCGGCGGTGTTTTCGATAATCCCAAGCGGTCAATTTTCATCAACCACAATTACACATTTTTATTCTCTATATTCATCTTTACTTTCCTCTATTCTTTAATTTCAATTTACTTTCTGATACAAACAAACCGATTAAGGTAAGACCTATTCCAAGCGCAGCCGTCCATGTAATTTCTTCCTTTAACACAATAACAGATGTGACAATGGTAATGACAGGAACTATATAAATATACTCGCTTGTCTTAACGGCCCCAAGCACCTTGACCGCATAATTCCAAGTAACAAAGCAAAGTGCTGATGCGCCAAGACCTAGATAGATAAGGTTTAGTGCATACTCTGGCTTAATAACTTTCTGCACATCCAAGCTAAAATTAAAAACAAAGAGAAAAGGGAGCATAAAAACTATTCCGTATGTAAATATCCTCCTTGTCGTTTGAATAGTATTATATCCATAACCGCTGATTTTTCGTGTCAGCAATGAATAAATTGCCCATACGAATGCCGCAGCAATCGCCAGAATATCACCGATAGGATTCAGCTCCAGTTCCTCGCCGTTAAAACTGATAAGACATATTCCTGTCATAGCAACAACAAAACAAACAAAAAATTGTGCTTTTAGTTTTTCTTCTGTCCTTAGAAATATATGAGATAAAATGGCAGTAAAAAACGGAGCAACAGAAATAATAACACCTACATTAGAAGCCATTGTATAGATTAACGCTATGTTTTCAAGCAAGTAGTATAAGCATACCCCGCATAGCCCCGCCGCTGCGAATGTAAGCTCCTGTTTTTTATCCTTTATTCTTAAGCGTCTTGGATAAATGGCAATCAATACAAATAGGCCAAGCAAAAATCTGAAAAACAGTATTTCTATCGGCGTAAAGTCTGCAAGCAGTATTTTAGTGGATATGAAAGTCGTTCCCCATATCACAATCGTGATCAAAGCCATGATATGCCCCGCGGTTGTTTTTTTATCCATGATTCCTGCCACCCTCCTTAAAAATGTGTCTGTATGCGGCAGGCGACAATCCGATAAACATATGAAAAAAATTAGAAAAGTGGCTCTGGTCCGAAAAGCCTGTCTGTATAGCGGCGTCAACCGAGGATACGCCTTTCTCCAACAGTTCCTTTGCTTTAGCTATCCTTATTGTCTGAAGATACCTGTATGGCGTAACTCCTTTCGACTTGGTAAATGCACGGAGCAATGTAGATTTGCTAAAACCGCTGCATTTACAGAGGTTATCAAGTGTAATATGCTCTGCAAAATGTTCTGACATAAATACGCAGGCATTTTCTATTTCTTCACTGCACTCTGGAATACATTTCTCAAAAGGTTGTCCGTATTGCTCGATAAGTAATGAAATAAAGAGCAGGAGCATTTCTTCCTTTTCAAACTCTTTTGAACCGTCCATAATCATCTGATGTAACGAATGGAGATAATGATTCAGCTCATCATTTCTAATAACATTTTCTGAAAAACCAATCAGTACCCTTTGCTCTGTTATTTCTTCTGCTAATGACAGCATCGTTTCTCTTGGAATATTCAAACCTCTGTAATCGAGGGCACTGAAAAACTCCCACTTTTTTTGTTGGGAGTTTTCTTATTCCT
>CAJUEW010000033.1 GCA_910585465.1 uncultured Lachnospiraceae bacterium | reverse complement strand
CTGCCTCTTAACGAGGTGGTAGTATTGCTAAATATCAACAGGTCAGTACACTAGGAGTTCTGACAAGATGCGATACCGTATTTATAAATGTCGAATGTTTTAGACAGTTATTATCATATTCATAACTTGTATTTTCTACAATTAGTTCAAAAATTTTCGATTTTGACCGAACATACTTAGAAGCATCCGCATCTGACACATATTTTTCAAAAGAAAGTAAGTCCGAAAGAAAATCCTCCAAGTTAAATGATGGGTTAAGTTTAGATGCTCCGCCTTGTTCCACGAGTTCTACAGGAACATTATACTTGCACAACTGTGCCAATTCTTGCAACGTAAAAAGATTAGAATTCTGTTTAAGTGTATTATTTATTAAATCAGCAAGCATAAATACTGTCTTGCCAAATCGTTTATCAATTTTTCCTGACGTACACAAGACAGATGCTCCAGCACCAACAAGCACAATTATATTACTAAATGTTTTGTGAATAAAAGAAGATGTTTCTCTTTTTATCAACGACTTAAAAGTTGATTCATCCATTGGACTTCCATCCTCCTTTGAAAGAATGGCTCCGCTTTTATAAAATGTATTATTTTCAAACTCATATTTTGAATTAGCTGAGATATAACAATCTACCATAACAATTTGCCTCCCACTTTAAAATCTTTCACTCCTATAACTATGGAACAAATCCAGAATTAATTGTAGTAGTTCAATGCATCAAGTATGCTTTTCGACAAATTTTATACTATCAGGCAGAACTACAAACTATCACGGAAACTGCCGACTTTTGCGTGACAGTACGATTTTCTCCCTGATTGCCCCTCTATCAGCAGCATTAAAGAACATAAAAACGAGATTCACCACCCACCGTGATGGATCCCGCCAAACATCAAAATCCCTTGATTTTAAGCCATTCTTCAATACTTTTGCCTGCGAGTACTTAATTACAAAAATACTTCGCCCAGGCGTCTTTGCAGCTTCTTATCAAAAGTAACAATATCAATACCCTATTCCCATTTATAACCATACAAAAGACAATCCACAAAATCAAGTTTGGGTGATTTGGCAAATATTTCTAATCCGCGAAGTAATATATCCACATTAAGAATAATCATATCATTCATCAATTTACGGAAATTACATGCAATGTCTTCCCTCGTAACCTGATATACACCTGTAATGGCTCTTTTATCTGAACTGCTGTTCCATCATAATATCCAATCGTAGACATATTTCCACCTGCCTCTCTGCTTATTGTTTATCATAACATCAGATATCATATCCCGCAATACAAATTTCTATCATCCCAAGCTCCATCTTCTCACACCTCCTCAAGAATCGCCCGTCCTGCCGCCCCCACCGACTCCATGGCGCCTACATTTAATGCGGTGGTCGTGGCTCCTGCTGCAATCGTCGTAACAGCTCCTGCCGTCGCTGCCTCAATCCCTGCTGCTGCCGCCGCCGTACCCACTGCACCTCCAACGGAGGCTCCGATGGCCGTCGTTCCTGCTGCTATGGCTGCTCCCACCGGCCCCGCGGTTGCCACGACTGTTGTTGTAATGCCTGCTGCTGCAGTTGCTACTGCTGATAAAACCGGTAAAATAAATAACATTCTGAAATCCTCCTCATGTTTAAGACACTGTTTTCTTCCTTCTACTTTAAATACAGGACTGCTTTTCCAGAAAGTTGTCAGTCTTGATAAAAAAAATCTGTTAAAAGATTCGCTCTCTCCCGATCTTTTAACAGATTCTTCTCAGTTTTCTCCCTTTTCCAGAAACTGCCTGTAAAGTCCTTCCCTGATTCTGCCTTCATATTCCGACCTGGCTCTGGATACGGCTGATTTGTCTTTATGAAGCACCTCTCCCAGAATCCGGTCCCGAAAATCAAAGTCCTCCCTTAGAAAATGTTCATACACTTCATACAGATTCTCCGGTTCGCCTTCCACCGCACGGCCGACATAGGCTCTGGTCAGAAGATCCCGGAATATGACGTCCGCATGGGGTGAGAGGATCCTGTAGATTCCCTCGTTTCCCGCCGGTTTTGTCTGATACCGCATGTAACAGCCTGTTCTTTTATCCCTGCTGCATGTCTTTCTCCCGGGGCACCATTGTCCGCAATAGGGCTCCGGCCGGCAGTCCTCCCACTGTTTTCTCTCATGATCTGAAAGCTCCGGCATGCTGTCCAGCTTTAATGCGATCAGAAGGTCTTTGGTAAGGAAAATCCGGATCCATTCCCGGGACCGCTTGTTTGTCCCGCATTTGACATATTTCCAGTCCTGTGCCATATTCCGGATAAAGGCGCCCAGAAGCGTTTCCCTCACTGTGCGTTCTGCCTTTTCTTCTGTGCCTTCTGACGGGTCTCTCAATATATCCCCCAGAATCGTTCCGTCTTCCTCATCACCGATATTTTTATCCATGCTCACCAGCCGGTTCATATCATATACCATCTGAACCAGGGCGTCCCACTCCTTTTTCGTCAGCTTCCAGTCTCTGGATGCACAGATCTCTTTCCGGCGCGCCTCCCAGAATTCCGGGTATTCTATGATCTCCCCGGTTTCCATCATTCTTTTGATCTCATATACATACTTTATAACCTGATATTTTCTGTCGTATGGGATCTCCTGCACGGGACCCCCGTGATCATAGCGCTCCGCCCCGCATGCTCTCTGCATGTTCTGCCGGTATTTCTGTCCCACACAGGCCACAAAAAAAGAACCTTCTTTTCCTGCCTCCGCTTTTTCTTCTGTATACTCTTCCACTGTTTCCTTTACTGCCAGCAGAAATTCCTCGCTGCCGATTTCCTTATTTTCTCTGCTGCTCATCCCGGACAGGTCTCCGGAACCTTTGCACCGGACCATCAGTCTGTATCCGGACGGGCTGTAAGCCTCCATCGTCTTCCCGAACATCTGTTCATATTCAGGATGCGTACGAAACCATTTCCAACGGGCATCCCGGTGCGCTTTTGTCTCCTTCGGCATCCGGGAGAGCGCCCGGAGGATCTCCCCATACTGTTCTCCCAGTTCCACTGCAAGACGTATTTTTTTCTCTTCTTTTCTCCTGTTCATACGGGGGCCTCCGCCTGCCGCTCCAGCATGCGGTGCAGGATCTTCTGCGGATCCTCAAGCTTCATGGCTTCCATCTGGTCGATTGTGTCACCCAGCAGCTTGAACACGGTCAGATCGTGAAGGATCGCTCCATCCTCCACCTGTTCTCCCTTCCTGCGGAGGATCTCGCCGTAGTAGATCCCTTCTACCTCTGCATCTTTCAGCTTCTCCACAAAATTCATGGCGTACAAAAGAATCGCAGACATGGGTTTTGTTCCAAATGTGATATCTGCCCGGATCACCGAATCCTCCGGGATCTCATCCAGGATCCGGAGCAGAAGCCCGACACCTGCTGCATCGCCCTGCGCTTCTGCCACCGGAATCTCCGTCACATGATCGGAGGATATGCCAAAGTCTGCAAGCTCCTCCAGAAAGACCATGTAATTGTCCGGCGTATCCATATTGTCCGCGCGGACCGCCAGAATCTTCACGGTATCTCCTTCCCTGTAATCCTCTGCAATGACCGGGATGATGGGAAAGCTCGTCTTTCGGTTCTTCTTCAGTGCAAAGCCCTGAGGCCTGTAGCAGGTTTTCAGCAGCCCCTGCCTGCTCTGAAGAGAGATCATGGTTATGTAGGTCTTTGTCATCACTGACTCCCTTCTGTAGTTGTGTATGTTCTGTCTTTCTTCTCTATAACAAAGATACAGCTTTTCGTTTTGGGGAAAGTTGCAAAACAATGTGTGAACGCAGTTTTTCTATGATGGCAGCCGCACTCTCTGCAGTCTTCGCAGATGAAAAAACTGTACAAAAAACAGGAATTCATCGAGGTGATCGACAGCATTCCTATGACAATGTGATGGTATACAGTTGAAAGATAATGCCCTTAGACGGGCTTATTGCATTTCTGCGGTACTCCTGAACCCAGCGAAACCCCTGAGCTGTGTCAATGCCCTGCATCGGGCTTTTCCCATTTCTACAAAGAGGTATAATATGAACATTCGTAATTATGGCGTTGTGTCAATGCCCTATATCGGGCTTCCCCCATTTCTACCAACGGTGACTGGCTTGACTTCGATCTCTATTGGAATTGTGTCAATGCCCTATATCGGGCTTCCCCCATTTCTACATGACACTCAGGACACTAAAGCAGCAGAAGGAACCTGTGTCAATGCCCTATATCGGGCTTCCCCCATTTCTACTGACACTGGCCCTACGATAGCAGATAACAGCATCGAAGGTGTCAATGCCCTATATCGGGCTTCCCCCATTTCTACTGGGAGAAAGGAGACACTATGATGTCTTTGATTGTGTCAATGCCCTATATCGGGCTTCCCCCATTTCTACGAAGAAGAGAAACCCGCAGAGCAGCCTAAGGAAATGTGTCAATGCCCTATATCGGGCTTCCCCCATTTCTACCTCGTGCAGGGTGTTGACCTGAAGGAAAGCAAGACAACGTGTCAATGCCCTATATCGGGCTTCCCCCATTTCTACTCTATCCCTTCAAAAACCCTTTAAAATCAATGGTTTCCGGGGCCGTTTTCAGGGGGTAATTGTCAGAAAATTCTGAAAATTTCAATTTTCCGATCAAAACTGTGCATGTTTACAATTTATTCATAATTTAAGCATAGTTTCATTCTACATTGTCCGCCAAAAAAATGCAAGTAAAATATCTATTTCCATGTTGCATTTTCTGCACCGGCGTTACTTTTCGCGGGGGAGGGTGGGTTCTGCGTCCTGCGCCTCTGTGATCTGCGGCGCAGGACGCAGACCACCCTCCCCCCATGAACAACAGCGCGCCGACTGCCTCTTACTTCAGCGCCGAACCCACAGCCAACAGCCGGAGTCACCTCTGGAATCTGTGACTCCGGCCGCCATGAACCTATATTTCAATCACCCATTCATAACTTCCATCCTCCTTTTTTCTCCTGCACAGAAGCCCCATCTCGATCTCCAGGCAGTCCGCCTGCATGCCGTCGAAAACCTGCTCCAGTTCGCGTTCCAGCTTTGTGATATTTTTGTCAATGCCGCGCTTCTGCCGCTTCATGCCAAGGATCTTCTCCGCCAGCTCCTGTACTTTCCGATAGACATTGATCTCCTGATACACAGTCTTCTCCTTTTCTTTGGAAAGCGTCCGGCTGGACGGGATTGTGATCTGACCGTCTTCCGCATCCGTTGATTTCAGTGCATGCAATACCGGAGACGGATAGCAGTTCTTTGTCCGCTTAAAATTACAGGTACACCCGATCTCCGCCGTGATCTGCCGGTACTGCTCCCGAAGCTTGACACAGCTGACCGGCTTTCCCGGAAGCTTCTGAAGGAAACGCTCCGTAACCTGATACTGATAATTCAGTGTATAAGACATGACCTGATGAACAAACTCTTTCCCCTCTTCGCCCATATGTCCGAACACATACAGTACGGACTGCCGTTCAAAATGAGACAGATAACCGGTCTTTCTCGCCTTCTGGCACAGATAACACATCAGGTTGCAGCGCTCCAGCACGGTCTGCACCTCTGCGCAGAGCTTTCCAAAGCCTTGCAGATTCCGGTCCAGAACAGGTCCCTGTCCGGAAACCGGCGGGTTCTCTTTCTTCTGTCCCCCATGCATGCCGATGATCCGCTTCAGGGCGGGCAGAGAAAATCTTGCCAAATCCTTCATCCAGGCGGAAGGGTCTGTGACGGCCTGCAGATTCTCATCCAGAAAATAACTGTAAAACCCGCTTCCCAAATGCATTCCAAGGGGAAGCTTGATACTCTGACCCGCTTTTCCGGCGCGCAGTTTTTTGTCGTCCGGAAAATATTCCACACTGATCTCTTCCATCTGCACCTCTTTGATCTGTTCTGTAATGATCTGAGAGAGGGCCTGAATATATCGGACCGGAATCCATTCTGTAAAAAAGATCCATATATGATATCCTCTGCATCCGCTGTACTCCGCACAGCCTCTCAGCCCCAGCCTTCCCAGCGCTTTCAGCGTTTCCGCCGCCGTCTGCGCACACTGCTTCATATACTGCGTAAATTCCGGGCTTTCCATGGAATATTTCAGAAAAATCTTTTTGGATACGTCGATATCAATGACCAGATATTTCGCCGTACTGTTGGGACGCTGGACATAAGTACCGATGGTCCGCCTGCCGGACAGATGCTCCCTGACAATCTCCTCCGTCAGCGGCTCATTTTTCTGCTCCACGACTCTGCGCTGCGCCATATATTCCTCCGCATAGGTGTCCTCCCGGCCCACGAACAGCTCGCAGAACAGGCGGACTGCCCCGCCATGAAGGTCCGGCCGTCTCCCCGCATCGGGTTCCCGGCCGGCAGGCGGCGGCAGCAGACGGTCTTTTCCATCACTCTGCAGTTCCTGATAACGCTCCATCAGGCGGGCCGCCTTGTTCAGGCAGTGCAGCTCCGTATAATCCTGTATCAGCTCCGTCAGAATATCCGGCTCTTCATATGCCATCAGCTTCTCATATCCGGACAGCAGTTCCTGCACAAAAGGAGACGCATAGTCTGTCATGCTTCCCTGATCCAGCTCTTCCAGTCCATACAACTGCTCATATTCCAGAAGCCGGAGATCGGTACGCTTCTGCTCCTTCCATATCCCGATCATATATTCCGCCAGCTCCCGGTAAGGATTGCAAAAAGACGCACGCAGTCCGATGATTTTCTGAAGGATTTCCGGTTCCTTTCGCCTCACCATATACAGAACGGCCGCGTATTCCAGAACGCTCTGGATCTTTCGTTCCTCCCGATAATACTGTTCCCAGCCTTCCAGGATCTCCGCTCCTTTCTTCAGCTTCTCCTCCACCGTCAGCGCAGAGGAGGTCAGAAACATGCTTTCCAGTCTCTCCTTAAGATTCTGCTCCGCCTTTACCGGGACGCTTTTTCCGTTCTGGTCCAGATGATACCCAAGGAAATCCACCCCGCTGCTGACCGGAACCAGCATCGTCTTCTTCTCATTCAGCGCCAGTTCCCGCTCCTCCATGCATACTCTTACAAATCGCAGAAGTTCCGAAGCCGCTTCCTGATCCTTTGCAACTGCCAGCATATCATCCGAATACCGTACAAACCCAGGTGTCTTCTCCGCCATCTGATAGTCAAAATCCTTCAGATAGATGTTAGAGAGAATCGGCGCGATGCCGGAGCCCTGCCAGATTCCCCGGTCCTTTTTCACGATCTCGCCATCCTCCTCAAGCGATTCCGCCTGCGCATTTTCCAGAATCAGATCGACGACATCCGACTCTTTTAACGTATGCTGCAATTCCTTCTGCAGTATTTTTACCGATATGGCGTCGAAAAACGAATGAATATCCATCTTCAGCATCCATCCGTCTTTGTGCCTGCGCATCTGGGCCTCCATATGATCGATGGCCTGCAGTGCGGAGCGCCCGCTCCGGTATGCATACGTTCCCCCGGAAAACATCGGTTCATAGATCTTCTGAAGCTCAAAGGCGATGGACTGCTGTATCACCTTATCCCTCATGGCATAAAGCGCCACCGTCCGCTCCTTTTCCCCTTTATAGAGCTGTACCAGCTTAACCGGAAGCGGATGATAGCGATGATCCTGAAGTTCCAGATGAAGCTGCTTCAGATACTCCTTCTTATTCGCCTCAAACATATCATATGTGATCCCGTCCACTCCCGGAGCGGGCTTGTTTTTAATACTTTCTGCAGACTTATGTCCAGCTTCTGCAGATCGATGATCTTTGTGTAAAGACTCATTTTTTCCCTCCTGTATGTTGTCGTACATCTGCCCTTCCAGACCGGACAGACACCTTTTTCCTGTAGTTTCTGTAACCTTCCGAATCCATCATATAATAATGACTTCCTCATCCGGCCAGCCTTCCGGCTTTTTCGGGACGCCTATGATCTGTTTCTTCCCCATGCAGTTCTTACAAATGTAATAAAAGCAGATATTACCGTTCTGCGCTTCGACTCCCTGCATGATACGCAGCAGTTTACCATACAGCTCTTTATACCGCTTTTCATCCAGATCACATTCAAAGACGCTGTACTGCACCCGTCTTCCATAGCCTTCCAGCGTCTTTACAATCTTATTTCTCACCCGGTCAGAAGTAATATCATAACAGACTAAATACATGTAGGGCCCTCCCATCGAAAGGGCACATAGTCTGCGCCTGTCTGTACCGCTTTTTTCAGAAGACTTACCTGTTCCCGGATTCGGGACCGGAAGCTCATCTCTCCTTCGGAAAAACTTTTGTCCGTCATCCAGCGTTCAAATTCCCGGCAGAACTTCTGAAAGCCGTCTTCGTTCAGCAGTATCTGGTCCTCCTCCGTGGAGAAATCATATTCCGTGATCATGCGTTTGTTGAACAGCCGGATAACAAGACGGTCCACCACCGGCTGGCGGAACTCTTCCACCATGTCCAGCGCCAGAGATTTCCTCCCATAGCGGATGCCGTGGAGAAATCCCAGATACATCTCGAAGGATTCCGCATCCAGTGCATTGTTGACCTCCTTCGTCAGAAATGTATAACCAAGACTGATCATAACATTGATGGGGTCCCGGGGCGGCCGCCGGTTTCTCCCGTGAAATTCAAATTCACACCGGAACATATGGCCGAAGGCTCCGAAGTAAATACTGCTGCAGATGCCTTCCACGCCCAGGATCTCACTGGACGTCTGCCTGCCCGGAAGCTTTCCCAGATATTCTTCCATCTTTTCCACATCCGGCTGCCAGGCATAATCCTCCCTGTCGAAATGAAACCTCCGGATCATGGTCATCTGGTTGCGGATCTTGTTGTCCACGATCCTGCGCGCCACTGCCAGACGCCGTTCCAGATCATTCCAGACCTCATACTGCGCCAGACGCAGAAAGATATTTTTGGACGCCTCTGCAGCCGTGCAGCCCAGATATTTTCCGGAACGGGAAAAATAATTGACGTCTACGCCTCTGGTCATCAGCATCTGCAGCGCCTGCGCCGTCACCTGCACGCTGCCGATGACCGCCATATTCGTAAGATTTGCCACAGGGATCTCAAGAAGCGTCTCTGCCCCTTTGCTCACCAGCACGCGTTCATTTTTCCGGCGGACATAAGCGCCCTGTTCTTTTACATACAATACTGCCATGGTCTCATGCCTCCGTTCTGGAGTAATACTCGGAATCCATGGGATTGACCCACTCCATGATCCGTTTCTCCGCTGCAAAATTCACATCTTCAATGACGCACAGCTCCCGGAAAATCTCCTCCGCAAACTTTTTGAATTTTTCAAAATTTGTCTTTCCCACCGGTCCGAGCCCATGGGCAAAGATACTGTTATTGCGCAGATATACCATGGAACGGATCCGTTTCAGCTTGTCCACATGTCTGCCGTTTTCCATCCTGCTGATGGGATCGCCAAGAGCCTGCAGGATCACAAAGCCTTCCAGAAGAGAGACCTGTTCCGGCAGATAACCGTTCCCGACTCTTCCATACAGCGCTTTTTTAATATCATTGATATCGTTTTTGAGCTGAGAAAAGCAGTCCTCCGGGGACTGCCCTTCCAGATCCGGTCTCTGTTCAAAATTGTAACGGATGTTTTTGTAATCCATGCGGGATACATACAGGCCGTATACTGCCAGACGCCGCTGCTCAATCATTTCCAGCAGACGGTAGAGCAGAAGCGTGGCCATATCGTATTTCTCCTGAACCTCCCGCACGCACGCGTTGGTATACATGGTAAACATGAGCGGAATGATATACTGCCGGTCCGTCAGGACCTCCATCTGCTTTTTCGCCGCGATCAGCTCCGGGATCTGTACCAGCCTGCCGAGAACTTCCTCCTGTGCGCAAAGATGCTCTGCATAATCCATCAGGAGAAACTGCCGGTGGGTCCGCCTGTCTCTTCGGATCTCCCGGTTCAACTGCCTCATATACTCATACGCCTCTGAGAAATCCAGTGCATCCCATGCTTCATAGCTTTTCGCCAGAAGATACGCAAAGTTCATCTCCTGCCGAATGGCCGGGTCCGGAATCTCCTCCTTCAGCGTCAGCAGACGCTCGCCTGCTCCGGCATAGTTATATTCGCCGAACAGAGTCAGCGCCTTCTCGATCTCGATATCTCCGAACACTTCCAGAGGATTATCAATCC
Source organism: uncultured Lachnospiraceae bacterium (assembly GCA_910585465.1). Lineage (GTDB taxonomy): Bacteria > Bacillota > Clostridia > Lachnospirales > Lachnospiraceae > Hominiventricola. The sequence goes on along the minus strand of CAJUEW010000033.1, from coordinate 6,833 downwards.
AGAACATGCGTTCTGTCCCGGGGTTGGGCTTCCGGAAATCCACCAGATATTCCGTGCATCCCACATAGAGCAGCTGCACGCCGATCATGGCGCCCGCCATGGCTGCCGCGGCTGACATGGCCTTTGTCCCTCCGGTAAAATCAATATAGATTTTCTCCGGTTTCTTCCATTTCAGATAGGCCCTCTTGATCTCCCGGTAGATATCCAGCGGTTCCGTCTCATGGATGATGCTCTTCTCATATCCGGCCGCGTCCAGACCGCAGTAATCCACCACCTTCGCCAGATACCGTTCGGAAACTTCCGTATACAAAAAAAGAACCCGTTTGGGCTCCAGCAGCATAATATCCAGGACCAGCGGTTCGTAAGAGGTCCCCACAGACAGAATCAGGCATTCTACAGGCTCCGTCACCTGCGGGCGGTTGTTCTGTATGAACGTTTCCACGATGGGCTCCATGAGAATGTTCTCATAATAAGCTTCCGCTTCCTTTCTCTGTTCCGCCGTCTTGCGCTCCAGCTGCTTCCAGTGCTCCGCAAGCTCCGTCAGGCTTTTCTTTCCGGTCTGCTTTCTTTTTGTGTCCGTTGTGTTTGTTGTTTTTGTTGTCTTTCCCATTTGTTTTCTCCTTTTTCTCTTTTGTCCGTAAACGGCGAATCAATAACGCTGTCTTGGAAGCGTAATGCCCCATCGTTTACGTTTGTCAGGTAACTGCACACTGCGCATCTGACGGCCGATGCTTCCAGGCGTCTCTCCCGCCCCCCTTTCTTTCCATAATCTTCAGATCCTCAGGTGCAATGCCCTGCGGCGGGCGTGAAAATTTCTGAAAATCCGAAATGTCAGCTGCGTTCGTGCCGTGACAGCAAAAAAGAGTCTGTGAAAAATCCCGGCAATTCCGGATTCTTTCACAGACCCTTTTCTGTTCTGCACTTCCTGATCGTCTCTTCATTTGTATGCGCTTTCTTAGTGCCCTGCGGCGGGCGTGTCCAATTTCTGTTCAACAACAACAGCAATGCCAACAACAACGTGTCAATGCCCTACATCGGGCTTCTCCCATTTCTACATTTTCCGTCTAGCTTCTGTTTCTGATGATGTGAGGTGTGTCAATGCCCTACATCGGGCTTCTCCCATTTCTACAAAGGACGAGGTTTACACCCAATATGTATTTATGTGTGTCAATGCCCTACATCGGGCTTCTCCCATTTCTACGAATTCTATACACCAAAAACCTATGTCTAAAAGGAGGTGTGTCAATGCCCTACATCGGGCTTCTCCCATTTCTACTTAACAACAAAAAACTCGTAAACATAGCTAACGATGTGTCAATGCCCTACATCGGGCTTCTCCCATTTCTACAGTACCCTTTAAAAAACCTTATAAAATCAATGGTTTCCGGGACCGTTTTCAGGGGGTAATTGTCAGAAAATTCTGAAAATTCCAATTTTCCAAACAAAACTGTGCATGTTTACAATTTGTTCATAATTAAGCACATTTTTATTCTACATCGCATACTGTAAAAATGCAAGCAAAATCTGCTTTTCCTTAACAATTTATTATTTTTCGTGCGGCAGGGCTGAAGTTCCTGTGTTTCCGTTAAACATGTTGTCATAATCGTAAGACGACATATCCTGCGTTTGGAAATCGCTGAAGAAGCGGTTTTCGTTATTTCCAGGACATCTGCAACTGCTTCCTGCTCTTTGCACAATCTGACAAATACAGATTGATTAATGTCTGATATGGTATGCCTGATTCCTCACTCTGTTTCTTAAAATAATCTACTGTATCACTGTCTATGTCTATCGTTATCTGCTTTTTTAATCTTTTTGTATAAGGATTCTTTCTCGGATTTAAACTTTCAATATTATATCCCTCTCTCATTGATAATGACAAGTATCAAAAACCTCTCCTCTCTTATAGAATGATCCGGATCATCAAATATAATTGCATTATCATCATAAAATACCGTTGCAGCTTCTTCAAAATCAATTCCATGCTTGACTATGTTGATTTGATTCTTGTTTTCATCCCATTCAAAACTTATATATTTCATAAGTAAATTTTAATTATCATATAATTATTTATCAATGGATGAAACCAGATAGGGATAAAACATAAAAATTATGTTTACAATTTATGATATTGTCCATAGAAATAGCGAGCATCGGATTATGTCAGCCATAATCCTGGTTTACAACCAAACGATAAGAAAGCTTCCGCGAAATATGCATTACATGATTTTCAAAAGAATTTCTGTTGGGGTAAACATGGGAATATCCATGCCATCAAAATCTCTTTTGTTTCGGGTGACAATACAATCACAATGTATAGATTTGGCGCAAGTAGCTACAAGGCAATCCTCAAAATCTTTTGCCTTTTTCTGAAATGCAATCAGAACATCATTGTTAGTAACACTGCATACTTTGACAATCTCCAAAAGTTTTCCGACTGCCTTATATGCCATATCAATGCTGTGGGTATATTTTCTTACAAGATAATAGATGTCGGTAACAGAAGATGCTGATACAAAACCGTCTATTTTGTGTTCTTCACAAAACTTTAAAACTTTGTAAGAATCTTCTATAAAAGGCTCCCTTTCCAATAACACATCAATGATTACATTTGTATCACACATTATTTTCATATTTTAACAGACGCTCCTCTCGCAAAGAATCCATATCTATATCAGAAGAAATACCACCAAGCATCCCGCGCAAGGAATCCACAGCAGAAATTTGGGGATTTACAACTTTAGCAACCGTTTTTCCATTACGAGTAATAAAGACATCTTCCTTGGTAATTAATTCAAGGTACTTACCGAAATTAGCTTTAAATTCTGTCGCTGTAACAACCATGGCTGAATCCTCCTTTTATTTAGGTCATTCTTATTATATGCGATTTTAGAAAGAAAATCAATAAAATCGTGCGAAACCAGAAGAAACGATATCAAAATTCGTTCGATAGGAAAGAAAAAACTTTTTTCTATATTTTTATCCTATCTGGTTTCATCCATGTCTGAATAAAAAATATTTGCTGAAAATCCAATGCAACAGCCACAATCCGGACATACATCATAAAAAGAGTCTGTAAAAAATCCCGGTGATTACGAATTCTTTTACAGACTCTGTCCTGTACTTTCCGATGATTTCTGCATCTATGTGCACATCCATAGTGCTCTGTGTTGGGCTTCTCCCCCAATTTTCCGAACAAAACTGTGCATGTTTACAATTTGTTCATAATTAAGCACATTTTTATTCTACATCGCATATTACAAAAATGCAAGCAAAATCTGCTTCTCTTTATCAATTTATAATCTTGTGATTATATATTTTTTCCTTTTTCGGAAAAATGTTCCCGCGCCTGTCCGCGGAATTTTGACGAATACGCCTGACTTCCTTAATTCCTCATTCAGATTCTTCTCTGTATTCAAAGATAAACCATTTTTCATTCATAAAAATCTCTATTGTATCGTCCGTTCCATACTGGTATCCAAAGCCGCTTCCGAAGTTGGACTGATTATCTTCCACTGGAATTTCGGTTCCCTCAACCGTCGATGTGATCTCCCCATCCAGGTTGCCGCAGCGCCCGCTGACCGTACTTTCTCTTCCGGTATCACAGTACAATCTGCCGTCTATTCTTACCATGGGGATCCTGTCCTGCATGGCATCCGCCTTTATCTGTTCCTGCAGCGTAATTTTATATACCTCTCCCAATTGTGCCGGATAAGATTCCAATATCTCTCCATTGTAAACAATTTCTACAATATCGCCCGTTTGCAGAGCAAGTTTCTCTGTATTAGGAACGCTGAACTTATCGAATGAATCAAGTTCCAAAGAATCATCAACAGGCTCTACTAAAATGGAACTGTCCGTTATCTCGATCACGGTTGCCTGAAATGTTGTCGCCTGTGTATGATCTGCAAAAGAAAGCGTTTCTGTCTGTTCGAGCAGTATATTTGCATACTGATTCAGTGCTTCGCATGGCTCATATTTAGTCCTGTAACCAACACCGTCAATTACAAGAAATGGATTATACGCCATGATGTTTGTCTGAGTTCCGTCCGCCATGGTTAATGTAAAGACAACACCCTGTCCGCTATATTCTGTATAAGAATTATCTTCATTATAGATAACCACCTCTTTTAATAAATCCACCAGTTCCGTAACTTCCGTAATCTGAATGGTTTTATCCGGCGGTGTTAATCGAACTGTGGCAGACACTATTTGGGAGGGATTCAAATTTTTCCAGGGTTTCCTGCCGCTGAAAACAGCAATTGCCGACACAATGGCAGCTACAGACAGTATACATATCAACGATATAATAATTGTCCTTTTTTTCATAATCATCCTCCGCTTAAAAATCATTTGCATGATATTCTGCTTACTGAAAACTTTTACACATTACAAATATATATCTACAGACTATTTTTCTATGGGTACCTAATTCCGAAAAGGGAGTTATTTTTGGCGTATCAGGGCTGAAGTTCCTGTGTTTCAGTTAAATATGTTACTATAAGCATCGAAACGCTCAAAGCGTCTGACCAAATGGAATGGGTGCGCCGTATCAATAACATCCGCAACCGTGCGGAAGAAATTATTTTGACCGAACTTGTATATGCTTAATCGAATGCCCATTATCGGCTGTATGGCTGATAACGGGCATCAACTTTTTGTGCAGTTAGTCGTTATTGATTTTCCAATAGCCTTTACGGTCTGAGCCAATACGCTCAATAATGTCTTTTTCTTTCATTTCTTTCAATCTTTGTGATACCGTTTTCCTGCTAATGGAAAGTTTCTCTGCTATTGCAGTTGAGGTATATGCCGGATCTTCAGAAATAAGTGCAAGAATCTGCATGGATTTTTTATCCAAATTATCTGTCACCTTTTCTGTCACCCGATCTGTCACCTTACGGGTGACAGATCGAATAACTCTATCATGTACATTTTCGAGGATCTTGCGGACATCAGGCAATCCTACAACATTTCCATCATCATCCTTATTTTTCCCACGGCTCCTGTAAACATTATGCATATTCTTGTACTGCGGACTGCAAAATACGGCACCTGGTCTGCTTTCGACAAAGATTCTGGTACAGTGTCTGCAAAACCGGATCGGGTTTCCAATCGCTTATACCGTACTTGGATAAAAGCTCTTTTGCCTGCTCCATACCGCTTTCCGTAATATATACCGACTTGGAACGGGACGAATGTTTTCCCTGCCGGATATAGTCTGCATCGTCCAGTTCATTCAGTATATCAAAATCATAGCCTTTCCACGCATAAAAATCGGTTGCTTCGTGAAACCTTTCTCCCTGAAAGAGTTATCCTGCTTATGAGTTTACCATACTTTTCAGTGGTTGACCATATGCCATGTTCGATTTTATTGATAAAATCCTGTCTTCCTTTGAGTCCTGCTTCTCCAGAAAGGCGGCTTTTCGCTGGTTTGTGATTCTTATCATCGGTTTGATGCTTCGCTCCGATAAACTCGGAGTTACTTCCGTCATCCGTGACCTCGCCCTGAAGCCGGACTGTTATCTGTCCATGCTCCATTTCTTCCGTGCCTCCTCCTGGTCCCTGGACCGGATACGGCAGTACTGGTTTCAGACGGTTCTCCGGTTCTTTCCTCTGTATCAGGAAAACGGTTTTCATGTTCTCGTCGGAGACGGCGTGAAGCAGTCCAAAGAGGGACGTCGCATTCCCGGAGTGAAAAAACTCTGCCAGGAATCTGAACACTCTGCAAAACCGCAGTTCATTCACGGGCATATGTTCGGCGGGCTGGGAATTCTGGCCGGAAGTATCCGCAGCATGTCATGCGTGCCCTTAAACATCCGGAAGGCATAAAAGAAGATGTGTATGTGCGATATTTTGGAGACCCTGAAGACTTATAGAGCCTGCGGCGATATCGAAGTCGTGAGGGCATGAAAAAGCCAAAAATGAAAGAACGAAGCAAAGACAAACCAAAGGAGGGTGAGATACTGGCGGAGAATCCGGTCGGGAAAAGAAAATCCCGAAAAGGGAAGTACCTCTCCGGGATAAGTGCTCTTAAAAATCCAGACTGGTAAAGTCGATTTCCAAATCTGTGTAAATGCCTGCCGGGATGCTGTCTTGAAATGTGTATGTTTCCACCCCAAAACGTTCCTGCTCCAGTCGGTAAACAAAAATGCGCTCTTTGTAAGGGTCCACAATCCAGTATTCCCGAACACCTGCATCTGCGTACAGATTCAGCTTTAAAATGTAGTCATGGCTGGAATTACTGGGAGAAACAATTTCAATGATCCAGTCAGGGGCTCCGGTACAACCACGATCCGTAAGCTTGCTATGGTCACAGATAACGCTTATGTCCGGCTCGACGATGGTTTTCCGGTCCTTTCTTAACTTGACAGCGAACGGTGCGGGATAGACACGGCAGGAACCGCCCTTTGACTTGAGATAGTCCCGGATAGTTCCGGAAAGCTCCATGAGTATTGTCTGATGGATTCTGGACGGTGCCGCCTGGTTATAAATCAGGTTGCCCTCAATCAGCTCTGCCCGGACATTTTCCGGCAGATTGTAATAGTCATCTTCTGTATACAGTTTTGCCTGTGCCAATGCCATAATAAATTCCTCCTTGCTCTGGGTTATGAATGGTTATCAGTTGAGTTTAGGGCTTTCGGGAAGATGTCGGGATCCGGTACTGCAGGAAGAGAAGGCGCATCCGCAGAGTCGTCCGGTATTCCTGTGTTCATATGTATAATACCTCCGAAATAAGTTTTGATAAAAGTATTATACACCATTTCTGTGGAAGATGAACAGTAAGCGTCAAATAAGATAGTGGATAGAAAAATAACCACCAACCCTCTATAATA
>CAJUEW010000032.1 GCA_910585465.1 uncultured Lachnospiraceae bacterium | reverse complement strand
ATAATTACATTATACCAAATATAGGCGGTGATATCTACTTTTTCAGCGGCCTCCCAGCCTTGAAAGGGAGTGAGTTGATAGGAATTTCTGCTTCTTTCCCCCTTTTCGCTCTTAGTCCCGACAGGACAGGGAGTGCAGTTGCATTTTGAAAAGAAAAATTTAAAAACTTTTTCTTCCAACTAAAAAAGCACGCAAACAGACGATATTTCTGTTTGTGTGCTTCGATAGTTCTTTCTATGTATTCTGAAAAACCACATTGAGGGTCAGACTTTTCTAGTGTAGGTGGATGGCTTTTTTTAACGGTTTACCGAATGTAGATATATTTAAGAAAATATTTTGCATAGCGGCTTCCTCCTGTAAGCCGCTGTCTGTATAAAGTAGTAGACTTTAAAAATCATTTATATTTCAGGCAAAAAAAGACGGCGGCTTTTGTTAAACCGTCGTCTGGAAATGATGATGTAATTTTTGACGCAAGGAAAGTATGCTGCCAAATAACGGTTTTTTTTATTTCCGTTTCGGCAGCATAGTTTTATCTTTGATACACATAATAGGAACTGTACAACTATGTAATACGTTTTTCTATACCTGTCGCTATTACAACAGGAACAGTAAAATGTACAGAGGTGGTGTATTATGCGTAAAAAAGAAGATAAATATGATTTCAGGGCGTTTGGGCTTGCCATAAAAGAAGCCCGTAAAAAACAGGGATTGACCCGTGAACAGGTGGGAGCAATGATTGAGATTGACCCACGCTATTTAACTAACATTGAGAATAAAGGGCAGCACCCAAGTTTACAGGTGCTTTACGACCTTGTATCTCTGCTGAATGTATCAGTGGATGAGTTCTTTTTATCCTCTGATAGTCTGGTAAAAAGCAGCAGACGAAGACAGCTTGAAAGCAAAATTGACAATTTTACAGACGCAGACCTTGTTATCATGGAAAGCGTTGCGGATGGTATTGTCAAATATAAGGAAATGGAAGATAAATAACTTCTATTGCCTGCAAGAATAAGATTGAAATTAAAATGAGCCGATAGTCTATAAGCTGTATAGCTTATAAATTATCGGCTCTGCGTCTAAGCGTCTGGCTCTTTGATAATGGTTGTAATTCCGTTTTTTATTGTCACTAAATTTTCTTTTTTGCATTTTGGACAAAAGAGAGGGAAATTTACCAGTTCTGTGTCTTTGCGTATTTTAGTTCGTGTCTTGTTGTTACAGACAGGACAAAGTACCCATATTTGTTGTTCTGCCATGAAAAGCACCTACCTTTATCAATTATACTACTTTTCTATATTTTCCAAAAAACTTATTACTAAAGGTATAAAGGTATCTTTATTTGAAATCATAGCAGGATGTCCACCGTGTTCAAAAATACATATCCTTTTATCTCTAATCGGGAGCTTTGTATAAACATTTTCAAAAAATTCACCGGACATAAATTCATCCTCTTTACTTCCTGTTAGTAGGACGGGTAAGTTTAATTCACATAAATTTTTGTGGAAGAATGTCTTATGGTTTTGATAGTGTGTATAGATTGCAAGAGTATCATTATCAACAACATTTTCCCAATCGTCCCCATGATTTTGCTGATACAAAGTCCGTAGCCACAGGTTTTCCTTAGAGATTGCTCTGTCTTGATATATGTTTGCAACAAAGGACTCCAATGGTGTTTCTCCCTCAAAGCTATCAGCTACAATTTTTCCAACTAAATCAGGTCTTTCTAATGCTATATTTAAAGCAACTAAAGCACCTCCGCTACTCCCTAATAGATTTACTTGTGAATAGCCAAGATAATCAATCAGTGAGATTGCCTGTTGTGCTTCATCATACCATAAATCATCCGATATGCTGGAAAGTCTATCAGAGTAGCCATTTCCTAAGAAATCAATTAAAATAACTTTGGAATATTTTTGTAAATCATTAACTACTGGAAGAAACATTCTTGAAGATAGCGAATTTCCATGAAGTAATAATAGTGGTATGCCTGTTCCATATTCTTCAAAGAAAATTTTTTTATTCTGATATGTAAAATATGGCATATTATATTTTCCCTCCAATCTTTTTAAAAAATTATAACCGTAACAGGGGGGAATTTTAAACCACAAGAATATTTGTGAAATAAAAGTGTGCCATAGAGAATATGGAAACTTATCTATGGCACATAATACAGGTTATTTTTTCTTTTTTTGCCGGATAATACGTTGTATGCTTTTTTCTACCAGATAATATTTTGCTGAAAGTTGGGTAATAGAGCAGCCATCCAAATATTCAGAATAAATCTGCTCATTTCTCTTTTCAAGGAAAGATAAAGTTTCGGTACTTTCTCCCCAATTTTTTCTATTATCTGGCTTTTTTGGAACATAAATGGAGTGTCCATCAACGTATTTCTGGATTTCTTTTATAATATGTTCTGGCAAAACTTCTTCTGCCTTATAATAGCTCATTCTGCACCTCCTAATTTGTGTTACTTAGGATTGCAAAGGCTATCATAATTTGATGTGCAATAGCCTTTGCTATGCACACATTTTATTTACTGCCATTGTGCCTGCTCCTTTCCTTATCTGTTATAAGAATAGCGGATTTTATAAAAATATTCAATTCAATTTTATGATTTTTAAAAATTACCTATCCTTATCTATTACCACAAGAGTACGCTATAATATTTTCATTATAAGTAATTATAAGATACTAAATCATTTATAGCAATACGGGTAGCAGCATGGCGTTCTGAGCTGGCTTCGGGTTCTTTTCCATATCCAATAACTAAGATATTGACTGGTTCCAAATTATCGGGAAGATGAAACTCCTTTTTTACAATATCTGGCTTGAAATAACATACCCATACAGTACCAAGCCCAAGTTCTGTAGCCTGTAACATCATATGGTCTGTTAAGATAGAAGCGTCAATATCAGTGGTCTGTTTCTGGTCAAATGGACGCACCCATGCTTTCTCATGGTCAGCACATACAATAATTGCCAATGGAGCGTGATAAATATTAGCTGCCTTTGCAAGTTTATTTAACTGCTCTTTTTCCTGAACAGCAATCAATTTTACTGGCTGTAAATTAGCTGCTGTCGGAGCTACATGAGCTGCTTCTAAAATTTTATCAAGTTTTTCTTTTTCAACAGGTCTGTTATCATATGCTCTAACAGAATATCTTTTTTTAGCAAGTTCTAAAAATTCCATTTTCAAAATCCCCTTTGTATTGTGATTCAGGTCAACCTATACTATAATTATACCTATATCTAAAAATAGAGCAAGAACGCACTATTTAGGAATATACTATCTAAAAAGAAAGTAAGGTGATATTATGAGCTTAAGTTGCAGTGGATATAATTGTCCGGTTGAAGCAACGATTCAGCTAATCGGTGGAAAATATAAGGCTGTTATTCTGTGGCACTTGATGGGAAAGACTTTAAGATATAGTGAATTGCATAAACGAATGCCAAAGGCAACAGATAAAATGTTAGCACAACAATTACGGGAACTAGAAAAGGATGGTCTTATAAACAGAAAAGTATATCCTGTAATACCACCCAAAACGGAATATTCTTTGACAGATTTTGGAAAAAGTCTTACACCAATATTAGATGAGTTATGTAAATGGGGAGAAGATTATTTGAATGAAACTCAAACTTTAGAAAAATAGGCAGATAACAAAAAAATTACCTGCCTATTGCACACAAAATTATTTCACAATCTTCCAGTTTTCCCCGTTCTTTTCCAGTACAAGGTTAAACTGTGATACCTGTGTTGTCATGGTCTGGTTATCCAGATATTTCACCGCAAGGGAAGCGGTCACCTGATTTCCGTTTCGATTGTAAACCGGATTCACCAGTTCCGAGAAAATATACTCTTTTCCCACAGGTTTCAGCACACCCTCATTTACATAATAGGTCAGTTCCTTTGCGGTTGCCGTAGGGTACAGCTTGAAAAAGGTAGTGAGAAATTCGTTGATTTCCTCCGTAGTGATGGAATCCACTGTACCGTCACTTTGTACCGCTTTTGGGGTGTAGCCGGATTTTACGGGAACACTGGTGATAGTTGGATTCTGGATAATTGTCAGGTTTCCAGAGCCGTCCACATAGACCGTCACCTGATAGGCGGAACGGACGGTTTTACTGGATTCCCCCTCTGTGATACGCTGTTCCACTGTATAGGTCACTTGATAATGCTGTTCCTTTTCCTCTGTGATTTCCCATATCTGAAAATCGGTCAGGGCAGACGATACGGGGATGTCCTTTCGGACAGTATCTACATTCAGGGCTTGCAGCTCTCCGGTGAGATAGCCTTTTAAAGCATTTGTCCGGTTATCAATGGAAGCGGCGGACTGTTCCCATGAATAGTAGACTTCTGCGAAATTCTCCACAAAATTCTCTATCTTGTGGGTGTCGAGGATTTGTTCCTCAATTACTTTGGTTTCATGGACAGTATGAATGTCTATCGCCGTGAAATTCTTATAGACGGCAAACAGGAAGCTCACTGCCAGCAGCACCCACAGGGCAATCACAGTTTTTTTGTGGGTATTGACTTTGTAAACTTTCAGTTTCTTTTCTTTCTGCTTTTTCTGGTTTTCCTCTTTTCTAATCTGAATCATATCGGTTCATCCTTTCTTATTTTTTGATTCGTCCGGTTCCGGCAAGGTGCTGTTGCCAGTAGGAGCCTGTCAGGTCTGCGTAACCAATGGGATTTCCGGCATGGTACATCCGGTTATTTCCCACATACAGTCCCACATGGGTGATATAGGTTCCGGCATTGTAGGTGGAGTGGAAAAAGACCAAATCCCCTGCTTTTGCTTCGGACAGGGGGATGTGCTGCGTCACATTGAACTGTTCCTGTGCTGTACGTGGCAGGGCGATTCCTGCCTTGCCATAGCACCACTGCACCAGTCCCGAACAGTCAAAGGAAGTGGAGGGGGAATCGCCCCCGTACACATACGTCCAGCCCTCATACTTTAAGGCTTCCTCCATGATAGCCTGTACCGTTTCATCATCAAAATGTGCCACGGTCAGGTATTGCGATACCAAGAGGACATAGAACATATTTCCGTAAGAATACCGCCAGCCCCCGTTTTTCTCTACCGCAACAGGGTTGGTGTAGGTGACTTTCTTTCCACCGGATTTGTCCCTTGCGAAGCTCTCTGCCAGTTCAAAAGTGTATTTTTTCCCACGCCCTGCCACATAGTCTAGGAAGCCGCCGCCGTAGTTGTAGGACTGAATCACACTGTTTAAGTCACAGCCCTTTGTTTCCGCCGCTACGAGCAGTTCTGAGAAATATTTGCAGCCCTGTTTGATGGATTCCTCTGTACTAAGGGAGTTTGGGGGAAGCCCCAGAGATTCCGAGGACTGCATAACGTCTTCCAGTGTGCCGCCGGATTCCACCTGAATGATGGCGAGCAGCACATTTAAGTATTCCTCTATGCCATATTCCCTTGCATACTTTTCCAGCATAGGTTTATGGGCGAGGACTTCCTGTGATACGCTCACGCCCCCATAGATAAGATTTCCGCCGCTTCCGCCGTCTTCCTCATCCGAGAAGACAATCACCACCAAAAGGAGCAGGGAGAACATCATCACGAACACGCCGGAACAGGCAAAGAAAAGGTGTCTTAATTTCATGGTTTCTCCCCTTTCTTTTGTTTGGCAGCCGCTTTTACCGTTTTTGTCCACTCCTTTCTGGCGGTGGTACGCCGGATGGTAAAGTTTGATTCTTTTACCGCAGGGGCAGCCCGTTTTCTTTCCGGTATCACAGGAGCCGTATCATTCTGGACAGGTCTTGCCGGACGGGGAGTAGCCTGTGTGATAGTGGGAGCCGTCTTTTGTCTTTCATTTGGCTGGGATAGGGAAGCAGATGGGACTATCTGGCGTTCTGTCCTTACAGGCGGCGTTTGTTCATGGTGGATGGAAGCAGCTTTTACCACCGGAACCGAAGCCTGTTCTGCCACAGTTCCCCCATAAGGAACCTGTCCCCGTTCCCTGATGGATAGGGAAGCAGGCTGCATGGCTGGTTTTCCTGCATGATGTCGGAAATCTTCTGGCTGCTTTGCAGTAACAGGGCGTTCATGGACAGGAGCTGCCCCTTTGGGTGCTTCGGAAGCTTTCTGTTGCGGCTGTTTTGCCTGTTCCAGTTCCGCCCTGCGTTCTGCAATGGTCTGTCTGCGGCGTTCTGCCTGTGCGTTTCGCTGTTCGGCTCTGGCAGTTCGGGTCTGGGTCACGCTGGAAGTAAAATCCCGTACTCCCTCTGATACCTGTGTTTTCCCGTGGTAAAGGGCGTACTTTGCATTGACGGGCAAATCCTTTGCCTGCTCCCGAAGCTGTCCGGCAGTATCACTTATCTTATCTTTGGTATCTGCCACCGTACCTACCGCAGAGCCAGCCCGTTTCCATACGGATTCCTTTTCCGGTGCTGCCTGTCCGTCTGGTCTGCTGTGGTCTGCCTGTGTGCGTTTGGAAGAGCCGAAGTGGGAAGCATTTCTATGGTCTGAGCCAGCCTGTTTTCCTGCGTGGTATGCAGCCGTTCCAGTTCCAAAAGCCGCCACAGAACGTCCTAACTTATGCTGTAAACGGTGCATATGGGCGTGCATGAGCATACGGGGTCTTCGCATGATACGGCTCCCCATGCTTTGGGAATCCCCACTCTGTAAGGAGAACATCCCCATCAAATCTCCTAGCTTGAAATAAATTCCGGCAAAAGTCACTATCTGCAAGAACGCCGTCAGGAAGAACGGATATTCCCCAGACAGGTTGTAGAGCATGGTGGAAATACTGAACGCTACCGTGATAATCAGGGTGATTCCGGCTCTGGTAAGGATAGTGTTGAACAGTTTCGTAATGGCACGTTTGGACATCCCCTCAAAAGAGGGAACCATGCTAAGGAGGAAGCTCACAGGCAGGAACATGGCGTAGATGATAAAAAGCACCTGTGAGAAAATCATTATCCCCGTGAGCAGGAATACAAAAACGGAGATACCGATATTGAACATGAACAGGAAGAAGACGGTTCCCAAACGATTGATGGTCTTTGTGATGGTAAGGTTCGTGTTTTCCCTGTCTTCGATTTCCTCCACCACGATTTCTTCTCTGTCCTGTCCGTTGTTTTCGTCTGGACTGGTTGAAAGCAGGTTTTCCACACGGTCTGCTCCAATGCTTTCCATATCTGAATTGCCATATTGCAGCAGGAGCCACGGCTGCTTGACCTGAATGGAAAACAGGCTGTCCCGTATCAAATCCACCCTGTCTTTTCCCTGACTTTCCGAGTTTGGCAGCATAATCTTTGTACCAAGGGTCAGGCTGGCATTGCTGATGTCTGCGGAAAATTCATTGATTTTTCCGATATAATCAGGGGCATAGGCGATAAAGGCAGCGGACAGCACGAACACCACCACGAAATTGACAACGGCATGGATGGCTTTTGTGGTTTCCCGTTTGATAAGCCCTGTGTAGGCAACGTAAATCCCCACCACCAGAATGAGAATCAGCAGGAACCCGATATAAAATCCTTCCGAGGACAAGCCGCCTGTGGTAACGCCTGCAAGGGTCTGCATATTTTTCCCAATGGAATCCGCCGTAGAGGAAATGAAGTCCAGCGAGTAGGCTTCCTGAATCAGATACCCTGTGGCGTTGGAAAGGTACAGGCTGATTGTCCAGATAAAATTTGTGATGGCATACAGCCCGTACATCACCTGTTTTCCGATACCGTCCAGCCAGTTCCACGGGAGCCAGTCCCATCCGCTGTCCACATAAAAATCAAGCTGGTAGTTGTCCAGCGGATATTTGCTGTATTCGTTGGCAGTGTCCACCGTATCATCCACCAGTCCGGCAGCGTGGGCGGCAGTGCCGAAAACTGTAAGTAGCAGGAGGATGAGCAGGAGTGCCAGAAGCACTTTTCCTGCTATACTCCCGATTTTTTTAAAAGAGTTTTCTCCCTTTGTCCGGCAAGGGACAAAAGCTGTCCCTTGCTGAATGGGCTTTCTTATCTTCATTCCTCCACCTCTTTTCTAACAGGCGGTCTGGTGTCAAAGGCATGGAACAGGTCTTCAAAGATAGGATGGAACTGTATCACCCCCACACGCCCGTACAAATCACTGATGAGGCACTGTCCGTTTTCCAAGTCACGGAGCCGCTTCTGGTTGTTTTCATCTTCGGAATCCACTCCGAAAAAGGCGAGGGTCTTTTTGATTTCGTTGATGTCCGTGGAACGGAACGCAAACTTCAAGCCCAGATTGTTTTTCAGTTTTTCATCCAGCAAATCGTCCGTGTTCTGGGTGACAAAATAAACGCCTGCGTTCATGGCACGTCCGGCACGAACCAGCTTCATGGAAAGGGTCTTGCCCTGTGCCACCTGTAAGAAGCTCCATGCTTCATCCAAATCCACAATCTTAAACACGCTGCGGTCGGTGTGGATGAAGTCGAGGGCAAAGGTGCTGATTACAATGAGCATTGCCACGGAAAGCAGCTCCATTGTGGTGTATTCTTCAAATGAGGTTTCCTTATCCGGCAGCACCAAATCCGCTACCTGAATGATGTTGAGCTGTTTTTCAAGGCTGATGGACTGTGTGACATCCCCATCCGAAAAGAGCAGGTGTGCAAAGTCATAGTCCGTAAAGGATTCGATATGGTCGGCTATGCTGGTGCTGATGGTGGTTCCCTCTGCCCGTAGTTCCTCAATCACTTTGAAAAGCCCCCGTTCTTCACTGTTTGTCACCGCACGAATGGCTTTCCGAAGAACAGGGAACTTCTCCCCGTCACGGCTGGAAATGCCGGTTAAAAAGGTCAGGATGTCGATTGCCAGTGATTCGGAATCCTTTGGGTTCTCCATAATCACATACGGGTCGAGTAAGCCCCTGTTTTGTTCCTCCGAGGTCAGGTTTACGATATTGATTTCATGGGCGATTTCCGGCAGGGTTTCTTTCCAGCGTCCCCGTTCCGCTTTCGGGTCAACAATGAGAGCCTGTGCCCCAAATAATACGGAATAATAGACAATCATGTTGTTACTGAATGATTTTCCACCGCCGAGGGAGCCGACAAAAGCGGCAGCAAGGGCGTTGGTGACGGAGCCTTTTACTCCTTGACTGGCAAGGGCAGGTTTTAAGTACACGTTTCTTCCCGTATCAAGGCTGTACCCGATATAAATTCCCTCCGTTTCCCCCAACATCTGGGTTGCCCCGAAGCCAAGACCAGCAAGGAAATCACTGGTGACATACTGGATGTAATCGTTCAGATACCGTTTGCTGGCAGGGAGAAATTCCCCATGCAGCCCCAGCATATCCCCAAAGGGGCGAACCAGCTTCACATTCAAATCGTCATAAAAATCTTTCACCTCATTGCAGCGGCGTTTCAGTTCTTCCAAGTCGGGAGCCGTCACACGCACCACATAGGACAGCTTATACATGGATTCCTTGCTCTGGTCTAAGGTGGATTCCAGCTCATTCACGCTGTCTAAAGCGTCCACCACGTTTGTGCTGGTTTCGCTGTCATTCTGCCATGCGTGGTTGTCCAAATCTTTCAGCTCTTTTTTCTTGTTCCGCACCGTAGAGAGGGCTTTCCGGTTTGTGACAATCTCCACATTCATAGAGGTATCAATGGGAAAGGTAAATTGCTGCTGCTGATAGTAAAAGATTTCCGAGGATGGGAAGTCCAGTTCCCCCACAATGCTGTTGATGGTAAAGTAGGCGGCATAAACTGTCCCGTCTTCCTGTTCGATTTTCAGATACCGCTGGTTTTCCTCTATCAGACAACGGGTGGGTTTGATGAGGTCATAGTATTTCACCAGCGTTTCTTCCTGAAACCGCTTCTTTGGCAGGTAATACTCATAATCTTCGTAGGCGGTTCCGGTCTGCCCGTATAAATGCTCAATCAGATAACCAAAATCGTCCTTGTTAAGCCGCCGGACTTTGAAGCGGCGTGAGATTTTACTTTCCAACAGTTTTTCCATCTTCTGAAACCGCCAGATTTCCTCATTGCTCATGGAAACAAAATCCCCCATGAGCTTGTGGTTGACTTCATGGAGGAAGTCGGAAACAGCGGTCTTTGCTTCCCTGCGAAACTGCTTCATAGTGACTTCCTGCTCATTAACAAGCAGCTTGAAGCCGATAAAAAAGCGGTAGTCCACCTGATTTTCCCCTATCATGGAAATCAGGGCTTCGGTCTGTGCGTCAATCTTTGCACAGGCAACGTCCTTTAACTTGCCCGTCACTTCCTGTTTGGAGCGTTCCTGTGCTGCCCGTATGCTGGATTCAGTGCTGATTTGCAGGGCGTGAATCTTCCCGTCCCTGTTCTGGGCGATAAGCTGCCGGAAGGAATCGTGTACCTGATATTTCTGTTCGGGGCTTAAAAAGGAATAGTTGTAGGGAAGCAGCTCATAGTAAGCGAAGCACTCCCCGTCATGGTTGAACACAAGGTTATTTTCGATATACTTAATCGGATATGCCATAAATATCACTCCTTACTGCCGTGATGGGTTGTGCCGGATATTCCTTTTCCAGCTTCACGTGCTTTCCTGCATAGGTCAGTTTCGGGCGTACCAGATATGCCAGTACGGATTTCAGGAAGCCGTAAGGCTTCTTCCCGTCAAAGGTCTTCTGGCACATGAACCAAGTGAGGGCAAAGGGTACGCCGAAATATTTCAGAAATGCTCCGTCAATGAACGAAAGGGGAGGGAGGTTCCCCAAGAGCATAACTGCAAACACAGATACCACGAACCACGCCATCTGTGTGAACGTGATGGGGAATGGCAGCTTAAAATCATTGATGGAATAGAGTACCTTTTCCACCGACCAGATACTGGTATAGCTTCGTATTTTCTTCATGTTGTCCGTCCTTTCTAAAAGATGGGGGCAGCAAAAGCCGCCCCTGAATCAAAAAATCCGCCTGCACTTTCCAAAGGAGATACAGACGGGTCTACCGTAAGATTTCATATACGCCGTGATTCGTGACAACAAAGGTTCCCTCCAATTCCATGTCACGCCCATAGGCTTCGTAGTCGATATAGTTTTGTAAGTGTGCCGGAAGTTCTCCGAGCTGTCCGGTTTCTTCCAGATAGTAGCGAGCCACATCCGCCATATCGTCACAGCCGGAATGGCAGATAATATCGTCTTCATGCTCACAGAGTTCTTCGATACTGCCAAAGTAGGATTGCAACTCTGATAGTTCCTCCTGAATATATTCCGGTAAGTCCTCCACCATCTCACACAAGCGGTTGACTTCCTCAATGGGGGTATATTCGTCAATCTCAAAGGGCAGTTCATAATCATGGATGGCGTATTCCTCATATTCATCATTCAAACCGATACGTTCCTTGACTTCCTCAAAATCCACAGGCGGCGTGAACCATGCCCCTACCAGTTCGCCCTCATTGTATTTGCCTAAGTTGGCAATGTAAATCCGCATTTCTTCCAAGTTACTCACCCCCTTTTAGCGGTAATAAAAGATACCATTGTCCGTAAACAGGTAGTTTTCGCTGGTTTCCAGTTCCCGACCAATGGAAGCGTAGTCGATATGGTTCAACAGGTCTGGATGCACTTCTCCAAATAGCTGTACCTCCTGCACCAGATAACGGGCGAGGGATTCCCCGTCCTGCACCGGATAATAGCGTATCTGGTCTTTGTGGTCGATAAATTCCGTAAAGCTGGGAAACCACCGCTTTTGTACCACATCCATTTCATAATAGAGGGGCGTTCCCTGCATTTCCAGTATCATCCGGCAAAGGGCGTTGATTTCCCAGAGCCTTGTGTTGCCCTCCAATGGAAACGGCAGCTCATAGTCTTCAATTTCGATTTCTTCCTCACTTTGAACCCCAAGACGTTCCCTGATTTCTTCAAAATCCACAGGACAGGAAAACCATGCCCCAGGATATTCCTCAAAATCCTCATGGTAAAACCGTGTGGTGTTCAGGATGTAGATTCTCATTTCCTCAATCAGTATCACGTCCTTTCTCTGTCAGTTTTTGGGGAGTTACGCTCCCCAAGCCCCTAGTGGACTTCCGCCATGAAGCAATCAGAGCTTGCCCCATAACGGAAGTGTGATATGTTTTTTTCTATGCACCGATAATCTTATTGAACAGTTCCAGTAAGATGTCCTTTACACCGTCCGCATTGAAGACCAGACCGACCGCTACAAGGGACACCACCAGAAAACCGATAAGTTTGGAAAATTCCCTCTTAAATCCGAGGTACAGTCCAATCACCACGATTGCCAGCAGCACAAGGGACTGGGCGTTGGATAAAAACCAGTTGTAAAGATTCTGTCCGAAATTCATAAAAGCTCCTTTCTTTCCTGTAAGATTCCTTATGTTTCAAGATTGCCGCCGTTAAAGCACCACCTCCTTTGCAGCGGCGGCTTGCTGCTTCAGGATTTTTTCGTGCTTCTCCGTCAGCTTTGCATGGGTGATGATGTCATGGACAATCTGGGTGTGGTTCATCTTATCCAGACGGAGAGCCAGCTTTAATGTGGGTGCTACCTGATGGGAGAGCCAGTGCAGGGTGCGTTCAAAGGAATAGGGTTCCGGTTTGGTTGTCAGTTTCAGGCTTCCCCTATGTTCCCCGATAAACCACGCCCATTCCTCATTGATACGCCAGTCAGAACGGGGCTTCGTATCGTTCCTATCCACGAACCGGACATAGCGGTTGATGATTTGAAAGGCTGTCCGTTCTGGATTGTCATGTTCTAACAGGTCACGGATGGCGTAAAAGGCACGCTCATTTTTCAGCCGGATTTCAAAGCGGTTCTTTACCTCTGCGTCTTCAATGGGAATATCGTGCTTTTTGTACTGCTCATAGTCCTTTTCGTAAATGCAGAAGTACACCTCACTTTGGAGGGAGCCGATATAAAGGGTGTTCCCCATACATTCTTTTTCCTCACGCCGTACCAGTTCGCCGCTGCGGTAGCTTTTGAAGCTGCGGAAAACCGAGATACATTCCTCATTCCTACATTTCTCTGTCAGATGGGGAATGTTCAGGATTCCCGTTTTATCATTGATGGCAAGGTCAAGCCGCTTCATCACGCCGTCCTCCATGAGAACATCCATAAAAAATTCATACCAGCTCCGTTCCTGTGCAAGAAGATAGCTTTCAAACTGGCGGCAGCCACGCCCTTTCAGTTCCAGCAGCACCCCTTTTTCCAATTCCGGCGATACCAGAACGAAAATATCACCCAGATAGTAATGTTCTGTGTAAGAATAGAAGCCGTAGTCTTCATGGATAAAGTAAGATAGCTTTAGCCGCAGCACGTCTTCCACGATATGCTTCACATCCGTAGTGGGAAAGCGAATCCGCACATAGTCAAAGAGCATTTCAAGGGGATTGTCTGGATTGAAGCGTTCCAGAGCTTCCGTGATGGTTTCCTGTAATGCTTCGGATGGGTGAGCCTTGCCCGTTTCAATATCGCTTAGATACGGACGGGTGATTCCGGCAGCCAATGCAAGTTTCTGTTGTGAGATACCGTAAACTTCCCGTTTCTCTTTGATGTCCCGTACCCATGTTTCTTCATTCAGTGAAAATCCCTCCTGTCTAAAAAGCGTATGTCAACTTTCGGAGCCTTGTTGACATACGCCGGATATGGGAAAATCCCTTGTGTACCGTGGGATTCTGCCCTGTTGTTTGGTTGTTGCCTGTCGATTTGTACCCCTCTGTTAGATACGAGGGGTTTATGCTGGCGTGCCTTGCGGCACACCAGCCACAGCAGGTCAGTCCGTTTCTGCGGCTTTCGCTTCGCACGCCGCCTGCACTCCCTGCCTGCTGTCTATGAGCTTTTTTATTTCCTTGAGGAAATCGTGTCCTTTTGGCACAAGGGGCGTATAAAATTCCGAGATAACGCTGGTTCCTACATCCACATAGCCACGCCCCTTTATCTGCTTTAGGAAGAAGTCTTTTGTGGTTTCCCCAAACATCATTCCATAGCCCATTTCCGACATCCGTCCCAGAGCCACACGAAAATTGAACTGGTCACGGATTCCATCCCCCAGATACTTTGCGTCTGGACGCTGGCAGGCGAGAATCAGGAAAAAGCCAGCCTGCCGCCCAAGCATAACGATTTGTTTTAGCTTGTTAAGGACAGCGGCATTTTCCTTTGTACCGAGCATTTCCATAAATGCCACATATTCATCAAAGATAAGGAAATTTGCCGGAAGCCCCAGATAAGCGTAATTTTCCCCTGTCCGGTAATTCTCCATGAGCTTCATGTCTTCGCTGCGTTTCATCATTTCTTCATAGAAACGGTCAATGCAGGCGAGCATATCTTCCTTTTTGTAGTACACATCCGGCATAACCGCCTGTAAGTCCGCAAGGTCGGCGTTCTTCGGGTCTAACACGAACAGGACAGCGTTGGTGCGGAGCAGGGCTTCAATAAGGGTTAGGATGAAGTAGGTCTTTCCACCGCCGGTTCCTCCGGCAATGAGCATATGGGGGAGCTTATCATACTCCCACCAGACATTTTCCATGAGCCGGAGCCTGCCGTCCTTTGCCTGTACGTCCTCAATGGAGATACGATTGGCAATGGTATCATAGAGCAGAGTGTACTCCACATAGGAATCTTTTAATTCCTTATCCGTCAGCTCACAGTACAAGCCGCTTTCCAGCTTTTTCTCCAAGTTTAAGAGCTGTTCCTGATATTTCCCTAAGGTGATTTCCACACGGATATGGAGCAAGCCCTGTTTCATCCGGTAGTAGATTTTGGGAAAGTAAGTGATGGTTTCTTTGGAACGGCTGGAAGACAAGTCTTTGAAAAAAGCGTCTTCTTTTCTCTGCTCTGATTCATACCACTTGTTTTCCAACACCATCCTTGCCAGCTTTTGGCGGTGGATGAGCTGCTTTACTTCATCCCTGCGGTATCGCCAGAACAGAAGAACGGCTGCAAGACACACCAGCCCTGCCACGCCCATACTGAATAACAGGTAAGGGATATTTACATCCTGTGTTATCTGGGAGAGGGACACTTCCTGCCAGTTGGTTCCGGCAATTTGCCGGATATGAAACAGCAGGATAACCAGCAGGAAGACAGGGAACAGGGCGGCAAGGGCAGTATGGAACACAAGGTCTTTATCCGTGGGGCGGATACGTTTTCCACGGGGGAAAAGCTGCTTCATGGGAACAATCCTCCTTTCATTTTTTAGGTTCCTGTTATTTTACAGGGGGAGCGTCTTTCTTCGGCGGCTGCGGATTCATGGCAGCCCCTTTTTTCAGGATAATATCCTCCGCCTTGATGTACCAGTCCACCTCTGCCCCCTGAAAGGTAGCCGTTGCCACGGTGTCTGCCACAGGATTGATGATTTCCACCTCTGCATTGTAATCAAATTCCTTTAATGGCACGCTGGCAGGAATGGAAACCTGAATCATACGCCCCTGTCCTCTGGATTTTAAGTCATAGGTACGCTCCTTGATTTCTTCTGATACCGAGCCGTCTTCATTCTGGAGGTGAACCTCACGGCGGAGGGCAGAAAATTTCAATGCCCCGAAAGTTGCTTCCTTGTCAATCACGATTCCGTTTGCTAATCTCATAGTCTGATGTCCTCCTTTTCCTTACGCTTTTACCATATCGTCAGCGTGCAAAATGTAGTTGGTAAAGCCCCTTGTGCCGATTTTATAGCCCTCTGTGGTGATGCGGGGATTGACGAGCTTTACACGTTCCTCAAAGTCAAATTGCTTCTCTCCGGCTTCGGCAGGGAGGATAACCACAATATCATCCGCCCTCTGTACGTCTGAATAAAGGTTGAAGCTGCGAGAGAGTACCGCCATGCGTCCGTTGATTCTTTTCTGTTCTGTTTTGTCTTCTCCGGCAAACTCCAAGTTGCCGAATGTCTTTTCCATGTTGGGGATAACGAATTTTAATTCCATATAGATGTACCTGTCCTTTCTGAATGTTGTGTTTGATGGTTGGTTTCGGATTCTGGTCTGGAAGCGGAGGGGAACGCTCCGGCGGTGGTGATTTCTTCGTAGTATCACATCCTTTCTGATTTTTGGGTAAAAAAATAGACGCTCAATTCTGAACGTCTATAAAGGAAAGATATTGAGGTTTTGCTGGTCTATCTTATAAATCTGAATGTACTTCGATTGCATTTTTATTGCATTTTTTATTTTTTTTCATATAGATTTTAGTGGTTGATAGTTCCTGAAAATGCCTTAAAATCAATGATTTTCACTTATATGGCATACTGTCTGTCTGGAGTTCGAGTAACGGACAGAACGCCGGAAATGCTGATAAAATGGGCATTTTCGGCGTTGCTTTATGGCGTTTGGCTCTAAAATGGCTCTAATTATTTGATGAATACTGGATTTCGGGCGGGTATCATGATACCTGTTTTTTTAATACAAAGGAATTTCGCCTTCATAGTTGTCGGCTCTTTCCAACAGAGGACCGGTTGCGCCCATTGTAAAAGCTATATCACTGCTTCGGATAGACAATAGTTCTATTCCAATCTTTAGATTAAGGAAAACTAATATCTGCTGATTAAGCTGAATGATACCATTCTTTGAAATATTTACCCAACAGTATGACCGTCCTTTGTATTTGACAAATTCGCCCTCTGCGGTCTGATAATTCTGTAAAGCCGGATTATCAGTAAGAATGTGTCCTAATTTTGACGGTTCTAACAATCCTTTTCTTGTCACACAAAAGCCGCCAGTGACCTTGCTTCCAGTAAAAAGATAGACTTTTCTCTCTGCTGTGGCGTTGTACTCTGTAAGAGCCTGTGTTGGGAGATGGATTGTCAAGTCATCTCGTATCAGCGATTTTCCGAAAATAAATTTACCGCCTTTATTCATCTGTGGCATATATCATCAACTCCTTTTCTTAAAAGTGGAAGTCCACTATACCACAAGAAAATTCAGATGTCACTAAGGCTCTCTAAAGTGTGGCAAATTATTTTTCGGCATAGTGAGAATGATTAATTTTCGGGATATATTTTGACAGAGATACCTCTAACGCCTTTTTTGACAATTTTACTGTCATCAAGAATACTCTGCTTAACAGCGTCCAAATCTTTTGAGAGTGCTTCAATCGCCCGTTGGTGTTCTTCCTCTGACGAGAAGCGTTCTGTATCGTTCAAAAGGTTCTCCTGTAATTCTCTTGCTTTCATGTATACGCCTAATTTATGATTGAGCAGAGAGTTCTTAAAGGATATTTTAATTGTAGAGGGATTGAAACTTCCGTCCTCGTACCTTTCTGCTTCAAAGTTCATATCTAATT
>CAJUEW010000031.1 GCA_910585465.1 uncultured Lachnospiraceae bacterium | reverse complement strand
GCCCAGTACCGCCTGGGGAGTGTGTACCTTTTGGGGGAGGATGTGCCGCAGGATCTGGAAGAAGCCGTGAGTTGGCTGGAGATGTCGGCAGGAAATGGAAATCAGTACGCCCAGTATGCTCTTGGAAAGTTCTATCTGTGCGGTCAGCCGGGGATGCCCCGTGATAAGGAAAAAGCAGTTCTCCTGCTGGAAGCATCCGCAGCCCAGGGAAATATCTATGCATAGTTTTTGTTGGAACACATGGATTCCTTCCGGGATCCGGATCTGGTGCTGGCAGCCACCAGACTGATGCACCATCTGTCCAGAATCTTTCAGGAGGATTACCGGAGGGCATCGGGAGGCTCCGGTATGGGGCATATTGACAGAAGGCGGAGACGGAAACTGCAGGAGAAACGGATGGCACAGGGACATAGGAAGGATGACCATGAGCCGCAGCAGACCATGTAAAGACAGGAGGCGAACAGATGGGATATGTATATTTTACGGAGGAACAGAAGGAACGTGCCAATACGGTGGATCTGAAAGATTTCCTGGAGCGTCAGGGAGAGAGGCTTCTGCGCTCCGGACCGGAGTGGAGGATGTCCAGTGACCACAGCATCACCATCCGGGGAAACCGCTGGTATGACCATGGCTCCGGTGGAAAGGGCGGGGTAGCCATTGACTTTGTCATCTACTACTACGGGAAATCTTTTCCAGATGCGGTCAGCATGCTCCTAGGAGGGGAACAGGAGGAGACCTATCGGCAGAGCAAAAAGCAGGAGGAGGTCCCAAGAGGCCCCTTCACTCTGCCTGCCGTCAATGAAAATATGAGGCGGGTGTTCGCCTATCTGTTAAAGAGCTGGATGCTGGACTATGAGGTGGTGTCTGCCTTTGCGGAAAAGAAACTGATCTATGAAAGCCTGGAATCATCCAGGGATGGAAGCAGGCAGTACCACAACGCTATCTTTGTAGGGTATGACCCGGAAGGGAAGGCCAGGCATGCACACAAGAAAGGGATCTACACGGTAGGGAAAAGCAGTGAGGTTTATGTGTTTGAGGCCCCCATCGACCTGCTCTCCTATATCTCCCTGAATAAGGCCGGGTGGAAAAACCACAGTTATGTCTCCCTGTGCCTGGATCACGATGAAGCGGGGATGGAAGCGGCGGTACGGATACAGGAAAAACTGACGGAAGCCGGATATCTGGACACGGAACTGTATTTATCCCATTGGAAAGACTGGAATGAGGATCTCAAGGCGGCACATGGCATGGTAGCTGTCCCGGCAGAGGAAAAGCCGCCTCCGGAGTTGGTGGAGGAAAAGATGCTGCAGATGGCCTGATTGTTTTTCCAGCCAAGCCCTTGTAGAAAACGGCTGTTTCTCCTAATTCTAAACGGTGATTGGTAGTTGATTGGTCAGTCAGGTGCAGGGGCGTGGTATTTACTCTGAAATGCCGTCCACATAACAAAATCGTGCTTGTTGACAGAGTTTGTAGAGAGGAGAGTAAACATGCAGACGACACAGATTATAATTCTGTTGTGTGCAGGACTGGGGATGTTCGCCCTGTTAGGACTGGTCACGTTCCTGTCCAGCCATTATAACCTGGACGGGATCAAATCCAAAACAGTCGGGGACGGCCAGTATGGGACAGCCCGCTTTGCCACGGATAGGGAGGTCAAAAAGACCTATACCCATGTCCCATACGAGCCGAAGCTGTGGAGGCAGGGAAAGAACCTGCCGGAAACCCAGGGCATCGTGGTGGGAGGAAAGTTCTCCCATGGCAGCGTCACTGCCATGGTCGATTCCGGCGACATCCATCTTCTGATGATCGGTGCTGCCGGTGTGGGGAAAACGGCAAACTTTCTCTATCCCTGTATCGAATATGCCTGCGCCAGCGGCATGAGTTTTCTCTGTACGGATACCAAAGGGGATCTGTTCCGGAATTATGCAGGGATCGCAGAAAAATACTATGGCTATAAAATATCCATCCTGGATCTTAGAAACCCCACACGCTCTGACGGGGACAATATCCTGGGGATGGTGAACAAATACATGGATCTGTGGCTGGAGGATCCGGAGAACCTGGCATACAAGGCCAAAGCAGAAAAGTATGCCAAGATTACAGCCAAGACCATCATCAGCTCCGGGGCAGATTCCTCCAGTTACGGGCAGAATGCATTTTTCTATGATGCCGCCGAGGGTCTCCTGACCAGTGTGCTTCTGCTGATTGCAGAATACTGTCCAAAGGAGCAGCGCCACATTGTCAGCGTGTTCAAGCTCATCCAGGATTTGTTGGCACCTTCCCCGGTGAAAGGAAAGAATCAGTTTCAGCTGCTGATGCAAAAGCTTCCTCCAGAGCATAATGCCAGATGGTTTGCCGGGGCAGCCTTAAATACCGCAGACCAGGCCATGGCGTCTGTGCTTTCCACGGCCATGTCCAGACTGAACGCATTCCTGGATTCAGAGATGGAACAGATCCTGTGTTTTGACGGCTCCATGGATACGGAAACTTTTTGTAATTCAAAGTCAGCGATTTTTATTGTGCTGCCGGAGGAAGATAACACGAAATACTTTATGGTCAGCCTGTTTTTACAGCAGATTTACCGGGAGATGCTGTCCATCGCAGATGAGCATGGCGGGAAGCTTCCCAACCGAGTGGTGATTTTCGGGGACGAAATCGGGACCATTCCTAAGATTGAATCCCTGGAAATGCTGTTCTCCGCAGGACGCTCCCGCCGTATCAGTATGGTGCCCATTATCCAGTCCTTTGCCCAGCTGCAGAAGAACTATGGGAAAGAGGACAGTGAGATCATCATCGACAACTGCCAGGATATCCTGTTCGGAGGGTTTGCACCAAACTCGGAAAGTGCGGAGGTACTGTCAAAAGCATTAGGAAATAAGACAGTCCTGTCCGGCTCCATCAGCAGGGGAAAAAATGACCCAAGCCAGAGTCTGCAGATGATTCAGCGTCCCCTTATGACTCCGGATGAGTTGAAATCTCTGCCGAAAGGGCATTTTATCCTGGCCAAGACCGGATGCCATCCCATGCGCACAGAGCTGCGGCTGTTTTTTAAATGGGGAATCGAATTTGAAGAGGGATACGTGGCGGAGCAGCATGGGGCAAGAATTGTTTCTTATGCGGACTGGCTGACGCTGGAGCAGGAAATCCTGCGCAGGCAGATGGATGATGACATGGAAGGGTTTGAAGAGCCGCCTGTGCCGCCAGGACCGCCTGTAAGCGGCGGTATGGGACAGGGGCAGGTAACGGAGCATACTGTCCCGCTGCAGCCCCACAGACCCGGCTCCAGGCCGCCGCTGCGGACAGACTGAAGAAGGAGGAGATATGGGATACTTTCAAACGATTTATTCATCCGGCCTGCCCCATCGGGCAGTGGCAGTCTATATGTATCTGTATGACCGGGACAAAAGCTGCTGGCCTGCCATTCCTACTATGGCCAGGGAACTGGGGATGTCCCGCAGCACCATAAAACGTGCCCTGAATGATCTGGTCGATGCAGGATATTTGAAAAAGGATTATCGATACCGGGAGAATGGCAGCTATACTTCTAACCTCTATACCCTTCTTTAAAAATGTGAGTTCCCGCCAGGGGGAGAGTCTGCTTTTTTATAGGTGAACCCAGGAGGGGGTCATGGTGGACCGGCCAGAAGGTCCCACTTTAACAAAGACTTAGGGACAGAGAAAAAAATAAAGAATCAGTTCCTGGATACAGGTAAAAAGGAATCAGGGTAAGAAATGAGAACGGTGGAGATAGAGATCGGAGAGTTGTTCAAAGATCAGAATAATGGATGGATAAGAAGGGGATGCGTGTTTCTAAAAAACAGGCAGCACCGATCTTTTCGATGCCACCTGTTATTTTCCTCCCATTTTCATCCGCTCAATGAAGCCGATCAACAGCCGGATGTCCTCATCGGACATGGAGTAAATGTGTTCAATTGCTTTCTGCTGTGTCAGAGTGGTTGCCTTCTCCTCGTTGAAAAATTCCATGGGTGTCACGCCCAGGTATTCGCAGATATACAGGAATTCACCCATGGATGGCAGCGCCCTGCCAGATGTGATGCTGCGGATATAGCTGGTGCTATGCCCCAAATCCAGGCTCATCTTTCGTTCAGAAATCTGTTTTTCCTGACGGAGACTGGAAATACGGTTCCGGATAAATTGTTCGTCCATTTTGATATCCTCCATATGTGTTAATCTTAATCTCTGTATAGGGCGAAAACGAGCGATTGTAGCGCTTATTTTTATTGAAAAAGATAGTATTATCGCTTATAATTGAAAGAAACAGGCGATTATAGTTTTTACAATGGAGGCGATTTTCATGAGCATGCGGAAGATATATCGGGAGTTGGCAAGAAAGCATGGTATAAGTGCGAAGGAAGTCCGACAGGAGATGCAGGCGGCTTTGACAGATGCGTATACGAATCCACTGAATAACAATGAGATCACAAAAGCATACCAGAACAGGGTGCCTCGCCATGGCGAGATCCCTACTCCGGAAGAAACGGTACGATATCTGTCAGGGAAAGTGAAAGAGAACAGAGCCTGAATTGTGTTAGGCTTTGACGAGAAAGAAAATATGAAATGTTAAAACGACATAAGAACAACGGGCAAAGAACCACTTCCCCAAAGTAAGCGGGAAATGGTTCTTTGCTCATTGCTCCTGCAACATAGCTTTGACGGCATTAAGAAGGATATGGATGTCCCAGTCAGAACATGATTCTAGCATATGAATAAGCTGTGCCCGCTCAGACCCTTCTGATGGCTGTTCCGGATAGAAAATACGGTCGGCAGAGATGTGCAGGCTATGTATCAGCCGGTAAACGGCAGGCAGTTTTGGAATGTGCCCTTCATTTTCGATAGCGATGAGATAACGACAGCTAATCCCGGCTCGTTCTGCCAGTGCTTCCTGCGTCAGTCCACAGTCCATCCGTGCGTTTTTGATTGCCAGCCCAAAATATACATGTTTATCTTCCACTATAAGTTCACCTCCCAGTAAGATTGTACTAATGAAGGTGAAAAAACGGAATGAACTAATATTTCAGATTTAATATGAACAAAATATCAAGTAAATGGAACTGAATAATAGAATTACATACAAAAAAATAGAGAAGGTATAAACAAACAGTTTTCTTTTACAGGGTGGAGCCATTTATGCCATGGCAAATAAGCTGGGTAGCGATGCTGATGATATCTTCAAGCGGAATTTTTTTCCCGTCAGCCACCCACTGCTTGTAGATTGCCAAAGTGCTTTGGGATACATAAGTCATGATAATATTTTGTATATATGGGTTTTCGGAAGCTGATCTGGACTCATTTTTCCAGGTTTGATTCATGATATCATTTGTGATCTTCCGGCTGATGTATTTGTAATTGCCGCTGCAGGTGATTCGCTCTCCGACCTTTCCCAATTCTTCACTGCCCAGAAAGAATTCCCTGGTAATCTTATCCATATCCATGGGACGTTTGAAACCTTCCGTTCGTTTTATAAAATCCTGAGCCATTTCATTTTGAAGTTCACGAAGAAGGTCATCTAATGTGTTGTAGTGCAGATAAAATGTTTTACGGTTGATCCGTGCCCGCTGGGTTAACTCCTTGATTGAGATCTGTTCATAATCCATTTCACAGATCATTTCTTCAAATGCCTTACGGATAGCTTCTTTGGTTTTCTGAATCCGCAAATCTTCTTTTTTATCTGTTGCCATATTTACCTCCGGATAAAATGCTATCGTGTATGAGAAAATTTAAGTTTTCAAATTACTGTATCAAAATAAATTATAATCCATACGAGTTGAAAAAACAACCCGTGAGTATTGATTTGATGTGCATGACAAACAGAGTACAGCAGGGAAAATGGTACAAAGTAATACTGGAGTTATGCCACATATTTCCTGTTTGTGTGGCGTAAACCACATAGGCCGGGGAAATGATGTTGCGTTAAAATTCCTCTTTGCATTATGATACAGGAAAAGAAACAAGCCAATATTTGAAAAAGAAAATATGAGAAAGGATGTGTACAGTAAATGAACCATGTTTCAGACAATCTGACGCTTCATAATGGAGTAAAAATCCCTGGCCTGGGTTTCGGTGTATGGCAGATTTCTCCCCTGCACACAGCAAAATGCGTAAGGACAGCAATCAAAGCAGGATATCGCAATATTGATACAGCGGAAGGGTACATGAATGAAAAGGGCGTGGGAGAAGGAGTCCGCCAGGCTATGGAGGAATATGGACTGAAGCGGGAGGAAATCTTCGTCAGCACCAAACTCTGGAACAGCCACAGGGGTTATGACAAGGCAATGAAAGCCTTTGAGGTTTCCTTGAAAAAACTTGGATTGGAATATCTGGATCTCTATCTGATCCACTGGCCGGCTGTATCCAGATGGCATGATGACTGGCGGGAGATCAACCGGTCTACCTGGAGAGCCTTTGAAGAACTGTACCGGGATGGACGGATCAAAGCCATTGGTGTCAGCAATTTTCTTGCACATCACGTTCAGGCACTGACAGAGGACAGTGATATCAAGCCCATGGTAAACCAGATTGAGTACCATGTGGGATTCGGGCAGGTAAAAAGTGCGGAATATTGTCAGGCAAATGGCATTGTGGTGGAAGCGTGGAGTCCGTTGGGAAGCGGCGGGGTTTTAAGAAACGGTGAACTGAACCGGATTGCCGGAAAATATGGAAAAAGTGCGGCTCAAATCTGCATCCGCTGGCTGCTGCAGAAAAATATCGTTCCGCTCCCCAAATCTACCCATGAAAAATATATCATGGAAAACGCGGATGTATTTGATTTTTCGATTTCGGAAGAAGATATGACGGCTATAGACAGGATTCCATACTGTGGAGGAATGATGTTTGATCCGGACAGTGCCAGATCATAAACAGGAGTCAAAGAAAGAATGAGGAGAATTAGGATGATGGCTTTGGGGATCAGCCTTTTGTCTACCCTATGTGCCTGTGGAAATGTGGAAAGTGAAAAAAATATGGTGGAAGCTATTCCCTCTGAGTCCACTGAAATAGAGTATCAAAGCGAGAAAGATTCCAGCCAGATTTATCAGGAAGAGCAGGAAACGGCAGTGGTACTGGAATATGAAACAAGAGAGATTCATGTAGATAAAGATGGAATGGATATCTATGGAGTTGTCCATATCCCGTCCGGCAGGCAAGGGAAAATGCCTGCTGTTATCATATCCCATGAACTGGGTGCAACTTTGGACAGGGTAAAGGGTTACGGTGAAGCATTGGCGGAGGAAGGTTATGTGACTGTCTGTTTCGATTTCTGTGGAGGCGGATGGGGAAGCCGCAGTGACGGAGAACTGCTGGATATGTCGGTTCTGACGGAGAAGGCAGATCTGGAAGCTGTTCTCCATGAAGTAAAGCAATGGGATTTTGTGGATGCCGATTCCATTTACCTGATGGGGAACAGTCAGGGAGGGCTGGTTATTGCCCTTACGGCATCGGAACACAGGGATGAAATTCGGGCTATCATCTTAATCTATCCGGCATTCAGCCTTTATGATGATGTCCATAGAATGTTTGACTCTTCGGAAGAAATTCCGGAAACCCACAGCCTGTTGGGGCTCAGGCTTGGAAACCGGTATTTTGTAGATATATGGGATCAGGAACCTTATGAACGGATAAAAGAATTCGGAAAAAATATTCTCCTGATACACGGTGACAGAGATTCCATCATTCCGGTTTCCTATTCTGACAAACTGGCAGAAACGGTAGATCATGTAGAGTACCATGTAATACAGGGGGCAGACCACGGTTATCTGGGAGAAAATTTTGAACTGGCAGTTTCCTATATCAGGGATTTCCTGAACGAGGAGCAAAATGAGGATAAGAAAGAGGTATCAAAATGAAAACAAGGCAGTTAGGAGATTTAACGGTATCAGAAGTCGGCATGGGATGTATGGCATTTTCACATGGTTATGGGAAAATACCGCCAGAACAGTACAGCATAGAGGCAATCCAGAACGCATACCGGCACGGCTGTACGCTGTTTGACACTGCGGAAATATACAGTCCGAATCTTGCCGGTATCGGACACAATGAGCGCATCGTTGGAAAGGCCCTGAAAGATGTGCGGAAAGACGTGGTGCTGGCAACCAAGCTGTTCCTGGACAGATCGGAAGCCAGGGGGAAAGGAGGCGTATACAGGGCGATCCGCAGTCATTTGGAGGACTCTATGGATAGGCTTCGGACGGACATGGTTGACCTCTATTATCTTCACAGGACAAATGGCGGAGTAATGATAGAAGATGTGGCCGAGGCAATGGGCCTGCTCATAGAAGATGGCCTGATCCGGGGATGGGGCCTGTCCCAGGTAGATGTGGATATCATTGACAGGGCGCAGAAGGTCACTCCATTAAGCGCAATCCAGAACATCTATTCCATGGTGGAGCGGGATATGGAGAAAGCAGTGATCCCTTACTGCATGGAGCATGGGATTGGAGTAGTCCCATTTTCACCAATAGCAAGCGGGCTTTTGTCCGGAAAGATCACAACAGAAACAAAGTTCGAAAGGAACGATGATGTGAGGAACTGGGTTCCGCAGCTTTCCAAAGCAAATATAGCCGGAAACCAGCCGATCATTGACCTTTTGAAGGAATATGCCGAAATGAAGAATGCCACCAGTGCGCAGATCTCGCTGGCATGGATGCTGCATAAATATCCCAATGTGGTTCCGATTCCTGGCTCCAAGAACAAGGAGCGCATCATTGAAAATCTGGATGCATCCAAAGTGGAACTGACAGAAGAGGAATTCCGTTCACTGGAGGAAGCACTGAACAAGTGCAGGGTATATGGACACAGAGGGTTTAACAGGTAAAAGTGCAGAAAGATTGGAGGATATTTCCATACAAAAAATAATAGAAGGAGAAATATGTCATGGCAAAATTCACATTTTTAGAATCCTATGATTTTGCGGGGAAGACGGTCATTCCTTTCTGTACCCATGAGGGAAGTGCCCTTGGACGCAGCGAGAGGGATATCGCAGAGTTAGTTCCGGAGGCGGAATTGCTGGAGGGCCTGGCAATACGCGGTTCTAATGTGGATCGTGCAGAAGATGATGTAGTAAGCTGGCTGGAAGGTCTGGGATTTTATAATCCTGGGGATGGAGAATAAAAGACAATGAGGATAAAGCAAAAGATACGGATTTATGTGGACTTTGCAATGATTCTCCTGATGCCATGCCTGATGGCCTATTCCCTTATCGGCGGAAAAATACACGAGTGGCTTGGCATGGCAATGTTCCTTTTGTTCTTTGTGCATCATCTGCTGAATTTAGGCTGGTATCGGGCAATGATAAAAGGACATTATACGGCGCCCCGTATAGTAAGAACAGCTGTAAATATGCTCTTGCTGATTGTGATGGTCTTACTGGCGGTAAGCAGTGTGATTATGTCAGGATATGCACCCTGGGATATAAAAGGGGGAATCGGCGGCGCTGTTTTTTGCGGATTATCTTTCGGTGATGTGCCTGTTTGCAGTAATAGGGCATTATGTATCAGCTTGCATGAACTGCCTGAACCGAAGAAGAAAATAAAAAATACTTTGTCTGAAATTGGTATGTGTCTGACAGAGCAGAAAAAATAAGATTGGAGGATATAGAAAATGGAATATGTAACTTTGAATAACGGTGTAAAAATGCCCATGCTTGGTTTTGGCGTTTTTCAGATCGCAGATGCGGATATCTGTGAGCAGGCAGTTTATGATGCCCTGATGACAGGCTATCGCCTGATTGATACGGCAGCCGTATATGGGAATGAGGAAGCAGTAGGGCGTGCAATCAAACGCAGCGGGATTCCCAGGGAGGAGCTGTTCATCACCACAAAACTATGGGTTCAGGACGCAGGCTATGAAAAGACGAAAAAGGCATTTGAAACCTCTCTTTCCAATCTGCAGTTGGATTATCTGGACTTATACCTGATTCACCGTCCGTTTGGAGATTACTATGGGGCATGGAGGGCTATGGAAGAACTGTACGAGGCAGGAAAGATCCGGGCTATCGGATTATCCAATTTCGGCAGTGACCGTCTGGTGGATCTGGTGATGAATAATAAAGTAGTTCCCGCAGTCAATCAGGTGGAATGTCACCCGTTTTTCCAGCAGAAAGCGGCGTTTGCATTAATGGAAGAGTATCAGATTCAGCCGGAAGCGTGGGCACCTTTTGCGGAAGGCCAGAAAAATCTTTTTACCAATGAAATGCTTTCCAGTATCGGGAAAAAATATGGGAAAAGTGCGGCACAGGTAGTGCTGCGCTGGAATTATCAGCGGGGAGTGGTGACAATCCCGAAATCTATCCATAAGGATCGGATGGAGCAGAACATTTCTATTTTCGATTTCTCTTTAACAGAGGAAGAGATGGAAAAGATCAGCACACTGGATGAGGGCGTGACTTTGTTTGGCGCTAACGAGGACCCGCAGTATGCAAAAATGATCAATAGCGTGAAGCTTCATCAGGAATAAATCATGGCAGATGCTAAACTGAGTGAAAAGGATATATTTGAAAAGGTGCCAGTCCGAAAGGCAATCCTTGCGGTGGCAGTTCCCACGGTAATCAGCCAGCTGATCGTACTCATTTACAATCTTGCTGACACATGGTTTATCGGACAAACAGGAGATCCCCGGCAGGTGGCGGCTGTTACGGTTTCCTATCCGCTTTTTCTGCTTCTGGGAGGCTTTGGGAATCTGTTTGGCATTGGCGGGGGAAGCATGATTTCCCGACTGCTTGGAAGGGAAGAGGCAGAGAATGCCGGGAAGATAGGAACTTTTGTCATATGGTCATCTGTCATAGCCACGCTGCTTTACTCCCTTGTGATATTTGGTTTTGGAAGACAGGCATTATCTGTTCTGGGAGCGGAAGGGGAAACCCGTGGATATGCAGAGCAGTATCTGTTCTGGACGGTTGTAGTCGGCGGAATCCTGATGGTACTGAATCAGGTTCTTGCCAATATCGTCCGGGCTCAGGGCAAGGCGAGAACGGCAAGTATCGGAATATCGGTGGGTGGAGTCCTTAATGTGTTTCTGGATCCGCTGTTTATATTCGGGCTACATATGAATGTGGCGGGGGCGGCGCTTGCAACCTGTATTTCCAACGTGGTTTCTGTATTGTACCTTTTCGGGCATATGATCCGTACCCGAAAAGAAAGCATGGTACAGCTTACGCTGGTGCCGCGGCGGGTAAAACTTTCCTATATGGCAGAAGTGTTTTCTGTCGGCGCACCTGCCGCATTGCAGATTGTACTGGCATCCATTTCCAACAGTGTTATGCTGCGTCTGATGTCAGGCTATGTGGAACATGCCATTTCGGGTCTTGGCATAGCGCAGAAGATTGAAATGATCCCATTCCAGATTGTTCAGGGACTGTCCTCCGGTGTGCTTCCGCTGATTGCTTACAATTATGCTTCCGGAAACCGGAAACGGATGGACAGCGCTGTGCGTTATTCACTGGCAGCCGGGCTTGCCGTCTCCGTGATCATGTTTGCGGTGGTGGAGCTGTCTGCACCGTGGCTGGTCAGGTTTTTTATTTCGGATGCGGCAACCATAGAATATGGGGCGGCCTTTACCCGTATGAGATGCCTTGCGCTGCCTTTTATCAATATAGAATTTATGCTGATTGCCGTGTTTCAGGGGATTGGCGGGGCAAAGCAGGCATTTATACTGTCCTTTTTCCGGAAAGGGATTTTTGACCTGCCGCTGATGATGTTTGCAGATTTTCTATGGCCCATGTATGGGCTGATGCTGGTAGCGCCGGTTATGGAATTTCTGGGAGGTTCCCTTGCTGTACCGAAAACAGATTTTGGCAGACCGCAGAATACCTGTATAAACCTACATCTGCCTGAGCAGATGTAAAATATGAAAATATGAGGAGAATAAGAATGGAAAAAACAAGAAAACTTGGACAGACAGAGATCGAAATTACAGCAATCGGATACGGCTGTATGGGACAGACTCACGCCTACGGGGTGGTGGAGGCAGAGGAGGATATGGTAGCACTTATGCGATACGCCCATGAGGTGGGATATACTTTTTTCGATACTGCCCCAGTATATGGAGAAGCAAACGAAAGGTATCTTGGCAAAGCAGCTGCGCCTTTCCGTAAAGAGGTGGTGATCGCCACGAAGTTTGGGATTGTGGATGAATCTTTCTTTACAGGGAATGAGGATGCCTTGAACAGCAGCCGTGATTCTATACGGCAGCAGGTAGACGCATCCCTAATAAGGCTTGGAACAGATTATATTGATCTATATTATCAGCACCGCATTGATCCGAAAACAGAGCCGGAAGAAGTGGCGGAAACAATGGCGGAGCTGATAAGAGCCGGGAAAATCCGGGCATGGGGCGTTTCCTTTGCACCGGAGGAATATATCCGAAGAGCGCACAGTGTATGCAGCATTTCCGCAATCGAAAATATGTATTCCTTTGTGGCAAGGCAGGATGAGGGAACTTATTTCCTGCTCTGTGAAGAACTTGGAATTACTTATGTGTCAGCCTGCCCTCTTGCAAAAGGGTATCTCAGCAATCGTTATGCTGCCGGAACAAAGTACCGGGAAGGTGACTGGCGGGCAAATATGAATCTGTTTAAGAAAGAAGGGATTGACCATAATCGTGATCTCATGGAGTTGATTACAGAGTTTTCAGAAAGGAAGCAGGCGACTCCGGCGCAGATCGTCCTTGCCTGGGAGATTACAAAGAAACCGTATCTGGTTCCGATTCCGGAGACAACGAAAAAGGATCGGGTAAAGGAGAACTTTGAGGCGGTCAATGTGGAACTGTCACCAGATGAAATGCAGGAGATTGAGGAAGCACTGTTACATATGGATATTGTTGGTATGGGACGTGGCTAAGCCAAAAACCCCGTTGCAGGCAACGTGGTTTTTGACTCTTGCGGCATTCGCCAAATGCTCGTGCAAGCACGGCACTTGGCTCATTGCTGGCAGAAATAAAGGAGGGCGATTTAGTTGAAAACAAAACAGATTATAGCTTTTATTCTTTCCCTTGTAATGTGTTTCTTCCTGATTGCATGTGGTACAACGGAGGAACAGACAGATCGTGTGGATGAACTTGTGGAGAATGAAACTCTGGCAGGCAGCCAGACAGTACGGATACAGATATTGGGAATAAAACACAGGAGAATGACCAGACAGAAATGGCAGAGGAGAATTCAGACAGTGAACAACAAGAGATATCCGGGATATCAGAGGGACAGGTGTTCGATTTGGAAAACGGAACTGTTATGTTGAACAGTGGTTATGAGATGCCGATTCTTGGAATAGGAACTTTCCGTCTGTCCGGCGGCGAGGCAGAAAATTCTGTATATTGGGCGCTGCGGGATGGATATCGCCTGATCGATACTGCCAGGATTTATGGAAATGAAGCAGATGTGGGACGCGGCATTCAGAGGGCGATTGAGGAAGGATTTGTGACAAGAGAGGAAATCTTTGTCACCACTAAGATGTGGACGGATGATTTTGATAACGGCGCGGAGGCGATCGATGCTTCTCTTGAAAGGCTTGGACTGGATTACATTGACCTGATGATCTTACATCATTCCCAGCCCAGCAATGATGTGGAGGCATACCAGGCAATGGAGCAGGCAGTCAGCGAAGGGAAGCTCCGGTCCATTGGCCTTTCCAATTATTATACACCGGAGGATTTTGACCGGCTGGTAAACGCAACATCCATCACGCCTGCACTGCTCCAGAACGAAACCCATCCTTACCATCAGAGCATGGAGATGAAGGAACACCTGCGGCAGTATGGAACGGTTATGGAATCATGGTTTCCCCTTGGCGGACGTGGTAACACGCAGACGTTGTTTAATGATGAAGTGATTTCCGAGATAGCGCAGGCTCATGGCAAGACTTCGGCACAGATTATCCTGCGCTGGCATCTGCAGGCGGGGAATATAGCGATTCCTGGTTCAAGTAATGAGGATCATATTCAGGAGAACTTTGAGATATTTGACTTTGAACTGACGGATGAAGAAATGGAGCAGATGACCGGACTTGACCGCAATGAACGGTTTGCCGGGTATTGATTCCTATGAGATGATGGTTTTAAAAAAGAGATATATTGTCCCGGATCGTTAAGGAGAAGGATGATGTGCCACATTTTTGCAAAGTGTGTGGCATAAACCCCTTCCTTGCCGGAAGTGATGTTGAGGAAGGGGAACAATCTCAATATAATACTTACAGGGTAAAAATATTACCAAATAATGATCGGAGGAAAAAGAGATGAGTCAGGCTTATATTACTTTGAATAATGGAACAAAAATCCCGCAGTTTGGTATGGGTGTGTATATGGTGCCTGCGGGAGATGCAACAAAGAATGCGTGCCTGGAGGCCCTGAAGATGGGATATCGTCATATTGACACTGCCCACGCATACCAGAATGAGCGCAGTGTGGGCGAAGCTGTCCGTGAAAGTGGTATCCCCCGTGAAGAGATCTGGGTGACTTCCAAATTGTGGCCCAGTGAATATGGGGAAGGCAGGACGATGGAGGGCATTGACAAGATGCTGGAGCGTCTGGATATCGGTTATATTGACCTGCTTCTTTTGCATCAGCAGGTGGGTGATTATATGGGTGCATGGCGGGATATGGAAAAGGCGGTTGCGCAGGGAAAAGTAAAAACTATCGGACTCAGTAATTTTGAGTCAGAACGTTTGGAGAAGGTCTGAGAGGCAGCAACAATCAAGCCCGCAGTGCTGCAGGTAGAGTGTCATCCCTATTTCCAGCAGAACGAATTAAAAAAGAGGCTGGCTCCTTATGGAACTGTGATCGAGGCATGGTATCCTATCGGACATGGCGATGCAGACCTGATAAATGAACCTGTATTTGCAAAGCTGGCAGAAAAGTATGGAAAGACTAATGTTCAGATCATCCTGCGCTGGCATATCCAGGAGGGTACGATTATCTTCCCGAAATCTACCAATCTGCAGCATATCAAAGATAATTTTGACATCTTTGACTTTGAATTGACGGAAGAGGAAATGGAGCAGATCAGGGCAGTGGATAAGAATGTGAAGTTCTTTACGGTTCCGCTTGAGCAGCAGGAGACACAGTTTACTGCATGGGCACCGGAGGACTAAAGAAGGGGGATGGACAGATGGCACAGGGAAAATTGGGATTTGGCTTTATGAGGCTCCCAGTCATTGACGGGGTGCAGGAGAACATTGACTTGGAACAGCTGAACCAGATGGTGGATGAGTTCCTGGGGAACGGATTCACATATTTCGATACAAGTTATGCCTATCACAATGGTAAAAGCGAGGAGGCGTTAAGAAAGAGCGTAGTGGAACGGTATCCGAGGAGTAAGTTTACCATTGCCACGAAGCTTCCCACCTTTCTCATACAGACAGAAGACCAGGTAGAGGAGATTTTTGCACAGCAGCTTAAAAACCTTGGCACAGACTATGTGGATTACTATCTTCTCCATATCCTGAACACAAAATTCTATAACGGGCTGGACGGAAAGGGCGGTGTCGTCAAGAACTGCCATTTGTTTGAACACGCACAGAAATGGAAAGAAGAAGGGAAGATCAGACACATTGGATTTTCCTTCCACGATTCGCCGGAGATACTTGACCAGATTCTGACGGAGCATCCGGAAGTAGAGTTTGTCCAGATCATCATCAATTATTTTGACTGGGAAAGCTATTTTATCGCGTCCAGAAGGTGTTATGAAGTAATCCGTAAGCATGGGAAAGAAATGGTCATCATGGAGCCGGTGAAAGGAGGCGTTCTGGCGCAGATACCGGAGGCGGCTGAAAAGAAACTCCGATCTGTTGCACCGGAAATGTCACCAGCAGTATGGGCGCTGCGGTTTGCAGGCAGCATGGAAAATGTGATTGCAGTCCTTTCCGGTATGTCCACACTGGAGCAGGTGCAGGACAATGTAAATAACCTGAAAGATTTCGTACCGCTTGGAGAAAACGATAAGGAAATGCTGCTGACAATGGCAAAAGAGCAGAAAGCGACAGGGCCGGAAGGTACTGGAGACTTTTCGGAATATGAAAGTTTAATCTATCACGGTATCTCTGTGGCGGCAACCCTTGATACTTATAACTCTGCGATGGTGCAGCCGAATCCGTTGTTTTCCGGGGAGATGAATTATCTGGCAAATAAGCTGCTTGCGGGTGGCGTAACGGATATCAAGCAGGAATTTCCAAAAGAGACCGTTATATTTCATGGAGAGGATATTACAGGACAGGTGGAAGAGGCGTGGAATTTCCTTGTGGAGCATGCATTTGTGATGTAATAGTTGCGGAGATTTATCCGCCTGATATAACAGTTATTCATAACAATGGAATCTGTAAAGTACAAGGGTTCCATTGTATTCAGAGTAGAATCTACAGTTGCGGGGGCGGATACTGATATTTTGTATCTGCCTCTGTTTCTGTTATGCCACACTTTTATAAAGGGTGTGGCATAAACCGCTTAGCCTGTCAGGATGGAGTGGAAGGTTAAGCTTCTTCCAGATACAATATATTCAGAATAGAAATGGAAGATTGTTTTGATGTGTAAAAATTTCCTGTTAAAATGGATTGAACCAAAGCAGGAGCGAGCTATGCATCAGGTAATATAAAAATGCAGGATAAAGATATGTAAAAGAAAACATGCAGGTGCTGTGGAAAGAAATGGTGGAAAGAAATGAATAAGAGCATTATCAATGGGAAAAGTGTGACTGTATCATGTATGGCATTTGGCAAATGCAGCGAAAGCTGTCCGGTACAGATTGATATTATGGAAAGTTTGAAAATTTATAAAGATTATCTGGACGGCAACACAAAAATTTTGAAAAAAATAGATGAAATGCAGTCTGCAGGAAAGCCGGTGGATTGTATTGAATGCGGTGCCTGTTCGTCCTGTTGTCAGGGTAGGATTGATGTAAAAAGGTTCATAAGGGAACTGGCAATGATGCAGTCATGTGGGCGGCTGATTCCGTCTGCATATGGCAGAAAGAAGGAGTTGGTTGGATGAAAAGATGGAGGGAAGCATTGATCGGTACAGGGCTGTTGGCACTACTTTTTCTTAGTGGATGTTCCCGGTCAGAGCAGTTGCCGCAGAAGGAAAGCGGCAATGCGTCCAGACAGGAGCCGGATACATTCACAGAAAATCCGGAATATACAGAGGAGAACATATCTGTGGAAAAAACAGAAAAACCGGAACCGGGACCTGCAACATTGCTTTATCAAGGACAGGCAAGTATTCGCATTGTTACAGATGAAGGGAAAGTGATTTATATTGACCCATATGCGGGAGACTCTTATGAACTGCCAGCAGATTTGATACTGGTAACACATTCACATTTTGACCATAGCCAGACAGATAAGGTAGAAAAACGGAATGAAGGCTGTCAGATTATTACATATAAAGAGGCAGTACAAGACGGAGTGCATCAGACCTTTGAGTTGGGCTTTGTTACAGTTGAAGCTGTTGAAGCAGGATATAATTCTCTCCATGACGTGAATGACTGTGTAGGCTATGTGCTGACGTTTTCCAACAGTAAGTCCGTTTATGTGACAGGAGATACTTCAAAGACAGAACAGATGTCTCTTATGAATGAAATGGAAATTGATTATGCTTTTTTCTGTTGTGACGGGGTATATAACATGGGGCTGGAGGAAGCGGCAGAGTGTGCTGACCTTGTAGGTGCTAAACATAACATTCCCTATCATATGACCACAAATACTACCGGAAGGCAGTTTGACCGGGAACTGGCAGAACAGTTTGATGTGGAGAACCGACTGATTGTAGAGGATGGGGAAGAAATTAAAATCGAGTAGAAGAAAAGCAATTTTCTTATATGGATTTATAACAAAGGCAGGTGGTGAAGTATAAAAAAGATAGAGATTGTCATGCGGAAAATAGAGGAAACGGATAATATTTCCGAAATGGTTCTTGCATCTTTTACAGATAAAGAAATGCAGCAGGATATATCTATATCCAGAATTTTGTCCTTTCCAGGTTTGGAAATTCATTTAAAAGAACAAACAGTTTATAAAGATGGGGTGCGGATACCATTCAGTCACTATGAGTTTTATACACTTTATTATTTGGCAAAGCACCCAGGTTGGGTATTTACAAAAAAACAAATTTATGAAGCTGTATGGAAACAGCCAACTGAAAACTGTGAAGCTGTCGTGACAAATACAATCAGTCATATACGCAAGAAACTCCATCAGGAAAGTCCGAAAGATGGATATATCAAGACAGTAGTAAACAGTGGATATAAATTTGAAGTATAGAGAAACAGGGAATAACTGCAGAAATTGGCGGTTATTTCCTGCTTTTTTTAAAAGACAATAAATCTTTAAAATTTTATATGAATGATAGATTGGTGAGATATTAAAAATAGATGTGCTTGTTAATATGTAGATAGCGGAAAAACCTGCCAAAGAAAAAAATGGTGTTTTGACGGGTACTTCAGTACGCCGACTTGTGAAATTAATAATCCCTCTTGGCTCTGTTTTGAGTCAGGGGGATTTTTGCTATATTTTGCTATTACAATTACTGCAGCTCAAAAGAATGGTTCTGTAGGTAAATCAAGTACATTTGGTATCCAGTTAAAAAAAGCTATGGCTATATACAGGGAAAATTCGGATTATACCCTGAACAAATAGAACGGGATAATTATGAACAAACAACAGGCACACAGATGAATCCTTAATTTCATCTGTGTGCCTGTTGTTTTAGAGAGCGACTAACAAGGTGTCGCTCTCCGCCGGGCTTGTTTTTCATTTTTGAAATTTAAGAAAATGGAGGACAAGCCTATGGCAAAGCCAGGCAGACTGCCGGATTTCCGAAAAACGTACCCGGAGGCCAGCGAAGAAGTGATTGAAGTATTAAGAGAAACAGAAAGAAAAATGCAGTATCAGGAATACGACCTGAAAGCAGAACAGACCATCATCGACCAGGAAGCACAGCAGATCCGGCTCATACCAAGTCGGGAGGATTCCTTTGAACGCCTGCAGGCGGAACATAAACTGCCCGCAGACGAGCAGGCCGATGTGGAAACCATCGTACTTGGCAGGATGATGCGGCAACAGCTCCATGAAGCAATTCAAAATCTGCAGAAAGGGGAGCAGTACCTGATTATTCAGTTGTTCTATGAGGACAAGAGTGAGAGGGAACTGGCGGCAGAACTGGGGATCTCCCAAAAGGCCGTGAACAAGCGCCGCCATAAGATTTTAGAGAAATTGAAAAAATTTTTTGAGAAATTTTGATTTTTTGGTTCTCAAACCTCTCTCCCAACGTGGAAATAAGTGAGGGGATAGATTTTCCTTTCTCTGTTCTTTGAAAAATACCGCCCCAGGCGGTCATATCCAGCAGTTACAATACGTTAGCTGTACAGCGTGAAAGCGCAAAGCGGCGAAGGAGGACACGCCAGGACCACCTGCAGACAGTCAGAGTGTCTGTCAACAAGATAACATCAAAGGTGAAGAACGGGAAATGTCTGTTCTGAAAATGTTCCATGGCCGGAGCATTCCGCAATGATCCGTACAGCCTATAATGATACTTCCGTCCAGTCACAGCCCCTCGAAGCAGAGGGAACCGTAATGAGGGCGGCGGCCAGAGGTCCTGGCCGGTGTTAGAGTCCCATGACGGTTCGCCAAAACCGGTTGTAACTGACTGCCCAGGCTCCGGGAAGTAGTGTCGAATAGGAGCAGATGAAACTTAAAATGAAAAACAAGCACGATTTTTCATGTGAGGACATGTCATCAGTTGTCAGACTGATGATCTACGCGCACATCAGTGCGCTTCTATGTTAAAACAACTGGGCGGCGGTCTGTATTTGAGACCGCCGCTGTTTAAAAGGGAAGGCAGGGATATTTATGTTTCTGCCTTTCATGACGGAGGAAAAAGAAGATGGCAAGGAAAAGGATACGGCGGGGAGATATCTACTATGCCGATCTGAGGCCGG
The DNA here is from genome assembly GCA_910585465.1 of uncultured Lachnospiraceae bacterium. Taxonomy (GTDB): domain Bacteria; phylum Bacillota; class Clostridia; order Lachnospirales; family Lachnospiraceae; genus Hominiventricola. The sequence goes on along the minus strand of CAJUEW010000031.1, from coordinate 4,699 downwards.
TGGTGGGCAGCGAACAGGGCGGCATTCGCCCAGTGGTGATCCTGCAGAATAATACAGGGAACCAGTTCAGTCCGACTACCATAGCGGCAGCGATTACCAGCCGGGATGAGAAGCACAAACTCCCAACTCATATCCGGATAGGCGGGCAGTTTTATGGTCTGCATCAGAATTCCATGATACTGCTGGAGCAGGTCCGGACGCTGGACCGGAGAAGGCTGCGTGATTACATAGGCTGCCTGGACAAAGAGACCATGCAGGCAGTGGACCGGGGGCTGACCGTCAGTCTGGGGATGAAGCGTCTCCAGGGGGAGGAGAAGGCGGACAGTCAGAATCCGGGACGGACAGGAATGAGGGAACGGACCAGAAGAGGAGGATGAGAGATGGAAAACAGAAAGAAAAAAGCATGGATCTACACCCATATCGATGCGCCGGAGGACAGTCATGGTGCCTTAAAAAAGCAGTATGAACAGCTGAATACTTATGGAGAGCAACTTCATACAGAGATTGCAGGCAGTTCCAGTGACACGGGAGGCAGACCGGGATTGGGTAGACAGGGACTGAACCTGTTCCTGGAGGCAAAGGACAGCAGGGGGATCGAAGTGCTTTTGCTCCTGGATACGTCCAGGATCTCCTGTGATGAAAAGCAGTGTGGGGAATTCCTGCGCCAGATGGCGAAAAGCGGGATCAAGGTATGCTCTCCTCTGGAGGGGCGGCTCTCTGCCAGGTAGCCGGCAGTCAGATTATGAGGTGTATGGATGGATTATATCGTAAAAACAAGGATACTGCTGAATACAAATTTCAATATCAGCGAATTTAATGATCTGATGTACGAAGATGCAAAGCCGCATATCATTGAGGATATCAAGTCAGTGATAGAAGAGGATCCGACCCTGTGCGGGTACATTGACGGGGATCTGACCTTTCGTTTTCTGTCCAATTATAAAGTGCTTTTGACCTATGACTTCAACTGTAATGATGAGAACGGGGCAGAAGCGGAAAGCTTTTCCAAATCCTGTGTGGAGGATATCCGGAAGGAGCTGGAAGGGAAAGGATACCGTATCGATAGGATCAGCTGCACGGCAGAAGAGATGGATATGGAATGGCTGGACAAGTTGGAAGATATGGTTTTTCAAAGCCAGAACGGTAGGCACAAAGCCTTTGATGGCAGCTATATCAGAAAAGGTTGGAATGAATCGATCAGGCATTGCCTGGAGAAGGGGTTGGTATGGAGAAAGAACAAATCTATTATGGGGAACTGATACCGGTCACTGATGGTGAATCTGCCAGGATCCCGACTATTGTGATCATACAAAATAACCCGGAAGACCACATCAGCCTGTCTGAACAGGCGGAAGAAATCCTGGCTTCTTTTAAAGGCGGGCAGCTTTTGCCTTCGGGAAGTCTGGCTATCAGTCGTTTGATCCGGGAACAGGATGTAGCAGTCCTGATGACGGCTCAGGTATGTTCGGTTGACAGTCGCTGTCGCAAAGAATTGGCAGGACACCTGAATGCAGCGGCCATGCAGTATGTGGATCAGGCAGTAGCATCCAGTTTTGGTCTGGGAGAAATCCTGGCACAGAATGATATCTATGAAGAAAAGCAGAGCATGGATTTAAAAATTTTAATGAAGGGTTCCAGTATGCCTGCCAGTTAGGGGGCATCAAATTTTTGGCAGACCTGTTTTCCAGTGACCAGATTCCCCGGACAGGGCCGAGCCTGTGCTGAAAATATCCCTTGTTGGTTATGCTTAGGGTTGGGCAACCATATTTGTTGGGTTTGCGTATGGCTGTCATCGCGGTAACACGGTATACTGTGTATGACGTGAAGGAAGGAGGGAGAAGCGATGAGGAGATATGCCGTAGAGACCATAGTCGATGAGAACGTAAAATACTATTTTATCCGGGACTGTGAGACGCTGGAGATTGTCCTGCTCCCGTCCAAATATCTGAAACATAAGACAAAGTCGAACCGTTCCCCCAATACAGTGAAGCGGTCCGCATTCTCCATCTGCTACTACCTGGAATATTTAGAAGAACTTTCCCTGGATATCCCGCAGGTCTGCGGACTGGACTTTGAGAAACAGAGTGACCACTTTGTGGGGTTCCTCCACTGGCTGAAGGCCGGGAACCACACACAGGAAAACAAAATAAGGACAATCAACAATGGAACCTGTAACGCATACCTGGAGGATGTGTTCAGGTTTTATCTTTTTGCCGAGGCCCAGGACATCCGGATCGGGAGCCTGAAGGTGCTGTCCTACAGCTACCATATGGCGGTCAATGCCGTAGGTGTACAGAAAAAGCTGCGCTATCAGTCCTTTAAGGGGTATCTGCAGGCGGAAGAAAGGGATGTCAGACCGGCAGAGCAGGAGGAGATCCTCACGCTCCTTAAGACATGCACCAACTGCCGGGACCAGCTTCTCCTGCTGTTATTGGCGGAAACCGGCTTCCGGATCGGGGAACTCCTGGGAGTACGGTATACCCATGACATTGATTATACCCACCATATGGTAGGCGTTTATTTCCGGGAGGACAATGACAACGATGCTAGGGCCAAGAATGCGGAATACCGGAAAGCCAAAATCAGCCAGGATACTTATGAATTCCTGATGTACTATCTGGCAGAATACCGGGAACTGCTGCAGCACCAGTCATACCTGTTTATCAACATCACAGGGAAAACAGCAGGACAGCCCCTGAAAGCAGACAGCGTCTACGACATGCTGAAGCGGATGGAGAAAAAGACCAGCATTGACCTGACACCGCATATGCTCCGCCGTTATTTTGCCAACATGCGGCGGAAAGCCGGATGGCGGCTGGAGATGATCCAGCAGGCTCTTGGGCATAAGCATATCGGGACTACCATCAGATACCTGAACATCGTGGATGATGAACTGATCGAGGCCAGTCAGGAATTCTACGCAAAGCATTCAGCACTGTACGGGGTGAAGGAACTGCTATAGAAAGAGGTGAGAGGAAATGCCCGCATATGCAATTCAGCAGCCAGAACTGCAGAGCTTTCCGCAGGAAAACAGACAGCCGGAGCTTCCGTCCAGGGTCTGTGAGGAACTGGATGCCTGCACAGAGACAGGGCGTGTTGAAAGAAACAAGCTGAAAGCATTCCTTCTGGAGACGGGCATCAGAAGCATCACGGAGATGGACTACCCACTGCGGCAGGCATATAAGGAGTATCTGGATCAGCATATCCAAAAGCCGGAACGGTACCTGAAAGCATATGACAGGGTAAAGCAGCATTCCATCCGGGAGCAGATGCAGACCCTTGCAGGCAGACAGCAGTGCAGATGGCAGTTGGAGGACAGGATCCTGTTCCTCCCTTACCATCCGGATCCGACCATTGTGGCGGAGTTCGACTCCGTCTGGAACAGGCCAAACATGGTATGGGACTTTGCCAGAACCTGTAGCCAGACCTTAAAACATCAGATATTTATAACGCTGAATGCTGTCATAGAACGCTTTAAGGAACCACGGCGAAGGGAGCAGAGACTTTCAGGACTCCAGTTCCTCTACGATTTCTGCACAGAAAAAAGGATTGCGGATATTGAAAAGCTGGAGATGGAGCAGATAAAGGAATTTGAGACCTGGCTGGAACGGGAAGGGCGGACCAACAGCGAAAGCAGGAAACAGCAGATGCTGCCAATCCTGAACTTCTGCAGAAAGACCGTATTTTTACAGAACGAAGAGATCCACTGGGATGCGAATATCTGGTATCTGGAACGACTGCACCTACCAAAGAACCGGGTGAACCCAAGCGGCTCCTTCACAAGTATTTCCTTCCTGGAGATCGTAAGGCCGGATAATCGAAGGTATGCACAGGAATATATGAAATACCAGTTTGGGATTACCGGCCAGGCAGTCAGCACCCTGGTGGTCAAGTATGAAGGGATAAGGAATTTTCTGGTCTGGCTTGGCCAAGAGGACATAAGCGTATGCGAATGCTCCGAAAACAGGATTGATACATACCTGGAACAGCTGCAGGAAAGGGGCATCATAGCAAAGACATTCAACGAATATCTGGCAGGGATACATCATTTTTTCCGGTTTCTGGTGGTGCGGGGACACTTAGAGCAGGTGCCGTTCCATCCGGAGTACCATCAGAAAAAGGTGATACCAAAACACCATGACCGGAGCGTTTCCCAGGAAGTGTGCATGGAGATGCTGTCAAAGCTCCATCTCCTGCCAGAAGACCAGTGGTGCATGTACCTGCATCTCTGGTGTCTAGGGCTTCGCATCAGCGAGGTATGCACCCTGAAAGGAAATGCTTACTACCGGCAGGGAACTGGATGAACAGATCACCAGGTGCATGGTCATCCATCAGAAGTGGGCTTCTATAATAAAAAAATATCTGGATTTGCAAGAGCTTGACCGAGAAACGATTGATGAACTGATCGACCATATCGAGATTGGAGAACGTACTGTCATAGACGGTCAGAAACAGCAGGACATTAAAATCTTTTACCGCTTTGTCGGGGAAGTATGAGAAATATTAGAAACACGATAACTCCAGCCTTAGTGCTGGACAAGCATATGATCCCTTGCAGGGACGAAAACGAAAAGCGATTGCTATACGCATATCTGTCGAAAAAGAGAGAATTAGCAGAACACCTTTCCCAAATAATCTATGTTCTTGACGATGTTCTTGAATGGGGCGATGTCGTTGTCCTCCCTTATCGTGTCAACGC
>CAJUEW010000030.1 GCA_910585465.1 uncultured Lachnospiraceae bacterium | reverse complement strand
TATGGTTCGTTCATAAGCCATTGCCACCAGTGACGGTAAACTTTATTCAATTTTTCTACTCCTTTCCTAAAATCTTTGTATAAGAAAAGCACTCAAGATTTTGATCCGCCCCTTGTCAAGTAGACAAGCAAAATATCTAAAATTAATTTCCAAATGTATCCGCCATATCAAATCAGATATGGCGGATATTCATGTTGATGAGGTATTTATTCCACGGTCAGTTTGATAATGAGTCTCTGCGAGCGTGTGGGAGGGCAATAAAGGGCAAGCCTCAAACACACCAGCCTCTCATTGTGAAACTGATTTCGCGTCATAAATGCCGCCAAGATTATACACACCATTTTGATTTGTATGCTTCTATCTTTCTGTACGAATATGGCATACTGTTCCTCACCAGCACGAAGCTCATGGACACAGATGCCAAGACCGTCCGCAATCCTGCATACCACGCCAAGCTCTGGCTCTCTGATGCCCGCCAGAATATCCATAACCGTCCTCTCCGGCATTCCTGACATTCTGGAAAGCTCCCATAATTCTGATTTCTTCCCCTTTCGTCATGTTTAATAACCTATCCCCGGTTGTAAACATATTTTTTCCTTCCTTTATTTCTTTTTCCAACCAGAAGATTTCTTTTTTGGAAATTCCATGACAAATTTAAACTGTACCCCGCTTTTTTCTTCCCCGTCTTTGGTATAGTGGAATTCCTCCGTCCCACTCGGAATGATATAGGCATCATAAGACTTGCCCGCCTTGCTCTTTAAGCCTTTTAACAGAATCCTCTTCCCGTCAAGCAAGTCCTTTACCTGTGCAGAGGTAAGCGCTGCGCCCATAATCCGGCTCACGTTCATGCCGCATTTTTTCACGCAGTACGCACCGAATTTCCCTTTTACGATCTGGCCGCCGCAGTTCGGGCATATTCCAAGCGTTTCCTGTTCCTGTGCGAACATCTTTTTCTGTTCGTCACTGACCTCATGGTAAGTGTGTATCAGCTCCGACACCATGCTCTCAATATCCGCCATGAAGTCCTCCATTGGAAGCTCCCCTTTCGCTACCAGCGTCAGGGCATTTTCCCAATCGGCAGTAAGTTTCGGGGACTTTACCACATCGGGCAGTACCATAATCAGCTTCAACCCGTCCTCTGTGGGTATGATCTGCTTTTTCTCACGCTTCACGAATCCATCCTTGACTAACTTCTCGATGATATCCGCCCTTGTCGCTGGCGTACCCAAGCCTTTCCTCTCCACGTCATCGCCCATATCCTCCGCCCCGGCACGTTCCATTGCAGATAATAATAAATCTTCTGTAAAATGCTTCGGCGGGGAAGTGAAATGCTCGCTGATTTTCGTCTGCACACCGTCAAATGCCTGTCCTTCCGACAGTTCCGGCAGCTTCTTTTCCCCTTTTTCTTCCTCCTGATTCCCGGAGATTTTAAAGGAACGCTTAAAGGCATCTTCAAAAGACTTCCACCCGTTATGCGTGACAGACTTCCCGGAAACAGTAAATGTGTGTCCGTTACAGGAAAATTCCGCATTGACTGTTTCATATAAATGCTTCTCTCCGGTGGCGCATAAAAGGCGGTTTGCCACCAGAGATAAGATTTTGCGCTCCGTTTCCGGCAGTGCCGCAAGGTCAGCTTTCGCAATCTCCATTGTGGGGATAATGGCGTGGTGGTCTGTCACTTTTCTGCTGTTGAGAATTCTTTTTATATCCGGTCTGGGAGCCTTATTTTCCTCAAACATCAGGGAATGGAACACCGCTTCGATTACGCCCTCTGCGGTCTGCCCCATATCGTCAGATAAAAACTGGCTGTCCGTCCTCGGATATGTGGCTAACTTTTTCTCATAAAGGCTCTGCGTGTATTCTAAGGTCTGCTTTGCGGTAAATCCAAACAGGCGGTTCGCATCCCTCTGGAGCGTGGTAAGGTCATAGAGTTTCGGCGGCATGACTGTCTTTTCCTCTTTCACAACAGACGTGGTAAAAGCCTGCCCGTTCCGGCAAGCCCCCGCAATCTCGTCTGCTTTCTTTTTATCATCAATGCGCCCGGTGGCGGCATCCATCCCGTCCATCAGGATATGCGCCATGTAATATTTTTCCTTCCGGAAGTTCATAATCTTCGCTTCCCGCTCCACCAGCATCGCAAGGGTGGGTGTCTGCACCCTGCCCACCTTCAGGACTTTTCCGCCATACAGGACGGTAAAGAGCCTTGTACCGTTGATGCCAACAAGCCAGTCTGCCCTCTGTCTGCATAAAGCTGACTCATAAAGTCTGTCATAATCGCTCCCTGGCTTTAAATCTGCAAAACCCTCCCGAATTGCACTTTCTTCCATCGAAGAAATCCAGAGCCGTTTCACCGGCTTGCTGCACCCCGCCTGCTCATACACCAGTCTGAAAATCAGTTCTCCCTCACGGCCTGCGTCTGTTCCGCAGACTACCGCTGAAACATCTTCTCTGTGCATTAACCGATAAAGCACATCATACTGTGTTTTTGTGTCTGCCTTAACCTCATACCGCCATTTTTCCGGCAACATTGGCAGACTCCCGTAATTCCATTTTTTCCATTCGTCCGAATATGCCTCCGGCGCTGCCAGCTCCACCAGGTGTCCCACGCACCATGATACGATATACCCGTTCCCCTCCATATATCCGTCTTTCCTGTCATCTGCTCCGATTACATGGGAAATTGCCTGTGCCACGCTTGGCTTTTCAGTTATCACTAATTGCATCATTTCTTTCCTTTCAAAAAAACAGCCAGTCGCTTCTGGCTGTCCTGGCTGTCTTTCTTCATATTTATATTTCTTTGTTATCGTCCTCATCAGAGGAAATAGTCTGAGTATCTTCATTAATGTACATTCCGCCGTCATACAGCTCCAAGTCCTCATCTTCTACATTTTCTTCCTCTTTTCTCGGTTTCAGCACCTTAAAATAGTAACCTCCGCCAATGCTTCCGGCCAGAAGCATTGCAAACGTGAGCAGGGTTCCTGTATTCATACCTCCGTTCTTCTCTGTTGGTTCTTCAGAGGGTTCCTCTGCAGGTGGTTCCGGAAGTACCACGGATGGCTGTTCCTGCTCTGGTTCCTTTTCGGGTTCCTCTTCGGATTCTTCTAAAAATCCTGCCAGATCATTCTCATCAATCATGGAAAGCATATAAACATTTTCCGTATTGCTGGAACGATCCAGAACCAGAAAAAAGGTATTCCCGTTTTTCGTCTGGATTGTCAGAAATTCTTTTGAGCTGTCAGCATTCTTATCATCTACCAGTTGTCCGTTCCCCGGGACGGAAAAAGGCGTTTCTTCCGCTTCTGATATCGTTTCTTCTGTAATAGGATCCTCTTCTATGGTCAGTTCAGGCTGCTGTGTTCCTTCGCCTGTGTAGGCGAATGCCGTTAACGATGAAGATAACAGTAGTCCGGTAACTGCCATAGACAGCACAAACCTCTTTTTAGTTCCTGTTCTCATTGCCGGTTTCCTCACTTTCCAATATTCTCTTTTCCTGTATATCGCAGCCCTCTCTCCGGCCTTTTCCCACTGTTCCGTCAGTTGCTTCTTGTTTATCCGGGAATGCTGCAGTTCCATTCTTTAGGCTTTCCAGAAGGGAGAGCATTTCCCTGCTGTTTAGTTTCATGGATCGGATACTTTTAATGATCTCCGCATCCTCCATCTGTTTTCTGCGTATATTCAGTTCCTTCAGATGCTCCTCATATTCCTCAATTTTTTCTTCCGTCTTCTGAATTTCGTCCAAAAGACGACATAATTTCTTGTTCACCTTCTGCCTCCTGATATTTTCTAAAATTACCGTCTTTACTGGATTCTTCCGAATGCCAGAAAATGCTGCTTCCAATATGGAGAATTGATATTGGTATACTGGATGGGATTCCCGCAGTGGATCATCATATTGCTGCCTGCATAGATTCCCACATGGCTTGCGCCAGAAGTATTGTAAGTTCCCTGAAAAAATATCAGATCCCCCGGCTTTGCATCTGCAGGGGATATATAGGCGCAACAGTTCCGGAGCCCCTCCGCCGTCTGCCTTCCTACATTCCATCCATTCCCACAATTATTAATTACCCAGCTCACAAAGCCAGAACAGTCAAAACCAGTGCTTGGGGAATCACCACCCCATACATATGGATAGCCCAGATATTTTTCGGCTTCCCGAATCATATTGGCAAACTTCTGATCAGACAGGGCCTCTCCTGGAATGTCAAAGCCGGCTCCCCCAACGTCATCTGCACCGGGAATGCTTTCTGTGTCAAACAGATAGTTCCGGTTCCCGTATGTAATATTATAGACTGCATAAAGTTCTGCCTGTTCCGCTGTCAGGAAACTTTTTGCCACTGTGTCGAAACCACGGTTGGTAAGTGAAATGCAGAGAATATAATAGTCATATTCCTCTTCATTCCCGTGACTGTCTGTACGGGTGCGTGTTTCTACAATTTCCTTTATCCTAAGCTGGTACTGTGCGGAAAACAACTCCCGCAGTGCATCTTTTACCTGTTCATACGTAAATTCCTGATAAACCGTAGTCAGATAAGAAATCAAATGGTAAGGATTATGGGAAATTTCGTCCACTTGGTAACGATACTCATCGTATCCCGGATGCGTGGATTCCATATTGTTAATCTGGCGGTTCAGCGCATTTTCCAGTGCCAAATAGTACGTTTCCACAGCATAAATATCCTCGTCCGTGCTGGGGTAAGTCGTGCCTATAATAATGGAACTGGCGGCTGGAAGCATAACTCCGCAAACCGACAGTCCTGACGATACAGAAACAAAAAGCAGTATAATTGCTGCCACTATCGGTAGAAGGCTGCTGCTCTTTACAAGCCCGGCCACTGTATGTTTTGCCTTTCCAGCGATGGTCTGGACTGCCTTCGACGCCTCCATTGCCGATTGTATGCTTCTTTTTTCCATCCGGTATGCTTTTTGATATTGCTTTTTCTGCCAGGACTTTCTCATGGCTTTCCTCTCTGCCTGTGTTGTCCCTCCAGCCTGTTTCGCTGTTTCTTTTCCGGACTCCCGCGTTTCTTCAAACCGCAGACGTCCCTTTCCCTGTGTGTCTCTCTCCTTCTGAGAAAACCGGGAGAAGGATTTCCGCCTGCTGCGTTTGGATCTGTACACAGAATAAAGCAGACCATATACTGCTATCCGCCCAGTTTTATCAAAATTTTCTACAGCCGAATGATCTTCTTCCTCCTGTCCTTCGATTTTCATATAGGCTCTGGCTGAGCCGAATACCGCAGACACAGCTTTTCTTTTAATGCCTGCTCCAGCGCCTCTTGCCATTCCATTGTATTCGTCCTCAAAAGATAACCGGGAATTATCGGGAAGGCACTTTTTATCCAAAGCATCCCGTATCTGCTCTTCTGCTTCCGGTCCCCTCCTGCTTCCGTTTTTTTCTCCGTTCCCCCCTTTGCGGACATTCTCTCCGGTCAAATCCACTGAACTGCCTGTTCCATGAGAAGCTTCTGATATCTCCTTTGGCCTTTGCGGGAGCTTCTGCTTCCTTGCGGAGCTTCCAGAAGCCTTTCTATATGCCGGGCTTCCGGAAAGGCGGACATTTTCCATCCGTGAGGAATGTTCGGTAAGTTTTCCTACAGGTTCTGGAGCTTTATCCGGATCGCCCCAGACAGGCGGTTTCTCAGATACCGACTTGTATGGCTTCTTCTTACTCCCTTTTTGCGCCTGTTGTTTTTTTTGTTCTAAGCTGGGTTTTCCGGATATTCTTCTGGAAGCAGAGTATCCAGAGGATCGGACAACTTCCATCCGTGAGGAACGCTCAGAAAATCGTCCTTTCCCGCCATGCACATCCTCTGAATCATTTTCGACCGCCGGGGCTTGGGATACTGTCTGATATGCATCCGCCACACATTCCAAACCGGACTGTGAACTATACTCCTGTCCATCTGCATCCGGACAACCTCCCTTTTCTCCTTCCGGCTCAAACATATCCGGCGAACTGCCGCAATCCATTTTCTTTTCCTGACCATTAGGAAAAACATCTTTATTTATCTGATATCCAGAATTTTGGCCATAGCTCCTCCTGTGTTTTCTGTGCTTCTGTTCCTGATCTGCCCGGTGAATATGGAGGTTCTGTAAGTTGACTGGTTCAGTCCCCTGTACGCTTCCGGCCCGGCTGTCGGCTTCCCTTCTGCCTACTCTCACCGTTTCCTTGCTATGCAGATTTTCCCGTACCAGGCCGCCGCGATTCATTTTCTCTACAGTTTTATCCCTCGCCTTAAATTTCTGCTTCCGCATGGCTTTCCTGCCCCTTCTCTGAAAGCTTGGTGGTCATCAGCTTATAAAGACGCAGCGACTTGTCAAATTTGTCTTTAAACGGAATAATGGTATTTCCATAAAAGATCAGTCCCTCTCCTTCTCCGCTGTTGGTCACGTAAGACAACTGGTGCGGAGAAATGTTAAGCTGCTTCGCCAGTATCTGCCGGTCCCCTGAGGCCTGGTTGAGCATGTAAATAAAATCAGAGTTTTCAAAAATATTTTCAATCTCACGGCTTGCCAGAAGATCCTTAATATTTTGTGTGATGCCTGTCGGAATGCCTCCCCATTTGCGGAATCTCTTCCAAATCTCCACCGAATATGCCGCTGTTTGTTCCTCTTTTAAAAGCAGATGGAACTCATCTATATAGTATCTGGTAGATTTGCGTTCGGCACGGTTGACAGTCACACGATTCCACACCTGATCCTGGACAATAAGCATTCCCAGCTTTTTCAACTGTTTCCCCAAATCCTTGATATCAAAACAAATGATACGGTTTTCCAGTTCCACGTTGGTACGGTGGTTAAATACTTTTAAGGAACCATTCACGTAGATTTCCAGCGCTGTTGCTATCCTCTGTGCCTGTACCTCCTTCTGCTTACGCAGACACTCGTATAAGTCTCCAAGCACCGGCATGTTCTCTGACACAGGATTCTCAAAATATTTTTGATACACAATCGGCAGACATCGGTCAATCACAGATTTTTCCTCTGCTTCAATACCATTTCTTGCCCCCATAATCAGCTCGCACAAGGATAAAATAAAATCGCTTTTTACGCCTAACGGGTTATCATCATCCGAATAATCCATGTTGATATCCATCGGATTGATATAATCACGGCTGGAAGCGGAAATATGTACTACCTGCCCGCCAAGCTCATGGACCAGAGGATAATACTCTCCTTCCGGATCTCCGATAATAATGTCATCCTGTGTAACAAAAAAAGCATTGGTAATCTCCCTCTTTGCAGCGAAGGATTTGCCGGAGCCGGGAGTGCCAAGTATCAGACCATTTGGATTTTTCAGTTTCTTCCGGTCAACCATAATCATATTATTAGACAGTGCATTCAGGCCATAATAAAGAGACTCCCCGCCCATAAATAATTCCTGGGTAGTAAACGGCACAAAAATAGCCGTGGATGTGGTTGTCAGCGCCCGCTTGACAGGAATCTGGTTCACTCCCAGCGGAAGGCTGCTCATCAGCCCCTGCTCCTGCATATAGTCGAGTCTCCGCAAAGAACAGTTATATTTTTGTGCGATTCCGGCTGCCTGGAATACCGCGTTGTCAAGTTCCTGCCTGGTTTCTGCCGTGTTCAGAAACAATACTGTCAAAAGAAACATCCTTTCATTTCTGGACTGAAGATCCTCCAAAAGCCGTTTTGCCTCTCCGCCGTAAGTATTTAAGTCAGATGGGATAATTTATAGTGATAGGTAATTCTTTGAAGTTATCTCCGAATTTTCCCCCACTCCGCACCGTGCGTGCGAGTTTCCCCGCACACGGCGCTCCAACAAAATTTAGTTTGCTTTAACTACTATTTCTAAATTCTCTGCTGATAGCCTTAGAGAATTGACCTTTTTCAGTGCTTTGTCATCAAGTTTGAGAATATCAAGATATTTTGCAATCGTATCTTCTTCGGTAGCATGAATAAGTTTATGTACGTCGGATTTTAACCACACAAGATTTCTATATTCGTCCGTACCACCCAGCCTTTTAGGCTTTTTATGATGGCATTCCATGTCAAATATGCAGAGTGGTTCACCTGTTACTGCACATTTACCGTTTTGTCCTGCCATAAGTGAAATACGGTTATCGTTGTATTCCACAGATTTTCCATACTCCTTTGTTTCTAATAGATACTGGATAAGGCAGTACACGGTTGACAGATTTTTGTGTATAAGCTGTCTGCCTTGTGGAGTATATTTATTAACCTCTCGTGTGAACATTCTCGGGGTAACAAATTTACAGCCATAAATCGGGAAGATTTGTACACCTGCCACGATTTTAGGCTTTCCGCCATAGCTACCATAAAATTTCTGATACGTTCTGGACTTTAACACTTTTACAGGCGACGGCGATTTGTTACTTTTGTTTCGCTTTGCCTTTTTGGTTTTTACTCTAAGCCTATGCTTTAGGCTCCTGCTGACAACGAAATTGATTTCCCGGAAATCACGACTGCACCTTGTGGCAGTATTATAATAATTGTGCATACCAGGAATCCCTTTTTCGTCACATACAATGCAAAGCCAAGGAAATCCGTTTTCTTTTTGCGGACATTTGTGATTTTGGATTTTTCAGGGCTGATTTCAAGCCCCAGTCTTTCCCAAAGCCACTCTTTTACAGCAATGAATATCTTTTTTGCTGTTTTGTAATCCCTACAGAGAATCTTAAAATCATCTGCATAACGCACGAAGAAAAATTCTTTGAGGTTGGACTTCTTTAAGGCTTCATATTTGTGACTGTGCGTATAGGGGTATCTTGTACTTTTGGTTTCCCATTGGTCACTCAACCACCAATCGAGTTCGTTCAGAACAATGTTTGAGAGTAACGGGCTGATGATTCCGCCCTGTGGCGTTCCTTTATCTGGTCTGCCAATTCCCTCAATCTCAGATTTTAGTATTTTGCCGATTATGCAGATTAGACTTTTGTCCCGTATGCCTATTGCCCACATTTGCTTGAGCAGCTTGCCATGATTTACATTGTCAAAGAATCCCTTTATATCAACATCTACAACATAATGCAGTTTGCTGACATTCATCAGGGATTGTGCCCTTGCAATGGCATGGCTTGCCGACCTGTTGGGTCTAAAACCATAACTATGGGCATGAAACCTTGCTTCACATATCGGTTCTAATACTTGGATAATACATTGCTGTATCATCCTGTCGTCCATACATGGAATGCCTAACGGACGCATTTTATCTGGCTGTCCGACCTTTGGAATTTCTGTTCTGCGTACACTTTTTGGGTGATAGTTTGCAAATTTGCTTTGGAAGTATTTGACAAACTGTTCTTCCGACCACCCTTTATACTGTGTAATTGTTTTGCCGTCTGTTCCCTTAGTCATTGAGCCTTTGTTGTTTTTGATATTTCTGAACGCTAAAAGTATGTTGTTTTCACTGGTAATAAGGTGCATTAGATTATGGAATGATTTTCCTTTGCAGGATTCTTCATATAGCTTATCCATAACATCTTGCATATCGTAATATTCGGCATTTCGCAGTTTTTGCTGCTTTGGTTGCCTCTCTAAGTTCGTATCGACAGTCAAGTCAACCGCCTCCTTTCGGACTTGGTTTCTATTAGTCATACAAGAACCTTGAAAGATTTAGAAATAATAATGAAACTAAATCCTGTCTTGGGGCTGTTGCTCCTTTTCCCATTACAGGAAATATCAATGCTCGTGCCCCTGATTTCACTGTGATAAAGATAGATTATCCCGATAGCGGAAAGCCTATTGGCCTGCCAGTATTTGCTGCTGGCTTTCGATTTTTTCTATCACTACAACATTGGACTGCTGAATCCTTACCATTTGTATTCACAGCTTCCCACGTTCCGATATTCCTATCTGTCCATATATCCGTAGGTGCTTACTATGAGCCTGTATGCTTGATTGTGCCTGTAACACAATAGGGTATTTCATAACATGGATTCTTACTTTACCCCACATACCCCGTGACCACGGTTTATGCATTTCTACATAAGCTACGTTTAGACCCTTACTTTCGCAAGTTCGTCAAACTTATTTCTAAGTTATTCTCACCATAGATATTTTATAGACCTCCGGCATATAGGACACACCGACCACCGCTGGACGGCTTTCGGGGCATTTTCATGCCTTACGGTATCTCTCTGCCGACTTCACCTAGCTCCATACTGTGCATTTCAGCAGTTAGCACAGCATGTAGGAGTATTAAGGAGAGCGTTTCGGGACGTTACCCCCTCATTCCACTCTTTGGAATATCAGTTCTCTATACAAAATCTTTGTATATGCCTTGTTTCCTGCTTATGCAGTTATCAAGGAACGTGTCGCACCCATATCATAACCGGAGCGCACTGCCTTTTTCTGCTCTTCAATCTTCATGCGGTCAATGTCCGTCACTTTGTTTTTTACCAGCTTGATTGCCTGCGTCTGATCCAGCGGCTGGATGTGGAAGTTCACAATCAGTTCCTGATCCATTTCCAGAAATTCTGCCAGCAGCTTATCCGTCAGCTCCGGAGCCAGTATCTGCAGATAAGACACTGCTCCTATGATATTCCCCATCTGAAAGTCTTTTCCGCTCCTGAACACAAAGCTTGTGGGAGCCACAAAATCTTTCGTCCTCATCCCGGTCTGCAGCATCCAGTCATACGAAAACCGGAACGGTGCTTTTTCATCAGGGTTAAATGTTTCATACAATATCCGCAGACGTTCTTCTCCATTCAGAGGATACGCCAAAGCTCCAAGCATCTTAAAATTATTCAGGATGTCAGCCTCTATCCGTTCCAGCTTTGGCTTTGCCTCCTGAATATTGTCAGCCGCAATCCCGAATGTAATATACTTTGTGCGCACAAGACCATTATTGCCTTTTGCAAGCTGGTCCCTCAGCATATGCGCATATTCCATACGGATATCATCAAAAGCATCATTCTGCGGCTGTATCCGGATGATGGATTCATATTCCTTCATACTGCTGTGATGATTGATAAAAGACAGCTGAAAATGAATGGTGCTGTCAAAATAATTGAGAAAATCACACCAGTTTTCAAAAATGGCATTCTTATCCTCATTCTGCGCCAGTTGGTAGTTAATATCATAAAACTGAATGGTTTTAGAATAATATCCATCCCGGACCCTGCAGATTCCGTCTTTTGCCATTTCCCGGTACGGAATAGATTTTTGGGCAGATATCCTTTTCTCCTTCCGCCCCCTTGTATGGTCGTTCATTTTTTTGTCTGTTCTGCTTTTAACAGAACTTATTTTTCTTTGTATATTTTTTTCCTCCCTTCCCCTGTATTCCGGAAGGAACTATGTCCACTTCCGGGTCATACAGATTCTCTGTCTCATACCTTCGAATAGCGGGGCGTAAAAATTTTACCCTGATCATATTGAAAAGAATCTTTTCCAGAGGCATTCCATCCTTTTCATACAGGGCAAACATAAATACGGGAAGCATCAAAAGCGCCATGCAGGACGCTGCATTGCTTGTCCCAATATAATCCCGTGTAAGAAAGTAAAAGGGAAAGCCTATGGCCGCAGCCGCGGCAAAACAGACAATCTGTCTTGCTGTAAGATTAAAGGCTACTTTGTTTTTTACCTTTGTCAGATCCTTTGGCACTGATACATAAGCCATAATAAAACTTCTTTTGCTGACGGAAACACTGCCGGACGGGATATATCCGTTTCCGCCGCTCTTCCTTTTCTTAAATATTTCCCATTTTCAGGCATTGAAGATGGAGCGTGACAGGCCTTCCGTTTTTTTCAGCCAAAAACACAAAAGCACAGTATATACCGAGACATCAAATAACGCCGAATGGATATTGTCCGACACATGAATATTGGATACCAGCACCGCATAGATACCCACACACACCATCATGAAAAAACCCTGGAATGCAAGTGCAAAGAGTCCCCGGAAATAACCGCTTCCCACTCTTCCCCAGTCTAAATTGGACATCGTGATAGTTGCAAATGGAACCGGGGCGATTGAGGTGTATAAATAAATCCCTACCATACGCGAATAAAGAATGACAACAATCAAAACCGATATAATTTTCATGCACAGACTGACCACCGTGGTTTCCAGTGTCAGAATCGCCAGTTCCACAATTCCCATAGACTCCATCGTTCCATCTATCGCATCCAGCATGAAATCCATGTTAACAGCGGTCTGTGAACTGATGGCTCCTCCTGCGGAACTGACAAGATACTGTCCCACATCAAAAACCGCCATTGTAATGTTAAAGGTGTTGCTGACCAGATAGACCGCCACCCACATCTTGAAGAAATATTTAAAAAACATCCATGTGTCTATTTCATTCATGTTGTTTTTTGCGGTCACCAGGGAAATCAGTTCATAACACAACACAAATGTGATTACCATGCCTGCAATCGGCATGACGACGGAATCTGAAAGATTCTGTATCAGACTGAAAATACTGCTGCTCCATGCCTGCGGAGTCTTCCCGACCTGGGCAGCAATGCTGGCTGTCTTTTCATTGACCTCGTCAAACATTGTCGCCAGGTTGAACCTGATAATTCCGGTCAGAAGCTCCCTCATCCACTCTCCAATTGCCTCACGAATACCGTCAAACATGAGCGGACCCCCTTTCCTTTATTTTATTGGAAACAGAGTCAAAAGCTGTGGAACTAACTGTGTTCCAATCAGAATTATCCCGCCGCCGGCCATCAGTTGCTTAATTCCCTGTGACCTTGAGCTCGCATTGTCACTTCCATAACTTTCTAATAAATTAATCAGCCCAAACACTCCAAGTCCGCCTCCGACTGCAATCACTAAAGTCTGTAAAATATTGATTGCTGAAGTAAAAAATGCCATTTTTATTTTTCTCCTTTCAAACCTTGTCTGTTTATGTTCTTTTTTCTTTTTTTAATATAGTTCAGGGTCTGCGCGAATAAATCAGCGGCTGCCTTCCATCTGACAGACATAAAAAATATTTCTATCCTCTTATTGTCCGTCGGCCGCATCTTCTTCTCCGCTTCCGTCCACTTCATACAGCACAAATTCGTCCTCCATTCTGAGCCGAAGCTGGTGTTTGATGTATGATTCCACATGAAAAACATTTTTTGCGCTATAATCTGACAGTTCCTTATACCGTTTGTGTTTGGTGATGTCATATTTATCGCTTAAGAACGGACGCACACCCCTTACCTGCAAAATACATTTGCCGCCGTCCATGACGGCTATTTCATCTTGGCTCATCAGCTCCTTTCCTAACTTCTGATAGCTCAGCCCGTAAGTCTTTTCCCGTCCCCGGTTCTCGGACGTGTTATATAAATCTATAGTTTCTTTCCCCAAAAGCTCCGATATTTCCTTGAGCGTGGTTTTCTCCTTGCCTCCGAGGAATAACATCGTATCATGAGGTAAGCTTCGGCTTATCCTCCTGAAGAAGGATAGGCGTCCTCTCCCTCCCAAACCGCACGTACACCTCTCGGTGTATACGGCTTTCCGCTTATCATATTTGCGGTATTGTTAAGAATGAATCGTTTTATGACAATCCGGGCATACCACCAGAGTTTTCCTTCTGCGTCTCCGCATTAGAATTACCCAGTCGGCATTACCTTTCAAGTCCTTGAGTTTCTTCACCTGGTGGATTTCGAGATTCCTACAGTCCTTTCCGCATAGTTCACAGGTATGTCTCTCCACACGCTGCTTTAAGGTATTGGTTTTCGTGTACTTTGAATACTCCGGCAGTTCGCTGACGTTATCAAACTTTGTTGCCGTTTCTTTCCGTTTGTACCCGTCCCTGTAGAACGTGGTGGTTTTCTTTCCTGCTTTTGTGTCATATGCCACTGTAAATAAATCACCGACACAGTATCTCCGCTTGATTTCGTGGACGTTGGTCTTGTATTTACATGCAAATGTTTTATACATGCTGTACTTCATCACATTGCCGAATCTGCCGATTTTGAAAGCGTCATTGGCAATAGAATAGTAATTGTACAGACCTCTGACCTCAGCATTGTACGTTGCCAGTATCTCTATATCGCTTTTATTTACCAGCTTGCCCCTGTGCAGGGCAACGAACCTCTCTTTGCCGTTCTCGTTGATTTTGATTTTCATTGCCTGATATTCAAGCAGTTTTCCGACCCATTTTTCTCTGGGAACCAGGAGCTTCACAACTCCTGTCTGGCACCTCTGAATCTTTCCGTTCGCCAGCTTTTTTAGGTTCTGGCTTCTTGATACTGTGATGTCATATCCTAAAAATCTTGCCCTGTCGCCTGTATGGATAACTTTGGTCTTGGCATCTGACATTTCCAGCTTCAGCACATCTTGCAGAAATGCTTTTACATCCCGCTTGACTTGCTCGGCATCTTCTTTGCTGCCTATTACGCCGATAAGAAAATCATCTGCATACCGGGTATACTGAATCCGCTTGTAATCTAAATCCAGAGGAACCGTCGGAGTCATACTTTTTTCCGTCCTTTCCAGTTCCCTTAACCGTCTGCTTCGGATTTTCCTTTCTTCCGGCGATAACTGCTCCCAGAGCTGCCTGCCCTCTTTTCTATACTCGTATGTCCTGTTTACACTTGTTTTGTATGCCGGTGAAAGCCGCTTTCTGGGCGCTTTCGTATTAAAATCTATGGCATACTTCTCCATGAACTTATCCAGTTCATTTAGATAGATGTTGCAGAGGACAGGACTTACACCAGACCCCTGCGGTACGCCGCTGTAGGTCCTTTCGTATTCCCATTGCTCCATATATCCAGCTTTCAGAAATTTCCATATAAGCTGGATGAACATTTCGTCGTTGATTCTTCTTTTCAGAATCTCAACGATTACCTGATGGTCGAAGCTGTCAAAACAGGCGTGTATATCTTCTTCTACAAACCAGTTCGTTCCCGTGAAGGTTTTCTGTATCTGCATTAGGGCTGTCTGACAGCTCCTGTTGAGTCTGAACCCGTGGGATTTGTTACTGAATACGGATTCATAAATACTCTCCAAAATCATCTTGACGACTTCCTGCACGAGCTTGTCGTTGCCGGACTGAATGCCCAGCGGACGTTTTTTATTGCTGTTTTTCTTGGCAATATATACCCGCTTTGCAGGTCTGGGACGGTAACTCCTGTCTCTTAGGGACGCAATTATCCCATTGATTCTTTCATTACTCATCCCGTCAATCGTAGTCCCATCGGCTCCGGCAGTCATGCTGCCTTTATTTGCGTAAATATTTTTATACGCCAGCCAATAGAACTCCGGGTTGTACAGGTTCCGGTATAGTCGCTGGAACCTGTATGATTCATCTTTTGATTTTTCCGTCAAACTTTTTAATACCTCAGTTGGATTTCTCATGCCTCACGCACACTCCTTTCGTTTTGGTATCAATAATAAGCTGCTCCCCTTCGCCATGTGAACGCTATTAACGTCTCGGACTACTATGGGAGCTGTGTGACCATGCCCGTTACCGGGTTTAGGTCATCCCCAGTTAGCAAAAACAGGATTAGCTTTCTGTGTTGTCGGCACCGACTTTCGCCATTTACCCGCTGTCTTGCGGTTGCCTTTCCATGAGTATCACTTACTTCCATAACTGCGAAATGCAAGCAACATGGAAAACATACGTTTCAATCCTTTTCGTATGCGGGGTACGGGTTCCCTCGCTCTGGCTATCGTTCAGGCAGTTTAGCTTTGTACCTCGTACACAGATTTTTATTCTTACGCATTTGGACGCACAGGATTATTGTCCTCCTACGCAGGCTGTCATACATCCTTATGACAGCAACGACATGCTGCACTCCCCTTCGGGTTTCCCCTCTCGGATAAGTCGTAGAATAATAGGTTGCTTCTGCTTGCTGTGAGCCTCCTTTTCTCCATTTATTTGCAGACAGCTTGATACTTTTACCTACCACTTGCTAAAGGCGGTATCCTGTAGTTACCACGCCGCCAATTTATAATGCGCTGGCGGCTTCTGGGCGCACGCAGTTGCCCAAAATCGTCTCAGCCGCATCTTTATAAATAGTTTTTAACTGGCTCTGCGACTGTAAAATAATTGATGCTGAGATCTCTCTGCTTCGTATGGTTGCGATCAGCTTATCAAACTTAGGTATCTGGCCAATATTGCTGAACTCATCCAAAAGAAGTCTTACGTGGTATGGGAGTCTTCCCCCGTGCACGTCGTCTGCGCGGTCACATAAAAGATTGAATAACTGGCTGTACATAATTGCCACGATAAAGTTGTAGGGTAGGAAAGTACCGCCTTGCCATATTTCTATGGTAGGTCTGCACAGTCCCCCCTCAGAACCGTGCTTACAACTCTCACTGTACACGGCTCCGTCTTTGCTTGGTCAATAAAAACTCATTGGTTGTGAATCCTGATATGACATTCCTTACAGACTACAAGAGTTTTTCGCCGTTTGGCTATCATCGCACGTTCCCAATCCTCTTTCCCTTTCAGATTTTTGAGTTTGTTGATGTGATGAACCTCATAGCAGTCACTTTCCGTTGTGCCACACAACTCACAAATATGTGCCTTTAGCCGTTTTTCTAACGTGTTTACCGACATTCTGTATATTTGTGTTGCATAGGTAATTCTGTCTGTTGGGTTTCTCACGTTTTTACTGTCAGCATATTTGGCAAAATAACATCTTTTCAGCCCTTGCTTGGTTTCATAGGGAATCCCCCATTTGCCTTTACCGTCCTTAAACTTTCTTATCATTTTAGGAACGGAACTTCTATGCTTGTTGGCAAGAGTCCGCAGGCAACTATATTCCATTAGGTATGCCAGATAACATAACCTATTGAAATTGCTTGCCAGATTGTAATAATTACAAATCCCCCGCAACTCACTGTTATAGCTTGATACGATTTCAAGGTCTGAAAGATGCAACAGTTCCGCCCGGTGAACCGGACGTAAATTTCCATTTGGTTCTTGTATTGCGATGCCTTTTGAAAAGATAAATTTGTGGATTTTATCCGAAAGGGGAACCACAAGTTCAACTTTGTTGCTCATCGTCCGTTTGGCGTGTTTCATTTTGCCAACACGTTTTACTTTTGAGTCACGCCTAACACGAATATCATAGCCTAGGAAACGTGCATAATCGTTGCTGTGGGTAATGAGCGTTTTCTCATCACTTAATTCCATTTTCAGTGTCTGACCGATAAACTCGGTAAGTTTACGCTTAATTTCCACACAGTCCTCACGGCTTCCATTGACACCGATTAAGAAATCGTCCGCATACCGCACATATTTGATTTTCTTGTCAGTCTGCGATTTAGCGGGAGTTTTCAGCACCAGTTTATGGATACGTTTGTATTCATTAATCCAATTCTGTCGCTCCCCACCGCTTGTTTCATTGATGTGCCTTCGTGCCACCGTTTGTTTGCTTAGCAATGCCCGGTATTCCGGCGTGTAATTTTTTTCTTCATAAACATCGAAATCAGCCTTTAGCTTCATCACAAATTTATCCAGCTCGTGAAGATAGATATTGGCGAGTATCGGTGAGATAATCCCGCCCTGTGGAGTTCCGCTGTATGTACCATAATAGTGCCAGTCTTCCACATATCCCGCTTTCATAAACTTATATATCAGCTTAATCAGCCGTGCGTCCTTAATCTTGCTATTAATCAGACCTACCAATACAGTATGGTCAATGTTGTCAAAACAACCTTTGATGTCACCCTCTACGAACCACCTTGCCCCAGTAAATTCTTTTTTTAAATCAGTCAGGGCAGTATGGCAGCTTCTGTTTGGTCTGAATCCGTGTGAACAGTTTAGAAAAACAGGTTCATAGACAGCTTGCAGTACCATTCTAAGGGCTTCCTGTACCAGTTTGTCTGTAAATGTGGGGATTCCAAGCGGTCGCTTCTTTTTACTGTTTGTTTTTTTAATATAGGTTCTGCGTACCGGCATAGGCTGGTAGGTTTCATCTGCCAGTGACTGTATGATTTTTACAATTTTTACTTCGCTGAAACCATCTGCCGTATCATGGTTTACCCCTTTTGTTGCTGCCCCACTATTGGCATATAGATTCTTATATGCCTCATAATAGAGGTCTGGACGCAACAGGTAACGGTATAACTTGGTAAATACTTCTTCTTTGTTGTAGTTTGAGTTCTTATTGATTCTTGCTAAAATCTCCATTGTTGGTTTCATTGTGAGGTTTTCCTCCCTAATCAATTTTTGATTTTAGTACGCATTGACTACGCCCCTTCGCCATGTGAGCGGCGTTACCGCTTCCGGTTTTACGGCTATCCCTGTCAGTTCAGGGTTCTCGGACTACTACGGGCGTTCCGTACCCATGCAGGATATTCAGGCTCTGCGCCATAGCCAGTTCATGGCATTCCTGTTTAGGGTATCCCCAGTTAGCACTCTGCCTTGGTAAATGTGGATTGTCGGCTCTGCTTTCGTTTCGTTAATACAGGTTCTCCTGCTTGTCACGTGTGATTGTGATAACCGTTTACTAACGTTCAAGTAGCAAACGCCACACGTCAGAGGTTACAGGCACTTTCCTCCGTCTGGACGCAACAGAAACTTGAAACTCACATTCAGTAAATCCAACTTAAACCTCATATCCACTTGGTCTTGCGGTTCAGTCGTGCCCGATTGCCTTTGGGCAACTTACCGCTTCCCTGCCGTGCTGTGTTCCCGTGTCAGCTTTCGCCTTTCGGTCAGGCAGGCGACCTCCCGCGTTATCATGCGGAACAGTACCAATAATCTGCAATGCAAAGTGCCCTATCTGGGCGCACGTAGGTGTCGTCTGTATCGGAAATAATAACAAACATAGCTGTCCGCTGATCTCCAATCATATCTAGTTCCAGTTCATCATAAGAAGTCAGCTCCCGCAGTTCTGCAATGTCAAAGGGCGCTAGGCGTGCGCCGCAGGAAATAAGTATAGATTTTGCCGTTTTGCCCGCCGCAAGCTTATATTTTTTATACTGCCGTACAGCAAAGTGCTCTGGCTTCTCCTTTTCCAGTTCCAGAAACAGCTCATCCACCGCATTTGTATATCCTTCATCCTCCTCTCTGGTTTCAGATGCGTTAATAAATTCAAGCAGTGTAGAAAAATTCTGTTCTTCCTCAGGAGCTTCATAATAGAGGTATCCTATCAGCGCACAATACAAAAGCCTTTCGGCTTTGGTCCAGAAATCCTCAGAAGATTTTTCTCCTTCCCCTTTCGTATTGGCAATAATTACATTAACCAGCTTCAAAATATCCTTTTCGCTCCGGATATATCGGAAGGGGTTATAATGCATGCTTTTTTTGAAATTGATCGTGTTAAGCACCTTAATCCGATACGGGTCATAGACTATTTTTCCAGCCTTGTCCCGCACCTGCCTGCCATCCTTTATCTTTGGTGTTCCGCGGCTAAGCATTTTTCCGCACTCTTCTATAATTGTTCCTTTTGGATCAGTAACCACGAAACTGACCTTCGGCGGCATTTGCATAAGCTGCGGCTTTACGTAAAACCTGGTTTTGCCGGAGCCTGAGCCGCCGATTACCACCACATTTTTGTTTCTGGCATATTTCGGCTCTTTTGGACGGCTGTTCATGGTAAGGCGCTCTGTCTGTGTCAGAAGAATGTTATTTTCAAATACTGGGTCAACAAAAGGAGCAATGTCCTTTTCAGTTCCCCAGCGGGCAGAACCATACTCCTTTCCCTGGCGGAATTTTTTTCTATTCTTCCCTTTCAGGTACACTGCCGTTTTTACCAGCACTGCGCCCGACAGCCCAATCAACAGGTCATGAAAACAGAAGCTGGGCAGAGGATTGTCAAACGCCATTGAGAAATTCAGATACAGCACCCAAAGCCTTTCCATCAGGGAATTTCCTCTGCAGAAGCGGTACAGCCATGCCAGTTTATTCACCAGATAAAACACAGTCACATAAGGAATACTCATAAAAACCAGCTTTTTTAACTCTATGGCCGGCATTTCCCGCAGGGCGGCAGACAGTTTTCCGGCTGTCTTAGCCAGCCAGCGGGAATTTTTCTTGCATTTTCTCCTCAGCGCAGCAGCCCCCTCTCCTTTTGTCTTATTTTTTCTCTCTTCATATGTTTTTCCGTGCGTTTTCTTGACAAATCCAGTTTCTTCATTACAGAAGGCCTTTTTTCTTTATCTTTATCAAGATTTTTTTTTGTGTACTCCTTGAATGCTGCTGTCATGACATCCGCATCCCTGGCCTTAAAAAATACAAAATACCTTGAAGGGCATACGGACGTATCTTTTTTCAGACTGAAGTCTATATTGTATTTCCGGGCATATCTTTCAAAAGATTTAATATTTCCGTCTGTCACTTCAATGTTCGACAGCTTGCAGTTTTGTGCCATCAGTTTTTTCATGTTCTGTTTTCCATGACAGACTGCCTTATGCTTCTTCCTCTCATTCATTATCTGGCGCAAAGCTTCCATTAAAATCTGCCCGGTAATCTTACCTCCTTTAATACACACTGAGATCATCTCTTCGGTTACCTCATCCTGCATGGCATTCCTCCTTTCTTCCTGTCTTTTTCATCTCCAAAATAATCTTTTTCAGACAGTAACCAATACAGGGAAAATGCCTGCCGTATGGACATCCTATACAGTTCTCCGGCGTTTTCCCTTTATTCGCTTCTTCCGTCTGCATCTTCCACTGTTTTATCCTCCTTTCTGCTTATTTATCATCTTGCCTGTATTCCCCCCAGACCCGTTCCCTGTTCCGTTTCTTCCGCAACGTTTTTTCCGGCACGGCGGGCAGATATGCACACTCAATGCCAGGTATCAGCCTGGGCAGGCTATGAAATTGTCATGGTACAGTGAGAGGGAATTTTAGAGTTAAAAAAAGATATTCAGATTGCCCTCTCACCAATAGCATGTTGGAAAGGGCCAAATTCAACATATTTATAAATAATTTATAATATTTATGTTTTTTTAATATATTAGAACGTCTGACAAATATGCCATAAAACAAGCTTTCCGGGCAGTCTCCGCTTGCCCCGGCGACCCGCCGCCCTGTTAGGAACCGTCGCCCGGGACATCCCCTTTGGGGCACGCTGTCCTGTGAAAATTATCCCTTAAGGAGAAATACGCTCCCTGGACCTTTGCATTTCCTCATCCGTTTTTACATTTCCCTGTCAATATAGCTTTCACAACTAGGGAAAAAAGGCCACTGTTAAATCCGTAACCTTGTCCGCAGACAAATATGCGTATAATGGAAAATTTATAAAAGAAAAAAAGAATCTTCCAATCGTAAAATAGCACGATTGGGAGATTCCTCTTTGTTCAGATAGACGTACACTTTTTGCCTGTTTGGTATTAAAGTTAATTCCAATCTATTTTTAGTTGTTTCTTTTGCTCTGCGCACTCTGAAAGGTATAGATTGATAAGCGTTTGATATGGAATGCCGGAAAATTTAGCTTGCAATTTAAAATAATCTATAGTATCTGTATCAATATTAATGGTAATCTGTTTCTTTAGCTTATTGGCATAAGGATTTTTACGGGCTTTACTGAAATCATATTCTTCCTTCATGGTAACACCTCCTATAATTCGTGATAATATCTTGCTTCTGTAGCAGTTGCTTTCCTTGCGGATATAATACGTATAATGGAATCAGATTCCCGGTAGCAATGACATACCACAAGCAAATTAGCCTTTTTGCTAAGACCTAAAATTATAAATCTGTCCTCCTGTTCTGAATGCTCTGGATCGTCAATGATAAGAGCTTCTGAGTCATAAAATACCGTTCGAGCTTCCTCAAAAGATATTTTATGTTTTTTCTTAATTGATTTCGTTTTTTCTATCATCCCATTCAAATTTTATGTATTCCATAATTATATTGTAATTATAAAATAATTATATGTCAACAGAAACCCGTCCGGTGCCCGTGAAATGTGCAGGGGCATACCGGGCGGTACTGGAGCACTTGATTGGACAATTTAACCATATGCTCTTTCAGAATCCGGTTCTTACAAAGTATTTTGTCAGCATTGATGCGGCTCCTTCCAATAACCTTGCCAGATATTACCGCCTTCCTGGATCCCATAGTACGGAGCCATCCCCATCCAAGGACGATGAAAAACCAGAGAACGAAAACGGCGGGAATCCGGGTAACAATAATAAAGATAAGAATGTCGGCCAGGCCATGTTAAAGGGAACTACAGCGGAACCGTGAGGAAGACATTTATTATCAAGCCTGCCAGGTGGATGCTCTTCAGCTTATAGCGCATCGTCTTTTCCTCTGTAACCTGGTAGGTTCCGGAACAGACTGTGATATCTGCCGTCAGCCTTGCCTTTGTCCCGGTTCCCGCGTTGCTCTTTGTAAATTCCACGGTTTCATAATAAGTATGGGAGCGTCCGTACAGATCCGTCCCCTCCACTTTGAAGGTAAAGGCCGGATAACACCTTCTTACTTTTCAAGTATTTAGGCACTCTCCGCTTGCCCCGGCGACCCGCCGCCCTGTTAGGAACCGTCGCCCGGGACATCCCCTTTGGGGCACGCTGTCCTGTGAAAAATATCCCTTAAGGAAAAATACGCTCTCCGGCCCTTTGCATTTCTGCATCCGTTTTTTACATTTCCCTGTCAATATAACATTCACAATTATTTGGGATATTTCCCTTGATCTTTTCTTTAACCTATGTTATAATATAAAAAAGGAAATAAATGGAAAGAGGGGAAGCATGTTAATCTACAAAATAGACGTCATAAAAGAACTAAAGGATGTAGGGATGAATACTACAGTCGCCAAGAAAACAGGAATTTTTGGACAGGAGACAATGAAGAAGTTCCGGAACGGTGACACATCCATATCCCTGGACAATCTGAACAGGCTGTGCTGTATTTTAGAGATGCAGCCCAGAGATATCATCAAATATGTGGAAACAGACACGGACAGGGAAAATTTAATCTCTAAGTTTAGTGCTTCTAAGACAGGAAGACGAAAAAAGAAATGACGGCCTGGCTGTCAAAAGAAATATGCAACTTTCACAGAACAAAAACGCAGAAAATATTTTAGGAGGTATCTGTTATGAAAAAGAAATTATTGAACAAGCTGTTAGCCGGAATGCTGGCCATATCCCTGGCTCTGCCTTCAGCAATGATAATGCCAGGAATGGAGACTGTAGTACAAGCAGCGGGCAACCTGTCTGTTACGGGTGTTCTTGGAAATGATGTGAATGGTGTAGATTTTACAGATTTGGAACCAAACCCTCAAGATGGATATTACTTAGTTCCAAACTCAAATAATGTGCGATTAAAATTTCAAGTAAATAGTGATAAAAAAAGCGTATCTCTGACCGATAACAGTATTCATTA
The DNA here is from genome assembly GCA_910585465.1 of uncultured Lachnospiraceae bacterium. Lineage (GTDB taxonomy): Bacteria > Bacillota > Clostridia > Lachnospirales > Lachnospiraceae > Hominiventricola. Next base: position 1,584 of record CAJUEW010000030.1, on the reverse strand, counting down.
TAACTGGTGGAACCATTACGAGGAAGTAAAGGACATTCCTTTTCCTACATTGAATCTTGAGATTCCAGCCTATGTCGATGGGTATCCAGTAACGCAGATTGGTTCAGATAAGATCGATTATAATGTCTATCATAATCATGCACTGCAGTGTCTTTATTTAACAGGTATTACTATACCAGATACGGCACTGGTTCTTAAGGATTATTTGTTTTATGGCAACAAATCTTTGACAGAAATAAATCTGCCTGATTCTATTATGGAAATAGGGGAAGGTTGCTTTTTTGCCACAGGAATTAAATCCATTGTTGTGCCTAAAAATCTTAAAAAAATAAAAATAGGTACATTCGGCACCTGTGAAAATCTCACGGATGTGGTTTTGCCAGAAGGTCTTACTGAAATCGGCATAGAATCTTTCGGTAATTGCAAAAAGCTGGTAAATATTAATATTCCAGACTCTGTACAAAAAATTGGCTCGGGCGCTTTCCGTGACTGCCTTAGTCTGAAAAGTATCGTGATTCCGGATGGTGTGACAAAAATCGAGGAAAGGACATTCGTCAACTGCCCCAGTCTTGCAAGCATTACAATACCTGCATCCGTTACGAAAATAGAGGCCGAGGCATTTACCGATACGCCGTCACTTAAGACAATAAACTACAAAGGAACTTCTGACCAATGGAAAAAGATTGATATGACCGGAGGCGTAAAGGCAGATCTGAAGTCAGTCGTTGTCACCTGCTCTGATGGAAGCAAGATTGTGGACGGGAAGGTGCAGAACCCACCCCCATCCGGAGACGACGAAAAGCCCGGAGACCCAGGAGACGAAAACAACGGAAATCCGGATGATAAAGACAACGACAAAGATAAAGACAAAGACGACGATAAAGATAAAAATGACGGGGAAAATAAGAAGGCTACTGTTAAATCCGTAACCTTGTCCGCAGACAAATACACATATAATGGGAAAGCAAAGAAACCCTCTGTCACAGCAGTTGACAGCAACGGCAAAAAGATTTCCAGCAAGTATTACACTGTCAGCTACAAGAATAACAAAAACGTCGGCCAGGCCACGGTAACGGTCAAATTTAAAGGGAACTACAGCGGAACCGTGAAGAAGACATTTATTATCAAGCCTGCCAGAACGACGATTTCCAAAGTGACAGGGAAATCAAAGAGCATGACGCTGAAATGGAAGAAGAATACAAAGCAGGTCAGCGGCTACCAGATCCAGTATTCTACTACCAGCAAATTTAAGAAGGGAACCACGGCCAGCGTATATGTTAAAAAAGCTTCCACTACCACTAGAACCATCAAGAAGCTGACAGGGAAGAAAAAATACTATGTAAGAATCCGCACCTATAAAACAGCGAAGGTGAACGGAAAAAGCATAAAAGTGTTTTCCTCCTGGTCGCCGGTAAAACAGGTAGTAACCAAAAAATAATGTTATCTATTAAAAGGCCCTGGAGGCAGATGCCCCAGGACCTTTTTCTGTTCCTGAAATCTTCGGAACTCTGTGCTATTTTGATTTCATCACATTCCGGACGAATACTGTATGACTTAAATTTTCATCCGTAGTCTTGGCATTAT
>CAJUEW010000029.1 GCA_910585465.1 uncultured Lachnospiraceae bacterium | reverse complement strand
TATATCAACTGACTGGGGAAGATTCACTACGGTATGTTTTGTGTCGCTTACAAATTGTTCTTCCTCCGAAAAAACCTTTTTAGTATGAGACAACAATTTATCGTCCTTTGTCCGTATTCTGATCGCTCTGTTTCCATATGTGAAAACAAATACCCTTCATATTTGTCATCCCAAGAAGATGGACGTACAAATCTATCTTTATTGTTTATGGTGAGATTAATAAAATCTTCAAGACCAATATATCTAAAAAGTTTCCTGCTCACTAAATACCTCCTGATATTTCTCCATTACTTTTTAATCTGCATAAAATATCGAATACTATAATAGCACAAATCCCTTCATATTTCCACACACAAAATTACGCCCCGCCGAAGCGGAGCGCCTTACCATCCCATATCAAATTGCCCGAAACATTTTCTGCGATACAGGCTTTTCACCCTTCGCCTTTTCCAGTTCCTTCCTCGCTATCTCCAAATCCTCCATCCACTTTAATTCATCCGCAGCATCCTCCAGTCCGAGGTGCGTGTATGTATTCAGCGTCACCCCGATATCGCTATGCCCCTTCAGATACTGGAGCGTCTTTGGGTTCATGCCCGACTTTGCCATGTTGCTGCAGTAGGTATGGCGGCAGACATGGGGCGTGATGTTCGGCATCTGCACCCGATAAATCTCATTGTACCGTTTGACCATATGATTGAAACGATGCTCCCAGTGCATTGCCACTTCCTCGTTCCCGCATTTGTCTTTGTGGATTCAATTACCAGCTTCATGTTCGCAGTCCGCTGGATCTGGTGGTCAATGTTGAGGATATTGTTTTCCAGGTCAATATCCCGCAAAGTCAGCCCGCAGAACTCTGAAATCCGCAGCCCCGTGTGGAAAAGAATATAGACCACTTCATAATATTTGCAGTAGACATTGTCATCATGGACAAACTTGAGAAATTTCCTCATCTGTTCCTTTGTGACCGCCTCCCTTGTCACGCTGTCATTCACCACCACCGTTGCCAGTTCAAAGCCGAATGGGTTCTTTATGCAGGACATCGTCATCCACTGCCATCTGGAATGCCGGCCGCAGGACTCCCCTGACCGTCTTGATGGTGCTGTAGCCTTTCCCATCCTGTTGCAGCTTAATTAAAAACAGCTTTGCATCCGATGTCTTAATCTGTGAAATCTTTTTCTCACTGAAAGTTTCCTTCTTTAGAAGGTTCCGCACGAAATTGTAATTAGCGAGCGTATTCGGCTTTACCCCTGTCTTTGTGCATAAATACCGCTCCACCAGTTCCCCGACGATTATGTTCTTTCCCATTGGGTCCGAAAGCGTGTCAAGGTCATACCCGATCTGCTTCTCCAGTTCCCGCAGCGAAAGGCATGGCTTTTTTCCCACTGGCAGTTTATCCGTCGGCTCCAGCCTCCAACTGTAAACAAAATGCGGTTTGCCGTTTATGTGGTACTTAAACTGGTATTTCCCGTCCGCCCGGATGGATTCGCCTCCAGGTACTTTTCCAATTATCCTCTAATGATCAGTCTGCGGCTGCCGTAAAGAGCTATAAAACTAAGCTGTTTTTCTTCCTTTATCAACCGGTAAAACTTTCTCCTGCTGAAACTGAACAGTCTGATTGCCTCCTCCGGATTTAAAAAATCCTTTTCTGCAAGTGCCGGTTTCCTCATATTTTGTTTCCCTCCTGTCCAAAAATCTGCGGCCTTTCCAGGTCATGACATATATCACTCTAAAGCCCCGAAAAGTCCACTACTTGTGGCAAATAATAAGGTTTTATACCGCAGATGCACGATCGAGCCACTGGGATACCATTGTCAGATCCATCCCCTGCTGGTATAGGTTCATGGAACGGCTAGGCCTGCAATTTATTCATCATCTATCGCAGACACACCAATGGTCACTTCCTCCAGCACATCTAAAAGTACCCTTACCGTATCCAGTGATGTAAGCATCGTAATATTGTTCTGTGTTGCCGTACTTCGGATTGCCGCACCATCTTCATAATGAATACCAGAAAGAATTGCACGAGTATTGATGACATAACTGACATATCCGGCACGTATTGCATTCAGGATTTCTGCGCTGCCTTCCGATGGTTTCCCCAGTATACGGGTACGTATTCCATGCTGTTTCAAATATTCCCCCGTAAGAGAGGTTGCTTCTATATTAAAGCCCATATCATAGAAACGTCTTATCAAAGGAAGGGCTTCGTCTTTATCCTCATCTGCAAGTGTCACGATTACAGTCCCATAATTCTGCACACGAATACCAGAAGCAATCATGGCTTTATACATTGCCCTGTGAAGTTTCTTATCATATCCGATTGCCTCTCCCGTAGATTTCATCTCTGGCGAAAGATAGGTATCCATACCATTTAATTTCGCGAAGGAAAATGTCGGCACTTTTACATACCATCTTCGTTTTTCTTTCGGATATATATCATCAATCCCCTGCTCTTTCAGATTCTTTCCGAGAACGCTTTTTGTTGCGATATCTGCCAGCGGATATCCTGTTGCTTTTGATATAAATGGTACTGTTCGCGAAGAACGCGGATTCACCTCAATGATAAATACATTCTCCTCTTTGTCCACAATAAACTGAATATTGAACAGCCCGACAATACCAATGCCAATTCCCAACTTCTTTACATAGTCAAGAATGGTTTCTTTTACTTTTTCCGAGATACTGAACGTTGGATATACGCAGATGGAGTCACCCGAATGAACGCCCGTTCTTTCTACCAGCTCCATAATTCCAGGAACAAATACCTCTTTCCCATCACAAATGGCATCAATTTCTACTTCCTTACCACAGATGTATTTATCTACTAATACCGGTTTATCTTCATCAATTTCTACGGCTGTCTTTAAATAATGACGCAGATGTTCTTCCTTTGCCACAATCTGCATAGCTCTTCCGCCGAGCACGAAGCTTGGACGCACTAATACCGGATAGCCGATCTCCTCTGCTGCTTTTACACCATCTTCAATACATGTTACAGCCTGTCCTATTGGCTTCGGGATAGCAAGCTCTGACAGCAGGTTCTCAAAAGCATCTCTGTTTTCAGACTTCTCAATGGCCGCACAATCTGTACCGAAAAGCTTTACCCCTCTTTCTTCTAATGGTTTCGCCAAATTAATTGCAGTCTGCCCGCCCAAAGATACGATAACCCCGTCTGGTTTTTCCATCTCAATCACATTCATGACATCTTCCACACATAACGATTCAAAATACAGCTTATCTGATGTGATATAGTCCGTAGACACGGTTTCCGGATTATTATTGATAATAATTGCCTCATATCCGACTTCCTTGATGGCCTTAACCGCATGTACCGTGGAATAATCAAACTCCACCCCCTGACCGATACGGATTGGACCGGAGCCAAGAACAATAATCTTCTTTCTGTTTTCGATTATAGATTCATTTTCTTCCTCGTAGGTAGAATAGAAATACGGAACATAGCTTTCAAATTCTGACGCGCAGGTATCAATCATCTTATATATAGGAAAAATATCCCATTTTTTACGCAATTCAAAAATCTCTTCTTCTGTCTTATTCCAAAGCCGGGCAATTGCTTTATCGGAAAAGCCGGTTCTCTTTGCCTGATATAGAGCTTCCCTGCCGCCGGTACAAGATTCCAGTTCTGTTTCCATATCAATAATCTTATTCATTTTATTAAGGAAAAAACAATCAATTCCGGTCTGCTTGGAAATCTCGAAAACACAGGCTCCTAATCTTAATAGCTGCGCAATCGCAAAAATCCTATCATTTGTACCAATTTTTATATATTCCATCAATGCATTTACATTATCTTTTTCAAACTTTGCCATGTACAGATGATCAACCCCCATTTCCAGAGAGCGAATTGCTTTTAATAAGCTTTCTTCAAAGCTTCTGCCTACACTCATAACTTCTCCGGTAGCTTTCATCTGTGTGCCAAGCCTCTGGTTTGCATCAGAAAATTTATCAAATGGAAAGCGCGGGATTTTTGTTACTACATAATCCAATGCCGGCTCAAAGGAGGCCGGCGTATTTACAAGCATAATCTCATCCAGCGTCATCCCTGTGCTGATCTTTGCCGATACCCTTGCAATCGGATAACCGCTTGCCTTTGATGCAAGAGCTGAAGAACGGGATACTCGCGGATTTACCTCGATCAGATAATACTGAAAAGAATTCGGATCAAGTGCAAACTGCACATTACATCCACCCTCCACCTCCAATGCACGGATGAGTTTCAAAGCGCTGTCCCGCAGCATTTGATACTCTTTATTGGTCAGCGTTTGGGATGGACATACCACAATAGAATCTCCTGTGTGTATTCCTACCGGATCTAAATTTTCCATATTGCAGACTGTGATTGCCGTATCATTGGCATCACGGATCACTTCGTATTCGATTTCCTTAAAACCTTTGATACTTTTTTCAATCAACACCTGATGAACAGGAGATAAAACAAGGGCGTTTTTAATCAGTCTTATGAATTCCCGCTCATCATCCGCAAATCCTCCACCGGTTCCTCCAAGAGTAAATGCAGGGCGTAACACCACCGGATATCCAATCCTCTCCGCCGCCCTTACCGCTTCATCCATTGTATTCGCAATGGCAGATGGCAGTACCGGCTCTCCCAGCTCTTCACAAAGCTCCTTAAACAATTCTCTGTCTTCTGCCCGTTCAATACTCTTGCTATCAGTGCCCAAAAGTTCCACCTGGCACTCTTTTAAAACTCCTTTTTTCTCAAGCTGCATTGCCAGATTCAATCCAGTCTGTCCCCCAATCCCCGGCACAATGGCATCCGGGCGTTCATGACGAACAATCTTCGCAATATATTCCAGCGTCAGCGGTTCCATATATACTTTATCTGCAACTGTCACATCCGTCATAATCGTTGCCGGATTGGAATTGCACAACACAACCTCGTAACCTTCCTCTTTCAAAGCAAGACATGCCTGCGTACCTGCATAGTCAAATTCTGCCGCCTGACCAATCACAATCGGGCCGGAACCAATGACAAGTATTTTCTTTAAATCAGTTCTTTTCGCCATCTTTTGTTCCCTCCATCATTTTTATAAACTGATCAAACAGATAGACGCTGTCCTGTGGCCCAGGCGCACTTTCCGGATGATACTGCACGCTGAACACCTTGTCTTCCTCACAGGCTGCACCTTCTATCGTACAGTCCAGCAGATTTAAGTGTGTTACTTTCAGCCGGGTATTTGCAAGACTTTCTCCATCCACTGCATAGGAATGGTTCTGGGACGTAATCTCTATCTTTCCGGTCAGCAGATTTTTTACCGGATGATTCCCTCCCCTGTGACCAAACTTTAGCTTATAGATCTTAGCTCCATATGCAAGAGAAATAATCTGATGACCAAGGCAGATGCCAAAGATTGGATATTCCCCCTTCAATTCTTTCACTAATTCTACAACCGTCTGCACATCTGCGGGATTTCCCGGTCCATTGGATAAAAAAATTCCATCCGGCCTCAGCTTTTCTACCTCCCGCACAGAAGTATTCCACGGAAAGACCGTTACGCTGCATCCTCTCTGGTTCAGATTTCTCACAATATTCTGTTTCATTCCACAGTCAACGGCGGCTACATGATACTTTTCATCCGCTACAGTATAATGCTTTATTTTCTTTCGGCTTACCTGTGATACGGCATCCCGCGGAATATTATATAAGCCCAGTCTGTGAAGTCCATCCTGCAGGGATGTACTAATATCAGTAAGTAATGCCTTTCGACTTCCAAGGTCACGTATGGAACGTACCAGCTTTCTTGTATCAATCCCGTAGATACCTGGTATCTTATATTTTTCCATAATTTCCGACAATGAATATTTACTGCGGAAATTGGATGGCTGGTCATTGTAGTCTCGTACCGCCAGTCCGCCGATACTTGGAATATCCGTTTCAAAATCATCTTCTGCCATTCCGTAATTGCCAATCAAAGGATATGCCATCGCTACCGTCTGATAAGTATAGGATGGATCAGAAAGGATTTCCTGATATCCTACCGAAGAAGTATTGAATACAATTTCCGTTACTTTTTCAAGTTTGGAACCAAACCCATATCCACAGTATTCACTGCCATCGGACAAAATCAGCTTTCTGTCAAATTTTTTTATCATATATGCACCTCTTTATCTCAAACCTATTCAGACAGTTTCCTTTCAAAACGGTCCTTACGCGGATCTGCCGGAATTTTAGTCGGATATTCCCCCTGAAAGCAGGCAGCGCAATAATCCTCGCTGTCTATCAGTTTATCCAGCTTTTCTACTGGTAAATATCCCAAAGAATCTACTCCAATGATCCTTGCAATCTCGTCCATACTATGATGGCATGCAATCAGGTTTTCCTCTGAATCAATATCCGTACCGTAATAACAGGGATATAAAAATGGAGGAGCAGAAATTCTCATATGAATCTCTTTCGCTCCGGCATCACGCAAAAGTTTTACAATACGTTTGCTGGTCGTCCCTCTGACAATGGAATCATCAATCAGTACAACTCTTTTTCCATCAATTACCTTCTTGACAGGACTCAGCTTAATCCTGACCTTATCCAGACGTTCATTTTGTCCCGGAGAGATGAATGTCCTTCCGATATACTTATTTTTGATCAGCCCGATCCCGTAGGGAATACCGGATTTTTTCGCATACCCCAATGCCGCGTCCAATCCGCTGTCTGGAACGCCGATCACGATATCCGCGCATTTTGGATAGCTCTCTGCCAGTAATTCTCCGGCTTTCATCCGGGATTCATGTACGGATATGCCGTCTATAACAGAATCTGGTCTTGCAAAATAGATGTATTCAAAAATGCAGGTTCTCCGTCTTTGTTTTCCACAGTGTTCCCGCCTTGATTCCACACCGTTTTCCGTAAATACCAGAATCTCTCCCGGCAGCACATCACGGATAAACTCTGCTCCTACCGCTGACAGAGCACAGCTTTCAGATGCAGCCACATATGCCCCGTCCGCCGTCTTTCCATAGCAAAGCGGCCGGAACCCATATGGATCTCTTGCCGCAATCATCTTTGTAGAAGAAATCATCACCAGCGAATAAGCGCCTTCCAGTAAATTCATGGTATTGCTGACTGCCTCCTCAATACTTGGCGTCACAAGCCTTTCTCGTGTAATCACATAAGCGATAGTTTCCGTATCACTGGTTGTATGGAAAATGGCTCCCGATAATTCCAGCTTATCGCGAAGCTCCAATGCATTGCTCAGATTCCCATTGTGCGCCAGCGCCATCTTTCCTTTCTGGTGATTGACTTCAACAGGCTGGCAGTTATTTCTTGTATTTCCTCCGGTTGTTCCATATCTTACATGTCCCACCGCCATATTTCCCATCGGAAAATGGGTGAATGTATCTTCAGAAAACACTTCACTGACAAGTCCCAGATCTTTATAAGAAGAAAATACGCCGTCATCATTCACAACAATCCCACAGCTCTCCTGTCCTCTGTGCTGCAGGGCATACAGCCCATAATAAACAATGCCTGCCACATTTCCTTTTTGGGTACCCATCACTCCGAATACGCCGCATTCTTCATGAATAGCCATAACCTCATTCCCTCCTGCTATATAGAGTATTCTACACAAAAGGCGCGGCTTCGACTCCCCGCCTGATCTAATGCAGCCGCAATAAATCCCTTAAACAACGGATGTGACTGATTGGGACGGCTTTTAAACTCCGGATGGAACTGCACACCTACGAAAAAAGGATGCCCGCACAGTTCTACTGTTTCTACCAGGCTGTCATCCGGCGACGTGCCGCTGATCACAAGTCCGGCTTCGGTCAGTTCTCTGCGGTACTTATTATTAAATTCATAGCGGTGACGATGACGCTCATGTATGAGCTTTGCGCCATAACATTGTTCCATTTTTGTTCCCGGTTTAATCCTGCAGGGACAGCTTCCAAGACGCAGCGTCCCGCCTTTATCAATCGCTTCGCTCTGTCCCGGCATAAAATCGATTACTTTATGACGGCACTGCTCATCAAATTCCCCGAAATGCGCATCCGCAATTCCAGATACATTTCTTGCAAATTCAATGACTGCAATCTGCATACCAAGGCAGATTCCAAAGTAAGGTATCTGGTTTTCGCGGGCATATTGGGCCGATAAAATCATCCCTTCTACGCCCCGGTTTCCAAATCCGCCAGGAACAATGATCCCGTTCATTCCTTTTAACAGATCATTTACATTCTCTTTCGTGATATTTTCCGAATCAATCCAGTGAATTTTTACAAATGTATTCCGTTCATATCCCGCATGGTTCATCGCCTCCGCCACCGACAGATACGCGTCATGAAGTTTTACATACTTTCCAACCAATCCAATATGTACTTCCTCTGAACGTAAACGGATACGTTCTACCATCTCTTCCCAATCTGTCAAATCTGGTTCTGGCGCTTTCATATTCAGTTCCCTGCACACAACGGAGGAAAACCCCGACTTCTCCAACATCAAGGGCGCTTCATAGAGATTCTCCAACGTTCGGTTTTCAATAACGCAATCCGGTTTTACATTACAAAAGAGAGAAATTTTCTGAAAAATGGATTCCTCTAACGGATGATCGGAACGCAGAACAATGATATTCGGATTAATGCCCATTCCGCAGAGTTCTTTGACCGAGTGCTGCGTCGGTTTTGATTTATGCTCCCCGGAACCGCTTAAATATGGAACCAGTGTCACATGAATAAACAGGCTGTTCTCTCCTCCCGCTTCCAGAGAGATCTGACGTACCGCCTCTAAAAAAGGCTGTGATTCAATATCGCCAATGGTTCCGCCTATCTCTGTAATCACCACATCCGCTTCTGTCTTTTTCCCCACACGATACACAAATTCCTTGATTTCATTCGTAATATGAGGGATCACCTGAACCGTAGAACCAAGATATTCCCCTCTCCGTTCCTTATTCAATACATTCCAGTAGACTTTTCCTGTAGTCAGATTGGAATACTGATTCAAATCCTCATCTATAAACCTTTCGTAATGCCCCAGATCCAGATCCGTTTCTGCCCCATCCTCGGTCACATATACTTCGCCATGCTGATAAGGACTCATAGTGCCAGGATCTACGTTAATATATGGATCTAGCTTCTGAGCCGCCACCTTCAATCCTCTCGCCTTTAAGAGCCGTCCGAGAGAAGCTGCCGTGATCCCTTTTCCCAGACCGGATACCACGCCTCCGGTCACAAATATATATTTTGTCATAATCATTTCTCTTCCTTACTTAAATTCTGCCGCTGTTATCATTCTTCCTACGATAAAATCCTTCTTGTCAATCCATTCTATGCTAAAAGTCTTATTTCCCGCTGTCTCCATAGTTGGACAGCACCCTTGCAGATGGATCTTTCACGTCGCATCCTTCCCATTCTTTGTTCGGCATCCAGTAACCGACGACCAACTCTGCCTGCCCCGGATAATATGTTTCAAAAATCTCTCTGTATAGTAAGGATTCCTTTGTGAACGGTCTGGCATATGTATATTTTTTACACATCCTTTCACACTCTTTATCTGTATATTTATTCTCCGCATATTCCTTTAAGTAATCTACCATGGAGTGTCCAACCGCATCTGAAAACGCTGCTTTCTCTCTCCACAAAATCTCTTCCGGTAAATAATCACCATCTTCAAATGCGCGGCGGAGCAGATATTTCCCTTTTCCATAAGTGTTGATTTTTAATAGAACGTCGTACATATGATGTTCACTGATCCGTTTCTGTGCTTCCATCTGGAATGCCATTGCATCCGGCGCGAAATCTGTATATTTATATCCAAACAATTCATCCGATACTTCACCCGTCAACAGAACACGGATATCGGTCTGTTCATGAATCGACTTGCACACCAGATACATTCCCATAGATGCACGGATTGTCGTTATATCATAGGTTCCCAGTAACTGAATGACTTTTTCCAAAGAAGAAATCACTTCATCCGGCGTCATATAAATCTCTGTATGCTCGCTTCCAATATAATCCTCCGCCTGTCTTGCATACTTTAAATCAATGGCGTCTTCACTCATACCAATCGCAAAGGTCTTGATTGGTTCTTTGCTTTTCTTTGCCGCAATCGCACATACCAGAGAAGAATCCAGTCCGCCGGAAAGCAAAAAGCCCACCTTTGCGTCAGCTACAAGACGTTTCTCCACTCCGGCTATCAATTTATCATGAATATGTTTGCATACGGTTTCCAGATCATCGCGGCAAATACGATCCACTTTAGCAATGTCGCAGTAACGGATAAACTGACCGCTTTTATAATAGCAGCCTGGTGGAAACGGCAAAATATTATCCGTAAGCCCTACCAGATTTTTCGCCTCGCTGGCAAATATAACAGCTCCTTCTTTGTCATATCCATAATACAATGGCCGGATCCCAATCGGATCTCTTGCCGCAATAAATTCTCCTGCGTCTCCGTCATAAATAATACAGGCAAATTCCGCATCCAGCATAGCAAACATAGCTGTTCCATATTCCAGATACATTGGTAAAAGAATCTCACAATACGATTCACTCTTAAATATATATTTCTCCGACAGTTCTTCTTTCAGCTTCTTAAAACCATAAATTTCTCCATTGCAGACCACATAGCTGTCACCCAGTCTAAACGGCTGAATTCCTGACGGTGCCACCTATCTTTTGTCTCATTTCTAAACCATCAACTGATTCCGTCATTAACGCCTGACATAACGTCGCACCTACTAAGAAATTCCCGTTCAGATTGCAGCTCAAAAAGTGTTATTCATACAGGCTCTGCTATGCGGCTCTCACCATTCCACACTCGCTGTAAGTGACCGCCTGTACTACTTCTCTTTTCTCAAATGCCTTTGCAATATTTAGTTTCTATCTGTCCTGACTTTTATTCCACATCCTGAAGGGCGTCAAAACCTTCTTCACCGGTTCTCACTTTTACCACATTTTCCACATCATAAACAAAAATCTTTCCATCTCCAATGTGTCCTGTGTAAAGTACCTTCTTCGCTGTGTCAATCACCCTGCGGACCGGAACGGCGCTGACTACGATGTCCACCTGTACTTTTGGAAACAGATTCGCTTCAACCTGTACACCACGGTAATATTCCGGTTTGCCTTTCTGAATCCCGCATCCTAAGACATGGGATACTGTCATACCAGTAATTCCAAGCTTCATGATTGCATTCTTTAATGCTTCAAATTTGGATTCCTTGCAGACAATCTCAATCTTTGTAAACTTCGGAGTTCCTTCTTCAAATGCAGGTACTTTCTTAACAGGGATTGCTTCCGCAACCGGAGTATCACCGGATACCACCACAGGATCATTTCCCTCTTCAATATACTCTGGAAGCATTGCAAAACCTGCATATGCAGAAGGGAGACCATGTTCTGCCGCATCAAGGCCAGCCATCTCTTCTTCTCTATCTACACGAAGACCCGCAATTGCTCTGATCACAAGAAATGTAATCGTTATAGTAACCGCCGTCCATGCTGCGACACTGGCAAAACCGATAAACTGAAGTTTTAATAAGTCAAAACCGCCGCCATAAAACAGACCAGTTAAAGTTTCTCCCGAAGCATTTGCAATACTGTATCCGGGTGCCGTATCTGTAGCAAATAATCCAACTGCCAGTGTACCCCAGATCCCATTCATGCAATGCACTGCAACTGCTCCCACCGGATCGTCAATGCGAAGTATATGGTCAAGAAGCCAAACACCAAACACGACCAAAAATCCTGCAACTACTCCAATCGCAACCGCACCGAATGCATCCGTCACATCACACGGCGCTGTGATTGCCACAAGTCCTGCCAAAGATGCGTTCAGACACATGGAAACATCCGGCTTTCCATATTTTATCCATGTAAAGATCATACAGACAACAGTTGCAACAGCCGGCGCGACTGTTGTTGTCAGGAAAATAGAACCAAGCTGCGCAATAGAAGTTGCAGCCGCACCATTAAATCCATACCAGCCGAGCCAAAGAATAAACACCCCAAGTGATCCAAGTGCAATGCTGTGTCCCGGAAATGCATTTACTTTCAAAACTTTTCCGCTCGTATCCCTGGTAAATTTTCCGATACGGGGACCAAGAATTTTTGCACCGATCAATGCGGAAATACCACCTACCATATGAATCGCACAGGAGCCGGCAAAATCATGGAAGCCAATCTTCGAAAGCCATCCTCCTCCCCAGATCCAGTGTGCTTCGATCGGATAAATCAGCGCAGAAATCACACCGGAATAAATACAATAGGAAAGAAATTTTGTACGTTCTGCCATTGCACCGGAAACGATGGTTGCCGTTGTAGCACAGAATACAAGGTTAAATACAAAGCTTGAAAAATCAAACTCTGCATATGCTGTAAACAAATCGAATCCCGGCTTTCCGATAAATCCAAACAAGTCTTCTCCCATCAGCAAACCAAAGCCAATCAGTATAAATACTACGGTTCCAATACAAAAATCCATCAAGTTCTTCATAATGATATTTCCTGCATTTTTTGCCCTGGTAAAACCTGCCTCTACCATTGCAAAACCTGCCTGCATCCAGAACACCAATGCTGCGCCAATTAAAAACCAGACTCCGAACACTTCGCCGGATACTGCTTCCTGCACAAGTTCTTTCATAACTTCATCCATATTTCTTCCTCCAATCAGGTTAAATTTATCAACTTATTTTACGCCAAACAGTAAATCGCCATAAGTTGGAAATGGCCAGTACTTCTTTGCCGTCATCGTTTCTGCCTCATCACAGGCAACTCTTAATTCTCCCATTTTTCCTAAAACAGCATCCCGAATCATATTGGACTCTGTTTCAACATCTTCCGCACCTGTAAGTCTCATCGCTGTTTCTTCCAATTCATCGGTCTTGACCGCAATCTGTTCTTCCAATCTTGCAAGTTTTTTTAGAAGTCCCTCCTCATAGCCGCATGAAATAGAAGCATTGACCGCCTTTTTTGCCGACGCTGTATTTGCAAGCTCCAGTATGTATGCGCTTACTGCCGGAGCTATCTCTGTCCTTGCCATATCAATCATGGTATTTGCCTCAATCAGAACCGTTTTACAATAGTTTTCCAACATAATTTCACATCTGGACTTTAGCTCCGCTTCTGAAAATACTTTGTGGGAAGTCAGCATCCGTACATTCTTTTCATCCAGCAAATGCGGCATACAATCCGGTGTTGTACGATAATTAAGAAGCCCTCTCCTTTCCACTGCTTCCTTAATCCATGTGTCGTCATACCCATTTCCGTTGAAAATAACATGTTTATGGTCTTTGATGGTCTTGCGAATCATTTCATGCAGTACATCTTCAAAGTTCTCCGCTTTTTCCAGTCTGTCCGCATAGATTTTCAAACTTTCTGCCACCGCGCTGTTCAGCATGATATTTGCACAGGCAATGCTGTTAGAAGAACCAAGCATACGGAATTCAAATTTATTTCCGGTAAATGCAAACGGCGACGTTCGGTTGCGGTCGGTGGTATCACGGTTAAACTTTGGAAGTACGTCCACGCCGAGCTTCATCTGTGTTTTTTCAGTTCCCGCATATGGAGTACCTCTTTCAATCGCTTCCAGTACGGCATTCAATTCTTCTCCAAGGAAGATCGAAATAACTGCCGGAGGAGCTTCGTTTGCTCCAAGCCTATGATCATTTCCTGCTGTTGCGACAGAAAGACGGAGCAGATCCTGATAATCGTCCACCGCCTTAATAACTGCACAAAGAAATAATAAGAACTGTGCGTTTTCATACGGCGTTTCTCCCGGCGACAACAGGTTCACGCCTCTATCCGTAGCCAGCGACCAGTTGTTATGCTTTCCGCTTCCATTTACCCCGGCAAATGGTTTTTCATGAAGCAGGCACACAAGCCCATGCTTTGCCGCGACCTTCTGCATGATTTCCATTGTCAGCTGGTTATGGTCTGTTGCAATGTTTGTTGTTGTATAGATAGGCGCAAGTTCGTGCTGTGCCGGAGCAACTTCATTATGCTCTGTCTTTGCCAGAATTCCCAGCTTCCATAGTTCTTCATTCAATTCTTCCATATAGGCTGCAACCCGCGGCTTGATCACTCCGAAATAATGATCGTCCATCTCCTGTCCCTTTGGCGGCTTCGCGCCAAAAAGAGTACGTCCCGTAAATCGAAGATCCCTCCTCTGTTCATACATTTCTTTTGTAATGAGAAAATATTCCTGTTCCGGTCCTACAGATGTGCGGACACATTTCACATCGTCATTTCCAAACAGATGAAGAATACGGATTGCCTGCTTATTTAACGCTTCCATAGAACGAAGCAGCGGCGTTTTCTTATCCAGCGCTTCTCCGCCATAAGAGCAGAACGCGGTAGGAATACACAATGTATTGCCCTTAATAAACGCATAAGAAGTAGGATCCCATGCTGTGTATCCTCTTGCTTCAAAAGTAGCCCGAAGTCCGCCGGAGGGAAACGACGAAGCATCCGGTTCCCCCTTGATCAGTTCCTTTCCGGAAAACTCCATAATCACACCGCCGTCCGGGGATGGAGATATAAAACTGTCGTGCTTTTCGGCTGTAACGCCGGTAAGCGGCTGGAACCAATGTGTGTAGTGAGTAGCGCCATGATCGACCGCCCAGTCTTTCATAGCCGCCGCTACTGCGTTTGCTACGCCAATATCAAGCTTTGCGCCTTCATCAATCGTCTTTCTCAAAGATTGATAAACCTTTGCTGATAAATTCGCTTTCATCACTCTGTCATCAAATACTTTACATCCAAAAAAATCTGATACATTCTTCATAATCCCACTCCTTTCAATTTGAAAATAAAAAGGCAAGGATGACTTTCATGACGCTTTTCCCTGCGCCGCAAAAGACCCCCTTGCCTTTTATATCAAATCGTGTATTTTCATTTGTAAAGTAAAAAGCGTCTCTGAGAACTTCATCTCAAAGACGCCCTTGCCTTTACGTGTTGGATGATACACCCCTTAAAATCATTTGTCAATCCTTTTTTAATTTTTCTATCGTTTTTTTATTGCTTCAAAAAAAGATTGACAAAAATCATCATCCGCTGTATAAATATAAAATATGAGCAAAGGCGTTCATTTTTAGAGCAGGAATCACCTGCCCTTAATACGGACGCCTTTGCTTTTTTGATTTATTCTGAAAGGAAGGTACAAGACTTATGAAACTCGAAGGCCAGGTAAGAATCCCTTCCGGATGTGCAATTTCAGCAGCAATTTCCAAGGATGGAAATAAGATGTCCGGTGAAATGATCACAAATTCCATGAAACCCATGCATGACCGTTCCAACGGATTAGGCGGCGGTTTTGCCGGTTATGGCATTTACCCTGAATATAAAGATTTCTATGCATTCCATATGTTTTTTGATTCCCGCGGCACACGCAAGGAATGCGAAGCTTTCTTAAAAAGAGCGCTTTGAAATTGTCCATTCAGAAATCATTCCAACCCGAAAGATTCCGGCAATCACAAACGAGCCAATCATATGGAGATATTTTGCCGCGTCGTTAAAATCGGTTCTTGTATCTTTACAGTTAGACGAAAAAGAATTTCCTGGACGGCACATGGACGATATCCGACAAACACTCCCGGTTGGTGGGGAGGCGCGCATCCATTTACACTGCTTGACTATTCCGTCGTGCATAACGGAGAGATTTCCTTTGCAAAGAATGCCGCCGCTTTTTTTAGGAATGCGATCTCCTTCCGTAATTCTTCATTCTCCCGTTTTAACCGGAGATTCTCCTTCATGGAGTCATAATCTTCTTGGGCTTTAGGGTCTGTCTGGCATTCTTTGCTGAATTCAATGCACCACTTGGAGATACTGGCTTTGGATACGCCATACTCTGCGGTGATACTTTTGTAGGTTCGTCCTTCTTCCTCGTGGAGTCGAACAATCTTCTTTTTAAATTCGGGAGTGTAGTTTTGTGACATAATGAGTACCTCTTTTCTTGTGATTTTGATTATATCTTATTAGCCACTCCCGTTACAACTTTAGTATAGCACTTCACTCAAAAGAAATCCCCCTCCAGTTTTCTTCGTCGATTGATTTTGAATCGGTTTCATCTAAAAAACAGCTTCATATTCCAGCTCAATACACTGATTGAGCAACTTTCTTTTGTCGAAAAACAAGTAAAAGTAACAGAAACGAAAATTTCTGGCATCATGGAAAAACTGCGAATCCCCCATTACCACCATTACTAGATTTGGCAGTGTCACAGGAGCGGCCATCCTAAGCGATATTGGCGACATCTCCAAATTTGACAGCCCCAGAAAACTAGCGGCTTTTGCCGGTTTGGATGCTACTGTCACACAATCCAGTGAATTTGAAGCAGCTCACAATGTAATGAACAAACGTGGATCACCTTATCTGCGGAAAGCCATTTTTCAGTCCGCCCTAATTGCTTCCTTTAAATACCTCGTATTAAGTGTCTATTACCAGAAAAAGAAAGCGAAAGGTAAACATCATCTGACATGTGTTCGAGCTGTTGCTAGAAAAATGTGCAACATCATTTATGCCGTCCTTAAAAGCAATCAGCCTTACGTTCCAAAAGCATAAATCCGTTTAACTCACGTCAGCCTGCCTGACAACAGGCTTTATTGTCATGTTTTTTCCACAAAATTTCTTTTGAATTTTTTCAATTATCTACTTAACTTTTAATAGTTGCTCTTTCATTTTCCGCAGCCATTAACTTTTTTGTATATTTTTGTTGTCTAACATTTCCAAATAACTATCCAGTCTTGCATTCACATAACCTGCAAACAACTTTTCCATCGCACCAAGATTATGCTTTACATGGTATTCATCGAATGCATTGTAATAAGAAATCCGGTCTGCAAATTTAATATCAATTGGCGGATATCCGGCTTTCATCAATTCCAAATTTATAAGCAGTCTCCCGGTTCTGCCATTTCCGTCTATAAAAGGATGAATCCCTTCGAATTCAATATGGAATCGTGCGAGCCGAGGAATGATATGATCTGTACTATTCCTATAAGTTTCCAACAACTGTTCCATTTTAGGCTGGATCAAATAGGGCCGTACTGGTTCATGTTTCGCACCCATAATTCTGACTGGGATTCTTCTGTAAACCCCCCGGTCCTCCCGTTTATCCGCTAATACAAGATAGTGTATCTGCTTGATAATACTCTCTGATAAAGAAATCTGCTCTTTTACCAAATCCCGCACAAAATCAAACGCTTCTTTATGCCCGACTGCTTCCATATGATCTTTTAACGGCTTTCTGTCAATCGTCAGACCACGCAAAACCATATCCGTTTCACGAAGGGTTAGGGTGTTTCCCTCAATTGCATTTGAATTATAAGTATATTCAATAATGAATTCCTCAGTCAAGCGTTCCAACTCACCCTCAGTCAACGGGCGTCTGGTATCAAGTTCTCTTTTCTTCCTGTCTATGGCTGTCATTAAACTTTCTGTCGCTTTAAAACGTCCATCCTGTGGTTTTTTCGCATCTGATGGGATCATCCAGCTGCGCCCTTCTAGTGTGGCTCCCGAAATTTTTCCTTCCGAGCAAAGTATACGCACTCGTCTGTCAGAAATCCCCCACTTTTCTGCTGCCTGCTTTACCGTTATATACATAAAGATCGCATCTCCCTTCTTTCAATAGTATATCTTATTTTCGGAATATTATCAACCAAAAGGAATAATACTCTATTGTTTTCGGAACAATGCATGGTTGTGTATGTTTCCATGCAGCAACGGTTTTGTGCTGGTGATATTTAGTTGATATCGCGACTCGATAAATTGGGTTTTATATAAATAGTTCAAATTCTATTTCATGACGCAAGGGTATAGAATTTTCACCTATTAAAGGAATCTCTGGCTTTAATTTTCTTGAAATATCTAATGCATTACGAAACAGATGTGCCATGTCAAATCCTCTTTTTTGATAGAATTTAATAGCATTAATGTTATCATTGGTTGTTATAAGAACAATCTTTTGACATTTTCTTTCCATAGCCTCATGTATAACAGCTTCTACAAGTTTACTCCCAATTCCTTGATTTTCCTGTAGACTATCAAGAGATGTTATCTCTAATATATCGTTATAAACTATGTATGTTATCAAACCAATAATATTTTTCTCTTCACCAAAGAAAAACCCTTCTGCCTTAGTCATATCAACTTCCTTGCCACGAATAATCATTGTTGTCGTATACCAATGCTGCTTAATAAATGCATTAATAAGATTTCTATTCCGACTATTAATTCTTTTACATTCCATATAATTCCCCCCTCAAATCCCGGTTTTTCACTGGCTCCATTATATCCCAGTAACTTTCCTGATGGAATAGACTTTACAAAAAAATCCCCATCCCCTCGCTGCCGTTCCGTAAATCAAAAAGCCTGCCGTTTTCTATAGCGATGAAGAAGACTCTCCTTATGCATTTGTGAAGGTCTCGAATTCGCTCCCTGCAGCAAACGTGTTTATACCATCATGAATGAAATAATGCACATCTGCTACAATTTTTTCGGAAGCAGCGTTTTATCTGCAAAGGCTATTCTTGACCACAAGAGACGTACCGAAGACGCCAAGAAGAACCTCCTTTTCTAAACTAAAAATAACTGCAGATTAATTTGCAGGTGCCGGAGGTAAGAAATTACAAGCCCGTGATACGAGTAAGCACGTTCATTTCATTTTTCACAAACAGACAAATCCAACACTTTTTCATTCCGTACTTTTCTCACTTTCCAAAATCATGTCATAAAGGGCGTTCCCCGGTGGAACAATCGGCATAACATTGATTTCTCTGTCTATGATAAATTCAATAACCGTAGGCGTTTTCTCATTCTGCTTTGCACTTATCAAAGCTGTTTTTATATCTTCTGCTTTTGTAACACGGATGCCTTTCGCCCCGTAGCTTTCTGCCAGCGCTATAAAATCAGGAGTATATTCTGGACAACAACGATTCGGGGTATTACATCCTGTTTCACAACTTCTTCGGTAACGCATGCAAGTACTCGAATAACGCCTGTCATAAAACATCTCCTGCCATTGACGCACATTCCCCAAATATCCATTATTCAATATACAGATAATAATAGGCAATTCATAAACAATGGCAGTTGCCATTTCTTGAATGTTCATCTGCATACCTCCATCGCCGGAGATGACAATTACATCTTTATGAGGATTACCAAGCTTCGCCCCAATCGCGGCGGGAAAACCATATCCCATCGTTCCCAAGCCGCCAGATGTCAGCATTTGCTTATTCTCGTCAATATCAAGAAACTGCGTTGTCCATAACTGATTTTGACCTACATCAGTGGTTACAACAGCCTCTTCAAAAAGTTCATTGATGGATTGAATAACCATCTGCGGCGTTAAACCACTTTTTTTCATGCCAATCGGATATTCCATTTTCCAACGGCTTATTTCATCCTTCCATTTTGAAATATATAATGGCTTTGCCTTTTCAAGCAAGGCATCTATCACTTCTTTCGCATCGGCTACGATTGGAACGTCGACAATAATATTACGTGAAATTGATGCCGTATCAATGTCTATATGCATAATCTTTGCATTTACTGCAAATTCTTCTATTTTCCCAGTAATACGGTCATTGAACCTCGTTCCTATTGAGAAAAGAACATCACAATTACTAATGGCAGAATTGGCTGCATAACTTCCATGAATACCTATATTTCCGACATACAAATTATTTGTTGTGGGAATCGCCCCTTTTCCCATAATAGTCGTAATAACGGGAACTCCTGTCAATTCTGCAAGCTGTGTCATTTCTTTATTTGCACGGGCAATATTAACTCCGCCCCCTATCAAAAAAACAGGCTTTTTTGCATGGTTCAAAATATTCAACGCTTTATGTATTTGTCCTGTATGAACGGAAATATTCGGCTTATAACCTCTGACCGATATTTCCTTCGAATATACGTCACTGCCATATGCTCTCTGAACATCTTTCGGCAAATCAACTACTACTACTCCCGGCTTTCCTGCCTTTGCAATATAAAAAGCCTTTCTGATTGTTTCCGCTAAATCCCCTCTTTTTCGTACCGTTACCGCATATTTGCTGATACTTCTTGTAATGCCTACTATATCTACTTCTTGAAATGCATCCTTCCCAATGAGGTTAGTCGACACTTGCCCCGTAAAGCATACCAGTGGAACACTGTCGTAATTTGCAGTGGCAATACCCGTAACAAGATTGGTGGCTCCCGGTCCACTTGTCACAAGGCAGACGCCCACCTTTCCTGTGGAGCGGGCATATCCGTCCGCCGCATGAACTAACCCCTGTTCATGACGCGGCAAAATAATATCTATGTCTTTTTCTCCATATAGTGCATTAAACAAGTCTATTGCCTGCCCTCCTGGATAAGCAAATAAAGTTGTAACAGATTCTTCTTTTAATGCTTTTACAAATAATTCAGCTCCCGTTATCTCCATAAATAATATTCTTCCTTTCGTATGCGTGTACTTGCTTGCATTAAGATTATTTTTTTCGGTACTACCATAAAGGCAGTACCGTTTTTTACTGTTCTAATCCTTTTATGAACATTTGCACGCTGCTTTTTATATATTCATCTTTTTCTACTTTAGATAATTCATTGCCAAAAGATGCATTTAAAAATACATAGCCAAATGTTGATGAAAAAACTGTCAGAGCCAGAGCATCAAAATCTGCTTTGGGTATCTTTCCCAAAGCAAACATTCTATTAAGATATTGCGTGAATGATGATAAAAAAGCCTGCGGAACTTTCATAATGAGGGCAGACGCTTCCTCATATAATTGAGGAGCTCTCAAACCGATAGACAACTTTACAAAATCCGGCGTCATCCTGTCCATATACGCTTTCATAAACATCTCTATGTCAGCCCGCAAGTCCCACTGCACATTTTCAAAAATTTCCGGAGTTACATTTGCCCTCCATCCCGCTTGGCTTACACCTTGCAGCACAATATCTTTCTTATTCTTGAATTTCCGAAACAGGGTGCACTCATTAACACCTGCTGCTTTTGCAATCGCTTTCGTTGTAGTGGCAACATACCCATTATCTCTTACCAGCACCATTGCGGCATCTATAATTTTTTGACTTGTTTCATCCAAAATATCGCCTCCATGCAAGTGAACACTCTCATTCTAACAAAAAATTACTTTAAAGTCAATAAAATAGATTTTGCGATATTTTATATAGGAAAATTCCTAAGCAGAAAAATATTTTCTCATTTCATATTGTTTAACAAATACATCAAATTCCATTTTCTTCAAAAAACTGTTTAATGCCTGATCCCGTTCATCCACGTTTATTACTTTCATCCCTAAACTCTTTGTTTGCTTAAATAAATCCAACAAAATCTCTGTGGCAACTCCCTTTCTGCGGTATTTGGGCTGTACCGCTAATTGCACAATGTCTCCTTTTATTTTGTCCACAATCCCATATCCGATCAAATTTCCATCATGTTTAACAATCGTATAAAA
Source organism: uncultured Lachnospiraceae bacterium (assembly GCA_910585465.1). Taxonomy (GTDB): domain Bacteria; phylum Bacillota; class Clostridia; order Lachnospirales; family Lachnospiraceae; genus Hominiventricola. Next base: position 4,363 of record CAJUEW010000029.1, on the reverse strand, counting down.
AAAGGATTGAGCAATTGCACAAACAGCATCCTTTGCATTTTGCCATGAAGGTTGATAAGTCCAAAAATCTTTGACTGCCGTCCATTGATCCTCTTGTAATTTTTCCGGATGTTCCAGTTGCCACACATTATATCCCGCTTCTTTTATCTTGTCTGTCAGTTGATAACAATTCAATATTCTGTTAACTTGAAATCCCTGCTTTTTATATAGCGTAAGCGCCTTTTCATTATCCTGAATCACTTCCAGTTGATACACGCTGATTTTATTTTTTATACATATTGCGCTGACCAGATTCAATAATTCACCCATAATTCCTGTTCTGCGAAAATCAAGAATAACTCCTGTTCCCAGATCATATACTGTTTTTTCGCTATCCCATTCTCTCACCCCATTCAAAATAAAACCAACAAGCGTTCTATCTTCAAAGGCTCCTACTGAAACCGCAGGCATAAATCCATTTCTTTTCAACATTGTTTCAAAAGATTTAAAAGGCATATCAACTGAAACTTGATAATCAGAAAATGCCTTTGTAAACGCTTCGTATATACAAACGGAATCTGTATTTTCCACCCGCTAGAAACATGCGCCGCAAAGCGCACAGGAAATGCCGCTGCTTGGGTCTTATTCATGCAGCGGCATTTTGCAGCAGTTCTGATTCAGTTGGGAAGTGGGTCAGCGAGAAACCGAAAATGGTTCACCGACATTTCTGGTTATCAATTCTTTTCTATAGGTATCCAGATTTCGCTGTAATTCATATCTTTCGTATACATCTCAATATTATAATTACCTGCAAGCTTGTATGCCTTACAAGATGGAAGCCACTCGCTCCATATTTTTGTATTCACATCCTGTAAAGATTTCGGCAATGTTCCATAACAAGGAAATACCGCCCATGTTCCGGCTGGAATAACTCTTGTTTCCAATCCCTCAGGAACTTCTTTTTCTGGACTGTAATTATCAGCTATCAAGTAATCAAAGTTCTGCCCCTCGCTGTCCATGCAGATTCCATACATTCCACATACGATTTTCCCATTCTCGCTTTTCATATGTTCCTGCCAAAACTCAGGTATTTCCTGGTAAGAAGTTTCTGAATTGATTTTACGAGAAACTCCCATAACTGTGAACTGTTCTTTTTCCACAATTTTATACTCTAACATAGTACCACCCTCCAATGTAAGTTTTATTTTCAGCGGAGCAACAGAATTCAGACTACAGTTCTTTTCTCTTGCCTGTGAAGGCGTTACCCCATGAAACTTAGTGAATGCTTTTGCAAAGCTGTCTGGCGAACTGTATCCATATTTCAGTGCAACATCAAGCACTTTGATATCGGTTGAACAAAGCTCCTGGGCAGCCAGTGTCAGACGGCGATTTTTAATGTACTCCCCAACTGTAAACCCACATAATACATTGAATATTTTTTGAAAGTAAAAACTTGACACAAACGCTTTGCCTGCGATTTCATTAATATCAATATCCTCGGTCAGATGATCTTCAATGTAATAAATCGCATTGCGTATACCGTCATTCCAACTGTTCATGATCCGTATTCTCCTTCCCGTTCCACTGTAATTATATTGTACAATCAAATACTAAAATTTTCCCGATATTTTCTGCTCTCTAGTGCAGGATTGCTCCAACAGATAAATCATCTGGGCGATTAGAAAATATAAAAACCACAATCGGCACAATAGAATATATGTGAGGCGAATGATTATGGCAAAAGACAAACCTGCAACTCCAAAAATCGTCAGTTCGCACTAAACATGGTGGACTGTATAGTTGAACAGTTGCTTGCGGCCTTCTTCTGCGTTCTGTTTTTCTTACTTCTGTAATATCTATATTATTACACATGCAAGAGTTAAAACCAAGACCTTTTTCATTTGACAGAATTTAAACTATGGTTATATAATATTTATATTACATACGTAGGATTTAAGGAGGGATTCAATATGAGTAATCTGCCGCAGATTTCTGAAGCTGAGTTTGAAGTTATGAAAGTCGTGTGGAAACATGCTCCCATAAATACCAACGAAATAACAGACAGATTATTGCAAACCACAAACTGGAGTCCAAAAACGATACAGACCTTGATCAAACGCCTTGTGACCAAAGGCGCTCTCACTTATGAAAAACAAAGTCGTATATTTGTTTATACTCCCGTAGTAAAAGAAAGCGAATACATCGGTCAGGAAAGCAATTCTTTTCTGAAACGATACTATGACGGGGATATCACTGCCATGTTGTCTGCCTACATTGAGAATGATCGACTGTCTGAAACAGAAATAGATACTCTCCGCACCCTTCTTTCCAAGAAGCGCTAAAAAGGAGACGCTTAATATGGATGATTTTATGATACGCTTTTTAGCATGTAACATTTTTATCAGCGGTATCATTGGAATTCTTTTAATTGCCAAACGAATATTCAAGAACAGTCTGTCCAGCCGAATGCAGTATAATCTGTGGTTCTTGTTACTTGTACTTTTAGCGGTTCCTTTTATACCGTTTCGTCCGATTGGGCTTCCGCAAATCTTCTCGTGGCTCGGATACTTAAGAACTTCTCCCGTTTCCGGCGCCGGAACCGCTATGAAAAAAGCCGCAGGAACCAATCCAACAGGAAATACAGACTGGATGAACGACTTTACCCTTTCGGTAAATAGTGAAGCTCTTTCCATCACCGGATACATTTTGTTGGGAATATGGATTGTGGGTATTATTTCGATGATTATATTGATAATCAAATCCTTCCTCCATTTACGCAGTTTGGAAAAATCTGCGCTTCCCCTTCAAAACAAGGCAGTCCGCACATTGTATAATCGCTGCTTAGATGAAATGGGAATTCACAACACGATTCCTGTCTACAGTACCGCATTTTTGAAATCCCCGATTATTGTAGGCCTTTTGAAACCATGTATTTATTTACCGATTCATCTGATCTCTGATTATAACGGATCCGATATGCGGTATATGCTGCTGCACGAACTGCAGCATTACAAGCGCCACGACGCTATCGGAAGTTTCTTAATGAACTTAGCCGGAGTGGTATATTGGTTCAATCCTTTTATCTGGTACGCTCTGAAAGAAATGCGCAATGACAAAGAGATTGCCTGTGATACCTCTGTTTTAAAGATGCTTTCAGAGGATGATTATGAAGATTATGGCAATACACTGATCAACTTTGCAGAAAAGGTTTCTCTTACCCCTTTTCCGTTTGCTGCCAGCCTTGGTGGAACCATGAAACAAATGAAGCGGAGAGTCCTTAATATTGCATCTTACGAGAAGCCGTCATCTTTAAAAAGACTAAAGGGCATGACTGCATTTATGCTGACTGCCGTTCTCCTTTTAGGACTGGCGCCTTTTATTTCCACATATGCGGCAGAGTCAAGCAATTACCATTGGAACGACTCTGGCGAAAATATTTCCACAAGAGATTTTTCAGAAGAATTCGGCACATACACCGGCAGTTTTGTTCTCTATGATCTGGAAAGAAATTACTGGCTTGTCAGCGATAAAGCGAAGGCGACAACACGAATAGCGCCGGATTCCACCTACAAAATATACGATTCCCTATTTGCCTTGGAGGCCGGTATCATCTCTCCTGATTACTCATTAATTTTATGGGATCATACCACATATCCATTTGAAGCCTGGAATGCTGATCAGACCTTACAGTCTGCCATGACTTCTTCCGTCAATTGGTATTTCCAGTCCTTAGACAAACAACTCGGAAAATCTGCCCTGCAATCTTATCTGGATACGATTGGATATGGCAATCAAGATATCAGCGGTAATCTCGCCTCTTACTGGATGGAATCCACGCTCAAAATATCTCCGGTAGAACAAGTGGAACTCCTGACCGCCCTATACCAGAACGATTTTGATTTTGCCCCGGAGCATATTCAGACAGTAAAAAACTCAATCCGCCTGTCTGCCTCTGATACTGGAACGATCTACGGTAAAACAGGAACCGGATGCATCAATGGGGAGGATATAAGCGGTTGGTTTGTAGGTTTTGTTGAGACCGCCGGTCACACTTGGTTTTTTGCCACAAATATTAAAGCCGATTACTCCGCCACTGGAAGCGCCGCCGCAGAAATAACAATGTCTATACTCTCAGACTTACAAATATGGAAATAAAAAGAACTGACGGCAGATCATCTATCAATTCTGCTGTCAGTTTTTACTTCTCTATTTTTTCTCACCGCTTTCTATCGTGTTCCCATCCATGTCCTCAAAAAACCAGCGCTTTGGTTCTCTCCCCTGTTCAAAAGGATCGCCTCCTCCATTCCCATAATCCTCCCATCCAATCTGATAGACTCTCGGAATCTCAAAGCCTTATTTTATGCGGCTTCCAAAACCCCTTTTT
>CAJUEW010000028.1 GCA_910585465.1 uncultured Lachnospiraceae bacterium | reverse complement strand
ATTATAGAGGGTTGGTGGTTATTTTTCTATCCACTATCTTATTTGACGCTTACAATTCACCTTCCTATTGTTCTGAATTTTAGGCGTTTACAAAACGCCTAAATCCGCATAAACTTATTGTTAAAAAATAAATTTCCCTGTGTCAACGCAAACGCCCTCATTTTATCAGCCCCATGTACCTTTTTGTCTGCTCTGTTGTATCCATATGCGGTATCTGTTTCAGGAAAGACTCATAGTGCCCATTGCTGTAATACGCCCTCACTGCCGCTCTGAGCATCTCCAGCGAGATCACTTCGCATGCCGGAACTTCAGACTTGTCAAGCATTGTGTGGACTGTAATCTTGTCCATCGCTTGTTTTCTTTCCTTATTGATAATAGAATACGTGCGAAAGTCTCCATCCGGCAAATTGACTCGCGTTTCCGCAACAAACTTATCATTCATGCCAAAAAACTGCAGAAATCCATCCCTGGAGCGAAGAATCATGTACTCTTCCTCTCCGTTTACAACTGCCAGTAAAAGCGTCTCAATATCTTCATATAATACATTTTTTTCATGATACTCGGCTTCAACCAGTTCCACATCCACTACGCGCTCCGCAGAAAATGGTGTCTGGTCGGCTGTCCAGACTGCCCTCTGATAAAATGTATCAATATCAAATGCACAGCCATACTGGATTCGAATGCATGCTTGGTAAATGGGTTCTAATCTGTCATTACCCCTTTGAAGCACGGGTATCTCTCCGTTCAACGCCCATGCAAATCCTTTCTCCGACAAATGCACGCGCAGCAGCGTTTCCCCGATATAAACACCAAAGCACGCTGCCCATTCTGCCAGGATCTCATCACCTTCTTCTTCGCTGCACTGATTGACCCTCTCGTGAAAGGTCTCCATAATTTCATCGAGAACCTCAATACTCTGTGCGGTGTAATCCAGCACAACATGATGCGCCTTTGCATAGTCTGAAATCTGCTGTTCCATTTCTTCAAAATTCATCTGACTCCTCCTTTGAAATCTGCGTCCCCAATCTATTTCCTGTTCCAGCTCCTTCCGCACTGTCACTTTATTACCATTCCTCTTTCCTTGAAAATTCATTCCCTCCAGAAACGGATTGCTTCGTTACATATATGCTGCTTCTAATTCGTCTTTTAAAATCCGGGCTGTCCCATTATGGTATATTATGAGTGTATTAGGGTGATGTGTGCAATACTCTTTAATGGCGAGACCTTTTTTTGAACTCTGTATACCGGATTTACCGCAGTAAGGGCAAATTCCAGCACAGAAAAGCCTGTAATCATGCCCCGGGCATATGGCATTTATTCTTTTATCAAAATATCCTGCCTGTCCATTATAAAATTCTTCTGCTGTCAATGGGGCAATTACTAATTGTTTCTTCTTTGATGAATAGACGCTGCTGCAAAAACAGCTTACCATATCTGTATCCGCGGTTTCCGCTGCATAGTCAAATGCGTTATTACAACATCTGCACTGGGCAGAATAAACCTTTAAGAGTTCAGCCGCTGATTTTACGATTTTACTTTGTTTATTATCCATCTTTTCTATCTATGCAACCTCAAAACTTACTTTCTCTCCTTCCAGAATGTAATTAAAATAGTTTTTTAATACTCCAACATCCGCGCGGCATACTGCTCTGGAATGATCGTATATTGTCCGTATTCCTTCCGCAGCGCTTCATACTCCGTCGGCGCAGCCAAAAGAGCTGTCTGCAGATCGTTCTGAACATGCATGACAATTTCCTGAAATAATGAAGTTTTGCGTACCTGTGTCATCGCCTTCTCCAAATCAGTTCCCCTGTTTGATACAACTGGTGTATCAGTAAGCCCGATACAGACATCCTCCATCATGTCAAGCATACACAGCGGCCCATAAAAATCAAGCGCTCCGCACTCCTCAAAATCTTCGTAATCCACACGTCCGCCCTCTATGGAAACCAGCTGCATCAACAGCCCGCAACTCCACTCAACCGCAAACCATTCATAAGCATCCGGACACGAATCCGCAAAGTATTCTGCAAAATGCTCTGAGCAAAAGCCTTCGGGGCCTACATTGTGTTCTAACAACCATGCATAATAATCATTTGCAAAGTCCTGAAAATCCGCCGCCGCGGCACGTCCGCCCAGATAATCCCAGAGAAGCCCCTGCGCATACCGCAGGCATACACAAAGCTGTGCCTTGTCCGCGGTCAGCCCTTGCTGCACCGTATTGCAATAGCGCTCCAGAACCAGCAGGTTCCCCAACAGACGCGGGCGGCTGTCACTGTGTGCAAACGCTTTCTCAACAATATTCCTAAAATCTATTAGATATTCATTTGCATATGGTACCACCAATGCCGCAAAATTCGTTTTTAACGTGTACTCTTCCATAAAACCTTTTCCCTTTCTTCCTCCTCTTGCTCTAATGACAGGTTGCACAATGCACAAATAAATGGAAATAAAGGGCTGTCTTCATGCACTTCGTAATAATCACCGAAAGAATATTCGATGTCTATATGCCGGTCAATGATAGAAGCATCATCGCACTCAAACACATCTGTACGGTACACAATTTCAGATACATCTTCGCTTAAATCATTTTCCGATATGCCATTTTCCGAAGATATTATTTTGCTTATTTGTTTGACGTCATTTATTGTAATCATAATATCTATCCTTCAAATAAGAATCAGAATGATGAAATCCCCTGCATCTTCCCCATCCATTCCCGAACCTCTTCCTTTGACAATTCCCGTTTGATTTCTGCCAAAGGCTTAAGATAAGGATGGCAGCTTACAGCGAAGAATAAATCCCAGCTTCGTGGAAATTTTTCAGGACAAATCAATACCACAGGCATTTGCTCCACACAGGGAATAGTATCTGGCCCCATCTCTCCCCAGAGCATCTGACCATCACAGGAATAATAGGCGGCATGTGCATAAACCGAACCATTCTGCCTTGCTGTCTCTTCCCCCGATGCACAGGCAAATACTTTTAGGCTTTCCGGTGATTTCACATCTGCGGATAAGCCAAAACGCTGGTCCCATTCTTTCTGATAAAGTGCCCTTTCCAGCAAGGTCATCAAGTGGAAATTTGTCCCCACATCCTGAACCCTTATTAACGCTCCCTGCTCCTTTTTTGGTGCTAAAACAAGCACATCCATAGGTCCGCAGACAGGATAAATCCGAAGCAAATATGAGCCATTTTTCACAAAAGGCTCAATGCGCTCCAGATTATCATATAAATCCTTTTTACGCAGATACTCCCTGCTCTCCGGTGATTTTGCCAGTAAATCCATAATTGCCATCATCAGTGGCGTACTTCCCCGGAAAGCCCGAACCTTATCCGGCGCCGTCAAAAACAGCTTGTCCAACATCTCATCCTCAGGATCACTTTCCTCTGTTTTATCCAGCTCATCCAGCAACCCGCAGAGATGGGAAACCACCTTAATAAAGAAATTCACAAGTCCCTCTCCTGCGCCTCCAGGCCCACATTGTCCCATCAGCACACCACAGAAAAATGCGCAGCAGCAGCCCTTGTACAAATCCATAGAATCCAGCTTTCCAGCCAACTCATCCAGTATTTGTTTCTGGGCTTTTAGATCTTTTCTTCGGTATTGATCCAGGGCAATAAACCTGTCCGAATGTCCTAATAAATTGGCAATTTTCGTTTCCTCTAATGTCGAGGGCTGCTGAAATTCCTCAACAAACAGGCGAATTAATTCTTCCATAACCGTATTCTCTCCTTTTCCTGTCAGAATCCATATTGAAATAGTTTTTTAATACTCCCACATCCACGCGGCATACTGCTCCGGAATGATCGTATATTGTGCGTATTCCTTCCGCAGCGCCTCATACTCCGCCGGCGCAGCCAAAAGAGCCGTCTGCAGATCGTTCTGAACATACATGACAATTTCCCAAGCTAACGAATTGTGTACCTGTGTCATCGACTTTTCCAAATCAACTCCCCTGTTTGATGCAACAATTGCACTGGCAAGCCGTTCACAGACAGCCACCAGTATTATCTCAAGCACATACGGCACCCAATCTAAATCAAGCTTTCCGCACTCCTCAAAATTCTCGTAATCCACACGTCCGCCCAAATAATCTCGGAGAAGTCAAAATCCATCAAGTATTCATTTGCCTGCGGTACCTTCAATGCCGCAAAATTCTTCCATTGCGCACAGGCTGCCATAACCGATCCATGACAGCATCCAGTGTTCCCTGATAAAACTCTATGATTCGAATCATCCTTCATAGTAACTCAGCATATGCTCGTATATGTCTCTGGTCTGTTTTTCATCTCCCCATGATAAAGGGTCATCGGCATAACATAGAGTCCAAAACGGTTCTATATTCTGAATATTTACAGGAAGGCTTTCCCATAAGCGATACATATGACTTGCAAAATATTTTATATTCGGACAATTTTTATAAACTACCTTTAATTTACTCATCAAAATCCTTCCAAACTGTTCAAGGTTAAGATTTTTGTAGTCAATATGTGTCCTTACATAAATAATCGCTTTACTGATGTCTGTTTCCCATTCCAAATAGAGCAAATCATCATTTTCAGGAGTAGTGAGAAATAATTCGTCAAGCCGTTTATTGTACTCGTTTTCTGTTACTAATCCCTCATAAAGCAAAATAGCAGAAACCAATAATTCTTCCATGATATCACTCCATTCTGATTGAAATACTTGAAAATCCCGCATCAGGAAATGAATCATCTGTCGCTCCTAAAAGCATATCATCCGCCGCACCATCCATATCCGATGAACTTCGCCAGCCAATCCCAGTAAGCCGCTCTTTTTCCGCAGTCGGGGCAGACGCACGTTCCGTATGCAAAAGGCAGAAACCGGATCGTTTCTTCATCTCCCATCCGGTGAAGCAAGCCCTGAAACCACACAGGCTCGTCCTCTATGGATTTGTCGTCCCATGGAACAATCGAAACCGGTTCCATGCAAAAATAATCCTTGTCTGTGCGAAAAGAGATCACTTCCTCTTTCCAGCCGCACAGGCAGGCGCCGATGCAATATTCCCAATCATTGCCAAATAAATTCCACATCCCATATGCATGCGTCCGGTTTCCAAGGGTTCCGTTTTCCGGTCATGCAAAACAGTTGTGCATGACCAATCGTCTATCTGCAGCTCCTTACCACCGGAAAGCTATAATCCTGTTTTTTCCGATATGATCTGCAGCCATTTCTTTCTTTTCCCCAGCGAGATCTTCTCTGTCACGATTTCCCCGCTTTCCCTGTTTTCATAAGTAATTACCATCCCTATCGGAAAAAATCCCTGATTACATTTTCCCAGTTCCTTAATACAACTGTAAGGAATATGGATGTATTCGCATGAAAATCCCTTGGTGAGAATGACCTTCCGGTCCGTAAAGATTGCCACGCCGCCCTGCTTCCATGTCTCGATTCTTCCGACCAGCTTCTCCGTATAATTGATCGTAGCTGAGCCATATAATTTTTCATCCGGCGATAACACGCCCCTGTCCACAAGATTCCGCCTCTGCTTTTCCAACTTTTGTCCATTCATTTCCTGAATCCTCCATATCTGCATAATCGCCCGGAATCTCCCTTGAGACTCCGGGCACCTATATGCCTGATTATAACACAGACAGACTGCCACGCAAAAGCACCCCGTCCAAATCGGCACGTAAATCGGCATTTCGGGGCGGTCATTGTCATCTCACGTGTCATTTCGCATCGCTGTATATCTGTGTATCCTGTCCACGGAACTGTTTTCGTTATTATTCTACAGTTCCATTGTATCTGGCAAGACAGGATTTTGCGATGGTAAGTATTGCGGTAAAACGGTTCCCGTTCTGTTCTATATAAAGCAGCCCTCCGTATTTTTGCGCGGTATCCCGCGCGTTTGTAATTCCAAAACCATGATTTTCAGCGTCCAGCTTTGTAGAAGCAGGCAGGATATGTTTTACTTTTCCATTGGCAGCAGGTGTGTTGATACATGTATTTTCCACCTCCATCACCAGAAAATGCTCCTGCGCATGCATCGCCGCATGGACGCTGCCATGGGCGCACTGCCTTGCCGCCTCAATGGCATTGTCCAAAAGGTTGCCTGCCATGACGATCAGATCCTTCCCCGCGATGCAGGCCCATCCGGGATTTTCCTCCGCCGCGATATCCATCCGGACGCCCTGTCTGTCAGCCAGCACGGACTTTTCCCAGAGAATGGCGTTCAGGACAGGATTGGATGTATAGCGCTTTCCAGTCAGGGTATCCAGTTCCACTTCCATATCCCCCAGCAGACTTAAAATCTCCTCGTTTCCGCCGTCGGCGGCCAGCGCGGCTATGGAAACCATGCAGTTTTTCAGGTCGTGGGCATACCGCCTGTGTCCCAGGTCGATTTCTTCCAGATGCTTATAGTACCTTTGCTGCAGCGCGGCCTGCTGCCTGGCAAGCTGCTGCTCCCTGCTTTTCTCGCTGACAAAAAACAGTTTGTTGATCGTGTAAAAAAGCAGTACATTTGCCAGCGGCAGAATGAAAAGCCCGAATTTCAGACTGCACTGCGCCCATACGGCGCCATCATTTCCAAAGGCAATCCCAGAATAGATCAGCGCCGTGGAAAACGGCAGAATCACAAAAGACAGCGGAAAATGCTCCCGCATCTTATACTGTGTGCCGAGGAAACAGATTTTCAGTCCATGCAGCACAAACCAGCACAGTATGCAGGAAAGGGTTCCCATCGTATATTTTTCCGCTTCCCGTGTATAATGAAGCTCTTCCCTGATCAGCTGCCAGAACGGGATTTTGGCAAAGAAAAGCTCAATTACAAGCTCTGAGAACAATGCTACCGCCGATCAGGAGCAGAAATGCCTCTTTCCTGTGGTCGTCCTTAAAAATCAACAAAACCGGCATCAACAGAATCGGCAATCCAAAGAGCAGGTTTATCAGCCTGCTGTCAAAGACTTTTGCCGGCTTCTACGGTGAGCCGGCTTCCCCTCTTTGTCTTTTCAATGTAAAGAATACTTCCGACAGGAACACGCCGCGCCTCCCCGTCGCTGGCCACTTCCGCCATCTCCCTGCGGCTGCGCCGTTTCGTTTCCAGCAGAAGCTCCCCGATATCCCGCATTCTCTCGTCTATGTCTGCGCTTTTTAACAGGTAGCGGTAGGGCTGCACCCGGAAATGCTCCGGCTCTGGCAGAACCACCCCGGATACAAAGGCAATCACGGCATTCTCATTAAAGTATAGCACAAAGCCAACCAGCGTTCAACTTACCTGACTTTCCCTTTTCCTGCTTTTCTTCGTATACAGGAACATATCAACAATTTACTTTTATGTTAGTTTCATTTGGGGAACATATCTATTCGCATGATACCAAAAGTTATCTTACTCAAACTTCCCACATCAAAAAAGGGATTCTCACATTGAAAAATCAATATATTTTTAGGGGAGATTGCAGGAGCGTTAATTCAGAAAAAGGAGGCAAAATGAAATATTCCACACGATTGAGCGACGCTGTACACATTATGATCTTTATCCACCAGCATGACAGTAATACGATTACGAGCGCTGATATTTCAAAAAGCATCCAGACAAATCCATCCTGCGTGCGCCAGATTATGGCACAGCTAAAAGCTGTCTGTATACTCCTAAGCTCCAGAGGGCAGGCAACCCCGCAGCTTGCAAAAGCAACTTCGGAAATCACTCTGCCAGAGGTCTATAAAGCCGTAGAAAAAGAAAAGCCGCTATTGCGCCTGGATACCCACACCAACCCGGAATGCGGAGTCGGTGTCAACATCCAGCTTGCTTTATCAGACTTTTATGCACAGATTCAGAAGGACTCAAAGGAAAACTTCCTACATGAAAACACCACAAAATTGCCAAAGCCAGAGACTGACTTTCTGCCGGTCCCTGGCCGTGGCTTATCCGGATATCATTCTTCCGGGAAAATAATCTTAAATACAAAGAAGAAAATGGCCATGGATACGCCGCCCGTAATGACGGTCACCAGGATGTTATAGACAGCCGGCCCAACATAGGCCGCCGCAATGGGCATCCACAGATTGTTAAATCCATTACACATCAGGGATATGACTACCCAGGCAATCAGATACCACGCCGCCTGATACACCACATTTCCATGACTTTTGAACGTGATATTTCTCTGTAACGGAAAATTGATGCACTGAGCCAGGAAGGAGCCTGTTTCATAGCTGATAAAATAGCCCAGGCCGCCTCCGATCTTCACTGCCCCTGCAGCATCTTTCAATACCTGATATCCCAGAAGGCTCCAGGTAAATTCCACTCCCAAAATTCTCACTGGTATCCGGGGCCACATAAATTCCACAGCAGCAAATTTCATTCCCAAAATTCCCGGCATAAAAGTAAATACCAAATACTGAAATACCGTCACTCCCATACTGAATATAAGAAAATAAAAAATCTGATACAGCCATTTTGCCAGTCCTGGATGCTTACCTGCAAAACCGCCCCAGATACTGTTCCCTTTTCCTGCAATTCCTTCCATTTTTCCACCCGCCTTCTGCTTTTCCTCTATTCTGTCTTTAACCTTTTCTCATATGCTCTGTTGGCTCTGGCGTTTCGGAAATAACCGCCTATGATTTTTCCAAGTCCCCGGAAAAGATGCCCGTTGACTGCCAGTACCATTCCATCCACCATTTCCATGCTGACCGCTCCGTTTGTCATCTTTGCGATGCCCCTAAAAGGCATATTGTAAATAAACAGGATATTCAGATCCGGCTTTCCCTTTGCTTCACTTTTTTTCTTCATGGCAGTCAACCGACGGTATATCGCTCTGGCCAGCCAGCTTTTTGCGTAATACATCTGACAGATGGCGTCATTTCGTCCCAGTTCTCCGCTCCAGCTTCCGTCCGGAATGGGACGCCCTAAGAGCTTTGTATATTCTGCATCTTCTACCTGACGAATTTTTCCGGTATAGTAAGAAGGCAGTTCTTCCTTTGTGCATGGGTTCGTTTTAGTTGTGCCTGTTATGCTGACGCTCCCGGTCAGACGGATATCCATTACGCTGGCTCCCACCATAATGCGGTAAGAACCGCCCTCCGTCTCCCATCCGCCGGTCTTCTCATTCCAGTAACGAAAGGTTTTGTTATCAAAGGAGATGGAAACTTCCCGGCTTTCTCCCTTTTTCAAAAAGATCTTGACAAATCCCTTCAATTCCTTCTCCGGGCGGAATACTTCTGCCCCCGGCAGTCCCACATACACCTGTACCACCTCGGCTCCGTCCATCTCCCCGGTATTTGTGACAGTGAGCGTGACGCCTTCTGCCGTTACCTTCAGATTGGAATATGCAAATTCTGTATAAGAAAGTCCATGACCAAAGGGATATTGTACCGCTGCCTTTGCCGTATCGTAATAACGATATCCCACATAGATACTTTCCCTGTACTCCGCAGTACGCTCCTTACTGGGGAAATAGTGGAAAGCCGGCGTATCTTCATAGCGCAGCGGATAGGTTTCATTTAAGCGCCCGGATGGATTGGCTTTTCCTGTCAGCAGATCCAAAAGAGCGCCTGCGCCTGCCTGACCGGTGAGATATCCGTGCAGGATTGCTTTACAGCAGGTATGCCAGGGCATTTCTACTGCGGAACCTCCGCTTAAAATCCCCACAATATTGGGATTTACCTGATACAGTTCTTTTAAAAGCCGGATCTGATTTTCCGGTATTCGCATATGGCTCCGGTCCAGTCCCTCGGATTCGCTGAGCTCATCCAGCCCAAAGGCATAAATGACCACATCCGCCTTTTTTGCCAGCTCTACCGCTTCTTTCAACTGTTCTTCATCCGGTTCGCCGTTTCGCTGGCAGCCCCTGGCCATGCCGACCACCTGCAGATGATAATTCTCTACAGTCTGTGCCAGTGCCTCTACTTTCGTAGGATTCACCATAGAAGAACCGGCGCCCTGGTATCTGGGCGTAAATACAAAGTCGCCAATCAGAGCTGTCTTTGTCTTTGATTTCAAAGGAAGAATATTCCCCTCATTCTTCAGAAGCACCGCACTTTCCACGGCTGCTTTTTTTGCCAGTCTGTGATGAGCTTCCTGGTCAAAACCGGCATCCGGCAGAGCCGATTTTTTCAACGTCAGAATGGCGTCCAGCAGATCGTCCACACACGCATCCAATTCTTCCGTATCCAGTGTTTGATTCTCCACTGCCCGCAGAATCTCCCTGGCGGAGTCCAGGCCGGGGGCGGGCATCTCCAGATTGGAGCCGGCTTCCACACCTTTTACATGGTCATTGCTCCCGCCCCAGTCTGTCACCACGAAACCGTCAAATCCCCACTCGTCACGAAGGATCTCTTTCAGCAGATGCCGGTCTTCATTGGCATAGACGCCGTTGATCTTATTGTAACTGCTCATAATGGATTTGGCATGGCCTTCTTTGACAGCAATCTCAAATCCGGTGAGATAAATCTCCCGCAGCGCCCGCTCATCCACCACAGAATCCATGGACATACGCCGCAGTTCCTGGCTGTTGGCCGCAAAATGCTTCAGGCAGGCATAGACGCCCTTTTTCTGGATTCCTCTTACATAGGCGGCTGCCATCTTGCCGGACAGATAAGGATCTTCGGAAAAATACTCAAAATTACGTCCGCACAAAGGACTTCTTTTGATATTTAATCCCGGACCAAGAAGTACATTCACCTCCATGGCTTGGGCCTCCTCTCCCAGAGCTTCCCCGATCTCTTCTCCCAGCTGTTCATTCCAACTGTTGGCCACCGTCGCCGCCGTGGGAAAACAGGTTGCTTCCAGAGAAGCATTCAGCCCCAGGTGATCGCCGGCTCCCGCCTGCTTGCGGATTCCGTGCGGCCCGTCAGACAGGAAAATGGAAGGGATTCCAAGACGTTTCACTTCCCGTGTTTCCCAGACCGTCCGGCCGCTTAAAATTGCAGCTTTTTCTTCCAGTGTCATCTGATCGATAAGCTCTTTGTGTTTCATCTTCCTCTCCCCTTCTCTCATCACCTGAGACTGCGGGCAGGCGTACCCGCCCGCAGAATCCATTTTACATTTCTTTTTTCCGTTTTTGATATCCTTTTATGATAACAATTTCCAGAGCCAGCAGTCCCAGAGCCAGAACTGCATCCACAGCGATTGCCGCCTTTTTCCAGCCTTCCATGCTCACATTTACGTTATCGCCGTCATAGGCCCAGCTGCTTACTACCGTATACATGACATTTTTGCAGGCGCCTCGCATCTGAAGAACCGAAGTGGGATGGCTGGGGTCTGCCACATTGTTTTCCTCTCCGTCAAAGGTAGAGAGCATGGCATCCACGCCGTTTGCCAAAGCAGCATCTGCGTTCATAAAACCATGTCCGTTGTTGCGGAAGAAATCGGTCAGCGCCATTCCGCGGAATCCCCATTCATCCCGGAGAACCGTATTTAAAAGGCCGCTGTTTTCTCCAGTCCACTTATGTCCCAGAAAACTCCAGGAAACCATAACGGCATTAGCTCCGCCCTCTTTTACAGAAATCTCAAAAGGCTTTAAGTAAATCTCACGGATAGCCTGCTCGTTGGACCACACGCTTACCATTTTTCCGTTGCCTTCATACAGGGCGTAATGCTTGATGTAAGAATATACTCCATATTCCATAGCTCCGGCCACGGCGTTTGCACCCATCTGTCCGGCCAGTACGCCGTCCTCGGAAAAATACTCATAATTGCGGGCGCCAAAGGGCGTTCTGTGGGTATTCATGCCTGGTGCATACCAGCCGTGGGCGCCCATTTCCTGACTCATCTTGCCCATGCTCTCTCCCCATGCCTTTGCCATCTCCTTGTTCCAGGTCGAGGCAATCACTACCTCAATGGGGAATCCCATGGAACCCACACCGGTAAAATTATTGTTGATGGCCGCCGGTCCGTCAAAATCCAGGGTTCCCACTTTCCCTACCGACTCCATGGCTCCGGTCTGATATCCTGCCATGGCGATCATCTCCGCCATCTCGTCTACTGTCAGCTGATCCAGAAGCGTTTCCCACCTTGGATCGTCATAATCCGCTCCTCTCAGGTCAGCCAGTTTCATACCGTTTTTCGCGCCGGTAACAGGCATAGTGTCATTGTCATTCAGATACGTCCGTTTATCAAAATTGCTGTTCAGATGGTATTCTGACACATAAGGTTCTTCCAACTCTGTTGTAACCGGAGCTTTCGTTGCTTCTGCCAGATTTGCGAATCCATCTGCTCTGGACAGGTAGGTCACATCGCCTGCCGCATCTTCAAATACATTCACTGCCGCTATTTCGTCAGATGCTCTTTTGTTATCTCCATGATAGACGATTGTCTGGTCAACCGTATAGGTTTTCTGATCCAGAATGGTATGGGAATCGCTGTTGACAGACAACAGATATTCTCCTTCTTCCAACACATAGGCTTTTTCTTTCTGGTAATCATAGGAAGCCATATCTTCGATGGCAACCGTCACGGTTATTGTCTGGGACTCGCCCGGCTCCAGCAGATCGGTCTTTGCAAAATCTGCCAGATTCACGGACGCCTTTTCAATTCCCCCATTGGTATAAGGCGGATGGTAATAAAGTTCCACCACATCCTTGCCTGCAGTATTTCCGGTGTTGGTCACGGTTACATCTACGGAAAGCTCTCCGTCCTGTTCTTTCAGTTCTCCCATCTTCTGTTCAAATGTAGTATAACTTAAGCCATAGCCAAAGGGATACTGCACAGCCTTGTCGTAGTCCAGGATGCCTTCTTCCGCCGCAGTTTCATAAAAACGATAGCCTACATAGATTCCTTCTACATAATTCGTGAAAGAGGGTGCATATATCTGGGGCGTTCCGGCGTTCATGCCCTCCACCGCCAAGTCTGCCAGATTAGAATAATCTCTTTTCTCTCCATTGTTCCACCAGGGCGCTGCAGTCATATCGTACATAAAGGTATCCGGCGTCCTTCCGGATGGACTGATCTCTCCACGGAAGATCTTCCCCAGGGCATTGAATCCCACATTTCCGGTTCCGGGGCACCACACCACTGCTTTGATGGATTCATATTCGTCCACAAACCCAAGTTCAAACTGGTTGGCGCCGTTATAAAGAACGACAACCTCTTCAAAATTGGAGCAGACCAGTTCCACCATATCTTTTTCTGTTTGAGAGAGAGTCAGATAATGCTCTCCATCTGGAAAATCTTTGTATTCTGTTGAATTATCGTCATAAGATGCCCTGCTTACATCCATAGGAATGTCATTATGGCCTTCTCCCGCTTTTCGGGAAAGCACAATGACTGCCACATCGGAAAAATCTCTGGCGTTCTGCAGTAATTCTTCACTGTAAGAAGTCGCTGTCGGCTCCGGCAGTGTCCAGCTTTGCTTCTGGATCGACATCTCCGGCTTGTCGGAACCATAACTGTTATAGAAATCAACCAACTCCTGGTTCACTGCAAATCCTGCATTTTCCAATCCTTTTGTCAGACTCACGATTTCGTACAGATCATTGATGCCGCCGGAGCCGGCTCCCCCATAGGCCGGATTGATGGATTCCCAACCAAACAGGTTCAGGTTCTCTACTCCGTCCAAAGGAAGAAGTCCGTCATTTTCCAGAAGGACAATTCCCTCTTCCATAATCTCTTCTGCTGTTTTTGCAGCTTCTGCATTCGTTTCCTCGTTTAGAGTTCCATTACCCATGGCCAGGCCAATCAGTGTAGACATCGGCCCAAAACAGATCATATTTACGCAAATCACGATTGCCAGCAGCACGGACACTGCGGCTTCTCCTCTCACCAGAAATTTCCGGCTTTTAGACATGTTACGGCTTGTAACCATTGCTGCGATGCCAACCACCAGTGCGGTTATGATTCCTATAATATAGGGTTTGCACAGCTGAAGGACGGCAAGGACATCTTCCATTTCAACACTGATCATTTCTTCTCCTCCTGATCTCATTTCTTTTCGTTTTCATCCGCATCCGTCTGGCCAGTTCCCGGCTGCTTTTTATTCAGTGAAGTTACTATATCACTTATTCCTGTTTTGTGCGTGCTTTGGCATAAGATACAGATATACGGCATGAAATGCAGCTCTCTTTTTCTCTGCAGGCCGGATGAAAACAAAAACCCAGAGGCTGCATCAGTCTCTGGGCATTAAAATCTTTAATTCAAACCAGTTATTTTCCTGTGAAATATCCGCACTGCCTCCATATTTTTCAGCTGCAGCATAGATGCTGCGAAGCCCAAAACCATGATTTTTTCTGTCCGCTTTTGTAGTAGCAATCAGCCGGTTTTCGTCTTTTACGATTTCTTCTTCACAATAATTTTCTATTTTTATAAAAACAAAACTCTTTTTTGCGGAAACCGACACATGAATCAGCCTTTTTTCTTCTTCTGGAAGCATAATTACATGCTCAATGGCATTATCCAGGGCATTGCCGAACATGGAGCAGATATCGGTCACATGCATGAAATCCAGCAGTTTTCCATCTGCGACACAGGTAATCTGTATGTTGTGCTTTCTGCAGTGAAAGGCTTTTGCGGCAAGAAGCGTGTCCAGTACCTGGTTTCCGGTTTTATTCATGGTTTCAAAGGCATGGACCTCTTCCTCCATGGCATCCAGCCATTTCCTGCGCCGTTCCTCGTCCGTTTCCGCCCGAAGCGCAGTAATCTGATGTTTCAGATCATGATATTTCAGATGAATCAAATCCAGGCTGTCCTGATAATTGCGGTACTGGTCATACTGACTCTTCAGAACTGCATTCATGGAAGACAATTCATGTTCTGCGATATATTCACAAACCCGGCTCTGATACACATACAGAACCATCATTCCCCCAAAATCAACCAGCGTCCGGATGGTAAAAATGTCTGCCCGGAAATCACTGGTAAAAGGGATGCCGCTGTATATAAAGCTCAGATTGCTGAAAGCAAAAATACAAACTACAATGCCCGTTGCCGCCAGCCCCTCTTTTACGGTCAGCTGCCGGATATATTCCTGCGTCAGAAACGGACGTTCCAGGCGGATCGTAAGCCAAAAACAGGCAAAATAGATGAGCGCAAACAGGAGAATCTGCAGCCAAAGACACCCATAGCCGCCTGCCTGGAAGAAGGTGAATATCTGCCAGTCCAAAGAAGCCGTAAATTCCGCCAGCAGAAAAGCTCTCGCACAGCAGTACCATGCGCCATACAGAGACATCTCCCCGCCCCACAGCAGATAGAAAAACATAATGCCTGCGGCGGCAGCCATGCAGGGGTTCCAGAAAATAATCGGAACGTTGGCAGTAGCCACCAGAAATACAATCTGAACCGCCAGAACAAGGCTGCTGACCAACCAAAAAGAAACGGACTTCATTTTTTCTATTTTGAGCAGATACAAATATGCCGCGCAGGCTCCCCACTCGGCAATCGCCGTACAGATCCTTGGTATATCCTGATAGAATTCCATCTCCTTACCCCTCATTCATGTACCGGATCAGACATTCCATAAACGCCTTTTTCTTCATCCGACTGATCGGAATCTTCTCTCCAAATACGACGCAGTCATTCCCGGAAACACCGTCTACCCGGCGCATATTGACCAGATAGCCTTTCCCACAGCGGAAAAATCCATGTTTTTCTACGGATCCCTCCAGTTCTTTCAGCGCTGCCCTCGACAGAAAATCCCCCTTTGTCGTCCGGTATCTGGCATTGTGTCCCTGGCTTTCGATGTAGTAGATATCAGATACCATTAACTTCTGAACCCCGTCTGCGGTCGGAACCATGATGCAGGCTTCCTCCTGTTTTTTCAGCCGTCCTATGGCTTTATCCAGCTTTTGGGAAAATGCAAAATATTCTACTGGTTTTAACACATAATCCATGGCGTCTACTTCATACCCTTTTACTGCGTATTGGGTCATGTTGGTGATGAACATGATGATTACTTCATGATCCAGTGCCCGTATTTTCTCCGCCGCAGTCATACCATCCATAAACCGCATCTGGATGTCCATAAGAATGATATCAAAATCTCCCTTATAATTTTCTGTAATGTCTTCCCCGTCTGAAAAGATGGTTATCTTTATCTGTTTCTTCCGTTCTTCTTCATAATGTTTGACAAACTGCTGAAGCTGCTGCACATACAATGGCTCGTCTTCCACTATAGCAATATGTATCATATCATGTGCACCTTCTCTCTTTATTACTGCCTGTAATTATAATATCTCTTTCCATAATAACATATCATGTACTTTATATAACTGCAATTACAATATAAAGATATCATGAATATGTTCTATTTAACCTGGACAGCAAAGCCTTTTACCTTTCATTTTTTTCCAAAAAATCAGCAGATTCAGTAATATGTTCAAAAAGCTCTCTGTCTCTAATCCTGCAGCTGCAATACTCCTTTCTGCAGGTATCTCACATATAATGGCCCTTTGGGAACCGTTTGCACGTCATTTGCCACCCATATGTCAAACACAAGACAAAAGTTTTTCAAGAAAATTCCAACCTCCCCAGCTGCCGCAGCATTGTAGAAGTTCAGGGCGCCAGTTCATCTTCCCGCAACACGATGGAGTATTCACCGTCGTGCTTTTTTCTGGTAGGACAGCGATAATAAATATACTTTTTGCTCTTGACCGCACCGCAGACCGGGACATTCCAGGGCTGTTCTGCCAGATCACGGACATTCGCACCCTGCCCCATTAAAAGAAGCAGGATACGAATACGGGCAGGGTTCCCCAGCATCTTAAAAAATTCCGTAAGAATGTATAAATCACCTTCTTTCAGCCCGTCATAAATTTGACTGACCTGATATTCTGCCAAAGGCTCCTCCTTTCTTACAGCTTTTTCACAAACAGACAACGGATTGCATTCAGCACCGCAAGAATCATAACGCCCACATCTGCGAAAATCGCCAGATACATATTTGCAATTCCCACAGCCCCTAATGCAAGGCAGGCGAATTTCACAACAAGCGCCATTGTAATATTCTGATAAACAATCCGCAGACATTTTCTTGAAATTTTGATTGCTTTTGCAATCTTAATCGGATCATCATCCATCAACACAATATCCGCCGCTTCGATTGCCGCATCGGAACCCATTGCCCCCATAGCGATACCAATATCCGCTCTGGAAAGAACCGGGGCGTCATTGATACCGTCACCCACAAATGCCAGCTTTGCCTTGCCCAGTTTCACCCGCAGAAGTTCTTCCACTTTTTCAACCTTATCTGCTGGCAGAAGTTCGCTGTAAACCTCGTCAATCCCAAGAGAGGAAGCAACCTGATTTGCCACTTTCTTTGCATCGCCCGTCAGCATGACGCATTTTTCTACGCCTGCTTTCTTTAATTCCGCAATCGCCGCTTTCGAATGAGGTTTGATAATATCGGAAATCACAATATGCCCTGCATATTTCCCGTTGATTGCCATGTGAATAATCGTTCCGGTCTGATGGCAGTCCTGATAAGGAATGTTCAGGTGTTTCATCAGTTTGTCATTTCCGGCTGCAACCTCCATGCCGTCTACCTTTGCAGTTACGCCATTTCCGCTGATTTCCTGTATATCTGATACACGGCTTCTGTCAATTTCTTTCCCATATGCCCGCTGTAAGCTCTTGCTGATGGGGTGGGAAGAAGCGCTTTCTGCAAAAGCAGCATACTCTAACAATTTTTCATTCCCTATGGTAGAATGATGAATCCCATTTACTTCAAAGACACCCTTTGTCATAGTTCCGGTTTTGTCAAAAACAACATATTTTGTCTGGGAGAGGATTTCCAGATAGTTGGAACCTTTTACCAACACGCCCTCCTTGCTTGCGCCACCGATTCCCGCAAAGAAACTTAAAGGAATACTGATAACAAGCGCGCAAGGGCAGCTAATGACAAGGAATGTCAACGCCCGGTAAATCCACACACCCCAATCTGCCGACAGTCCCATAAAAAGCATACGGACAACAGGGGGGAGGAATGCCAGCACCAATGCCGCATAGCAGACAGCCGGGGTATAGATTCTTGCAAACTTCGAGATAAAATCCTCTGATTTGGATTTGCGGGAACTTGCATTTTCCACCAAATCCAAAATCTTTGAAACGGTGGATTCCCCAAACTCTTTTGTTGTCTGTATTTTCAACACACCGGTCATACTGATACATCCGCTGATTACTTCATCACCGACCTTTGCCTCCCTGGGCAGGCTTTCCCCGGTTAATGCGCTGGTATTCAGGCTGGAAGCGCCCTCAACTACATTGCCGTCAATCGGCACTTTTTCTCCCGGCTGAACAACAATCACGCTGCCAATTCCTACTTCATCCGGGTCTACCTGCTCTAACTTTCCATTACTCTCTACATTCGCATAATCGGGCCGGATATCCATCAGGTTGCTGATATTGCGGCGGCTCTTACCAACCGCATAGCCTTGGAACCACTCGCCAATCTGATAAAACAGCATAACGGCAATGGCTTCCAGATACTCGCCATTCTCATAAATAGCCAGCGCCATTGCACCAATCGTAGCCACTGCCATCAGAAAACTCTCGTCAAATACCTGACGGTTTTTAATGCCCTTTGCAGCTTTCTTCAGAATGTCATATCCGATAATCAGATAATCAATCAGATAGCACGCAAAACGAAGCCATCTTCCTGCGGAGGGGAATAAATACCCATCAACTGTATCAAACATCTCTGCGGAAATAAACTGGAGTGCCAGTAAGATTCCGGCACTGATTAAAATCCGAACCATCATAACCCGTTGCTTTCTTGTCATACCGTCTTTGCGGCTGCCGACAAAAAGAAGAAGCGCCACAGCCATTATGATAACCACAGTAAGCAGTATGCTTATCACTAATTCCTGCATAGTAAATCTCCTTTCAAAATATACTTAATTGTTTAATTGTTATTGGTAAAAATGACACCCCTATACTCAAGGCCGCCAGTATTTATCAACCTGTTCAAGTCAATAATATGGCTGGCGGCCTTTCGTTATATCGCCTGACTGTAACTCTGTCTAATGTGCAGTATAAATTGCAGCGGTGCATTTTAAGGGTGTCATTCCATCACTGGCAGCTGCCGCTTAAAGGAAAATCTCGCAGTCCGGCTCCACTTTCTTGCAGGCATCCAACACGTTCTTCATAACATCCTTCGGCTCCTGCCCCTCGTCAAATTCCACGATCATCTTCTGTGTCATAAAATTGACGGTTGCGCTCTGTACGCCGGCGGTCTTACGGGCCGCATCCTCCATCAGGTTTGCACAGTTGGCGCAGTCTACCTCAATCTTGTAAGTCTTCTTCATCGAAAAAGTCCTCCTTGCTATTTTCTGTTTTTTAATTTAATGATTAAGCACTTGTTTAATCATTGTGGTTGCAGTATAATACACAAAAAGGCACCCGTCAATCCCTATCAGGCATTCCCTCCCAAACGGGCGAAAAGTATTTCCATTTGGGCGAAATGCAAGCGAAAAAGAAAGGAAAATAATATGGAACACGCAAAATTGCCACACCAACACGGAGAAGGGCAGCAAACAGAATTGGTACAGGAACAGCTGAATCATATAGATTATTTTCAAACGGTAGCCGAGGTTTTCAAGCAGCTTGGCGATACTACCAGAATCCGCATTTTCTGGCTTCTCTGCCACCAGGAGGAATGTGTCCTCAACATTTCTGCTATGTTGGATATGTCAAGCCCGGCTGTATCCCATCACCTCCGGCCATTGAAGAACAGCGGCCTGATCGTCTGCCGCCGGGAGGGAAAAGAAGTTTACTACCATGCTGCTGATACGGAACAGGGACGCCTGCTGCACCAGATGATTGAGCAGGTTATGGAAATCACCTGCCCCAAATTGTGAGGTCTGTCCTATGAATGAAGAATTGCTGAAAATACGAAAAAATGTGGAACGGCTTCACCCATCAAGTGCAAACCAAATCATTCCACTTTATCCTGGTATAGAATTATGTTATCTGACCTTATCATCCGATCCGCTTTCCGTGCAGCATAAAGCCATGCCGCATATGGTTCAGATAAACTATTGTAAGGCCGGACAGATGGTATGGGAAATGAAAAACGGGAACCGTATTTATCTGAATCCGGGTGATTTTTCCCTTCATACCATGAAAGCCTGTACGGATTCCGTGCTTCGCTTTCTGGGCGGTATCTACCAGGGGCTTACGATCTGCATAGATTTACAGGAAACCGTCAAAAATCCTCCGGAACTGTTGAGAGACAGCCGTATTTTTGAAACCATATTGCGGGAAAAATTCTGTCAGAATGACAGTCCAATTTTTCTTGCGGGGAATGAGCAGACGGAACCTATTTTTTCTGCATTTTATAACCAGCCGGAAGAATGGAAGCTATTCTATCAGAAAATAAAGACCCTGGAATTGCTTCTTTATCTTGGTAAAGCAAAACTCACGCCAAAGCAGCGATTATCCGAATATCAATCCGAACAGATAAACATTGTCCGGAAAATCCATGAACAGCTGACACAGCATATAGAGCAGCGAATCACAATAGAAGAACTTTCCAGACAATATTTAATCAACCCAACTACCTTAAAAGCCTCCTTTAAAGCCATTTATGGAACTTCCATCGCCGCCCACATCAAAGAGCACCGCATGGAAGAAGCCGCCAGAATGCTGCGGAAATCCCAAATGAGCATAGCCGAAATCGCAAAGGCTGTCGGTTATGACAGCCAAAGCAAATTCACCTCAGCGTTTAAAGCATTTTTTCAATGTCTCCCAACCGAATACCGAAAGCGGCATCTTTGACTGGAACTCCTTATGTTTCATCAAAAATGCCCTTCAGCTTTGAGAGCAGAAGCTCTCCCACAGTCACCGCATCCTCAATGGTCAGATAATGCTCTGCGCTTTTGCTTAACAGAAACTTTCCGGATGCCTCAAACTCATCATCCGCAAACCAGACCTTCAGCCAGATGGGATAGCGGGGCAGAAAGGGAATTACCGCACACAAATCCGCCCGTTCTTCTACAAGCTGTGCTCCAAGCCTTTCGCATACCCTGCAAAGCTGCTCCTGGGTCATTCCTGCCAGAAAGCCTCCAAGCGCCCTTTCCATATCATGGTCAAATTTCGTTCCCCGGATAAGCCCATCCTTTAATGCTCCAAAGGAAACCATTTCCGGGGAGACTTCCGTTCCATCCGCCAGGTCCAGATAATGCAGGATCACCAGCTGCTGCCATTCATCAATCCACGGTTGGAATATACACTCCGGAAAGGCAATCTGAATCCTCTGATCTAAGCTCTGCAATTCAAAATAAGACTTGTCCTTATGAAATACTGCACCGCTCTTCTGCGCAATCTCCTCCGGTGCATGAACGCATATGCGTTCTTTTGCAGATAGCAGCATCTGTTGAAATGCCCGGTTATCCTGCATGAGCCGGCGCCTCCTTTCCCCTGTCGCATTTTTCCAGAAAATCAGCCAGACGGATTATTGCCGGATAGCCGTTTGAAAGTTCTGTTCCCTGCAATCCCGCAGATGCAATACTCTTTTCTGCAGGTATCTCACATAGAATCTCCACACGTTCACATACATTCTTCTTCATCCATTCCTGATTTTCCTCATCCACTTTATTGAACACCAGATAGACAGGTTTCCCGATGCTTGTGCCCAGTTCAGAAACTTTTCCTGTCAATGTCAGAGATTCATAGGAAGGCTCTACCACCATAAGGATCAAATCCACACCGTTATCAATTCCCCGGCCAAAATGTTCAATCCCGGCCTCCATATCGATCAGCGCATATTCCCCCTTGGAAAGTACTAAATGTTCTATGAACTGGGTGAGTACATTCCCCATCGTACAGGCGCATCCCTCATTGGCTGTATGGATCTTCCCACTGGACATCAGCTTTACACCGTCCTTTTCAGAATAATATCCTTCTGGTATGTCCTGAATCTCCCATGTTTCATGAAAAAACTGGTGCGTAAAATTGGACAGCATCATATCCTGCAGTGCTTTTTGTTTCCCGCCAAAATAAGCGGTAAAATCCAAAGGCAGGTCCACGCCCAGCTGCCTGCTCAATCCATAATTGGATTCATCTGAATCAATGACAAGAACCTTTCTGCCTCTCCCTGCTAATTCTTTTGCCAGCAAAGTTGTAACTGTACTTTTCCCACTTCCACCTTTTCCTGTTACTGCTATTTTCATCTCGAACTCCTTTTATCCTTCCAAAAACTCCTTCAGACTTACGCCCTCTGGTATGACATATCCGCATGCGGTGCAGGTGCTTTCTCCTACCGTTATGCCGTCCTTTAAGAACACTTCCAGTCCGTCCTCTTCCTTACATTCCGGACAGTCGATTTCTATAATTGTTTTTTTATTTCTTTCGTCCTGACAGTCTGCAAATACACTCATTTTTACTTACTCCTTTTGTAACTGTTCAGTGCCTTCACAGTTACCTCCTTTTCTACTCTTCTTCCAGTTGTCTGCACAGATAGGCTCCTGCAACACGGGAAAAATTACGGATATCCCTGATATAGGCGAAATCCTTTCCAAATATTCTCTTCTCTGCAGCGGTATCTTCATAGTTCCCGGCAAAAATACCAAGAACAGAGATGCCAAGCGTCCTTGCCCTTCGTACCTCAAATTCCGTATCTTTCACCGCCTTTTCTCCTGTGTAATCCGCAGGCCGCCGGATGCCCGGACGCCTGACACTGATGTCACAGGGTTTTCCGTCGCCAAGCAGGATCAGAATCTTGTGGTTCTCCGGTCGGTCCAACAGGGAATCATACGCAGCTTTTACTGCCAGTCCGTCCCGATTATCTCCCGATGCACGGAATTCAAAAATTCTCTCATTTTTTTCTTTTCCGTCATCATAATCCCGAAAGCGGTGCATGACGGTATGATTCCAGAAAGTACAGTAGCTCACTACCCGGTGGGGGATTTCCACAAAGCTTAACGCTTCGCTGAGGATATACCCCTGTACCGCCACCTGCGACTGCCTTATCGCCTGTGAACCGCTGGAATCCAGCAGAATATCAACTACAAATTCCGATGAACCGGAAGAAATCCTTTTGTCAAAAAGCTTTTCATCTTCCGTTCTCCCCAGCTTCCAGAGTCTTGCCGGCGCCAGCTGTCCGCTGATGGAACGACAAAGGTCCTCCTGGCTTCTAAGAACCAACGTCTTTTTCAGCGTGTCTGCCAGAGCCTTGATGTTCCGTTTGATGATCCGGCTGTTGCTGTAATAATACATCCTGTTTTTTTCAAACTGAAGCTGGTTGAAGCGATACTGGTTATTTACGATTACCGGGTCCTGCAGGATCCCCTTTGTATCATGCAGCAGACAGTTGGCGTGTATCCCGGTACAGAGCCGGTTCCGCCTCTTTTCCTGTTCCAACGGAGACAAATAATTTTTCCCGTAGTTTAACGCCACATATTCCTGCATCTTCTGCAGCGAAGCTTCATCTTCGATTTCGGAGTCTTCCTCTTCCTGCCTTACGGATTCGGCCGTATGCGTTCGCTTTTTCGGCTGTTTATCCCTGATCTGCAGGCTCATCATATCCTTGCCAAGTCCGGCCAGATACTTTTTAAGGATTTCCTCCATCTGCTCATCGGTCAGACATTCCTGCCATGCCGCGCTTGCCAGAGCATTTGGCGGAACACGAAGCACCGTTTCCAGATTTCCATGCTGCTCTTCAAATTTTGTGTCAACGATCGTATTATAGATTTCTTCAATCTTGTTTATGATATCCGCCGTATCTTTGGCATGTTCCAGAACTGCAATCTCCTTTGCCGTCTGTCTGACCGCATCCGGTATCGGACCCGATTGCCTTCCCAGATAATCTTTCATGATAAAAACCTTGACCTGGCCAAAAAAAGTCTTACATAAAACACGTTCTTCCTGCCTTAACAGATCTTCAAAGGCATTTTTTCGAATGTCCGCTGTCCCCGGACGCTCCTTTGCAGTCCTTGGATAAACTGCGGCGTCCACACAGAGCTGGGCCAGTTCCATAAGAGGTCTCTCCTGTGCCGACAGACAGGTCTTTTTCATCATATACAGCGCCAGTTCTTCGGAGTTAAAATACCGGGCAAACGCTCCCTGCTTCATGGCATCGTAAAGCACTGCAGATCTGGATCTTACAAACGCCTTCACATCCGGTTTTACATCCAGCGTATAATCTCCGCTGATGGTCCAGAACAGATTCCGGATTCTGTTCTCAATCTCCAGACGGTGCTCTTCTGCCTCTTTCTCCGAAAACCGGTAAGATTGCTCTTTCATACCGTCACCCCTCGAAGATCTCCGCCCTGGTCCAGGAGGACGGAATCCGGGTCGCAATCACATCTTCCAGCATTTCTTTTTCAAATACGTCAAAGCTCTTATTCACAATTCCCATACGGATTGCCGAAAGGGGCGACAGATTGGAACGGATTGCTTTCATGGAAGCGATCAGGCCGCGCAGATCCAGCGACCGGGCGGAAGCCTCTCCATTGTAAACCTTTTCCTGCAGATCCAGAAACAACCCGGTGAACTGCTTAAGTGCCTGCTCCTTTACATCTGCAAAATGTTTTTTGAGCAGAAAGCGAATGGTCTCTTCCGAAAGCGGCGGCATATCCACTACCATAAACCGGGATACCAGAGCTTCATTCAGCTCTTTCGTTCCGGCATATCCGTAATTCATTGTCCCGATAAACCGCGTGGCCGGATGCAGCTTAACCCTTGCGTACCCTGGAACATCGATGCGTCTGCGGTGGTCCAGCGTGGCATGGAGCACAGAAACCGCATCATTTTTGGCCATATTGACTTCATCCAGGATTCCAAAGCCGCCAAATTCCGCACATTGATAAACCGGACCTTTGCGGAGCTGAACTTCATTATGGATAAACGTATCGGTCCCAATTAAGGAAGCGCTGTCTGTATTGACATGAAAAGAAATATCATAGGAAGGTCTCCCAAAGATCCACGCAAGCGTCTCGCACAGTACATTTTTTCCGGTTGCCTTCGCCCCGGAAAGCAGAAGATTTTCTCCCTGCAGAAGCGCCGCTGCCGACATTTCCAGAATGTCTTTTCCATAAAAAAGCATATCCGGAATATAGACCCGTTCCCGCACTTCCTCCGCTGTTTCGTATTTCTCTCTGAATTCCACTACGTCATGAATCAGACTGTCATCCATTTTCTGCTGCTCCAGATAGGAAATCAGCAAACTTTTATCCTCTCTCATCTACAATCCCATCCCTTCCAGAATCTTGTACAAAGCCTTTTTGACCGGCGTCTCTTCCGGCAGTTCCACAAGCGGTTTTCCGTCGCAGTCATAACGGTAGACCATTTCATCCTGCGGAATCACTCCCAGCAGCGTCAGCCCCTGCTTCTCAATCTCTTTCTTTGTGCCCTCATCCAGCCTGCCCTCTGGGGCACGGTTGATGATTACTCCTGTTTTTTCCGGCTTCATCCCCAGTTCCTTCATCAATTCCGCAATCCTTCCGGCTGCCTGTACGCCTCTTCTGGAGCAGTCGCTGACCAGAACCGCTGTCTTCATGGAAGGGAGCAGGCCTCTGCTGACATGCTCCATGCCTGCCTCATTGTCCACCACCACGTAAGGGTAATGGCTCTGGAGCTTCTGAATCTGTGTCTGCACCAGACCGTTGACAAAACAGTAACATCCCTGTCCCTGGGTGCGCCCCATAACCATAAAGTCAAAATCATCTTCTTCGATAATGGCGTCTGCCATCCGAATCTCCAGCCATGCCTGTTTTGTCATCCCGGACGGAATCTGATAGCGGTCATCCATTCCCGCCCGCTCAATTTCTTCCCGCAGCTCTCCAAGGGTAGCGCCGATTTCCACGCCGAGCACTTCATTCAGATTGGAATTGGCATCCGCATCCACAGCCAGCACCGGCTTTTTCCCATGCTCACACAGATACTGAATCATCAGTCCGCACAAAGTCGTCTTACCCACACCGCCTTTTCCGGCCACTGCAATAATATGTCCCATATTGTTACCTCCAATTTTTTTGAACAACGTGTTGATTATTTTTATACGATACAGTATAATGACTCTTATCAAAAAGGCAAGAAACAATATGGAAAATCTGTACGGTTACTGAACAAAATCGAAAAATTGTTGAGTGACAGAGGGGAAGAGCATGGCTGAAAAAACAAAAAAAGAAGACCGACGTATTCGATATACGAAGCAGGTCATAAAAGATACTTTATTAAAACTGCTGGAAAAAAATCAATTTGCAAAAATTACGGTTACCGAACTGTGCCGCAGGGCTGAGATCAATCGAGGTACTTTTTATCTGCATTATTATGATATGAATGATGTTCTGGACGATATACTGGATGACATGCTCTCTGACACTTCCAGCGTCATGGAGCATGTCTTATCTCAGAAATGTGATTCTCCAAACTGTTCTTATCCGTTCTGTGATAAAATTCACAGCAATAACATGTTCCGTTATCTGCTCCTGGATGATACCATCTTTTCAAAAATTATTGACAAAATGGCGGATCATAAGGAACAATATATTACCTGGCTCATGTCTCACAGCATCCTTACGTTTGAAGAGGCTGAGGCGGTCTTTTACTTTCAGATGAATGGCTGCCTGGCAATCAATAAACTTATGTCCCGCAATCACTGCAGCGACTGGAAGAAAATACAGAAAACGATTGACGCTTTTATCAAAGCAGGGCTGGAGAGTTTCCTGATTCATGACCAGAGAAAATAAAAGCCCTTTTCTAAGAACCGAATCTAAAGTTTCTCCGCCTTTTCAGCTCCTGATTTGTTTTCATACCGCAGGGGCATGCCCTTGACAGCCGCCCAGAGGGATGTTACATTCCCATGGCCGACGGCGGATGTACAAGAAAGTCTGTTCCTGAGTTCATCGCCGTCGGCAGGTATCTGACGACATCCCTTTGGGCGGCTGTCAAGGGTGGCGGAAACTGCATCCATCC
>CAJUEW010000027.1 GCA_910585465.1 uncultured Lachnospiraceae bacterium | reverse complement strand
CGAAAGAAATATCCGGATCCGAAAGCATATCATGATACATGCAGATATTCGACAGAGGCGTCTTTACCTGATGGGCAATTTCAGAAATCGTCTTTTGCAGCTTCTCCTTCTCCTGTTCGCTCTTAAGCATCCGGTTTCTGAGTATACCTTCCGTCTTCTCAAGCTCCATAACCACCTTGGAAGTAAGAGTCTCCCTGTTATATTCCCGGTACAAAGACCGATCCTTTTCATTCCCCATGATACGTCTGGTATTCCGAAGTATTTCTTCGGAATACCTCACAAATTTTCTTCGGAAATACAGATAATATCCCAGATTCAAGACACAAAAAAGAAGCAGGAGCATCAGCGCTTTCATACTCCCGCCTCCCCTGCTCCGATCCACCGGTATCCCATTCCATAAATGGTCTTGATATAATCGAACTGATCGTCGGCTATTTTGTTCCGCAGACGGCTGATATTCAAAGACAGCGTATGTTCGCTGACGAAGCGCCTTCTGTTGTCCCATATATTTTCCAGAAGGATATCCTTCGTCAGTATCTTTCTCCGGTTCTTACAGAAAAACTGAAGAAGGTCAAATTCCGTCGGCGTAAGCTCTAACAGTTCCCCGCTCTTCCTGACAATTCTTTTTTCGAAATCAATATCAAGATTGCCGCACGAATAACAGGGTTCCTCATGCCTTCCCCCGCACCTTCTAAGAACCGCCTGTATCTTCTCCATAGCAATCTGAATCCGGAAGGGCTTCGTAATATAATCCTCCGCGCCCATGTGATAACCGCCGATAATCTCATCCTCCAGATTGTGAGCCGTCAGGAAAATAAACGGTATCTCATAAAGCGCAGCGGTATCCTGCGCAAACGCAAATCCGCTGCCGTCCGGCAGATTCACATCCAGCACGATCAGATCATACGCTTCCTTTGAAAGAAGTTCCTTTGCCTCTTCTAATGTGTAAGCAGAAAAAGGGGTAATCCCCCTTTTCTGCAGGTTATAACACAGTCCTCCATTTAGGATCTCATCATCTTCAATCACTAATACTCTGCTCATACTGCCCCCCTCCGATTCCGAACAATTACAATAAATCTTTATTTTCCGCGTTGTAGATTGACAATACTAATGCCGCGAAGTTAAAACTCCACACCGCCGTCATCTGGGATGCCAGTATTTTCTGCCTTTTCACCGGGTAAGTAAACATCAGGTTCATGGTTTTATTTTTATAAGCGCTCACGATAAAGGACGCCAGCATGACACTTGTAAAAATGAGAAACGCCATACCTGTAAACAATTCAATCGGGGAAGAAATGGTATTCATTCCCGGCGCGGCGTCCAGCGTTCCGTCCGGGTCATCTGCAATTCCCAGGAAAGCAAGGGCAAATATGAACAGACATAGAAGCAATGTTACAATCACCGCGTTGCGTATATATTTCCCGATATTGTTCTTCTTCCATTCCAGTTTGATCAGCTTTAACATGATTTTTCCCCCTCCCCTGTCAGTTTCAGAAAATAGTCTTCAAGTGATTCCGTATGCTTCGTAATCGACGTCATTTCCACCCCGTTCAGCAGCAGCTCCTTTGAGATTTTCTGTGTCGAAGCGGAAAGCTCATAGATACGGATCCTGGAATCGTCCATAATCTTAAAATCGCCATATCTGACCGCGTTGGACAGCAGATTAAACAGGATCCTCTGCAATGCATCTTTATCGCCCTGGACATAAACCGCCTTCTCTGGTATCGATAGCTCCACTTCAAAATCCTTCTGTAACAAAATCTCATAGAAACCAAGGGCGCTTTCCCTGCATATTTCGCTTGCATTGATCCTGGAAGGGGTGATATTGGTATCGCCTGCCTCAAGCTTTGCCAAAGTGAAGAACTGATTGATCAGATCCACCACCTGTTTTGCTTTTGATTCCACCTTCTTTAACATCTCATCATCTGCGTCTGTAAGGCGCATGATCTCCAGATACCCCAATATCACGGTCAGGGGTGTTTTTATATCATGGGATATGTTTGCCAGCATTTTCTTGGAAGCAATTTCGCCCCTCTTAAATTCGGCTTTTTCTTTTGACGGTCAAGCAGCAGGCGGTTGATCTCGCCCGCAAGTTCCATCAGGGCAGGTTCGTCTGTAAATACCATTACTTTTTCGTCGCTGTCAGATTCCGCAATGTCTTCTAACTTCCGACTGATCTGTATTAATTGGATCCGAATTCCTCTCCTGAAAGCAAACCGCTGGTAAAGGACGACAAAAACCAGGACAACGATCACAATCAAAAGGAAAAAGAGAATTATCTGATCACTCATGTTATAAATCTCCTGCCTTATACCCAATCCCCCATACAGTAATAATGTATCTGGGATTACGGGGATCGTCCTCGATTTTCGTCCTCAGCCTGCTGATATGGACGTTCACAGCATTTTCGTCCCCCAGATATGCATCGTTCCAGACAAGGGAATAGATCTGTTCCTTTGTATATACCTTCTTTGGATTCTGTAACAGTAATTTCAGGATTTCAAACTCTTTTGCCGTAAGTTCGATCTCTCTGCCATCTTTTTTCACGGAGTATGCATTCAGATCCATTGTCAGGGCGCCTTTTATAAGAACCAGGCTGCTGCATGGAAGTTCCCGCCGCATACTGGATAGTCCTTCTGATATTGGCTTTTATGCGCGCTAACACTTCCGTCACGGAAAATGGTTTTGTAATATAATCATCTGCCCCCATCCCAAGTCCCAGGGTTTTGTCAGAATCCGTATCTTTTGCCGATATAATAATAATGGGAACCGTACTGGATTCCCTGATTTTCCCCATGACCTCCATGCCGTTCATTTTTGGTATCATCAGATCCAGCAAAACCAGATTGAAATCACCGGAAAAGAACTTCTCGCAGGCGATCTCCCCGTCTGACGCAGTAATCACTTCATAATTTTCTGTCATCAAAAAGCTTTTTAACATGGCGCTGATCTCCATATCATCTTCCACCAATAAGATTTTCATGATGCTATCTTCCAACCTACCAAGAAACTGCCATTCTCTTATGAAACATATACCAAAGTATATAAATTGGAAACAATACGCATGCTGTCTCCACACCCGCATCTGTTACCGCGAATATATTGAAAAATGACCCCTGTCTGCCCATGCTCAAAATGGTCTGCACAATCACCGCAGCTCCTGCTGCCATGCCGCCCTGACACACCCCCTCTTTCATTACCATCCAATACATCTCTTTTTTCCGGATGCCGATTTTATACATGATTTTAAAATCATTTCTCCTATTCAGCAGGTTCGTAAATACAGTATTGAAATAGATCAAAAGGCCGAACACCGCAAGGATGATGATTAAAAACCAATGCATCACCTTCTGGCAGTGATCTGAATCAACGTACTTCTGTATTTGCCGGCCGGCATTGCGGAAGGAATATCCGTTCGTGTCTGAAATATGCTCCAAATTGGACGCTGCCATTGCCTCCCCGCCCTTCTCGGTCCACACATTGACAACCTGCCGGTATAATCTGCCTGAAAATAACTGTGCCGTTTCCCTGTCCACAACCAGCAGATTCCCTCCTATATGATTTTCCGACAATATAATATTCCGGGCATCCAGAAGCTTTACACGTGCAGACTTACATCCGTTTTTCGAACCGTTTATAATCAATTGCTCATCATAAATGTGAAACATATCCCCGATCTCCAGGTTCAATGTCTTTGCCAGCTCCGTTTCCATAATTGCGACAGGGCCGTCTTCTTTTTCATCATAGGACGGCGCCAGCGCCTTCATATCATCTGTTGTCGCCAAAACCAGATTGTATAAGCATTGCTTCTTTCCGTCTATTTCCTGTTCCATAGCAAGCATCGACTCATAATTCCCGCTGTCCGCGTTTAATTTTTCCCTATCCTCACACAGAAAGATACCTCTGTCATAATTGATCTCATAATCCTGCACCTGTCTGACGCCCGAAGCTGCTTTCATTTCCTGAAAAACCGAATCCGATATGGAGGGAATATCCCCTCCCGCTATATTTTCATAAATGCTTCCTGCCGTCACCTGCAGATCCCCAGGTACATATTCCTTTACAAAAAGAATGCCTTCGTCGCTGTGATTATCCTGTATTCCCAGCACACTGATCAGAATTGCCGAAAGCGACACGATCATCAGCGCCAGTACCTGCTTCCTTACATTTTTTCTTTTGCCATGTATGACCTCTGCCGGCATTACATTTTGAAGTTGCAGCATAGGGCCTGCCGCGCCCGGTATGATAATGAACAGGAACAGCGCCCCCGTATTCCATACATTTTTCCACGATAATTCAGGAGAAACCAGTCCCTCTGCGTCATATGCATGAGCGAATGCCTTCATAATTTCACCATATACCGCCTGGTTTAGAAAACATCCTGTCAGGATTCCTGCCACAAACCCGATCAGGGCAAGGACCAGGAATTCTGTTCCCGCAATTTTCATCAGATCCTTTGTCAGAACCCCTATTTTTCTTAAGGCGGTAAAGTCCCGTTTCCTTTCAAAAAGACGGTTATAAAAAATGTTATATACGACCAGGACACACACCAGCCATATGGTGAAATTCATGATCGTATTCTGCTTTTTTAAGGTTCCTCCATCCGTGACAGCTTCTGCAAGCATATAACTGATACACTGCGTAGTGCCTGCAATGACACCGCATTTTGGCAATATATTTTTGAAATGTTCTCTCCTCTCAATACCTCCAATTTCATTTACCTCCTACTACTAAGTAAAACTGTGGCTTCTACAGCCAGTAAAGCCAACAATACAGGCAGCAGCACCGGACAGGAAGATACTGCCCCTGCGAGCAGCAGCATTACCACCGGAACCACATATTTCCGCGGATGATGCCACAGGTCGCTTTCAATCTTCCAGCCTCGGATAGGATAAAACCATTCCAACAGCACCGACAACACCGCGCTCTGCAGGGCAAAGAAAACAGCCCCTAAAATCATTTGGACAGTGACGCTGCCGTTTTGTATCTGCCAGCTTAAGAGGAATATCACATCTGCCGCTATATTACAAAGGAAGATAAACAGACAGTATGGAATGCAAAAGCAACCTATCTGCCCAGGCAAAAAACGGACTGCCTGCTCCAGATCAGGGTCACAAGACAGCAGGATACAGATGGGCGTATTTAAGGACAAAATCGCAAAACCCACTGGAATCACGGACAGCCCTGCCATTTCTCTAAAGAAATAAGGCAGTACCAAGGCTACGCACCACATCACAGCGGTATTGAGCAGATAATTCTTATGGCAGCTCAGATACCGGAAAAAGTACCGCAATAGGGAAGCCCGCTTCCGCTGGGGCAAACCCTGGCATAAAGGAATGCCCGGAGGGTGCTTCTTACTCTCCCACCGATAAAAAGCATATCCGTCAGCCTTCCATAAAATCAGAATGGCAAACAGGCTGTTCACAAGCAGCAACAGGCAAAACCATGTCCTGCTTCCCAAAAGCAGGATGGCA
Organism: uncultured Lachnospiraceae bacterium; assembly: GCA_910585465.1. Taxonomy (GTDB): domain Bacteria; phylum Bacillota; class Clostridia; order Lachnospirales; family Lachnospiraceae; genus Hominiventricola. The sequence continues at coordinate 23,673 of CAJUEW010000027.1, read as the reverse complement.
GTCACAATGCCCGCAATCCAGAGGCCGCCCGCATACCAGTATTTTCTCAAGTCATAAACCGCGGCAGCCATAAGAACCGCATGGATCATGCAGATGACCATTCCCATAATCTCTATCGGCTTCCAGGCAGAAATAGATAACAAGACCGCGAAAAGCAATCCTGTTTTTGTAAGGATTGCATAGACTCCCAGCGCAGCCACATAGGAGAAAACTAACTCCCGACATCTATGCGGCAGCATCAGCATATGTTGAAGTTCGGCAGCATTATCTTTGGAAGAAAGAGCCTGCCACATCACGCCTGCAGTAAAGGCGCTGATCATCAGAACCCGGACAAACGACGCAATCTGCACCTGAAAGCCGGCAATATACAGTCCCCAAAATACAATCACATCCATAAATAGAGTCCGGGGCAGCCGCTCATATTTTTCCCCAAACAGCTTTTTGGCAAAGGCTTTACCTGTCATTTTCATCATGCAGAGCCTCCCGGATCTCTTCGGCATTAATCTGCCCGCGTTCAAAGGTCTGCCGAATCCTGCCGTCCTCAAGGACAAATACCCGGTCAGAGGTCAGTGTGATGCTCTCCAGGAACAGAAAGAGCCGTTACATCTCCGGCAAAAATAAAAGCGCCAACATCCCAATACCAAAACGAGTCTGCACCATTTTCCAACAAATAATCTTCACACAATTTCTTGATCTGTTCTTGCAATAATCCCTTATCGAACATTAGTAGTTCGATAAGTATGAATCACCAACACAAAAACAAAGGAAATAATTTGTGCAGCCATAATACGGACAATCTGTAATTCGTCTGTGCCCTTTGCAGAAATAACATGCAGCATATTTGTAGCAACGGTATTATTGAATAAATGATCGCCAAGCCCTACCCATATATTTCCAGTTATGCGGTAAAGAAGTCCCCATTTGATTCCCATAATTCCAGAAAGGATCATATAACCGATACCCATAAGAACCATTGCCGCAAATGACATTTCGCCATGGATATAACTTCTGACTGGCATTACAATATGCCAAATACCAAATAAAAATGCGGCAATAAAATTCGCCTGCATAAATGGCTTTGTTTCGGAAAGTGTTCTGATGAACAATCCGCGAAAGACACCTTCCTCCATCCATACATTGATAATATTGAAAAGCACACATAACAGAAAAAATACGAAATCCGTATTTTTTATTTGAGAGCCGGTTAAAGAAAAACTGCTGATATATATTTCTAAATGTGCAGGATTGCCTTGCAAAGTTAAAATTGCTAGTTCCAAACCGTATGAAATAATAAAGCAAGCGCTTCCCAATATCAATCCTTTCAAAATGCTGCCTGCAAAACTGTTTCTTTGAAATCCAATATCGCTCCATGAAAGATTTACCCTTTTTAATACCAAAGCCAATATGATAATTCCAACTACTTTATGAAGCACATTTTCTCCAATAGCCGTTTGATCTGTTTCAATCAGAAAATATTCTACAACCCTTACGGATAAACAAAGCGTGAATATTACAATGCACAAATGATCTGGTTTGTATTTTGTATTTCTCTCCATATATAGTTACCTCGATCAACTGAATTTTTATCTCATTTCTACAATAATAGAGCCTTCCATAATCTTACTATCCTCAAGTAAACTGCCATACAGACTTTTTGAGACATCCTCGAAAGTTAAATTCTTATTGTCCGTAAGAACGGTATAATAACTATCTGATTCAGCGTTGGGCATTCTGCCGCTTAACTCCAATCTAAACGAATATGTTACACCATCACATTTCCATGTTCCGTTATCTATTTCATAATATGCGGCTGTAATTCCGGCATCCTCTGACTTCTCATACGTTCTGACAATATCCGTTTTCCCACACCCTGTAAGCAATACCGCCAAAAGACCAATCGAAATCAACATCTTTTTCACAAAGTGATACCAATCGCCATATTCAGTTCCTTCGCAAGACAGCCCGACTTTTCACTGCTGATGTATACATCCTGTGATTCAGATAGCTTACCTGATCCTTTTTCTTCTGCAACTTCTTTTGTTTCCTTTGCTTCTTTTGCTTTTTCCGTTCTTAGAGCTGCCTGCTTTTCCTTCACCCTCTCTGCGTAATCGGTTTTAGATTGCGCATAATTTCCATTGATTTCCTTGAATCTGCCGTATGACATAAAGGTATCCTTTAGGGTCTGCATTGCCATAAGTATGTTCCTCCTTTAATTTGATATTGCCGGGTAACTGTTTTACATTTGCAAACAGCTCCCTTTTTCGTTTTTCGGCAGTGAGAAGCGGCGGGTTAATCCATTTGCTGTGAGATGCTTTCTGGATGCTGTGGGATGATCAGCAGCACCTGCAGGATAAATACATCCCCCCGTGTCTCTATACTCATGGCGCCGCCATATTTTTCGGCTACCTTCTTTACATTTGACAGACCTGTCCCTTTTTTGAACGTATCTTTTCCATGAAAGCTGTTCTCCACTTCTATCATAAGGAAATCTCCCTGGATACGCCCGGACACATGAATAAATTTTACTATACCAGCATCCGGACTTTTCACTGCCCGGATCGCATTATCCAGTGCATTTGACAGAACAATACAGATATCAATGTCCTTAAGGTCACAGGGGTAAGGCAGAAGAAGAGAACAGTCCACATCTATCCCCATACTTTGGGCAATCCCCAGTTTGTTTCCTACCAGAATATCCACCACCGGGTTATTGGTACTGCAGGGGAATGACATTTTTTCCGCCATATCATCCATATCTTCCACATAGGTTACAGCTTCCTCCACGTTCCCGCTCTGCAGGAGATTTTTTACCACTGTGATGTGGTTCCTGATGTCATGGCGGAATGACTTTGTTTCATCGTAACGGGTTTTCGCCTCCTCTACATACTGATTCAGGGAATGTTCTTCCTGCTCCAGTAATGATAATTCTGTGCTAAGGCGGAAATTCTGCTGCAATTTCTTATAAGAGAACAGGATGCAGAACACACTTAAAAGTCCAAAAAACTGCATGACGAGCAGCTGCCAGTGGTTGAACAGATACAGGTAAGATTCTTCCTCCCCTATAACCTCATACCCGTACTCAAATGCGATCGTATTAATGTACTCACTCATAATAAAGATCATCAGAATCGGGATGAGAACCAGAAACATCTGCTGCATTTCCGCTGCGGTATAATAGGAAAAATAGCGATATACCATATAATAACAAAACCCGGCCAGCAAAAGTGACGCCGCCTCGTTGCCCAGCATGACCGCGAAGCCGGCCGTACCATGGAAAAAATCCGGCCTCCATGAGTATAAAAGACCCGTCAGGGAGTTCACAATCCCAAAGCAGAGCAGCATGATTTCAGTCATCAATGCCGCATACAAAATAGAAAACTTTAAATCCGCGTGACAGACCAGCATCCCGTATACCGTAAGAAAAAATACAAATACCACGAAACCCGTTATCGTGCTGACTGAAACAAAATCGTTGACAACCACCGCACATACTGCAAACAGGAAATAAAAAGGAATCCATATTTTCTTTTTCAGGATTTTTGCCAGAAAATAAAGCTGGATAAATATCTCGATAACCCCCATAATATATCTGTTAAAAAAGTCTAAATACTCAGCCATTTTACCTCCCATATGTAAAATCTCCCTATCTGCCCGGCGCCCTTTCAAGCAGGCCGGCAATCCGAATCAGAACCTTCTCGAATCTCAGATGTTCTTCATATACTGCAGAACAACTCTGGAGAACTCCTTACTACGCAGCCGTGATACAGGAACCTCTTTGCCGTTATCCATATAGGCAGTCCCGTTTTTATAACCTTTTAAGTGTTTCAGATTGATGAGATAGCTCCTGTGGCATCGAAAAAAATGGTCGCCCAGTTTTGTTTCCAGATTTTCAATTCGCTCATAATAATCAAGAACTTCGCCTGATACCAGGTTCAGATATATTTTCCGGTCTATGATTTCACAGAAGACAATCTCATCCTTTCGGATAATCCGCCCCTCATATCCCTTCTGCACGAGCAGGCTGTCTTCACCGACGCTGTGCATGGAAGCTAACAGGCGCTCCATGGTTCTCTCAAACTGTTTTTCTTCCACTGGCTTGACCAGATAATCATAGGCCTGCACCTCAAAAGACTGGAATACCATCTCTTTTAGTACCGTGATGAAGATCAGAAATCCCTGAAACTTATCCGCCCTTAGTCTCCTTGCTGTTTCCATACCGTCGATATCCTTCATCTGGATATCCAGAAACAGAATGTCGATCTGCCCTTCGTAGTTCAGCAGCTCTTCGCCGCTTAGAAACGTCCGGAGGCTGATCTCTCTGTTCTTTTTACGAAAAAAATCGGAGACCATCGACCTTATATGATCGGACATCTGTTTTTCATCATCACAGATTGCAATATGGATCAATGTACCACCTCCTAGTCATCATCAAAACAGACATTTTATTATAGCCTGTCCAAAACGCCAAAACAATTTGATTGCTGTGAAATGTTTATCTGTTGCTGTGAAATGCATTATAATGAAGCAAGAGACTTCACTATAGCGGAACCCTTTTCTAATCATCGGAGTAATCTGGTAGAAAATATAGCCTGATGGAGAATATATGGCGGTTTCCCGCTGGAATTTGACCACATATTTCCCATCTGCACAGGTGACAAGTATCCGAACCGGCTTCCACTAAAGACCTTTCAATCAAAGTTGGTTCCAAACCATATAAGCTATTCAGCCCTGCGGGCGGGTGAACCCCGTCCAATAAGGTATGCCAATTCGACAGCACCTCATTTATTTCGCGTTCCGGGTATTCGCTTCCCGTTCCCCTTCGCTCTCCAGGATCCCGATCACGGTATAGTCTCCATGAAAGCTTTCAGTATCCAATCGAACTGTCTCACCGATTCCTTCACAAGGACCTGGAAGAGAAATTCCAGTTTGTCCGTCTGGTTCCGGATGCCCTGCCGAAACTCCCGCCATTCTTCTTCTGTGACAGACTTTGAAAGCAGCGTGTCCGGGTTCTCCGGCTTTATGAGCCTGCACAGGTCATAACCGCTGCCGTCCGGCAGGTTGATGTCCAGAAGCACCAGGTCATATTCTGTTCCGGCTAAAACTTCGGCGGCTGCACTGGCATTCAGGACAGATTCCGTATCGTAACCCTCAGAAATCAGGTTGTAGGTCAGCGTTTTATTTAAAAGGATATCGTCTTCTACCAGCAAAATTTTTTTCATGGCCCTCCTCTTTTCAATTATTATTAACAAACGGTATTTTTTCCGTTCACAATAGTATAACAAAAAATGACCGCAAAATGTTACAACGGAAAACTTTTAATAGAAACCATACCATCTCATGAAAATCCCTCCTTTTTTGCATTATAAAATATATAAGCGAAAGAACAAAGAGATTGAAAAGTTCTAAAAAGCAATCACAAGTTGCAATCCGACTATTTCAAAGGAAGCGTGACAAAGAATGTCGCCCCTCCCCCGTCCGTATCTTCACAGCCTACGCTGCCGTTCATCATTTTTGCAAGCTCATCTGCTATGCTAAGTCCTAATCCAAAATTTGATTTATCTGTCCTTGATTTGTCGGTGCAATAGAAACGGTTAAAAATATACGGCTTATCATCTTCCGGAATGCCTTTTCCGTGGTCGGTTACGAAAAATGTGATATGTTTTGCCGCTGCTGCTGTTTTAATTTCGATTTGCTTATTGTTTATGGAATGGTGAATTGCATTGTCCATAAAAATTGTCAAGATCTGAAAAAGCCGTTCTCCATACAATCGTTGCAAGTATCCCTAAATATTCGTCATTTCTCGTTCCATGAAACTCAAATATACCGCTTTGGTCTGTAGTCGGCTTACTATCATTTGTGATTATGAAAGTATCTTCTTTGTCAGTCTGTATACGGAAACGCTCCAAAAGTGTATCTGCATCCGTAGGAAAGTCAGAGTCTGTCTGGTATATCATCTTTCCAGAGGTATCTTGAATATAGCAGAATATAGAGTGTCTGTACTCATGGTAGAAATCCGCAATGGATCTAAAATCCTGGCTGCTGTCTTCAAGCTGGTATATCATCTGCGTAGCCATTTTCTGAAAAAAAATAATCTCATTCGATTGCTCCATGTGGATATAGTTTTTACAGAGAATAATCATAATTGATGTAATGATCAACATAATAGTCGTTATAAAAAAGGCGTTTAATTTTTTTGACAATGGTTTCAGCATTTGTTGCCCTCAATCTGTCACGGCTCATATGACATGAAAATTTTATTTCCGTTTCTGGGTTAGAGAATATCCGGCCCCATATACCGTTTTTATTTCGCAGATACTCTTTAATTCCCTTAACCGTTTCCGTAAAAAAAGAAATGTAATTATCAACATTCCCCTGTTCAACTTCCGTTGATGTACCCCATATTTTCAATATCAATTAGGAGACTGGATAGAATTAGAAAATACCAATGGAAAGCGGGTTCCCTTGGAAATTGTCGGTATCTTTTTATCTGGAAATGAAAGCAAGCAGCCAGAAGGAATGGATTCTGTAAACCGTATTGAAAACCAGATATTCATAGATAACATTTCCTATTCGGATTTATTTGAAATGGACGGTTATGCCAAAGTTGCTGTTTATTGCAAAAATCCAGAGCAATTAAACGTCTTAGAGGAAAAATTGAACAAATATTTATCTGATAAAGCAGATTCTACGACATCTGATACTTTGTATCAACAAATGGCTCTGCCATTAGAACAGATCACCAGGGCTGCAAAGCTAATGCTTGCCCTAACGTTTCTGGCAGGAACAGTGATCGTATCTTTACTGCTTTGTATGTGGATGCGGACACGGCAGAAAGAAACTGCTATTTTTATCAGTGTTGGGAAATCAAAGGCCAGTATTTTTTTACAGGTATTTATGAAATCATTTTTCGTCTTTGCATTAGCTGTCCTTGGCTCATGTTGTCTTGGAAACTTTATGGCGGGCATTTTACAAGGATTCCTTACGGAATCTGGAACAGACATTTCTTTAGAGGTTTTATTACAGTTCAAAGATATCGGCATTCTGGCAGGTTTGGGAAGCCTGCTTGTATTGGCGGCAGTCATAGTCTCCCTGCTCCCGATATTAAGAACGAACCCCAAAGAAACTTTATCAAAAATGGAGGGATAGACAATGAATAGTTTCCAAATGGCGTGGCGTTCGGTCATACGCAAACCAGTCAAAAGCATACTTCTGTTTTTTTATCGGGCATGGCCAGCCGAAACGCAAGCATCGCCACCCAGAATAAAACAAAACAGGCAGTAGGGGCTGGATTCCTGATAGAAGCAAACGAAGCAAACAAGCGGAACAGGGCGGATGAAATTCTTGCAAAAAAGACCGAGGGGGAAGAAGGGAATTTCGATGGCGTGAATGTCGAAAAAATAGAAACAAACTATGGTACGTCATGGAGAATATCGTATGATAATTCGTTTCAGACAATTTTGATCCATGATATGGAAAAGATTGCCGCTGTGTCTGGAATTTCCGAATATAATATTACAACTGCCGTCACAGCAGTGAATCCTGTGGATTTTTCCAGAATTGAAGATGATGATGTAGACCAGAGCTCTGATTTACTTTGTGTCAGCTTAATCGGCAATAAAGATATGGCATTGGATGCCAACGTCCTGTCAGGAAATGTAACAATGAAGAACGTACGGATGATAACGGAGAAAGATATTGACGTATGCGTGATTTCAGAAGAACTTGCCGCAAAAAACAACCTGTCGGTTGGAAACAGGATACAATTCAATGACCGCCATGATGTAGAGAACGGAACCATCTTTGGGGCGGAGATTGTTGGGATTTACAGGGTTCAGCAGAAAATGACGCCTGTCATGTCCGGAGATACTTACCGTTCTGAAAATATTATATTTACAGATTTAGGATTTCCAGAAAAAGCAGAAGGAAGCACATCAGGTGCATTGTACGAAAAAGCATATTTCAAAGTGGCAGACGTGAACCAATACGATGAAATAAAAAAAGAGATACAGAAAGTGGATATTGGATGGGAACGCTATGATTTGATTGACAACAATGGAAATATTGATAAGATATCCAAAAATTTCAATAATTTGGAAAATGTCAGCCAGATATTAGTTATCGTAGTTGCAGGCGCCAGCCTGATCATCCTATTTTTAGTATTCTTTTTTTGGATGAAAGGGCGGGTGCAGGAAATTGGGATTTTATTAGCCCTTGGCACACCGAAGATAAAAATATTCGGGCAGATATTATTGGAAGCATCCATGATCGCTGCCGCCGCCCTATTCCTCTCTTTTACGGCTGCGCCCGCCGCTTCTGATATTACAGCGGATTATCTTGTGAAGCAGCAGGTGCAAAAGGCAGCGGAGCAGTCTGTCTTAGAGGAAGGAAAAGTTGCAAAAAATGCGGTGGATTCAGAGGAAACAGTTACAGGTGTTTCCGTCGCCGTTACACCAGAACTCATGCTGTACGATTGGTTCGGCGTAGCGTTGTTAGCTGTAATATCGGTTGATGCTGCCTGCATTCTGATTGCCCGTAAAAATCCAAAAGATATTTTCAGTGAAATTAGTTAGGAGGATAAAAAGATGGTATTAAAAGTCAAAAATGTGCAGTATTCTTATAAATCACAGAAAGAAAGAGAAACTTTAAAAAATGTTTCCATACAGTTTGAAGATTATAAAATGTACGGCTTGGCGGAACAAAAAAACCCCCAGGATTTATTGGAGAAAGTAAACATTCCTCGTGAGGATTGGAAAAGAAATGTTTTACAGTTATCGGGCGGCCAGCAGCAACGGGTTGACATTGCAAGGGCACTGGCAAGTAACGCGAAAGTGCTGCTTGCAGATGAAACGACGGGTAACTTTGATGAAAACACGGCAGGGGAAATTATAGAATTACTAAAAAGAACGGCGCATGAGCTTGGAAAGTGCGTCATTGTAGTAACGCACAGCAAGTATCTTGCAGCACAGGCAGATGAGATTATCATGATCAAAGATGGCTGTATTCAATCAGTTACAGAGCTGTCAGATTAACCAACTGAAAGAAATACAAAAACGATAACCCACCAAATACAAAAAACGATGTTCGGGTGGGCTGCTTCGTCATCCCCTAATCACCCTCCAACTTCGCTTTTTGAAGTTTGGAGGGATTTTTATTGCCTGCAATATGGATATAAAACCAGAGCAATCAAATAATATCCCGTTTCTGATACACCTTTACCGCAAGCCTGTATGAGATAAAAAACAGATTGCAGAAATTATGATCACAATCTGAAAAGCCAGAAGGATATTGTCCTTTACAGGGAAAACGAGGTTTATAAGAAGCACAAACCCTGTTATGATCCCTGTTGCCGCCATGAAAGACATCATAAAGACAATCTGGGATTTTTCCGGATCAAACAGATACGCACATGTCAGGCTGATACCGCCTGCCAAAAGGCATGCGCTTATCCCGATCGAGCCATACAGGGCTAAAGAGTAAAGCGTTACATCCGCACCGAAACATGCAAGAACGATACAGGGAATCAGCGCTGTAATCATTCCAAGCAGGAAAATAAAATCCTGATAAGTCTTGGTAATCCCTGATATCGCCAAAGCGTTCCTCATCGCTAGTCCTCCTCGTACAATAGTGTTAATAAGCCGATCAATTTATCAAGCGGTATTCCGCTTGTGCGGGCGATTTCTATGGCGTCGTTAAAACACCCTTCTATCTTTTTCTGCTGTTCCTCTAAATAAAAATCCTGGTTCCTGGCAGATACATAGCAGCCCTTTCCGGCTGTTGTCTCAATAAAACCATCTTCCTGCAGGATATCATACGCCTTTTGCACCGTCAGAACACTGATCTGCAGTGATTTTGCAAGGGAACGGATTGAGGGAAGCGCTTCCCCGGCTTCCAGCTCGCCGTTCATAATCTGTGCCTTTATCTGCGACATAATCTGCTCATAGAGAGGCCGGCTGGCCTTATTACTTACGACAATCTCCAAACCGTCACCGCCTTTCCGTTTATAACTGTATTATATCAACAAGCACAGTATAATACATCGTAAAACGGATGTCAAGACAGTATTCCGTTTTAAAAAATCAGTTTCTCACTGTCTCTATTCAATTATTTTTACCTCATATACTGTCGGATAATAATATGGTGTTTCTTCCGTAAATGCATCCTTAAGTGTTACTTTAACAGCATTCCCCCGTTGAAAATCATTGATTGACAGTTCCTCTCCTCCTTTACCAGAAAGCTTTGTATCTTCGCTGATACCAAGCGAATTGACAGGGCTGCCGTAAATTTCTGTTGTTCGTTCTACAATCAGCCGAATCTCTCCATCTGACTGCGTGACAGTCTCCTGGACAACGGCTTCAAATGATTTCTCGCCCCATCTCGGGGACTGGCTGATTGCTAGTACGCCAACGACAATCACCATAATTATCATCATTCCTATCATCATTTTGAATCTTTTCTTTTTCATACTGTACCTCCCCGCTTACGCAACCTGATGTTTCTTAAATCCTAATCTTGCCAGCGGAAACATGATTACTGCTAATACTCCATAAAGAACCGTCCTTACGGTAAGCGCATCCAGTACCAGTCCGCCGAACTGGTATGAAATATACTTACCAAGCTCCGGCATTGCCGCACGGTAGGGAAGCAAAAACAAGGTCAGATTATATGCCCCTGTTGTCCCGTTCGGTGTAAGGAACATCGGGATAAACAGTACAGGAACAAGAATAATCAGAACAAAGTACGGACTTTTCATCTTTGCAGACAACATAAGTGTCAGCCCGATCATTGCAAGGAGTACCAGGTATATAATGCCAATATTGATAAGAATAGCCTGTAGAAATGTGAATGGGTAAGGAATCGCCGTATTTGCGATCTGCACCGGCAGATCATAGCCGTCTATCCCAAACGCTGCAAGCGGCAGCACGAACGCCACAAGAATATGAAGTATAAATGCAGCCGTTCCAAATAAAAATGACGCTGCTATTTTTGCTGTCGTAAGCTTCGTTTTTCCATACTTTGCCGATAAGATCACCGCATCCGTTCCTGACTGGTATTCTCCGGAAAAGACAGGCGCAACTACAATGCAGACAGCCAATAACGCGAACATCAAAAGCTCAAAGCTGTTTATAATGATTTCCCATCCTCCGTAATATCCATATTGCAGCGGTGTGTCTACCTTGTCCGCCATACTGCCCCAGTATTCTTTCTGTTCTCTGGACAATGCGCGGGAGGGACTGTCAAGCACAGCCTGTATCTTCCCTTTCATCTTATGATAAAAGTGTGTTCCATCCTTTATATCCAGATCAGGGAGATTGTTGTAGCCCCGCATTTCATTCGGATCGCTGTAGGTGTTTGCAATCAGATTCAGCAGTTTTTCCCTTGGCGCCACCTTATTCCAATAGGCGTCGCCGATTAAAAACCGCTCGTTTCCGTCATATCCCACATTATCTGAATCTTCGAAAAGCCTCTGCACCTCCCGGATCGTTTCGGCAATATATTCCTCGGACAAAGGAACTGACAACTCCGCATACTGTTCTTTTTCAAAAGCAATCCCATCCGCCCCCTTTATGACACCATCCTGATCATAGATCTGATATTGCATGACGGGCAGCCTGAAAAGGAATCCTGTTAAAATCAGGCTGACTGCCATCACAATGAATGTTGATTTTTTACGCAGTATTTTCAAAAGCTCATATTTTACCAACATATTATCTTTCCTCCTGTCCCTCGGTCTCTTCGCCAAAATGATACATAAATAAATCTTCCAGACTCGGCTCCACCGTCTGTGCATCTTCCCTGGGCGCTGTTTCTTCTATCATACGTAACCGCACCATATTGTTCTCGTGGTGAAGATTTACAACAGAAAAATTCCTGCTGTATTCCGCCGCCGTCTTTTCATCGACTAAAAGCTCCCACACCTTGCCTTTGATGCTGTCTGTCACCGTACTCATCGGCTCCTGCAAAAGAAAACGCCCCTGCTTCATCATCAGGATCGTGTCCGCAATATAAGAAACATCCGAAACAATATGCGTGGACAGAATCACGATCTTTTCTTTTGCAAAATCAGAAATAAGATTGCGGAACCGCACTCTTTCTTTTGGATCAAGCCCCGCCGTAGGTTCATCCAGTATCAGAACAGACGGGCGGTTCAAATCTGCCTGCGCGATTCCCAGTCTCTGCTTCATGCCGCCAGAATAGGATTTAATCTTTTTATCCGCCACATCGGACAGGTTTACCATATGAAGCAGAGCTTCTGTCCGGTCTTTCGCCTGTTTTTTATCAAGCCCCTTCACCGCAGCCATATACAACATAAATTCACGTGCCGTAAAATCAGGATAAAAACCAAAATCCTGCGGCATATATCCCAGATGGGTATAATATCTCTCCCCTAATTCTTCGATCGTTTTTCCACTTAGACGGATACTTCCCGCAGTCGGCTTCAGGACACCGCATATCATCCGCATCAGCGTGGTCTTGCCCGCGCCGTTTGCACCAAGCAGCCCATATACCCCAGGCATTAAAGTGGCGCTCACATTATCAACGGCACATTTTTCTTTGTACTGTTTTCTTAAATCCTGTAACTGTAATTCCATACAAAACCTCCTCATTCATTTTTTATCGTCACCATCCGGCCTATCACGCATAAAAAATAGATGACCTAGCTCTTAGCATAAATCATCTATCTTAGGCAGTGCTTTTCTGTATCTTAATTTGACCTTAAGTTATCGGTTCTTCAAAGGAAGAACGATAGTAAAACAGGTCCCTTCACCTGGCTTACTCTGAACCTCAATATCGCCGCCGTGGAGCGTTATGATCTGCTTTGCGATCGCAAGTCCAAGACCACTCCCCTCTGGTTTCTCTTTCGTATTCGTTCCTCTGTAATACCGGTTAAAAAGCTCCGACTGTTCCTTATCATCCATACCGGTCCCGTTATCAGAAATACGAATCAATATTCCTTTCTCCGGATCTGTGTCTATACGGATTACGACTCTTGTTTCAGGCGGGTTATGTGTCAGAGCATTCATGATAATATTATTCACTGCACGGCGGAATAAGTCTACGTCAAGACAAATCTCACATTCCTCTACATTGCTTTCAAACTCTATCTTACGATCCGCAAAGGCCGGATCATTCACAATATCAATCACCAGTTCTTTCAGGAAACGCACAAGGCGCACTGTCTGCGGACGATACGGCAGCCCGCCTGAATCCAGCTGATAGGTCAGCTTCAGATCATTTATCATTTTTTCTGTGTGATTCGCATTTTTCAAGATAATCCCGCCGTATTCCTGTATGTTTTCCTTGTCAGAAGCCGGTCCGTCCACAAGCAATTCCGCATAGCCCTTAATCGGTGAGAGCGGCGTTTTCAAATCGTGGGTGATATTTGTAATCCACTCTCTGCGTATCCGTTCCGTTTCCTGCTGGACCTTATCACTATGACGGATTTCTGTATCCATCTGATTAAGCGCCTCATAAACCTCGCCAAACATGCCCTTTTCGATCAGCGGGGTATAGCAACGCATAGAAATCCCTTCGATCCCTTTCGCAATCCTGCCGAGATGCCTGGTGAGCCAAAAGCCATAACAGACCATGAACAAAAGGACGAAACACAAAATCATCAGGATTCCCATGCGGAACAATGGCGAAAGCCGTCCCACATTCTCCCCGTTATAGTAAAGCATATATTTTCCTATGGCATAAGGAAATCCAATTAAATAGCTCCATGACTCTTCGGAACTTTCATAGCTACTCACAAAAACAGTATTTTCCTCTTCAAACGCGCTTACAGAAAGTGCGATCAGTTCCGATGCGGAGTATCTTGCCGGATAATTCTCAGGCTTATTGTGGCATAAAACCTCCTGCCCCGTTTCATCAATGACCTGAAGCCACAGCCCGTACTCATCCAACCGGTCAAGTCCTATTTCTTCTATTTTGATCCTGCCGTTATCGTTCTCCATCCATATGGAAAAATTATCTGTAAACCTCTCCGGCCATGCTGCCAGACTTAAGCCTTCCGGCTCCGTGATTCCGAAAATATAATAAAACATTCCGATCGCAGCGATAACAGCGGTAAGAAGTACAACCGATACGAAAACAAAAATACGCAAAAATGGATTGAATTTCTTTTTATTTCTCATACGGATCTACCAGCTTATATCCTAAGCCTTTCATCGTGATAATATATCTGGGCGCCGCAGGATCTTCCTCCAGCTTTTGACGCAAATGGCGGATGTGTACCATCATTGTATTATCACACCCGAAACCATCCTCGCCCCAAACCGTTTCGTATAAGCGTTCACGGCTGATAACCCGCCCTAAATTCTCTGCCAGATACCGTAATATCTCAAATTCCCGCGCAGTCAACCCGATTTCCTTACCATTCTTCCTTACCCTGCAGCCGTCAACATCTATCATCAATTCACCGATTTTAAGCGAAAAATTCTGTATTGGAACTTGCCTGTATTCCGCACGTCGTAACCCTGCCTTCACCCTGTATGCCATTTCTTTCGGGCTAAACGGCTTTGTCACGTAATCATCGCCGCCGACAGCCAATCCAAGTATTTTATCCAGCTCGTCATTTTTTGAAGAAAGAAACAAAACCGGGCAATGAGAGAACTCCCGGATCTGTTTGCATACCTCATAGCCGTCTAGATCCGGCAGCATCACATCTAAAATAATGATGTCTGGCTGGATGCTCCTGCAAGTGGTTACAGCAGAAGCCCCGTTATCAATCTTCGTGATATTATAAAAACCCTCTATGTTCAGAGCCTTTTCAAGCAAGTCTAAGATATCCGGCTCATCATCAACAAGCATAATTTTATACTGATTCATTTAACAGCACCGCCTTCCCTGTTTTTGTCATTACATCTATATAGCCAAACTCTGGTATCATTCATTTCGTACTTCCATCCTTACACATTATATTTCGTTTATCCAAAGAATACAAGCTACACATATAAAACAGATGACAGATAAGGCAGGCTTATTACAATTACAGTTCTTTGTTTGTAATATAAATATAAGCATCCTCAAGGGTTGCCTCACAAAGACTACATTCAATCTGAGGCGGCGTTTCACTGATTAATTTTATCTGCAAACCGTCCTCTGCATACTGTTTCGATGAAACATGATACTTTTTCTCCAGTTCCCTCGCCGCCCCTTCATCTTCTGCTCTACAGGTCCAAATATGGCCTTTCGCCTGCTCCAACAGTTCTCTCATATTTCCTGAATAAAGAAATTCCCCTTTTTTCATGACCGCAAGTTGATTGCAGGTTGCGGTCAAATCTTCCACCACATGAGTCGAAAACAGAACCGTACGTCCTTCTGAAAAATCAACCAACAGATTGCGGATACGAATGCGTTCCTCCGGATCCAGTCCCGTTGTGGGTTCATCAACAATTAAAAATTCAGGCTCATGTAAAAGCGCCTGGATAAGCCCCACTCTCCGTTTCATGCCTCCGGATAATTGTTTCATCTTCTTTCTGCGGTGGTTAGACAGGCTGGTCTCTTCCAGATAGTACCCAATGCGTTTTTTACAGGTTTCTTTGGGTATGCCGGATAAATCCCCCATGTATTCCAGACATTCCTGCACGGTCAGGCCGGGATACAGATCAATCTCCTGGGGCAGATACCCAATCTTCCTCCGTATTTTTTCAAAATTCCCCTCGCTGTAGAGCATTCCATCTAAGGTTACCGTTCCGCTGGTTGGTGATAACACCGTGGTAAGCACCCGCATAAGCGTTGTTTTCCCCGCTCCATTTTCTCCTAACAGCCCAAAGATTCCCTTTGGGATTTCCAGATTGACATGATTGATTGCCGTTACCTGGTTCTTGAATGTCACTGTCAAATCCTCTATCTTAATTCCCATCGTCTTAACCTCTTTTCTCAATAATTTTAGGCAATACTGCCGCTGCTATGAATCCCATACAGATACAAACCATTTTCCCGTATAGCCAGCTTAAATCTTTGTTATCTTCCAACTCTCTAAACGCATAGGAGAACAGATTCCATGCTCCAAAATATCTGTCGCCTATACTGGAATTGGTAATCAGCCACAGCAGCAGGCAGCCGCCAATCCCTACCCACATATTCCGGAACAGACAGGAAAGAAGATTCGATAGAAGCCCCCAGAATACAAGGGTAACAGCGATCGCAGCAACATATACAAGAAACTGACTTATCTCGCTTTCCAGGACGCCTGCCCCCGTCTTGGCCGTCCCCGGATTCTGAAACAGGAAAAACATTCCATATCCGGCGGCTGCAACAGACAGTAAAAATAGTTCCTGTATCCCAATCCTTCTATAAATAGAATGCAGCCTCTTTTTCATTGGACAAAGCCGCCAGATCTCTGAACGTCTGCTGGTAATCTCCTGCGTATAGGTATCTGCACAGAATGTCAGGGCAAGGACCGCCATCGGCGCTTCTAATGCAATCCCGATCTCACCAGAGTACGTCACCCCTCTGACAAGGCTTAAGATTATGACAAAAAATACTGCATAAGCTTGTTTTTGAATCGGAAGGGCGATCTTCATTTCCTGTATCAATATACCCGCCTCCTTTTCCATATCTGCATCGAGAGAAAGAAGATACAGCCGGCGGCTAAGATGAGAAAGCTCTGATTCATGAGCGCCATCGGCGGCGGAGCAGTATCAAAAAAATCTCCCAGAAACCGCACCATGATCGCTAACGGCCTGCCGTAATATCCGTAGATTCCTTCCACATTCCTGCTTCCCATATTGGAATACACGATATAAAGAAGCAAGAACGGCACTGCGGGCAGCGGACTTTTAAACAGCAGCGAAATCAGACTGTAAACACTTACGATCATCAGCATATTGGGCAGGATATAAAAACAGTCTGTCAACAGAAAGTCCGTCAAACGCACCTCAAATCCACGGTTCCCCACTGATACAAGGCATAAACCAAAGAATATCAGGTTTAAGGCTGCAAGTATCATCAGACAGACTGCAAAACCACCGCCCACCTTGCCAGACAGATATTTGCCTGCGCTGACAGGCTTTGTGTGAAGAAGCTCATAGGTATTCCTCCTCGTATCCTGCATAAATAAAAAGGATAATAAAACGGTTACGAAAAATCCCATGAACAGCCCCGCAAAATCAGCAAATTTTCTTGAAAAGTAATAAGAAAAACTCTTATTTTCCAGCTTTTCTGCAATATAAGCATTGATCTCCTCACGGGTTCCCTTATGGTAAGCCGTATTCTCATACTCATAATGCGCGTCGTAGTAACCATACCCTTCCAGATACTTACATACTTCTGCAAGATCCATTTCTTTCATTTCATCAATCACAGACTGCGCTTCCTCCTGATCCATCTCAAATTCAGAAATCAGGACTTCCTGTATCCGTTCTTCCCATAACTTCTTCCTAAGTTCTTCCTTCGCTGGCACATATCCGTCAAACACATCTCCATCCCGGCAATTTTTTGGATAGTCATTCACAATAGTTTCCCCTTCTGAGAGGTAATGGATATCCAGATAGGGGCTTACATTCTGGAATATCATCCAGACACTGGCCGCAATACCAAGCCAGAGCAGAGGGTTTTTCAAGTAATTCCTAACCTCTCTTTTCATAATTGACCACATAACTTTGCCTCCTTTTTCTTGATGACTCCATTGTAAAAGAGGAATCACAACAAAAAGACAATAAAAAAGTAAACGGTAGATAATCTGTACCTATACAAAACTGGAGCAAACCTGTATGATAGAGACAGATTTGCTCCAGTCTTATTTCATTTCTTCTTTGCCAGGCTTCCGGCAATTCGCGGGAAGATTCGGTGACCAGGGAAGCAAGTCATCCAGAAAACTGCGGTCAATGTCATCCAAATGCTTCGGGATCTCGGTAAGCAGGTATTCAAAATAATCATACGGTTTCAGGTTGTTGGCTTTCGCTGTTTCTGCAATACTGTATATAATGGCGCTCGATTTTGCCCCTGCAACCGTATCGATCATCACCCAGTTCTTCTTGCCGATACAGAATCCCCGGATCGACTGCTCGGCGGCATTGTTGTCCATTGGGACTTCCCCGTCATCAAGGAACACCTTTAGGTATTTTTCCTGGTTGATGGAGTAATTGAAACCCTCCCATGTCTTGCTTTTCTGTGGGACTTTCAGGATGTTTTCCTTTACCCACGTAAAATAAGCCTCCATCAGCGGACGGACACTTAACTGGCGGCGGATTTTATGTTCTTCTGCCGGAAGATCCTTCAGCAGCTTTTCTTCCCGGTAGATGGCCTGTATCATTGTCAGCGCAAGGTACGCGCGGCTGCCTTTCTACTTTGCTTTCGGCAGGGTTTTGACCGCTTCGTCAAATCTTCGTCTGGCATGGGACCAGCATCCGGCAATCTTTAGGTCTTCCCTCTCAGTTTCAACCGTGTGGTAGACCTGATAACCGTCTGTAACGCATATGCCATTGAAATTCTTCAGGAACTCTCTGGGATAGCTGGCATTGCGCGTCTTCTGGTATTCATACAGGACAATCTGGCGGTCCGTGTACATCCGCCCGGTGCGGTATACCCACATAAAGCTTTTTGCCCCGGCAGGGCGGCCGTCTTTGTTTACCAGCACAGGTGTTTCATCTGCCTGCAGCACATGGTAATCGTACATTTTTTCATGCAGGCAATCATAGAGGACCGCGAGGTACCTGTCCGCGCACTGGATTGTCCAGTTCGCCATGTTCTGCCGGGAAATATGCAGGCCATAACGTTCAAACTCCTGCTCCTGACGGTAAAGTGGGACGGCATTGACGTATTTTGCGTTCATTACTGCCGCTTCAAGAGACGCAGACACAAGGCTCCCCCTTAAAAGGCATTCTGGGTGCGGAGCTCTTACGATCTCGTCCGTTTTCTTCCCGGCATACACCTTTACATGGTGTTCCTCCACCTCGACTTTCGCCGGGGTAAATCCATATCTGCGGTATACTTCATCCGGGAGCTGCTTAAAGCCGTCTTTCCCGAACCGTTCCTCCAGTTCTCCTTCCGACATGGAATGTTCGATCACCACAACCGGCAGACCGGAAAGATCTTCTTCCCTCTTTCTCTGCTTTTTCTTTGGTTTCTGCCGAATGGCAGTCTCTGCTGCTTCACCAGCTTCTTCAACAACAGCCTCTGCTTCGTTAAAAAATACAATCTTCCCATCCACTTTCATAAAAGAAATCTGGACTTCCATTTCATGCTTTTCTGATGTCCTGCCGAAACGATGTCTTTTTAAGTCCGCCACCTGTTCAAGCACCAGCTGGAGAGTCTGGTCGATCTGCTTCAGCTGCTCCTGCTGTGACAAAAACAGCTGGATGAGGGTTTCCTTGTCAAGGCTGTTCAGTTTTTCTTCTGTATATTCCAAAGCCATGCCGCTGCCTCCTGTTTTTCCATTGGTTCCATTATAACAGAAAACAATCGTTTTTGCGAATCCAGAGAAGAAAGGCATCCGTCATAATGCCCAAGGCATCTAATTCATCAGGACTGCTTATGCTACCTTTTCCTAATACAGCTTTTCCCAAAATAAAACGTGAGCAACTGCAGCATATATGGCTGAAAAACCACGGCAAAAACCGTTTTTACCATAGAAAACAGCCCATCTGCAGGTGCATGGCAACCGTCTGAGAATTTCTCTGTTTTGCACAAGTCCCCTACGTGCAGAAATCATCCCATATATTCCGGAGGCTCCACCGGTTTGACAGACTTCTTCGGTGCGATCGTCAGCCCCTCCATCAGCCAGCGGAACTGCTGCTGCGTCAGGGAACGCACTTCCTGAGGGCTGCGCGGCCACTCAAAACGGCTTTCTGACAATCTCTTATATAACAGAAGCCATCCATCCCCTTCCCATACCAGTCCTTTGATACGGTCTGTGCGCCGCCCACAGAAAAGGTAAAGGGTATCAGGCACAAAAGGTCTATTTCCCGTCTGCGCTTCCACCAGTGCTGCCAGACGATCCATTCCAGAGCGTAGATCTGTATAGCCGCAGACAATGTAGACGGCCCTAAAGCAAGTGGCGTCATTCAGCATCCCGTATCACCTCAAGAACCGCTGCAAGAAGACCCATAGGTGTAGATTCTGTTACATGGACAGAAAATCCCTTTGTGGAAATATTCAGTCCAGGCTGTGCATCACTGCTGTTTTTTTCTTCCACACACAGAATCTCCGGTCTTACAGGAACGATCTGTTGCGGCGGATTCTCCCCGGGAATACTTTCAAGACAGGCTTCCCTTACACGACGAAGCCTGTAATAATAATTCGCTTTTGTGATCCCATGACAGGCACACCAGCTGACAACGCTCATGCCAGCTGGGCGGCGCTGGCAGTCTCTAATCTGTGCGGCCCATTCCTGGAGACGGCATTGCTCAGCCACCATGGTTGTTTCTGAACTCATAGACTTACCTCCGTATATCGGTATCAAAAGTTGAGACTTAACTTTTAATATCCGTAATAGAAATATAGTCTATTGTCACACACTTTTCCTCTACAGTCGAGGTACAGACTATCTACCGTTTACGTCAATCCATTTTACGGCAAAATCGTGTATTCTCTTCATTTCATCCACTGCGGTATCCTTCCCCTCCTTTTACATTACAATTAAAAAAGTGCCTTGCTCAACTTCGCTTTCAATAATTTTTTTCTCTCCTCAATAAACTGCGGATAATTCGCATACGAATAATCCATGTCCGGCAGATGGTTCACCGTGCGATACTGGTATTTGTCACTGTCTGTCGGATACTGCGATTTAAACCAAACGTCAAAATCAGTCGCCAGCTTTTCTTCATTAAGCTGAGCAACGAGCAACTGAAGGTTACTTATGCCATTCACCGCTTCTATGTACCAATCCAGCTTGTCCTCCGGCACATCCCGCTTACGAAGATATGGCTTCGTAAATTTGCTTTTGGGGTACATATGATCCTCGTGAAACTTGTTGCTGAAATCAAGTGAAAGATATAAAAGCATAAGTGTGGAGAGCGTATCACTTTTCCCATATTTCAGCTTTAGGAGGAACTCATCAATATCCGCGTCCGTAAACTGGATGGATTTGTTGGTTCCTTTAAATCTATCAATTATCTCATCTAACTGGAATTCCTCTGCACCGTTAGTTCTAACGATGTAACGAATCGGTCTTAACACATTATCTGGCTGTCCGCTGAATGCCTTTTTAAGCAATGAGCGGATTAGCCATTTTTTGATTTTCTCCCGGTTTCCCCTCGTTGCGCCGGAATCAACAAAATTATCCGGCATTCCATTAATGAACAAGTAGTATGTTATCGGAATCAATGCATTGTTCGAGGTTAGGGTCTCCCCTGAATATCCGAACGACGATACCACTAAAACTGCCTGCTTGATTGATTTCTTTATGTCATCCCTACGGAACTCTATTTTCATCATGTTCTGCTTGTTAAAATTGTCGACCTTAAATGCACTATTTGAAAAATCACTGAGTACAAGTGCTGTTTCCAATACAGCATCTCTGCTGTATCATGTCAGACCACGGCATCAGTTCTTCTATACCTTCGGGCTCATTTTTGAAATGATCGAACTGGCCCGGGCGCCTTTTACAGTATCGTGGAACAGGAGATTTTTTCGCCCTACCGCATAGGGACGGGCGATATTTTCTGCGATATTGTTCGATATGGAGCAACGCCCATCCAACAGATAGTTCTCCATATATGGTTCGAATAACTGGTTGCAGTAATCGAAACCGATCTTTGCCGGAGTCTTATCCGAGGATTTCTTCGATTTCCCGGGAAGTACCTCATGCCAGTACAATCTCATGTGGGCAAGGCAGCCGCAGCGGATGACATCCTTCAGCTTATTGTAACCGCCAAAACCATCGCAGATAAGGTATCCCTGTGACTCAGAGCATGAGCAAAGCAGGATATCCTTATGAGCTTCAATGAATACCGCACACTCTACCAGGCATGGATAGCGTCGTAAAAAGAAACGGATATTTTTAGCCACAAGTGTTACAAAAAAGCTTGACCACTACACTCATCTATAACCACCACAAATCTATACGCTCATGATAAGTAAACAAATGATAAGCTACTCTATCACTTTCTAAATTATTCTGCATAGAAAAGCCATAACTTCCACCAACCTCGAAGATGTCTGTAGAACTACCTCTATTCCTTGCATGAAATGTGGTCTCATCACCATCCACTATACAATCAACCAACACATCATTGCCAACAGCATATACTTTTGTGAAATTTAATTCCTTCTTTGAATTTCCCAAATCAATCCAGTATCTTCCATCCAATAAAAAGAACAGACTATCTATCATTTCCTGCGTCTCTTTCTCCTGTCTGCACTCCTCCGTCATCTGATATTCTACATCTTCTAACTTACAACCATCTTCAGTCCAATAACAACTATCATATAGTACATCCTTCTCCTCACCATTTAGCAAAACCGTTCTATGTACGTTCAAATCATCATCAATACTTAATTCGTTATCTAAGATAGTAAGTTTATTATCTGTACCCGGCTGATAATATTCTCCAACCAACATACTAGAACTATAATGACTCAAAATCTTTTCTTTTATAGGCTCGAAAGTCTTGGATTTATCTACTTTATACAATTCCATCTCAATACCAGATGACACATTATCATTCCTAAAATTTAATAAAGCTTCTGTCTTATCCAATTTCACAACTATCTCATTAATACCTACATTTCTCAATTCAACATAAGCTATGCTAAATAAAGACTCGCACATTTTCCTAAATGTTTCAACATCGGACTCTGATAACTTAACAGTATAATATTCAGAGCCAAAACTATAATGAAATCTATTCATACTAGATATAAAGTTATCAACTACTTTTCTATCACATATTTTGGTGTCTGGATATGGAAAAGTATCTGATTCTGTTAAACATACCAAATCGGTTCCATCCTCCGGGCAATATGCTGACATACGAATACCTTCAACTCTATCCGTAAAATCCATTAAAACAGGACTATTCTCATCATAATAACTAATTCTTATACTATAATCATCATAACGAAGATCAACTGCATTATACTCAAATTTATTAAATGTTCTTTCGGCTATTATAGCCTTTACTGCACAATACCCAAAGTATCCCCCAAAACATACAAATAGTATAGTAAATATTGGTATAAATACCATACATAATGCTTTCATATCAACTGCATTATTCTTTGTATTATCATCAGCTACAACACCTTTTTCATCTGAGGAACCAATGCCCCCTCTTTCTTCGGATGATGAGTTTATATCTTTTGCATTAACACCATTACTCTTGCATCCCTCTACTATAGTCTTTCCTACCTTTTCTCCACAAGCAGAACAAAACTTCACATCATCTTTTAATTCTTTTCCACATTTTCTACATTTCATAGTAATCTTGTATGATGTTTATAGAAGCAAAAACAACATCTTCCTTTCATTTTTCTTATACTGTGGTTCAATACATTCAGATACTGTGGACTATTGATTTTTTTCTGTAGCTTGACTACTCAACAGGAGTGTATTGCCGCTACTTTTATCTGAATTGTTTATTAGCTGGATGTTGCCAGAGTGTTTTTACTCAGAGTACTTATTTCAATCAAGTCTACGATGATAATTGTTGGTGGATATCACGGTATCAGACTTTATAGGCTCTCGGAATCTTGAGCCTGCCGACCAGGCTTCATCGGTCGGATGAA
>CAJUEW010000026.1 GCA_910585465.1 uncultured Lachnospiraceae bacterium | reverse complement strand
CGTCAATGTGCCTGCAACAGTCGGGGAATATGCAGGGTTTAAAATGGCGGTGTCCTTTGATTCGTTCAACCATAAATTTGTGATGAACTTAAAAGGGCAGCTTTCCCACAACTTGGAAATCGGCTCTGACCCTCTCGGCAATATTGCCCGTATCAACCATGCTTTAGAATCCATGCCAAAACAGCTTTCTGAAACACAGACAAAACTGGAAAACGTGGAGCGACAGCTTGAAACCGCAAAAGTGGAAGTCACAAAGCCGTTTGCACAGGAAGCGGAGCTTGCGGAGAAGCTGGAACGCCTCTCTGCTTTAAATGCCCTGCTTAACATGGACGAAAAGGGCGATGATGCACTCGGTATGGACGATGTGCCGGAGGAAGAAAACGAAGGGCAGGAAACTTCTGGACATGATGTCCAGAAGCCAGAGCAGGAGGAAAAAACGGGAATAAGGGAAAGCGTTGCAGATGCGCCAACACTGTACCCGGTAGAAAATGCAAGACATAATTACGCAGTGGATAATGGCAATCCGCAGGGGCTGAAACTTACGGCTGGAATGGCTGATAGGCTCGTACAGAAAATATCGTTAAAAGAAAGGCTGGAAGCGTTCAAGTCAAAAGTGTCAGGAACGGAGAAACAGGAAAAGTATAAGGAAAAAGGGAAGGAGGTAACGATGTAGGCATAAAAAATTCATAAAAATTTTGTTGCAAAAGCGGCTGCAAAACCGTATAATATAGACAGGGAAGTATGTATGATGCAAAATAAGCCATACTAATAAAGGAGGTGTTTATATGGCAACTTCAAGTATCACGAAAAATTTTGTCATTTCCGGTGAGAAACAGGTGGAAATGTTTGCTGATGCAATAGAAGCGTCTGCCAATGACCGCCCTGTTCGTATTCCCGTTGCTGCAAGGTTTGTAAAGGGAGAGGCGGAACTGATAGAGTTTATGGAGAAAAGGGAGAAAGCGAATGGTGGAAAACGATAGATTTTTAGTTACCAATATCCGCCAGTACCTTAATAGTGATAATCCAAAGCTCGGAGAGGATAAACTGATCCAGGAACTCTCCGAGTTTTCCTGTCCACAAAATTCGGATATTGAACATTTTTTGAAAAAAAGCGCAATAGAATTTACGAAAAAGAACCAATCCGTTACATATCTTGTCTTTTCCTTAAAAAGTATGGCATTAGTTGGATATTTTACCATAGCGTTAAAGCCGCTGACAGTTCGGGGCGAAAGGGTAAGCAATACAATAAAAAGGAAAATTATGCGTATCAGTGATTTTGACAGCCAGACACAGACATATACCATGTCAGCATACCTGATCGCACAGCTTGGCAAAAATTACACAGATGGCAGGAATAAGGAAATTACGGGTGCGGAGCTTCTCGAACTGGCTTGGAGCGTTATTGAGGATATGCAGTATATGGGAGGCGGAATGGTGGTGTTTTTGGAGGCAAATGACGAGGAAAGGCTGCTGGCGTTTTACCAGGATAATAAATTCCGGCAGTTTGACACCCGGCTTACGGCTTCTAATACAACAGACCAGCATGAACTGGTACAGCTTTTAAGGCTACTCTAAGAAAAATTGGATAGTAACGAAAAGGCGCATGGAACATAAGCATTACAGTCCATGCGTCTTTTTTAATTCATGGCAATGGAAAGATCATAAAACAGGATTTCTATTGTATGGGATATACCGTCTTGTAAATATTCAGGGCGGTATTTTTTGTGGAAAAAAGAAAGGAAAATAAAATATGACAGATACAAAACCGTTCATGGAGGAGAATGATGTGCTAAAGCAGTTTATAGAGCTGCTTAACCAGCAGAATATGAGAGAACAGTCGCAGGATCTTATGGAGTTTTTTAAGTATGCGGCAGGTATGCAGCTACAGCTTGCTGTAATGGCGGATGAGCTTCAGGGTGTCAGACAGCAGCTTTCACAGTTGCAGGAAAACCAGCCGAAACAGGTTAAAGAAAACCTTATGGCTAAAGTGGAGCGCATTCAGGAGAAAATCACGGATTTATCGGTGCACCTTTCAGCTATCAAAGATTATTTAGTGGAAACGACGGTGCAGGCGGTCAATGCTTTTAAGGAAAAAGGCAGATCGGAAATGTGCAGGGTTGTCCAGAAATGGATCTCTGGTGTGAAGTGGGCGCTTGCGGATTACCGTGAGCATCTGACTGGGGTAATGCTGGACTGCCAAAAGACAGCCAACCAGATAGACAGCATCGGGGATGAACTAAAGCAGATCGGGAACAGCGTTTCCAATGTGGGCAGACTGTTAGCTGGAAAAGGTACAAGAGAAGTATCCGACGAAAAGCCGGGTGTCAGTCTGACAAGGGTAATCAATAAACCTGTGAAAAATGCGGTGGAAAACCTGCGGAAAGATATTGAATCCGTTGACAAGGCATTTGAAAAGCTGGATCGGCTGTCGGAGTGTTTCAATGCCGGAAAAGAGGCGGAGAAAGGCGGTCGGGCGTCCTTAAAAGATAAACTTTCACAGATGAAAGCGAAAACAGACCAGCAGAAAAAAGCGCCGGAACCGGACAAGGCAAAAACAAAGAGCAAAGCGGAATGTTTATAAATATCAATTAAAATATCCAAAGCGGGAACAGATAGGGCAACTTATCTGTTTTCTGTTTTTTATGGAAGAAAGGGAGAAATAACCATATGGCAGACGCAAAGACAGAAAAGCAGAAAGTAAAAGAGATCACGGACAAACTGGAGGAAGGCTTAAAGGAGCTTTTTGAGAGTGAGAAATACAAAAGCTACCTCTCCACCATGTCAAAATTCCATAATTACAGTTTTAACAACACGCTTCTGATTGCCATGCAGAAGCCCGAAGCAACTTTAGTGGCGGGCTATCAGGCATGGCAGAAGAATTTTAACCGCCATGTAAACAAGGGGGAGAGGGGAATCCGTATCCTTGCCCCTGCCCCTTATAAAATTAAGGAGGAACGGGATAAGTTAGACCCTGTGACCGGGGAGGTTATGCTTGATAAGGACGGTACGCCACAGACAGAGGAAGTCGAGATTAAAATTCCCGCTTTCCGTGCCGTGTCCGTGTTTGATGTATCGCAGACGGACGGGGAGCCGCTTCCAGAACTGGAAGCAAAAGAGCTTTTATCCACGGTGGAGGGAGATGAGGATTTTATCAATGCCATTACCTATGTTGCCCCTGCCTCAATCGGTTTTGAGGATATTCTAGGTGCTTCAAAGGGATATTTCAACATAGAGGAAAACCGGATTGCGGTGCAGAGGGCATGAGTGAGAGCCAGATATTAAAGACGATGGCGCATGAAACAGCCCATTCCATGCTGCATAATAAGGAAGTCAACAAAGAAGATATTCTTGCGCCTGCAAAGGACAGGAACACCAAAGAGGTGGAAGCGGAGAGCATTGCCTACACAGTATGCCAGCACTTCGGAATAGACACTTCTGATTATTCCTTTGGATATATTGCCGGGTGGAGCAACGGAAAGGATATGAAAGAACTGAAATCTTCCCTTGACACGATCCGCCGGACTGCATCGGAACTTATCACAGGTATAGAGGAACAGCTTAGAGGAAATACAGCGTGACCGTGAAATCATGCAGGAACAGGAAAAAGAGAGCCTTTTGCTGATACAGAACAGCGATCTGTCCGAGTACAGCCTTGTAAACGTCCGGGGCATGGACTACGGAGATTGCCAATCAGGATACAAAAGAATTTGGGGAACACCGTCTTGATGTCCGGTATAACACAGATACGAACGAGGTCATTGACATAAAGGCAGAAATGGAGCTGGACGAACGGGCAAAAGAGCCTATCGGGGCAGATGATGTGATTCTGAAAATTGCCCATGCAGGCAGCTTTGAGGTGGAGCGTATCACCAACAAAATGCCGGAGGAAGTGCAGGAGGTCATAGCGGCGCTTACAAAGCTGGAAGATAAAAGTACACAAAATATCCATGACTGCCTGAAAAGTTATGGGGCTGACTATATCCCTATCATTGTGGGCGGCGGGAGAAACTCCATGATGCTGCAGTTTAATGACTTTGAGATTGACCTTGATAAAAAAGAGGTAACAATGATGAGTCACCTTTCCCCGGCAAAGCAGGCAGAGTTTATCATTAACCGTCTGGAGTTTGCCAAGACCACCTTTTCTGATGATGAGCGCAATTTGATTGTAAATTATGCCTTTAAGCTGAATGATATGGAAAAGACAAGAGGGCTTGCGGAGCATATCTATTATGAGGAAACGGAAGGCAGTCAGGGCGCTGCCCTTGCACTTATTGACGCACAGGCAGAGATTGACGCACTTCCTGACCCTATGATCGGCTTATGGGAAATGGAGGAATACGGTTATTCACGGGAAGAAATGCTGCCGCTTACAAAAGAAACAGCATTAGAGCTTTTTGACCGTGACCTGCCCGTGTACCAGCTTCACGAGGACGGTTCGGAAACCTTGATAGGGGAAAGGAGGCAGGTTACAGAATATGAGGGCATTTTCGGTATTGAAAAAGCAGATTGGGAGAATGAAAAAAGCCTGCTGGCGCTGCATGAGGAACTTTCGGAGGGCAGGGCAAATAAGGAAGCACAGCTTTTATACGGGGATTCTGATAAGTATGGTATTTACCAGCTAAAGGATATTCCTGAAATGAGGCAGTTCCGTTTTACCGGCACGGAATCTTTGAAACGCATGGGTATCATAAAAGATAATTTAGATGCCATTAAACCGGAGAATTACAATCTTGTTTATGTGGGAGAACTTTCTGAATTGCAAGGGAGTGTGCAGGGGGCGACACTGGAAGCCGTCTACGAAAAATTTAACATAGACCACCCGGCAGATTTTAAGGGGCATTCCCTTTCTGTCAGCGATATAGTAGTGCTACATGAGGACGGGGAAAACAGCGCACATTTTGTAGATTCATTTGGATTTACCGGGCTTCCTGATTTTATGCGTGAGCTGGAGGGCGTGGAAGAACAGGAAAAAGTAAAGCCGGAAGAATCACGGGAGGAAGCGCAGGACACTTCTGGACATGATGTCCAGAAGTTAGAAGGTGAAACGGCAGAAAAGAAAAATTATCCTGCTGTTTATGGGCATACCCTCGAATATGCGATGGAACATGGGGAAGTAGATCAATATATGGATTCCCGGAAACTTGACAGGGAGTGTAAAAAGGCAGTCGAGGAAACAATCCGGCAGAATTTTGACGGTATGCACTTAAAGCATGATATAGTAAAGCCTCTGGCGGAGCAGTACGGTTCGGAACGCATGGCATTTGTCCTTGCCAATACGCTCCAGCAGGAATCATGGGATGGACGTTTTTCGAGAGATAACAAAACGTGGGCAGCGGAGTTTTATATTCCTGAAAATATCGTGCGTGGAATGGACATGAACCGTGAGCTGATTGTAAGCAGCCACCCGGCAGTGTTGGACGGCTTTATTGCTATGTTTCGCAGAGAAGTCTTGGAAAAGGAAAAAGAAATGTCTGCCGGACAGGAGAAAACGCAGGACACTTCTGGCTATGATGTCAATCATTCTGAAATGCAGAATGATTGACATCATAGCCAGAACGAAAACAGGAAGAACAGCCGGAAACAAAGGAGCCGAAGCCTGAACAGAATCAGCCGAAAAGAACGGAGCATACACAGGCATTGGAGGATATGGATGATGAGGACGAAATCATTGACCTGGGAGATGAAACGGAACAGGTGCTTGCACAGATGAAGAAATCCTTAAAGGGAGAGCAGGAAACAGAACTTGCTTTCCAGATAGCTGACCGCTTCATCAGTATTCAGGAAGTTGACGGTGGCTATGACTATTCCATTATGGGGGCGGATTACAAGGAGATAGACGGAGGGGTGTATGACAATCCTGATGTCAGTATCCGGGAAGCGCTTGACGATATTTTGACAGATTTAAGGGAGAATCCCTTTGATAACGGCACAAGGGGGAATATCCGTGACAATGATGAATGGATACCGATTGATTATAATGGATTGATGGAAAAAGCAGAAGCCGTAAACCGCATTGAACCACAGGCACAGGGAAACGTGGTTGAAAATTTTAAGGTAAAGACCGATGAACTGTTCCACGAAATTAGCGAAATGAACCCGGCAGAGATTGAGGAAACTGTAAAATGCCATGTACAGGCGCAGTTAGATCAATACGGCATGGATGCGGAGATTGTAGACGTGGCAGTAGTGGGGAGCCGCTGTCGGGGATTGGAACGGGAAGGCTCTGATCTTGACGTGGTAGTGGAACTTTCCACGAGTGAGCGTGAAGATGTCCTGTTTGATACATTCAATGGGGATGCGCTTCATATCGGCGGGGTAAAAGTGGACATTAACCCGATCACCGCACAGAGGACGGGAACGCTTGAAACCTATCTCCCGCAGGTGGAGGATTATCTGGAGGGAGTGCGTGAAGCAAGGGAGAAAGAGCCAGTAAGTATTTTTAATATCCGCATGAATGACGAGGAACGGTGGTTTAAGAACACCAGCGGGCTTGATGCAAAGGGGCTTTGTAAAGCCTATGCGGAATGTGACAAGCCATTTGTGGAAATGGGGAAATACGGGGAACGGATAGAAGCGGCAGACCATGCCAGCATCGAGCAGGGGAGCAGGCTGGACTTCTCCATAGAGTTCAATGAGGAAACAGACCAGCTCACCATATTTGACGGGGAGAACTTTGAACATAAAGGGCTGCGGGCGGCTTTATTCCCAGAACAGGCAGAACCGGAAGTGACGCTGACTGTTGCGGAATGAGGCGAGTTCCATAATTTAGGTGAATTTTATGAGAATATCCCTACTGTGGAGGAAGCTGTCGCAATCTGGAAACAGATACCGCCGGAGCGCATGAATGGTATCCCGGCAATCGGCATCAATATCCATACACCGGGAACGGAGGCGTTTGAAGATGTGGGGATTGACATTTTATCGGGGAAACGGTTTGACCTTGCGGTTTTAGAGTATATCCCTGACATCAAAAACAATCCGGGGGCGATGGAAGTTATCGCAGAGCTTATGGCGAAACTGCCGGAAATAGAGATAGATGGTGACATGAGTAAGGAAATGGAAGTAAAGGTATGGGAGAAACGTATGCCCGATCTGGAACCGGCAATGCAGCTTGCCGTGGAACTTGACTGTTTTGCCTATCACTATGATGCCTTTCAGCATGATTCCGGTTTTGACAGTATGGATGACAGCATACCACTCGTTTATGATATGCTTAAAGATGGATATACCGAAGATCTGGAAAAATGGTTAAATGAAGTTATTTCCGAAGAAGCCACGCCAGAGGATGAGGAACAGGCAAAAGAGCTGCTTGCAAAGCTGGCGGAATACAAGCCCCTTGCAAAGATTGAAGAAATGGAAGAACAGAATTACAACATGGTAGATAATGTGCTGAATAACGGAGCCGGGGAGAAAGCGCAGAAAGAGGAAAACAGAAAAGCACAGGATAAGCCAGCAGCAAAACCGTCTTTAAAAGCCCGCCTTGCAGAGAAAAAGGCACAGGTGGCAGGTCAGGGCAGGGAGCAGGAAGAAAACATAAAAAATAAGCAGAGGGAGATGTAAGGATATGAATCATAATTTTACCGTGGAAGAAATAAATTTAATCTGCATATTTGCAGAAGGAAGCAGGAATGAAGCAATAAAGGACATGGAAAGGGCTTTGCCCTATCTGGAAGATACGGATATGGTGGAGTTGTCCGTCAGGGTGATCGGAAAGCTGCAAGATATGACGGATGAGGAATTTAAACGGCTTGAGTTGACAGAGGCAGAGTAAAAACAGAAAAGCAGGTTTTCCTTACCCGATTTCTATACGGGCAGGGAAAGCCTGTTTTTCATTTATTTCAATCGGAGAAATATATCTAGCATAAGACTAATGTAAAATAGCCCGGAGATGATTTATTGTTTTGACGTTTCACTGTATAATAGATGCAGGAATGGAGGAATCTGATATGTCAAAAAAGAAAAACCGCCCACATGGGCATTACTGTAAAATATGTGGTGAATATAAAGCAAACGAGAAGTTTTCAGGGAAAGGTCATGCCGCCAACATCTGTAAAGCCTGTTCCAGTTTAAGCGCCGCCGAAAAAGCGGCGGCAATGGATATGAACCGGCTGATGAGCTTTCCCACGCGGAGGCTTTCAGAAAGCGAGAAGAAATGGCTGAAAGCCAAAATGAAAGATAATTGCCCGGAAGTGGCAGATACGGCAAAGGAGGTTTATAACGTATGTTTTCCCCATGCGGAGCGCAATGCCATGAAAAAGCAGCTTATCATCAATAAATTGTCTTTTAAAGTACATACAGAGGTTTACGATAGGTACGGAGATATGGAAATAGCTGACTGCCTTTTTACCATTGACAGAAAAAGCCGTATTCTAACTATGACGGACTTTCATGCAGACAGTGGGGAGCAGTCTATCACTCTGGATGGTGGGAAGATGGCGAAGCTACTGCGGTATATCGTGCATACACTGGAAATCTTTAAGTGGGAACAGGACTATTGCCTGAATCCTGATGAAGATGATTTGTTTACAGATAATTTTTTTGAGGAAGATATTTATGTAGATAGTCTGGAGGGAAAAGAGAAGGCTCTGACAACGGAACCAGAGGACAGATCGTCATGGTGGGTGCAGGTGGAATACAGCAACCATATTGTGCAGAACACTTCCAGCTATGAGGATTACCTGCCAGAACGTCCAGAGGAATTGTATTTTACTTTGCTGGAATATTTTGAAGCAGAGGAGGAAGATATTTGACAATCTTATAAAGTTTGGGAGAGATAAATGTGAAATGGGCTTTCAGGACAATTTAACGTGTCTGAAAGCCTTTATAAAAAATGAAATTCCCTTTTCTAATCGCCAAAGTTCTCATGCAATTCTTCTAGGAATAACTCAGCAGCAGATGAGAAAACTTGATACTTTTTCCAGATGATATTTAAACCAGAGTCCAATCGTGGCTCTAATGGTCGGAAACATAAATTACTGGTTTCCGATGTATTCGCAATTTTATCAATGGTTACTGCGTAGCCGATGCCTGCCTCAACCATAATAGCTGCATTGTAAACAAGATTAAAAGTAGTTACTATGTCCAGTTTATCAAAATCTTCTCCAAACCATTCAGCAAATTCATTTCCTGATCTTTCTTGTGCAATAGCCTGCCGGGAACAAATCAAAGGAACATTCAATAAATCCTCTTTTTGGATGGAATCTTTTTTTGCCAGCGGGCTGTCCTTTCGCATGACAACGCCCCATGTATCTTTAGCAGGAATATTGATATAATCATATTTAGAAATATCGGCAGGTTGAATTAGAATGCCAAAATCCAATAACCCTTTGTCCAGACGTTCCGTTACATCTTCTGAGTTACCACTATATAAATGATAATGAATTCCTGGATAGTTTTTTCGAAGTTCTTTTGCGATATGTGCAACCAGTTTAATTGCGTCTGTTTCACCACCACCAATGTAAATATCCCCGCTGATTATGTTTTCCATAGAATTAAACTCAGCTTCTGTTTTATCAACCATAGAAACAATTTCTTCGGCTCTTTTTCTTAAAATCATTCCTTCAACGGTTAATGTCATACTATGGCTGCCACGAATAAAAAGTTTTTGCCCTAATTCTTCTTCTAAATCGTGTATTTGACGAGAAAGAGTAGGCTGTGTCACATGAAGAAAATTGGCTGCATTGGTTATACTTCCTTCTCTGGCAATAGCAAGAAAATATCGAAGCACTCTGATTTCCATGATATACCCTCCTAAAGTTAAGTAGATATGTGGACATTTTGGTTTCTCTTGAGCCTTATTATACAATTTAATGATATGCTTGTAAAGCAAAACATGAATTATGATTTAGGTATTTGCTATTTCACAAGCGCAGATATATAATAAAAAACGTAAAAAGGAGGTGGTCGGGTGAATGAAATACCAGAACGAACAAGGCTGCTTCGAAATCTGAGAGATGCAGGTTGTGATAAAGCTATAATTCAGAAATATTTTCAGTTGAAGGAAGAAGGAAGAAGGCAGGAGCAGTATCGTTTATTATCCATGCACAGGGCATCATTATTGGATAAATTACATGTTAGTCAGCAAATGATAGACTGCCTTGACTATCTTATTTTTTCAATGAAAAAGGAACAAATGCAATCAAAATAATTTTATGGAGGTATTTATGATGAACATGACTTTTAACTTTAACAATCCTACCAATCTGATTTTCGGAAGTGGTAAACTTGGTGAGCTTAGTAAACAGAAACTTCCGGGGAAAAAAGCACTATTGTTAATCTCTAACGGAAAATCCACGCAGGCAAATGGTTCTTTTGACCGGGTAATGGCGCAACTGCAGGAGGCAGGTATAGAGGTTGCTGTGTTTGACAAAATCATGGAGAATCCCTTGAAAAGTGTTGTGATGGAAGGAGCTTCTTTTGCAAAGGAGAATGGCTGTGATTTTATTGTGGCTCTTGGTGGTGGTGCGGTGCTGGATTCTTCGATTGCAGTTTCCGCTATGGCAACGAACCCTGGTGATTTGTGGGATTATGTAAATGGTGGCACTGGAAAAGGTCAGCCCCTTGTAAATCCCGGACTTCCGATTGTTACGATTGCTACATCGTCTGGTACAGGCTCAGAGATAAATTTTTGGGGTGTGATTTCCAATCCGGATACAAATGAGAAGATTGGATTTGGCTTTCCTGAATTAGTTCCCGTCCTTGCCATTGTTGACCCTGAACTGATGAAAACAGTTCCGGCAAAATATACGGCATATCAGGGGTTTGACGCACTGTTCCATAATACAGAGGTTATGATTTCCAAAGGTGTGAATATTTTGAGTGAAACGATTGCACTTTCTGCGATTGAGAGTATTGCCAAGTATCTGCCCCGTGCCGTAAAAGACGGGAATGATTTGGAAGCTCGTGAGCAGGTAGCTTATGGCAGTACAATCGCTGGTATCACAATGCAGCTTACCAGTACAACTGCACAGCATTCAATGGAACACGCCATGAGTGCCTATCATCATAATCTGCCGCATGGTGCTGGTCTTATTATGATTTCAAAGGCGTTTGCAGAGTTTTTTATTGAGAAGCACGCCTGTGATGAACAGTTTATCAAGATGGCAAGAGTAATGGGAATCCCTAGTGCGGATAAACCGGAGGATTTTATCACTGCTCTTATGCAGCTTCAAAAGGATTGCGGTGTGGATAATTTGAAAATGAGTGATTATGGATTTACTCCAGAGGAATCCATGACACTGGCGGTCAATGCAAGGAAAACAATGGGCGGTTTATTCCTGGCGAATCCCTGCGAGATGACCGATGCAGAATGTGCAGGCATATTTGATAAATCATATCGTTAAAAATAAAAGGAGGAAATTTATACCATGAAAACACTAATCGCATATTTTTCTTACACAGGACACACAAAGGGCATTGCGCAGCAGGTTCAGGAGCTGACAGGTGGCACGTTGTTTGAAATCCGTCCAGCGAAAAGCTATTCCAGTGATTATGATACCACAGAAAGACAGGGGCGAAAAGAAACCAGCGAGGGTTATCATCCGGCTCTGGCGGAGCAGGTGGCTGATCTGGATTCCTATGATACCATACTACTTGGAACTCCCAACTGGTTTAATACGGTTGCGCCGCCTATTGCGACTTTTCTGGCAGAGAACAATCTGTCAGGGAAAAAGATAGCTCTGTTCTGTACGAATGGGGGTGGCGGGTTAGGACACATTGTTAGTGATATTCGTACACTCAGCAAAGATTCTGAAATTCTTGACAGTTTGAATCTATATGAAGATGGTGGAGCAGGTGCGAAAGACAAAATCTCTGACTGGCTGAAAAAGAACGGACTGAATCAGTAATCAAGAAAATAGACTGCGAGCTGGAAGGAATCAGAAAATAGAAAGGCAGTTATCAGCTTGGGATTATGTTAGGGTAACAGGAATAAGTTGCAATCATGTTGGCGGATGGGAATGTTATCTCGTCCGCCAGAAACAAAATATTTAATATGAGAAAAGAATTGGATTATTTTTACATCGAAAATGCTTTGGGTTGGAATCAGGAATGGTTTCAGGATTGGTCTATGTATGACGGCGGCTGTGCGGCAGTGACAGCTTGTGACCTTTGCATTTATCTGGCAAGGGTAAAAGGGGTGAAAGCTCTCTATCCCTACCGTGCAGATAACCTTAACAAAACAGACTATCTTTCTTTTTCCGCTATTATGAAGAAGTATCTTCATCCAAGCTGGCAGGGGATCGATACATTGGAGCGTTATCTTTCCGGTCTGTCAGCTTATTGGAATCATGCAGGGGCAGGTATTTTGAAAGCAGACGGGCTTCATGGAACAGTTTCATGGAAAGAGGCGGCAGGACAGATCAGGGAGAGGATTGATGATGGAATCCTTGTTCCGTATTTGCTTTTGTATCATAAAAATAGTAGGTTTAAGGACTTTCAATGGCACTGGTTTAACCTGGCTGGATATGAAAAATTTGAAGATGAATTTTATGTGAAAGCAGTCACCTATGGGGATTTCTGCTGGTTTAATCTGAGGGAACTGTGGAACACGGGGTATCAGAAAAAAGGTGGGATTATACGCATATTTACATGAAATACATGCTTTCATTTTAAGATAAATAAATGGGAAGGGGTAAATAAATGAAAGGTGAAGATACAGTGAAACAAAAATGGATATTTTACCACACGCTGGCAGCTATGGTGATACCGATTGCGTTTCAGAATTTAATGACTGCTTTGGTAAGTGCGTCTGATGCTGTCATGCTCGGATTTTTAGAGCAGGAGGCATTGTCAGCGGTGTCACTGGCGGGGCAGGTGACATTTGTATTTAATCTTTGTGTGACGGTTCTGGTACAGGGTACGACTATGCTGGCGGCTCAGTATTGGGGGAAAGGGGAACGTGATACAGTTGAGAGGATACTTGCCCTGGCTATGCGGTACATGTTGGCTGTAACCGTTGTTTTTCTGGTATGTACTTCGTTTTTCCCTGAATGGATCATGTCCCTTCTTACAAATGAAACGGCATTGATAAGCCGTGGAGCCAGGTATCTTAGGATTGCCGGAATCTCTTATATACCATTGGGATTGTCGCAGATGTATCTCTGCATTATGAAGAACAGTGGTAAAACAGCAAAAAGCACGGTAATCGGT
This sequence comes from uncultured Lachnospiraceae bacterium, assembly GCA_910585465.1. Taxonomy (GTDB): domain Bacteria; phylum Bacillota; class Clostridia; order Lachnospirales; family Lachnospiraceae; genus Hominiventricola. Next base: position 17,060 of record CAJUEW010000026.1, on the reverse strand, counting down.
TCTTCGTCCATGATACTAAACCTGTGTTTTAATGCTGTGTTTATCTTTGGATTTTTTGGATTTCCGGCAATGGGGATTCAGGGAGCAGCAGTGGCGACTGTCCTGGCTACAGGTATTCAATTTGCATGGACACTGGCAGAAGCCGGAAAAGATGGCAGTATCAAGATAAGATTTTCTTACATTATGTCCGTGGATCAGAAAATCAGGAAGGATTTTAACCACTATACATTGCCTGTGGTTGGGAACTACTTTTTTTGGGGTGGCGGTGTAACCATATTTTCTGTTATCATCGGACATTTGGGGAATGATGCGGTGGCTGCAAATTCTCTTGCGAATATTGTGAGAAATATTTTAGGCTGTGTGTCAAAAGGCGTGGGAACAGCAGGGGCGATCCTTGTCGGAAACGAGTTGGGTAAAAATCAGATTGAGCTGGCAAAGAAGTATGCAAAACATTCAACAGGACTGGCTGGACTGATTGGGGTGATTATCTGCTTTATCCTTTTGATAATGCGTCCATTGATTCTGAATTTCTCTAATCTGACTGAAACGGCTACGGCGTATCTTTCGGGAATGTTGCTGATTTCCAGTTATTATGCCATTGCCGGCTCTGTCAATAACATGGTGATTGGAGGGATATTCTGTGCAGGGGGCAAATCAAAATTTGGATGTATCTGTGATGGAATTGTATTATGGCTGATTGTAATTCCGGCAGCTTCTCTGGCAGCATTTTATTTTCATCTGCCCGTTTTGGCAGTATACTTTATTCTTTGTCTTGATGAATGTATCAAAGTACCAGTAGTTTTCTGGTATTACCGTAGATATACATGGGCGCAGAATTTAACAAAATAACAATACTTAAATCAGGAGGATAAGAGAATGAATGAAGTTATGAACACTTTGTTATCCCACAGGTCGATTCGCAAATATGAGGAAAGACCAGTGGAGGAAGAAATTTTAGACCAGATCATAAAGGCGGTACAGGCTGCGCCCAACTGGGTAAATCTCCAGCATGTTTCTATAGTTGCGGTAAAAGACAAAGCCCGCAGAGAGAAATTTTCTGAACTTTGCGGAGGACAGAAGCACATTGCGCAGGCTCCGGTCTTTCTGGTATTCTGCGCAGACTTTTACCGGACATGGATTGCCTGCCAGCAGAATGGACAATCGTTTGAGGATGTGGCAGGGCAGATTGATAATCTGATCGTGGGTGCAAATGAGGTTGGAATTGCCCTTGGAACCGCTGTTGCCGCCGCAGAATCTTTTGGGCTTGGAACAGTGCCGATTGGGGATATACGCCTTCATGCTTTGGAGGCGGTACGGGAATTAAATCTCCCTAAGTATGTACTTCCCTTGCTTGGGCTGTGTATCGGCTATCCGGCAGAAAATCCCGGAATTAAGCCCCGGTTTTCAAAAGAAGCGGTTTATTTTGAGGAACAGTACAGGCAGGATTTGGAACCGCTGCTTGCAGAATATGATGAGATTTATATGCACTATTTAAAAGAACGTCCGTGGAACAGCCGTGTAGGTAACTGGTCGCAGCTTGCCGCCGATTTTTACCAGCCTCCTTATAACCATTACCCGGAGGTTTCGGAAATGTTGCAACAGCAGGGCTTTTGGAATGGAAATACGAAGATACAGGAGGGTTGACTATGAGGATAATGAAAAAGATACCGTTTTTACTGTCGGTACTTGTGGTTGTGATGTGCCTGATTGCCTGCAGCAAAGTGCCGAAGGAGGACAGACAGACGGAAATTTCCAGAGAGCTGCAAACGCAGGACAATGTGCAAATCCCGGAATCCCAAAGAACAGAAACGGAGGAAGAAAAGGAAACTGAGAATGAACCTGAAACAGAAGGTATTGCTGTTTTTAATTTAGAAAATGGAACTGTACGGTTAAACAGCGGGTATGAAATGCCGGTTGCCGGGCTTGGGACATACGCATTATCCCATGACGAGTGTGTGGCTTCTGTTACAGCTTTGTTTGAAAACGGCGGGAGGCTGATTGATACGGCTTCTTTCTATGGAACGGAAAAAAGTGTGGGTGAGGCGGTGCGTAACAGCCATGTATCAAGAGAAGAAATATTTGTTACCACAAAGCTCTACCCGAACCAGTTTTCTGATGCAGAGGCGGCTATTGATAAAGCGCTTGAAACAATGGATATAGAATACATTGATTTAATGCTGCTGCACCATCCGGGGGCAAGAGATGTAGAAGCCTATAAAGCATTGGAACAGGCTGTCCGTGATGGGAAAATTCGTTCTATTGGCTTGTCGAACTGGTATATTGAGGAATTGGAAGAATTTCTGCCACAGATTACGATTACACCTGCTGTTGTTCAGAATGAAATTCATCCTTATTATCAGGAAAAGGATGTAGTTCCTTATATCCAGGAATTGGGTATTGTGGTGGAGGGGTGGTTTCCATTTGGAGGCAGAGGTCATACCGCAGAATTGTTTGGGGATGAAGTGATCGTTGCGATTGCAGCGGCACATAATGTTACACCGGCACAGGTTATTCTTCGGTGGAACCTGCAAAGAGGCATTGTTGTTATTCCTGGTTCCAGCAATCCCGACCATATCAGAGAAAATCTGGACATTTTTGGTTTTGAATTGACAGAGGAAGAAATGGGGCAGATTGCAGAACTGGACAGAGGTGAAAAGCATGAATGGTATTGAAAATAGCAGAGCTGATGCGAGGCTATTTGATACTTCTCGATTTGCAAGGCAAATTGAGAAGGTTCTCGCAAGTGGGATAAACGGAAAGGCGCCCGTCATTACATTAAGCAGTGGATATGATATGCCGATGGTGGGGCTTGGAACCTACAGTTTACATGGACGTGTTTGTATCAATTCAATATGTACTGCCATTCAGAATGGCTATCGGTTAATTGACACCGCTTCTTTTTACGGTAATGAGAAGGAAGTTGGTGAGGGTATCAGAAGATCGGGGATACGGCGCGAAGAAATTTTTGTAACTACTAAATTGTATCCGAATCAGTACGGATATGCGGGCAAGGCTATCGACGAGGCGCTAAAAAAATTGGATGTGGGCTATATTGATGCCCGTGTTATAATAGGACTAAGTTAGAAGAAACCCAGTAAAATCAAGGGGTTAAGCCTAATTTAGTCCTATTTTTTATACCTGATTGGGGTTAGGAATGGGCAGCGCTGAACAATTCAAAACCTACATTACGAAAGTCAGATATGGTCGATACTGATATGGTCGGGCTTTGGCTTTTAGTGGAATGCGAGGTGAAAATTTAATATAAAAATTATTTAGGTAGGACTAAATTGGCTCTCAAAACGGATAATCCGTTTGACATTGCTAACTTACTCCTACCTTTTTTATTGCAAAAAAAGGAGGGAAAGAAAGTGGCAATGACAAAGAGAGAGCTGATTCAGTTTTTAGACGGACTGGTGGAGTTAGCCAGTGAGGAAAACAAGGTAAAAGCAGTATTGGCAAAAGAAAAATTCCTAAGTGACTTTGAAAAGACTTACGGATATGAAAAGGAGGTAATCGCAGAAGTTTCAAAGCTGCCGCCGCACTATATAGCAGCAATGCCGGATTCTGTGCAGGAAGAAATCAAACAGAAAGTAATAGAAGCACTGACAGAACATGGCGAATGTACCCCTGAAAATGTTGACCGTGCTATGAGTTCCAAAATCTATGATTTAGAGGATTTAATAGACATTCGTGAGTATGTCGAGCGGATGGAAGCAGAGCAGAGGAAGAAAGCGGAGCAGAAAAGGAGGGGCGGCAGATGATAGGAGCAGGAATTATAGTGGCAGTGGTGCTTTTGCTATACTTTTCCCTTGCAAGATCAGCAGGGTTGGCAGACAGAAGAATGGAGGAGATATACAGGCTTTCCGCCGCAAGAGAGGCGGGTGGCGTGGATGGGAATTAACGTAAGGGTGCAGGACGCTCCAAAGCAAAGCGGGGGTATTGCGGCACAGGTAAAACTTGAAAAAGACCTGAGAGACTGTATGCGCTGCAAGTTCTTTTACGGAAACAACAGTCAGTGTCTTGCCAAGAAGTGTGTTAAGGAAGAAAGCAAGCCTGAAATCACGGAGCAGGACAAGGAAAATATGTGTTTTGAATGTCCGTACAGAAAGGCGGAAAGGTATTGTTTTCCCTGCATGAGAAAGATTTTAAGGAGAGATAAAACAACATGAAAAAGATATGGAGGAAAAACGGAATGGAAAAACATATTGAAGTAATCGGTATCGATCATGGCTGGTCGAATATGAAAACAGCTACACAGATTTTTACAACAGGGGTAAAGGAAATTACAACGGAACCCGCATTTTATGATGATGTGGTGGAACTGGACGGAAAGTATTACAAGGTAGGCGGGAAACGTCTTGAGGTCAGGGACACGAAAGTTGAGAATGACAACTTCTATCTGCTTACCCTTGCGGCAATCGCAAAGGAATTGAACAGACGGGGAATGAAAAATGCGGATGTTCTTTTATCGGTAGGACTTCCCCTGACAAGGTTTGGTGCAGAGAAGCAGGACTTCATTGATTATCTGTCTAAGAAGAAAGAAATCGGTTTCCGCTTTGAGAAAGAGAAGTACACGGCAAGGATAGCAAGGGTGTCCGTATTCCCACAATGCTATGCGGCGGTTGCAGAGCAGTTGAGAACTTTGCCGGGACGTGTGGTAGTGGTGGATATAGGAAGCTGGACCATTGACATCATGCCGATAGAGAATGGCAAGCCGAATGAGGCGGAATGTATCACAAGCCAGCAGGGACTTATCCGCTGCATGAGAATAATCAATGAGGAATGTAACAGGCAGATCGGGCAGGAACTTGAGGAAAACGTGATACAGCAGGTCATGGCTACCGGAGAGGCAGCATTGCCGGATAAGTACATGAACATTGTAAAGGACTGCCTGCATGATTTTGCACAGAAAGTCTACAATACCCTGAAAGAACATGGTTACAACCTCGATGTGATACCGATTGTGTTCGTAGGCGGCGGGGCGGCAGTCATGAGGCTGTTCGGTTCTCATGACGGCGGGAATATCCGCTACATTGAGGACATCAAGGCAAATGCAAAGGGGTATGAACAGCTTGGCAGGATTTTCCTTGCAAAGCATCGTAACCAGATAGGATAGGAGTGGGGCATATGGCAAAATCAAATATCTGCTATCATAATGTCCGGCTCAACCTCGATAATGAACAGCATTGCAGGGTACACAAGATTCTGGCGGAGCTGAATACGGAAATACACAAATCTGTCAATCAGTTCATTGTCGATGCGGTAGATTTTTATATCCGCAGCCTGAATGATGAAAGCCTTGTGAAAGGGGCAGGGGAACCGAAGAAAGATGCAGGGTACATTACAAGGGACGATCTGGACGGTATACGGTCAGAGTTGAAAAACGAAGTCAAGAGTGAGATTATCATGCTGCTTGGGGCGGCGCTCGGAGCCGGGACAGTGAGGGTGGTGGAGGGAGCCACGGGCAGGGGCAGCACGGATAGCACGGCAATGAAAGCGACGGACGATGCAAAGGAAACAGATGATCCAACCATGATGGAACTGGTTGACAACTGGGGATAGGAGGAATGTTTTATGGCAGGGATAGTTTTAAGAAAGACCAGAGTGGTATTGCTTACCATATTGAAATGGATATTACAGGCGGTGCTTGTGGCATTGAAGCTGGTGCTTGGGATAGCGAAACTGTTCCTGCTGTTACTCGACCTTGTTATGAGGATTGTGCTGACGATGGCAGGTGTTTCCGCTGGCAGACGATGAAGGAGGTGGTAAATATGTGGATGCTGAAATTTTACAAGGCATATGCAAAGAACAAGAGACTGAAAAGAATGCTTGCATATTGGGGCAAAATGAAGTAGCCTCATAGGAGGAATGAAACAATGCACAGAATACGGGACAGCCCTGAACTGATATGTGTCCCGTGTAAATGATACAGAGTCTGCCCATAAGGGAGAGGACAGCGGTACACGGACACAGCCTGCCTTCCCCTTATGGGGAAAGGATAGGTGATTCATATGAAAAAGAGATTATTCTTGATTTTATCCGTAACTATCATGCTTGCTGCCGGATGCGGCAATAAGGACAATGTTGTACCTGATATGGAGACGGAAGCAACTGAAACAGTAACAGACACTGAGGAACCGGATATGGCGGAGGATAAAAAAGTCCCTGCTGCGGATCAGGCAGAAAACGGGGATGCCGGAAAAGAGCAGACCGAAAAGGAAACGGCGAAAGAGACGGGGCAGGAAGAGGGGGACAAGGCGGCAGAGGAAACGCCCGAACCCAAGCCTGCGAGCCAGCCGGGGCAGAAAGAGGAAACGGAACCTGCACAGGGCAGTACAGACGTGCCAAAGCAGGAAGAAACGAAACAGGAGGAAACAAAGCCGGAAGAGACAGAGCCGGAAGAGGCGAAACAGGAGGAAACAAAGCAGCAGGAACAGACAGTGACCGCAGTATCATATGATCCCGTTTCCGTATGCAGTCAGGCAGTTGCAAAGTGTCAGGCGGGCGGCATGATAACCACCACGGACAACCTTACAAGCCTGCTGGCGGAGGGGAAGATAACGCAGGAAGAATACAATTCCTATTATCCGTATGACGGACTGGGGTATTACAGCGTCTTTGTGGAGACAGACTTAAACAGTGCGTCCACCACGTCCGGCAGGAAACTTGGCAGTGAGGATGAAATAGCGGATTATATTGCGGGGATGATGCTGCTGGAAACGGAACCTGTGTTTTACATTGAGTATGCAGGGGTGTATAACCTGAACGGGACAGATTTTTATGAGTTCCGCTGTTACAGGTAAGGGGCATACCGATGTATTGATGAAGATGAAAGGAACAAAACAGAGTAACAGTAAACGGAAAATGGCAAGCCACTTTATATGGCTTGTTATTTTTTTGCCCTATTATAAGGAGGAAATCTGAATGAAACAGAAAATTAAAAGATTTATGGCAGGATTCTTAGCCCTGCTCACGGTCTTTACAACGCTGTTGGGCAATGGGACAACTGCATTTGCGGCAAGTTCCAGCGCAAACATCTCGTTCTGGTATGCGTCAACAAGGGCATCCGGCGAGGTAAGCGAGTTAAAGGCAGGCTATAACCACGGGAAAGTCCTGTATGCCATTCTGGACGGCAATGCCGCCTACTGCATGAATTTTGGACTGGCGGCAGACGGAGGGCAGCTCATGAACAGCTACCCTAATTCAAGCACTTCCATGACGGCACAGCAGGAAAAGCTGTTAAGTTACTGCCTTTATTTTGGCTTTAACAGCAACAGCGCTTCAGCGCCGTCAAATGACCAGTGTGATCAGTTCATAGCGACACAGGCAATGGTGTGGGTGATCGTGGGGAACCTGTTTGGCACAGGCAGCGGCGATTCGGCAGCAAGGAAGCTGTGCGATACAGCGCCGAACCCGTCAGCGTCATACGGCTATTATTCAAGCCTGAAAGATAATATCAATAAGTCTTACAATGCCACAAGACCGAGTTTTGCCAGCAGGACACAGAGCGGTGCGGAAACTTATGAGCTGAAATGGAATGAGGGGAACCAGCGTTTCGAGAAAACCCTTACTGACAGCAACGGCGTACTTGGCAGCTTTGATATTTCGCTGAGCGGGTACAAGGTGGAAAAGAACGGGAACAGCGTCACCATTTCCAGTAAGGAAGTAAACACGGCGGCGACAATGGCAACCATGAACTCCACGGCAGGCGAGGTGGAGACTACTTCAAGCTGCGTGTTCTGGCTTACGGAAAAAGCAAATTATCAGGAGTTTGTTTCGGAAAGACCTAGCGCCGATCCTATCCATGCCTATTTTAAGGTAAAGACGGAAAACATCGGGTATGGGGAGATCGTCAAGACCGATGAATCCAGCGGCGTGAAGCTGAAAGGAGCCGTATACGGGATTTATTCCGACAGCGGATGCACCAATAAGGTAGGCACCATGACTACAGACGGGAACGGTTATGCGAAATCCAATGCGCTTGTGGCAGGAACCTACTATGTAAAGGAAATTACAGCACCGAAAGGATATGTATTAAGCGGCAAAGTCCACACACTGACTGTAAAAGCAGGATAGACAACAGGGATCAGCGCAACGGACAAAGAGCAGCTTGGGGCAATCACTATTTATAAAGAGGGGGAAGTGCTGACCGGATGGAACGGCAGCAACTTCACTTATGAGAAAAAGAAACTGCCGGGTGCTGTTTTCAAAGTGACAGCAGGCGCAGACATTTACAAGGCAGACGGCACAAAAGTCTATAATAAAGGTGATCTTATTGCGGAAAACCTCAAGACCGGAAGTGACGGGCAGGTGGTTCTTTCAGACCTTCATCTTGGAACGTATGTGGTTACGGAAACAAAGAGTATTGACGGATATACCATCAATACAGAGCCGCATACGGTAAAGATTGAATATAAGGATCAGATGGTGGAAGTGCAGTATGAGACAACAACTGTGCTTAATACTCGTCAGAAAGCGGAAGTTTCCGTGACAAAAAAAGATTCCGAGACAACAAACCCGCTGGACGGCGGACAGTATACGCTTTATGCGGGAAATGACATCAAGAATTATGCAGGACAGGTCATTGTGACAAAGGGAACTGCATTACAGACCGTTATGACAGGGGAGGACGGCAGCGCAGCTTACACGGTAGACCTTCCGATTGCAAACAGCTATTATATTTCAGAGACATAGGCTCCTTACGCATATTACAGGAACAGCTCTGATGTATACAGCTTTGCGTTCAACTATCTGCCGGAGACAACTGCAAAGGCAGCATTTACCCACACTTTCACAAATGACAGGACAACCGCAAAAATCCATATCTACAAGGTGGATAAGGAGACAGGAAAGGCAGTTGGGCAGGGAGACGCAAAGCTGGAGGGCGCAGTCTATGGTCTGTATGCCCGTGACGATATTGCACACCCGGACGGCGCAACAGGCATTATCTTCCATGCGGGGGACCTTGTTGCGACACTGACAACGGACGAGGGCGGCAATGCAGAGGTAAAGAACCTTTATCTTGGCAACTACTATGTAAAGGAGATCACACCTTCAGAGGGGTATCTTCTTGACGAAGAGGAACATGATGTCGTATGCGATTATGAGGGCGATCTGGTAGCGGAAGTGTCAAGAAGCACAACATCGGCAGAGCAGGTCATCAAGCAGCCGTTCCAGCTTATCAAAGTATCCGACAACGGGGACGATACGGAAGCGCCTGTACTGTCCGGCGCAGGCTTTACCGCATACCTGAAATCTTCCTTATCCGTACTGGAAAGCCTTGGCAACGGGCAATCCCTATATCAAGGAAAAGATGGACTTGGATATTCAGGTATCCAAGTTAAAGCTGATGAAAGGGAACCATACCAGCCAGAAATACAAACTTGAGGACAATATCGCAAAGCATTACCCGCAGCAGATAGCCATTCTGAAGGAGCGGATCAGCGGCATGGAAGCTGACATTCAGACCGCAAAGGCAAATCTCCCGGCAGACAAAGAGCAGTTTTTGATGAAGGTCGGGGATAAGTTTTATACGGATAAAAAGGAAGCCGGAGCCGCACTTGTGGAGATGTGCAAGGAGATGAAAACTGTCAATGTACCCGCAACGATTGGCGAGTATGCCGGATTTAAGATGGCGGTGTCCTTTGATTCGTTCAACCACAAATTTGTGATGAACTTAAAAGGGCAGCTTTCCCACAACTTGGAAATCGGCTCTGACCCTCTCGGCAACATTGCCCGTATCAACCATGCGCTGGAATCCATGCCGAAACAGCTTGCCGAAGCGCAGACAAAACTGGAAACGGTGGAGCGCCAGCTTGAAACCGCAAAAGTGGAGGTCACAAAACCATTTGCACAGGAAGCGGAGCTTGCAGAGAAGCTGGAAAGGCTTTCCGCCTTAAATGCCCTGCTCAACATGGATGAAAAGGGCGATGATGCGCTTGGTATGGACGATGCACCGGAGGAAGAAAACGAAGGCCAGGAAACTTCTGGACATGATGTCCAGAAGCCAGGGCAGGAGGAAACTATTTCTGAAAGGCCGGAAATGGAAGAAAAAGCCGCTAATATACCAATATCGTACCCGGTAGAAAATGCAAGGCATAATTACACAGTGGGAAATGGCAATCCACAGGGGTTTAAACTTGTAGCGTCAATGGCGGATAAGCCTGTGCGGAGGACATCACTAAAAGAAAAGCTGGAAGCGTTCAAAGCACAGGCGGCTGGCGTTGGCAAGCCGGAGATCGGAAAAGCAAAAGGGAAAGAGGAAACGCTGTAATAGTTATAAAACCGATGAAATTTCAACTGTTGTCTGGCGGCAGTTATAAAGTTCCGATTGATTTAGCTGGGATTTCAGAGTATAATGGCATTGAGGTCATATACCTTTTGGGAATGGCTTTTGCGTTTCCTATCATAATAGAAGGAGGTTTATGGCTGATGGATACGGAAATAAAAAATGCAGTCAGCGCAACCGACCAGGACGCCCAATATGATGATAAGGCAAAACGTCTGTTGGGAAATAAGATCATCCTGGCGCATATTCTGGTAAAGACGGTTGATGAGTTCCGGGGAATGAACCCGAAAGATGTGGTATCCTATATCGAGGGGGAGCCATTTATCAGTGTGGTTCCAGTAGAGCCGGGGCTGACCAATGCGGAAAAGGAAAAAGCCGGGCAGAGGATTGTCGGGCTGAATACAGAGAATGCGGAGATCAATGAGGGGCTTATCCGGTTTGACATTATTTTTTATGTACGCATGAAAGACGGTATCTCACAGGTTATTGTGAATGTGGAAGCGCAGAAAGATGAGCCAACAGGCTACAATATCTTGAACCGGGCAATATTCTATGTAAGCCGTCTTGTTTCCTCACAGAAAGAACGGGATTTTGTCAAGACAAATTATAACGACATTAGGCGTGTATTTTCCATTTGGGTATGTATGGGCATGGACGAAAACAGCGTGGCTTATGTGCATCTGGCGAAAGACGATCTGCTCGGTTCTTATCCATGGAAGGGCAGGCTTGACCTGTTAAATATTGTTTTGATAGGTATATCAAATGAGCTTCCGGAGCATGATGAGAAGTATGAGTTGCATCGTCTGCTGAGTACGCTGCTTTCAATGGAACTGACCGTTGATGAGAAATTAGGAATTATAAGAACAGAGTATAGTATTCAGGTAGATGATAAATTGAGAAAGGATATGAGTGCTATGTGTAATCTTTCACAGGGAATCAGGGAAAATGCAACAGATAATGCCCTGGCAGGCGTAATAATGAATATGCACAGGGAAGGATATACATTGGAACAGATAGCAAGGATTGTAGAGAAAACCACGGAGGAAGTGGATGCTATCATCAAAAAAAGAGAGCCTGTGCTGGTATAATCACAGCAACTTAATAACACAAGCAGTAAAGCAGTGAATTTGTTTTCATAAAAAAACAATTTGCTGCTTTTTCTGTTTTCAGAGAGAAAGACAGTCATAACAGATTGTCTTTTTTTCGTGCAAAGAAAGGAAAATCGAATATAGCAGACGCAAAAACAGAAAAGCAGAAAGTAAAAGAGATCACGGACAAACTGGAGGAAGGCTTAAAGGAGCTTTTTGAGAGTGAGAAATACAAAAGCTACCTTTCCACCATGTCAAAATTCCATAATTACAGTTTCAACAACACGCTCCTGATCGCCATGCAGAAGCCCGAAGCAACCTTAGTCGCAGGCTACCAGGCATGGCAGAAGAATTTTAACCGCCATGTAAACAAAGGTGAAAAGGGAATCCGTATCCTGGCCCCCGCCCCATACAAAATCAAAGAGGAACGGGATAAATTAGACCCTGTGACCGGGGAGGTCATGTTGTATAAGGACGGTATGCCGCAGACGGAGGAAGTCGAGATTAAAATCCCCGCTTTCCGTGCTGTGTCCGTGTTTGACGTATCACAGACGGACGGTGAGCCAATCCCGGAACTGGAAGCAAAAGAGCTTTTGTCCACAGTGGAGGGATATGAGGACTTCATTAAGGCGGTCACATTTGTTGCCCCGGTTCCGATCAGTTTTGAGGACATTCCCGGTGATTCCAAAGGATTCTTCAGCCCGACAGAAAAACGGATTGCGGTGCAGGAGGGCATGAGCGAGAGCCAGACATTAAAGACGATGGTACATGAAATCGCCCATTCCATGCTGCATGATAAGGAAGTCAACAAAGATATCCTTGCGCCTGCAAAGGACAGGAACACCAAAGAGGTGGAAGCGGAGAGCATTGCCTACACAGTATGCCAGCACTTCGGAATAGACACATCAGAATATTCTTTCGGGTATATCGCCGGGTGGTCAACAGGGCGTGACATGAAAGAACTGAAATCTTCCCTTGACACGATCCGCAGGACAGCATCGGAGCTTATCACGGGCATTGAGGAACAGCTCAGGGAAATACAGCATGACCGGGAAATGATGCAGGAACAGGAAAAGGAGAGCCTTTTGCTGATACAGAACAGCGATCTGTCCGAGTACAGCCTTGTAAATGTCAGGGGAATGGATGCGGCGGAGATTATAGAAGCCCTTTCTGCCATGAATGACGATGACAGGCTGAGCGTTTCCGCGTACCTGGAGAGTAAAGGCGCATGGACTACGGAGATTGCCAACGAGGGAACAAAGGAATTTGGGGAGTACCACCTTGATGTCCGGTACATCACCGATACAAATGAGATCATTGATTTAAGGACAGAAATGGAATGGAGCGAAAGGGCAAAAGAGCCTATTGGGGCAGATGATGTAATCTTGAAGATTGCATATTCATACGGTTTTGAGGTAGAGCGCATTGCCAATAAGACACCGGAGGAAGTGCAGAAAATCATGGGGGCGCTCACAAAGCTGGAGGTTGTGGACAGGAAAAATATCCATGACTGTCTGGAAAGCTATGGGGCTGATTATATCCCGATCATTGTCAGCGGAGGCAGAAATTCCGGTATACCGCAGTTTAATGATTTTGAAATTGACCTGGATAAAAAAGAAGTGGTAATGATGAGCCACTTCTCCCCAGTAAAGCAGGCAGATGGCATCATCAACCGTCTGGAATTTGCCAGGTCTGCCTTTTCCGAGGATGAGCGCAATCTGATTGTGAATTATGCTTTTAAGCTGGATGACATGGAAAAGACAAAGGAACTTGCGGAGCATATCTATTATAAGAAAATAGAGGGCAACCAGGGAGCCGCCCTTGCGGTCATTGACGCACAGGCAGAGATTGACGCACTTCCTGACCCGCTGATTGGCTTATCGGAAATGGTGGAATATGGTTACACATGGGGTGAAATACTGCCACTGACACAGGAGAAGGCATTGGAGTTTTTTGACCATGACCTGCCTGTGTATCTGCTTCATGAGGACGGTTCGGAAACAACGGTGACGGACAGGAAGCAGATCACGGGGCATGAGGGCATTTTCGGCATAGAAAAGGGCGATTGGGAAAACGAAAAAAATCTCCGGGCTATGCTGGGAGAACTTGAAGAAAACGGCGCAAATAAGGAAGCACAGCTTTTGTATGGTGATACCAATAAATACGGCATTTATCAGTTAAAAGATAGTCCGGGGCTGCGTGATTTTCAATTTGCAGGCACGGAATCTTTAAAACGCAGGGGCATCATAAAAGACAATTTTGATGCAATCAAGCCGGAGAATTACAACCTTGTTTATGTGGGCGTGCTTTCCGAGCTGCAAGGGCGGACACAGAGCGCAACACTGGAAGCGGTCTATGAGAAATTCAATGTAGACCACCCGGCAGATTATAAAGGACATTCCCTTTCTGTCAGTGACATTGTGGTGCTGCATGAGAACGGGGAGAACAGCGCACACTTTGTAAATTCATTCGGTTTTACCGGGCTTCCTGATTTTATGCGTGAACTGGAGGGTATAAAAGAGCAGGAAATCCAAAAATCGGAACCGGAAGAAATGCAGGACACTTCTGGACATGATGTCCAGAAGTCAGAAAATACACCGGAGTATATCTACAAAATAGAAGCGAATCCCCGGAGTGACAGCATCGAAAACCGTTATTTCCTGCAAGCATATGAAACAATGGGGAATGGTGAGGCAATTCCCCGTGATGTGCTGTATGTGGGAACACCGGAAAAATGCCGTGAGCTTATGGGGCGGCTGGTATCAGGGGAAATGACACAGAGCGATGTCAAAGAGATGTTTGCAAAAGAACAGGAAACATTGCAGGAACTGGAGCAGCCGAAAGCACAGAAAAGCACGCAGGCATTCTATGGGCATACTTTAAGGTATGCAATGGAACATGGGGAAGTGGATAGATACAGTGATTCCCGAAAGGTTGACAGGGAGTGCAAGGGTGCGATTGAGGAAACAATCCGGCAGAACTTTGACGGTATGCACTTAAATCATGACATTGTAAAGCCTTTGGCGGAGCAGTACGGCTCGGAGCGTATGGCATTTGTCCTTGCTAACACAATCAAGCAGGAATCATGGGATGGACGTTTTTCAAGGGATAACAAAGCATGGGCATCGGAGTTTCCCATTTCGGAAGATCTTGTGCATGGGATAGATATGAACCGTGAGCTGATTGTAAGCAGCCACCCGGCGGTGCTGGATGGATTTATTGGTATGTTCCGCATGGAGGTTCTGGAAAAGGAAAAAGAAATGTCTGCCGCACGGGAGGAAGCAAAGGACACTTCTGGACATGATGTCCAGAAGCCAGAGCCGGAGCAGGAAGAAATGGAACCGCCGGAGCAGGAAATAAAGCAGGCAGAACAGCAGTCAGAACGGGATATGCCGGAGGAAACGGAGAAAATACAGGCATTTGAGGATTTAGATGACGAGGATGAGATTATTGACCTGGGAGATGAAACGGAACAGGTGCTTGCACAGATGAAGAAATCCTTAAAGGGAGAGCAGGAAACAGAGCTTGCTTTTCAGATAGCTGACCGCTTCATCAGTATCCAGGAAGTTGACGGAGGCTATGACTATTCTATTATGGGGGCGGATTATAAGGAGATAGACGGCGGTGTGTATGACAATCCCGATGTCAGTATCAGGGAAGTGCTTGACGATATTCTGACGGATTTAAGAGATAATCCTTTTGACAACAGCACAAGGGGAAATATCCGTGACAATGATGAACTGATACCGATTGATTATGATGGATTGATGGAAAAAGCAGAAGCCGCTAACCGCATTGAACCTCAGGCACATGGGAATGTGGTTGAAAATTTCAAGGCAAAGACCAATGAGCTGTTCCATGAGATCAGCGAAATGAACCCGGCAGAGATTGAAGAAACCGTAAAGTGCCATGTGCAGGCGCAGTTGGACGAATACGGCATTGATGCGGAGATTGTGGACGTGGCAGTAGTGGGGAGCCACTGCCGGGGATTGGAACAGGAAGGCTCTGACCTTGACGTGGTGGTGGAGCTTTCCACAAGTGAGCGTGAAGATGTCCTGTTTGATACATTCAATGGGGATGCGCTCCATATCGGCGGTGTGAAAGTGGATATTAACCCAATCACCGCACAGCGGACGGGAACGCTTGAAACCTATCTCCCACAGGTGGAGGACTATCTGGAGGGAGTGCGTGAACATGGGGCGTATTTAAGTAATAGCTCCGAGAGTATGCAGACACGCCCCAGGGAGAAAGCGCCTGTAACTTTACCCCAGGAGCCGGCAGAACCGGAGGTGACGCTGACCGTTGCGGAATGTGGCGAGTTTCACAATCTGGGAGAGTTTTATGAGAATATCCCTACGGTGGAGGAATCTGCAATGTCAAAGAAGAAAAACCACCCACACGGGAATTACTGTAAAATATGTGGCGAATATAAAGCAAATGAGAAATTTTCAGGGAAAGGCCATGCAGCCCATATCTGCAAAGCCTGCTCCCGTTTAAGTGCTGCGGAAAAAGCGGCAGCAATGGATATGAGCCGTTTAATGGACTTTCCCATGCGGCGGCTTTCAGAGAACGAGAAGAAATGGCTGAAAACCAAAATGAAGGATGATTGCCCGGAGGTGGCGGACACGGCTAGGGAGATTTACAACGTATGCTTTCCCTATGCAGAGCACAATGCCATAAAAAAGCAGCTTGTCATCAATACGCTGTCTTTTGGGGTACATACAGAGGTTTACGATGAATACGGCAATATGGAGCTGGTAGATCGGCATTTTACCATTGACCGGAAAAGCCGTGTGCTTACCATGACGGATTTTCAGACAGAGGGTGTGGAGCAGTCTGTCACGTTAGAGGGCGGGCAGATGGCGAAGCTGCTACGGTATATTGTGCATACATTGGAAATTTTTATGTGGGAGGAAGACTATTCACTGCGCCCTGACGAGGGGGATTATGACTCGTTTTTCAATGGAGAAGAAGATTTTTTCATGGAAGATTTGAAGGATGGATTGGAAGTACAGCCTATAAAGGAGCCGGAGGAAAGTCCGTCATGGTGGGTGAAGGTGGAATACACAAACCATACAGAGCAGGATATTTGCAGTTATGAGGATTACCTGTCAGATCGTCCAGAAGAATTGTATCTTTCCCTGTTAGAATATTTTAAGCCAGAGGATGAGGTCTTTTAATGGGAAAATCGGAGTATGGTAAAGACTTAATCTAAAAATGTTGAAGCGACATGAAGTGGAGGTATCTCATTCAGGCAAATATTTTCCAGATTATTTTAGGTGAAAAAGTTGACATTATTCTTTAAAATCCTTATAATTAAACCCTGAGTTTAATTATAAGGAGGTAGACAATGGCACGGAGAAAAAAAGAGCCGAAAAGCGTACACCGGGAAAAAATTGCTTCTGCTGCGTCAGTATTGTTTATGGAGAGAGGCACAGCAGCAACCTCTATGGACGATATAGCCAAAGCATCCGGATACAGTAAAGCGACTTTATATGTGTATTTTGAGAACAAAGAGGAAATTATTGGTATTTTGGTGCTGAACAGCATGAAAAAACTTTATCATTACATCGCTTCTGCACTGGAACAAAAGGAAACCACAAAAGAACAATACAATTTCATTTGTCAGGGATTGGTTCAGTATCAGGAAGAATTTCCGTTCTACTTCAAAATGGTATTGGATA
>CAJUEW010000025.1 GCA_910585465.1 uncultured Lachnospiraceae bacterium | reverse complement strand
ACAGACAGACAGACAGACAGACAGACAGACAGACAGACAGACAGACAGACAGACGCAATAATTAGGCTCATTCAATATGTCTTTGGATGCTATTTTGCAACACTTAATGAAATAGCAATTAATTGTGATCGTCAAAGGAAACCTGTTACAAAAGGGAGTAGGGTAGCAGGAAAGTATCCGTATTATGGAGCATCTGGAATTGTAGATTATGTTGATGATTATATATTTAATGGGGATTATTTGCTTGTATCTGAGGATGGGGCAAATCTTTTGGCCAGAAATACACCGATAGCATTTTCTATTTCCGGAAAAAATTGGGTAAATAATCATGCTCATGTGCTTAAATTTGATAGTTATGAATTGAGAAAATATGTGGAAATATATTTAAACTCTATAGATTTGAGTAAGTTTATTTCTGGTGGAGCACAGCCAAAATTAAACCAAGAAAATTTGAACAAAATACCTATTCCGATTCCATGTATGGAGAGGGTTAAGTATGTAGTTAGTATTTTAGAACATTTTGATACACTCTGTAATGATTTGCTTTTTGGTTTACCGGCAGAAATTAAGGCAAGACAGAAGCAATACGAATATTATCTGGACAAATTAATGACATTTGAGACAATATGAATCTAGGGAGGAATTTAGATGGCGAAGACATCTTATGAAAAAGCATTGGAAAAACAACAGAGAGAACAGAAAAAAATTGCAAGAGAAGCACAAATTAGAGAGCGTGCTTCTGCTATTGTAGCGGGCGCAAAATATATTGGCGATTTCCATGAAATGGATAGAGAATCAGAACAGCTATTGAAAGAGATTCTTCAACAGTATGATGGAAATGAAAATAATTATGTGAGTTTTGATTTATCTGCATTGCCGCGTTCATTGCAAGATTCTATATCAGTCGGATATGAGAAACTGCAAATGTACGGGGTTTTGGCCAGTGCCAATACATATATTACTGGGGCAGAGCTCACATTATCTGAAAGTGGAAAGAGTTATTTTAATGATAAGAAAATTGCAGAATCAAAGGCGGAAAATCATGAGGAAGGAAAGAAAATGACGAGAAAGCAATATGATGTTTTCATTTCGCATGCTAACAAAGATAAGAATGAATATGTTGATTCGCTAAACGCTGCGGTTCGTAACCTGGGAGTCAATATTTTTTACGATACAGATGTTTTGTCATGGGGCGATAATTGGAAACAGGTGATTTTAGAAGGAACCAAATCATCGGAGTTTGCAATTATTGTGATATCAAACAATTTCTTTGGACGGGAATGGACAGAACGGGAGCTGAATGAATTTTTACAGCAACAAAATGAGAACAGACAGAAAAAGGTTTTGCCGCTTTTGTATGGAGTTTCATTGGACAAACTAAAAAAACATTATCCGGAATTAGAAGAGATTCAATGTATAAAGGCGGAGGAACACGATGTGGAAGAAATCGTGATTCTTTTGGCCAAAGAGCTAATAAAGAGATACAAATAATTTTTACGCAGGAGGTGACAGAAGTTGCCGTATTTTAATATTGTGGCACAGACTAACGAAGATACTGTTGTAACGGAGTATGAGCCAATCCGACAGAAATCAAATTGCTATCAGTCCGAGGCAGAACTGGAAAATGAATTTATCCGGATGCTGACGGAGCAGGGCTATGAGTATCTGCAAATACATCATGAAAAAGATTTGATTGATAATCTGCGGAACCGTCTGGAAATTTTGAATCATTATAAATTTTCAGATACGGAGTGGGGGAGGTTTTTTAAGACAAGCATTGCCAATCAGAATGAGGGCATTGTTGAAAAGACAAGAAAGATTCAGGAGGATAATGTCCAGGTATTAAAGCGGGATGATGCCCTGACGAAAAATATTACGCTGATTGACCGAAAGAATATTCACAATAATTATCTGCAGGTAATCAATCAGTATGTGCTGGGAAAGGAAGAGGGGGCAAAATACGATAACCGTTATGATGTGACCATTCTGGTGAATGGCCTGCCCCTAGTCCATGTGGAATTAAAGAGGCGTGGTGTTGCTATTCGGGAGGCGTTTAATCAGATTAACCGCTATCAGAGGGATAGTTTCTGGGCTGGAAGTGGTCTGTATGAATATATTCAGATTTTTGTAATTTCCAACGGTACAAACACAAAATACTATTCTAACAGTACGAGATATAATGCAATTAAGGATGTAAACGCTGCCAGCGGGAAAAAGGGGAAGACCAGCAACAGTTTTGAGTTTACCTGTTTTTGGTCCGATGCAAAGAATCGGATCATTCCGGATCTGGTGGATTTTACACGGACATTTTTTGCAAGGCATACGATCTTAAATATTCTTGCGAAGTATTGTATTTTTACTTCGGAAAATATGCTGATGGTCATGAGGCCGTATCAGATTACGGCCACAGAGCGTATTTTGAATCGGATTGAGATTGCAAATAATTATAAAAAATATGGAGATATTGCTGGGGGTGGATACATCTGGCATACAACTGGATCCGGTAAGACGCTGACTTCCTTTAAGACAGCAAGACTGGCTTCGCAGCTGCCATATATTGACAAGGTTCTCTTTGTGGTTGACCGTAAGGATTTGGATTATCAGACCATGAAAGAGTATGACCGTTTTGAAAAAGGGGCAGCGAACAGCAATACTTCTACAAAAGTTTTAACAAAGCAGCTGGAGGATGACAAGGCACATATTATCATTACTACGATTCAAAAACTGTCAACTTTTATCAAAAAGAATAAGGAGCATCCTGCATATAACAAACATATTGTCATCATATTTGATGAATGCCATCGAAGTCAGTTCGGTGATATGCATGCCGCCATTGTAAACAGCTTTAAAAAGTATCATTTATTTGGATTTACCGGGACGCCAATATTCCCGGTGAATACCGGGGCAGTCCGCAAGCCGCAATTTTTTACAACAGATCAGACATTTGGGGACAGGTTGCATACCTATACGATTGTGAATGCCATCAATGATAAGAATGTACTTCCGTTTCGGGTGGACTATATGACCACCATGAACATGGATGATGATATCGATGATGAGCAGGTGTGGGATATTGCCAGGGAGAAGGCAATGATGGCGCCGGAGCGTATCACCAAAGTGACCAGATATATTCTGGAAAACTTTGACCGAAAGACGTACCGGGGAGATAAAACGTATGTGTACAATGCTTTAACCAATATTTCAGAGGTGGCATCCGGAAAACAGGGGGCTGTGGAGGAAATCAAGCAGGCACAGCGAAAGAGCGGGTTCAATTCTATTTTTGCTGTGGCCTCTGTGCCTATGGCGAAGCTGTATTATGAAGAGTTTCAGAGGCAGATGAAAGAGGATTCCACAAAGAAGCTGAAGATTGCTATTATATACAGTTATGGTGCAAACGAAGAGGAAGCGGCACAGGCAGATAATGGCCTCTTGGATGAGGAAAATTCGGAGGATACCTCTGCATTGGATACCCAGAGCAGGGATTTTCTGGAGAAAGCTATCACAAGGGATTATAACGAGATGTTTCATACCAATTATGATACATCCAGTGAGAAGTTCCAGAACTATTACAAAGATGTTTCTCTTCGCATGAAAAACAAGGAACTGGATTTGCTGATTGTGGTGAATATGTTCTTGACTGGTTTTGATGCGACTACCTTAAATACTTTGTGGGTGGATAAGAATTTGAAGATGCATGGGCTGATTCAGGCATTTTCCAGGACGAACCGCATTTTGAATTCTATCAAGACCTTTGGAAATATTGTATGCTTCCGGAATTTGCAGAAACGGGTGGATAGAGCGATTTCCCTGTTCGGTGATGAGGATGCCGGCGAGATTGTTTTGATGCGAAGCTTTCAGGATTACTATAATGGCTATCAGAGTGCTGACGGCACGGATTATCCGGGATATGTGGATATGGTGGAGGAACTGAAAGAGAAATTCCCTCTGTCAGAACCGCAGATCATCGGGGAGCAGAACCAGAAGGATTTTATTGCCCAGTTTGGGGCAATCCTGCGCATTCGGAATATCCTCATTGCCTTTGATGAATTTGCAAAAAATGAATTGTTTGAAGAACGTGACCTGCAGGATTATCTGGGGAGGTATCAGGACCTCAGGGATGAGTGGAAGCGCAGACGAGAGAAAGGCGAGGCGACAGACATTGCAGATGATGTGGTGTTTGAAGTGGAGTTGATCAAGCAGATAGAGATTAACATTGATTATATTTTGATGTTGGTCAAAAAATATCATGACAGCCATTGTAAAGATAAGGAAGTATTGGTCACCATTCGGAAAGCGATTGATGCCAGTCCAGAGTTACGCAGCAAAAAGCAGCTGATTGAGACATTTATCGCGGGTGTCAATGACGTGGATGATGTTTTGGGAAAGTGGCATGATTTTGTTGCCGAGGAACGGGAAAGAGAACTTGTGCAGATTATCAAGGAGGAAAGGCTGAAGGAAGCAGAGACCAGGAAGTTTATGGAGAATGCATTCCGGGATGGCGAGGTAAAAACCACAGGAACCGATATTGATAAGCTGATGCCGCCAGTATCCCGTTTTGGAGGAGGGAATAGGACTGCAAAGAAGCAGGGAGTCATTGATAAGCTGAAAGGGTTCTTTGAGAGGTTCTTCGGGATGGGAAGTGCTTATGCTGCATCGGATGAGAAACTGAAGAATAAGATTGTTACTTATGACTTTACGCAGTCCGATGTAATGAAAGTGGCAGAAGATCCGGTGCCATACGGGGAGAAGAAGGATTGAGAAAAGACACAAAGGAGGCATTTTATGGATAGGATAATTCAAAATTTTGTGGAGTCTTTTTTAAAATCTCAGCAAATAGCAGAAAAGAATCAAAGCAAGCAATTTGAAATGTTTTCTGCATACTGTACAGTGGGACAACACTATACGGAGTGACCTGTTATAATAAAGTTGTACCGGGAGTGGCTAATGAGATATTGGACTATAGTCAATAGAGTAGACACATTTTTGTGAAATTTTTTGGTGGGGACAGTCTTAATTCTGCCCCCAATAAGCAGATTCCGCTTCCTTTGGTGTCAGATAGCCAGGAGAGCTGTGAGGACGCCGGGTGTTATAGTACCCTTCAATATATTCAAATATAGACAGATGCAATTCATCAAAGGTGCGGTATGTCCTGCGGTTCGTCTCTTCCTTCTTCAGATATTTGAAAAAGCATTCACAGACGGCATTGTCGAAGGGATATCCTTTTTTAGAAAAGGACTGCACCACATTTAGTGAATCTAAAAGCTGGCGGAACGCAAAGGCTGTATATTGTGTTCCGCGGTCAGAGTGGAACATCAGGCCACAGGGCGAATTTCTGCACGCATAAGCCTTTTGGAAGACGGTTATGACAAGGCTGACATCTGCTTTTCCGGACAGATGCCAGGAGATTACTTTTCTCGAAAACAGATCAATTATCACGCACAGATAGTACCATTTTCCGCCAGCTCTCAGATATGTGATGTCGCTGACCCGGACGAGGTCTGGGGCATCCTGAGAAAACCGCTGCTGCAGGTGGTTGGAACACCTTCCGCTGTCTGTACGGCGGCAGGTGGATTTAGGCCTTGCGGTTGACATTTCAGGAAGATCCATGGAGCCCATCAGCCGGTACACTCTCCCGACGCTGATGGTTATGCCATAGTCACGCTTGAGAATATATTGGACTTTGTAAGCGCCCAGACGCTTATCATAATCCGCATAAATATGTAAGATGATGCTTTTGATGCGCTGGTTTTCGGAAACACGTGGAGCGGGCTGTTTCCGGAAATGCTTGTAATAAGTACTCCTGTTGACGCATAGAACACGGCAGAGAGTGAGGATGTCATGCTGGAAACGGAGCTTATGTACGGCATCCAGTCGTTGTTTGAGTGTGGCGTGAAGATGGCAATCGCTTTTTTTAGGATGAGGTTTTCTTCTTCTAATTGGGCATTGCGTTTTTGGAGCTCTTTGACCTGTTTTGCAGTGAGGACATTGCCATCGTCCATTTCGACAGTGGAGTATTGTTTCACCCATTTGCCGAGGGCGGACTGGGAAACGCCGTATTCTTTGCAGAGCTGTGACTGGGTCTTCCCGTTTTGGTAAAGGGAGACGAGAGATTTTTTAAAATCTTCATCGTATTTGGTGTGGTTGTTTACTGCCATAAGGGCCTCCTTTTTAGTGTATAGTTTATTGTAACAGATAGTATAACATTGTGTCTACTTTTATAGTATAGATCCATAGTGAGTATATGAAGCTGCAGGAACAATCAATAGGAGACATATGATAAAGGTTATATGATAGGAGCAGGTGAGAAAATGGCGTATTATGTGTTTCTCGACACCAATATCTATGAAGAAAGCAATTTTTCTTTTCAGAATGGAAAATTTACAAAGCTAAAAGAGCTGGTAGAATCAGAAGGCGTAATTCTACTGTATAATGAGGTGGTATACAGAGAGGTAAGGCAGCATATTGAAGAATATGTGAATGCCGCCGTCGGGGAATATAATGCAGCGATAAAAAACAGAGGCTTTGCACCATTTAGGAATAACGGAAATTGGGAAAAGCAGTTGGCGTTATTGGATGAAAAAGCACTGACCAATGAACAGTGGCAGGCGTGGGATGATTACTTGAAAGATTGCCATGCTATAAAGATTCCGAGCAATAACGTAGATGTTGATATAATACTTGATAAATATTTTAGGAGACAGCTGCCTTTTGAAGATAAAAAGCAAAATGAATTTAAAGATGCGATAACAATAGAATCAATACGCAAATATTATGAAATAATCAGTAATAATGAATTTGCGGAGTCTATATATGTTGCCGCCGCAGATAAAGGGTTCCACAAGTCGTTTCGGGATGATAAAGAAATTGTTACCTTTGATAGTTTAAATAAACTTTTGAATTATGTCATTATACATACAAAATACTTAGCAGAAGCAGTTGACAGGCAAATGGAAAACGGTGTAATTGATAGGTTTATCAAGGATAATATTGTAGATGAAGTATATACTGCAAACTGCGACATAGATGGCTGTTATGATGAGTTTGACATTACCAGTGTCGAGTACAGAGGCTATAAAGTAGGGTATATTAATATTGTTGAAGACAGTCTGGCAGAAGTTACTTTAGAAATCACAGCTGAGATATGTGTAGAATATACGGAGCGTGATGAAGAGAATTCCTATTATGACAAAGAGGATGGCAGATATTTATTTGAGGAATTTGTAAAGATTCAGGAAACGCATGAGGTAACCTTTGAGGCAAACTTGGATCTGTATATAGATAATTTGGACGAGGAGGCTATTAAACAAAAGTTAAATGGCACCAGACAACTGATACAGGAATATGATGACGAGCTGTTGACGATATCATGTGAGCCAGAGACAATTTCTATTCCGAAGGAAACCATTATTGTTATGGATGAATGGTCGTTGTCAGAAAGAGAAATAGTCAGTCAAACCATAGATGATAATTGGGATGAGGAGGAATGGACAGGCGATAAGCCTTATACGACCTGCTCTGCCTGCGGGAAACCGATTTTACATCAAAATGATAGAGGAAATGGTTTCTGTATAGATTGTGCGTGGGAACATTAATTGAAAAGTATGGGACAAAAAATTTTTATTTAGGGAATTTTTGGATGGCTTAAGAGTATAATTTAGTTGTTTTAAAGACGAAGCTAAGATATAATATAAATGTGGTCAGATACCTTTTTGTAGATGACTATATTCTATACAAAAAGGAGGAAGACCGTGGATACAGAATTGAAAAATGCGGTAAAAGCGACAGATACGAAAGCACAGTATGATGCCAGTGCAAAACGCCTGTTAGGACAGAAGAGCATACTGGCACATATACTGGTAAAGGCGGTAGATGAATTTAGGGGAATGAACCCCAAAGAAGTGGTTTCTTATATTGAGGGACAGCCTTATATCAGTACAGTACCGGTAGAGCCGGGACTTACCAATATCAGCAGTGAGAAAGACGGTCAGCGGCTTGTCGGTTTCAATTCTGAAAATGAGGAACTGAATGAAGGGCTGGTAAGATTTGACATTGTTTTTTATGTTCGGATGAAAGACGGATTGTCACAGATTATTATTAATGTGGAAGCACAGAAAGATGATCCAAAGGGCTATCAGATATTGAACCGGGCAATCTTTTATGTGAGTCGATTAATTTCCTCACAGAAAGAAAGGGATTTTGAGAATTCCAATTATGATGACATAAAGCGTGTTTATTCGATATGGGTATGTATGAATATGGAAGAAAATACTATGAACCATATCCACCTTACGAATGATAATGTAACTGGTGCCTATGAATGGAAGGGAAAATTGGATCTGTTGAACATTGTAATGATCGGTTTAGCAGAGGAACTTCCGGGGCATGATGAAAGATATGAACTGCATCGTTTGCTTGGAGCATTGCTGTCAAAAGAACTTACTATAGATGAGAAGCTAAACATAATCGGAGAAGAATACGATATTCCTATTGAGGAGAGTTTTAGAAAGGATGTGAGCGTTATGTGTAATCTGAGTCAGGGCATTGAGGATAAAGGGATTGCAATTGGAAAGGCTGCAGCTGAAGCAGAGATAATTGTAACGATGTATAATAATGGCTTTACGGCAGAACAGATAGCGTCTGCTATCAATAAGGATAAAGAAGAGGTAGAAGCTGTTATTGAGGGGAAAGAATTGGAATTTGTGTAATTAGAAATGAAGACAGTGTCAGACTGGCCTCTGAGTTATCAAAAATTTAGAGGCTTTCTTTATATAGAAATATTCAAATCCTATTATTAAAATTGTTGATAGGTGATTGAAGAATTATTTATATGGAGAGCAATATAATAATCTGAGGTACAAGTATGGATAATGAATTTTACAAACCAAGTTATTTATATCAATATACGACTATAGGGAGTTTGGCGTTAATATTAAAAACAAGAAGTATAAAGTTTAATTCGTTAGCATATGTAGATGATTTAGAAGAAATGAAGAGTGGTGATATAGATGAAATTGGGAGATATGTTTTTGCTAGTTGCTGGACGGATAAAAAGGAAGAGAATATAGCTTTATGGAATATGTATGCGGAAAAAATGAGAGGTATTCGCATTGGACTTCCGGTTTATTCTTTGGAAGATAGTAAAGATTTTGTGCAAAGGCAAGTAAATAAGTACAAATTGAATCTGATTGAATATGGAAGCGAAACGGTTATTTTACCAGATAATACATATGTTTGGAAAGATTTTAAATGGGCAAATTATTATCAATTACGGGAAATAATGTATACTGATGATGACAGAAAATTGTTTCCCAATATAATTAGAACAGATGATGAAGGTAACATTCAGCTAGATAGCCTACAGTTGGGATTATGTAAAAGGAAATGTTGGGAGTTTCAGCAAGAATGGAGATATTTAATATACATTGGTTTAAACAGTAATAATAAAAAGGATACACTTTACAGAGTTTATAAAAAAAAGAAAGTTCCAGAAAGCCTTTTTGCTCGGATTGATGCAAAACAGTTTGAAAAAATGACAGTATTAATGGGACCGGGAACAAATGAATCGGATTATGTTATAGTTGATGCATTAAAGGAGAAGTTTAATCCAACAATGACAATTGAAAAGAGTTACTTTTCTGAAAAAATTTTTGTTTGAAGTGTAATAATGAAAAAATCAGAAAAGTGATATGCAAGTTTTGTTTGTAATAATCCGATTAATATATAATTGGTTAGAAGCAAGCCTCCAAGTCAAACAAGATTTGGGGGGTCTTCTGCCCATTTCATTTTTGGAAAATCTACTAGAAAACAGCAAACTATGGTAAAATTGCAGTTAGTAGCAAATGCCATAGTAAAGGGCAGATTACAAATCAAGCCAAAGCCAGTCAAAGGCTTGTTTATCAACACAATTCTTATCTTTTCTATGGCGGTGCATCAAGGTGTAGAGTGCCATATTACTGGTTCAAAACAGAGCTAGGGCATCATAAATATTCCAAGACTTAACGAATAAGTCACGGGAAGGTGCATCTTTATTGGCAACTCATGGCATGTGGAGACTGTCTGTCTCTTGAGCAACCGAAATGCAAAGCCGGATACCCGTGTGGAACTGAGCCTGAGTATGGATGATTACTACAGGATTAAGGAAGAGGGTAAAAATAACCAATAATCGAATTTAATACACTGAACTAAAGCGATAGCTGCTGATGCGAAGTAAGCGCAAAGTAATAGAGTGTACCCATTAATCCACCTCGGATTTATTAGCGCAACGCTCCTGAACCTGTTTATTCCAAGGGGCAAAAGTTTCAAGCTCCCCGTCAGACATGTCCGCATTGGGTCTTACTTCCAAAAGGTATTCCAGATACTTCTGCGGATTTAAGCCATTGGCGCGTGCCGTTTCTAAGAGAGAATACAAAACCATGCTCGCATCTGCGCCGTTTGTGGTGTCGCAGAACAGCCAGTTACGTCGTCCTACCGTCACGGAGCGGATACTGTTCTCGCTCATGTTGTTCGAAAGACTGCAGTGTCCGTCTTCCAGATAGGTCATCATATAAGGTTTCTGGTTGGACGCATAAGTAATGGCACGGGCAAACCGGCTCCCGTTCACCGGGACCTGTTTATCGATCCACGCCATGAAAGCCTCCACCACAGGTTTTTCGTCCCTGAGGCGGCGGTTATATATCTGCTTGTAGGACAGTCCCTTTTCCCGGTAAGCCCGTTCGTATTCGAACAGTTTGTTGCAGTAGAGGAATCCCTGCACGGCCGGATCCGTGAAATCTTTTTCTTTCCCTTTGGGGATGGCCTCTTTGAAGTACCTTCTGATGTGAGCATAACAGCAGCATCGTTTGAAATCCCTGAGTTTGTTATACCCCGCATAGCCGTCCACGATGATATAGGTACCGGATCCTGAATCCCGGAAGAATTCCGCTGCGGCATCCCCGTTCCTGGTCGGATGGTACTGGCAGATGATGATCGGGTGGTTCCCGTCATCTCCGGAACGGAACAGCCAGACATAGGATTTCGACTGCGGCCGCCGGTCTTTTTCCTTCAGCACCTGGATCGGCGTTTCATCCCCGGCAACAAACCTCCGCTTTACCAGCAGCCGGTGGAAATATCCGATCATCGGCAGGAAATAGTTCTGTGCACAGTAGATGGTCCAGTGTGCCATCGTGCCGCGGCTTATCTTCACGCCAAACTGGTTCTCAAAGTCCTTCTCCTGTCGGTAGTAGGGCAGGGCGTTGATGAACTTGGCATACATGACATGGGCTGCCAGCCCTGAAGATACATAGCTGTGCGGGACCAGCGGCTGTGCTTTGTCCTTCGTAAACTGGGGCTCCAGCGTATCCTTGCAGGAAGGGCATGAGTAGGTGGCTGCCGTATATTCCACTTTCTCCAGAACTGCAGGATGGTAGACCAGCTCCGTGCGGACGACTTCCATTCCGATAGGCACCATTATTTCTCCGCAGACGGGACAGATCTTATCTTCGTCATCCAGGGTATCCAATGGCACCTGCCTGCCGGGAAGATTTTCAAACTGCTCCTCGTAGGTCGCTTTCGGTTTCCGGATCTTCTTGTACGCAGCCACCCCGATCACCTCAGGCTCTATGATCTCCGGGACACGGTCATCCGGGTCAAACAAACTCAGCTGCCCCGGAAAAGGAAGCTTCGTTTTCTCGCTGGAGGAACCGAACAGTTTTGCCTTGAGATAGTCTATCTCTGCGGTCTTGTTGGCAAGATCCTGCTGCAGCTGTTCGATGGTCTTCTGCAAAGAGGTCATTGCAGCTGTCTGTGTACGGATCAGTTCATTCAGTTGTGAGACGGTATCCTTAAGCTCCGCAAGCTGGATATCCTTTGCTGAACGGGGCATTGCTTTTTCTCCTGTTTTGGTGTTCCATAACGATAACAATCATACCAGAAACAGCGGAAAAACGCCACTTTCCAAAGATGCAGGATTCGGCATTGTGCCATCTTCCGCAACACGCCATGAGCGGTGCAGACAGGCACAGACACATAGGCGTTTTCAAGGTTCAGACTTGTGCTGACAGGCCGGCTGCGGGGCTCAGGATGCCGTGTACGCGCTTTGGATATACCGGGACAGCAGAATGCTGCGTCTTTCAAAATACAGCAAAAATTTTCTCCGGTTTGCACAAAACTTTTTTCAGGCGGGGATCTGTTCATGCTGTCCGCAGGGCTTTGGGCTGTTCGATATCAAGGCCTGACATCAGCCAGTCGAACTGCTGCCAGGTGATCGGTTTCACCTCTGCACGGTTCCTCGGCCAGCGGTATCTTCCCTGTACCACGTCAAGGCGCTTGTAGAGAAGGACATATCCGTCCGGCTCACGCAGTAATACTTTGATGCGGTCACAGCGTTTGCCGCAGAACAGATAGATTGTGCGTCTGCAGGGTTCTTCTTTCAGCTGATCCATAATGATGGCACATAACCCGTCGATGCTTTTACGCATATCAGTATAACCGGTTTATCTCAATTTAAGGATAAACTGGTTTATCCTTAAGATATTTTTATCCCCATCTTTTTGAAATTTCCCGTATCCCTTGGGTTTAAGTACAAAAAGATGAGGATAAAAATTAATCCGTATGCCATCATATAATCACCATTACACATTTGGAGGTGATTTTATGATTAAGCACTACAACGACTATGTCCAGGACATGGTCAGTCTCATGGCCGAAAGAGGTTTGGGCGAGTATGGGAGAACTTCCCGTAAACGCTGGTATGAAGCTTTTGGCTGCTACTTATCAGAGGCCGGACTTGTGTACTCTGATGAAAATGTTTCAAAATGGCTTGATGAGGTGGTAAAACCGGCAAATACCAGACAGCAATACCATGTGACTGCAAGGTATATGGAACAGCTCCGGGAATTTATCCGTACAGGGGAAATACAGATCGGGAATCTCCCTTTGGTGAAGCCTGATCACGATAAGCTTCCCCCGGAGATACGGGGCACTCTCGATGAATACCTTGTTTCCCGCGAACCGGACTACAGCCCGGAATCCATGCGTCTTGCAAAACTGCACACGGCCAACTTCCTTTTACGGCTCTGCGCAGAGGGGATGACGCGAATAGAGATGCTCTCTTATGAAATGCTGGCGGCAGTATTCCGGGGCCGTTGGAACGTTACTCCAGGACAAAGATCGGTGATCCTGAGCCATGGCCGCCAGTTACTTGGCTTTCTTCATGAAAAGCATGGTTTCCGGCGGGGATTCTTTATGCTGTTAGAAGATTCCGTGTTCCAGTATGCATATGTTCCCGGATTGTCAGATGATGCCATCATGACAGAGCTGCTGCGTCTGAGCCGTGAGCGTTCTGTTTGCACTACAGAAGAAATGTATCCCTTGATTGCCCGGTTTGCGGACAGGTACAGCGACAAAGGGTATTCCTACACCATAATCAAGAGGGTTACCCATACCCTCCGGTGCCTGTATGTTTTTCTGGATATGTATGGCCTGGACTACTGCCCGGAAATTTCATGGGAATGGTACACGCTGATCGAAGACCGGATAGGCCGTAACCTCCGGGCATGGAAGCGCGTACAGGCTCTTTTTGACAGCTTTGCCGCAGACAGGGAAATATGCTTCGATAAAAGCTGTGGGATACCCTCCGCCCAGGCGAAACGCATGGGGCATTACCCGGCATGGTGCACGGACGCAGTGGGCGGATATGTGGATTGGCTTACACGCAGTTTCCATAGAGAGTCAACTGTCCGGAACTACAGATACAGCGTCTTTAGTTTATGCGACTACCTTCTGGCATCCGGCATAAATGGCTTTGGGGACATTACCCCGCAGATGCTGCGGGAATATATAGCCCAGGATCATCACGCCACACTGAAAGGGCGTTCCACAAGGATAACCATTGTAAACCAGTTCCTGTGGTATGTAGAAGCGAACATCCTTGGAGAGGAAAAGAAACTCTATACCGTGCTCACAGCCGGTACTGCGAAATCCGTGACGGTGCCGGTGGTCCTGACCGATGATGAAGTGAAGCGCGTCTATACATACAGGGCAGGATGCCGTACCGGTATCGGACTGCGTAATGCCGCCATGCTGATGCTGGGCCTGCGCCTTGGCCTACGGGCAAGCGATGTGGTCAGCCTCAGGCTCGAAGACATAGACTGGAAGCAGCGCAGGATATCGAGCATACAGGAAAAAACAAAGCACCCGCTCGTCCTGCCGCTATCCATCGATGCGGGAAATTCCCTGTATGCCTATCTGAGTTCATCCAGGCCGAAAGCGGAAAATAACCACGTTTTCATCCGGCACAAGGCGCCTTTTGGCAGGCTCACGATAAGAAGCTGTGAGAACGCCTTCAAAGCAGCGCTTCCGGAAATGGCGGACAGGCCTGGTGTGGGCTTCCACACCTTAAGGCGTACCTTTGCGACCGGCATCCTGCGGAACAATGCGGGCATGGATGCTGTCATGGATGCGCTGGGGCACCACGATAACACGACTGCTGTAAAATACCTCTCTTTTGATGACGAGCGGATGATGGAATGCCCCTTGTCATTAAGCGGCTGTTCCATTGCTGTGGAAGGGGGTGCCTTATGACGCGTGATGATTATGAATTCAGCAGCTGTTTTGCGCCTTACATCGAGGGGCTGATCCGGCGTAAGCATGAGGAAGGCTTTCTTTTCGACAGCGCAAGACATATCCTGATAAGCTTTGACCGCTTCTGTATCCAGAAAGGGTATCATACCCCAGTGATCACAAAAGAAATCTCCGGCGAATGGGGGATGCAGAGAAACGGGGAAGGCAGGGCATATCTCGGGAACAGGATATCCGCCCTGCGCCAGCTGTCATTATATATGTCTTCCCTTGGGATCGACTGCTATATCCCGGCAAAGTTCCCGGCAAAGAGCAAAACATTGGCTTATGTCCTAAACGAGGATGAGGTCGGGAGTTTTTTCAGGGAACTGGACAGCTACCGGCCTGCCATCCGGGGAGCCCGCTTCGAGAGGCTGGACATGGAATACAGGACAATCTACAGGCTTATTTTCTGCTGCGGTCTCAGGGTGTCGGAGGCAAGGCTGCTGAAACGGTCGGATGTGGACCTGTCTGCCGGGAAAGCGAAAGCCATGATAAAACAATCAAAGGGCCGCAAGGACAGGGTGGTCTTCATAGCGGATGATGTTGCAGGCCTTTGTTCCGAATGTATAAACATCCTGCAGGAACGGTACGGTATTTACTCCGAATACCTTTTCCCGGCAGGGGATCCTGAAAAACCATTCCGGGCAGTTTCCCTGAATGCGAAATTCAAGGAAATCTGGTCACGGACACCATACGCCAGGCCCGGCTGCAGACAGCCGACGGTACATTCCCTGCGGCATAGTTTTGTCGTCATAAGGATGAACAAGTGGATGGAGGAAGGGAAAAACCTGAATGCGATGATGCCCTATCTGAGTGCTTACCTGGGCCATACAAGCCCGCAGGATACTTTTTATTACTACCACCAGATCGAATCCTCATTCCGGATAGTAAGGAAGAAAGATATCTCTTCCGGCAGCATAATACCGGAGGTGGGCGGCTATGAGTGAGAGGAACGGTTTCCGCAATGATTTGTTTTTTTCAAGGACAAACGATTTTCTGAATATTTATCTGCCATCGCAGGCGGTAAGAAGTGCCTGCACGGTAAAAACCTATCTTGACGGTCTGACGGTTTTCCGCAGGTATGTCACGGACACAAGGAAAATATCCATGAAGAAGTTCCGTTTTTCCGACTGTACACACGATTTCCTGCTCGACTTCATGGCCCATCTCAGGGACAGGGGCTGTAAGGAAAGCACCTGCAACAACCGGCTTGCCGCTGTGAAATCCTACTTATGGTATGCGGCGGATGGGGATGTGTCTTTGCAGAGCATCGCCCTTGGCGCCTCCCGGGTTCCGTTCATGAAGGAAACGAAGTCCGTCAGGGAGACCATTCCGGACGAGGCATGCGCCGCAATGCTCGCGGCTCCCAACCTGCAGAAGAAAAATGGCCTGAGGGATATGACGATCATGGTACTTCTCTATGATTCGGCAATGAGGGTATCCGAACTCCTTGGGCTGACGCTGTCATCCTTATATCTTGATGCGCCTATCCCTTATGTGCGTATCCATGGGAAAGGAGATAAGGAACGGATCATCACTAAATATGCTGATCAAGTCCGGAAAGAATATCCGGAAATGCCAAAGCGGCCTGGGCCGCATATGCTGAGGCGCACGCGGGCAACAGGACTCTATCAGGACGGTGTTGAGCTTGAGCTGGTTTCAAGGATACTGGGCTACTCATCGACCCAGACAACGAGGATTTATGCTACGCCATCAATGGAAATGATGCAGGAAGCGATGGGAGGGAGTATCTGCGGTATGCCTGAGGAAGAACCCCTTTGGACAGACAATGAGGACGAGCTGGCAAGGCTCTGTGGCCTGAGATAAATTTTTATCCTCATCTTTTTGTGCTTAAGCACCAAAAATACGGGCAGTTTCAAAAAGATGGGGATAAAAATATCTTAAGGATAAACCGGTTATGATATAAATGCTGTCAGCAGCGGAGATATCACCAAGCATTGGAAACACCTCCCATAAACTGCAGCACACTTTGCACCACTTTTGTGTCTGCACCGTTGAGGATACGGATGGTTACGCTGCCGAATTCTATTTCAACGGCAGTCCGGGAAGTCATTGCCGGATTGTTGGCATTTTGCTTAACAAACATATCGTCATCCATCTCACTATCGGCCACAGGAAGTTTCACAACATCCTGTATGATCGGAACTGCTTTTTGTCTTTTTGCGGGGTCAGGAATGGTATAGCCTGCTTTTCTCAGCCTGCTGATCCACATATAAAAAGTTCCGGGCAGCACACCATTTGCCTCACACCACTGATAATCGGAAAGGCCGCTCCCACGGCATTCCATGATGAGCCTGATCTGTTCATCCCTGCCGATCCGCTTTGCTCTCATAATGATCGCTCCTTTGATAGTAGAGTAAAACGCTTGCTTCTTGTATAGATGGTGGGGTAAAATGCCAGCGTTTCCTGGCAACCATTATAAGGTTATCAATGGGCTGGTTAAAGCCGCTGTTTTATTTAGCGCTTACGGCATATGTTTTTGTTGCCGTTCTTCCGTGCAGCCTGTACGGATATGCCGAGGCCTTTCCGGATATGAAATCCAATCACTGGATAGAAGCGCATGTCCATGCGTATTCCTTCTTTGGTGGTGTGACCCGAATCCTTGTACCGGACAATCTAAAAACCGGAGTGATTAAGAATACCCGTTCAGAGCTTGTGCTCAATTGCTCCTACCATGAAATGGCAGAGCATTATGGGACAGCTATCATTCCTGCCAGACCGGTAAAACCCAGGGACAAACCAAATGCGGAAGGTACTGTAAGGGTGCTTGAAACATGGATTCTTGCAGCGCTCAGGAACCGGAAGTTTTTCACTTTTGATGAGCTTAATAAAGCAATTCGTGAAAAACTGGAGGAATTCAATGCGAAACCTTTCCAGAAAAAGAAAGGAAGCCGGTTAACTGCATTTATTGAAGAAGAAAAAGACTTCCTCATGCCATTACCTGCTTCCCCGTATGAAACAGCTGTCTGGACAACTGCCACCATACAACCCGATTATCTCATAACGGTTGGGAATTGCAAGTATTCTGTCCCATATGAATTTATTGGTAAGAAAGTAGACATCCGTACTACCGGAAAAAGTATCGAAGTCTTCTATCATAACAACCGTATAGCGTCACATGTGCGCAGGGCCTATTCAACGGATCCTGTTTATATGCCGGAACACATGCCTGAAAACCATAGAAAGTTTCTGGAATACAACACAGAAAGCTTTCTGGATTGGGGAAAAACGAACGGCCATTTCACCCTTATTGTAGTAAAACACTTTTTATATATGCACAAAGTGGAACAGCAGGGATATAAATCTTGTGTATCCCTTATGAAACTCGCTGACCGTTATGGAACGGAGCGCTTGGAAAACGCCTGTGCAAAGGCCCTGAGTTATACGCCAAGCCCAAGCCTTAAAAATATCAGTACCATTCTAAAGAATGGTCAGGACAAAGTGGCAACAGTAAAAGTTTCTGCCAGTGCATCCAGCAAAGAAAGCTCCAAATATGGCATTACCAGAGGTGCCTCTTACTACGGAGGAGGTGACCGTTTATGATTCGTCAGGCAACCATAGATAAACTGCATGATATGCGCTTGTCAGCAATGTCTGATGCTTTTGAAAGCCAGTGTGCTGCTCCTGATACTTATCAAGGGATATCCTTCGAAGACCGCTTTAGTATGCTGGTCGACAAAGAATGGGACAAACGAAAAAGTACAAAGATCCAAAAACTTATTCGTACTGCTGAATTCCGTTATCCGAATGCGTGCATGGAAGCCATTGAGTATCACCCTGACAGAAATCTGGATAAAGGACAGATGCTGGAATTCTCCACCTGCCGTTATATTTCAGATGACCATCACATCATTCTGAAAGGGGCTTCCGGAAATGGGAAAACATATATTGCATGTGCGCTTGGTATCGCAGCCTGCAGGAACTTTATCAAAGTACGTTATGTGCGCCTGCCGGATCTTCTGTACACAGTTTGAACCGAAAGGCTGGTACAGCCGCATCGGAAGTGATTGCGACGCTACCATTTGTGAAGCAATCATTGACCGGATTATTCATAACTCCTACGAGATAATGATTGACGGTCGTGTATCTATGAGGGAACGTCATGGCATCAAAGCTTCCCGGAAAGGAGCTGCCAATGACTGATTATTGCGCTTTTAGCAAGGACCATACATGTATCAAGTGGATGGATTATGAATTAACCCGCCACGAATTAGAGGAAGCCGATGAACTGTGTCATGGAAACTGGATAGAAATTCAACATCTACGAGATTATATTGACCAGTTACAAGCCCTTCTGACAGAGCATGGAATAGAGATTCCATCTGAGTATTAATCAAACTGCACTCACTTCCGGAAATGTATGCACTGCTTTTCCGGAAAAGGGTGCTCTGAATTTCCGAAAAGCATGCACTATTGCATCGGAATACTCATGATGTCCATTATTGCCAGATACAGCATTTTTAACAGACTGTCATCCGTGGGAAATATATTCTTTGATTTGGTAACCTTACGGAGCTACCGATTGAACCCCTCTATGGTATTTGTGGTGTAAATAAGCCGCCTGACTGCATCAGGGTACTTGAAATAGGTGGAAAGGGTTGCCCAGTTATTATGCCACAATTTATAGATTTTCGGATATTTGGAATCCCATTTATCCCTAAACAGCTTCAGCTCGTTTAAGGCAGTTTCTTCCGTCGGAGCGGCATATACAAGCTTTAAATCCGCCATCAGCTTTTTGATATCCTTATAGGAAACGAACTTTGTCGAGTTCCTGATCTGGTGGATAATGCACTGCTGGATTTCTGTCTGAGGATAGAGCGCCTCTATTGCCTGCGGAAAGCGGGATTGCTTATGATGGCTGGAGAAAAACCGGACCGGACCGTTATGCCCTGGAAGATAAAGTGGTTGTTGCCGGTTTTTCAAAAGCAAAAGAATTCCAGGAATACCGGGAGGCAGTGATTACACAGGAGTTTAACCTGGATGAAGTGAGCCAGAGGAGCTTAAATGCAGACGGAGCATCCTGGATTAAGAAAGTAAAGGACAAGAGTACCTGTTTCCAGTTAGACCCATTTCACCGGAATAAAGCCGTAAAAGAAAAGATCCATGAAAAAGCAGCGCAGGATGCCATTCTGGAACTTCTGAGAGAAGAAGAGATAGAAGAATTATTCCGGTATCTGGAAATCTACAGGGACAGCCTGGGCGATGAAGATGAAATTGAAGATGTGGAAGAATTGATCGGGTATTATGAGAATAACCGGGAAGGGCTTCTGCCATACCAGTCGCGGGGGCTAAAGCTGCCGGAGCCGCCGGAAGGGCTGGAATACCGGAACATGGGGACGATGGAGAACCATGTGTGGAGTGTGATAGCGAAACGGATGAAACATGGTCACAGGAGCTGGAGCCGCCGGGGAGGGAACCATCTGGCAAAGATCCTGGCAAAAAAATGCAGTGGGAAACTGTATGAAGTGACAGAACGACTGAGGAGACCGGTATTTGAAGAAGAAAAAGCAGAAGAACTGTATGGAGAGATCCTGATGTCAGCAAAGGCACCAAAGAAAGACGGAAAGGGCAATCAATATCCAGCAATAGGGCATGTGGTAGGACTGGACGGAAAGATACAGGGAGAGAGAAAACGGCTGCTGCACATGGCTGGGTATTAGAAACCAGAAAAAGAGATACTTGAACAGAAAAGATAAATCAAAAAGAAAGTTGCCAACGATTACTTGACAGTAACGCGATTCCTGATCGGCTTTTTTCGAATAGTAAAATATACGTTGATGTGGTAAAATATAATAAAAGGAATGAGATTTATTATGTTAAGAAGGGATGAGTATTTTGATTCAAATAGATATAGTAGATTGTAATAATTTGTCAAGTCTTGGGATGCGGATAACTAAGTATGTTAATAGTAATTTGCGGGATATAGTAAGGGTATTAATAGATATTCTTGAAACAGACCCGGAGTTTGGTTTAGATGGATTTTTTCCAAGAGATTATCTTATGAGAAAACCGCAAGAGTGTAGAAATGCAGTCAACGAATTATATGAAATTATCTGTTCAAAAAATATCAGGGATTTTATTAAGCCTAAATATGAATATTTGCTATATGCAATATTGTGCTGGTGGGAAGATTGTACAGATGATGAAGATGATTTAATAATAAATCCCATAGACGATGGGCTTAAAAGAGATTTAGATAATGATGATGGAAAGAATATTTTAAAATGGATACAGGATTTTGAAGAATACTATTATATTTGTTTTCAAGATTATGATTTTTTGCCAGAACAATTGAGTAGTATGGTTATGTTATATCTTAGAAATCCGAAGTTGCTGGGAATGTTCTTTCAATATGATAATCTTGATGATTACATTGATTTAATGGAATGTGATTTGCGGGATAGATATTTGGAGACACAGAGCGAAAAAAATAGAGGTTTATGTACTTCATTGTCCGAGAATATTGTAATTGAACTGATATCAGTGATTAACCGTTTTCAGAAACGCATTGTTCATTTTGAAAATCGAGATGAAGTGGAAATTACTGCAGATATCCAAGATGCTATTGCAGGAAGTCTGAATAATAAGTATGATTTGCACATTTCACGTGAATTTACAATGGGTCGAGCTATTAAAAAATTGGGTGAAACAGATTTATATATATATGCAGAGAAAGACGGACATGTTACGGATTATGCAGTGCTTGAGAATAAATATATTGAAAACTTTACAAATCAATATAACCAGTTGATGGGATATTTAAACCCTAATTTTGAATTTGGTATTACGTTATCTATGAATAGAGAAATGTCCCTAAAAAAAGGATTTGATGAAATAGAGAATAAGTTGAAGAGTATCAAAGGGGCTTTTCAGCCAATCAGAATCCAAAGAGTTGGGGAGAAAGATACTTTAATGATTATTAGTGAACATATTGTTCCCGAAACTGGTAATAGGATGAAAGTATTTCATTTGATTTTTCAATTGAATGATAGAGAACGGAAAGTGGCAGCAGCATCAGCAAGAAAAAGGTAAAATGTATTTTGGGTAAAATATTTTTAGCATATATAAATATTTCAGCCTTGTACATAGCATTAGAGAGGATTAGATGACTGAATTGAAAAAAGAGATAAGATTCAAAAATTTACCATTGTTGTTGAAAGATATGGAAATAAAAAAGTGGATTATTGATTCTTTTTTCTTCCCATATAAAAATAAGAATTATATTGTTATCTTAAAATTGTATAGAGAAAACGAAAAAAGACCTTCAAAGTATGCAAAGGCAACGGTTGAATTTATAAAGCAGGAAAATGTTAATGTATCAATTAAGGGATATATTGATTTTTATAATGTACATTTTGATAATGCATATGAATTCTGTGAGTTTTTCGGTGTTGAAAAAGGTAACGCCAATAGAAATTTGTTTGAAGATTTTTCTGCTATATTTTCACGTTATATACCATCAGAAAAGGTTATTGTGAAGTCTTCAGAAGAGAGGTTGCTTATTGGAAGAAGAACAGAGGGCAATAATCCTAATGCGGTATATTGTTTTGATGTGAGAAGAAATGGTAAAAAAGAAGATGGGACACCTAATGAAAGAAGTGTTGAAAATAGTAATAAGGCAGAAATATTAAGACCGGATTTGTACAAAAGATATTTTAGTGATACAAACCTGAGTTTTTTCTTTTCTGATGATCCAATGGAAGAAAGAACAGATAGAGAAATAATTGAGAGTTTTGCTAAAAGAAAATAATTTAAATTGTAGCATACGAGGTATATTGTTAATGATAATTTCAAAGAAGCTGGAAGATGCAGAGTTTATTATGTCGAAAGATGAATTGACATATTCGGATGTTATCGAGGACTTTAAAAATGCAAGTCAGGTACATATTCTGACGTATAATATTTCAAAAGACCAAAATGTCTTATTAAAAGCGTTGAAGGATTGTGAAGAAGATACAGAGATATGTATTGTATCAAATATTCCGGGACGTTGGGAATCTTATTTTGGAAAAGCCTATGCAGATAAGGCTAAAAGAAACATTTCATTATATAA
Source organism: uncultured Lachnospiraceae bacterium (assembly GCA_910585465.1). Lineage (GTDB taxonomy): Bacteria > Bacillota > Clostridia > Lachnospirales > Lachnospiraceae > Hominiventricola. Next base: position 22,405 of record CAJUEW010000025.1, on the reverse strand, counting down.
AAGTAAGTTATCTCCACAAAAGATTGCGGAAAAAGCAGAGGTTTATTTTTGTTTTTCAAATCATGCCAAAATTATTATGACTGATAATATTGCATATGTGGGATCGTCAAACTTTTCTGAAGAAAGTGCAGACAATTTTGAATCGGGCTTTATAAGCAGAGATGTTGATTTTATTGAATTTCTACAAGAGGAAGTGTTTCCGTGGATTATTGATAGTTCTAGCGAGTATAAGACAGATGAAGAACTTTTGTTTTTAGAAACGGCAATACGAAAGAGCATTGCAATGTTTGGAGCAATGCATGAAGAGTATTATCAGATGTTTTATTTACTCTCAGATCATAGGGGAATAGAAAAATGGTATTATAATACTACAAGCAGTGTTTTACATACAAGAGATTTAGAGAAGGCAAAGGAGATATGTTATCAATATCTAGAATTATTAAAAAGAGTTAATAAAATATTTGACTTGCGTGTGTTTTATGAAAAGGGAATTGATAATTTGGATACCGTGATAGAAGAAGCAAGCCATACGATTGAAAATATGGAAATGCTTTTTACGGGAAGTGTCTATGATTTGGCTAAGTTTGATGAGCAAGATTTTGTGGATGAATATCTTAGTGAATGCTATGCTGAGGCTTATGATGAAAAATTAGATTATTATGTAGATAAAGCTATGAGTGCAGCAAGTAACGTGTTTGTTGAATTGGCAGAGGAAGCTAAAAATGAAGCAGATATGTTACTGAGACAAATTGAGGAGTTGGAGACTTTAGCTAAAAAAGTACTGAAATTATTCAAGTCATTGCCATTGAATGATATAAGAATTGATAATACAAAGAAGTAAGCAGTTTTAGCTGGAGTAAACGCTGTTCCCCTAAGTGGGGCATGAACCTTTTCGTAAAAGGCTAAGGTTTCTCTATTTAGTATTAGAAGAAACTTTCACCGCATTTTAAAACCGTTGTGTTGCTCGTGCGGAAATCTTGACTTTATACGGGCTTGTGGGACTATTTAGGGTAAATATAGTTTCGGTTTTACGAAAATAAACTATGCTTAATAAGTTTTCCTGCATCTGTCAAATTAATTAAAGACACCTAGTGTATTGACATATTGATATTTACATTTACCACCGCCTCTCTAAGAGGCGGTGGTAAATGTAGGGTACAAAGAACTCAGCTTTATTCGGGCATCACTTGTCCGAAAATGCCAGTTGACTTTTGCGGCAGCTGTGTTTCTCTTTGCTTCCCACGCTGATAATTCGCTGCGTAATATATCTATTTCAGCAATGCGGTGGGAAAGACACTGTTTGGTCATTACATTCAGTTCAATTTCAGCGATGTCCAGCCAGCTGCCATGTTTTGGTGTATAATGTATCTCCAGCCTTTTAAGGATACGTCTGGCTTCTTTCGGCGGGTAACGTTTGTACAGGGAAGCTGGTTTATGGGTATTGAGGTTATCCATTACAAGGATAATCTTTTCCGCATCAGGGTACATGACATCCGACAGATACTTAATTTCCTCTGCCCAGTCAGCTGCTGTACGATGTTCCCGTACACTGACATGGTGCGTCCCGCCAAGCGGTTCTATAAAGGCAAATATGCTGACCGTGCCGTTACGAATATATTCGGAATCTGTTTTCTGGTCGCTTTCGGGGATCATTGGCAGCGGTTCCCTTGCTTCTCCAAGAAGCTGGTACGGCTTTTCATCCATACAGACCACTGGGCGTTTTGCATCATAGGGAAGTTCATACACATCAAGCACATCCTCCATGCACGCTATGAATTCCGGATCTTCCTTTGTGGGGATACACCAGTATTCATTTTTGTGAGGTCGAAGTTTGTTTTTTTTAAGGTACGGCGGATCGCCTCCCTGCTTATGGGAGTTTCCAGAAAGACTCTGGCTTCTTCTTCCAGCAGACGGATCGTCCATCTGGAATGTCCTTCCGGGACAGGGCCGCAGGCAAGTTCGATGAGCCGGGCTTCTATACGTCCGTCAACCTTGCGTCGTGCATTATCTGAATTGATGTTTCTTTTAAATTCAGTAACTGCACGGACACCTCCGTTCATATATTTGGTAATCGTGTTGGAAACTGTTGCCAGACAGACACCGTTAGATTTTGCACTTTGATCATGAGTCAGAACTTTTCCATGAGCCTCATCCAGGTCAAGGATTATCTGACATCTGCAGCGAATTGTTCTTGAAAGATTTTTCTTACGGATTATGGACTTAAGTTCCTTAAATTCATCTTCTGTAAGATGGATCACATATTTTTTAGGTCTTGCCATAGGAATCACCGCCGTTTCTTTTATTATACCAAAAAACGGCAGTAATCACCAAATATATTTTGCAAAATATCAATATGTCAATACACTAGTATCTGTGTGATATTTGCACAGGAAGACAAGCTTTTGAAATTTGGAAAAAGAGGTGATATAAATGCTAATATATTTTTGTTGTGGAAGGCAAACAAAAATGTTGGAGATATGGAAATATTACAACGGGTATTGGTCCTGGGACAGGAGAATTTATACATATATATGAAGAAATAGATGATCCTCATGAGCAAACTGAAAATAAAAGCTGTTCCCATTGAAGCTGGTTTGCAGCTTAACTGGACTGTCAGCTTTTGTTCAAATAATTATCAGAAGGAGAGAGAATGATAATAAGTGCAAGCCGACGAACCGACATACCAACATATTATTCCGAGTGGCTTTTTAACAGGCTTAAGGAAGAGTATGTATTGGTAAGAAACCCTGTGAATATACATCAGGTAGGAAAAATTAATCTCTCCCCCCGCGTTGTTGACGGAATTGTATTCTGGACAAAAAATCCGGTGCCTATGCTCAGTCGCTTAAGAGAGCTTGATAAATACAATTATTATTTTCAATTCACATTAACAGCATACGATAGGGATGTGGAGAGAAACATACCATCGAAGAATGAGGTTATTATTCCGGCATTTCAATCATTATCAAAAATGATAGGACGGGAAAAGGTTATCTGGCGTTATGATCCGATCTTCTTTAATCATAGATACACTATGGAGTATCACGATAAGTATTTCCGGGTTTTGGCTGCAAAGCTGGCTGATTATACCGAAAAATGTACAATAAGCTTTCTTGACTTTTATCGGAATACGGTCCGAAATACTCAACCATTAAATATACAGCCAGTTACGAAGGAACAACAACTTGAATTAATGCAGCGGTTCTCTGAAACAGCTAAAGAGTACGGCTTTTATATTGATACCTGTTCTGAAGTAATTGAGCTGGACAGTTTTGGAATAACCCATGCTCATTGCATTGATAAAGAACGTTTTGAGCGGATTGGGAAATGCAGGCTGGCTGTTGGGAAAGACCAGAATCAGCGTCAGGAATGTGGCTGTATTGTCAGTATTGATATTGGCACATATAATACATGCAAAAACGGCTGCCTTTATTGTTATGCAAATTATAGTAACAATACGGCTTTGTCAAATATTCAGGTGCATAATCCCACATCCCCGCTCCTGTTTGGAGAAATTGAGCCGGAGGATACTATAAAAGAACGAAAAATACAATCCTGCAAGGAATTCCAGCTTACGTTATTTGATTTATAATCCAGTAAAAAGGAAACAGATTCGCTTAAGGCACATCAGTCCTGAGGCGAATCTGCTTTCTTATTCGTTAATATTAATAAGTATTATTAAGATGGTCTGCCTCCGAAACAATCTGTTCCAATACAGCAATCAAGTCATGTATGTTGTTTAGCTGTACATTTCGTTCCAGTATTGTATTTTTTAAATCAATAGATAATGTTTCAAATTTGTCCCGAATTTCGGGAGATACATAGGATGCCATGTAATCACCTCAGGAACAGTATGTGCAGAAAAACGGAAATTAAACAAACACTCAGAAAATAGAAAATAAAAAAGCAGCCGTCAAGCGGCCGCCTGAAAAAAGGAAAGTAAAATGATTTATTATAAAAAGGATTGCTGCCTTGTTGTCATTTAATATACCTTTTAAATGTGTAGGAGGTGTGTTGATACTTTGAAATAATTGTGAAATTTAATATTTGATGAGAGTGTCTGCCGAACTATGATTATAGCGGATAATGCCATATCCTGTCAGGGAGAAAAGGCTGCCTTATAGGGAAGGGAGCCATACTGTCCGTTCTGCGGGCAGGCAAAGCCATAAAAAAGGTTTTCTCCATGTCAGCAGCTACTTTGCTGAATGAAATCTGGAGCCGGTTTTCCATAGGCCGCTTATATATATCAGTATTAATGTGAGCTTCTTTTAGAAAGACCCCATGAATACCTTTTCTAAAGCTATGCTGGAAATGCCGGCGGGAACTATTGGAAGTTCAATTCTCGGCAAACTAAACTAAGATATAAATGTTGCCTTGCTGTATATTTATATATTAATATATAAATATACAGGAGAGGGATACCGGGACAGGAAGAGAGAAGGTTACTCTTTGCCTGTCCGGATGTGGATATGCCGGATGTATGAAATAGAGCGAGTGGATAATGGGATTAAAAGGAGCGGAGGAATCATGGGTTATCAATATCTGGATATGGATACATATAAAAGGAAGAGCCATTTTACATATTTTAACAGTCTTGCATATCCGTATGTGGGTGTGACTGTTAATGTAGATATTACAGAGCTGCTGAAGCGAATTAAGTCAGAGGGATGGTCTTTTTTCTTTACTGTCTGCTATTGCGTTTCAGAAGCAGCAAATGAGGTACCTGAATTCAGACAGAGAATTATTGATGACAAAATTGTAGAATTTGACCGTTGTAAAACCTCGCATACCGTGGGATTAGAGGACGGAACCTATTGTTACTGCACCCTGGACAGCAATAGGCCGTTTGCTGAGTATCTTCCATATGCACTGCGGCAGCAGGAGAGTGCAAAGCAAAAAAAATCGATTGAAGAAAATGAATCCGATGTATATGACAAGCTGTTTATCTCTACTCTGCCATGGCTTTCTTACACCGCTCTGATTCAGCCTGTCCCGGTTCCTGCGGACAGCAATCCGAGAATTACATGGGGTAAATATTTTATTCAGGAAAACCGTGTGTTGATGCCGGTGTCCGTGTTGTGCCATCATGGGCTGGTTGACGGGATACATATTGCTGAGTTTTATAAGCAGCTGGAGGAACAGTTGAGACAATTAACATGATAAGTAAAAGCTATACAGCCTGCTAATCATTGCGTTCCGCGGGATGCGGAAAACTATTATTGCGATATTCCCGCGGAGTACAGCCAAAATTCTTGATAAACAGCTTTGAAAAATAGCTTAAATGGTTGAAGCCGCAGCTAAAAGCAATTTCTGTAATACTTTTATCGGTATTCCGCAATAAACTGCAGCTTGTTTTTAACCTAAAGGTATTTAAAAAATCCAAAGGGGATTGTTGCAGATAGTGTTTAAAAATAAGGCAGCATTTACTTCGGCTTACGTTTCCGGAAGCCGCAATTTCATTTAGTGATATTTTTTCTGCATAGTGTTGATAGATAAAGGATACCATATTTTTTTGGATCTCCAGATCACTGTTCCGATTGATTTTGTAATCTCGTATCGTTAATTCCCCCCATTGCAGTAAATTGCTCCATAACTGAAGCATGACTGCGATAGCCTGCATTTCATATGCGTGTGCTGCTTCCGTTTTTAAACGGCGGACCTGCTCAAGATATGCTGCTGTTTTCTGTCCTCTTGTCTGCTTTGAATAAAAATGCAAGTATTCACAATCAGTATTCTCAATAACAGGGGTAACATATTTCTGTAATAAAGTTTTGTTGCTGCCAAATAAAGACGGGTGGAATAAAACACATAAAAATTGGCAGTTCTGCTCTTTATATGAATACCCATAGTGCATTTGACGGGCATTTACCATAAGCGAATCCTTTTCGTTCAGAAGAATTCTTTTGCCGTTGATATAATAATGCATTTTTCCCGAAATAATATAGATCCATTCAATATCATCATGCCAATGGCAGGGCGCGCTCATGCCAGGATAAACTGCCAAATCCGCGGTACGGATATACAGTGGTATTCCTGTATGCTCATAATGTACAATTTCAGAAAAGTCCGGCATCAGTTCAATCGCTATCGTTTCCATATTTCATGCTCCTGAAAATACGATATTTATACTTTTTAACACAATATTGTTAGAAAGGGAAAAAAATAAATACTATAATTATAGCATGGTACCAGGAAAAAACAAGGAAAACGGAAACGAAGGGAATATGGGAGCAGAAAAAAACATTTTTTATAAAAAATTAGCCGGATTAGTATTGCCTATTGCAGTTCAAAATTTAATGACAGCTCTTGTCAGCGCATCAGACGCGCTCATGCTTGGGGTTTTAAACCAGACAGCATTATCAGCCGTATCATTGGCAGCACAGGTACAATTTGTGTTGAATTTATTTTTTACGGCTCTCACAATCGGCGCTACAATTCTGGCAGCTCAGTATTGGGGGAAGAAGGACAGGGAATCTGTGGAGGAAGTGCTTTGCATTGCCCTGAAAATATCGTTACTGATTTCTTTGATATTTTTTACGGCAGCTTTTTTCTTTCCATGGGTGCTTATGCAGATATTTACAAATGAAATGTTACTGATTGAGGCAGGAATCCCTTACCTGAGGATTGTAAGCTGGTCATATTTATTTATGGGATTTTCACAGATATATCTCTGCATTATGAAAAACAGCGGCAGAACAACAAAAAGCACAATATATGGTTCTTCTGCATTAATATTGAATATCCTGTTCAATGGGATACTTATATTTGGCTTGTTTGGGTTTTCGCAGATGGGGATTGAAGGGGCAGCTTTAGCAACAACCATATCGAGAGCAATCGAATTGGTACTTACAATTTTCGAGAACATGAAAACGGGTGTTGTCCGGGTTAGATGGAAATATTTTCATTCTGATTATGTCCGGTTAAAAGGGGATTATTACCGTTATACAACGCCGGTATTAGCAAATGAATTAGTGTGGGGCTGTGGCTTTACCATGTTTTCCGTAATCATGGGACACCTTGGGAGTGACGCGGTTGCCGCTAATTCCGTGGCTAATATTGTAAAAAACATAATTGCGTGTGTATGTTTGGGGATTGGTACAGGCAGCGGTATTTTAGTTGGCAATGAACTTGGCAGAGGCAACTTTGAGGCGGCAAAAAAATACGGCGGACTGCTCTGTAAAATATCATTGATTACCGGAGCGGTTTCCGGATTTTTAATTTTATTGTTAAGTCCTTTGATATTGACGTTTACTGCAGGCCTGACAGAGCAGGCTCATGACTATCTGCAAATTATGCTGTACATATGTTCCTATTATATGATAGGGAAAGCCATGAACTCTACGGTAATTGCGGGAATCTTTTGTGCAGGCGGCGACACAAAATTCGGGTTTATATGTGACGCTGTAACCATGTGGATAATTATTATACCACTTGGGGCAGCGGCCGCATTTATTTTACACTTTCCAATATTGGCGGTCTATTTTATACTGAATTTAGATGAAGTGATGAAACTGCCCGCCGTTTACAGGCATTATAAACAATACAAATGGGTTAAAAACCTAACTGCAAACTGACTAATTAAGGAGGAAGCTATGAACCAAAAAGAAAGGATGTTAAACAGTCTGCCTTATAAGGCATGGCTTGATGGTCTGGAGGAAGAACGGGAATCCTGCAAGCAGAAGATTTATGAATTTAATCTTCTTCCGCCAAATGAAAGAGTGAAAATTCCCGGACTGCTTAAAAAATTGCTCGGAAAAACAGGGGAAACAATTTGGATAGAACCGCCGTTTCATTGCGACTACGGATGGAACATTGAAGCAGGTAATAATTTTTTCGCAAATTACAATCTTACTATTCTTGATGTGGGGAAGGTCACAATAGGGGCAAATGTACAAATCGCGCCCAACGTATCTATTTATACGGCAGGACATCCGATACACCCTGAAAGCCGCAATTCCGGATATGAATACGGAATACCGATTACGATTGGCGATAATGTATGGATAGGCGGTAATTCCGTAATACTTCCGGGAGTGACGATTGGAAACAATGTGGTAATTGGAGCAGGAAGCATTGTAACAAAAGATATTCCGGACAATATGATTGCAGCAGGTAATCCCTGCAGGATTGTTCGTGAAATAACAGAAGAAGACAGAGCTTACTACTTCAAAAAAAGAAAGTTTGATACAGAATCCTGGACTGATATAGAGGAAAACAGAATATGAGGATTGAATATATTGTTATGAGAGCTGTCTGATTGATTTTGAGGGTAATCAGATAGAGATAACAATCTGACAGAGAGAAAAGCTATGACAATCCGGAAAAGAACCTGTTTTCATACTTAAAAAAGATCCTTTCATATGTTATGATGTGTATAATATGCAACAGGCCCTTTTCCTGACGGGGAGGGGCATAAAAAATAACAGAGGCACATGATTCAGGTAGGTATCATGTATTCTGTGCCGTGTGAAAGGGAGCTATGAAAGAGAATCAGGTCATGGATATGACACAAGGGCCGGCGTTGAAGCAGATGACAATGTTTGCCCTTCCGGTATTGGCCGGTATGCTGTGCCAGAGAATCTATAATTTTGCGGATACTTATATTGTAGGCCGGTATCTGGGGGATGAGGCGCTGGCGGCAGTGAGCATTGCCGGGATAGCCACATATATGCTGTTTTCGGTCATGATGGGGGTCACCACAGGAGTCAGTGTGGTTATCTCGCAGTTTTACGGGGCGAATGAAGAGCAGAAAATACGGAGTACCTTTGCCGCCGGGATCTATGTGGCAGCCGGAATGACGCTTCTTATTACAGCAGGGGGCCTGCTGACCGTAACTCCGCTGCTGCGGCTTTTGCAGACCTCGGAAGAACTGTTTCCGGCTGCCAGGGAATATCTGCTGGTAATCTATGCAGGCTGCGCGGCGACGATGCTGTATAATTTTAATGCGGCAGTATTAAGAGCTGTGGGAAATTCCGTGGCGCCGCTTTTATTTTTGATTATTTCCAGCATACTGAATATAGTGCTGGATATCGCTTTAGTGGCATGGATTCCTATGGGAGCTGCAGGCGCGGCGCTTGCGACTGTGCTGGCGCAGCTTATCTCCGGCGTGTGCTGCCTTGTATACGCCTTGAAAATTCTTCCGTTTTTAAGGATACGAAGGCAGGAGTGGAAACCGGACTGGCATCTGATCGGACGGCTGCTGCGCTACGGACTGCCTACGGGACTGCAAATGAGCATTATTTCCATATCGGACATGACATTGCAGGCGGTTATTAATACTTACGGGACAGCCATGATTGTGGCCTACGGTGTCTGCGTCAAGGTGGAAGGAATGGGCTTTCAGCTGGCGGATTCCATTGGCACTTCACTTGGGACCTTTGCAGGCCAGAATGTGGGAGCCGGAGATTTCAGACGGGTCAGGCAGGGAGTGCGGTGCGCCTATCTGATGAATGTGATCTGTTATGGAGTTTTCTGCCCTCTGGTTTATCTGTCAGCCCGTTCCATTATGGAGGCGTTTACTCAGACACCGGAGGCGGTCGGGCTGGGGACAGAGTATATGCGGGTCTTTACCCTGTTTTTTCTGGCAGGAGGAATTCTGACCATATATCATAATATTCTGCGCGCATCAGGGGATATAATGGTTACAGTGCTTATGGGAGTGAGCGAAGTTGTGACCCGGATTGGCTGCGCGGTTTTATTTTCCAGATTGTTTGGCTATCGGGGACTTTGGTTTGTTTCACCTCTGACGTGGGTGTGCGCTGCCCTTGTGGGAGCGGTGCGTTATTATTCCGGCGCATGGGAAAGAAACTGCGCGGAAGTATCGCCGGACAGATAAGTAAGCTGCCTGAAGAGGACAGGTTTTTCCATGTTGCTAAAAAGATAAGGGAGACTCTGCATGAACAGGAATAAGAAGAAAAAGCCTAAGATAGAATTCCGGTATTATCAGATGCCTGCGGGGAGCCCGATTCTGGCGCTGCTTGGGCAGAAATGGGTGCAGGCCTATGGACGTGATATCGACTATCTTCATTTCCATAATTTTCTGGAGATCGGATATTGCTATGACGGACAGGGGACTCTGACGCTGGGAGAGCAGGAGTTCCGGTTTACCGGAGGGTGCTTTTCTGTGATTCCTAAAAATTATCCTCACACAACGGATAGTGATCCGGACACGTGCAGCCGCTGGGAATATCTGTTTATCGATGTAGAAAAATTTCTGCCCGAGGTAAATCAGGGAGTGCGGCGTGAACGGATAGAGCGGATGATGAAGCAGATTGATTCCCGGGCGGTTTTGTACAATGTAAAGGATTATCCTAAAATTGCGGGAATGATTCGGGGAATTCTGGATATTATGCGCAGCACGGAAGAATTTTACTTAGAAGAAGCAAAAGGAATGCTTGCGGCTCTTCTGGTCAATATTGCCAGAGAGAACAGCGGGTGGAAGAAGGGAGCTGCGGGAATTGAGGCGGCAGAGCCGGAGGAGCGGCCGGCCATACCGGTATACCGGGCATTAGATTATATTACGCTTCATTATATGGAGCCCATCCGGGTGGACGAGCTGGCAGACTGGTGCCATATCAGCGAGGCCCATTTGAGGAGACTGTTTTCCTCATATATAAAAATGAGTCCCATGGAGTATATCAATCGGGTGCGTATCCGGATGGCATGTGAATATCTGAAGACTACGGATGATCCGGTGGCGGATATCGCACATAAGTGCGGCTTCTCCATTCTGTCTACCTTCAACCGCAATTTTAAGGAAATTATGGGCGTTTCCCCTCATGTATGGAGGAAACGCCCGGAAAATTATGAGCAGCAGATATTAAAATTTGCGGTTCATTCGGAAGAGGGGTGGTAGTCCCGGTTTTTTGCTCTGTTTAAATTCCGCGGAACCGGAAAGTAAAGGTCATTTTCCGGCTGACATCCAGCAGATATTCCGGGTGAGTGCGGGCCCCCCAGCTATCATCTCCGCCGATTCCCATCTGCTGCAGAGCTGCCCGGATTACTGTGTAATGAACTTTTGGAAGCTCATAGGGGTGCCGCGCGTTTTCCAGCTCATGGGGTGTCCATGGCAGGGCGGAGAAGCAGAAGGAATCACCCTCGAACCGGAGTCCCCGTCCGCGCCGGTCGGTTACTTCTGCCCAGCGTACACCTGTTTTGTTTCCGCATTCCTGGGGAACCATATAACGGGCCATATTTTCTTCTACCAGGTTTTGATAGATGCCGAGCTTCGCCCCCTTGCATCGATCCGCGTAGGTTTCCTCCGGACCCATGCCGTACCATTTTATCTGATTATAATCTGCGTTGATTTTCATCAGCATTCCAAATTCCGGCATATCGCCCAGTTCCTTTACCGGGTCATAAGAAAGAGTTGTTTCTATGGTTCCGTCGCCGAAGACGGTGTATGCGACTGTACAGAAGGCTGCAGGCCTTGTGGGGAGCCCATAGCGGAAAGTGACCGTGACGGAATGCTCATTTTTCTCCACAAGCGGCATTTCCCATGCACAGGTCTCAAAATCCTTATGAGAGAGATAAAGGCTTGCCAGCTTCCACTGTCCGTAGCGGGCCATCATCTGATTGCCTTCATCATTGTCAATGGGCGCACGCCAGAAGTTGGGCTTAGGAGCATTCTCAAGCATCTCCACGCCGCCGTAACGGTAGGAGGTCAGACCGCCGAACAGACCTGAGAACAGCACTTCAAAGTTTTCTCCGCTTACGCCGATGTTGTTATTGCCTCTGACAACCGTGATCGGCTTTTTGCAGGTGCCAGGTTTTGCAGATGCCCCGACAGTATATACCGTCTGTCCGAAGGCAACCTCATGTCCGGCCTTTGCCCAGAGCGTATCTTCTTTTAAAAGAAAGGACACAGTAACTGTGTATTCCCCGGATTCTGAGGCTTTGGAGACAGGCAGATCATATGCTTTCTCATCCAGCGGAGGAACGTTCGTGTCCAAAGCTGCCCGGCAGACAGTTTTTCCATCCTTTGCAAGAGAAACAACACAGTCAAAGCTGCAGGTATTGACAAAGAGGTTTTTATTTCTGATCAGAACCTTTTCCGGTGTTACCTCTGCAGAAATGTTCTGATAATTGTATTTGATCTCCTGCATTTTGGGAGAGGCGCTCCGGTCTCCGCCGTAGACAATTCCGTTGCCGCTGAAATTATAGTCGGTGGGACGGTCTCCAAAATCGCCGCCGTATGCCTGAAATTCTTCTCCATAGCGGTTTTTCTTATAGATAGACTGGTCCACATAATCCCAGATAAAGCCGCCCTGATACAGTGGTTCGGTATCGGTCAGATCTGTGTATTTGTGCATGGCCCCGCAGGAATTTCCCATTGCATGAGTGTATTCGCAGCAGATAAACGGCTTGTCACGGTGTCCGGCCAGAAATTCTTTTATGGAAGCCACAGGGGTGTACATCTGGCTTTCTATATCGCTTGTTTCGTTGTAGCGGCGATCATGGAAGACACCCTCATAATGAACAAGGCGCGTATTGTCAAGCTCACGGAACAGGTCGGCCATTTTTTTGATGACAAGGCCGCCAAAGGATTCGTTTCCGCAGGACCAGATGAGAACAGACGGATGATTTTTGTCGCGCTGGTAGGTAGAATTCACCCGATCTAACATCATGGCTTCCCATTCTCTCTTATCACCGGGTACGATGACGCTCATATCATGGTCTCCCCGCGCATACAGATCCCAGCTGCCATGGGATTCCATATTGTTTTCGTCAATCAGGTACAGTCCGTAGCGGTCGCACAGCCGGTAAATCCGGGAGTCATTCGGATAGTGGCAGGTGCGGATGGCATTGATATTGTGCCGCTTCATGGTCAGAATGTCCAGAAGCATTTCATCCTCCTGCGGCACGCGGCCTGTTCTGGAGCTGAATTCATGACGGTTCACGCCTTTAAACACAATCCGTTTTCCGTTCAGGCACATGATATGATTCTTCATCTCGAATCTTCGGAAGCCTACAGTCTCCGGAATTACTTCAGTAAGCTTTCCCTCCCCGTCATAAACCTGCAGCAGCAGTTCATAGAGGTTCGGTTCCTCCGCGCTCCACAGTGCAAAGTCCTGTACAGGCAGACGCAGATGTCCTTCCCCATTGTTCAGCTCGAAAGACGCGGAGGCAAACAGCGGATAATTCCCGGAAAGCGTGTGCTCAGCCGCCGGCATTTGGCGGAGAGAGACTTCCACCCTGCCGGAACCGAACCCCGCGGCATCCACCGCAAGCTCTCCGGCCCGGAAGGTATCATCCAGCAAGGTGCGGATTTTCAGATCCTGGATGTGCACCTCGGGTCTGGTATAGAGATAAACATCCCGGTAAATGCCTGAGAACCGGAAAAAGTCCTGATCCTCGGTCCAGCTTCCGCTGGTCCATTTATACACCTGAACAGCAAGCTTGTTCTCCCCGCCGCAAATGTACGGAGTCAGCTCAAATTCCGTCGGAGTGAAGCTGTCCTCACTGTAGCCCACATACTGTCCGTTCAGCCAGACCGCCATGCCGCTTTCCACGCCCTGAAAGGAAATGTACAGAGGCTTTTCCTCCATAGATTCCGGTATGGTAAAATATTTTACATAGCTTGCGGTGGGGTTAAACCTTACAGGTATTTCCCCTGCCTGGATCTGTTCGCGTCCGTCCCACGGATACTGCACATTAATGTATGCCGGAACATCATAGCCCTCCATCTGGATATGGGCGGGAACCCGGATATCCTTCCAGTCTCTGCAGTCATAGTCGGTCGCTTCAAAGCCTTTGATGGTGTCGTTCAGATTTCTTCCATAGGAAAATTTCCAGATACCATTCAATGAAAAACGATAAGAATTTTCACCTCTGGAAAGGCTTTCCTGATCCGGATAGCAGATATGATCGGAATGAGCCGGCAGCGCATTTTCCTTATAAAAACCAGGATCCTTGATTTTGTCGTAGTGAAACATCATATACCTCCCTGTATTTCTTTTGTTTTCCCTATTATGTAAAAAAAGTGGGCGTAATACAATAAAAAATCATTGCAAGAACATGGAAAAATGTTGTCTTGGGGAATTATTGCATATATACTAAACATACAAGGCAGAAGAAGGGGAGGCCGTCAGATGGCAGACTTAACGGAAACTTATATACATTCTTACATTGCGGAGGATAAGCCGCTTAGCTCTCTCTCCGTATATAATGTGGGCAGCCAGAAGTGCAAGCCCGGCTTTCAGTGGGGTCCGGGGGTGCGGGATCATTATCTGATCCATCATGTGCTGAGCGGCAGAGGAAGATTTGAGACAGGAGGGAAAAGCTATGATCTGAAGTCAGGGGACACATTTTTGATCTATCCGAATATGGAAGCATGTTACCGGGCCGATGATGAAGAGCCGTGGGAATACACCTGGGTGGGATTTGACGGGACGGACGCATTTTATCTGCTGAATCATACGGACTTTTCCGGGGCTTCCCCTGTGCTGGAGCAGGCTGCGCTCAGTGTGGAGATAGAGAGGAAAATTAAGCAGGTCTATGAAGCGAAAGGCACTATGTTTTACGATGCGGTATCCATGACAGGAGCTCTTTATTCTATGATCGCCATGCTGATGGAGAACTCGTCCGCTGAGATTAAACAGAGAAACCTGCAGTCGGATCGGGTGGAACAGGCGGTACGCTATATTGAAGAGCATTATTCCTATCCCATTTCTATAGAAGATATCGCGGGATATACAGGAGTCTGCCGCAGTTATCTGTATCGGATGTTCCGGAAGGTCCTGAAAAAGTCTCCCAGAGATTATGTGGAGGAATACCGGATCAGACAGGCGTGCCAGCTTCTTGGGGAGACAAACCTTCCGGTCACGACGATTGCGCATTCCGTAGGCTATGAGGACCCTCTATATTTTTCCAAGGCATTTAAAAAAAATACAGGAAGGGCGCCCTCGGATTATCGAAAAATAAAAGCAGCCGGAGGAACAGGAGAAAAGATGGACAAAAAAGGAGAAAAAAATGTACAGATCTAGAATAGTAGAACAGGTAATCAGAAAACCGAAGGCGATGACAGGGGCGCTGCGAAGAACAATGATAGTATTTGCGGTGATTTTTGTGGCAATGGGTATCATGATCTCTCAGGGATTTATGCTGCCGGGCTTTCTCTTGGTCCTGCTTTATTTTGGCTATGATATTCTCAGCCAGAGGGAGTATGAATATGTACTGGAGGGAACCCGGCTGGAGATTTATGTGATTCTTGGAAAACGCTACCGAAGGACTGCCCACATACTGGAACTGAAGGATCTGGAGGTGGTTGCTCCGAACCGGCATGAGAAGGTTGCCGTATACCGGAAAGGGGAAGGAAGTGTCAGGCTTCCGAAATATGATTATACGTCTTACGAGGAAAATACTCCTTATTATACAATGATTATTACAGAGGACAGAGAAAAGCTCAAGCTTCTGCTGGATCTGAATGAAGAAATGCTGCAGGCAATGAAAAAAATGTATCCCCAGAAGGTGTTTTTGGCATAGGTATATGTCAAAACAGCCATCTTAATATTTTTCTGTCCCGAAAGAATGGGGCGAAATGACTAAAAAACGGAATTAATAAAAAATAAAACAGGCAGAAAAGACAAAAAAGATTGAAAATGCAAATTCTATGAGCGTTTATGCGCACAAACGAGAAATCAGTTTTGGTATAATAACACTGTAAAGAAACCTGCCGGAAAGTAAAATAAAAAATAATCAAAAACATTTCCGGCTGGGAGGGTAAAGGAGGATATATCAATGAAAAAGAAATTGCTTGCAGTGTTACTCACAGGCGCTATGGCGATGTCGCTTGTGGCTTGCGGAGGGGGCTCCGGAGACACTTCACAGGACAGCGCAGCAGCGTCATCAGACGCTTCCTCGTCTGAGGCTTCATCTGAAGCATCTTCTTCCGAGGGAGGCAACAAGCTGACTATCTGGGCATGGGATCAGACCTTTAACATTCTGTCTATGCAAATGGCTGCCGACCAGTATGCTGCGGATCATGAGGGCTTTGAGGTTGAGATTATTGAGACTTCGTCTGATGACTGTCAGACCAAGCTGACCACCTGTGCCAATGCAGGAGACTACAGCACGATGGCGGATATTGTACTGATGCAGGACAACAGCTATCAGAAATATCTTTCCAGCTATCCGGATGCTTTTACGGATCTCAGCAATATAAACATTAACTGGGATGATTTCGGAGCGCTGAAACAGTCCTATTCCATGAAAGACGGCGTACATTACGGAGTTCCGTTTGACAATGGCGCAGTTATCGCGTGCTACCGTACAGATGTCCTTTCTGAAGCAGGCTATACGATTGCAGACCTGACAGATATTACCTGGTCCAGATTTATTGAGATCGGCAAAGATGTTCATGAGAAAACCGGCAAATATCTGCTGTCCAGCGAGGCTAACGGCGGCGATACTCTGATGATGATGATTCAGTCCTGCGGAGCTAACTTTATCAATGACAGCGGCCAGGCTTATATTGTCGGCAACGAGGTAGGGGATGCTTGTATCGATCTCTATGTTGAGATGATTCAGAATGATGTAATCAAACTGGTCAACAACTGGGATGAGTATATATCGACTATTACAAACGGAGAAACCGCAGGTATCGTAAACGGCAACTGGATTACCGCAACCCTGATGACCACAGAGGATCAGTCCGGACTGTGGGAGATTACCAATATGCCGAGCGTTGACGGTGTTGCATCTGCTACAAACTATGCAAACAACGGCGGTTCTTCCTGGTATATTACCTCCAACTGCAAGAACGTAGATCTTGCTATGGATTTCCTGGCAAGCACCTTCGGTTCCAGCACGGATTTCTATGATGCAATTCTGCCAAATACCGGAGCAATTGCGTGCTATCTGCCGGCCGGAGAATCCGCAGTTTATAATGAGCCAAATGCATATTTTAACGACCAGGCAATTTTCTCCACCATTGTTGGATATTCTGCTAACATTCCGGAGTTTATCAGCAATCCATATCACTATGAGGCAAGAGAAGCAGTCAATACCGCGGTTATTAATATTGTAAACGGAACAGATAAGGCTGCCGCTCTTCAGGAGGCGCAGGAAACTCTGGAATTCAAGATGTCAGAGTAGTATAAAGCTTGTTTAAATAAAGATACAGCTGTTAAGCGGCGGTGATGATCGGGGAACTGCTCGCAGTTCCCCGTTTGCTGTCCAAAATAATGTTTTATAAAAATTTAGAAAGGGGGATTCCTGTGTGAACTCCAAGAAAAAAGGCATGACACTTGTTACAAAGCAGAGAGCTGCAGGGTGGGCATTCCTGACTCCGGCCACGCTTATGATTGCGATCATGAGTTTCTACCCCATGTTCCGGGCATTTATACTTTCCCTGCAGACCGGAACCGGTAAGAATATGAAATTTACCGGGATCAGCAACTATACCAGAATCCTGGCGGATAAGGTATTTCAGAAATCCATTGGAAATACATTTTTATATCTGATTATTCAGGTGCCTATTATGCTGATTCTGGCAATTCTGCTGGCGCAGCTTCTGAATAACAGGGACTTAAAGCTGAAAGGATTTTTCCGTACCTGTGTATTTCTGCCGTGTGCGACCTCATTGGTATCCTATGCATTGATTTTCCGTTCACTGTTCGCAACGGACGGACTTATCAACAGTGTTCTGGTCAACCTGCATATTTTAGATCAGGGATATAATTTTCTTGGAAATTCCGGAAGCGCGAAGATTGTCATTATTATCGCCCTGGTCTGGAGATGGACGGGATATAACATGGTATTCTATCTGTCGGCGCTTCAGAATATTGAGTATTCCGTGTACGAGGCGGCAAAGATTGACGGGGCGAACGGATGGAAGACATTCTGGGGAATTACGGTTCCTCTGCTGAGACCAACGATCATCATGACATTTATTATGTCCATCAACGGAACGCTGCAGTTGTTCGACGAGTCCGTAAACCTGACAAAGGGCGGTCCTGCAAACTCGACGATTACGATGTCCCATTATATTTACAATACCTGTTTTATTAACGTACCGAACTTTGGCTATGCGGCGGCAATGTCCTTCCTGGTGTTTATTATGGTGGCTGTACTGGCATTTATCAATCTGAAAGTAGGTGATACACGTGACTGAGAAAAAGAATAAATCCGCGATTCAGCGCAGGCTGGTTCCAACCTATGTTTTCCTGACGATTGTATCGCTTATTTCTGTATTCCCTCTGTACTGGATGATATCCGCGGCAACAAACACATCGACAGAGGTATCCAGAGGACGGATTCTTCCCGGGACGCATTTTATGGAAAACTTCAGGAACCTGACTGCTCAGCAGCCTCTGTGGAGGGCGCTTGGTAATTCGTTCTTTTATGCAATCCTGACAACAGTGGTATGTCTTCTGGTCTGCTCCATCGCCGGATACGGATTTGAAATCTATCACGACAAGGCAAAGGACAGATTGTTTTCCATCCTTCTGCTTGCTATGATGGTTCCGCAGGTGGCGACCATGGTGCCTCTGTTTCAGATGTTTTCCAAGGCAAAGCTTCTGAATACAGCCGTGGGCTTTATCCTTCCGATGATTTCCACGCCATTTATGATTATGATGTTCCGCCAGAATGCAAGAGCATTCCCCATTGATATCATAGAGGCGGCCCGTATTGACGGTCTGAATGAGGTGCAGATTTTCTTCCGAATGTTTTTTCCGACCATGAGATCCACTTACGCGGCTGCAGGTGTTATTACCTTTATGAATGCATGGAATTCTTATCTGTGGCCGAAGGTAATTATGACAGACAATAAATCGCTGACCATGCCTATGCTGATTGCCAACCTGATTACAGGATATGTGACAGACTATGGTATGCTTATGTGCGGCGTATTGTTCTGTTCCATTCCCACGATGGTGGTATTCTTCGTATTGCAGAAGCAGTTCGCGGAAGGTATTACCGGTGCGGTTAAGTAAGAATATATATTGTGCCTGTAATTGAATAAGTATATTTTTTTATTCGTCCGGCATGCTGCCGCAGATTCCGGCAGCATGCCGGACAAAATTATATCGGAAAATAAAGAATGAATGTCTGAGATAAAGGAGTAAGAAAAATGAGCGAGTTTATTCTTAATGTGATCCACCGCCCGGAAATGGTACCGGAATATTCCGCCACAGTCACCGGACATGGAAAAGAGGAGGATATCGGAGATAAAAAGCTGCTGACAGAATCGCTGGATATTTTTAAGACGCAGCAGCGCATTGCCCACGAAAACGGCCTGAAGGTTACGATTCATATGACCTATGCGGCCTTGTTTAACGAGGAAGCAGTGCAGATAGCCAGGGAGGATCATAAGAAATATGGCGATGAGATTGCGCTTTCACTGCTTGGACTGCCCTGTGAACAGTTCAGGGAAAAATATAAGACCAAGGATTTCTGTATCTGGATGTTTTCCATGGCGGATAAGAAGCGGATTGTAGATGATGTATTCGGGAAATTCCATGACATCTTCGGATTTTATCCGGAATCTACGGGTTCCTATTATATGGACGCGGAGCTGACCAATTACATTAAGGAGCGGTATCCTTCCGTAAAGTGCGCGATTGCGACCTGCTGGGAGGAAGGACCGAAGGCTTACCATACCTGCAATAATTCCTGGTATACCCTGTTTGACGGAGGGCCATGGGCACCGTGGATACCGTCAAAGCAGAATACGCACGCACCGGCCGCGAATGAAGAGGAGGACAGCGGAATCGTGGCCATTCCCCATCTGTCCAGGGATCTTCTGGCATGCTATGACGGCAATGGTTCAAATTTCGGGACCCATCCTCAGAATGTGCTGAGGGGGATGATTTATGATTCAAAGACATGGGAGTACCCTTATCTGTATAACCTGATCGATCAGTACCGTGCCCAGGAAAAATATAATAATGGCTATGCATACAATATGATGTTCGTGGGACCGGGCTGGATGAACAAGATGGGGCG
Source organism: uncultured Lachnospiraceae bacterium (assembly GCA_910585465.1). GTDB lineage: Bacteria > Bacillota > Clostridia > Lachnospirales > Lachnospiraceae > Hominiventricola. Next base: position 2,458 of record CAJUEW010000025.1, on the reverse strand, counting down.
CTGGGAGGCTCCGTATGAGCTTCTGAAAAAATCCTATTCGGACGGATGTAAATATTATGGCCAGCTTAAAAAAGAAGGAAAGCTGACAGATATGACTATGGCGGAGTTTGCGGATTATTATCGCCGGAAGAAAACCTATACAGAGCCGGAATGCGCCCTTTGGAGGGATATTCTCTATGGCTCCGATAAGCAGTTATTCTGGTATACGGACCCATACATGAGGGCCGGAGTCAATATGGATCAGGGCGGGGCGATCTTTGATCTCAGACCGTATGCCGCAAAACTAAAATGGGAGGTTGGGATAGGAACAAAGCATGTGCAGGACGCATCTTATCCGTTCCTGATTCAGGAAAAGTACCGGGCAGGATATTTTACTCATTATGCGGGCGAGGGCACAATCCGGAGCGCAAAGCTCTGTCATAACGGGGAGGAGGTGGATCTGTGCCTGTGCAGGACAAAGGCACATTTTTCACAGGAAGGAAATACCAGAATCCTGACACTTGATCCAGTGACAATAGAATTTGCGGATTTGACAGTGAAGCTGCAGACAAAGGAATACTTTGAGGAGGGCTCAGGCTCCATAAAAATAGAACGAACCATTCTGGAACTGAGCGATCCTGAGGCGGAAGTGGAGCTCAACGAATATATGGTCGCGTGCTATGGGACAACGGAGTATCCGGAGGATATGACGGGAATTATTCTGAAATGCGAGGGCAACGAGGAAAAGACCATTATTTATGAATACAAATGCAGAGAGGAAAGCTTAGACGGCGCGCAGGCAGTGTCGGCGGTTATTCCGGCAATCGGGACGAAGGTATCCATGACGCAGACCGGAAAAGCGCAGGGCTATGTGCGGGAGGGCTATGCTTTTTCCCCGATGTTTACGCTGGGATATAAGAAAAAGGTTTCGGATAAGGAGGTATTTGCAACATGGCTCAATCTGGAAAAGGCAGATTAAACTACAGGTGTCCGTCTTGTTTTATGAGGGATCTGGATATTGATATGTTTTATGACAGGGAAAAAGGCGAATACTACTGTCTGCGCTGTCAGTTTACAGGCACAGAGGAAGAAGTGCTGGCAGGTAATGAGAGGGTGCGCACCCGCTACAAGGCAATGAATACACGCTTTGAAAAATTTGATTTTGATTAAGTGCGGACAGGACGAAGATCGGATGCAAGGAGGATTATCTTGATAAAAGGTATGGATTTATCCTCTCTTCTGGAAGTGGAGCGCTGCGGCGGAAGGTTTTATGACCAGGGGAAGAGGAAGGATGCGATGGACATTTTGAAAAGCTACGGCATGAATCTGGTGCGCCTGCGTCTGTGGAATGACCCTTTTGCAAAGAGCGGTGCCTCCTACGGAGCCGGAGGGGGAGATATAGAAACCGTACTGGCTCTGGCAAAAAGGGCGAAGGAGAAAGGGGTCGGGTGGCTTCTGGATTTTCATTACAGCGACTGCTGGACGGATCCGGGAAAGCAGACGCTTCCAAAGGCATGGAAGGATATGAATGCCCGGGAGCTGGAACGGGCGGTGTATGATTATACGGCAGAGATTTTAACACGCTGTGCCGGAGAACGGCTTCTTCCCCGGATAGTGGCTGTCGGCAATGAGGTCTCCAACGGTCTTCTCTGGCCCTTTGGAAAGACTCCCGCTTATGAGAACATTGCCCGGTTTATCAGCTCCGGTATCCGGGCGGTCCGTGCCTGCGCTCCAAAGGCTGAGGTGATGATTCATCTGGACAATGGGGGAAATAACGGACTTTACCGGGAATGGTTCGATTCCTATCTGGAAAACGGCGGGGAGGATTTTGACTATATCGGACTTTCCTATTATCCGTTCTGGCACGGAACCCTTTCTATGCTGGAAAATAATATGCAGGATATTGCTTTGCGATACCGAAAGAGGCTGATAGTAGCGGAGATTTCCACAGCCTATACGCTGAAGGACTACAAGGATTATGAGAAGCTGCCGGACAGCAGGAGAAAAGGAATGGCGGCAAAGCCGGAGCTGGCCCGGAGAGCCTCTCTGGATATTACCCCGGAAGGACAGGCGCAGTTTATGAGAGATGCTCTTCAGCTCATCCGGCGTGTGCCGGATGGGCTGGGAGCAGGATTTTGTTACTGGGAGCCTGCATGGCTTCCGGTTCCCGGAAGTGTCTGGGCGACAGAGGAGGCCATTGCGTATATGCATGAAAAAGGGCCGGGCGGAAATGAATGGGCCAATCAGGCGTTGTTTGACTACGACGGCCATGCGCTTCCTGCGCTTCAGGTGATCCGGGATGCTTAAGCAAGGAAGTCCTCTGTTTCCCGGAGGCCGGACGTGAACGACTAAACTCTGCGGGTTCCTCCTGAATGGATGTATCCGCGGTAAATGTTTTGGGTTGTAAATTCGTAGGATTTCTGCAGAAAATCCTTGCTGAGCCTTTTCATCTCTTCCAGCGTGGTCGTATCCACGCTGC
>CAJUEW010000024.1 GCA_910585465.1 uncultured Lachnospiraceae bacterium | reverse complement strand
AAGGATGCTTTAACGGCCGCAAAGGTGTACATCTGTCCGGTCTGCTCCAGATGGGCTCTTAAGCCGTTTACGGATGCAGCCTGGTTTCTGATTGTGCCGTTTCCATTATCCAGAGTCCGGAAATAGGAAAGTAAACGTTCATCGCAGCCTCCGATATCTTGGGAGAGTTTATTCCAGTTGACTGTGTTATCCTCAATTATGTAATCAGTGATATCTCCTAACCCTTTAAAAGCCTGTATTGTATCTGCATATGAATCCACATTTACTTTTAATCCGTTAAACATTCCTCCGGGCTGCAGGCTGCCATTAGAAACCTGTGCGATCAGAGCTTCTAAAAACAATTCCTATAACTTCCAATTATAAGAATTGTATGGTATAATAAAAGCCATACAATAAAAGAGGAGTGATTGGCATGGGAGAGATTGTAAAAATATGTGACAAATGCGGCAGAGTGATCGGCTTGTGCAATGAAAATGATTTGATTCATACAGGGGGTGGATGTGGTGGCAAGCTGATAGAAACAGGGCTGGTATTTGATGAACTTAGAGCAATTAGAAAGGTTTCTTCAGACAATGATTTCTTAAAAGCTATGATAGAGCTTAAAAAAAAGGACATTATAGAATACAATCTTAAAATGTCCCAGTTCAAGGCCCATACAGCCCAGCAGAGCCAGGCGGTAAGCCAGCCGTCAGGTGCGCTCAGATGCCCCCAATGCGGTTCCACAAATGTCTCGACAGGAGCAAGGGGCTACAGTATGCTTACCGGCTTTGCCGGAGCGGGGAAAACGGTGAACCGCTGCGGAAGGTGCGGCTACAAGTGGAAGCCCCATGGAAACTATACGTGATTCATAAGTAAGATCAAAAAGGCGCCAAACAGCGTCTTTTTGGTTTTATAATACGAATGCCTGCCGTTGAAATCCAGGGACGGCAGCCCCTGTTCTGTTTCTTTAAATGTTTATACATTGATATTTTATTTTTTGCTAAAACCGGTATCCGCAGTTTTTACATTCATATGTTTTACTGTTATAGGGCAGGGCAAATGAGCCTAAGGCAGCGGCGGCTAAAAACTTAGAGGTTGCGGAGATTTTTTTTAACATAACAGAATTACAGACAGGACAACGGGGAAGAGGAGGCGCGTAGTGGTCCTTTAACCTGTATAAAATCTTTCTTGGCTTATGTTCCCTGCCGCAGCCTTCACATGTCAGAGTAACGTCTTTTTTTAATATAACATATTTTTTATTTACCAGTTTATCAAATTTATCCAGATCCAGTGGATTTATTTTTCCACAATCTTTGCAGTAAGCACTTACGTTATTGAGTTCAGGTGCTTTTTCAAATATCATGATTTCATCAAAGTACATCAATCCTTCTTCTTCAGATGGGTTCATGTCCAAATCAATTTCCTCTTCATTATCGTCAAAGGGAGCGCCGCATACAGGACAGCAATCCATTCCTTCCACAACGGCTGTTTTAAAAATAGTTCCACATGATTCGCAAATTACTTTCATAAGCTGTTCCTCCTGATATGCTATTTATTTTCTTATCTGATATATTATATCACCTTTCTGCCTTATTAGCAATGTATCCGGCCTGGTCTGGGTTCTGTTTTGATGCCTGATAAAAAGCGGCTTTCTTTGTTTCCTGCCATATTTTTTATAATTGAAGTATGAGGCGATGATAAGGCCGGCTGCTGGGCTATGTAACGGGACTGGATGTCGTTGATTTGGGCGACGTTGGATAGTGCGTGTAGGTGACTAACAGACACAAGTAAACAAGGGACTTCCTCAATCCTTAAAAGGCTATGACAACAACGGTTATAGTCTTTTTTCATGCGTTAATTACCGTATGAAATGAACTCCAATTCCCATAAGCGGAGAAATACACACCTTGCTATCCCACAATTCAAATCAACGACAATTAACGGGAGCAAAACAGCTATCAGCACCAAATCAATCCTATCAATCCAAATCAATCAATATCACAGGAGGGCAAAGACCATGAAAAAAGAGCAGGAACAGCAGATTGTGGACTATTACAGCACCACAGACAAATATATCCGCAGTAAGCTACACTCCAATGCGCATCAGAGCGTATTTACAAAAGAAAGTGATAAATACCAGTGGCTTGTATTGGAGCAGAAAAGCCATTCCGAAGTTGAGGTAACGCAGACCGATAATCATGGAACAATCACAGCGAGGGATAACTACGAACTCACAAGGAATATCCCTAAGTGCGTAAGCGTGGAGCGTTTATGTGAGGGTGCAAATTTTCAGATACCTTTTAACGCTGATGAAATCAATCTGATTTATCAGTTTGGGGAGCAGGGCAAAGCGGAAACGTGTGCAAATTTATCCGCCATTCTTCCGCAGATAAAGGACAGCAAAACAAAGCAGATTGTAAGCGCCACATTAGACAAATTAAATGCGTTGTCTGAAACAAGCTGTAAGGAACTCACAGACACCACCAAAAGGCGCAAGATTGCTGAGCGTGACCACTCCATAAGGGCGAGGTTGGCGAAAGCAAAGGAGCAGTCGAAACAGCCGACAGTTGCCGATGGAAAAAGGCACAGAACCCACAGCAAAGGAAAGGGGGATATGGAGTTATGAAAATTTCCCGATATGAGCAGGAAACGGTTGTCAATTATAATGCGGGGGAGCAGACCGCCACCGTCTATACAAGGGATAAGGCAGTTATGAGGAAACTTGACACGCTTGTTACTGACTTCCCCGACATATACAGCCTTATGGGGCAGGACGAGGTATCTAAGACCTATTCCTTTCCAAAATCATATGTCAGCTATCGCAAACCGAGGACAGTCAGCAAGGAGCAGAGGGAACTGGCAAGGCAGATGATGATTGAAAGAAACAGAGCAAAAGAAGATTAAGTGGAATTTAATTGAATTGCGAGAACTTTTTTGATAGAATAAAACAGTATTAAATAATTTAATCAATTAGTATTTTGGGAGGTTGTTTTATGGATAACGAAGAAATTATAGTAACAAACAAAACCTACTGGAATAATCATGCAGACTTATGGTTTGGCACAACAGCTTTGCCTTCATATGGTGTTCGTTTTCCGACGGAAGATGATTTGCATTTATTTGGTAATGTTGCTGATAAGAAAATGTTAGAAATATGCTGTGGTAGTGGACATTCTTTAAAATACAATGCTGACAGAGGTGCAAGTGAACTGTGGGGCGTTGATTTATCTCAAAAACAGTTGGATAATGCTGCTAAATTATTAAAAGAAAATGGATATTCGGCGAATCTGATATGTGCAAAAATGGAAGATGAATTGAGCGTACCTAAAGAATACTTTGATTATGTTTATTCTATATATGGAATTGGTTGGACAACAGACCTACAAGGTACATTTGATAAAATAGCCAGCTATTTGAAGAAAGATGGTATTTTTATTTTTAGTTGGCATCATACCTTAAATTATTGTATAGCATGGTCATGCGATGAGAGAAAAGATGTTTTAATTGATAATAAATTCGTTTTAACTAAAAGCTATTATGATGAAACATATTTCAGAATGCCTGTGCATGATAGTGAGATTATTTTATGTAATAGAAAAATGTCCACATATATTAACGCATTGGCAAAAGCTGGCTTTATGGTTGAACAATTTGTAGAAGAAACAGATAAAGATTCACTTAAATCTGTTGGAGATGTTGACATTAAAACTCAAAAAGCAAAAATGGTGCCGCTTTCATTTTGTATAAAGGCACGAAAAATATAAATTTTTATTTAGGGAATATTAAATGCTTTTTTGCTTGCTTATAACCTAAATTCCGCATTAAATTATAACGAGAACTTGAAACCCTTGAAATTAGCACGTTTGAAAAAACACATCGTTATAAAAATTATAATGATGGCATGTCTCAAACGCCCATAAATACTGCCTCGTTATAATTTTCGGGGGAATTTAGGTTATAATATTCAAAACACCAAATCATTTGATAAAATAACATATAAAAATTAAATACGGTTTACCTTTGGGTAGCGATTATTTTAACAGATAATCAGCTACCTTTTTTATTTTCAGCAGTTATCAACGCATCACAGAAAGGACGAGGTATCAGAAATGATTGAAACAAAAGTTGAAGTCAGCAAAGACTTATAAAAAGCATTGAAAGTATTGCAACAGGCAAAACAGCGTGTAGCAAACGAAAAGAAAAAGCAGAACGAGAAGAAACGCAAAGCCGAGAAGCCACTCCTCCACAATCTACTGTTGCTAATGCCGAAAACGAAAGCGAGGGCGAAAGCGTATGACAAGAGCCGGGAAACTGAAAAGCCGAGGTAACGTATCCACCCCGTTTACGGGGTGCGCATAGATATACCACCAGAGGTGGCATGTGCGCTCTCCGAGGGGCAAGTTTCACTTGCATGGACTCCTGCGGAGGGCGTTGTCTGCCTTGCGGCAGCCAAAAGGGGAAACGACAATTCCCCTTCGCAAGCTGCGCTTGCTACCCTTTAGTGAACTTTGCGTTCAGACAAAAGCCAAAGTGCGGCTTTTATCTGCCCACAAAGTCTATTTATGCGCCCCACTACCCTATCGGCAGAATGTAGGTGTTGCGTATGGCTAATGTAACGAAAAAGGCAAGCACACGTTTCTCCATAGTCAACAACAATTGGAGTTATGAACTTGCAGAGGAAGTCGTGAGGGATTATGTGCAGAGGAATTTTGTTGACAAAGGTATGTGTGCGGATTGGGCAATCCATGACAGCGAGAACGACAAAGGACAGCGCAATCTCCATATCCATGTTTTACTTACCATGTGCCCTATCATGGAAAACGGGGAAAGAATACCCGTTATCGACAAAAAGACAGGTCAGCAGAAAGTAGACAAGCGGAACAGGAAACAGTGGAAATGCCACACCGAGGACAGCACCGACTGGAACAGCAAAGAAAATGCCAAAATGTGGCGGTCAGCGTGAAGAATGAAGTCCTTGAAATGATTGCAAAAATAAGGGAGCGCAAAGGCAGATTAGATTTGCAGATTGTCAGCGGAAAACACCTAAGAAAAATCTCCGACAGAACCGCCTTGCAGTCGGCCGACAATGCAGAGAAATTCATTGCCACAAGGAAGATAGACAGCTTTGAGAGCCTTTCCAAATTTACAGCGGATAAAGAACAGCTATCCTCTACCAAGCACTTTGCGCAGCATATCAGCGACTTTGCAGGCATTACAGAACTTGACTATCGGATAGTCAACAAACTGATAGATAAAATTCTCATTTCAGAACCCGTTGAGATTGACGGGGAGAAAATTCAACGACTTACTATCCATTACAGATTTGTGGGGGCATTGGAAACCCTTGAATAGTGAATAATTTCTAAGTCACCTATTCCAACTAACCAACAGATGTAGGATGGAGGCCGCCTGTATATGTGCTGGGATTTAATAAAACAGTCTGCTTGCCTGACAGTCCGTCAGCTCTAAAATTAGAATATGTTTTCTTTTCTATCCAATAGTCCCCTTATAAATAATGCAGGAAACCATTGATTTTACTGGGGTTGTTTGGGCTTTGGCCTGATATTTTCGACCGTTTTTGGAAAATTGGAAAATAAAACAGCTTATTTTCTGAAAGCTTATATGGAACCGTTAGACGCTGTATCAAGCCGCTGCCCTGTCACCAGTGAAGGAAGCCTGCAGTATGTTTCCACGGGCTTTTGTGTTATGCAATTTTACTAAAAAATTGTCCTGTAACTGTACAATATATAGAAATTGAAAAAAATATTGACTTTGTTTATTTGAAATCGTATATTATTTTTAGATTATGAATACGTATTCATGCAGATGCGGACAGACAGCGTTTTGCGGCAGGAGTCCGGACAACATGCAGAAATGCTTTTGATAATGATAAAACTATATAAGGGAGGTTCAGGAACTATGAAAGGATCACAAGCAAAAAGAGAGTCAGAGAAGGTTTACCGGGATCGTCTGGAGCATTATCTTGACGAGCTGAAGTGGCTTTACATGGAGCTGTACGATAATACGTCCATGTTTGACGAGCTGTGCGATCATCTGACCAGTTTTTATGAGGAGCGGAATAAGGATTTAAAAAAGCAGGATCTGAAGCGGGAGCAGCAGCCGGACTGGTATAAGCAGAACGATATGCTTGGTATGATGTTCTACATTGATAACTTTGCAGGGAATATGCGGGGTGTGGAAGAAAAGCTTGAGTATCTTGAGAAAAACAATGTGAACTATATTCATCTGATGCCTTTTCTGGATACACCGGAAGGACGCTCGGATGGAGGCTATGCGGTGTCTGATTTCCGGAAGGTGCAGGAAAAGCTTGGAACCATGGAGGATTTGGAAAGCCTGACTGCTGCGTGCCATAAAAAACATATGAATGTGTGCATGGATTTTGTGATGAATCATACTTCTGAGGATCACGAGTGGGCAAAAAAGGCCCGCCAGGGGGACGGCGAATATATGAGCCGATATTTCTTCTATCATGATTATACAGTTCCGGAAATGTATGAGCGTACAGTTCCCCAGGTATTTCCTACAACCGCGCCGGGGAATTTCACCTGGCTGCCGGATGCGGGGCACTATGTTATGACCTCCTTTTATCCGTATCAATGGGATTTAAATTATAGGAATCCGCGGGTGTTCAATGAGATGATGTATAATTTTCTGTATCTGGCAAACAGAGGAATCGATATTATCCGCATTGACGCTGTGCCGTATATCTGGAAGGAGCTGGGGACCCAGTGCCGGAACTTAAAGCAGGTACATACGATTGTACGTATGATGCGCATTATCTGTGAGATTGTCTGCCCGGGTGTACTGCTTCTGGGAGAGGTGGTAATGGAGCCTGAGAAGGTAGCGCCGTATTTTGGAACCGTGGAGAAGCCGGAGTGCCATATGCTCTACAATGTGACCACTATGGCAACTACCTGGCATACGGTGGCAACCCGGGATGTGAGCCTTCTTAAGAAACAGCTTGATATTGTAAACAGCCTGCCTAAAGAGTATGTATTTCTGAATTATCTAAGGTGCCACGATGATATTGGATGGGGGCTGGATTATGCGGCTCTGCGCAGCGCCGGGATGGAGGAACGCTCTCATAAGCAGTATCTGAACAATTATTTCCAGGGATATGAGGGAGACAGCAACAGCCGGGGCGAGCTGTATAATGCAGATCCTGTAACCGGAGATGCCCGTTTCTGCGGAACAACTGCCTCCATGTGCGGGGTGGAAAAGGCAGGCTTTGAACAGGATGAGCAGGCTATGGAAAAGGCAGTCCGTCTGGATGTGATGCTTCACGCCTATATGTTTATGCAGTCCGGCATCCCGGTGCTTTACAGCGGGGATGAGATTGGACAGGTGAATGATTATACGTACAAAGAGGATCCGAATAAGGCGGAGGATTCCCGCTACATTCACCGGGGCGCCATGAAGTGGGACCGGGTGGAAGTGATTCAGGATAAGAACAGTGTGGAGGGCCGGATCTTCCGCGGACTGAGTCAGCTGGAAAATATCCGGAAATCTGAAAAGGCCTTTGTATGTGAGGCAGATACATGGACCATAGATACCTGGGATTCCAGCGTACTGTGTATCGGAAGATATTATGACGGTGAAAAAATAATCGGAATTTTTAATTTCAGCGAGTATGATAAGACTGCCTGGATTAACGAAACAGACGGAACCTATACAGATATGATATCCGGACAGAGACTGAAAGCCAGCGGAGTGAATATTCCCGCATACGGATTTTATTATCTGAAGAGAGAGAAGAAAAAAGAAAAATAAGGGTTGGGAAATCTTGTGACCACCGGGATAAAAATACGGCTGTGCCATCAGTTCTGACAGACTGGCGGCGCGGCCGTATTTTTTACTGCAAAACCATGGGCTTGGGGGGAAATTATAAAGAAGATGATTTTTAAAGAAAAATATGATATAATTTCCTGCAAGATAATAAAGAGTTATCTAATTGATACTTTGACCAGACCGTCATGCCGTGCGGGTATAAGAATACAGTCGGCGCAGATCAGGGCTGCATTGGGGGTTCCTCTAAGTTTAAAATATTTCAATAAAACTGGATTCTCATAATCTGAAATCCCTACAATCCAAACCTTTCCGGATAAGGGATTGCAGACTGTCATCTGATCAAAGCCGGTTGTGATGATTCCCTGCATTGATACGTCCTCTATTTTATAATTAGCCAGATTGTCCAGGTCTGGCATTCCCTGTAATGGATCATAGATAATATATCCCCCCTTTGTTGTCTGCACCGTCATTTCTGTTCCATCTAATCTGGCGCTGTCTGCAGTATCAACATAAAGATTATTTTTATAAACGCTGCATATTTGCAGCTGCTCACCCAGGGATTTAAACCATAAAACGTTTCGATTTCCGGCAATGCCGACTGCGCCATTTACGGATCCGTTTACAATGCTTCTGTAATACATAAGGCCTGTGCTGTCTGTATCTTCTACATCAATTATTTTTCCATCTTCAGAAACAACCTGTGTAACAAATGCCGGATTATTCTTATCATGCAAATCGATGGCTTCCCATTTCTGCCAGGAGGACTGAACGATTGCGTAATTTCCATCCTCTGTAACACCTACAGAAAACACATGGCTTTGGTATGCTTTTGAATCAATAAAGCTGCACTGACAGATTTTTTCTTCCCTGATTTCGTAGATACCTACGCCTGTTTTTTCTGCTGTAATAATATAACCATCATTGGTTATACTTATATGTTTCACCGCATGATCGGTTAATAAGGTATCATGCGGGGTCAGCTCGTTATCTAAGAGAATCAGTCCATTACCAGTTCCCGCAATATACCAGGTGTCAAATGTACCTATTGCATAGATGTCATAATCTTCTAGTATATAGGTGATATCTTTATCCTGATATTTTGTCTCCTCCTTTATCTTGTAGTTTTCCCGGGATATTTCCTTTTGGCTGTGTACGGCGCCGCCAAATGAGTACTTATGTATATCAGAATAAGTGCACGCAATATAGAGCTCACTATCATTTAAGTACAGCCCCATGGCAGGCGAAATAATGGATTCTGCATGGTCGTAAGGAAATACAACATTATCCTTGCTGGTGAAATCAACATAATCATCGTTGTCTTTAGTAATTGGAGTAATCAGTCTGGCCACCCGCCTGGGAGCATACGGATTACGGACATTATAAATATAGGTTCCGTTAAAACAATCTGTAAAATATGCATAGCCTCCGTTTACTTCCACAGACCAGTCATCATAGCCTGAGCCCTTCATACTTCCGTCTGTCTTAACAGTCGAGAGCCAGGATGGATTTGAAATATCAGAAATATCATAGATTTCCAGCCCGTTTCCGGTGCCATAGCCGGCGGTTCCGACCTTCTCATAATGAAGCGCCGCTTTATATCCTGTTACAGCATATAAAATATTCTCTTCTATAAATACTTCTCCGCAATGTCCGTCAACTGCAATTATTCCGGCAAGCTGTGGTTCATCTGCAGCCGAGAGAGAATAGATTTCAATTTCCCGCGCATTCCAGCAGCTTACAAATAAATAATTCTGGCTGATCGTACAACGGTAACATTCTTTTCCTCCCGCTATTTTCCTGATAAATTGGGGATTTTCCAAATCTGATATATTAACAATCTCTATGCCGTAAAAGCGGCCGGCAACGAACATAAGATCTCCTGAGAAGCAGACATCGTTAGCCCGTTCCAGGGTATCATAACAACTAATGATATAAGGGTTTTCCTTATCAGAAACATCAATAAACCAAACCCCGTTTTCTCTTGCCGCGACTGCCACGACATTATCATTTACCCATTCAATATGCCGGACAGTTCCAAGGTGTTTGACTCTTGCAATGATATGATATTCTTCATCTGCATCTTTTTGAGATATTTTCATCTGTCCATTACTGATAGAATAAATATAATCACCGTCCCCTATCAAATCTGTTGCAGGCCCCATCCCTGTTCCTGTCTCCTGAGCTTCAAGGACAACCTCTTTATCCTGCGACGACGGATATGTGCCGTTTGGAATGGCAGACGGATGAATAGAGTCTTTGTCATATCCGTAGACGGAGATGTTCGCAAGAAAGATTTGCTGACTGTCTGGCCGCCCCGCTTCTATTTCCCAGTCAAGGGAATCGATGACATCCCCGTTTATGCTGGGATAATAGTACGTCTGCCATTCAGTGGAAAGATAGTAGGGATGACTGTCCTCATCTCCAAAACTTACATAAACTTTTGCGGCTGCATTTTTTGCGCGCATATTAAATTTCAGCACATAATATTTATCGTCTGAAAGCCTTCCCTCCGGAACAGAATAGTGCACGGCAGTATCTTCGGCCTTATAGCTGTTCTTAAAATCTTCAAATGAAATAACTTTTTCCCCTTCTTCCATATGGGAATCTAATTCCTTGACAGTTACTACACGTATTTTGTTTTTATTTTGCTCCCGGTTAAACAGAAATAATATCCCGGACAGACATAACACAAAAACTGCAAGAATCCTACAAACGCGGACTGTTTTCTTCCATTTCCTTTGCTTTCTCATTATATTTCTCCTCATCCGTTTTTCTTTTTCATCCAGTAACTGCTGGCCGGAAAAAGAAGAATTTAAGAAAGATACAGGATGCACCTGATACCGGCATGGCGGGCTACGAAGATGGATAACTCTTTATTATCCGTTAATAGCCCAGACTAACCAGTTAGCCTTAATCTGATACATAAAAGAGCTGCCGCACCATGATTTTAAATCGTGATACGGCAGTTTCTTCGCCTTTTATAGATGGAAATTTTTTCTGGGATGCCTGGTAGTCAGAATGTCTCTTTGCTTTGAGAGGGCGACGTGTGTATATATTTCTGTAATATTGATGGAGCTGTGGCCTAACATTTCCTGAATATACCGGATGTCCACATCATTTTCCAGAAGGCAGGTCGCAAAGGTGTGCCGGAACATATGCGGCGTAATGTGCAGATCAATTGCGGTAAGTGAGGTGTATTTGTTAATCATCCTCCGGACTGCCTGGTCGGATAAGGGTCTGTTGAAATGATTTACGAAAAAATAACCGATAGATTCTATTTCTTTTTTATATTCTCTGCTGTATTTTTGCAGAATGCCGACCACATCATCATTTCCAAGCTGTATCCGACGTTCTTTGGCGCCTTTTCCGTAGATTAATATGGTTTTTTCAGATAAATTAATGCTGGATGTTTTCAGGGAACAAAGCTCAGATATCCGTATACCGGTGGCAAAGAGTAGCTCGATTACAGCAATGTCGCGTAAAATATTACGTTTTTGCCGGCAGCACTCAGCAGACCTGTATTGTCCGTACATAGCTGCCAGAAGGGCTTCCATAGTGTGCAGGGGTATTGTCTTAGGTAAAATAACGGGCTCCCGGAATCTGATCTGTATTTTATTAAACGGGTTTACATCAATGATATCTTTATATTCCAGATAGTGAAAAAAGGCTTTTACAGACGCGATTTTTCGTCTTACAGTTTTGGGCTTGTAGTTTAAGTGCAATGTGGCAATAAACTTTTCCAACGCTTCTGCGGTGATGGAGGAAATTTCATTTGCAGGGATTTGGGCGGAGAATTGATTTAAATCAATTCTGTATGCCTTTAATGTTTTACGGTCCAACCGTTTTTGGTACTGGCAGAATTCTAAATAATGGTTTGTAATGGTTTGTAAGCTGTTCATGATCAGGTCTCCTTTGTTTTTTTATTATTTTATCAAATTGCTGATACAATAATGGAGAGTAAGGATGAACGATAAAAAAGGTGAAGGGAGAGACGGCTTATAGAGGGGGGAGTGTGAAAGGGATTTACAATTTTGAATGCATAAGTTACAATGTAATAATGAATATTTATGCATTCGGAAGGAGAAAGTATTATGAATTACGGCTGGCTGAGCCTTCTGCCGCCGATTATTGCGGTGGTAATGGCGATTAAAAGCAAAAATGTGATCCTGTCCCTGTTCTGCGGCGGATTTGCGGGAACGATGATCTTCTGCGCCGGAAATCCGTTTCTGTCGGTAAAATCCATGATTGGAGACTATTTTTTCGTACAGCTTACGGATTCTTATAATGCGGGCGTTCTCGTCCTCGTTATTTTTATCGGAGGCTTTATTAAGCTGATGGAGAAATCCGGGGGCGCGCAGGCATTCAGCAAATTTGTCTACCGTTTTGTGAATACGAAGCTGAAGGCTCAGATGTGTGCGTGGGCCGGAGGGATTTTAATCTTTTTTTCGGATCTGGGTACTCCTCTTCTGGTGGGCCCCGTATTCCGGCCGCTGTTTGACAAGCTGAAAATTTCCAGGGAAAAGCTGGCATGGATTCTGGATTCCACCTCGTCCCCGGTGGCAATTCTGATTCCGTTTATCGGGTGGGGCGTGTATATCATGGGGCTGATTCAGGCAGAGTTTGATAATTTAAGCATTACCCGATCCGATTATACGACCTTTGTGGAGGCGATCCCGTTTCAGATTTATGCAATCCTGGCAATTATCATGATTCCTCTGATTGCATTTACGAAAAAAGATTTTTCTCAGATGCGCCGTGCGGAGGAGAGAACAACGGAAAGCGATTTTTTCTGTGATGATAATTTGGGAGAACAGGGTGAAGAAAAAGGCTATTCTATCCGGAATGCGCGGCCTATGATGGTAATTTTGCCTATCGCAGTCGTTTTTGTGACCTTGTTTGTAACTCTGGCGCCTTTGGGATTTCCCTTTCAGAAGGTGGACGGCAACGAATTTCGTGTGGCGCTGACTATGGGATATTTCTTTGGAGCCTTAGTGCTGATGGTTCTGATTCGGATCTATAAGGTGCAGTGCTTCCGGGATACCTTTAAAATCTATGTGGACGGTATGAAGGGCATGACGGATGTGGCGGTAACGCTGGTGCTGGCATGGTCTCTGGGGAGCATGATCAGTGCCCTGGGTACGGCGGACTTTATTGTCAACGGCATGAAGGCTGTCAACTTTTCGCCGGGACTGATACCGGCGGTGATTTTTCTGTTCGGTACCTTTGTGTCCTTTTCAACGGGAAGCTCCTGGGGAACCTTTGCCATCATGATGCCTCTGGCTGTTCCGATGGCGCATGCGTTTTCCATACCGTATGCCATTGCAGTCGGCGCAGTTTTATCCGGAGGCCTGTTCGGAGATCACTGTTCTCCTATTTCCGACACGACCATTCTGTCTTCCACGGGAGCGGAATGCGATCTGGTAGCCCATGTGAGAACGCAGCTTCCCTATGCGGCTGTCAATGGAGTGATTGCGTTTCTGGCTTATATTTTTGCCGGATATACGAAAAGCCCTCTGACGGTTGTGCTGGCCGTGGCGGCGCTGACAGGGGTGGTATTTGTATGGAACCGGAGAGAGAGCCGGACGAAATAGCCGCGGAGGAGACGGGTCCGTCCCTTGCTTTTCTTTTCACCAACTGTTATGATTAGTGAAAACAGGAAACATGAGGTAAAAGGATATGAAGATAGAGTGGAAAACCTGTTATCGCATTGGGATTAGTATTTTTCTGCTGTTTTTATGCATTCACTACTGGAATACGGCTGTGGGGCTTTTTCTGCTGGCATTCAGAGCGGCAATTCCGCTTCTGACAGGCTGCGCCATTGCTTATATGGTGAATATTCTTATGAGCCTGTATGAAAAGTATTATGTTCTTTTCTGCGCAAAAAAGGGGGGAGTGCTCCATAAAAACAGGCGGAGCCTCTGTATGGCGGCGGCTTTTATGACCTTGTTTGCGGTGGCGGCGCTGCTGGTGAAGATGGTGGTTCCGGAACTGGTTTCGTGTATCCAGCTTTTAGGCGTAAAGCTTTCGGAGGTTATCAGACAGTATGGGGACAGCCGTTTTCTTCCTGCGCTGTTTCCGGAGGAGACGCTTAAGGCGCTGGCTTCCATGGACTGGGAGAAAACGATTCAGCAGGCCACACGTTTTCTTTCCTCCGGCATAAGCGGAGCGGTGGGAACCATGACCAGCATGGTTGCATCCTTGTTTTCCAGTATCGTGACCTGCCTGGTGGGATTTGTTTTTTCTGTCTATCTTTTGTCAGGCAAGGAGAAGCTTCAGAGTCAGTGTCTCCGGCTTATGCGCAGCTATCTCCGCCCGGAGTGGAACAGAAAAATCCTTTATGTGCTCAGCGTCCTGAATGACAGCTTTCATCACTATATTGTGGGGCAATGTGTGGAGGCTGTTATTCTGGGAAGCCTCTGCGCCGGGGGAATGCTTGTTCTGAGGATGCCCTACGCGGTTATGATTGGCACTTTGGTGGGCTTTACGGCGCTGATTCCTGTGGCGGGCGCATATATCGGAGCCGGTGTGGGCGCGTTTATGATACTGACGGTATCTCCTCTAAAAGCGGTTTTGTTTCTGATATTTATTGTAGTGCTGCAGCAGGTGGAAGGAAATGTAATCTATCCCCGGGTAGTAGGAAGCTCTGTAGGGCTTCCGGGTATATGGGTGCTTGCCGCTGTTACAATCGGCGGGGGCTTATCCGGAGTACTGGGAATGCTGCTGGGAGTTCCGCTTGCTGCCTCCCTGTACCGGATGGTCCGGGAGGATGTAGGAAGGCATAACAGGAAGCACTGAAAAACAAAATGATAAGGTCGGTTATACGGCAGGGAAAAGACAGCAGTCTGTCTTTCCCTGCCGTATTTCTTGTTCGGAAATATATGCGATAAAGTCTTTGCAACTATTTTATTATAGAAAAATAGTTTAATAAAAAAACTAAAATGTAAATAAAAGACATTGACATTCAGGGGAAAATCCTATAATTTTATATTAGGCCAGTAATATAGTTTATATAATAAACTATATTACAAATAAATTTTAAAATAGGAGGTATATTTCTTATGGAAGAAATGAAAAAACGGAATTTGGAATTGATTAGCTGCCGAATCCGGAAAACAGCCCTGGAGACCATTCAGGCAGCAGGCTCCGGGCATATTGGGGGTTCCTTTTCTATTGCGGAGATTCTTTCCGTGCTTTATTTTGACAGGATGAAGGTAGATCCCGCAAAACCGGATAAGGCCGACAGAGATCGGTTTGTAATCTCCAAGGGGCATTGTTCGCCGTCGGTATACAGCGTTCTTGCGTTGAAAGGATTTTTTCCTGCGGAGCATTTGAAAACCTTCCGTAAGCTTACAAGCGATCTGTCCGGGCATGTGGAGATGCATGTACCAGGTGTGGATATGTCTACCGGTTCTCTGGGGCAGGGGCTTTCCATTGCCCTTGGAATGGCATTGTACGGAAAGTGCAGAAAATACGGCAATTATGTCTATTGTGTCATGGGCGACGGGGAAATTCAGGAGGGACAGGTATGGGAAGCTGCCATGGCTGCGGGCTTTTACCATGCAGATAATCTGATTGCGGTGGTGGATAACAATAAGCTGCAGTTGGACGGTCCTCTGGAAGAGGTCATGTCTCCGTATCCAATTGGCGATAAATTTAAAGCTTTTGGATGGAATGTGCTTGAGGTGGACGGGCATGATGTGGAGCAGCTCTCGGACGCGCTGAAGCTGGCAGTAAGCGTAAAAGGAAAGCCTACGGTAATCGTTGCCGATACGGTAAAGGGGAAAGGAGTATCGGTGTTTGAAAATCAGGTTCGTTTCCATGGAGGGCATCCGACCAAGGAGGAATTTGAGACCGCATACCTTGAGTTAAATCATAAAATTGCAGAGTTGGAGGGATAATTATGGGAGAAAGGATTTCTACAAGAGTTGCCTATGGCCGTGCATTAGAGGAGTTCGGTGCTGACGAAAATATTTATGTGTTTGATTCGGATCTGAAAAGCTGTACAATGACTGCGTATTTTGCGGACAAATATCCGGAAAGATTTTTTAATATGGGAATTGCGGAGGCAAATATGGTGGATACGGCAGCAGGAATGGCGGCCTGCGGTGCTGTGGCGCTGGTACATACATTCGCGGTGTTTGCCGCAGGGAGGGTCTATGACCAGGTCCGCAACAGTGTTGCTTATCCGGGATTGAATGTAAAGGTGGTCGGAAGCCATGCGGGGCTTACCGTCGGCGAGGACGGTGCCACCCACCAGTGCATTGAGGACATAAGCCTTATGAGAACCATTCCGGGAATGACAGTAGTCGTTCCGTGCGACGGCAATGAGACGCGTCTTGCGACAAAGGCAATTCTGGATTATACCGGCCCATGCTATCTTAGAACCGGGCGCTGTGCGCTGGATACCGTGACCGATCAGTTTGAAAATTATGATTTTGAACTGGGGAAAGGGGTGCAGCTGACCGACGGCGGGGACGTGACGATTATTGCGTGCGGACTGATGGTTCAGGAGTCCTTAAAGGCGGCCAGGCTGCTGGAGACGGAGGGAATCTCTGCCCGTGTCATTAATATGCATACCATCAAGCCCATTGACAGAGAATTAATTCTGAAGGCTGCAGACGAGACAGGAGCCATTGTGACTGCAGAGGAGCATAATATTATCGGCGGACTTGGAGGTGCTGTTGCCGAGGTGCTGAGCTCTGAAAGACCGGTTCCCTTAGAGAGAGTGGGGGTTAACGACTGCTTCGGACATTCCGGGCACCCGGAGGAGCTTTTGAGACATTACGGACTTGCTCCGGAGGATGTGGCGGCAGCCGCCAAGAAAGCGATTGCAAGAAAATAAAGGAAGAATCAACCATAAGGGGCTGTCGTAAGCAGCCCCTTATTCCGTATCGGCGCTGCCTATGGCTTCTTTGATGTAATCAATCAGTGTATTTTCCTGAAACCTCTGCTCCAGAATGAGATAGTAGCCGCCCTGCAGTATGGTATCGTCTTTAGAATCAGAGAAGTGCACAGAAATGCTTTCCAGAATATAAGGGTGGACAAATTCCTTCAGCGTCTGCTTTACCTTTTCCAGAAAAGGCGGATAGTCCGGGTAATCCTCATCCAGAATGATACAGTCCGGATTGAGCAGGTAGATAATATTTGCAATGCCGTAGCCAAGCATCCAGGCCAGCTTTTCCATGGCATAGGTGGCGAGAGGCTCCCTTTCCTTGTAGGCAGTCACAATATCCTGATAGGTGCTGAATTCATTCAGACTGCTTTCCGGAAATTCAAAAAGCCGTTCCAGCATATAACGAACCGCGCTTTCTGTCCCGGAATAATATTCGTAGATGCCGTAATTGTTTCCCGGAGTTCTGCATGCGTTAAAATTGATGCCCATATGGCCGATTTCTCCGGCGGTTCCGATTTGGCCCCGGACCATTTTTCCTTCAATCACGATGCCGGCTCCGACACCAAGCCCGATAGACCTCAGTGTGACAAGACTGGTGATGGGACTGGACTGGACCTTTTCTCTGTTTTTCCATTCTGCATAGGCAGCCAGCCTTGCGTCATGCTCGGACAGGACAGGAATGCCCAGAGCCTTTTCCAGCATACGGGGGATATTGATGGAGCTTAACTGCTTAAAGCCGGTTACAAGAGCAATATCATGCTCCTTGCGGATGTAAGGGCCTGGCATGCCCACACAGATTCCCAAAATGTTTTTTTTAGGTATTGGAGAAAGGAGAGCCTTGATATCGTTTAATAACTGTTCATAGATGAAATATACGTTGTCATGAACAGAAATTTTCTTTTTGAACTGTGTCAGCGCCGTGCCGTCCAGCGTATACAGACAGATGCGGTAATCCTTTCTGTTGATTCCCACAGAGAGTGTGTACAGGTTTGACGCCTGGAAGCGCAGCAGCTCGCCGCGTTTTACATTTGAGCCGTTGCTGTTGGAGGTGATAATTCCGATTTCCAGAAATTCATTGATAATATTTGTAATTGTGGCTTTGTGGAGACCGGTTTTCAGGGAGAGCTTCTGTCTTGTGATACTGCCGTTTTCCATAAGAATTTTTAAGACAAGGCAGCGGTTTGCTTTCTGCATTTCGTTGCTGTTGATTCCAAGTTTCATTTTTTATTTCCATACCCCGTTTTTCTTTTTCATAAATATTTTTATTTGTCATTTGTATGCGGCCCGTTTTTATTACTCCGGCCCGAAGGAGGCATTGCGGAGTCCAAAATCTGGTCATATTATACTTTTTCAGGTCAATCGAGTCAATAAATCTGACCATATTTGTGACGGGATGAGGATATATTTTTATTGTTTTTTATTTGTTTAAAAAACTATTGCGTCCGGAAAAACGGGGGAGGTATCCTGTTGAATAAAACTGAAGTGAAATGAAGCTGAAAATAAATCAAAATGAAGTGTAAAATCGTGAAAATGTAGAAAAACAGTAGACAGATAAGGAGAAATGCGTGAAAAAATGGGAATTATAGACAAAAATCAATACAATATTTACTCCATACAAGACAAATGATATAATTTTCTAAACAAAGGAGTCGGATCATATGAAGTGCTGGAGAAATGAAAAATGAATGAGATACTGGTGAAAATACGTTTTTTGCTTCCTACGCTTCCGAGAGCTGAAAAAGCGATTGCGGGAGCGCTTGCAGAGCACCCGGAGGCTGTTACCTATATGACATTGGCCGAGATTGCCAAGGAGTCCGGGAGCAGTGAAGCTTCTGTTATCCGTTTCTGTAAAAGAATGGGATACAGCGGATATTCGGCGCTGCAAAGAGATATGGAGCTGGCTTTGGCTGAAGACAGTGTATCCCAGACAGAGGAGCTTCGGGTGTATGACAGCGACAATATGTCCGAGATTATGAAAAAGGTATATCAGAGTAATGTACAGACGCTGACGGATACTATGGCTCTGGCGGGGGAGCAGTGCGAAAGGGCACTGGAGGCTTTGCTGAAAGCAAAATCGATCCATTTTTTTGGCGCAGGAGATGCCTATGCTGTCTGCCAGCTTGCCTATATGAAGTTTAAAAGACTTGGAATTCCCTGCTCGGCGGAAGGAGACGTTATGCTTCAGATGATTACTGCCAGCAATATGTCAAAGGGGGATGTGGCGATAGCTATATCCTATGACGGGAGATCCAAGAATGTAGTGGAAGCGCTTCGAATAGCAAAGCAGATGGGCGGGACTACCATAAGCATCACGAAGAAGAACCGTACGCCGCTTCTTCGATATACGGATATCAAGATTTTTATTGCGGTCAATGATTTGTCGTTTGACCGCGAAAAAGTAACCAGAAGGGTTGCGGATCAGTTTATTATGGATATTTTATATATGGGTTACATGATGTATTCGGGCAAAAACTATAAGGAACAGCTAAAAAAGACTCAGATTGCCATTGATGGAAATAAAATCTGAACAGGAACAGGGGGATGCAGGATGGTTAAGTTGGCTCCGTCGCTGCTGGAAGCGGATTACTGCTTTCTTGATGAGCAGCTGAGAATTATGGAAAAGGCCGGAGCAGATTATGTGCATATTGATGTGATGGATGGCGCTTTTGTTCCGAATCTTGCTCTTGGAATGCGGGAAGTGGAAAGTATCAGGGCATCATCGGGGCTTATCTTTGACGTACATATGATGGTAAATGAACCGATCCGGTATGTGGAACGGATGAAAGCAGCGGGAGCAGATGTAATTACGGTCCACTTTGAGGCGTGTGAA
Organism: uncultured Lachnospiraceae bacterium; assembly: GCA_910585465.1. GTDB lineage: Bacteria > Bacillota > Clostridia > Lachnospirales > Lachnospiraceae > Hominiventricola. The sequence goes on along the minus strand of CAJUEW010000024.1, from coordinate 26,852 downwards.
GACCCGGAGAAAACGGTTAATGAAATCAAAGCTATGGGAATACGGGCAGGCATTGCCCTGAAGCCTGACACGGAACTGGATGTACTGAAAGCTTCGCTGCTGGAAATGGCTGATGTGGTTCAGCTTATGACTGTTCAGCCAGGATTGGAAGGGCAGAGATTTATCCCGAAATCCATGCGCAGGATAGAGCTGCTTCGGGAGAGGCTGGGGCGGCTGGGACTAAAATGTGACATTGAAGTGGACGGAAATATTGGAATGGATAATGTTCAGAAGGTAGTGCGGGCCGGCGCGACTGTGGTGGTTTCCGGAAAGGCGTTGTTCTGCGGAAACCTGGAAAAAAATATCAGGGAAATGAAGCGGCTGATGAACCAAGTCTGACGGAAGGAGGCAGAGCATGAAATATTTAATTGGCGTGGATTTGGGGACCAGCGCCACGAAGACGATTATGATAAATGAGAAGGGGGAGGTTGTTGCCTCTGCCAGCAGCGCTTATCCGCTCTATGAGCCGGCAAACGGCTGGGCGGAGCAGGATCCCCATGACTGGCGAAGGGCGGTCATGGAAACGATTAGAGAAACAGTAAAAAAATCCGGTGTTGCTGCAGAGGATGTGGCAGGGATCGGTCTGTCGGGACAGATGCACGGACTTGTGATGCTGGATGAAAAGAACGAAGTCATTGCCCGGTCGATTATCTGGTGTGACGCAAGAGCCGGGAAACAGGCAGATGAGATGCTGAAGCGAATGCCTGTGGAAAAATGGATGGAGATTACCAATAATCCTCCTCTGACAGGCTGGACAGCGGCAAAGCTGATGTGGGTCAGGGAAGAGCAGCCCGAGCTGTATGCAAGATGCAGGCACGTCCTTCTGCCAAAAGACTATGTGCGTTATGAGCTGACAGGAGTCTTTGCCACAGATGTTTCGGATGCATCCGGGATGCAGCTTCTGGATGTGAAGAACAGATGCTGGTCTGACGAGGTTCTTAAACGGCTGAAGCTTGACCGGTCGCTTTTGCCTGACGTATATGAAAGCCCTCAGCTGACAGGGTATCTTCTGCCGGATGTTGCCAGGGAGCTTGGCCTGACTACAAAGACGGCGGTTGTGGCGGGCGGAAGTGATAATGCCTGTGCGGCGCTCGGAACGGGAGTGGTACACGAAGGGCAGGCATTTACTACCATAGGGACGTCTGCGGTCGTATATTCACATTTGGATCATTATACCCAGATTCCGGGAGGAGGACTTCATATGTGCTGCTGCGCGGTTCCCGGCTGCTGGCATACGATGGGAGGCCCGCAGTCCGCGGGGCTTTCGGTGGAATGGTTTAAAAATGAATTTTGTAAAGATTTGACAAAGCGGGCAGAATCGGAAAAACGCGGATTCTATGAATTAATGAACGAGCTTGCGGAACAGGTTCCGGCCGGAAGCGACAAGCTGATTTATCTTCCGTTTCTGATGGGAGAGAGAACGCCTCATATGGAGCCGAGCTACAGAGGCGCGTTTCTCGGGCTGAATACCGTACATACTCAGGCACATATGCTTCGCGCGATAATGGAGGGAATTGTATACTGCCTTGCGGACTGCAACCAGATGCTGAAGGCCCAGGGAGTGAATGTCCGTGTCATGCGCGTCTGCGGGGGAGGAAGCAAAAGCCTGCTCTGGAGAAAGATGATGGCAGCTCTGTTCGGGTGTGAGGTGCGTACTATGGAGCAGGAGGAGGGGCCGGCCTACGGCGGAGCGATTCTGGCGGGGGTTGGAACGGGTATTTTTGCCACTGTTCAGGATGCCTGCGATACTTTTATAAAAGAAAAAGGCAGCACAGCGCCCGATGAAAGGGAATCAGAGACTTACAGAGAATATCATAAAATTTACAATCAGATGTATGAGTCTTTGAAGGAAGCTTTTTTAGCGCTTTCAAAAGTTTTATAAATAAACTATAAATATACAAAAATAACAATAAAATTAAAAAATAAAAACAAAAAATAGATAAAATAACAAGATATGAATTGACAAATATTTTATAAAGTTGTATTATTCAACTAATAATGATTGTAGGTTTTACGGGTGTAGCTGAATGATTTGCAATTAAAGAAGAAAGTGGGGGGATGAGAATGGAAGAGATCAAAATGCGGGTAGAGCATGTTTCCAAATCTTTTCCGGGAGTTAAGGCTTTGACGGATATTGATTTCGCCGTGCGTAAAGGTACAGTTCATGCATTGTGCGGAGAAAACGGCGCAGGCAAATCTACTCTGATGAAGATTATCAATGGAATATATAAAGCTGACACCGGTCAGATTTATATTGATGAAGAGCCGGTAGAAATCAAGAATCCGATTCAGGCAAGAGAGCATGGAATCTCCATGATTGCCCAGGAATTAAATTATGTTCCTGATCTGACCGTGGAGGAGAACCTTTTTCTTGGAAGGCTTCCGGTAAACGGATTCGGGAAGGTTGACTGGAAGCTGGTGCGTACAGAGGCGGAAAAGTTCCTGGAGGAACAGAACCTGTCGTATTCTCCTGCACAGACGTTGAGAACGCTGACGGTTTCTGATATCCAGATGCTGGAGATTATCAAAGCTATCACAAACAATGCCCAGATTATCATCATGGATGAGCCGACCTCCTCCATTTCTCAGAAGGAAGTGGAACTGCTGTTTGGCAAGATTGAGGAATTAAGAGAAAAGGGAGTAAGCATTATTTATATTTCTCATAAGATGGACGAGCTGTTTGCCATTGCAGATGATATTACCGTAATTCGGGACGGCTCTGTAGTAAATACCCACAGAGTGGAGGACCTGCTTCCGGAAAATGCGTCCCAGAGCGATATTGAGGAGGCTACGAATGTCATCATTGGAGAGATGGTAGGGCGTAAGCTGGAAAATGTATATCCGAAGATGGAGGTGCCCGTTGGAGAGGTTGCGCTGGAGGTTAAGGATTTCTGCTGCAAAAACATTTTTGAGGACATTAACTTTTATGTCCGAAAGGGCGAGATTGTAGGATTTGCCGGACTGGTGGGTGCCGGACGTACGGAGACGATGCGTGCGGTATACGGACTGGATCACCATGATTCGGGTACTGTTATACTAAACGGGAAGGAGATTAGGCTGAAGGATCCGAGAACGAGCATTGATAACGGTTTGATTATGCTGTCGGAGGACCGCCGCGAATATGGTTTGATTCCGGTAAGAAGCGTTATGGAAAATGCAAGTATTGCCAGTCTGAAAAATTATATATACGGAGGATATACCCACCGGGCAAAGGAACGTGAGAATGTAACAAAATATTTTAAGAAAATGCAGGTAAAAACTCCTACCCTGGAGACTCCGATTTCATCTCTTTCCGGCGGAAATGCCCAGAAGGTGCTGCTGTCAAGATGGATGCTCTGTGAGCCTGACGTGATGATTCTCGACGAGCCTACCCGGGGCATTGATGTAGGCGCAAAGTTTGAAATCTACAAGCTGATGACGGAGATTGTAAAAGAAGATAAGGCAATTATTATGGTCTCGTCAGAGCTGGCAGAGCTGATTGGTATGTGTGATCGCATCTATATCATGTGTCAGGGCCGTATTACAGGCTGTCTGTCAAGAGAGGAATTTTCACAGGAGCGCATTATGATGTGCGCGACCGGCCTGATGAAAAGCTGAAAGGGAGGAATGGAATAATGAATAATAAGTCTAAATTGCAGCAGAGCCTGCAGAAACATTCTATTTATATTGTACTTGTTTTAATGTTTGCCATATGCAGTATGATCAGTCCTTATTTCCTGAAATCAAATAACCTGATCAATATTATGAGGCAGTCATGTGTGGGACTTCTGATTGCATACGGCGAAATGATTCTGATTGTGGAAGGGTTCATCGACCTGTCGGCTGCATCTGTACTGGCATTAAGCGGAGTGCTCTCCATTGCGGTGTACAAAAGCACAGGCTCACTGCTGCTGGCAATTCTGACAGCGATTCTGGTCGGAATTTTGTGTAACCTGTTCAATGCATTTTTTGTGGCAAATGTTCAGGTGCCTGCATTCATTGCAACCCTTGGTATGCAGGAGATTGCCCGCGGAATTGCTCTTTACTACTGTGGAGGCTCCAACATTCTTCAGCTTGGCAACTATACAGTTGTAGGACAGGGGATGGTCGGACCGATTCCGCTTCCGGTCATTATACTGGTTCTGATTACAATCGCCATGTGGTATCTGGTGACTCAGACACGCTGGGGGCGCAGCCTCTATGCAATCGGCGGAAACCGCAATGCGGCGGAGGCAAGCGGCATTAATGTAAAACGAAGCATCTATATGAGCTATATTATCAACGGTATGCTGGTCGGTTTTGCGGGCGTTATCTTTATGGCACGTAACAATGCGGGACTTCCCAACGGCGCGGTGGGCTATGAGATGACCGGACTTACCGCGGCAATCGTAGGAGGTACCTCCATGAACGGCGGTATCGGAACGATAACAGGTACGGTGGCAGGTGCATTCATTATTGCATTTCTTGAAAATATTATGAACCTGATTGGAGTTGATTCCTATATTCAGCAGATGATCAAAGGACTGATCGTAGTGCTCGCAGTTGCCGCGGACATTTTCAGCAAGAGAGGAAAAGTAACCAAGGTAATCATTGCTCCAAAGGATGAGGAGAAGAAAGAAAAATAAGAAGAGCATAATGCGGCAGAAATTTATCTGACGTATGCTATAGAAACTATGAACCAAGCAAAAAGGAAAGGAAGGATTTATTATGAAATTGAGAAAACTGACAGCTTTAGCGCTTACTGTGGCTATGACATTGTCAATGGCAGCCTGCGGATCCGGAGCTAAGGAGGAGCCTGCAGCTTCAGAGCCCGCTGCTTCTGAGGAACCGGCGCAGGAGGCGGAAAATACAGAAGAACCCGCAGGCGAAGAGGCTTCGGGAGACTACCGCGTGGCATTTATTGCACGTGCAAGCGCGGATACCTTTGCTGCATGGCTGACCCGTGAGATGATCAGTGAGGCGGAAAAATATCCGGAGATTACGCTGGACTATTTCAGCGGTGAGGCGGATGATAATAAGTTAAACGGTATTCTGGAGGACTGTGTGACGAAGGAATATGATTTGGTAATTGTTCAGGTTAACGACAATGCGGCATCTGCTCCGTATATCAAACAGGTAGTAGATGCAGGAATCCCGGTAATTACCACCAATCCGGCAGTCCATCAGGGAGATCTTGACGGTTCGGATGATACCTCCCTTCTGGAAGGAACCGGAACGGTTGATGCGGATCCTATTGAGCAGGCAGCCGTAAGTGCAAAAATCGCAGTTGAGGAAGTACCGGAGAATGCAAATGTAGTAGTTCTGATGGGGCCATCCAATAACTTCCATTCTGACGGACGCCGGGTAGGCTGGGAGCAGGAATTCTTCTCTAAGAGAACAGATGTAAAGATTCTGTATGAAGATTATGCAAACTGGAACAGTGATGAAGCGCTTACTTTGATGGAAACATGGGTACAGGGCGGAACCAAGATCGATGCAATTATCTCCATGAATGACAACATGGCAGCCGGTGCAATCGAGGCAGTCCGCGGTAATTCCGATTACTTTGATGCAGATGGAAAACCAACCTTCCTTGCTTATGGCGTGGACGGAAATGCACAGGGATGCCTGCTTGTTCAGGAAGGGGTTCTGACCAGAACTTCACTTCAGGATGCTTCCCTGCTTGCTGAGCAGTGTATTGCAAATGCAGCGGCTGTTTTGAAGGGTGAGAAGGCTCCTACCGATGTGGAATTTTATGTGGAGGCTCCTGCAATCAATTCTGATACTGTACAGCAGTATATTGATATGTATGTGGAGTCCGGAGAGATCAGCGCAGACGGTTCTCTTGCCAACTAATTAACAACAGACGAACTTGGTAATTTAATTTTAGCTTGGATGTGGTTTCGTGACATTGGTGCCTGGCGCTCTATGGGCTGCCGGGCACTGTTTTAAATAAGTAAAATCAGGAAGGGAGCTTCTTAAAGAAATGGCAGAAAAGAAGTATATTAACAAAGGCGCATTTATGACAGAGGTGGACAAGATGATCGTGGTAGATGAAGAGCATCTTGATATGGTCGAGGATCCGATTGTAAAAGAGAAAATCAGGGCACAGTTGGAAGTAAAGCTTCCGGTTGATCCGGATAAGGTTCTGATTAAGCTGGAATATGTGGGTGTCTGCGGTTCGGATGTCCATTATTTTCATGACGGACGCTGCGGCACCTTTAAGGTAGAAAAGGACAGGGATATCCCGTTTATGCTGGGACATGAGTGTGCAGGCACGGTCGTGGAGGTGGGCGCGAATGTTACCGATCTTAAAGTGGGAGATCGGGTATGCTGTGAGCCTGGAATCACATGCGGGAAATGTGAATTTTGTAAGTCCGGACATTATAATCTGTGCAAGGATGTTATCTTCTGGGCAACGCCGCCTGTACAGGGGTGCTATATGAAGTATGTTCCCTTCCAGGCAGATCTTTGCTTCAAGCTTCCGGAAGGAATGAGCACAAAAGCAGGAGCCCTTGTTGAGCCGTTTGCAACCGGTATGTATGCGGCGGAAAAAGGTGAGATTACTGTCGGAAATACAGTAGTTATTCTTGGAAGCGGCTGTATCGGGCTGATGACAATGATGTCGTGCAAGGCGCGCGGCGCAAGTCAGATCATCGTATGCGACCTGGAAGATATCCGCCTTCAGAAAGCGAAAGAGCTTGGCGCTGATTATGTGATTAACAGCGGAAAAGAAGACCCGATTGCAAGAATTAAAGAGCTGACAAACGGGCGGGGGCCGGATGTGGTGTTTGAGACTGCGGGAAGCAAGTTTACGATTGCACAGACTGCCCACATTGCGCGCCGCGGAGGATTAGTTGTACTGGTCGGTATGTCTGCGGAAGAAGAGCTGACTTATAATTTCGGTCAGGTTATGGCAAAGGAGCTTCGGATCAAGTCGCTGTTCCGCTATGTAAATATGTTCCCGAAGAGTGTTGCCACTGCAGGGGCAGGACTTGCTCCCCTTGAAAAGGTTGCCTCTCATGAGTACACACTGGATAATATCCAGCAGGCCTTTGAGGATTCTGTCAATAAGAAAAATGAGGTTGTAAAAGCTGTCATTAAAATTGACGATGAAATCTAAGTGATTGTGGATGGTCAGCAGGGCGCATGGCGGGCTGCTGGCCATTTTTTGCGGCGGGGTGTAATATGAAGAAAAATAAAATTGCTTTAGGCTGTGATAATGTGGGATTTGAGCTGAAGGAGCAGATAAAAAGGTATTTAATAGAAGAGAAAAGCTTTGAAGTGGTGATTGATCCTGTGAAGAACCCAGAGGACGGCTACCTGGCAGGAATCCAGGTGGCGGAGAAAATGTGCGTAGGGATTCAGAAAGATGAGTGCCGGCTTGGATTGTATATATGCGGAACAGGGCTGGGCTTTAGTACCATGGCCAATAAATACTGGGGGATCCGGGCAGCTCATGCCTCGGATTGTTATACAGCGCAGAGAGCGCGTCAGAGCCTGAATGCACAGATTCTTTGCATCGGCAGCAGGGTTCTTCCTTTTGAGTATGCAAAAATGGTGATCGATGCATTTTTGGATCAGCCGTTCAGCTTTGCACGGAAGTCATCGGTGGAAAATCTTCAGATGTTTAAGGAACATGAAGAGAAAATTCTTGGAAGAGAAAAGCCGGAATATGTTGCGTGGAGCATGGGATATTTTGAGGATGAGGAAGGGGAAGCTTAAAATGACAAAATTACAGCTTGCAATAGATACACTTTCTCTTGATGAGGCTCTGGTTCTTCTGAGGGAGGTTTCTCCTTATATTGATATTGCGGAAGTGGGTACTCCCCTTTTGTACCGCTCGGGACTTGAAGCTGTCCGCAGAATCAGAGAGGAGTTTCCTGAGCTTTATATTTTATGCGACGGAAAAATTATGGACGCGGGAGCGTATGAGAGCAGAGAACAGTTTGAAGCAGGGGCCGACTGCATCAGTGTCCTTGGCGTTACAGATGATGCAACCATTCAGGCATGTGTGGAAGAAGCAGGAAAATACAAGAGAGAGGTGTCGGTGGATACCATCTGCATTTCTAATCTGGCAGAACGAATCCGCAGGATTGAGGAGATGGGAGCTGATTATATTTCTGTACATACAGGAGTCGATCAGCAGGCAAAAGGAAGGACTCCGCTGGATGATTTAAGAGAAATTAAAGCATGCGTAAAAAAAAGCAGGATATCAGTGGCAGGAGGAATCAATATTGATACAGTGGAAAAATATGCTGCCCTTGCTCCGGATGTCGTGATCGTCGGAGGAGGAATTCTTGGACATCCAGAGCCTGTTCTGGCAGCCAGGGAAATCAGGGATAAGATTCATCAGTACAGAGCATAAAAAGGGGAATTGTTATGGCTTATTTTATGGGGATTGATGTGGGTACCTCCAGTGTGAAGGCGCTGGTTATGGATGAGAACGGAGCGGAAATAGGCTCTGCCTCAAAGAAATATGATGTACTGCAGCCGCAGCTGAATTATGCAGAGCAGGATGCGGAGGAAATATGGGAAGCAACAAAGAGTGCGCTTCGGGAGCTTTCCGGGCAATATCCGGAGGTGGTGCGAAATTTAAAAGGAATCAGTTATTCGGGTCAGATGCATGGTCTGCTTCTGGTTGACCGGGATATAAAACCGGTTTGCAACATGATTATCTGGCAGGATCACCGCTCGGTCGATCAGCGCCGGAAAATCTATGAGCTTGTTTCTCCTGAACAATTTCATCATATCACATTGAACCAGCTCAGTCCGGGCTACCTGATTATGTCTTTGATGTGGGTTAAGGAGCATGCACCAGAGGCTTATGACCAATCAGCTCTTTTTCTGCTTCCCAAGGATTATATCCGTTATAAAATGTGCGGCACCCTGGGGACAGATATGTCGGATGCCTCCAGTACCGTGATCTTTGATACCGCAAATAAATGCTGGCCGTGGGCCGTGATTGAGCGTCTGGGACTGAGAAAGGACTTGTTTCCGGAGTGCCATGAATCAAAGGAAATTGCAGGGGAGCTCACAAAGGAATGTGCCCTGGCCACCGGGCTGCGGGAAGGGACCCCGGTTATATATGGAGGCGGGGACACATTAATGCATGAGATTGGAACCGGTCTGATTGCGGAGGACAGGCCCTGGGTATCGAATATCGGGACTGCGTGCCAGATTACCTGCGTGACAAAAAGCCCGGTATTTGACGAGCAGTTCAGAACCAATACCTTTTGCTGCGTGAAGGAAGATCTGTGGATGCTGATGGCGGTAGGAATGTGCGGCGGCTCTGCTATGAAATGGATGCAGGGAATTCTGCGGGCAGATACCTTTGAGGAGCTGAATCATATGGCGGAGCAGGTCCGCCCGGGGAGCAATGGAGTGGTTTTTCTTCCCTACTTAAGCGGAAGCAGGTGTCCGCAGAACGATCCTCTTTCCAAAGGTATCTACCTGGGGCTGAGCCTTGACCACGGGAGAAATCATCTGGTAAGGAGCACTATGGAAGGAGTCGTGTACAGCTTAAAGAGTGATTTGGAACTGCTGAAAATACTGACGAAAAAGAATCCTGATACGATAATTGCATCCGGAGGCGGCGCAAGGGGAAAGCTTTTTCTGCAGATGCAGGCGGATATTTTTGAAAAGGCGTTATATACAACGGAAAGTGCGGAACAGGCGTGCATGGGAGCGGCGATAACAGCGGCTGTGGGCACAGGATATTTCCGCTCCTTTGAAGAAGCATGCGAAAAAACCGTGCGGCTTAAAGATGAAATTATTGAACCGATTCCGGAGAATTGTAAAATATATCAGGAATATTATGAAGTGTATAAAGAATTATACAATCAGAATAAAGAACTGTTTTGGAGGCTTCCTTCATGATGGAGACAATGGAAAAATTCAGGGACTTAATTATAGAAGAAATAAGCGCTGCTGTGGCAGCTCTGGATTTGAATGAACTGCAGACAGCGGTGAAAGAAATTATAGATGCAAATCATGTGTTCTGCGATGGCTTAGGGCGCAGCGGACTTGCCGTAAGGGGGTTTGCCATGCGCCTTGGCCAAATGGGGAAGGAAAGCACGCTGGTGGGGGAAGCAACGGCTCCTGCCTTTGAAAAGGGTGATCTGCTTCTGCTGTGCACTGCATCAGGTTCCTCTCCCACTCTGCTGCATCATGCGGAACAGGCAAAAGCCTATGGGGGTAAGGTGATGCTGATTACGGGCAGAGTAGATTCCCCCCTGGCAGGACTTGCTGACGCTCTGATTTTAGTTCAGGCACCGGATAAGGACCAGCCGGACCGGCAGAAGGGTTCTATACAGCCTATGGGTTCGTTGTTTGAACAAACTGCCCAGCTTATTTGTGATATTATGTCGGTAAAGCTCATGGAGGAGCTTGGGCTTACCTCGGAGGAAATGCGCAGACATCATGCCAATATAGAATAATGAGTCTGTCTGTACAGCAGGGAAGAAACAGATGTGCGATCTTCTCTGCTGTATTTTTTTTATAAAAAAATTATTTTATAAAATCTGTATTGGAAAGACCTGAAAATAAGCCCTTTTTTGACATTGTGTTCATTGATTTTTCTATAGCGGTAAGATATAATAACTACGATATACTAGAGAACGTGTGTGTATCAAAGAAAAAATGCGAATAAGAAGCGCCGAATCGGCGCAACCTTTACATAGAAAATAAGTTGGAATAAAAACAATGAGGTGTGCTCGTGGAACAGTATATTATTAAGGGTGGAATACCGCTGAACGGCGAAGTAGAGATTGGCGGGGCAAAAAATGCGGCATTGGCTATTCTTGCGGCTGCAAGTATGACAGATGAAACAGTATGTATAGATAATCTTCCGGACGTCCGGGATATTAATGCACTTTTAGAGGCGATGGAAGGAATTGGCGCCAAGGTGGAACGGCTGGACCGCCATACAGTGACCGTGAATGGTTCCGGTGTGGAGAACTGTATTGTAGAAAATGAGAATATGAAGAAAATCCGTGCATCCTACTATCTTCTGGGTGCGCTGCTTGGCAAATATAAAAGAGCCCAGGTGCCTCTGCCCGGTGGCTGCAATATCGGAAGCCGTCCCATAGATCAGCATTTAAAGGGCTTCAAGGCGATGGGTGCTGTGACGCGTATAGAACATGGTTTTATTATCGCGGAGGCGGAGGAGCTTCATGGAGCTCATATTTTCCTGGATATGGTTACTGTTGGCGCCACGATTAATATTATGATGGCAGCCGCCATGGCGGACGGCAATACAACCATTGAGAATGCGGCAAAGGAGCCTCATGTAGTAGATGTGGCAAACTTTCTGAACAGCATGGGAGCCAGTATTAAGGGGGCCGGTACGGATGTAATCCGTATCCGTGGCGTAAAGACGCTTCATAAGACCGAGTATTCGATTATTCCGGATCAGATTGAGGCCGGCACGTTTATGTTCGCAGCCGCAGTGACCGGAGGGAATATTGTTCTGCGAAATGTGATTCCCAAGCATCTGGAGGCAACCAGCTCCAAGCTTTTAGAGCTGGGATGTGAGGTGCATGAATACGATGATGCGGTACGTGTGATTGCTCCCCAGAAGCTGCAGGGCACTCATGTGAAAACTATGCCCTATCCGGGCTTTCCTACGGATATGCAGCCGCAGATCGCGGTTTCTCTGGCTCTTGCGGATGGAACAAGTATTGTGACAGAAAGTATTTTTGAGAACCGGTTCCGCTATGTGGATGAGCTGGCGCGCATGGGGGCTTCCGTGAAGGTGGAGGGCAATGTGGCTGTGATCAGCGGCGTGGGCAAATTTACCGGTGCCAGAGTAAGCGCGCCGGATCTGCGTGCCGGAGCGGCGCTTGTGATTGCCGGACTTGCTGCGGAAGGAATTACAATTGTGGATGATATCTACTATATTGAACGCGGCTATGAGAATCTGGATGAAAAGCTTAGAAATCTGGGAGCCCGGATTGAGAAGGTAGCCAGTGAGAAGGAGATTCAGAAGTTCCGTCTGAAGGTCGGATGAAATGGACTTATGTAAATAAAGAGAAAAAAGCTTCCGCTGCTGTGTTTTTGCGGCGGAAGCTTTTTTGCCGTTCTCTTAATCTTCGGGTACTACTTTATATGCAGCAATAAAGCTTCCCTTTAAGGTTTTATAGCTGCTCTCTCCGGATGCCTTTACATCTATGATCTGATAGGTGTAGGTTTTGCCGTCTGTCAGTGGTCCGGAGAGATGAAGTTCACATTCATCGTCGTCCCAGTCAATATAGGAGCTTTTAGAGGAATAGGCTTTTCCGGCAGAATCCTTAATCAGAATATAGCTGCTGCCTTTCCTTACCACGTGTTTGTTGAACTTAAATTCAACCTTATATTCCATAACTCCGTCATCATAATCTTCTTCGTAAGAAACTCTCTTTACCGAAAGCTTACTGCTGCGTGCCGGAACCTTTACGGTTACCGTGACGGTCTGATAGGAAGCGGCACCTCTGACTTTGACTCCGGAAATTTTAATGGTGTAGGTCCTTCCATATTTCATATTCCTGATTCTGATTTCGCATTCATCATCGTCTTTGTCAATCAGAGCGCCTTTATAAGTGCTGCCTTTGTTATCCTTTATGGAAGTGATTTTTGCATTGCTTCTCCATGTAACCTTGGATGTGAAATCAACCTCAATATCTCCGTTATCTTCTACGGATACTTTTTTAACCTTTACCTTTTGGGAGGGCTTCTGGGCAGCCGGGATCTTTACGCTCAGGGTCAAGGTACGGTATCCGCTGGTCCCTCTTTTCTTGATCCCGGTGATTTTAATCGTATAGGTGCGGCCTTCCTTCAGGGAAGGAATGCTGATATCACATTCGTCATCGTCCTTATCGGTCAGATAACCCTTGTAGGTTTTTCCGGTATTATCCTTAATAGAAGAAACCTTCGCGGTTTTGCTCCAGGAAACTTTAGTGGAAAAATCCACTTCCAGTTCTTTCTGACCGTCATCCTTGTCATAAGAAACCTTTTTGACCTTAATTACATTCCCTTTCCCGGATGTTTTTGTACTGTAGGATACCTTGGTGGAACCTGCAAGGGCAGTAACGGGCAGGGCTGTCAGCAATAAGCATATAGCCAGTAATGTGGAAATAACTTTTGTTTTTACTTTCATAGCACTCTCCTTTTCTTTAAAAATAAATCATGATAACAGGGTCAAAGGATATTTTGACCCCTATGATACACAGATTACTCCGTGCTTTATGATATCATATCACGTAAAGATTAAAGAAAAATTAAAAAGAGATCATTTTTTAAGAATGAATTCCATGTTTTTCGGCATATCCGGTCAGCATCAGAGTAAGTGCGCCGTCACCAGTTACGTTGCATGCAGTTCCAAAGCTGTCCTGCAGGGCGAAAATAGTCAGCATCAGGGCAGTACCTGTGTCGTTAAACAAAAGAATACCTGTGATCAGTCCCAGAGATGCCATAACCGTTCCCCCGGGGACACCTGGCGCGCCGATGGCAAAGATGCCCAGGAGCAGACAGAACAAAACCATAGTTCCCACGGAGGGAATGCTGCCGTAGAGAATCTGGGACACGGTCATGACGAAGAATACTTCTGTCAGGACAGAGCCGCACAGATGAATATTGGCAAATAACGGTATGCCGAAGCTTACCATATCTTCCCGGAGAACAGAGGACTTTTTTGCACAGCGAAGGGCAACGGCCAGAGTTGCTGCAGAGGACATGGTTCCTACTGCCGTAAGGTAGGCAGGACCATAATGCCTAACAACCTCCACCGGGTTCTTACCGGAGTAGATACCTGCCAGGAAATATAGAAGCGCCATCCAGATATAGTGTCCTGCCATAACGATAATGATGACCTTTAAGAATACCGGAAGCTGACGGGTAATCGTTCCTTCATAAGACAGTCCGCAGAAGGTACATGCAATAAATACCGGAAGGGCCGGAATAATAATTCTGGTTACAATCTGAAGGACAATCTGCTGGAATTCTTCCAAAATACCTGCAGTTTTCTCAGAATTGGTCCAGGTAACACCAAGTCCTATTAAAACAGAGAATACCAGAGCGCTCATTACACTCATAATCTGGGGAATCTCCAGTTGGAAAATGACCTCCGGAAGCTCCTTCAGCCCTTCTGCTGAAGTGACGATGGACAGATGCGGAATCAGTACATAGCCTGCCGACATCGCAAAAAAGGCGGCTCCGATGGAGGAAACATAGGCGATCAGCAGCGCCACTCCCAGCATACGGGACGCGTTTTTTCCCAGTCTGGTAATGGAAGGCGCGATAAAACCGATCACAATCAGCGGTACGCAAAACGTAATGATCTGACCAAGTACCTGTTTGACAGTTACAATAATGTTCATAAACGTTTCGTTTGCAGCCAGCCCGGCCAGAATACCAATAATAACACCAGCCAGCAGGCGGAACGGAAGACTTTCTAAAATTTTCTTCATGACTCTCCTCTCCCTCTTATAAATTATTTTTGCCGGACGAATCCGGGTCTTAATATAGTATAGAGTATTTTAGGAAATCTGACAATCATTTTCACCGGAATGACATCCGTCGGCAAATAAGTTATAATAATCAGAGAAATTTTCGCGCATTCAGGAGGGGAAGAACAGATGAAGAAGGAAAAAGTGATACTATATATAAGTGCAATTCTTGCTCTGGCCGCAGCTATCCAGCTTTTTTTCAGGTGGAACCCGGAGAATCTACTTTGGGGAACAGAAACACCTGTGACGATGAGTGACATTGAACAGAACAAAGCAGTTGATTTTACCGGCTCTTTGGCGGGGGACGATATTTCCAGACTGTCAGGAGCGGAAGATTTTGAAGGTATGCTCAATTATGTGGATTATGCCACCGTAAAGCCTGTAAAGGTAATACCGACAGGCGTTTACAGCCTGAAACCGTGGGTGTCTCACTTTTCGTCCCGGACAGTAAACGGACATACAGGAGTTGGCCGCCGCAGGCCGGAGGTAATAAAATCCGCTACAGGATTGGTGGAGAATTATAATCAGTATTATTTACTGGGTCTTTCAGATGGTTCTTATATACTGGCACAGCTTCCTCAGAGCAAGGCGGCTGCCATAAAAAAGGGAAAAAATGTTATTCTGCCTGTCGGACAGAAGGTGGGTATACCGGATGCAGCCCGAAAATACCTTGCGGATATTTGCGGTGAGTACGGCGTTTCCATGGAAGGGGTGCTTTATACGTTGGATAATGAATGGTACAAAGAGCACAGTTTCACCTTGTTTATTATGAGGTTCGCGGCAGCTTCTGTATTGTTTTTTGTACTGGCTGTGGGATTGCTGCTGACTGGGAATAAGATATTCGGGATCAAGGAGGATGAAAAAACTATATAACATAGAGCATATAATTCCTGATTCTGAATAAATAAAAAGGCTTCTGCACCTGCAAAAGCCTGTAAGTCCGAGGGAGTGGGGACTCCTTCGAGCCCCCTAAAGTGTTATGAATGAAATACTGATGTGTTTCTGTTACGAGTAATATCATATCAGCTAATTGTGAAGAAAATGTGGCGTCAGAATAAAGGATTTCTAAAAAAAGCGAAAGAAATACGAAATATATTTAGGAAAGAAAGTTGCAATCCGTTCCGAATATGGTATACTTCCAGATAAGTAATTGAGTATTGCAGGGAGGCGTTTATGAAAATCCTGCTGGTGGCAGTGAATGCAAAATATATCCATTCTAATCTGGCAGTATACAGCTTAAAAGAGATGGTCCGTGCTTACGGGGACAGGGTTGAAATTGGGGAATACACAATTAATCAGCGGGCTGAAGAAATATTGAGTGATATTTACAGAAAGCAGCCGGATGTGGTTGCTTTTTCCTGCTATATATGGAACAGAAGGATAGTTGGAGAATTGCTCCGGGAGATTCCGAAGGTACTGCCGGAAACAAGCCTGTGGGCCGGGGGACCGGAGGTGTCCTATGCTGCCGGAGATTTTCTGGAAGGGTATCCTCAGCTTACAGGAGTAATGCAGGGAGAAGGAGAACAGATATTTCGGGAGCTGTCTGCCTATTATATAGAAGAGACAGGTTCTCTTGCCGGAATCTGCGGAATTACCTTTCGGGGAGAGGATGGGGAGATTTATAAGACACCGCCGGCTCCGCTGATGGATATGGACAGCATCCCGTTTGTTTATAAGGAGCCTGAAAGATTTCAAAATAAAATTATTTATTATGAATCCAGCAGAGGGTGTCCGTTTGACTGCAGCTACTGTCTTTCTTCCATTGATAAGCAGGTTCGCTACCGGAGTCTTAAGCTGGTAAAACAGGAGCTGTCTGTCCTTTTGGATGCTCAGGTTTCTCAGGTAAAGTTTGTGGATCGGACCTTTAACTGCAGTCCTTCCAGAACGAAAGAATTATGGCAGTGGATGCTGGAGCATGATAATGGGATTACGAATTTTCATTTTGAGATAGCTGCCGATCTTCTCACGGAAGAGGAGCTTAATCTGATGAGCCGAATGCGGCCGGGACTGATACAGCTTGAAATCGGCGTTCAGTCTACAAACCTTGATACCGTTCAGAAGATTGATCGGACTATGAATCTTGAGAAGCTGAAAAAAGCGGCTGTCCGGGTGAAGAGTTTTGGAAATATTCACCAGCATATGGATTTGATCGCCGGACTGCCGGGAGAAAATCTGAAGAGCTTTCAGCATTCCTTTGACGATGTTTTTTCTATGGAGCCGGAGCAGCTTCAGCTTGGATTTCTGAAGGTGCTGAAGGGCACGAAGATGCATGCAAAAGCCCTGGAATATGGAATTGTCTACCATGAGGAACCCCCTTATGAGGTGCTTCGGACAAATTGGCTTTCTTATGAGGATATACTGCTGCTGAAGGGGGTGGAGGAGATGGTGGAGGTTTATTATAACAGCCGTCAGTTTGCCCGGACACTTTCTGAGCTTCTGAAAAGGTATGAATCCCCATTTGATTTTTTCCATGAGCTTGCAGTATATTATGAAGGGAAAGGCTACGGGGCGGTCAGTCACTCCCGCATGGCGCGTTACGAGATTCTCCGGGAATTTCTCAGGGAGAAGGGGTGGACAGAACGAAGGTATGACCAATGCATGGTATATGATCTGTATGCCAGGGAAAATCTGAAGAGCAGGCCGGCCTTTGCAGTGAATCTGGGGGCTTACAGAGAACAGTTAAAGGAATATACCAGAGATTATGGACGGCAGGTTCATATCGAGGTGTTTGAACAAGAAGAAGCCCCGGTATTTGTGCTGTTTGACTACCGCAGAAGAAATCCTCTGACGAAGGAGGCATATACGGAGGTACTGAAGTGACTAAAAGAACAGGAGAGATTTTAAAGCTTCTGGATGAACAATATGGTAAGGAATATGTGTGCTATCTGAATTATGAGACACCCTGGCAGCTCCTGATTGCCACGATGCTCAGCGCCCAGTGCACAGATGCAAGAGTCAATATTGTGACGGCGGAGCTGTTCCGGAAATATGATACGCTGGAAAAATTTGCAAACGCGGATTTGGCTGAGCTGGAGCAGGATATCAGGCCCACCGGTTTTTACCATACAAAGGCAAGGAATATTATTGCCTGCACAAAGGCGCTGCTCTATGAATATCATGGAGAAGTGCCGAGGGAGCTGGAAGCGCTGACTTCTCTGGCAGGGGTAGGGCGGAAAACGGCGAATGTGATCAGGGGAAATATTTATCATGAACCAAGCGTGGTGGTGGATACCCATGTAAAGAGAATATCCGGAAGGCTGGGACTGACGAAGGAAGAAGATCCGGTGAAAATTGAATTTGATTTGATGAAAAAGCTTCCGAAGGATCACTGGATTCTCTGGAATATCCATATTATTACATTTGGAAGGACAATCTGCACGGCGAGAAGCCCTAAGTGCGGGCAGTGCTTTCTGACAAAATACTGTAGGGAATATAAGAAAAATGATTTATGATTATATAGCGCTGGATGTGGAGACAACGGGCCTGAATCCGGCGAGAGATAAGATACTTGAGATTGGAGCAGCAAGGGTGCAGGCTCAAAAGGTATGCGGGACATACGAGACGCTGATTGATACGGGAGTACCGATCCCTGCAAGAATTCAGGAGCTGACAGGGATTACAGAGGCTATGCAGAGGACAGGAAAAAAGACGGAGACTGCTATCCGGGAATTTGTGGATTTCTGCGGTGAGCTTCCGGTGCTGGGCCATAATGTACAGTTTGACTTTAGCTTTTTAAAGCAAACGGCAGTAAATGAGGGACTGCCCTTTGAGAAAGAAGCGCTGGACACTTTAAAAATTGCCCGAAAGGTACTTCCGGATATTCCGTCCAGGACTCTGCCTGCCCTGTGCGCATATTATCAGGTGAATCCCGGAAAATCTCACCGGGCGCTGGATGATGCGCTGGCGGCCCATGAAATATTGGGGAAGCTGTGGCAGGAATTCGGCGAATGCAGTCCGGAGGCATTCACCTTGCGCCGGCTGTCTTATTCGGCAAAAAAACAAAGCCCTATTACAAATTCACAAAAAGGATACTTGAATGATTTGTTGAAATATCATAGAATAGAAACGGGCATCCGTATTGAAGATATGACGAAAAGCGAGGCTTCCCGGATGATCGATCAGATCATTTTACAGTATGGAAGAATTATGCGTTAGAAAGGATGGGATAGGATGAACTTTTATAATGATAAGACGAGGAGGAAAATAGCAGCAGTGATTGTGATCGTGCTGGTTATTGCGATGGTGCTTCCACTGCTGGTTTCAGCTTTATAGGAGGCGGAAAATAGTAGAAATGAAAAAATATATGAAATATTTGATTTCGGGAATCTGTCTGCTTATACTGTGCTCGGGAATGACAGTCTGCGCAGCGGAGGATACAATTCTTAAAGGCGTGATGATTGATCAGGTGGATGTATCCGGAATGACAAAAAAGCAGGCGCTGGAAGCATTGGATGCCTATGAGAAAAAATTTGGTGAGCAGGTTCTTTCGCTTGGAATCGGAGAGGATACGGTTGAGGCGGCTCTTTCCAGTTTTGGAGTAACTTACTCCAATGAAGAGGTGGTGGAAGAAGCCTTAGGAGTCGGACGGACCGGAAACATTGTAAAGCGCTATAAAGATCAGAAGGATCTTCAGCACAGCGGCAAAGTATTTGATCTCATCTGGGAGGCAGATGAATCCCTTGTAAAAGCCTTTGTGGAAGAAAATTGTACAATTTATGACCGGGAAGCGGAAAATGCGTCCCTAAATCGTGTGAATGGAGCGTTTGAATTTGTGTCCGGCAAGCAGGGGATTGTTCTGGATGTGTCCGGTTCGGTTCAGGTGATTATGGAGTATTTAAAAAACGGCGGACTTCCCCAGGAAGACGGTGAAATACTGGAGCTGAAGACGGAGATTACGGAGCCGGAGGGCAGTGCAGAACAGCTTTCTTATGTGCAGGATCTGCTGGGCTCTTTTACAACGAGTTTTTCAACCTCCAGCTCTAACCGCTGCAAAAATGTCAACAGCGGCGCAGAGCATATCAATGGTACTGTCCTGTATCCGGGAGAGCAGTTTTCCACCTATGAGATTGTGTCGCCGTTTACGGAGGCGAATGGTTATGCCATGGCAGGCTCTTATTTGAATGGAGAAGTGGTGGACAGCATGGGAGGAGGTATCTGCCAGGTGTCCACAACCCTGTACAATGCAGTGCTGAGAGCGGAGCTGGAGGTATCTGAGCGCTCCCCTCATTCTATGACCGTGCATTATGTAGAATTGTCTGAGGATGCCGCGATTGCGGGAACCTATAAGGATTTTAAATTTTCCAATTCTACAGATTATCCAATCTACATAGAGGGATACACAACTTCAGACAAAAAGATTACGTTTAATATATACGGCAAGGAGACCCGGGACAGCAACAGAACGATTTCCTTTGAAAGTGTAAAGGTCAATGAAATTCCGGCTGCCACCATACTGACCGAGAATGCGGGACTGCCGCTTGGCTCCAAGTCCTCATCCAGAGGAAGCACAGGATATGTGGCAGAGCTGTATAAAATTGTAAAGGTAAATGGTGTGGAGACAGAGCGCATTAAGATTAATAAGAGCACTTATAAAGGGAGCAACCGGGTAGTGACTTATGGTACAGCCGGGGATCCGGTCCTGTCGGAGAATCTAAGAGCAGCCATTGCGCTTCAGGATGAAGCTCTGGCAGATGCCAATATTGCGCCGCTGATACCGCCGCCGGCAGAACCGGTACCGGAACCGGCTCCGGCACAGTAATGAAGGTAATATTATGGAAATAGGAAAGGTGCCTGAGACTATATTGAAACGGGCTATATTCAAACAGATTCATACAAAGAGGGATGAAGTCCTGGTAGGTGCAGGGGTTGGAGAGGATTGTGCGGTAGTTCAGATTGATCCGGACGAGGTTTTTGTTCTGTCCACAGATCCAATTACCGGAACAGGGAAGGATATGGGCAGGCTTGCCGTCCAGATTACGGCCAATGATCTTGCCAGTGCGGGGGCAGAGCCGATAGGAGCCCTTCTGACGGTCCTCCTTCCTCCTTCTGCGGATGAAGCTCTGATCCGGAAGCTTATGCAGGAGGTGGAATGTGCCTGTGAGGAGCTGCATATACAGGTGATGGGAGGCCATACAGAGATTACTGCCGTAGTGAACCAGCCGGTGATTTCCGTAACAGGAGTGGGCAAAATCAAGAAGGGCTGCCTGGTGACCACCGGGGGCGCCAGTGCGGGCGACGATGTGGTGGTGACAAAGTGGATTGGAATAGAAGGAACTTCTATTATAGCAAAGGAAAAAGAAGAGGAGCTGCTGCTGCGCTTTGCCAGGCCGTTTGTGGAGGAGGCCAAAAATTTTGACCGGTTTTTATCGGTGGTGCCGGAAGCTGCTATCGCCGTGAAGTCCGGTGTCAGTGCCATGCATGATGTGACCGAAGGAGGCATCTACGGAGCCTTGTGGGAGCTGGCAGAGGCTTCTGGTATCGGACTGGAAATCGATTTAAAGGCAATTCCTGTCCGTCAGGAGACAGTGGAAATCTGTGAGTGCTTTCGTCTGAATCCCTATCAGCTTATATCCAGCGGATGTATGCTGATGACATCGCCGGATGGACGAAGACTTGTCCGGGATCTGGAAAGGGCCGGAATCAGGGCCGCTTTGATTGGACGCTGTGTGGAGGGAAAGGCCAAGAAGGTTGTAAACGGGGAGGATGTGGCTTTCCTGGAACGGCCTAAAACAGATGAACTGTATAAGATCTATAAATAAGGGGATGGAAAAATGAGAGAAAAGATTTTGACCTATATTGAGCGTAACAGCCGTGTGGATTTGAAGGATCTGGCAATTCTTCTTGGAACGGATGAGGCGACGATTGCCAATGAAATTGCACAGATGGAAAAAGAGGGCGTTATCTGTGGTTATCATACACTGATTGACTGGGATAAGACCAGCTCTGAAAAGGTGACTGCTCTGATTGAGGTGAAGGTGACTCCGCAGAGGGGCCAGGGATTTGATAAAATTGCGGAGCGCATCTATAATTACCCGGAGGTGGATTGTGTATATCTGATATCCGGAGGCTTTGATTTTATGGTTATGATTGAAGGCAAGACGATGCGGGATGTGGCGCAGTTTGTCTCCGATAAGCTGTCGCCCCAGGAATCTGTTCTCAGCACGGCAACCCATTTTATTTTGAAAAAATACAAGGATCATGGTTCTGTCATGGTTCATCCGACAAAAGATGAAAGGATGATGATTACCCCATGAGAAATCCGTTGTCCGATACAATTGTTAATATTAAACCGTCCGGAATCCGTAAATTTTTTGATCTGGTCAGTGAGATGGAGGATGCGATCTCCCTTGGCGTGGGTGAACCGGACTTTGATACACCCTGGCATATTCGTGATGAAGGCATCTACTCTCTGGAGAAGGGACGCACCTTTTATACCTCCAATTCAGGCTTAAAGGAGCTGAAGGAGGAAATAAGCAGATATCTTCAGCGCCGGATTCATGTGGAGTATGATCCTGCTGATGAAGTGATTGTAACTGTGGGAGGAAGCGAGGGTATTGACCTTGCCATGCGCGCCATGCTGAATCCTGGGGAAGAAGTTCTGATTCCTCAGCCCAGTTATGTTTCCTATGAGCCATGCGCGGTTCTGGCAGGCGGGAAGCCTGTGATTATTGAGCTGAAGGCAGAAAATGAATTTCGTCTGACCGCTGAGGAGCTTCAGGAAGCGATCACTGATAAGACAAAGCTGCTTGTACTGCCGTTTCCGAACAATCCTACCGGAGCCATTATGGAAAAGGAGGATCTGGAGGCCATTGCCAAGGTTATCATTGAGCATGATATTTTTGTTCTTTCTGATGAAATCTATTCTGAACTGAGCTATAAAGGAGATCATGTGTCGATTGTCAGCCTTCCGGGAATGCGTGAACGCACGGTTCTGATTAATGGATTTTCAAAATCCTATGCCATGACCGGCTGGAGGCTTGGCTATGCATGCGGTTCAAAAGAGATTATAGAGCAGATGCTTAAAATCCATCAGTTTGCAATTATGTGTGCGCCGACTACAAGCCAGTATGCGGCAGTGGAGGCGCTTCGCAATGGAGATGAGGATGTTGCGAAGATGCGGGAGGCATACAACCAGAGAAGGCGTTACCTTGTCCATGCGTTTAAAGAGATGCAGCTGGACTGTTTTGAGCCGTATGGGGCTTTTTATGTTTTCCCATGCATTAAAGAGTTTGGCATGACCTCCGAGGAATTTGCAAACCGGTTTCTGGAGGAGGAGAAGGTTGCGGTGGTGCCGGGCACGGCCTTCGGCGACTGCGGAGAGGGATTCCTTCGTATCTCCTATGCATACTCCCTGGAGGATTTGAAGGTGGCTCTTGAAAAGCTTCAGAATTTTGTTTCCCGCCTGAGGAGCGGGCGGCGATGAATATTGTGCTGTATGAGCCGGAAATACCGGCCAATACAGGGAATATCGGGAGAACCTGTGTGGCAACAGGAACACGGCTGCATCTGATAGAGCCGCTGGGTTTCCGGCTGGGAGAGAAGGACTTAAAGCGTGCGGGGATGGACTACTGGAAGGATCTGGATGTAAGTACCTATGTGGACTATGAGGACTTTCTGGAGAAGAATCCCGGAGCTAAAATTTATATGGCGACCACAAAGGGACCGAATCTATATACACAGGCTCATTTTGAACCGGACTGCTATATTATGTTTGGAAAAGAAAGCGCGGGAATTCCTGAGGAAATTCTGCATGAAAATAAGGAGAATGCAATCCGGATTCCGATGAATACCGGAATTCGTTCTCTGAACCTGTCAAATTCGGTGGCAATTGTGTTGTATGAGGCGCTTCGCCAGCAAAATTTTGAACATATGCAGTTGGAAGGGAAACTGACAAAATATAATTGGGACTAGTGTTGGGAAAAAATCTATGATGAAGAAGTTACGGAAGCTTGCAAAAAGAATGGTGTGTCTGATGCTTGTGCTCTGCATAGGATCTTCGGCATATATTTCCATGGCAGTGAGTAAAGCAACTCAGGATAAGATTGACCAGGTGGAGAAAGAGAAGGACGAGGCAGAAAGGCAGAAGAGAGAGGCGGAGCAGGAAAAGAACCAGCTCCATAATGCAAAAGAGGATATGGAGAGTTATCTGGCTGACTTGAATCAGCAGTCCAAAAGCCTGAATGAACAGATCTCGATTCTTAACAATGATATTGAGACAAAAGAAGCGGAAATTGCGGCAAAGGAAGAAGAGATTGCAGTGGCTCAGGCGAATCTGGACAAGCAGTATGCGGATATGAAAAAGCGCATTCAGTATATGTATGAGAACAGTCAGGATTCCATGGGCTCTTACCTGGCGGCAGCCCTGACCAGCGGAATATCGGATATGCTGAATCAGGTGGAATACGCCACCAATATTAATCAATATGATCGGAATATGCTGGAGAATTTTGAGAGGTCCAAGAAGGATCTGGAGCTTCAGTATGCAGAGCTGCAGGACGAGCAGGGAGCATTGGAGCTTTTGAAGGCGGAGACGGAGAAGAAAAAGGAGCAGGTGGCAAGCCAGCAGAAAGCGGCAGGCTCTAAAATCAGTGAATACAATGAAATGATTAATCAGATGGCCGGTGAACTCGGCAGTATGGAAGAATTGATCGCAGAGAAAACAAAGCTTCTGAACAAGCTGATTGCCCAGGCGGAAGCAGAGGAACGTCAGGCAAAGGCGGCTGCGGCAAAAAGCGCAGTTTCTTCCATGGGTGACGGAAACATTATTGCCGGAGACGCAGGCATCTCGTCGGGGCAGGTCTCCTTAAGCGAGTATGAGCTTATGCTTCTGGCCACGATGATATACTGTGAGGCCGGGAACCAGGGGATGGAGGGACAGCTTGCGGTCGGCTATGTGATTATGAACCGGGTGCGCAGTAATCTGTATCCTAATTCTCTGGAGGCTGTGCTTCGTCAGTCCAGACAGTTTGAGCCTGCCGGTTCCGGACGTTTTGACCTGGTACTGCAGGCAGAGCAGGATAATGATATTCCGAATATTGTAACGCAGTCCTGCTGGAATGCTGCAAGGACAGTTGTGAACGGTTCCAGTAATGTGGGAGATTCACTGTTTTTCCGGACATGGGCGCCGGTGCCGCAGCTAATTACCAACCTGAAAAACGGAGGAGTGCCTCACTGGATTATCAGGGATCATGTGTTCTACTATTATTGGACGAACTATTCAAAACCGGATTCGGGTAATTCGGAGAAAACCGAAGAGCCGGAGCATTCAGAGGAACCGGAGGATCCGGAAGTTCCTCATGGATCAGAGGATTCGGAGAAAACCGAAGAACCGGAGGAGTCAGAGGATCCGGAAGAACCGGGAGAAACCGAGGAACCGGAGGTGCCGAGCGGATCAGAAGATTCTGAGGTACCGGATGAAACAGGAGAGCCGGAGGATTCGGATGATATGGAGGTACCGGACGAGGATTTATAAGTAAGAAAACATTGACGCAGAGCAGGAGGTACCTGTTCTGCGTCAATATAATTTCTGCGGTTATATAAGCATAAGATTCAGTACAGTATGATTATGGCTCCGGATGCTGTCAGTCAGTCTGCTGCTCGTAAGGCAGCAGTTCTGCCAGAAAATTTTTTTCTTTCAGGGCGGCTTCAATCTCATTCAGAATATCTTCCTGATCGGCTGCCACATGATGAAAATGGTAGCCGGAGGTGACGTTCAGAAGAGGCGTGGATTTTCCGGATTCCAGATTGTCCATAAATCTCTGTACATCACGCCGGTTTTTAATATTCAGAGGAGCGGACATTTTTCCATAGATGCGGTGGTTGACCATCACATCCAGGATGCAGCCGCCCATATCTACAATAGTAGTCAGTTCCTCTTCTGTCTGATCATTGCCGTGGCGTACCTTGAACAGCCGGACTGCCTGCCTGGCTTCGTTCAGGATATAACCTCTGGCAGTAGCAACGATGGGATAACCTTCTGTCCGAAGCAGGGCAATATCCTGCACGACGACCTGACGGCTTACTCCGGTTTTCTTCCCCAGGTCGCTGCCGGACAGAGGCTTTGTAGCTCCGCGTATCATAGACAGAATCTGCTTTCTTCTATCTGCTCCGTTCATCGCTGTTTCCATTGCACCATCCCAGTCCTTTCTTTGTCTGAAAATATTTTGCCTTTTGCCTGGTATCATGTCATGCTGTTAAAATTCCAAAATAATCATACCACCAAAGCGGTGGTTTTTGAAGGGCCTCCTTCAGTTTTTTTCATTCGTGTCCATTCCGAATGCAGCCTGTATTCGGAATGAAACAGCATGCTCTCTGGACATACTGAAAAGAGGAGGGAATACAATGTATGACATTATTATTATAGGAGCCGGAACGGCAGGGCTGTCTGCTGCGGTCTATGCAGTCCGGGCAGGAAAAAGTGTTCTTGTGCTTGAAAAAAATGTATATGGGGGACAGATTATCAGTGCGTCAGAGGTAGAGAATTATCCCGGAATCCGGAAAATATCAGGGTATGAGTTTGCGGAAAATCTGTACCTGCAGGCAACCGGCCTGGGAGCAGAGCTGAAATATGAAAAGGCGGTACGGATTCTGAATGGAGAAAAGGAAAAAACGGTTGTGACGAACCGTTCTGAATACCAGTGCAGAAGCATTATTCTGTCTACCGGTGCGAAAAACAGACATCTGGGGCTGGAGAGGGAGGAGGAGCTTACAGGCGCGGGAATATCCTATTGCGCCACCTGCGACGGGGCATTCTACAGGGGAAAGGATGTGGCGGTTGTGGGCGGAGGCAATACGGCGCTGGAAGATGCGGGTTTTCTGTCCGGTTATTGCAGAACCGTATGGATGATTCACAGAAGAGATACGTTCCGGGGAGAAGAACGGCTTGCCCAGTCTCTTAAGAAAAAGGAAAATATCCGGTATATTCTGGACAGTCAGGTCACATGCCTGAACGGAGAGAGACAGCTGGAAGCTATAACCATAAAAAATGTAAAAACCATGCAGGAGCAGGAGCTTTTGGTTTCAGGCCTGTTCGTTGCCATTGGGCAGGAGCCGGATAACAGGGATTTTGAAAACCTTGTGGGACTGGATAAAGCAGGATATATCCAGGCGGGAGAGGATTGCCGGACATATACGCCGGGTATCTTTACGGCAGGGGACTGCCGCACTAAGACCATAAGGCAGCTTGCCACAGCCGCCGCTGACGGGGCCGTGGCTGCGCTGGCCGCCTGTGCTTATCTGGATTGAGCATATTCTCCAATTATGAAAAGATGAAGAACAAGATGGCAGCATGGAAACAGGGATAAAAATAAAATAATGTCAGGGGTTGTTGCAAAATAGATGAGAAGTCATCTATGGAGCAACAGCTCCTCTTTT
>CAJUEW010000023.1 GCA_910585465.1 uncultured Lachnospiraceae bacterium | reverse complement strand
AAAGACTATGAAATATATGATTTCGTTCTGAAAAATTACTATCGGTTACGATTTAGTCCGGCTGTAGCAGCTGATGTAAAAGAAGCTGGCCGCAATCCTAAACGGGTACAGCGTGAAGTTAGGAAACAGATACAGAATACCGGGATAGGAACAAAATCGCAACAGGCTTTGAAGTTGCAGCAGGAGCAGATGAAAACTGAACGCAAGGCAGTGAGCCGGGAACAGCGGGAAGCAGAGAAACAGCGACAATTTGAACTGAAACAGCAGAAAAGGAAAGAGAAGCATAGGGGCAGGTAAGCCTGCCCTGCTTTTCTCTAATATGGTATATTATAATATGTCTTGAGTGAACAGGGGAAAATATGTTTGGAAATGTTGTTTATTATGATAAGAAAAAGATTCATGAATATTGGATTTTGGACGGGTATCATGATACCTGCTTTTTTAATACATAGGAATTTCACCCTCATAATTATTGGCTCTTTCCAACAGGGGACCTGTTGCGCCCATTGTAAATGCAATATCACTGCTTCGGATTGATAAAAGTTCCATTCCAATCCTTAGATTAAGAAAGTCTAATATTTGTTGATTAAGCTGAAGCACACCATTCTCCGAAATGTTTACCCAACAGTATGACCGTCCTTTGTATTTGACAAACTCCCCTTCTGTGATCTGGTAATTTTGTAGAGCCGGATTGTCAGTCAGAATGTGTCCTAGCTTTGACGGTTCTAACAATCCTTTCCTTGTCACACAAAATCCGCCAGTGACTTTGCTTCCGGTAAAAAGATATACTTTTCCCTCTGATGTGGCGTTATATTCTGCAAGTGCCTGTGTTGGGAGAAGGATTGTCAAATCATCTCGTATCAATGATTTCCCGAAAATAAATTTACCGCCTTTGTTCATCTGAGGCATATATTATCAACTCCTTTTCTTAAAAGTGAATGTCTAATATACCACAAATAAATTCAAATGTCACTAAGGCTTTCTAAAGTGTGGCGGATGCGCTTTTATATAAATAAGAGCGAAAGGCTTTTACAATATAATCACAACTGCCCATACCGTATTTAGTATCGGTTACGGTTTTCAGATAATCATTGGAATAGAGTTCAATAATCATACTGCAATATTGGTTATCATCTCCAATTAATTCGGACTGAACATTTCTATGGGCGTATGCAATAATTTCCTTCACTAAGTTTTGTATGCTGTCCGAAGAGACATCTTCTCCCTTATGTGAAGCTAATTTAAGAAACTTATCATCTGCTTTCATTTCTGCCGGGATTTGAAACTGCCAGTTATCCATAAGTTCAGAAAAATGTTCTAAATTATACTTCATGGCTTCGGTGTACTTTTCAATACTGCCAAACTGTTGAATAGCAAGTCTGGCTACCTCGGCTTCATCATCTTTAATTTTTTGGATAAACATATCAAAGTTCTCGACACTTCCCCAGTGTTTGACAACATCATCAGTGCTGTTGTTTTTAAAATCCTCTAATGCTTCGATATAATCAGACAGGTCAAATTCTTTAAAACTCATACATTGTTCTCCTTTCTCTAAACGACTAAGGAGTTGTATTAGTCTGTCTGTCCGATTGCGTTTTAGCAGAAGCAATTCTTTTTGCTTTTTGAAAGCCTTAATTCTGTCAAAGTCTGGTTTCTGCAAAATTTCCTTGATTTCTTTCAGTTTAAAGCCCAATTCCTTAAAAAATAATATTTGCTGCAGCTTTTGTAATGCTTCATCATCATATAAACGGTAGCCGGACTGTGTTAGTTTGCTTGGCTTTAACAGTCCGATTTCGTCATAGTATTGTAGCGTGCGTGGGCTTATCCCCGTTAATTCTGCAACTTGGCTAATTGTTCTCATTGTTTTCAACTCCTTGTCTAATCAGAAAACAGAATAGAATTCGCCGGCTAATGCTGTACTGTTTTCATAAGGAAAGCATACTATATCACGTTGCGTGAGAGTCAATACCTTTTCCAAAAAACTTTTAACAATCATCTTCAGAATATATTTTAACGGATATACCTTGAACCTTTTTTCACAATCTTGCTGTCATCGAAAATATTTTGTTTAACAGTGTCTGAATCCTTTGAAAGTGCTTCAACCGCTCGCTGGTGTTCTTCCTCTGACGAGAAGCGCTCCATATTATTTAAATTGTTATTGCGGTAAATGATTGATATAATAGTGGAAGTAAACAGCTAAACAAATTGAGATTTGTAAAGAAAAATATCGATGCAGGAGGTTTTCTTAATGATAGCTGAAATAATTATTCTTTTTGTAGCTTTACTGTTTTTTATCATTAGTATTTTTTTATTTAACGGAAAGGGGAAATGGCTGATTGCTGGCTATAATACAGTCTCTAAAGAGGAAAGGAAAAAATATGATGAAAAGAAGCTATGCAGAGCCATAAGTTTTATCTGATTTGTTGCAGTAATTTTGACAACTGTTATTGTAGTTACCAGATATGTAAATACAAAGGCAAAGAATAAATGTTGTTTATAATTTTTGTCCAAATAATTTCAAATTTAGAAAGGCAAATAAATGGTAAATAAAATTGATGAATTACTTGAGAAACCATGTTATGTAATTGACTTTTTGCCTAAAAGGGTTTCTAAGACGGATGATGGACAGTTTTTTGACATTGAATATTATTTACTAAACAGTGACAGACACAATAAAATAGCGGAAAAGTTTAAGAATATCATATTTAAATTAATGTGTTATTATCATATTTCCATATTAACGAATGATTGGATTGACCGTCCTAAACCAGAAGTAATTGATGATGCAATCAACAAAATTATGAATTGTCGCAGTGGAACGTTAAATATTATATTTCCTGAAGAAAATGCTTTATTAATTTTTGAATGGGATTGTTTGAATTTAAGTATTTATAATCCTCCAGAAAACATGATAGAAATTATGGAAGAATCAGCATCACCAGAGGGATTATTTTTATGGCAATCAGAAGATTAAATTCCAGTTAAACATCTCCTTTGCGCTTTCATTTAATAATATAAGTTGTTCAGCTTTTCCTGTCCACACTTATATACCAGCATCCCGGATTGAATACAGCACCCTCATATTCCATGCATTCAATCCGGGGATTGTGTTCACACAAATACAGATATTTGAAGCCGTCTGGAATATGGAAAGCGATAGCTGCCATTCAAGCGTTGCCAACGTGATACGCAACCTGCGGAAAAAGATAGAGCCGGACAGTAAAAACCCGACCTACATAAAAACCGTGTTAGGTGTCGGCTATAAATTCAGCACATAAATATCGGGGAATGGCAGTCTACGGATTGCCGTTTCCTGGTTTTTATGGTAATTTATCCATATTCTTTATAATGAAGTCAATAAATACCTTACTTGCAACAGGCATAATATTTTTCTCTTTCATCACAAGACCAATCTTTCTTTTGATTGTTGGCTCTATCGGTAAAATTGCAACATTATAATTTGTCTTTCTAAGTACTAGTTCCGCCAAAATACTAATACCAAGCCCTGCTTCAATCATTGACAGAATAGAATAATCATCATGCACGCAGAGCTTAATATTGGGTTCTAAACCTACTTTCCTAAACGCTTCCAAAGGCTCACTCATAGCCCCTTCTTCCAAAAGTAAAAAAGGCTCTTTGTAAAGCTGTTCCAAAGTAACGCTGCTATTTCCTGCAAGGGTGTGACTGGCTGGCAGCACAGCCCTCAATTCCCCCTCTTTCATAAATTGAGTTTTCATGCCTTTTACTGCGTCTGGATTTACAAAGCCAAAATCAACTTCACCAATTCTTACCCATTCTGGGATAGTTGTATAATCTCCTTGATGAAGAACAAACTGCA
The DNA here is from genome assembly GCA_910585465.1 of uncultured Lachnospiraceae bacterium. Classification (GTDB taxonomy): domain Bacteria; phylum Bacillota; class Clostridia; order Lachnospirales; family Lachnospiraceae; genus Hominiventricola. Next base: position 49,442 of record CAJUEW010000023.1, on the reverse strand, counting down.
CATTTGGGTATGACTGCTGAAATTCTTGAATTAAACACGGCAACCAGTGACAGGAAATACTTGATATTGTTCCTATGCGTATTATCCCCGTTTCAAGCCCCCTTATCTCTTTTGCACGTTCTTCCATTGCTTGATATTGAAGTACCGTTTTTTGAACAAAAGGAAATAAATCTTCTCCCTCTAAAGTTAAATGTACCCCGGTTCGGGAACGATACAACAATTTGATTGAAAGCTCATTTTCCAACGAAGCTATCATCTGGCTTATTGCAGACTGCGTATAACCAAGTGCCGCTGCTGCTTTTGAAAAACTTCCAAGCTCTATTATTTTCTGCAATGCAATATATCTGTTCATAACGACACATCACTATTTCTAATACTTACATTATATTTATTTGTTTTACTAATTCGTAGGAGTAGTATATACTAAAACCGAAATAAATTCAAGGAAGTCACAATATGTCACTGAAAAAAGTTCGGCTGTAAACACTAACACATAGCAAGAACCATATCCTTTTTATTAAATGATGAGCCTATACTGATTGTTACTGCGGGGGCGCTAAAACTGATTAAAAAAATACAAATGGAGAATGATTATGAAATGTTATGTTGTAGACGCTTTTACGGAAAAAATATTTAAGGGGAATCCTGCGGCTGTATGTATTTTGGATAACTGGCCTTCAGACACGCTTATGCAGCAGATAGCAATAGAAAATAATCTGTCTGAAACTGCTTTCTCTGTATGGAACGGACATGAATATCGTCTGCGGTGGTTTACCCCCGGCGGGGAGATTGATTTATGCGGTCATGCAACATTAGCAACAGCATATGTTATTATGCAGCATATTGATCCGGATAGAAAATCTGTTGACTTTTCAACCCAAAGCGGGCTGCTCACTGTCACAAAGAAACAAGATTTATTTGAAATGGATATGCCCGCTTATCATCTAACACAAATTCCTGTTACAGAGAAAATGACAGAAGCAATCGGGTTTCGCCCTCTTGAAGCATGGAAAGGGCGTGACTTAGTATGCATTCTTGAAAATGAAAACCAAGTAATTAACGCAAAGCCAATGGAAGAAAAAACAAAGGAACTGGACGGCTTACTCCTGCACCTAACAGCAAAGGGCAATGAATATGATTGTGTTACCCGTAGTTTTGCCTTCAAATTAGGTGTTGCAGAAGATCCCGTATGTGGTTCGGGACATTGCCATGTTATTCCATTGTGGACGGTAAAATTACAAAAAAATGATTTATGTGCATATCAAGCTTCCAAAAGAAGTGGTATTCTCTATTGCCGTATGGCAGGGGAACGGGTATTTATTGCAGGAAAAGCGGCTTTATATTCCATAAATGATTTGATCATTAAAGAGAATAACAAAGAAAATAAATAATAGAATTGTTTATGAAATTTCAAAGGAAAATGATACACTTTGATATTCTGAAGGCATAACAAGCATTAAACATACACTATATTTTAGGAGGGAATTATGAATTTAGAACAGCAAAGGCAATTTATTCTAAGCGGTCAGATTTACAATGACTTGACTTCGGAGTTAGTAAAAGCAAGAGAAAAGACAGTTTTCTTAACAAACAAGTACAACGAAAGTTTTGGTCGTCCACAAAAAGAAAGAGAAGCGCTATTAAAACAACTGTTAAAATCAATCGGTACAGATGTTCATTTTGAACCAACGTTCAGATGTGAATTTGGATATAACATCTCCATAGGCGATCATTTCTATGCTAATTTTGATTGTGTTATGCTTGACGGAGGCGGTATAGACATAGGCAATCATGTTTTATTTGGTCCGAAAGTAGGAATTTATACCTCTAATCATGCAACAGACGCATGGGAACGTGCAAATGGAGCTTGTTATGCAAAACCCGTTAAAATTGGTAATTATGTTTGGATTGGAGCAGGTGTCCACATCAATCAAGGCGTTACGATTGGGGATAATACTATTATAGGCTCAGGAAGCGTTGTTACAAAAAATATTCCGGCAAATGTTATTGCCGCCGGAGTTCCTTGTAAAGTAATTCGTGAAATAACCGAGCAGGATAAAACAGGGTATCAGCCTTACATATAAAAACGATATTAAAAAATATTTACGGCTAATCACATCAACATACTTAAACAGGAAATTCAGAACAAAACCAAACAATATTACATATTGCCAACATGGTATATTATTTTTAAGCCATTTATTAAATCAACCAAAAAGGAAGCAATAGCATGGGAAAATAATAGCGCTGACGCTTAACGGACAGGAAGAAAAAGCGATTGACAAAATTATAGCGGCAATCTCTGACTGCATACAGTTTGAAGCCGTTCCATTTTCTCCTGCTCCCGTGTTATCTTTTCCGGGACTGAAAATAAGGCAGAGCCAACGTAATACGCAACCCGCAGAAAAAGACAGAGCCGGACAGCAAAAACCCGACCTGCATAAAAACCAAAACAGGCAACCTTACAGCAAAGTTCTAGCCACTGTCCCTCAAATCTGATCTGCGGGAGAAAACGGGACAGGAGCAAAGCATTGTAAAAGAAATGGCGCATATCTTTGATATAAGCACTTATACCCTTACTGTGCCGGATATTGATACTTATATGGGGCTTATGCACAGCTCTTTGCGTTGGAATACAGGAAGGAGATGTCATGGCATTTCCAATATCCTCATCCAAACATATGGACTGCTTTTCAATACCCCGTGGGCAGACAGCCTCCCCATAATTTACGCAGGCATACACAGCTTTTGGATTTTCCGCCGTCATCTGCCAAAATGGATACTTGATAATAACCGGGGTATTCCCTCCCGCTCCCAGCTCCACCATGCCAGTATTCTTCCAAAGAAGAATATGGATAAAACCCACCGGAATACATATCCCGGATATGGTATTTTTCAATAAAATCCCCAAAATATTTCTCAAACCGCTCCCCGGAATAAGTAAATCCTGCCGAAGCCGACAAGCCGGAGCCGGAGCCTATCACGATGGCATCCGCCTCTTTCACTGCTCTTTTCAGCTTCCCCATGCTATCCGAGTAATCTGCTGTAGATTTCTTTGTCCAGATCTTTGAAAACATTAAAAACCACCTTCTTTACACTTGACTCCCGCCACATTAATTCTTTAACCGTATTTACCGCGATCTGCGCCGCCTTATCATTGGGGAAGTGAAACTCCCCGGTAAAAAATACAGCAGAACGCCACACTTTCCAAATGAACCGTTTGCCGCACTCACGATAGCGTCGCAGCGCAGCTTGGTGATATCCCCGCAGTAACTGCTTAAACTCCATACCTAACCTCTTTTCTCAATGATCTGTTTGGGGCAGATCTGCGCACACTGTCCGCAATGCAGACAGCGGTTCTGGTCAATGACTGCCGGTTTGTCTGAAATGTCAATACATTTCTGCGGACAGACAGAATAGCACAGTTTACATCCGATACAGCCCTCGCCTACAAAATAACCTGCCTGCCTTGCCTTTGCATCTCCGATCACAATGCTGTCCCTTACCACATGGGCAGGATCACTGATATCGAAATATTCCCCTTCCGCCTCATACACGCAGAACACTTCCAAAGCCGTACGTGTATCCCCCGGATAAATCTCCTGCATATACCTATTCTTCTCAAAGATCTCATCCAGTTTCTCCGAACCAATGTTTTTCACTTTCCCCCGAAGGGAGACAGCCGCCTTATCCTTAGTTGCAGAAACCGCAATAAACTGCTGCTCCATGACCTGCCGGTAAAATTCTTTCCCTTTGGCTGTCAAGAAATATACGCCCCTGTCGTCCCAAAGCATCATATCAATCACACGGGTCTGCGGATATCCGTCCAGCCCAATCGTAGCCACTGTTGCAGAATGGAACTCCTCCACCAGCTTTTTTAAATAAATGCCTTTTTCCATAACCTAACGCACCCCCTTCAATATCGGTGTAAGCCTTTTATAAACCGTCATTGTAAAAATTCCGATTACCAGCCCTTTCAGGACATTAAACGGCAGGACATTAAACAGTACAACATCCAATTTTGTCTGTATAAACGGGATAAACACTTCAAACGAAGCGATCACCTGCTCAAGCGGCATAAATGTTTCAAACATGGGAAGCAGGAGGAAATAATTAGCTACTGCAGCAATGAGCCCCATAATGAAGCTGCCTGCCGCCCAGGCGGCCCATGCCATCTTTTTTGTTTTATGCAGTCTATATACAAAGCCTGCCGTTGATACATAGGAAGCACCTATGAGAAAATTCGCAAGCTCCCCGACACCTCCCGTTGAAGTGGATAATAACTGCAGGCCATTTTTTACAAATTCAATCATAATGCCAGAAACCGGTCCAAATGCAAACGCGCCGAGCAATGCCGGAAAATCGGACAGATCCATCCGGGCAAATACCGGTGACAGCGGAACCGGAAATTCCGCAAAAGCTAAAATATACGAAACAGCAGCAAGCATGGCGGTCATTGTAACTGACCTGGTATTATCATACTTCGTTTTTGTATTCCATCTTCTTTTCAAAATAATTGTCTTATTCATAAATCTCCTATGGGATATGATCTGGATTAAGGGTTTTTCCAATGCTCTTGTCATATCTTCTTTCATCCGGACTATTGCGGGGAACCATCCGCCGGATGACCCCCGCATACTTTTATAGTAACCGTCGGTTACGGAATTTCACCATATCAACTGTTTGCCAGACCTCAGACTATACTGCCGGTCAGGAATTTCACCCTGCCCTGAAAACATATCTTATCCTGCCCTAAAATTCATACGACGGATTACCGGAAAAATCTGCAATCACGCCATGGGGATTTTCCAGATAAAATACCTCAAAGATCGGATTATCTGCAGTCTGGTACTGCCCCTTGACGATTGGATTGTTCATGCAGCTTTCCTTGACAGCCATATTATCCTCAAACACTGCCTTGCCTGACAGGCGAATCCACGCATACTCAGAGGAGGAAACGGACACCTCAACCTCCGGATTTTCCTGCATATCCTTGTAAACATCCTTCGTATTGTTGGTGCAGAACCAAAGCTTCTCATCCTGCTCAAAACAGAACATGAACGGGCGGCACTTTGCTTTGCCGTCACGGCCCACAGTCGCCAGATACTGCACCGGGTTTGCCTGTAAAAATTCCACTACTTTTTTCATTTTGAAATTCCTCCATTTTTATAATAAATTTTATTTTTGAAACCAAATATTGTCTTATTTATTTCCGAACCACACTGATCCGCTCCTGGATATGCCCGCCATTCATAATCTCGTCCACCATAGCAATGGCATAATCTGCATAGCTGATGATACTCTCGCCTTTTTCATTCAATGTCAGTTCCTCTCCGCCGAGGATATAACCACCGCTGCGCTGGCCTTCCGCCTGAAAATCCCCAGCCGGGCTTATATAAGTCCACTTCACATCATTCCTCTTACGGAGCTCGGAAAGCCCCTTTGCCATTGCAGCCGCAAGCGGTTTGAACATATCCGGGAAGTCCGGGCCGTCAGCAACACGAGCAGTATGTTCCGCATTTACATATAGGCTTCCTGCGCCGCCAACCACCAGCAGGCGGGTATCTGTACCGGACAGCGCATCGCACAGAACCTTCAGGGATTCACTATGCAGCGGAAGCGTATCCTCCGTCCATGCGCCAAACGCATCAATCACCACATCAAATCCTTCCAGGTCTTCTGCCGTGATATCCAACACATCCCTGCTTATGTACCGTGGTGCAGCCGATCTATTTTTTCCCCGGACGACTGCCGTTACATCAAGTCCGCGCTGCAACGCCTCCTTCGTGATCAACTGCCCTGCTTTTCCATTTGCACACACTACTGCAATCTTCATAATGAATACCTCCATTTCATATTGCTGTCTCTCCTCTCCCGGCACCCTTTGTCTGGGAGTAATTTTCAACTGCAAAAAACGCATTTGAAAATTCTCCCGGCGCCTTTCGTTTCGAGACTGGTTTTATTTGTTGTAATTATCTTTATTACAACAAGATATTAACACAGCCTTGTTGTAATGTCAATAGTTACAATAAAGTTTTTTAAAAAAAATTTGAGGTTTTGATAATCTCTCAAAAACCTCAAATTTCCATAATCTCAGATCAATTTCCTTGTATCCCGCATGATATCTTCCAAAGTGATAGAAGAAAGTTCAGCCTCCATAGCCTTTTGCACCCGCATCAGCCTATTGTCCAAAACCATATGGATATTCTTTCCCACCGGACAGTTTGTATTTGGATTTTCATGAAAGTGAAACAGCTCTCCATTCTCAATACATTCAACCGCATTGTAGATATCAAGGAAAGTTATCTCCTTTAAAGGTTTGGGAATAGAAGCCCCGCCGGAGCCCCTGGCCACCTCCACAAGCCCCGCCGCCTTTAATTGCCCCAGTATCTTGCGGACTATTACCGGGTTCACATTCGTACTGCCAGCCAGAAAATCACTTGTTACCTTATAATCATCCTTAAACACATCTATGCAGGCAAATATATGAACTGCCAAGGTAAATCTGCTCGAAATCTGCATCAAAAACACCTCTCTTTCCTCTAAAGATTTTATCTCTTTTTTGTTGTAATGTCAATAATTACAATTATATATTGAACATTTCTCCAAAACCCTGCATCTCTTTGCTCATAATGCTTGCTTTCACAAAAAACTGTGTAAGCTGTGTCACACAGAATTAAAAAATAATTTTGAGCAGAAGGACTTTAGCTTGTTACAGATATCCCCACCAGCAGCCCGAACGAGGATAGTGAAGCCGCCGAAGAATCCGGCACCATGGAAATCAGCTATAATGTAACCGGCCCCGCCGGAAAGAACTTACGCTACACCATTGACCGGAACGACAAACTCAGCGGCGAGAAAAACACAGAATTGACAGAAGCACTTGCAGCCCAGGGCCTCACCGCAGCATAAGAAAAAATCCCGGCCCAGCCCCGGCGGGGTTTTGGATCGGTATTCACGCCTCTTCTACTGGCAATGGCATAAGCAAAAATAACCGCTAAAAAGTTCTCATTCTTCAAATCTCAAATGATACTTTATTGCGGTTATTGCTTTCTGCACGTATAGTCTGCCAAGGGGTGTGCATCTGCCAGTATGGCATATCGTCATCGCTTCAAGCAACATCCTTTTCATGGTAATGCGGAGCTCCAAGACAAATATCTGGAAAAGAAGAACCATAAGAAGAGCCCGCAGAATAAAGCTTTTTCAAGACTTGCGGAAAAATAGCCCTCCAAATCGGAAGGCTTATTTTGTATCAAAGTTTGTCCCTTTAGACATTTAGATTTTTTATGAACTAAACATTATTTTCAAACACCTGCATCCACTTGAAATCTTTTATTAATATAAGAGAGTAGATCATTTGGAACATCCGCATAATTTGATAAAACCGAAACCATATTATCTACACCAATGTTAAGATTTACTTTTCTTCTTTTGGAAAACATTTTTCTATTCGCCTTTTTGTTTGAATCTTCAAACACTTTCATAATATAATGCGGCATTATTTGTTCAAAATATTTACCTCTTAGTCTTTCATAAGGCTTTTCTCTTAAATAATTAATCTCTTTTTCCATTTCCTCATCTGAAACAGGTATAGAATTAGGAACCAAGCTTTGCAATATTGCTTTATCATTAATATTTTTTATTGTATCATATTCTTTAATTGCAGAAAGTTTAGGATAAGGCGGTTTATTTACTTTATTTTTTTGCAAAGAATACCAAGCGTTAGCATATATCATTGATTCAATAATTTCGTCTCTTTGGGTAACAAGATATTTTACCGCAATACTTAAATCATTTTTATCCTCCATATCCATTTCACCCGAAAATCCAAACTCTCCAATAATCATATTCTCAATAGCTTTATCAGAAATATATAAATTTTCAATAGCATATGTAGGAAGCATATATATATCCCCTGGTGCAATATTTTGCTTATCAAAATCCTTATCAACAAAATAGAGAATTTTTTCTCGTTCCCTTTGTTGAGTTTTTCTTTTTATCATATCATAAATAATTAGCACATTTCTTTTGCCATTACAATCATATTTCTTATATGGCTTTTCCCCAATATATAAAGATAACCTACACCAGTAATATTTATAATCATCTTTCCCCTCAAAAAACAAAAAAATTTCCTTTGTGCTTCTTGACTGAATGTAATCTTGAAATATAACTTCAACGCAATCACATTCTTCCTCCATTTGTTTTAACAATTCCATCTACTTCTTTCTCCTCTTTGTACATATCAATTTCCGTTGTGAATTCCCTAAACTCATTTTTAAATATAAAAGGTGAATGTGTTGTTGCAATAAGCAATGCAACTTTACCTGAGTTATATACATCTACTAAAAATTCTTTTTGCCATTCAATAGACAAAGAAATCTCAGGCTCGTCAATCACAAAAATACTTGAAGTAGTAACATCTAAATACACTTTTGAAAAAATAGATACAATCTGCTTTTCACCAGAAGATAAATCATCAAAATCAATTTTCTGTTCATCAATATCAAATATATCTAAAGACAACATAGCCTCATCATATATCACTTTTTTCCCTGACAAATATTTAGTACAAACCTTTGCAAAATTTGACAATTTATCATCTATTGCTTTTTGACTATCATATATTTTTGCCAGTTTATCTAAATAAAATATTAAAAAGTCTTCATTGGGAGTATCCATTTTTCCATTCACAAACTCTTTCAACTTATCTATATTTTCAATTCGCTCCTCTCCTATTCTTTTTATAACTACTTCCACTTTATGGCGGTTAATTTGAGGTATATTCTTTGCTAATTCTGCTATACTCGAATTCTTAAGCAAATCGCTAATAATTGCACCATTCATCTCAATATAAGAATTATTGGCATCCTTACTCATTTTATCCAATAAATTACTTATTCTTCTTTTAACATCCTCCATACCAAAACCAATATATTTAATCAATTCTCCATTGCTATGAGATGTAGAATTAATAAACACTTTGTCTAATGAAATTTCTATACGTCTATAAGTCGGATAAAATAATATCTCCTCCATTAATCTACTCTTTATTTCATATAATACATCTGAAATATCATCAAACTGTATTTCCTGCAATTCTCTTAATCTATATATTAGTCTCCTTCGATAGTGGTAACTCACTTCGTCTCTATCTACAAATTTACGAATTAAGTAATCCAATTCCTCGAAATCAATTTTCCCATATCTCCTATATTCATCTCTAATCTGCACAAAATACCGAGCTGGTATATACGCTCTAAGTTCAACTAAAAGTCTTTCAACCTGCCTAGGTTCTGGATAATTATTCTTTACATTTGTTTTATCAATAACATATGGTTTTTTATCTATTGTAATCACAACTTTTTTAAAGTATGTCTCTGCAAGAGTTTTCCTATCTGCATTTAAAAGTGCAACAATAATATTTAATATCGTTGTCTTTCCTACCCCATTCTCCGAAACCCATATAAAAATATCATTTTTAAATTCTATTTTATAATTATACTTTCCAAATAAACCTTCTATCTGTATACTTTTTAATGAAGTTTTATTCCTATGCTCTCCTAAATTCTTTTTTGTTTCCAATTTTTTTATTATATCTCCGACAAAAGATATATCTACTAATGATTCAGGATTTTGAACTTCAATATCATTATTTGCCAAAAAATCCATCATTTGCATATTGGTTAAACCATACTGTTTAGCCAACTCATGAACTTTTACTTTTTCCATATTCCTCTCTCCTATAATCCCACATTTGCTAATTCCATCAATTACATTACGGCATAAAGGATTATCTCCCTCTATGTTTTTCTTTCCTCTTCCGCTGTTTCAGTTCAAACTGCCATTGTTTCCCCATTTCTCGTTGTTCCCTGCTCACAACCTTGCGTTCAGTTTTCATCTGCTCCTGCTGCAATTTCAAAGCCTGTTGCGATTTTGTACCTATCCCAGTATTCTGTATCTGTTTCCTAACTTCACGCTGTATCCGTTTAGGATTGCGACCAGCTTCTTTTACATCAGTTGCTACAGCCGGACTAAATCGTAGTCGATAGTAATTTTTCAGAACGAAATCATATATTTCATAGTCTTTGGGTTCTGCACCGAACGTAACCTTACATACAGACAGCCTTCCATCCGATACACGCTCAAACATTCCCACCCAAAAGGGGTCCTCAAAAAATACTGTCAGCTTTCCCGAAACTTTGTCCATGATAATTCCTTCTTAATACCTTAAGGAGGGAGGGCTACTTACACCAAATCAGTGCGACTGGACTACCTACCAGTTCTGCAAGATTACCTTGCGTTGTGTTTTTATCTATACTTCTATATATTACCATATAAACGTGCGTTTTTCCATAAAAATATAGCAATCTGCTTATTACTGCAAACTGCCACATTGTCATTTTCCCCTATTTGCATTGACTTACACGGTGCTAGCACCATGTCTAAACAGTCATTAAGGAAAAATAACGACTTTGCGTTTATCAAAAATAAATAACAGTCATTAACCTTTCATTTTACCGAATTAAAGATTGGCGCAGACTGTTCATGTAATAGTCTGCAAGCTCTTCCGGCGTTTCCTTTATTCCTTCTTTTATCCAACATTCAATGACCCCAAGACAGCCGTAAATCACAAAATAGCAATCCCACTTTCTTTTATAATCTTTCTCCATATCTAAAGAGAGATATTTCTTTGTTTCCGTATCGGCTTTATCCAAAATCATAGAGATTGACAGCTCCAAAACATTACTCTCAAAATTAGGGGATGAAATCAGACCATATAGTTCCACATTTTCTCTCATATCCTTAAATTGCTGTGTCAAAATCTCCCGCATATCATCTAACCCGCAATTTGCTAAGATGTCCTCTGTACGGTGTAAACATTCCTGCTCCAGTTGTTCTTTCCAGTCGTATATGTCCTTATAATATTTATAAAAGGTTGTCCTGTTAATCTCCATACATTTGCATACTTCGGTCAAGCTGATTTTATGGAACGGCTTTTCCCGCAGCAATTTTTGTTCTGGCTTCCGTTATTATCCACAGAAGACAGCAAAAACAAAATCCATGCCAACTGTGGATTGTGGATTTTACTTTAACAGGTACTGACTGTCTTATTTCAAAGTTAATAAGGTGGAGAACTGGACTGGCAAACTGATACGGCTTCTTATATTCCACCGGGTAATGCTCCCGACATTTTTATATGTCCCTGTCAACAGTCTATGCGGCTTCTTTCATGGAACGCACAGCTATTTCCCGTTCATTATCCCATTGTTTGGGCGGTTTAACCTTATTCCGGCAGAAAAAGGGGAGGTTTCATTTTTATGAAAGATTTTTTAGAAGAAACAAAATACCTTAAATATCCTGTTCACAATATAGGCAGCCTGCACATTACCTGCAAAAATTACAATGTCTGTATCTCACAGGGAGAAGAGAAAGAAATTATTATCCGTTACCACAATAACCGTTTCCGGAAAATGAATATTGCAAAAAAAGATTCGGGTATCTATATGAAAGAACAAATGGCGGTAACATTTTATGAATTTTTCCGTATGATGGAGCTGATGAAAGATAACCTGTTAGAAATAGAAATCCCCCCGGACAGCTGCAAACTTGACATTTGTGTGGAAACAGGCGTTAGCAGGATTAACGTAAACGAAATACATTCTCAGAATATCCTTCTGAAATCAAGCAGCGGGCAAATCCGTATCCAGGGCGCATGGATTGGGAAAAGCCTAAACGCACACAGCGTATCCGGCAAAGTTTATTGTCTGCTTCCCGGAACAGTTTCAGATTATGATATTGATTGCAGGGCTGAACGCAAAGACAAAACGCCGCCATTTTATCCCTCTGACCCGAATTCTGAACGCAAGGTTATTTTACGTTCTAATATGTATGTCCCCGAATTGGACTTTACCGGGACTGGAAATAAAGCAGAACCAACACAGGATACTTCAAGACGGAAAGGAAATTAACCTTACCCGCCTTAATATTTGTTTAGAATATCTGCAATGGCTTGTGGGACGGTTTTATTAACCTCATGTCCCGTTCCGGGTATAATACGCAGTTTTGCCTGTGGCAGAAGCTCTTTTAATTTTTTTGATGCTTTTAGATTTGCATTGTCCTTATCTCCACATACAATAATTACCGGACAAACTATCTCGCCTAACTGAGATGTAAAATCAAGTGACCGCATAGAACGTGTTAGCCCAATCATATTTCTTTTTGATATACCTATACCATCAAAGGTCTTATTTGGCATGCAGCGAAATATAAAATTCTGAAAATCTATCAATAAACCTGGAACTTTATATTGGGGGGCAACTAAAATAAGGGAAGCAACCTTGTTCCCATGGCGGATGGCAAAGTCGAGTGCCAGTAGTGCTCCCAACGAAAGTCCGCAAATGCGAAGCGGTTCTGTTGTATCAGAATACTGCTGCTCCAATCTGTCAAAGACCCGTGTATAAGTTATGTCACCTTCTAGTGCTGAAAAAATTTCAGGACAATCTATATTGGAAGATGAGGTTTGCTTTATTACTTCTTTCCAGTCCTGTGCGGTCTGCCCCAATCCATGTAATAAAATAGTTTTCATTTTTTATTCACTATATCTCCTTTCCTGTGACAAAATAAATAGTCTGACCCGAAACACACCAGAGAGAGTACAGCTGTAATTCCGCTGTTAAATATAGCAGATGAAAAATCCAAATGAGTTTGCGGCAGGAAACAGGCTGAGGTATGGGTAATTGCAATCGGAACAGGAATCAGGACCAGCAGGGCAAATCCAAATACTCGGTACAAATTCTTCTTATACCTGCAGAATATTCCATATATTGCCCAAAGCGCAATAACTGAAATCAGCGTGATACAACTGCCCAGGGTGAGGATAACAGGTTCCTTCGCAAATACGGATAGAACCGCCAGCAATGGGACTGGAATAATACTGATTATGATCATTGTTTTAAAAACAACCTTATTTTGGGCTGTCAGACCTGGAAGAAGTACAATCCATACTGCAATAATTGACACAATGGCAACCAATGACCATGAAAGTCGTTTTGCAGTAAAATAATCACAAATTAAACATACATAAATCGCAGTTAACGCTGCTATAGAAATAATTATCAAAATAATACGCTTGTTTTTCTCGGATAAATGGCAACTCCGCTTTCTGTATGGCAATTCATCCGGCTCCGTCAATTCATTTTTGATAAGATAATCAGAGGATACATTGAATATATCACTGAGTTGGACAATAAAGTCCAAATCCGGCACAGATTGATTTAATTCCCATTTTGAAATAGTCTGTCTTGTGACAGTTACTTTTTCGGCAAGTGCTTCCTGGGAAAGTCCCCTCTGTTTCCTTAACTTTTGTATTTTCTCTCCAAGTGTCATCTCTGTTTTCCTCCTGCAGTTCAGTTTTAAGAAAATTATAGCAGACAAGTCATTTTATATCTACCAGCCCTTACAGGAACTGACGCAATGAATCGTTGCAATGCTCCGTTTTTGCACTGACGGATATCTCCTTTATCAGTCAATGAAGGATATGGCGGATAACTGGTTTCACATGGCTTGATACTGTATTTTTTTACTATGGAAGTATAAAAGCGGAAGGCGGCGGCAGGAAAAGGGCAATAACCATGAAAACATTTACAGTTTATATAAAGCTGTCTCCTAAAAGAGTTAGTGACTTTAAAAAATAAATGTGATAAAATTCTTTATAAACAGAGACAGCGCTACTGTGCCTTTTCCAAATATATCAAAGGCGGAGTCAAATACACGGTTAAATATGGGAGAAAGGAAAAATCCAGTTACCAGCTTCGATAACTGAATGATATGTGCATAAATTGTATACAATATTTCAACGGACAAAAATTTCAGAACCAGCCTTGTTCAGCCCGGCTGACACAACAAAAAGAATAGAAAATTTCCCGGAAATTTGTATTTCCACATTTTCTGATAACATCATTCAAAAATTTTCTTCTCTGGATAATGTAGAAAAAATAGCAGAACTCTGCTCTGCAAACGGTACATTACCTGTTTACAAAATCAATTACAAAAATACAGCCATTGCTTTTTATCGTTCTATGGTAGGCGCACCTGCTTGTGTCGCGTGCTTTGAAGAGATTATTGCCATGGGAGCTAAAAAGTTTGTTTTGTTCGGCTCTTGCGGAGTATTAGATGATGATAAGGTAAAAAACAATATTATTATCCCGGTTTCCGCTGTTCGTGATGAAGGTACAAGCTATCATTATATAGCACCCTCTCCGGAGATGGAGGCAGACGCACATTCTATTCAGGTATTAGAAAATGTTTTAACAGACTGCGGCTACTCCTATGTAAAAGGCAAGACATGGACTTCGGACGCCATTTACAGGGAAACCCTCTCCGCCATTGAGGAACGCCGGCAGGAAGGTTGTCTCTCCGTAGAAATGGAATGTGCTTCTATGTTGGCAGTTTCAAAATACAGACGCATTCCTTTTATCCAGTTTTTGTATGGAGCCGATAACCTCAGTTCCGAAACATGGGAAATCCGAGATTTAATGTCTTATGGTCTTACCAATGCGGAAAAATATATGGTTCTTGCCTTTGAATGCGGACTTGCCATGTAAAAAGACTTTCATTTTCCATGTGCCATTATAATATTCTATAGACTATACAATACCTCTATGCTCCACCCCGTTCTTTGTGTATAGTCTATTCCTTATTTTTGCCAATAAATATTGTCCCCACTTTTTCCCCTTTGATTATTTTATATAGGGCAGAAGGATTTTTACCATTTGTGATGATAGTGTCAATCCCTTGTGAGGCAGCCAGCTTTGCTGCCTGCAATTTTGTTTTCATGCCGCCGGTTCCACGGCGGGAACCCGCGCCTCCTGCCAGCGATAAAACCTTTTCATCAATGACAGATATACTGTCAATCAGCTTTGCGTCCGGGTACAGGCGCGGATCGCTGTCATAAAAGCCGTCAATGTCTGAAAAGATCACAAGACTTTTTGCCCTGCAAAGTACCGAGACAACAGCCGATAATGTGTCGTTGTCCCCGAAAAGCTTATCTTCGGATTGTATTTCCGTATAGCTTACGGAGTCGTTTTCATTGACGATTGGGATAATACCCATTTCTAACAGCGTATTAAATGTGTTGATTAGATTTTCCTTTTTCTCCTCGTTTTCCATATCCTCTGCATTTAACAGAATCTGTGCCACCGTCTTATCATAGTCGCTGAAAAACTTATCATACAGATACATAATACTGCATTGTCCCACGGCAGCGGCAGCCTGCTTTATGCGCATACTTGCAGGTCCTGACTTTGCCTGAAGCTTGTTTCTGCCTACCGCGATTGCTCCGGACGACACAAGGATCACTTCATATCCCATATTCTGAATATCTGATAATACACGGGCAATACCGTCGAAGGCTTTCAGATTATTCTGTCCGATTTCATTTGTGAGTGTGGAAGTGCCTACTTTAATGACAATCCTGTTATAATAAAGTCCCATAATCATACCTCGATAATAGCCGGAATATGTTTTACAGACTTCAAAAATGTGTCTGTGATATATTCCGTTTTAATTTTCATGTAGCTTGTAGTTATCCCGTCACTGCATCCGTACCATTCAGAATTAACAACCTCTTTGTCTAAGACAATCTGAACTTCATTTTGTTTATCCAGTATGGCGCTGAAAATAGTTGCGGCTCCAATCTTAGTGCCTAACATAGTTTCCATAAGCTTTTCAGGTGCGAAGGAAACACGGGAAACACCTAATGCATTGCTGAAAGCTCTGGAACAGAACGGCTTGCCTCCTGTGGTAATAAACAGGTAAAAGGCGGTCTTCTGTCTGTTACATAAAAACAGTGTTTTAACCATTTCCATATCCAGTTTTCTGTTAATTGCGATACAGTCCTCCATACCGATAGCTTCGTCCGTTTTCACACGTTCAAAGGGAATCCGCAGCTTTTCAAGTATCTGGTAGGTCTGCTTCTGAAGAGGGGTTTCATATTCCTCTGGCGGGGTGTTATAAATATCGCTTACATAAAACATGAGGCATAGTTCCTTTCTTTTGGTGAATTTATTTGAAGGTCTTGAAATCTTCCAATACATAGAGTATCATAAAATTCAGAATTACAAAATCAAATATTTATCATACTTATCATGATAAAATCAAATAAAATGGAATACAACTATGGATATGAATATTCAGAAATACTTAGCCTTTATTAAGACGGTTGAGTATGGAAGCTTTACAAAAGCCGCTGAAAGGCTGAATTATTCCCAATCGGGCATCAGCCGCATGATTAACGATCTGGAAAAAGAATGGAAAATATCGCTTCTTGAGCGCAGCCGGGCCGGGGTGCGTTTAACATCAGACGGCCTGGCATTGCTGCCTTATGTAAAAGGTGTCTGCGAGGAATACGAAAAGTTGCAGACACAAGTTGATGAAATAAACGGTCTGCAATCGGGCATTATCAGAATAGGGACATTTTCAAGTGTAGCTGCCCACTGGCTTCCAAATATCATAAAAAGATTTCAAAGTGATTACCCGAACATAGACTATGAGCTGTTATTGGGGGACTATACGGAAATAGAAAGCTGGATATTAGAGGGACGTGTTGACTGTGGTTTTCTGCGGCTGCCTGCACACCCCGATTTAGAAACATACTTTTTGGAACAGGACAGGCTGCTTGTTGTACTGCCGGAAAATCATGCCCTTGCGGACTGTGAGACTTTTCCCGTCAAAGCCCTGGACAATTATCCTTTTATGCTATTGGAAAAGGGGGCCAAGGCCGAGATATCAGAGCTTTTTGAAAGGTGCAGTATTTCCCCTAAAATACATTTTACAACATGGGATGATTACGCCATTATGTCTATGGTGGAAAGTGGTTTGGGTATCAGCATACTGCCCCGGCTTATTTTACGCCGTGTGCCTTACAAGATTATAACAAAGGAATTAGATGTCCCGGCTTTCCGCAATATCGGGCTTGCTTTACGGAGTAAGAAAAACAGCTCTTTGGCAGTGAAAAGATTTTTGGAGTATATTAAATATAGGCAGGAAATCATATAATTTTAGAAATAATCCTTTGCTCCTGCCTTTTTATAATACTGATTTTGTTATCCGTATAAAACACCTTCTAAATAAAATACAGGTCCCTTAATGAGACCTGCAGATTTTTTCTTCATTCTGGTGCAGATATTTTTCCCGTGTGGCAAGTCCGCCCCGGATATGCCGCTCAGATTTATTTACATCCAGCACCTTCCTGGCCTCTGCGGCCAGATGCGGATTTATATAAAGAAGCCGTTCTGCCACATCCTTATGTACCGTTGATTTACTGACTCCAAAGCTCTGGGCAGTCTGCCGGACAGTCGCATTGTTCTGTATAATATAATTTGCAATCTTAATGGCTCTTTCTGAAATATAATCCTTCAACGAAAAACCCCTGAATAAACTGTTTTTTACAATCTATGCCGGGGCTTTACGGAGTATACCATACAAATCCGTCTTTCTTTTCAGACTGGCTTTCTAACAAGATTCTGATATTTTTACCTCTTCCTCCAGCGCAAGCCTCAGACAATTTTCAGCATAACTTATCTCCTTCCTTTGCTCCATAATGGCGAAACTCCCGCACTGTTATGACACAGGCTCCGCGGCCTTTGTTTCCGGTTTCTCAGACAGTATATTTTTATACCGGTATATACTCAAAACCAGGCCAAGCAGCATGTAGCTTACCACTATCCCGCTTCCGCCGCAGGAAAAAAACGGAAGGCTCGTGGAGGTGGTAGGAAACAGGCCCAGATTCACAAGCAGGCATAAAAGCAGCTGAGCTAAAAATACGGTTCCGCAGGCACATCCCAGAATCATGCCGAGCCGGTTTTTCTGACAGAAGGAAATTCTGAAGATCTTTATCAAAAGAAATGCAAACAATGCAACAAGCAGAACTCCTGCCAAAATTCCATAGACAGACACAACGCTGACAAAAACGTAATCGCTGTTAAATCCCGGAAGCTGTGCCAGTTCTGTAATAACTGCCTCATTTCTTCCCAGCAAAGGACTTCTGCTCAAAAAACCTGCCGCAACATTTGCCTGATAATTCATATTCGCATCCTTCGTAAGAAAGGCGTGAAGCCTTGCTGCCTGATAACCGGCCAGATTTCCGGTCACATACAGAAGTCCCAAAAGCAGAACCGGAAGAGCCGACATTCCGCCCCAGAACGCTGTCAGCACCTTCTTTTTGTTCACCTGGTACCAGTTCTGGCATACAGCAATGGTAAAAAGCACCGCAAAGACAGCAAGTAAAATGGCATTTACGCTTACGGAAGGAATTTTGAGCGCAATAAAGGAAGGAATCACTGACCAAAGGACAATTTTCCAAAACGCCTTATATCCTTCCCCCCTGTATTGATACAGCACCCCTGCATAAAGGGGAGCATACAGATACAGCAGCATAGGGACTGACAGAAAAAACGGACCGAACCGGATATAGCTTATGGCTCCGTTGTATGAAATCCCAAAAACCTTAATTCCTATCCATATCAGCGCCAGAAAGCCGGCCGCCGCCGGCTTTGCCCAGCGGTTCAGTATACTGTAATCCAGCCGGTACACCATGAGCATCAGAATATATCCATATATAGTATACATTATATGGTTTTTTAAATATCCAATCCCCCCTGCTGCCAGCTCCGGGCTGTAGGCTCCGAATGCAGCATGGAGAAAAATACTTAAGATGCTGATAATTCCAATCAGTCCCAGTATTCCCTTCTCCATCCTGGGCCGGTGTATCCGGTCCAGGGATACCCCGGTTTCTATCGGATCCCCCATTTCCCGGACAGCCTTATCCATCGCCTCTTCCGCGGATATGCCCTCCGCTTCATATGCCTCTGCCTGATCCAAGATATGATCCTTCAACTCATACGCAACCAGTTCTCTTGCTCTCTGGCAGCGGATCTGTTCGGTCACAGTACTTAAATATTCCTCCATCCGCATCTCTATACCTCCAATGCAAGAACATGGGTCACCGCCCTGGAATATTCCTGCCACTCCGACTTTTTCCGCTCCAGATGTTTTTTCCCCTCTCTTGTAATAGAGTAATATTTTCTTTTCTTTCCAAGCACCTCCTGCTCATAAGATACGAGAAAATGCTTTTCCTCCAGATTATGAAGCAGCGGATACAAGGTTCCTGCCTTCAGCTCGAATACGTTCTGCGAGCGCTGCCGCAGAGTGTCAATCATTTCGTATCCATACATATCTTTCTCTGAAAGCAGCCCCAGAATCATCATTGCCATACTTCCGGATATCAGTGTTCTGTCAATCGCCATATTTTCACTCCTTAGATAGATTCTCTATATATAGATTGACTATATAATATATCGTTTATCTATATATGTCAACCCCTTTTATCGGAAAAAGCCTGTGACTTTACGTTCTGCCCCGGCGGTACCGCAGAAATCAGCTTCCGCTCTATGCTGACTGTTCTTTCCTCTCCAATTCGCTAATCTGCCGCATTTCCCATATAATCATTCCTATTGCCACCAGGCCTGCTACGATATCCGCAATGGGGCCTGCATACATAATGCCGTCAATTCCCATAAAAATCGGAAAAATTACGATAAGAGGAAGCAAAAACAAGATTTGTCTGGTCAGAGACAGAAAAACTCCCTTAATAGGTTTTCCGATTGCAGTAAAAAAGGTTGCGGTAACCGGCTGAACTCCGTTCAAAAATGTGGCAAACAGATAAATCCGGAAATACCGGATCGCAAACAGGTAGTACTCCCGGGAACCCGCTCCAAACACAGCTATAATCTGTCTTGGAATAAACTGAAACATAAGAAATGCCAGAGAAGATGCAGTAACCGCATAACGCACGGTCAGCCTGTAAGCATATTTTACCCTGTCATACTGCTTCGCGCCATAATTAAAGCTTGCAATAGGCTGAAGCCCCTGGGCCAGTCCGATCACAATAGAAAAGTACAGCATATTTACTTTTGTGATGATCCCCGCGCAGGCCAGAGGGACAGATTCCCCGTAAACAGATCGGGAACCATAATAGGTGAGGGAATTATTCAGCACAATCTGTACGATCAGCATGGCGATCTGGTTAAAGAAGGAAGACAATCCAAGAGACGTGATCCGGGTCAAATATTCTGCTTTTACCATCAGGTGCTTTTTCTGCAAAGTAACAGTTCTGCAGTGACGCAGATACCTGAAAATCATACCTGCAGCCGCAATCTGACCAATGATCGTTGCCCATGCAGCACCCGCCATCCCCATATGGAAGCCAAAGATAAATAAAGGGTCCAGAATCGTATTGATAATGGCACCTGTCAGATTACATATCATGGCATATTTAGGCGTACCGTCTGCCCGGACCAGATGAGCCCCTCCGTTTGAAAAGATCAAAAACGGAAAACCGGCGGAAGTAATCCTTGTATAGGTTGCCGCATATGCAAGCACACTGTCCGGTGAACCGAAAAAACGGAGCATGGGTGTCAGAAATATCTGCGTCACTATACAAAGGACAACTCCAAGCGCAAACAAAAGAAACGCCGCATTCCCCATATAATGAACCGCCTGCTCTTTCTCCTTACGTCCCATGGAAAGGTTGAATGCGGCCGCCCCTCCGATGCCAATCAGAAGGGCGATAGCCGTGCAGGACGTAGTCAGCGGAAATGCCACATTGGTAGCCGCATTTCCAAGCTCGCCGATACTTCTTCCTATAAAAAACTGATCCACAATATTGTACAGAGCGCCCACCAGCATAGCCACAATACTGGGGACAGCAAACTGCCGGATCAACTGCGGTATGGGCAGCACTCCCAGTTTATTTTCTTTTATTTCTTTACCTTCATCCTTACTTTTGTCTTTGTCCTTTTCCATCTCATTCTCTCCATTCGTTCCTTATATACTCCACAAATTTTTCCGCGGCGCTGGACAGCTTTCTCTTCCTGGCCCACACCAGTATATAGTTGGCAACATATTCCGGATTCACAATCCGCTTCATAATCACTTCCTCACTCTGAATATTTGCTCCTGTGGAAGCCGGAAAAATCGCAATACCGATGCCCTGCTTCACCAGCTCAAAGGCATTCAGATAATGGCTCAGCTCGCACAGAATAGTCGGTTCCTGCCCAATCTTGCTGAACCAGCCTATAATTTCCTGAGTTCTGAATTTTCTTGAAGGGATAATAAGGGGATATCCCACCAGCTCTTTCAGATTCACCCTGTCTCCTTCCTTAGAAGCAAGGGGATAGTTTCCCGGAATCATGGCTGCCCATGGCTCCGAGCTGACCCATATGCCGTGAAGCATCTCATTGTCAAAGGGCTCCACAACCAAAGCCAGATCACATAACCCTTTATTCAGCCGTATGGTCACATCATCACTGCTGCCATTCCAGAGATTGTACTGTACCTCCGGATATTTCTTCTGAAAGCCTGCAATCCATTTGGAGAGCAGATAAGGCCCTCTCCCTTCCACAGAACCAATATAGAGCGTCCCGCTGACCCCATGCTGGAATCCCCGGAGCTCAGCCTCTGTCTTTTCCATCAGAGTTAAAATCTGTTCTCCTCTGGTTTTCAGAATCAGCCCTTCCTCCGTAAGCTGTAAATGCCGCTTCTCTCTCTCAAAAAGCTTTACTCCAAGCTCCTGCTCCAGCAACTGTATCTGGCGGCTGAGCGGCGGCTGCGCCATATGAAGGTTCTCTGCTGCCCTTGTAATATTCAGTTCCTGCGCCACCTCCAGAAAGTAACGAATTGAACGGATATCCATTCTTCTGCTCCTTACTTCATACTTTTTAGGTATGAATTTCACGCTATTATATGTATTTTATTTTTATTTCTATTCAGAAAGACGTACCTCCGGCTGAAAATCCTCCGTATCTCCGCAGAAAAAACCGCCCCTGCTTTTCATAATCTCCATCATTACCATGTACGCTTTCTCGTAATCCTCCGGCACAATGGTAACTGCAAATACTGTTTTAATCTGATGCTTTTCCAAATAAGCATTGCCTTCTTCATCCCCCAGATCTGTATCCATACGTTCCAAATCCACGGAGCCTGCCTCCGGAATCCCAATCTCCAGAACTCCGGCCTCCTCCCACAGCTCTGCTCTCCAAGGTTTTTCCCGGCCGAATATCTCGTAAACACTGCGCAGCCCCACTTCCTCCGGATTCAGATAAAGCCATTCTGACGGCGCCTGCGCTCTTTCCTTTTGAACTTTTTTAAATTTTGATTTATTTTTCATCCACTTTTCCTCTTACCATACCTTTTTTATATATATTATCATACTTTTTTTATAATTTCATCTTCTTTATTTTAAGCTCCCACACTTTTCGCTATGAAAGTCCGGCTTCCTTTTTCCCTGCAGACATAACTGTCACATTGAAAAAAACTGCCGCAAAAAAGGAGTGAATTTTATTACAGTCCCATTTTA
This sequence comes from uncultured Lachnospiraceae bacterium, assembly GCA_910585465.1. Classification (GTDB taxonomy): domain Bacteria; phylum Bacillota; class Clostridia; order Lachnospirales; family Lachnospiraceae; genus Hominiventricola. The sequence goes on along the minus strand of CAJUEW010000023.1, from coordinate 27,025 downwards.
CAACAGTTTCCTTAATTTTATCCTCACAGCCGAAATGCTTCCTTTGACTGAACAATCACCCGAATATCACAGTCCGCACTGTGTGCTCCATTGATATCCAGCTTATATGCAGCCACTGCCTCCAGCCTGTCCGATTCTTCCTGAATCCTTACACTGGCTGTATAGGTTTCTATCAAAAAGCTCCCGTATGGAATCACATAGGTGCTGCTCCGGCTCTTTCCTTCCTCAAAAACCATATCAGCTCTAACAGGCCCCTTTTTCTGTACTTCCATATACCGGTTCTTAATTTTAATTACATTTTTTACCGGAAGGGACATTCCTTCAAACAATTCGTCAAAAAGAATATAGTGAGTTCCGTTTCTTTTATAGTATTCCCCAATATGAATCAGTTCAATGGAGTCGTCTTCTCCCTCCGCCATCTGCAGACCGGAGATAGTAACCATAACCTCTTTTGTCATAATCATACCAGTCTTTCGTATATATTTTAAGTTTATTGTAGCTGTTTTGCTTTAACTATTCAAGTCCCTTCAGCCATTGAAAGCGGACCTGCACCGGGAGACGCTCCGGATTGGGAGTTTCGTACATAACACTCCACCAGGCAACTGTCCGGACCGGCTCATTCCGGTCCTCATATTCCTTCTTCTGCATACTGTCTGAAACCAGGACCGCTGAATCATCCAAAAGTCCCTCATGCACGGCTCTTGGTATAAACAGACAGCCTGTCACCCCAAGCCCGAACATCATAGAGCATAATAATATCAATAAATTTTTGTGCATAAAATCCATCTCCTTGTCCTCTGCCGATGCTTTTCGCATCGTCTTTATTCTGAGTATGGCCAGGATACAGACCCCTTATACCTTCCATCCGTTCTGACTGCCGGAATTTTACAGCTTTCATCGTTATACCATGCATTTAAAAGCCTGTGCACCGGTATTCCTTCCTCCGGCTGCTCCTCCTTCCGTGCCTCGCCGGAAGCTTCACTTTCCGTGGCATATACAAGCGTTCCTCTGGAATATGCCCCATGAATCTGGATTTCCTCCAAAATCCTTGAAAAGCTCTCCTGCATCAAAAGCTCCCGGGAAAAATAAAAATTTTTCAGATGATTGAAATCCATATTTTTCTGATAATATTCCCGGTATTTTTCCTGCGCCTCCTGAAAGGAATCTGCTTCCGTTACAAATATTTTCCCGTTTTCCTCCTTTGTATCCTCTTCTTCTGCCGCCTCATCTTCCCCCTGTGTATTTCCAAACCCGAAGGTCAGCCGGAAATCCGCAGCCTCTCCCACATCCACACTGATGGCTGTAACCAGGCTCTGCTGCTCCAGCTCCTGTCCGCTGCATCCGGAGAGAAAGAGCACCGGGAGCAGCGCCAGGCAGGCAGTAACGATTTTCTTTTGGTTCCCCCTGATTCCATACCATACAAGCAGAAGAATCTCTATGGGCGTAAATACATAATATAGAAGCATCGGTCCCCACTCCATGCATTCCGAGCTGCAGGCAACAGCATAAGATGCCGCCAATAAGGCAAACAGAAGATATTTTCTGCGCCTGTCTGGTTCCTTGTCTGTCAGAGGCGCAAACAGACTGCTGCACAAAAGAAACAGGCCTATCAGCCAGGCAAAGATAAACAGAGCATCCAGTCTTCCGATAACATTTCCCGGGAAATGGGCAAGGGTCATGGCAGATGCCAGCGGAAACACAAGTCCGGTGTGCCCGGCATTACCATAGACGCAGTAGGTAAACAGGCTCCATCCGATTGTAACCGCCGCGCCGGTCAGCCAGACGTTGCGGACGGCCCTGCGCCAGTCTCCCTCATTCTTAAGCTGCCCATGCAGATGCCAGAGACTCTGCACTGCCCCCAGCCAGCAGAACAATTCATAGCCAGTCTGCAGATGACTAATGCCAAAGGAAAACCTAAGCTCCCGCAGACGTCCTGCCTCCACTTCCCCGTGCATCAGGACAGACAATAATAAAAGAAGGAACAGGAAAAATGGGAACAGAATTTCACTTACCCGGATTCTGCATTCCAGCCCTTTGTATAAATTGTAATAGCAAAACAAATAAAACCAGCCCAGAACTACCCAGATGGCTGTATCGGTCAGGAGAAATTCCCGAACCAGAAGTCCCGTCATACGGGCTGCCATAGTCCCCAGCAGCCAGTAATGGGCATAACAGACGCTTTTTACCAATGCGGACCCAGGGCGGGGAATTACTGCGCCTGCCGCCAGGTAAATACCCAGAAAAATCAACGCGATTCCAATACTGGTTATACTTTCCCGGTTCATAACAAGAGGGGGCAGCAGGGCACTCAGGCTAATCAGACCTATTGCGTAATTCCGGTATAGCTGCCGGGGAGAAATTTGATGATTTCCAGAAAACATGTCAGTCCTTCTTTCGGAGTTTTATTCTTGCATCCCGCCTGGCAAAAACAGGTCTTTGCCTAAGCATACGGAACGGAAACCGGAAAAGAGAATCTCTCTCGTCCTCATATCCGTTCATATCCGACGCCACATAAGGCATCAGATAAGGAATTCCAAAGCTGTTCAGATGAGACAGATGGATCAGCACCCAGAGGTAGGAAAACAGCACCCCGTAAAGCCCCAGCCAGGCTCCCATAAAAATACAGCCGTATTTCAAAAGCCGAAAGGCGGAGGCAAACTCTTCATTGGGAATCGCAAAGGAACAAAGTGCCGTAAACGCCACCACAATAACCACGATAGGGCTGATCACATTAGCTGCCACTGCCGACTGGCCGATAATCAGGCCGCCCACGATACCGATCGTATTTCCGATAGGGCCTGGCAGACGAATACCCGCTTCCCGAATCAGCTCAAAGGATATTTCCATCAGAAGCACCTCCCCCAGAGAGGGAAACGGGACTCCCTGCCTTGCCTCTGCCATGGATAATATCAGATTGGTCGGAAGCAGGCTTGTATGCCAGGTGGTCATGGCCACGTAAATCGCCGGAAAGCTCATAGCCAGAATTGCGGCGAAGAAACGCAGCATCCGGGCAAACGATGCGATCTCAAAGCGGCTGTACCAGTCATCGCTTGTCTGAAAAAAGCTGTTGTAATCAGAGGGGAAAATCAGCACTGTGGGAGAATGATCCGTAACAAGAACCACCCGCCCCTCCAGCACCGCAGAGGCTGCCCGATCCGGCCGTTCTGTAGTCTGGAACTGCGGAAACGGAGACAGCCAGTGCTTTTCTGTCAACTGCTCCAGCATACCGCTGTCCAGTATTCCGTCAATCTCATAAGCATCCATTCGTTCCCGAATCGTGTCCAAAAGGTTCGGATAAATCAAATCCTCCATGTAAACAAGCGCCGTCATCGTATGAGACCGGGTTCCTACCGTCTGCTCCTGCACCTTCATCCGGGGGTCCCGAAGTCTTTTACGAATCAGAGCCACATTCAGCTTCTCACTCTCTGTAAATCCCTCTTTTGAACCCCGCATGACCTTTTCGCTCTCCGCCTTGGATACGCCCAGTCCCGGATATCCCTTGCTGGATATTTTATATACCGTACTGTCTCCCTGAAGAAACAGGATGGCATTGCCTGCCAGCATGGCTGCCTGTGCCTCCTCGTAGGTACTCAAAGGCTGTATATCAGACAGACCGATTACATGCTCTTCCAACATCAGATTGCTGACTGCCACTTCCACATAGACCAGCAGCCCTTCCTTCTTTCCGTTGTCCAGATAAACCTGTCTTGTCAGAATGTCGTCACATTTTTCAAATCTGGTCTTTGCCCAGTCCAGATTTTGTGAAAGTATTGGGGAAATTTCTCCCATAAACATACCTCCTGCATGCAAAAGAGGATGAGCAATGCTCATCCTCCGATTCCTGCGGTTATTATATGTCAGATTTCCATTTTTATACTTATGCAGAGAAATTTATCCAATCCGTTTCCTCTTGAAAGCAGCCGCATCCATCCGGCGCGTTATACAGGCTTCCCCTGTTTCTCTACCGCTTTACATTATACGGCATTGTCAAATATAACTGTTTTGCAAGCTGCCCTGCCCTCAAGATACGGTATGCCTTCCTTGCCTTTGCCTGGGTATCAAATATACCAAACACTGTAGGTCCGCTTCCGCTCATCATGGCTCCCAGCGCGCCGGCTTCCAGCATACATTTTTTAAGCCTGTCAATAACCGGGTAAGCCGGAACAGTCACTGTCTCCAGCACATTACCCATACAGGATGCAAGAAGTCCAAGATCTTTTTTCCGCAGTCCATCCAGCATAGCGTCCACATCCGGATGCTGTTCCGGCCTTAAATCATTGGCATGCAGATTCTCATACACAAATCTGGTAGATACGCTGATGCCCGGCTTCGCAATCAGAATATAGCACTTAGGCATGGACGGCAATGTACTCAGCCTTTCGCCAATCCCCTCTGCCAGCGCAGTTCCTCTGAGCACACAGTAAGGCACATCTGCTCCCAGGGCAACCCCTCTCTCCATCAAATCCCTTCTGGAAAGTCCCAGGCCATACATCTGATTCATCCCCCAGAGCACAGCCGCCGCATCGGAGCTTCCTCCTGCCAGCCCTGCTGCCACGGGGATTTTTTTCCTAAGATGAATCGAAACTCCTCCGTCTGTTCCGAATTCGTCCATCAAAAGCTTCGCCGCTTTATATACCAGATTATTTTCATTGACCGGAAGATAATAAAGGTTCGTCTTTATCTGTATTCCCGGCTGCTTCATCCTGCGAAGCTCCAGTTCATCATATAACCCGATGGTCTGCATAATCATCTTTACTTCGTGATAGCCGTCCTCTCTTCTTCTTAACACATCCAGACCAAGATTAATTTTCGCAAGTGCTTTTAATTGTATTTTATCCATATTTATAAATTCCTCTCTTCCATGCTCACTGTATCATATCTTCGGAGGGAAAGCTATACAAAACCGATAAAATCGCAGGAAAACTGTCAGCGCTCAGCTATGCTCCCATCTTGCAATCTCCTTCACCATCAGTACCTTCTGCCCTGCTTTCAGCGTCTCGTCCTTTAATTCATTCAGCTCCATAGCTGCCGCACAGGTTGTAGCATGCTTTTTTGAAATATCCCACAGAGTTTCCCCCGGCTGGACAATATGGATGACCATTCCGGGCATCTGCTTAATACGTTCCGTATTTAACGGAGCTTCAGACAATTCCTCCACCAGTGTCAGCTCCTCCTGCCCGGAAAAAAGCGTCTGCATCTGGATTGTTGCCTTCATCTCCAGCTCCTGGGCATCCATCATTGTCACCATAAGCTGATCCATGCACAGAAAAATCTGCCATTCGCATTCTCCTGCCCCGTCCTGAAGCTCCGCCGTATGCTCAAACGGAAAAGAATGAACTGCACATGCCAGGGGCTGGGCGTCGTCGGAGGTGGCGTACAGTACCCACAGTTCGATTGTTCCCTGCGCCATCACTCCGCGCTCATTTCGCTCCGCATGATCCAAATGAATCTGTGCGCCTGCCGTTAATATCTGCATAACCCCCGGATCTGTCTCCGAAAGCTTCATTCGCCCGCTAACCCTCGCCCTGGAGTCGGATACATTTTTTACAAAGTCCCATACGTATTGCTGCCGGCGCGGCTCAATCTCTTTGATGAGGCTGTAAGCATCGCACAGTACGTCACAGCTCATCTCCTCAAAATACCGGAGCAGAAGCTCCAATACAGCGTCAATCCGGACCATTCTGGGTTCTCCGTCATAATCCGCCTGTAATTCTATATCCGCCCTAAGCAGAGTGACTTCTGTTTTCCCGGTCAAATCCGTATGGCATGCATCACATTCCACCTCCTGAAAAAACGGAATTCCCTGCTCCAGCCACTGGATTCTCCCTGGTTCATCCTCGCATTCATACAGGAAGAACACCACCAGTTCCCCTTTTACCAAAAGCTTTCCTTCTTCCTGCCGCACCTCTGTTCCCTGAAGACGCAGCTCCTTCCAGATAAGTCTGCGGATATTGGGCCGTCCAGGAGGCAGGTTCACCTCTTCCCGGATGCGCAGTGTATCCTTTTTATGTATTACCTCCTGCTGCAGACGGACCGGACACGTCCTCACATGCAGCTCCTGTTCCTCCTCTGAACTGCTCACCAGCGGCACCGGCTGTTCCTTCATGGCTTCCGCAGTCAGAGCCAGCACACTCTTTATATTGGCTTTTCTGGAATGAATGGCAGAAGCATGCAGATCTTCAATCTCCCAGTAAAAATCCAGAAGATCTCCTTCCTCCAGTTCATTTAAAAATACAATCTCATCTACCGGAATACTTCCCTCCAGGGTATCCGGCATCCTGTCTCCTCCTTCTCCGATATACAAAATCCGGTACAGAAACATCCCGCGGACCTTCACCTTTCCGGCTTCGCCCTTGATTTCATCCGGGCGAAATTCTCCCTGCTTGTGGATAATCCGAAAAATATCCGGCTTCTGATCCGGCACATTCAAGTCTTCCTCCAGAGTTATCTGGCTGACAGCTTTTCCTTTTTTGTTATTCAATGTCACATATTTCCGTTCCAGCTCCATACTCTAATTCCTTCCCCTCTCTTTATTCAAACACTACCGATTTGTTCATATTTTCCAGCTTCAGTACAATATATGGACAGGTCGTCGCCTTCGCCGTCTCCTCCCCGTTTCCCGGACCTAAAAGCTCTGTCTTTACATAGATAGCATTGCTGGTCAGATATAGATCCTCCACGGCAATACTGTATCCGCTGCTCTGCTGTTCCCCGTATCCAATGCAGATATACATATATCCTTCATCCTCATAAGTTACCTTAAAAGGATTTGCCTTTTTTTCCTCTAACACATTTCTAAGCTCTTCCGGAACCTTTTCCAGATCCATTACAGTAAATTCCAAATCGCTAAGCCGCTCTTCGTCCTGTGTCTGTACTCCGCATCCAGTCAGTATGCATACGATCAGTATCAAAAGACACCATTTTTTCATGCACGCTTCTTCTCCTCTTCATTTGTTCTATATTATGTAGAAAAAACGCAATTCAGACCAGTGTTCTTTCTTGTATTCTACTAGCCTTTCCATTATAATAGAACATATCAGACACTGCAAAGCTGCTCCTTGGGCTTTATGCAGTAAAGGCTGCCGGGCCGGGCAGCTTACGATTATAAATCAGGAGGATTTTCCTATGCATTTTAAAATAGCAGAAGAGGACAAAACAAATCACCGTTACAGCGGAGTCCTCGCCCATCCGACCTCCTTCCCGTCTCCTTACGGAATCGGAGATATGGGGCAGGGTGCCTATGATTTTATTGACTTTCTGTCCGCGGCAGGACAGCATTTGTGGCAGGTTCTGCCCCTTGGTCCCACAACGATTGGCGATTCTCCGTATCAGGGATTTTCCGTATTTGCAGGGCAGCCCCTGTTGATAAGTCCGGATCTTTTGAAGAAGGAAAAATTGCTGACAGAAGAAGATCTAAAAGATATTCCGGATTTTAATCCCGATCAGGTTGATTACGGAGCAGTTCTGACCTATAAAGGGAAGCTCTTCAAACAGGCGTACGCTCATTTCCGCCATACTGCAGATAAAAATCTGCTGGAAGAATATGACTCATTCTGCAGCAGCAACGAATTCTGGCTGGATGATTATTGTCTGTTTATGGCCGGAAAAGACTACCACGAGGGTCTTCCCTGGTATGAATGGGAGGACAGCCTTTTGGATCCGGATAATCTGGAACGCAAGGAATGGATGGAGGTTCTGAAGGAAAAAATAAACTATTATAAATTTATTCAGTTTCTTTTCTTCAGTCAGTGGTATGATCTGAAAGAATATGCCAACAAAAAGGGGATTGCCATTATCGGGGATATTCCGATCTTCCCGTGCTGGGACAGCGCGGATGTATGGGCAAATAAAAAAATGTTCCGGCTGGATCCGAAAGGCTATCCTCTGGAGGTAGCCGGAGTTCCGCCCGATTATTTCAGCGCTACCGGACAGCTTTGGGGAAATCCTCTGTATGACTGGGCAGCACATAAGGAGGATGGATACCGATGGTGGATCGAACGAATCCGCAACCAGCTTGACCAGGTAGACTATGTGCGCATTGACCACTTCCGCGGATTTGAGGCCTACTGGGCCGTTCCCTATGGAGAAGAAACAGCTCTGAACGGCAAATGGAAAAAAGGACCCGGAGAGGATCTGTTTCTTGCCATCAAACAGGCGCTGGGGGGAGAACTTCCGATTTTTGCAGAGGATCTGGGCGTTATTACCCCGGAGGTGGAACGCCTTCGGGATATGTTTGAGTTTCCCGGCATGAAGGTGCTGCAGTTCGGTTTTGACGGGGATGGTGAAAGCACCTTCCTTCCGCACCAGCTGGATACCCGGAACTGCATCTGCTATACCGGAACTCACGACAATGATACAAGCTGCGGATGGTATGCCAATACTTCCGAGAAGAACCGGGACAAAATCCGCCGTTATATGAATACGGACGGCAGCAGCGTGAGCTGGGATTTTATCCGTATTTGTCTTGGTACCATCGCAAAATATGCTATCTTTCCGGTTCAGGATCTTTTAAAGCTGGGATCGGATGCCCGCATGAATATACCGGGAAGTCCTATGGGCAACTGGTCCTTCCGTTTCCGCGCCGGACTCCTGGACGAAGGCATGGCAAGGGGGCTGAAACAGATGACTGAGCTTTTCGGCCGCTTTGGTTAATAACAAGTTGAAAAGAGGGTTCTACATATGATACGTTTTATTCTTGTTACCCTGACTCTTCTGCTCTACCTGATTCTCGGAATTCCGGTGCTGCTGATTGAATGGGTTATCAGCAAATGGAACCCGCATTTCCGCGATATTAGCTGCCTGCGCATGGTGCAGGCAGCTTTTAAGCTGATTTTATGGCTTACAGGCGCTGATATCACTTACATTGGCAGGGAAAATATACCAAAGGATCAGGCGGTTCTTTATATTTCCAATCACAACAGCTACTTTGACATTCTGCTGACCTATGCCCAGTGTCCCGGACTGACCGGATATGTGGCCAAAGCGGAAATGCTGAAGGCTCCGCTTCTGAGGGACTGGATGAAGCGGCTCTATTGCCTGTTTCTGGATCGCTCCGATATCCGTGCCGGTATGCAGACTATTTTAACGGGTATTGAATATATTAAGAAGGGGATCTCTATCTTCATCTTTCCGGAGGGAACCAGAAGCAAGGACGGGAAAATGCAGCCCTTTAAAGAAGGAAGCATGAAGGTAGCTTCCAAGACCGGATGCCCGATTATCCCCATCGCTATTACCGGCTCTGCGGAAATCTGGGAAAACCATATGCCGAAGATGAAACCCTGCAAGGTTATCGTGGAATACGGAACGCCGATTCGGCCAAAAGAGCTGACAAAGGAGGAACAAAAATTTCTCGGCTCCTATACTCAGCAGAAAATTCAGGAGATGCTGAATCAGCATCAGATATTATAAAGCTTATATTTGGGAGGCATCTATGAAAATTGTTGTACTTGCAGGCGGTATCAGTACAGAACGGGACGTATCGCTGAGCAGCGGAAGAGGTATCTATCATGCATTGAAGTCCAACGGACATCAGGTCATTCTGCTGGACGTGTTTTTAGGACTTCCGGAGGCAGAGGGACGTCTGGAGGATCTGTTTGACGCGGATATTGACTGGTCTGCATCTATCCGGGATGTCTCTAAAAAGGTTCCGGACATTGAACAGGTCAAGGCGCTCCGGCCAGGCTGTAAAAGCCTTCTGGGTCCCAATGTTATGGAGCTGTGCAGTCTGTGCGACATTGTATTTTTAGGGCTTCATGGTTCCAATGGAGAGGACGGAAGAATTCAGGCTCTGTTTGATCTGACGGGGATCCGCTATACCGGAACCGGGCATACAAGCAGCGCTCTGAGTATGGACAAAAATATTACCAAGCAGATGTTCAAGGGGCTGGGCATTCCGACTCCTCCCAGTATTACTGTAAAGAAGGGAGAATCCTTCGAGCTTCCGGAAAGCATCGGTTTTCCATGCATGGTCAAAACATGCTGCGGCGGTTCCTCTGTGGGCGTCTACCGTGTGGAGGATGTATTTTGTCTGGAAGAAGCGCTTCAGCAGGCCTTTTCCTATGAAAATCAGGTGCTGATTGAGCGCTGTATTATCGGAAGGGAATTTTCCGTCGCTGTTGTGGAGGGCAAGGCTTTGCCAATCATTGAAATTGCCCCTCTGGCTGGATTTTATGATTATAAAAATAAATATCAGGCCGGCAGTACCATAGAAACCTGTCCGGCAGAGCTGCCGTCAAATCTGACCGCACGTATACAGAAGCATGCTGAAGAAGCATGCGCGGCTGTGGGCATCGAAGGCTATGCACGCGTGGACTTTATGCTGGATGAGCGCTCCGGCGAGGATTATGCACTGGAGGTCAACACCCTCCCCGGTATGACTCCCACCAGTCTGATGCCTCAGGAGGCTGCCGCCGTCGGCTGCTCCTATGAGCAGCTCTGCGAATGGATTATACAGGTATCGTTGAAAAAGTACGAGTAGGAGGCTTTCCTTTTTATGAAACATTTCACATTGAAACAGTTTGCAGATGCCTGCGGGGGAACTTATTACGGACCGGCAGGGCTATTGAAAAAAGAAATACACAGCGTCACCATTGACAGCCGCAGAATAGAAAAGGATACACTTTTTATAGCAACTGTCGGAGAACGGGTGGACGGACATAAGTTTATCCCGGATGTCTATGCCGGCGGCGCTCTCTGCGCAGTCAGCCAGCAGAAGCTTGCCAACCCCTCCGGGCCGTATATTTTTGTGGAGAATACTCTTCAGGCATTGAAGGACGGAGCTGAATGCTATCGCCGGACACTGGACATCCCGGTTATCGGAATCACCGGAAGCGTGGGCAAGACCAGCACCAAGGAAATGATTGCCTCTGTATTAAGCCAGAAATACAGCGTCCTGAAAACTCCCGGAAATTACAATAATGAAATCGGCCTTCCTCTGACTCTCTTTATGATTGATACCTGCCATGAAGCGGCGGTTCTGGAAATGGGTATGAACCATTTCGGAGAAATGCGCCGTTTAAGCAGGATGGCTCGCCCTACTCACTGTATTTTTACAAATATAGGAGTCGCTCACCTGGAATTTTTAGGTTCCCGGGACGGTATTTTAAAGGCCAAGACAGAGATGCTTGATTATGCGGCTGAAAATGCCCGGATCTTTATCAACGGAGATGACGACAAACTGATTACATTAAAAGACAGAGCCGTAGCCTTCGGGTTAGAATCCTCCAGCCAGGTTTATGCGGATCAGATTGAAAATCTGGGCCTCAATGGCATCCGGTGCCGGATACACGCACAAGGCCAGAGTATAGAGGTCACAATTCCTCTTCCTGGTACGCATATGGTTTACAATGCCATGGCAGGCGTCTGCGTTGGGCTTTCCCTGGAGCTTTCTCCGGAACAGATCAAAGCAGGAATTGAGGCCCTAAAACCCCTGGGCGGACGCAGCAATATCGTTCATACAGAGCACTATACATTATTAGATGACTGTTATAATGCAAATCCCGTATCCATGTGCGCCATGCTGGATGTACTGGATTTTGCCGCAACCCGTAAGATTGCCATTCTGGGCGATATGGGCGAGCTGGGAACAGAAGAGAAAGAAATGCATGCTTCCGTGGGAGAACATCTCAAGGAACTCCATATTGATATGGTCATCACCATCGGAACGCTCAGCGAAGAGACCCATCGGGCAGCCATAAAATCGGCTCCTCAGTCCAGATGCCTGCATTTTGCAGATCTGCACAGCTTTCTTGCAAAATCCGGCGAACTTTTAAGGGACGGCGATTCGATTCTGATCAAGGCTTCCCATTATATGGACTTTGAGCAGATTGTCAGAGCTCTGTCATCTTAAATTTTCCCAATGTATTCTGCAATGAACGGTTCCATCTCCGTCCTCTCCCGGTTCAGTACAAATGCCAGTTCTCCGTAGAGGGCCTCTTCTGCCAGCTTCAGATATCGTTCGTCCATTGCAGACACCTTTTTTCCCTGAGACAGACGCTCCTGTTTCCTTAAATACAAGGTCTTAATAACGGCAACCCACTGCCGGTAGTCACAGGAGTTCAGCGCCTGTTTGTAGCACTCCTCCCGCAGCTTTTCACTGCTGACCCAGACCTCCGGAATCTCACAGATTTCATCCAGAAGAGTTTTTGCCTCACGTTCCGTAATCAGCCTTCTGGCGTTTGCATTCTTTTTCTCCACCGGAAAATAGATCCTGCTCCCCTTTGTATTCAGGGGCACCAGCACATAGTATAGTTTCTTTTCGTCTATTCCGGCAATATTCAGATGTGTAATATCTTCGATTCTGCACACCCCGTTTCTTCCATACATAATATATTCACCCTTTTCAAACATAGCAGTTCCTCCTTCCAGAATAACATCCTTCGACAAAAAAGAACCTGACACCTTGATAAAATAAGTGTCAGTTCTTTTGTGCTTTTTACTATAAAACCATATACTTTTAAATATTTATCTGTAATATATGTTTATTATATCAAATTTTCTGAATTTTTGTAAGTGGAATTTTATTTTAAAGAAATTTTTAGAACATTTAACTATAATGAAGCGGAGAGTTTTTGTATATTTTAACTAATGTTTAGCATGCAAATGGGGAATCCGCCTGCGAATCCCCCGTTCCATTAATTTCCTGAGATATTATACACGATATCCTGTTCTCTTATCAGACCTTATTTCAGCCGGATATACCCATCTAATTGATCGCGTATCTGGGATACCGTTTCGTCTTCAATCTGGTTTAAGCTGTAATTTCCGCTGACAGGCTGCAGCAAAAAATCCTCCTTCCGATCCTGATCCACTACAAAAAGCAGCGTATAGAAAAATTCTTCGCCTTCTTTCATCTGCCGGAAAAAGTAAGCCTTCCGATCTTCACCTTCCGTGTGGACGGATCCATTCAGATAAACTGCGCTGTTGTCTATCTGGAGACTGTAATTTTCCTCCGGCACAGATGCGTACTCATCCAACGCCCATGTGCACGAACCGTCTGCTCTCTTCTCCACATACTGTAAGCTAAAATCCAGAGGCACTTCTTCAAATATACTGCTGTTGTAGCAGTGTACCTTCATATCCACCCGGAGAACTTCCTGATCTGTCCGCTCTTCCCCTAAAAGCTCCATATTCTCATCATAGTGGAGTCTTGTATATGGCTTTAAGGTTCCATCCTCATTCAGCCAGCCGTCAAATCTGGAAAAATCAAAGAAGTCTTTCTGGTTAAATCCGGCAATTCCTTCAAGAAATTCTGCCTTCATCACGGTATATCCAAGGCTTTCGTCATAGGCTTTCAGCTCTTCTCCGATATTATATATTTTGTCCTCCGGAATTCCTGCTTCCTGCAGTGCATCCCTGGTCTTTTGTCCTTTCAGTGCCTGCTCCTCGGCCGATGCCTTCTCCTGTTCTCTTTTAAGACGTTCCTCTTCTGTCTCATAAGCGCCGTCCCCGGTACGCTTTACCGTCAGATTGTCCGCAAACTTCAGAAGCTCTTCCGTTCCAACTGTATATTGTCCTACGATCTCCAGTACATAGCCCTCTGCCTCATTAAACAGAAAAATATAGGTCGGCGTCTGATATTTCTTTGCCTCCTGGAAGGTAATAATATCCGCTTCCATACCGCTTAGTGTCGTATGCTCCACATGCTCAATATTAGCTATGTCAATCTTGCCGTCTGTCTTATCAAGCTCTGTAGTTGTATAGATCGGCATAACCGTAATTCCAAGTCCATCCTCCCCATAATACTTTCCTCCCCCCTGATCCTGATATCCCTCCGGCAGATATCCTGGTTCCACCTGATATTCCCCGGGAACCAGATCATAGTTAATATGAAATTCATAAGTAATCCGATCCGCTTCCTGATGCGCCTCCTTCTGAAAATAAGCCGCTGCCGCCAAAACTCCCGCCGAGGCGGTAATAATCACAGCGCATACTGCCGCCGTGCCGGCCCATTTATAAAGATACCTTTTCTTTTTCATCTGCTTCACTTCGCCCTTTCGTATCATACCATATGCCTCCTGCAGCCTATCCTCTACTATCTGCGGAAGCTTCTCTTCTATTCTGTTTTCCATATACAGCTACCCCCTTCTGCCGCCTGACTGAATCTCCGCCCGAAGGGTTTTCCGTCCCCGTTTCAGGCGGGAAGCCACCGTATTCTCGTTCATATGCATACATGCGGCTATTTCCTTTACTTTAAGCCCATATAAATAATACAAGGTAAAGATACTTCTGTCCCTCTCCCTGAGAGGTTCTATCATTTCCTGAAAATTTTCCGGCTGTTCATATACTGTCCCGTCTGCAGCCTCAGGTATAGTCTCTATAGACACATCACCTTTTTTCTTACGAATCATATCTTTACAGTTATTCATCAAGATCCGTATCATCCATGTTTTAAAATACGCACTCTGCTTCAGTGTTCCAATCTTCTCATAGCAATCCAGAACCGTCTCCTGCATAACATCCGCCACATCCTCCTCATTCCTCAAAAATCCTTTGGCTACTTTATACATGCCCTGCTTATTTTCCTCCATCAATGCTATGAAAGCCTCGGCATCACCTCTCTGTGCTTTTTTCACAAGAAATTCCACCTGGTCTCTCTCCTTTCTGTGTCCTTTTGCATATGCCCGGCCGGCAGCATATGCTTTATAGAATACTTCGCTTTACATGTATTAGACGTAGAAAGAGAAAGAAAAATTGCATATGAGATTTTTTATCAAAAAATCCCGCTGTCCTCTCAAAATAAAAGGCAGCGGGAATTTTTATCCAACCCTATTCTTCTCTTCTTTCCAACAATTTCAGAGGCTCCTTTTTCAGATTCCCTATAGTCATTCCAAAAGAAATCAGAAATGCCATAATAAAAAGTCCTCCTCCGGAGGCTGCCGTAACCACTTTGTCGGCGGAAGCATCCAGCACAATCGTTTCTTCATGATTCCCTTCCACACTCATGATGCCATTACTGTATCTTGTATCGTAATGCCCCCCTGCCTCCATACGGCTTACCACTTCTCCCGTCAAGCGGCAGCCCGCCGCACTTCCCGCAAGGCTGCCCGCTGCCGCAAGGAGTAAAATTCCGGTCAGCAGGGAAACAATGCACTGCCTTTTGCTCATGCCGATGGAACGCTCGATGGCAGTACGTTTTCCCTGTTTTGTGATAAACAGGTGACAGAAGAAAACCAGCACCAGGACAGCCATTACCATTCCCGCCAGAAGGAGCACAATGGATATCCGCCGGATACTGTTTATATTTTCCTTTAACTGCGTATACCCTTTATCATAGAACTGGATTTCCAGTCCCTCCACCCCCTGTTCCTCCCACAGCTCCTGATATTTTTCAATGGTTCCGTTTGGTATCCGAAAAGAGGTATTCGACGCTTTCACAGGGCCATATGCCGCAATATTCTGTTCATAGCTGCCTTCAACCGCCCCTGCGGGAATCAGAACCTCATTTTCTCCCAGTGCGTAATCACTTGTTTCGGAGGAGCCCGGAGAGCAATCATAGATCCCAATGATTGTGTAAGCCTCCTCCTCGAAAGGCTCATATGCCTTACCTTCTGCATTCAGCAGGCCATAATCAGGAGAAAACATATAGTCAACATCCACAGCGGAGGAGCTCTGATAGCTGGCAAGAACCATTGACAAAGGAAGCCTGCCGCCTATCTTCAGGTCATTGTTTCTGGCAAAGTACCGGGAGACCATGCACACCTTTCTGCCCTCCTCATAATCCGCCTGTTCAAACTCCCTTCCTTCTATCACATAGGCATCCCCGTTGTAAAAGGACATCAGAAGATTCAAATCAGTGACCGGAGTGACCGGAACAGAATGATAATGCCAGTCCACGATCTTTACCAGCTCCAGCCATGCTTTCCCATGCTCTGTTTCGTAAAAGCCATCCGTCACTTCTTCATAATACAGGTTAGAAAGGGTATTGGGAACGGTCTCTCCGGTTAAATCTGCCTGACTGGAACTAACTGTGCCGGCCGGCACCCATTCATAGTGCTCTAGTTCCCCCCGCCGCCATCCATGAGGAAGCCCGCCCATCAGATACATCACATAGGATTCCCCCGCATACAGCATCTCCGGTTCCGGATTGTTGTGATCGCAAAAATAGAAATCAATCATATTGTAAATCGGATAGTAGCTGTATAATATCCGATTTATCTTCATCTTTACAGGCCCCGACGGTACACAGTCCTCATAGGGTTCCGCCTCCAGGATTGTAATACAGGTAAATCCCGTCGCCTCCTGCGCTATTTCATAAGAAGGATCGTAGGATAAGAAATATGGTCTGCGCTCCGGCCCTGACAGATACTCTGCACCCTCTATATTCAGCACAGACAGAGGAATGCTTTTCCCGTATTCCTTTCGATCCCGAAATTTATAATCTTTAATCTCCGCATCCCAGATCCGTCTGCGGACTACTGCGGAAGGAGTCTGCTCCACGGTCCCGATTGTCATAAACACCTTCTCAAGCCTCTGTATATTGGAGTCCGTCAGAAGGCTCAGACTGCCGCCCAGAGACACAAGAAGCGACGCAAACATCAGCAGAAGGATAAACAGACATGCCCGAAGGGGTGTGCGCCTTAGCTGCCTCATACTGTTTCTGATCACTGTCATAAGCTCACCCTCTCTCTATCGTCAGTTTTCCGTCCTGCATCCGGTATATGGCATCTGCCTGCTCTGCCACCTTTGGGTTGTGCGTAATCACAATAACCGCATATCCCTTCTTATGAGCGGCTTCCCGCAAAAGCTCCACAATGTTCTGCTCATTGGCTGAATCCAGATTTCCCGTAGGCTCATCTGCCAGAAGAATTTTTCCTCCGGATGCCAGCGCACGGGCAATCGATACACGCTGCTGCTCTCCTCCGCTCATCATCTGGGGAAACTGCCTGCGTATTTTCTCCGGCAGCCCCACATCTTTCAAAAGCTCATCCGCCCTCTTTGCTGCCTGCCGTCTGGATATCCCCTTGAGTTCCATGGGATACATTACATTTTCTCTGGCAGTCAGAAGAGGAAACAGATGGAACGCCTGATAAACAACCGATGCCGTATCCCGTCTGTAATAATCCCTGTTCTTCTTCGCCAAATCTTCTCCTTCCACATAAATTTTACCCTCTGTCGGAAGATCCAGCCCTGCCATTAAAGACAGAAAAGTGCTTTTTCCGCTTCCTGATTCCCCGATAATCGCATACAGCTTTCCGGTCTCAAAAGAACAGGTGACTCCTCTTACAGCCTGGATCGTCTGATATTTAGTACGATAAGAATAGCTTACCTGCTCCGCCTTTAAAATCTCCATCCCTGTTTCCTCCTTAATCATTTTTCGTCAGTACTGCCATCACACTCAGACGGCCCATGGCCAGCAGAGCGGCCGACATTCCCAAAAGATAGCAGCAGGCGAATAATACAGCCACACCTGAAAATGTTTTCCAGCCGCCGGCTGCCAGAGGCGCTGCGCACAGACTTCCAAACGCACAGCCAAAAAGCGCCAGAATCAGATATTCAAGAAAAAAGATATAAAAGCTTCTTCCTTTTCCCACTCCAAGGGAGCGCATCAGCGCATACTCCGGTCTGCGGCTCTGGACAAACAGATGGGCGGTCAGGTAACCTACGGCAACGACAATTATCAAAATGCATGGAAAAAATCCCCGAAGCAGCGTCAGGCTTTCCTCTATTCTCTCAGCTATCTTAATAAAAGTCTCGTCCCTCACAGTCAGCGCATTCCCATCAAAATAAAAATCCGAAGACGGAGATACCGAAAGCAGGCCAAAATTATGCATCTGCTCCTTAAACGCATTCAGCTCCAACGGGTTTTCCACCTCAAACTGACAGGAATCCGCATAGAACGGAAGTCCTGCCCGGGCAAAGCTGTCCTGTACTGCCTTCAGCGGCAGAAGCATGTCCTTGCCGGAAGAATCATCTGTATCTCCGCTGACATTCATGGAACCTGCAATATAATACTCGCACACATCCAGGGGCTCTATAAATATTTCGTGATAATCCCCAAACCGGTAATAATAAATTGTCAGTGTAACGGTATCTCCCACCTGCAGACCCTTATCCTCAAGAATCATCTCACTCACCATGCATTCCCGACGATCTGACATAAGAAAATCCAGAGTCGTTCCTTCCGCCAGCTTTATGTCCTCCGGATTCAGACCGTTTATTCCCCTTATATCATTGGAGCCCCTGGCATACATTGTCAGATTTTCCACCCAGTCCTCTTCTTTAAACTGACCGAATCCGGTCATAAGCTGAACCGTTATAACCGGAGCTTTCATATATTCCGATTCCAGAAGCTGATTCACCAGCTCCTCCTTAATTTTAAGCCCCTGATCCAGACTTCCGTCCAGATTGCTGATTTTTGCTGACACCTCCATGGCTTCCGGAAGCTTCTGAAGCATCCTCTCGCTGTCCTGTATATTGGCCACATAAAGATTCATTAAAAATGTGGCAAGCGCACAGATAAACATACTGAGAATACTTTTATATCTGCAGCGCTTCAGACTGCGCACTGCGGTACAGATTGAAAACATAGACTTAATCCTCCTGTTCCTCCTCTTTTAACTCTATATAACATCTGTCATACTCCTTCGTCATTTCCAGAATAATCTTGTCCGTCTCTTCCCAGTTCTCATCCAGAATGGTAATATACATAGAAGTAGTCATTACATCCGGAAAACCTTTTGAGAGCTCCCCGTTATCCGTATGCCAGTAAATGGTCTTTCCTTTTGAATAAATATAATCCAGACCGAGGGTAACTCCCTGTTTCTCATAATAATAATTATCCGGCAATTCCAGTCCCAGTTCATAGGTGTCATTCGCTTCCATTCTATGCAGCAGCACCCGTTCTCCCGGTTTCAGGCGCACCCACTCTGCCCCCTGAGCATAAGCAATAATCCCCCATTGGGGAGTATTCCTCGTTGCAAGGCTCACAGACACGCACACAGCAAGCAGAAAGACCGCGCAGGCAACAGACAATCCCCTTCTGACGCACCTGCGCTTTGCAGCCGCTTCCTCCCGTTTTTTGTCTATCCTCAAGATCCTCTGCTTTGCCTCTTCTGATACTGATATCTGCTCTACTACTTCTTTCAGCCGTTTAATTTCCATCTTTAAATACTTCCTCCTTCCATTGCTTCTTTCAGTTTCTTCCTTCCCCGCTCCAGCCGCTTCTTCACGGCAGATTCTGTCAGCCTTAAAAACTTCGCTGTCTCCCGTACATTGTACCCCATCACATAATACAAAAGTAAAACCTCACGATAGACCTCCGGCAGCTTCATCAACAGTTCCATCAGACGGTAATCCTCATTGCTCTGATAATATTTTGTTAATTCATGAAATTCCACCTGGGGATGCCGTTGTTTAAAACGCAGCCGGTTTTTACAAAGATTTATAATCACCCGGATCAGCCATGCTTTCTGATGCGTTTCATCCTGAAATTCCTTTTTACGCTCCATATACCGAATCAGCGTATCCTGTACTGCATCCTCGGCATCCTGCTCGCTGCCGAGCATGACATAGGCGATCCGATACAGCATATTCCCGTATTGGTTAAATACCTCTTCTACACTCATATTCTTTTTTTCTCTCCTATGTATATAAAACAAACGGCGCCGGAAAAAGGTGACAAAAACAATAAAAAAAGGAATCCCGCGCAGATTTCGATGCTTTTTAGCATTTGATTTTCTGCGGAAGATTCCTTTTTTTCTTCTGCTCTTCTTATGTTCTTACTCTGCTGCGCTTTCTGCTTCAGCTTTGGAATACAATACTTTCAATATAATCGGCGTCGCAACAGACGAAACAATAATTAATAAAATGACGGATGTAAAATAAACGGGTGTGAGCAGCCCGGCTGTAAGCCCCTTCTGCGACACAATCAGTGCCACCTCTCCCCGCGTCATCATACCAACGCCTATTTTCAGGGAATCCATCGGACTAAACTTACACAGACGCGCCATCAGTCCGCATCCAATGATTTTTGAGAGCAATCCGACCAGTACGAATGCAATGGAAAAAACCAGAATGCTCATGCTCATATTCTCCACATTTGTTTTCAGGCCGATACTCGCAAAGAAAATCGGTCCGAACATAATATAGGAATTAGTATCCATTTTTTCCGCTATGTATTTGGAATCCCGAATTGAACAAAGAATAATTCCCGCCACATAAGCACCTGTGATATCTGCAATGCCGAAATATTTCTCCGCGATGTATGCCATAGCAAGGCAGAACGCCAATCCCGCAATGGGAATCCTCCTCGTATGCGGGTATCTTGTATCCACCGTCTTAAAAATTTTATAGCTGATAAATCCAACTACAATCGCAAATATAAAAAATAATACCGTATTCACCAATACAGCTGACGGCCTGGATTCAGGATTCTTAAAGCCGATAACAAAGGTAAGAACAATAATACCGATAACGTCGTCGATAATCGCCGCACTCAAAATGGTAGTACCAACCTCCCCCTTTATCTTTCCCATTTCCTTCAGTGACTCTACCGTAATACTTACTGAAGTAGCCGTCAGAATCGTGCCGACAAATACTGCCTTATAAAAACCTTCCGAACCCCATGGCGAAATACCATAAAATGCCATATAAAGCAATGCCCCGCAGGCTAACGGAATAAATACGCCTGAACAGGCAATTAAAATGGCAACCGGCCCTGTTTTTACCAAATCTTTTAAATCCGTTTCGAGCCCCGCGGAAAACATCAGTAAAATAACGCCAATTTCTGCCATCTGGGCAAGAAAATCCGATTGATTCACCCAGCCTAAGACACTGGGGCCAATCAAAAGCCCCGCCAGGATTTCTCCCACTACCTGCGGGGCTTTGCATTTTCTGGCTAAAATGCCGCACAATTTTGCAAAAATGATAATAATTGCCAGATCTTTAAATACCAAATATGACTCCAATTTCTTTTCCTTCTTTCATGATGTTTGTGGAGCTTTCCAGCTACAACATAATTTTAAGCTCTTTTTTTTCTTCATTTTTTATCCGGAACCGCATTCCCCACTCCACATCCTCCACCGGTTTATAATGTACAGAGGAATACACTCTGTTCCAGTCTCCACGGCTGTCCCGGAGTTTAAATGCCAGAAAAGCAGAGGACGGGCCATCGGCTCCTCCGATTACCTGGACGGAAGATGTCCCATTCTTCTCTGCCAGCACCGGAGAGTCTGACTGCACGCAGTCATATATCTGCAATTCGCACGGCTCCAGCTCTGGTTCTACCGTATAAAACATGGACAGAAAATGTCTGGGTGCTTTCAGCAGTTTTATTGTCTCAAAAGGGTTTCCTGAAAGCTCCGCCTCTGGTATCATTGACTGCTCCAGCTTCTGTATGGTAAGTGTGTGCCGCTTTTTTGTCACCGGATGAAAAAATTCGATACACCTTTCTCCAGACGTCACACTGGTATGAAAACGCGGTCCCGGTTCGTACACCGAAGCTTTTTTTAATATGAGCTTAAGAGTGCAGAGTGGCATCTGCACCCCCTGAGGAAAAGCAAAAGACATTCGTTTAAAAATCCAGCCGTCTGTGCAGTCACATCCGTAGGCTTCGAGCATCTGAGCCTCAATGTCGTCTCCCGCCCTCGCTTCGCCGTCTCCCAGCAGTTCAGGAGGTACAAACGAGGTACCGCATCCGCTCCAGCCGTCTGCCCTTTCACCGTCCATCCAAAGCTGCTCTACAAAGACCTCCCCGGACAGCGGATTTTCCCGTTCCAGACGCTCCTGCTCCTCTTCTGACAAATCCGCCCCCTCTGTTCCCGGCTTCCACTTCCGGAAAAAGGCTTCTATCTCCTTAGCCGGTATCCGGACACAAAAGTCCATAACAATTCCCTCCCTGCAGATATAGACAGCCGGAATCCTCCAGCTTCTGCCGCCCCATATAAATTCTTTCTCTATCCTCAGTTCAGTCCCCGGAGTTTTATCCGTATGCTCTCTTCTGCATCCCCAGTAGTTCTCATCAAAAAATACGTTCATTCCATTCTCCTCTTTTTCTGTATCACCCGCCCAGCGTCACATCCTGCTTCCCATACCATGTAAGAGCATCCAGGAAATCCTCATCTGTATAATCCGGCCACAGACGATCCACCACATAAAAATCCGAATACACAGATTGTATGGGCAGAAATCCGGACAGCCTTCTCATACCGCCCCAGCGGATAATCAGATCAATTCGGGAAATATCCTTTGAGTACGGCTGTCCATCCTGCCTAATGTGAGACAGATCCCATTTCCACCCATAATTAACCAGGAAATTTACACGGATCCCTCCTCCGTGCACAGAAGTCCGCTCTGTATAAGGCGTTAATTCTCCCGGAAAACATTTGGAGCTGCTGTCGCCGATGACCAAAAGCTCAGCCCCTTCGCAGGTAAGCATATCCACAGCCTCCACGCATGCCCTTTGAAACGCGCGGAACTGCTCAGGGGGACGCTTGCAGTTATCTACAGTAAATCCATAATAAGTGATTTCCTTTACTCCCCGCTCCCTTGCCAGACGGAGAAGCTGAAGCCCCGGCACCAGTCCATAAGCATAGCCATCCTGCTTATTCATACCCCTTTCCTTTGCCCAACGGCGGTTTCCGTCGGGAATGATCCCGATATGCTCCGGTTTTTGTCTGCCCATAATTTATCACCTCATGAACAGTATTGCCAGATTCCGCGGGTTTTCTACTATTTTATCCCATTTCTGTAAAAAAGTAAAATTTATTCCGCTTTCCGGTGACAGATATCTTCTGCGTCTCATATGATGCTATAAGAGTTTCCAAAAGCGATATCCGCTTAAAGAGAGGCGGCAGTATGAATTCTTCTTACAATTTAAGCCAATTAAAGCCCGGCCAGAGGGCTGTCGTAAGGTGTCTGAAAACAAATGAAGCTATGAAAGAACGTCTGCAGGATCTGGGTCTGACAGAACACACGGAGGTTCTGTGTCTTGGAAGAAGTCCTATGGGAGATCCGTCCGCCTATCTGATCCGGGGAGCAGTCATCGCCATCCGGGCAGCGGACAGCCGGAAAATCATCCTGAAAACAGATTAGGAGGTGCCACATGGAATCTTCCAGAATCATCGCACTGGCCGGAAATCCCAACGTAGGGAAAAGTACCATTTTTAACGGTCTGACCGGTATGAAACAACATACCGGAAACTGGACTGGCAAGACAGTAGCCAATGCCAGAGGACAGTGTTCCTATAAAGATCAGCTATATACTCTGGTTGATATCCCGGGCATCTACTCCCTGACTGCCCATTCTGCTGAGGAGGAGATTGCCCGGGAATTTCTCTGTCATGGCAATCCGGATGCTGTAGTCGTGATTTGCGACGCCACCTGCCTGGAACGAAACCTGCAGCTTGTTCTTCAGATTATGGAAATTTCCTCCAAGGTTATTGTATGTGTTAATCTGATGGATGAGGCGGAGAAAAAAGGAATTCATATCGATCTTCCCCTTTTGTCCGAACAGCTTGGGGTTCCGGTTGTAAGCACCGTTGCACGCAGCAGAAAAAGCCTGTCTGTACTGCTGGATGCAATCTACCAGAATACAAATGAAACCGGTGCGCAGCATATTTCTGCCGGACAGACGGATATTCCGCGCTCTGCCGAAACCGGAAGTCAGACAGCTTCTGACCCTATATCCGCCGCTGAATCCATTTTCAAAAAAACTGTCACAATGGAAAAGCCGTCATGGCAGTTTCTGGACTGGAAGCTGGATAAAATATTGACCGGTCGTATTACCGGCTATCCGATCATGGTAATTCTGCTTGCCTTTCTTCTCTGGCTTACTATTACCGGGGCCAACTACCCTTCCCGGCTTCTGGCAGATTTTTTATTCCGGATACAGGATTTGCTGACCGAAATTTTTGCTGCCTGTCATGCTCCTGAATGGCTTCACGGCATATTGGTTCTAGGTGTCTACCGGGTAGTGGCATGGGTTGTGTCTGTCATGCTTCCGCCCATGGCAATTTTCTTTCCTCTGTTCACACTTCTGGAGGACAGCGGATACCTGCCCCGGATAGCCTATAATCTGGATCGGCCGTTTCAGTGCTGCCATGCCTGCGGCAAACAAGCGCTTACTATGTGCATGGACTTTTCAGGCTTGTTATTTAAAAAAGGGTTGCGCATTTATTCCGTATCTTTTAATATAGTATACATAGACAAATTTATATTTTATAATATTTTTCAGGATCCGCGGACAAAAAATGCCCGGCTCAGGGCATTAAAACAATACAGCCAATATTATGCTCTCAACAAAGCCTGTTGTAATAATAGGCGAAGCCCGATTCAGGGCATTAAAGCATTTGAACTGATAAAACCGGATCCTTTCATTTTCTTTTCATTTTTCATTCTCCTTTATCCTTTTTCACTGTTACAGAGATGCAGACAGCCCGGCTCAGGGCATTAAGATTCTCATCTGGTCAGGACCTCCCCTATGTGGATGCCCTGCTATTGTTCTCTTCTTCTGCCACAGGATAATTCTCTACCATACGGTAGAACAATTCTGTTTCCTTGTTTCGTTCCACATATACATCCTCCGGAGCCGTATAAATACTTCCGTCCCTTGTCATAACTGTTATGTTCATAGAAACTCCTCCTATAAAACCAGGCTATGCAGATATTGGATGTCCCTATCACCTGTCTTTTCTCTAATGGTATGAGCACAGCCGGCATATGCTGTATAACAGGAGGATGATGTTATGATAAAAGGCGCATGCTATGTCCGTGTCTCCACGGACAATCAGTTGGAAAATTACAGTATAGAGGAG
Organism: uncultured Lachnospiraceae bacterium; assembly: GCA_910585465.1. Lineage (GTDB taxonomy): Bacteria > Bacillota > Clostridia > Lachnospirales > Lachnospiraceae > Hominiventricola. The sequence continues at coordinate 2,273 of CAJUEW010000023.1, read as the reverse complement.
CAGACTGACAGGCTTCAGGCTTACTGCAGGGCCAGAGATATTACAGTTGCAGAATTTTATACAGACGGCGGTTATTCCGGAGGAAGCACAAACCGACCGGCCCTGCAGCAGCTGCTGAGGGATATCCGTTCCGGGGAAATTAATCTTGTTATTGTTTATAAGCTGGATCGGCTTTCACGCTCCCAGAAAGATACTCTGACTTTGATTGAGGACCATTTTCTTGCCAATCATGTTGACTTCATTTCCATCAGCGAGAACTTTGATACATCCACTCCCTTCGGCCGGGCCATGATAGGAATTTTATCTGTGTTTGCGCAGCTGGAAAAGGAGCAGATTACAGAACGATTTATGATGGGAAAAATCGGCCGGGCCAAGAACGGCCTTTTTCACGGGGGCGGAAATGCTCCTACCGGATACGATTATATTAATGGGAGACTGATAATCAACGAATATGAGGCTCTTCAGATCCGGGAATTATTCGAGCGTTTTGCAGAAGGCTGTTCCATCCACAGCTGCTGGAAATATATGCAGGCCCATTACACCACCAAATACGGAGCATGGAAAAGCGAGACTTTGGTCAGGAATATACTGAAGAACAGATTATACACAGGATACATTACCTTTAACCACAAAACCTATAAAGGGATTCATGAGCCTATTATTTCGGAAGAGCTTTTCTGCAGGGTCCAGGACATTTTCCGCCACGCAGGGGAGGTCAGGGATTCTCATAATCATCCTTTCCGGGCTTCCACCCTGTTGTCCGGCCTGGTGTACTGCGGAAAATGCGGGGCCAGGTATCACAGGGAGCATGGAAACTATTCCTGTTACAGCCGGACGAAAGCGGATTCCAGATATGTTACAGATCCGGAATGCCGAAACAGAAAATGGAAAATAGGAGAATTGGATCTAGCCGTTATAGACTGCATTACACGTCTCCATTTTGAAGAAACAAAACCCGCTTCCATTGCCAGGATACAGCCTTCAAAGGATTATTCCCGCCGCCTTGCGGAGATAGAACGGCAGATCTCCAGACTCATTGAGCTTTGCCGTCTGGAGAATATTCCCATCCCCGGGATTTCACAAAAACTAAATGCATTGGCTGCCGAGAAAAATGCTTTGCTGGACGCCTCCCGGAAGTTGTCCGATCAGTCTGTGAGTCCCCCGGAACCGGCAAAATTCTGTGATCGGCTCACATGTTTGTTAACTGGCGGAACGCGGGAAGAAAAACGAGACTGCCTGTCACATATTATCGATAAGATTGTCCTGAATGATGAGAATATTCAAGTAATCTTAAAATAACAAGTTTCCACTGTCCATATGTATGGGCTTTGGATGTAATGCTGTAGGTGTCACCGGATGCAGGATCATCGATTCTCCAAGAGAACGTATGCTGGCTATTTTGACAAACAGCTTTGTGCCCTGCAACGGAAGATTTCCAACACTGATTACTCTGCTTACTATCTTCTTTGTGGGAACCAGCGGCGGCTCCAGGGCCTTTCTTCTGTCTGCTTTGATGCTGACCGGGATCATCCTTCTGGGTGTGGGCATGACCTTTGCCGTCACGAGGCTGCTCTCTGTCACATTGCTGAAGGGAGTTCCCTCCTCCTTCACACTGGAGCTTCCCCCTTACCGCAGGCCGCAGGTAATCATGGTTCTGATCCGTTCCGTTTTTGACCGGACCTTGTTCGTTCTGGGAAGAGCTGTGGCAGTTGCCGCTCCGGCAGGACTGCTTATCTGGATTCTGGCGAATACACTCATCGGGGATACGACTCTTTTAAACCTCTGTGCGGCTGTCCTGGATCCCTTTGCCCGGCTGATGGGACTGGACGGAGTAATTTTAATTGCCTTTATACTTGGTTTTCCTGCTAATGAGATTGTTATGCCTATTATTTTTATGGCATATCTGGCACAGGGCACAGTCATGGAGCCAGGCAGCCTGGAAGCAATGAAATCGCTTCTTGCCGCTCATGGATGGACGTGGATGACCGCCGTAAGTACCATGCTTTTCTCTCTGATGCACTGGCCCTGCTCCACCACTTTGCTGACCATCCGCAGGGAAACCGGAAGCTGGGGCTGGACGGGGCTGGCAGCGCTGCTGCCGACAGCCGCAGGAATGCTATTCTGTATGATATTTACGGGTATCTGCAGCATATTTTCACTGGGCTGAAAAAAGGAATATCCGATTCTGCTATATTCTTTGTACCTTTGAATAAAAAGCAGGGGTTGTTGCAAAATCATCAAATTAGATGATTGAGCCATATCCTCGCTCTCTA
>CAJUEW010000022.1 GCA_910585465.1 uncultured Lachnospiraceae bacterium | reverse complement strand
ATAATGCCAAGACTACGGATGAAAATTTAAGTCATACAGTATTCGTCCGGAATGTTATAAAAACAAAATAAAATATATCATATGCGTTGTCTTGGTTTGGGAGTAAAGGATCGATATAGGAGAAAATAAATGATAAAAAAATGGTTCTGCAGGTTAGCGGTAATGGCATTGCTGGCGTGGGCTGCAGGATACGAAAGGAAAGCACTGTCCAAAGCGGCTTCGGCAATCAATATTCAGAGGGATAAGTATCCGGAACCGGTCATTACTCCATCTGACGTGTATCCGGGTGGAGGGGAGCTGGAGGATATTCCAATGGGGACATTTCACAACGGGAAGCAAAAGACATTGTGCAGCATAAAAATGCCAAAGAACTATCACTTCCGGGCCGGATACACGCCGGACGGACTGACCAGTGTAATGATAGAAGAGACAGCAGGAGGAGGTATGCTGGAATCTGCTCTGGAAAGAGGGCTGACGGAGCAGCTATATGCCGTTTGCAGGGCGCGGTTGAAGGATTCAGGCGGTACAGACGTAGAATTTGCAGTTATTTCCACGGCAGGCTGGACAATGGAAAATCTGAAGGGCTATGCCCCGGATGCAGTAAAGCTTGGAAACAGCAGGAATCCTGCCGTCTGTTATAAGGCTTCATATACAGAAGCTATCCATTTGTATTACTGCCTGAATCCGGCGTATGCGCTGCTGATCCGTTATCAGGGCAGGCATTTAAAACAGTCTGAATGGAAGCAGCTTGCGGAAAATCTGTACGCTTTGGTAGAACCAGTTCCGGATAAACGGAATGAACTATGAAGCCAGACATGGGATACAAAATTTAAATCCAGCATTAGCTTTACCTGAGACGTAAAATATGAGCGAAAGAGAACGGTGTATATGGTCTAAAGCTTCTTAATTTCTCCATAATGAATAGAAAAACAAATGCGAATTTGGTATAATATAGAAAAATTTTAATTATAAATTTCAGGAGGGGAAGATTATATGAAGAAGAGATTACCAGGCAGGCTGTTAGCCGGTTTTCTGGCTGTATTTCTGGCCATACCTTTGACAGCCATGATGCCAGGAGCAGAGAATGTGGCATATGCTGCAGAAGGGCTTTCTGTTAAGGGAGTCATTGGTACTAATATTGATGGTGGAAGCTTGATTAATCCAAATCCCCAATTTGGATGGTACTTAGTTCCAGGAACAGAAGACGTTCGTCTGCTGTTTGAAATAAACGATGATAAAAAAAGTGTATCCCTTACCCATAACACAGTTCACTATGACTGGCTGGACGGAAAAAATATTACGGTACCAACATTAAGCATTGAGATCCCGGCCTATGTGGATGGTTATCCTGTGACAAGGATTGATGGCGGAATAGACAATTTAGTGTACCAGAATTTTGCGTTTTGCTATATTAATTTAACCGGCATTACTATCCCTAATACAGTGACAACATTGGGAGAGCATCTTTTTTCTGGTAAATCTATAACAGAAGTCGCTTTGCCTGACTCCATCATTAATATAGGAGCAAGCTGTTTTTCAGATTCAAAAATCGAATCTATTGTTATTCCAAGAAGAATTACGAAAATAGCAAATGACACCTTTGGAGGCTGTGAAAATCTCACAAGTATAACATTGCCAGAGGGTCTTACTGAGATTGGCACAATGGCTTTTTTTAAATGTAAAAGTGCTGCGGATATTATAATCCCAGGCTCTGTGCAAAAAATTGGCAGTGATGCTTTCCGTGAATGTTCCAGTCTGAAAAATATTGTTATTCCGGATGGTGTAACAGAAATCAATGCGCGGACGTTCCGAGACTGCACCAGTCTTGCAAGTATTACAATACCTGCATCCGTTGGGAGAATAGCGACAGAGGCATTTTACAATACTCCGGCGCTTAAAACGGTAAATTATAAAGGAACCCCTGAACAGTGGAAAAAAATTGAGATGGCTGGCTCAGTAAAAAACACTATGAAATCAGCCATTATTACCTGCTCTGACGGAAGTAAAATTGTAGGCGGAAAGGTTCAGACTCCATCCCCGTCCGGGGACGATGAAAAACCGGGGGATGACAAGGATAAAAATGACGGAGAGAACAAGCAGGCATCCGTTAAATCTGTAACCTTGTCCGCGACCAAATATACATATGATGGGAAAGCCAAAAAACCATCTATAACTGCAATAGATAATACTGGTAAGAGGATTGACAAAAAGTATTATACACTTAGCTATAAGAATAATAAGAACGTGGGTCAGGCTACGGTGACGGTTAAATTCAAAGGGGACTACAGCGGAACCGTGAAAAAAACCTTTCTCATCAAGCCTGCCAGAACTACGGTTTCCAAAGTGACAGGGAAATCAAAAAGCATGACGTTAAAATGGAAGAAAAATGCAAAGCAGGTCAGCGGCTATCAGATTCAGTATTCCACTACGAGCAAATTTAAGAAGGGAACCACGGCCAGTATATATATAAAAAAGGCCTCTACTACAACAAGAACTATTAAAAAGCTGAAAGGAAAGAAAAAATATTATGTAAGGATTCGGACCTATAAGATTGCAAAGGTGAATGGAAAGAGTATGAAGCTCTTTTCTTCCTGGTCCCCGGTAAAGCAGGTTGTGACAAAAAAATAGAAGATAATAATTTTTTAAACCTTTGGCTCCCACAAAGCTATAAAAGTATTTCCTTCCGGCTCCCGGACTGCTTTCCTTTTGTGTTCCGGAATCAGAGAGCCTGCTCTGGATATGCCGGCTGAAAAGGGCAATTTTTATTAAGACAAGCTGACGGCGGGATGTTATCATACTGTAAAACCAGGAAGGAGCAGCATATGGGGGATATGTCAATTACAGAAAAGATACTTTTATACATTGAGGATCATTTAGATAAAGAACTGTCATTAGAAAAGATAGCTAAGGAGCTAAGCTATTCAAAATTTTATATAGCAAGGATATTTAAAGACAATACAGGTAAAACACTATATAAATATATCCAGGGCAGACGGCTTGATGAGGCAGCCAGAAAACTTGCAGAAACGAAGCGGCCTATAGTTGAGATTGCCCTTGAAGCGGGCTACAGCTCCCAGCAGGCATTTACGAGAAGCTTTCGCTACGCGTATATTTGTACACCACAGCAATATAGAAAAATGGGGGTATTTACCCCGAAGCAGAGCAGGATTCATATGAGTATGAGAAGGCAATCTGTAATATCCTTATTTAGACTGACAGGAGGAAGGATTGCGGCATGAGTGTAGTACCTTATGTGGTGGAACAGACGGGCAGAGGGGAGAGAAGCTATGATATTTATTCCCGGCTTCTTTCAGACAGGATTATATTTTTGGGCGAAGAGGTCAGCGAACATTCAGCAGGTGTGATTATTGCACAGATGCTTTTTCTGGAGGCACAGGATCCTCAAAAGGATATCCAGTTTTATATAAACAGTCCGGGCGGCTCGGTATCAGCGGGATTTGCGGTTTATGATACTATGCAGTATATTAAATGTGATGTTTCCACAATATGTCTGGGACTGGCTGCCAGTTTTGGGGCATTTTTGCTTGCGGGAGGGGCAAGGGGGAAACGTATGGCGCTGCCAAATGCAGAGATTATGATTCATCAGCCGGCAATCCACGGAAATGGCGTGCATGGGCAGGCAACAGATATAAAAATTATATCCGATCATATACAGCACAGTAAAAAAAGGCTGAATCGGATATTATCAGAGAATACAGGAAGGACCGTGGAGGAAGTGGAGGCAGCTACAGAGAGAGATTATTATTTGTCTGCTGCGGAAGCGTTGGAATTCGGGCTGATTGATACAATTATTGAAGGACGGTAGGCTTATTGACTGAGAAATGCTGCAGAAGCATTTTTCAGTCTTTTTTATATTGCAGAAAATTTCGTCCTATGAAATGACACTGCTTTCTTACTTATGTGCAGCGTCCAAAGGTAACTTTGAAAGCGGTTGACACGCTGCCGTAGTTTTTGTATAATAGTTATTGACTTAAAGTCAATAACTATTATGAGGAGGTCAAAAAAGTGGCAAGGCCAGTAAAAAAGCAGCCGGAACAGTGGAAAAAAGAAATTTTAAATGCGGCCAGGGAATTATTTTTATCAAAAGGCTATGAGGAAACCTCCATTACGGACATTATGGAACTGGCAGGGGGAGCAAAGGGAATGTTTTACCGTTTTTTTCAGAGCAAGGAAGAAGCTATGCACGCGTTAGGCGATCAGATGTTTTTTGAAAATAATCCCTTTAAGGCAGTTAAGGGGCGTTCTGATCTGACCGGCCTGCAGAAGATCCGGGAGGTGCTTGCGTTTGACAGAGCCGATGAAGAACGGGAGGCAGTCAATATGCAGGCGGTTGCTATTCTGAAGGACCCGCATATTCTGGAGGCGGCAGTTAAAGCAAACCGGCGGATACTGACTCCTCTGTGGTTTGAACTTATTGAAGAGGGCAGGCGTGACGGCTCTATTCAGACGGAATATGCAAAAGAGCTTTCTGAGCTGCTTCCGCTTATCAATTTCTGGCTGATGCCGTCCGTGTTTCCGGCTGACAGCAGTGAAATTCTGCATAAGTGCCAGTTTATTGCAAAAGTTCTTTCCGCAATGGGACTTCCGATTATAGACGATGAGATGTACGATAGGACAGAGAAAATAGTGAAGAATTTTACGGCAGAAGGAGGAGAATAGACTGTGGAGCAGAAACTGTTTACAAAGAATTTTACACTTCTTGTACTGGGGCAGGCAAGTTCTCTGTTTGGCAACTATATATTAAGGCTGGCGCTGTCTATGTATGTGCTGGAAGCGACAGGTTCCTCAGCAATATTTGCCGGTATTTTATCCATTGCAACAATTCCGACCATACTTTTGTCACCGCTTGGCGGTATCCTTGCCGACCGGGCAGACAGGAGGAACATTATGGTGTCGCTGGATACTCTGACCGGAACGGCTGTTTTATGTACAGCGGTTTTTCTGACCGGAAATAATGCCCTTACTGTAATCAGTGTACTGCTTGTGGCGCTTTCTGTTTTTGGGGCATTTGAAACGCCTACGGTACAGTCTTGTATTCCCGGGATGCTGGAGGGTGATAACATTATCAGAGGAAACGCAGTTGTAAACCAGGTGGCATCGGTTTCTTATTTAATTGCGCCCTTGCTGGGCGGAATCCTGTATGAGGCATTGGGATTAAAACCTGTAATGTACGCAAGTGTTGCCTGCTTCTTTATTACAGCATCGTTTGAGTGCTTTATAAAACCAGGATATCAGGGGCAGAGTTATAAAGGAAATTTCCTGTTCATGGTAAAAAACGATTTCTTTACCAGCATGAGGTTTATCATGAAGGAACGGACAGATATTATGAAGCTGCTGCTTCTGGCGGCGTTCTCCCGTTTCTTTGTAATGGGAGTTACGCTGGTTGGCCTTCCATTTATGGTACGGACAATCTTTGGCCTGGATGCGAAATATTACGGCGCGGCAGAAAGTGCACTGGCGGCATCGGCCATTTTAGGGAGTACGCTTGCAGGCCTTCTCACAAAAAAGCTCAAATCAGGCAGATTAGCATTGTTGCTTATGGTGATTGGGACTTGTATGATTCCTGCGGGAGCGGTATTTCTTATTCCGTCCGGAGCAGTTTTCAAATATACTGTGAATGTGGCTGCTTTCTGCGGCATGCAGGCTGCAATCAGTATTTTTTCCATTTTTGCGGTGTCCATGATTCAGCAGAATACACCGGACTGTCTGCTTGGAAAGGTAATGGCATATACGTCTGCGATTACTATGTGCGCCCAGCCGGCCGGACAAATGGTTTATGGTTTATTGTTTGACGTCTTCAGGGGAGCGGTTTATTTTGTGCTGATTCCAACAGGCGCGGCGGTATGTGTAATTGGACTGCTTGCCGCAGGCTTTTTCAGAAGATAATTTTGCGTACATTCTGCGTCAATTTCAAAGCATTTCACATCATTTTAACTGAAAAAGGGCGGGATATTGTAAAATAAAAATTGCGGAGTGATTCAATATGATAAAAATTGCTATTTGCGATGATGAAATCTATATGATAGAAATGCTGGACGAAAAAATAACGACGTTTTTTGAACATAAAAATATGGACATAGATATTTTTCATTTTTCCAGCGGCAGCGTCCTGCTGCAAAGCGATGAAAAAATGGATATTATATTTCTTGACATCCAAATGGATAGGCTGAACGGCCTTGAAACTGCAAAGGAGCTGCGCAGGCGTAAATATAAGGGCTTTTTAATATTTGTCACGGTCTTTAAAGAGTATGTGTTCGATACCTTTGAAGTGCAGGCATTTGATTATCTGGTAAAGCCTCTGCAGACAGAGAGCTTTATGCGGACGATGAACCGGCTGTTTTCTGCAGTGCGCAGTGAGAATGCCGGACATTTGTTAATACAAAGAGGGGATGAGCTGGATATTGTACTGTTTGGAGAAATCCTGTACTGTGAGGTTATTAACCGGAAGGTTTATCTTCATCTGAAGGATGCCCGTGTTCTGAATTATTATGAAAAAATTGAAAATCTGGAGAAAAAGCTGGATGAACGCTTCTTTAAATGTCACAGAAGCTATCTGGTAAATCTGCAATATTTGAAAAGCTATAAAAAAGGCCGGGCTTATTTGACAAGCGGAGAAGAAATTCCTGTTTCCCGGCTGCGCAGCGGCGAGTTTTCCAATAGCATACTGCAATATATGAAGAAACGAAGGTATGAAAAATGATCGGATTTATAGATTCTTTTTATCAAATGATATTAGTAATATCAGAATGTCTGATTGAGTGTTATTTTTTTACTGTACTTACAGGAAAGCCGTGGAAATTTATAAAATATGCTCCATTGGTAGCCGCAGGCAGCGCTGTTATCAGCATTCCATATATCACTGTTTTTCTGAAAATCGCTTTTCTTATATCTGTCTTGTTTTTGTTTGGAGTTTTTGTTTTAAAGATAAGCGGCAGAATATCGCTTCTCTATGCTGTTCTGGTCTTAGAAGTTATGCAGCTTTGCTGGGGAGTTACGGATTCTGTCACCGAGATTTTATTTCCGCTTTTATTTCCCGGGGCCTCCGTATTTTATGGTTATATTTTTATGATAGGAGGGAGTTTATCCGCCCTGTGTCTGGCATTGGTCTGCTATCTTATGATTTTAAAATATCTGAAACAAAAAAATACGGCTCAAAATCAATATGTGATTATGATTCTCATTCCCCTTGCGCTGATTTTTATAGTAAGCGGATATATTAAATATACTGTTTATGGGAATGTACATTCTTTCTTCCCGTCGCTGGACAGGAAGCATGTGCAGGTTTTTGTAATTCAAATACTGGCTGTTGCCAGTATTTTCAGTATTCTGTATGCCTATCAGAGACTGACAGACAGTTTTTCTCTTCGGACAAAGCTGTCTATGCTGGAACAGGAGCGTCATTTTCAGAGTCAGTATGTGGAAGAAGCCAGACTGCATTATGAAGAAACGAGATCCCTGCAGCATGATATGAAAAACCATCTGCTTGTTATCAGAGGGCTTCTGGATAAAGGAGAAGCAGAAAAAGCCGGCGCATATATTGGAGAGCTGGATGTTATGACTGAAAATATTTCTTTTTTCTTTCAAACCAATAATCCTGTGCTTGATATTCTGCTGGAAAATAAACTGGCCCTGGCAGACAGCAGGGGGATTTCCGTCAGCGGTTCTCTTAAGGTGCCATTTCCGTGTTCTGTTCATGATACGGATTTTTGCATTATTTTGTCAAACGCATTGGATAATGCAGTTTGCGCCTGTTCAGGATTGGGCTCGGGTATAAAGAAGTATATTCATATTTCCAGCTGCAGACAGGGAGATTTTTTGATGATAGAAATAGAAAACAGTTTTGACGGCAACCGGAAATATAAAAAAGATATCGGCCTGTCAAATATCAAATGGATCACAGAAAAATATGATGGGGCTATGGATATCAGTATACAGGACAATGTGTTTTGTCTGAATGTTTTGCTGCTCATTTCACAACATTCACAGGACATCTCACAGCAATTTGACAAAGATACCGGAAACAGGGGGTAAAATGAAAGAGTAAATAAAAAATCAATGGAAGCAGGAGGTAAGCAAATGAGTATTCAAGGTATCCAGAATAACATTCAGTATTTGTCAGGGAGAATCCGCCGGATGCAGGAACAGAAACCTGCTGATAATGCAGCGGATAGAACAGCCGGATTGGATCAGAAACAGGAAAAGCCTGTGTATGATGAATACATTCCCGGAGATCATTTTAAACCTCAGTCTAATGATGCTGACAAGGCCCCGGCTGACGGGAAGCCGTCGGATCAGGTAAAGAAAGCGGCTGACGGGAAAGAGAAGGAGGCCAAAAAGACAGAATCTTGCACAGGAAACACTGATAAGGTGGACAGAGAGATTCAAAAACTGAAAAAGAAAAAGGAACAGCTGGAGCAGCGGATTCAGTCTGAAACGGATGAGAAAAAGGTGGAGAAGCTGAAAAAAGAGCTGTCGCAGGTTGAAGGTGAACTGCGTCAGAAGGACAATGAGGCATATAGGCGCCAGCATACTGTATTTTTTTAAGCTTTCAGAGAGTATTTGTCTGATATTTGCTGTATATAATAAGGGAAAAGAAAACACTGGAGGTATTGAATGAAAGCAATTCCATTAAGAGAAGGTTTCTACTGGACCGGAATTATGGATGACAAGCTCCGTGTATTTGACATTATTATGTACACAGAGTTCGGCACCACCTATAATTCTTATGTGATGAAGGCCGGAGACAAGACGATTCTGTTTGAAACTGCAAAGGCAAAATTTTTTGATGAATACCTGGAAAAATTAAAAGAGGTAATTGATGTTGCCGATATCGATTATCTGGTGCTGAGCCATACGGAGCCGGATCATGCGGGAAGCGTGGAGAAGCTTCTGGAGTACAGTCCCCAGATGAAGATACTGGCGACAGCATGCGCCATCGGGTTTTTAAAGGAGATTGTGAATAAGGATTTTGTCAGTCTTCCGGTGAGGGACAATCAGGAGATGACGATTGGCAGCAGGACGCTGCGCTTTCTGGTTGTTCCTAATCTGCACTGGCCGGATACGATGTATACATTTGTGGAGGAGGAACAAATTCTTGTGACCTGTGATTCCTTCGGCTCCCATTACTGCCTGCCGGAGGTGCTTTCAGATTTTATTACCAATGAAGCAGATTATCAAAAATCCCTGAAATATTATTATGACAATATTATAGGCCCCTTTAAGCCATATATGCTGCAGGCTCTGGATCGGGTGGAGCATATGGACATCACGATGATCTGCACCGGGCACGGACCGGTGCTGACAGGAGCCCGAATCCGCAGTGTGATGGAGCAGTACCGGGAATGGTCCACTGTTCTGAATCCAAATAAAAAGAAAACGGTTATCATTCCTTATGTCAGCGCCTATGGATATACAGGAATGCTGGCGGAGAAGATTGCAAAGGGAATACAGGACAGCGGAGATGTGGATGTACGTCTATACGATATGGTGGAAGCAGATGCGGCCAAAGTAAATGAAGAGCTTTTATTTGCAGATGGATTTCTGCTGGGAACCCCGACGATTGTAGGGGAGGCATTAAAGCCGATCTGGGAGCTGACTCTTTCCATGTTTCCGGCGACGCATGGCGGAAAATATGCGGGAGCATTTGGGAGCTACGGCTGGAGCGGGGAGGGAGTTCCGAATATTACGGAACGTTTGAGGCAGCTTAAGCTGAAAGTATCAGACGGCTTTCAGGTGCGGTTTAAGCCCTCCGAGGCGGATATGGTCAGTGCCTATGAATATGGCTTCCAGTTTGGATGCCTGGTACAGGAAAAGGAAGCAAAGCGGCCCAAAAAGGGCGGGGCAAGACAACTTGTAAAATGCCTTGTCTGCGGGGAAATTTTTGACTCTTCCATTGAAATCTGTCCGGTATGCGGCGTGGGAAAAGAAAATTTTGTTCCTGTGGAGGCGGAGGAGAGCAGCTTTACGAACAATACAAAGGAATATTATGTGATTCTTGGAAACGGCGCGGCGGGCTACTACGCGGCGAAGGCGATCAGGGAGAGAGATAAAACCGGCACAGTGGTCATGATTTCTGATGAGCCGTATCTTTCCTATAACCGTCCTATGCTGACAAAATCTATTGTGGCAGGTCTGGATGCAGAGCAGATTGCCATTTCCGGAAAAGAGTGGTATGAGGCAAATCACATTTATCCTATGCTGGGCAGAAAAGTAACGGATGTTCACTTTGAGAAAAGGGAAGTGGCGCTGGATGACGGGAACAAGGTATATTTTACAAAGCTGATTTATGCGCTTGGAAGCGAGTGCTTTGTGCCCCCGATTACCGGCAGCAGACTTCCGGAGGTGGCGGTTATCCGCCGTCTGTCGGATATTGAAAAAATTGAGGCTTTGATGGAGAAGGCAGAGCGTGCGGTCGTGATCGGCGGCGGTGTGTTAGGATTAGAGGCGGCCTGGGAGCTTAAAAAAGCAGGACTTTCGGTGACGGTTCTGGAGGCTGCCCCGGTTCTGATGGGGCGTCAGCTGGATGCCGGTTCCGGAGAATGGTTAAAGCAGATTGCAAAAAAGAGCGGAATTGAGATTCGGACAGGCGCCAATATTGTATCTATTGACGGAAAAGAGCAGGTGACCGGAGTGACGCTGGCGGACGGGGAAGCTTTTCCTGTCGAAATGGTTGTTGTCTCCGCCGGAGTCCGTGCGAACACGGCTCTTGCACAGAAAATAGGACTGGAGGTCGCAAAAGGTGTCCTGGTCAACAGCAGAATGGAAACGAATTTTCCAGGCGTCTATGCGTGCGGAGACTGCGCAGAGTGTCAGGGAATTAATTACGCGGTGTGGCCTCAGGCTGTGGAAGAGGGGAAAACGGCAGGAGCCAATGCGGCAGGAGAGGAAACGGAATATATACCCACAGCGCCGGCCCTTACCTTTCATGGAATGAATACTGCATTGTTTGCTGCGGGAGACAATGGGAAAAATCCCAATCTGCTCTATAAAACCGTGGAATTCCAGGATATGGGAAAGGGTCAGTACCGGAAATACTATTTTCGCAACAACCGTCTGTGCGGAGTGATTTTGCTGGGAGATTTGTCCAATATGGCCGGAATGACACAGCTTCTGGAAGAACATGCATCTTATGAGAAAGTAATGGAGAAGGGATAGAATTACAGCTAATGGGAACTGTTTGGAGAAAATAGTTCCCATTTTTTCGGTTTTCGGGTAAAATAGAGGGCAGAAATGAGGAAGTATCATGGATTTTTACAGAAGAATGGCTCTTGTCTGCACCCGTATTCCAAGCGGACAAGCTGCGACCTACGGGCAGATTGCCCTTTTATGCGGAAAGCCCCGGAATGCCAGGCAGGTTGGAACCGTGCTGAACCGCGGTCTGGCGGGAACTGATATACCGGCGCACAGGATTGTAAATGCCAGAGGAGGATTAAGCGGAGCAGCGGCATTTGATATGCCGGATCTTCAGAAGCGGCTTTTGGAGGAGGAGGGTGTTCAGGTGACAGGCCGGCCGGGAAGCTGGCAGGTGGATCTGGGCAGATTCGGATGGAACAATACGATGGAGGAGGCGCTGGCGCTGACAGAGGAATTTAAGCGTCTGGGAATATAGAGGAGAGTTCCTGCAAATAGGAGCTGACAGTAAGGACATTTGTATGAACCGGAATAAACTGGGCTGTAAATTGGCAGGCCATCTGTTCCGACGCGCCGCTCTTTCCGGAAACAGCATCCTTCAGGTAGAAAATCTGTGCACCTGCGTCAATTAATCCTTCCACAGTGAACAGGACGCAGCACTCGGCAACCACTCCGGTTATCAAAACCCGGCGGTACAATGAAAGCTGTTCCATAATCTGAGGGATGGAACAGGCAGAATAGGTGGATTTGTCATAGAAGGGCCATTTCATAAGATAGGGCTGAAGCTGCGGAACAATCTGGTTCAGAAAAGGGTTGCTGTTGATATGGGAATTGTTTTTATTATACTGCTTCCAGCATCCGGACGGATGCTCAGAGGCAATATACCGGGTAAAGATAACATCATATGCTTTTTTGCAGAGAGGAGAATCCAAAAGCCTTCGGATCTGTTTTAAAGCAGCCGGCATAGAAGGGCATTCCCATGGCTGTCCCGGCATATAGACGTTCTGCATATCAATAATCAATAACAAATCTTTCAATTTCAATAAAAAACCTCCCATATGATGTTCCTGATGAACTGTAGTATGGGAGGTTTTTTATGTAATTATTCCAGAGTTAAATCACCCTCCTTGATCCATCCCATCCGCCGCAGAATTTCACAGAACAGAGTGCTTAAGACAGCGGGCAGAACAAAGCAGATAAGTATAAGGCCGATCCAGTCCATGGCCGTAACAGCGGCCTTTGTTCCGGCGGCAATATCCGCAAGCCAGCCGGTGTATACTCCGATCTGCCCGACCAGACCGCAGGTGCCCATGCCGGAGGATACAGCTGGACCGTTCATTTTCATGGAGAACAGACAGGTGGCAATAGGACCGGTGACGGCGGAGGCCAGTGTGGGCGGTATCCAGATACGCGGATTTTTTACAATGTTTCCCATCTGGAGCATGCTGGTTCCAAGTCCCTGGGATACAAGACCGCCCCACTTATTTTCCTTAAAGCTCATAACGGCAAAGCCGACCATCTGTGCGCAGCATCCGGCAACCGCGGCGCCTCCGGCAAGGCCGGTCAGACTTAAAGCAGCACAGATAGCGGCGCTGCTGATCGGCAGAGTCAGTGCCACACCAACGATGACGGATACGAAGATTCCCATAAAGAAAGGCTGCAGATCTGTTGCCCACATGATTAACTGTCCGACTGCGCTGGCTGCAGTTCCAATAGAAGGTGCCCACCATACGGACAATATTACTCCTGCCAGAATCGTGACGAGAGGGGTGACGAGGATATCGACCTTTGTCTCCTTTGATACAGCCTTGCCACATTCTGCCGCAAAAATGGTTACGACGAGAACGGCCAGAGGACCTCCTGCCGCTCCCAGTTCATTGGCGGCCTGTCCGACGGCAAGCAATGAGAACAATACAAGCTGAGGGGCCTGAAGGGCATATCCGATGGAAATGGCCATGGCAGGACCGGATACGGCCTTTGCATAGCCTCCGGCAGTCTCCAGGAAGGGGATGCCTGTCTGCTGTCCCAGTGTGGATATAATTGTTCCGATTAATAAAGAGGCAAATAAGCCCTGTGCCATGGCTCCGAGAGCGTCAATGCCATAACGTTTTGCGGAAAATATGATATTCTTGCGCTTTAAGAATTCATGGAAACCGCTGGTTTTGTTTTCATTCATTTTGTTTTCCTCCGATAAATAGGCTGCCCAGAAGGGCATCCGGCAATGGCGGCATAACTGACAAGACATATGCCGTACAGATAACATAACATATATGCAGGGAAAAAGCAACCCCGGAAGTTCTCTATAGCCCGAAGCAGAAAAATGTGCTATACTTCCCATAAGAAATTTGAAAGGAGAACAAGGATGGTTCGTAAAGCAGAGATAAAAACCGTAGAAGGTCTTCGGGGAGGCTCAGGGCTTGTGGAGCTGCATCATATTTTAAAACCGGAGGAGCTGAACGGGCATGGCAGGATGTATGCCCTGGTAAAGCTTGCCCCTCACAGTACGATTGGTTTTCATGAGCATATCGGGGAGACAGAGCCGTACTATGTTATATCCGGCCACGGCATATTTATCGATCATGAGAAAAACAGGATTCCGGTGGAGCCTGATGATGTCTGTCTGATTGAATGCGGACAGAGCCATGGATTTGAGAACAATTCCGATGAAGAGCTTGTTTTGATGGCGTTGGTTTATAATGAATAAAGAAAATACTAGGAGGATAGAGAATGTCGACAGGGACGATTACACCAAAAGCTTATCCGGAAGGAAGCAGGGAGGAGAATCCTAAGGTGTCAGAGGAGACGCTGGCAGCAGAGGTAAAGGATTTAAAAAATGCGTATGCACTGTTTTCTCCGACTACCAATATGCCATATGTAGAGTGTGAGGATGAGAATTTCAATGATCAGGTCTTTCTGTACGAGGCAGAAAAGGATGCCGGGGCAGCCGTGGAGAAATACGAAAAAAAAGGCATTCGTGTGACGGTAAAGGAATTAAAAACCGTAGAGGTCTATGTTCCGGTAAATCCCAGGGAACCGGAGGGGCAGAAGAAAAAAATGTATTTTAACCAGGTGCGCCAGCATCTTGGAATCCTTCCCTTTATAGGAGTAAATGCGCTGGGATATCAGCCGGCAGACGGTGAGCTTAGGATGCTCGAACTGACAAAGATTCTTCCGGAAGGCTTTGAAAACAGAATTGAGGGTAATCCTGTTTACCAGCCCAATGTGCAGCTTACGGGAATCTATCTGATGCAGGAGGCGCGCAGGAAGAAAGAATTTGTAGACAGGAAGCATCTGCAGGAACTGGACGAGGAATTTTCTTCCAATCTGGTAAAAGCCCGGCTCTTTCTGGCGGTTCTTCCTCCAAAAGGGTATGAAAAGGAGGAGCGGCTGAATCTGAAGGAATGCCGGCTTCCGTATTTGAAGCATCAGAATGGAGATAATTTCTTTCCGGTGTTTTCGGACATATGGGAGTTTCAGAAATATGCGCAGAATAAGAAGGAGCTTCGGTCGATTCAGATTCCGTTCCAGGATATTACGAAATTCTGGGTAAAGGACGCAAAGGCATATATGCTGAATCCTATGGGATTTTCTGTGCCTCTGACAAAAGAGATGATTCCAAAGCTTTTGGAGCGGTTCGGCGTCAGCCAGAATCCTTCCTGACGGTGAAAGAAAAATAAGCCCGGAGCAAAGACATTTCCATACTCCGGGCAGTTCTGTGCTTTACAGCTGCATTACAGAGATTCTGTGTGCTGTTCCCTTTTCCACCAAATATAAGACATGATTCCAGGAAGGATGCAGGCAGTCATAACACAGAGAAAGCTTCCCCAATAGATAAATTTCCGGCTGGGAAGAAAAGCGCTGATCAGCATGAAAAGTCCCGCCAAAAAGAAGCATTTGCCGCCCAGCCTGTGAGTTTTTCTCCATACCTCCTCGCTGGAGAGTGCCCATGGAGTTTTAATACCCATATAGAAGTTGCTTTTAACCTTTGGCAGAATATTTCCGATGAACAGAAACAGGATGCCGACTCCTGTCATAGTAACCATGGGAACAGATACGGTTCCCGGACGGAAGGACTCAAGAAGAATAATTCCGTTCATGGCAAGCATAAATATTTGCATTATGACGCAGAAGGAGTCATAGTAAATGCCAAATTTCTGGTAGTTTTTCCGCCGCGGATCGATTTTAGGAAGCACATCCATCATGAAAGCAAAGAAAACAGCCATGCCGCACATAAGAAAAATCTGGTGTTTGCTGTTATAAGTAACAGTGCCGTCTATATTCCAGTGCACAGGAATCTGTTCCGGAAGAGACGGATAGCAGAATGCAGCCAGCAAAACGCTGCCTAGAGAGAGCAGATAGTTGACAATGCGCAATTTACGGTTCTTCATAGTCTGATTCTCCTTTTTTTAAAGACATGATCCAATTCAGAATATCATCCAATACGGTTGTGTTTAATGTATAGAGAATATATTTCCCTTTTTTTTCATCATCAATAAGACCGGCATTTTTTAAAATAGAAAGATGGTGAGAGAGAGAGGCTCCGGTAATGGGGAAATGCTCCAATATTTCTCCCACAGCCATGGGGCCCGCCCGCAGCAGGCTTAAAATCTGCCGCCGGGTCGGATCGGACAGCGCCTTAAAACTTTCCTGAAATCCCATAAAAAATCTTCCTTTTCCAACATTTAGATAATTAGTTAATCATCTAAATATAGAATAACATATACAGGTGGGAACGTCAATTCAAAAAGAATACTTGCTATTTTTGTTTACTGTGATATAGTATAGGAGAACGCTATTCGTAAGAAAGCGCATCAGTATTTACATAAGCTGTATTTTCAAAAGGAAAAAAGAAAGTGCTGACCGTTGAGGCGGCAACCTTCGGAATCTATGTTCATATTCTGCCTTCCGGCAGAGTCTTTCTGATGTTCTTAGGAATCGTTCATATTCAATTATCCCCAAAATAAAAGCTGCTGAAAGACAGGGGACGCATTATGCGCCGTTTTATCAGACAAAAAGGAGAAAAGAATGAAGAACAACACAATGAACACACTCTACATGGTAGAGCTGGCACTGATGACCGCCATTATATTTATTATGGCATTTACTCCCCTTGGGTATTTCCGGACTCTGGGACTGTCCATTACATTTTTAACGGTTCCTGTGGCGGTCGGAGCAATTATTCTGGGGCCAAAGGGAGGAGCAGTCTGCGGCCTGGTATTTGGCATCACAAGCTTTATACAGTGCTTTGCCTCCGGTGCCTTCGGAGCAATGCTGTTAAGTATCAACCCGGCGGGCACTGCGTTTACCTGTATTGTGCCCCGTGTTCTGGAGGGATGGCTTTGCGGGCTGATTTTTAGGGCTGCAGGAAAATTTACGAAAAACGGCTCTTATTTTATTGCAAGCCTGGCATGTCCTTTATTAAATACATTGCTTTTTATGAGCTCTCTCGTGCTGTTTTTTTATAATACAGAATATATTCAGGGAATTGCGGATACGCTTGGAGCATCGAATCCGGTTGTGTTTGTGGCTGCCTTTGTAGGAGTGCAGGGACTGATCGAAGCAGTCGTCTGTTTTCTGATTGCAAGCGCGGTATCCCGGACTCTGGCGGCAGCGCTGGGACAGAGCCGATATGCGGCATAAGGAGCAGACAGGCGCAGCATACTGTTTTAGGAAATGTAAAATAGAAAAAGGAGGTCATATACGGTATGGCTCTGATAAAGGAGATTCAAATAACTGAGATAGAAGGGCTTCGGATCGGCAATGCACAGAATAAAGAGGCGAAAACCGGAGTGACGGTTTTACTGTTTGATCAGGGGGCAAGGGTCGGGTCGGATATCAGCGGAGGAGGCCCGGCTTCCAGAGAAACTCCTCTCACATCTCCGGTTACCGCCGATAATCCTATAAATGCCATTGTGCTGTCCGGCGGATCCGCTTATGGTCTTGCCGCAGGCGACGGCGTTATGCGATATCTGGAAGAGCATGGCATCGGATATGATACAGGCTTTGCAAAGGTTCCGCTGGTCTGCCAGTCCTGCATCTATGATCTGGGCCTTGGCCGTGCAGATATCCGTCCGGACGCGGATATGGGGTATGCAGCCTGCGCAGATGCTCAGAGAAACTGTCCGTCAGGCGGAAGTGTGGGCGCCGGAACCGGCGCGACTGTGGGAAAAATCTGCGGTATGGAGCGTTCCATGAAAGCGGGGCTTGGCATTTATGCCGTAGCCCTGGGGAGTCTCCGGATGGCAGCTATTGTGGTGGTCAATGCTCTTGGAGATATTTTTAATCCGGGCACAGGAGAAAAGATTGCAGGGCTTCGGGCAGAGGACGGCGGCGGATTTGCCGATACGTGTGAAGAGCTTTACAAGCTCAGTCAGAGAAAAGATCTTTTTACCGGGAATACAACCATTGGAGCCATTGTGACCAATGGCAGGTTTTCCAAGGCCGAGCTGAATAAAATCGCATCCATGACCCGCTGCGCCTATGCCCGCTGCATTCGTCCTGTGGGGACTATGGCAGACGGGGACAGTATCTATGCAGCGTCCACAGGGGAGGCAGAGGCAGATATTAACGTGGCCGGCACATTGGCGGCTGACGTGATGGCTGAAGCTATTCAGAGAGCAGTCAGGGCTGCGAGTCAGGAGGACTAAAGGTTTCTGGACTTACGGATATTATGTTCCAGCTTCTGAATGACCTGGTAGAGGCAGAAGGCAATGACACACAGGATAATTAAAGAGGTAATCAGATAATTCAGCTTGAAAATCTGGCTTGCGTAGATAATGAGATATCCAAGTCCTTCCCGGGCTGCTAAAAATTCTCCAATAATCACACCTACCAGACAAAGTCCGATATTTACCTTCAGAATGCTGATAATGGAAGGAACACTGGAAGGAAAGACGACGCATCGGAGCGCCTGCAGGCGGTTTCCGCCCAGGGTGTAGATTAATTTCAGCTTTTCCCCGTCCGTATCCCGGAAGGCTGTGTACATGCTGATAATGCTGCCGAAGACAGCTACGGACATACCGGCTACGATGATTGTGCGCGTGCTGGCTCCGAGCCAGACGATCAAAAGGGGAGCAAGGGCAGATTTCGGCAGACTGTTTAAAATAACAAGCCATGGCTCCAGTATTTCCGAGACTGTATTGGAAAACCACAGGACAGTGGCTGTCAGAAAGCTGACCAGAATGACCAGCGCAAAGCTTAAAAGAGTTTCATAAAGAGTGATTCCGGTATGCCGGAAGATGGAGCCGTCCCGGCTCATATCTATAATTGTCTGTACAATCCGGCTGGGGCTGCTGAAAATAAAGGCATCAATCAGATGCAGATCTGTGCTGATCTCCCAGGCGGCCAGAAAAAGAAAGAATGCCAGGAACCTGCAGAGGGCTACCAGATGATGGTGGCGTCTGTGTTCTTTTAGAAATTCGGCCTGGCGCGCGGTAATTTCATCCATAAGAATTTAGCTCCTTCCATATTTCATTAAAATAATCTTTGAATTCGGGAGCCTGGCGCTTTTTCATAGGCGTCAGCTCCGTTT
This sequence comes from uncultured Lachnospiraceae bacterium, assembly GCA_910585465.1. Classification (GTDB taxonomy): domain Bacteria; phylum Bacillota; class Clostridia; order Lachnospirales; family Lachnospiraceae; genus Hominiventricola. The sequence goes on along the minus strand of CAJUEW010000022.1, from coordinate 41,260 downwards.
CCTGAAACTGAACAGATACAATTCTGCAGATCTTTGCAGGCCGTTTTGACAGAATCAGAATCCGGTCTGCCATGCTGATTGCTTCCGACAGATCGTGAGTAACAAGTATGGCGGATTTTTTTTCTTTTTTTATAATTTGGTATACATCGTCGCAGACATTCAGCCTTGTCTGGTAATCCAGCGCAGAAAAGGGTTCATCCAGAAGCAAAAGACTGGGATCCAGCGCTAAAGTCCGGATAAGGGCGGCCCGTTGTCTCATACCGCCGGACAGCTCGGAGGGCCGGGAGCTTTTAAATGCAGCCAGTCCGTAGTCCTTTAGCATCTGTTCCACATGAGCCAGATTTTCCTCGGTCTGCCGTTTTTGTATTTCCAGGCCCAGGATCACATTCTGGTATACGGTGCGCCATTCAAAAAGATGGTCTTTCTGAAGCATATAGCCAATATTCGTCTGGTGCCTGGAAACGGGAGACTGGCTGATATGAATGGTTCCCTGCTCCGGCTGCATGAGCCCGGCAAGAAGGGACAGCAAGGTGCTTTTGCCGCATCCGCTGGGACCTACGACGGCGAGAAATTCCCCTTCTTCTACGGAGAAGGTGATATCAGTTAAAGCCTGTGTTTCCCCGGACAGGGTGTGATAGGAATAACAGACATGGCTGACTTCCAGTAAAGGGTTCATGTACATACCTCCTGATTCGGGTACCTGAATGCGGAATATCTTATTTTTTGACAGCGTTTTTGGATATTCCCAGTCAGGGGTTCTGATATAAGATATGGAATTGGAGAGAAGATGTGTATTTCTTTGGACTACTATTAAAAATCAGATAAAGAGAGGAAATAATTGATCATGGCAAAAAGCAAAGAGAGCAAAACGAATGCTATGCGTATTTTGGACAGAATGAAAATTTTATATAAATCCCGTACTTATGAATGCGGGGAGTTTATTGACGCTCTGAAGATTGCGGATATGCTCGGTCTGCCTTATGAAAAGATGTACAAGACGCTGGTGACAGTGGGAAGCAGCCGGAATTATTTTGTTTTTGTAATTCCGATTGCAAAGGAGCTGGACTTGAAAAAGGCAGCGCGGGCTGTGGGGGAAAAATCCTTATCCATGATTCATGTAAAAGATATCAATGCCGTGACCGGATACATCCGCGGAGGCTGTACGGCCATTGGCATGAAAAAGCAGTATGTGACCAGAATTGACGAGAGTGCCAGAACTCTGGAGCAGGTTGTGGTCAGCGGGGGACGGATTGGAATCCAGCTGGAAATGAAGCCGGAGGATTTGCGCAGGGCATCCGGAGGAGAATTCGCGGAGCTGGTGGTGAAATAAAGATTTTGTATAGATCTGTATTATTTTTCATAAATCCTTCACAAATTTCTCACAAATATTTTATAGGGTATATAAAATATTTCCATATTTGCAGGAGGGTATTATGCTGACAGATTCTATATATCAAAAATTATGTGCGCTCTGGCAATGGATTGCCAGAAAAAATGATCATCTGTTCCGGGGGGATGCGGACTTTTCTGAATGGGTATCTCAGGAAAAGGCGGGCTTTACAGAGCAGCGGGGAAATAAATATCAGCCTTCTACGGATGCTGTGGTCAGAGTACTGAAAAGATTTTCCATCAGTGAACAGGATGCAGTGATTGATATCGGCTGCGGAAAAGGAAAGGCTATGTACCTGATGAGCCGGTTTCCGTTTGGAGAAATCAGAGGCTATGATTTGTCAGAGCAGTTAGTGAATATTGCCAACGAGAATTTTAAAAAGCTGCATCTTGAAAGGTGTAAGGCGATTCAGGCAGACGCCGCGACTTTCAGACATTATGATGGGTTTAACTATTTCTATATCTATAATTCCTTTCCGCAGGAAATTTTTGAGGTTATGATAGGATATGTGCTTGAAAGTATCAGAAGAAAGCCGAGGAAGTGCAGATTTATTTATCTGCATCCGGTCTGCCATGATTATGTGGTAAATCATACGCCGTTTCGTTTGGTGTATCGGAGAAAATCTGTCATTTCATGGTTTGACTGCTATTGCTATGAATATGAGGGATAGGAACCGGTGAACCGGTCTGCCGTAGCTGGTTATCTTTTATAGAGGAACCAGAAGCAGATCAGTCCGTCGCCGCATTCCACACCATAGGTTATACCATGGGCGTCTAAAATAGTACTGACAATGGAGAGACCGATGCCGGTTCCCTGCCGTCTGCCGCCCTGATGCTGGCTGCGCTGGTAGCGCTCCCAGATGATGTCTTTTTCTTCCTCCGGAATAGGTTCCCCGGGATTGACAACAGATACCTTATACCCGCTGGGGGCTTCGGAAACAGATATGGTAATTGTATTGCCGTCCTGAGTATGGTTGATTGCGTTATTTAACAGATTGCGGATGACCTGACTGATTTTCAGGGCATCCACATGAACCATATATTCTTTGTTAGAATGCTTTATCAGGAGCGTCAGATGGTTATCCCGGGCAATCTGCTCATATTGCAGGCACTCTGTCTCTACGATCTCACATAGATCATATTCCCCCTTTTTTAATTGAAGATAACCTGACTGCAGCTGGGAGTAGTCCATAATATCATTTACCATTTCACTCATACGGCGGGATTCACTGATAATCAGGTTCAGATTTTCGTTACGGGCTGCAGGATTTTTCCAGGTAATATCTTTTACCATTTCCGCATAGCCTCCGATGAGGGCAAGGGGAGACCGCAGCTCATGGGAGACATTTGCAATGACCTCTTTTCGCAGCATATCCACTCTTTGAAGGGCAGTACCCAGTTTTTCCACAGAGTATGCAAGCTGTCCGATTTCATCCCCGCGTTTGAAGCCGGGTACTGCAGTCAGCTCTCCCTGTGCCAGATGATCCACGGCACCTTTAATGTCCAGTATAGGCCGTGCGAATTTTTTGGCCAGAAATGCGGCCAGTATGGAAGCGGCCAGAGTCAGGATGATGCTGAGCATGATTAACTGCCTGCGGTTCATGCCCAGTACAGAGTATAGCTCGTCAAAGGAACGGTAAAGAATCAAATAAGCATTTTCCCCATAGTACCGGATTGGCACACCTGATTCATAAGATTTAATGCGGGTGCCTTCCCGGCGTCCCTTCTCATAAGGCTTTCCTGCCAGAACATTCTGGTAATCCTCGCTGTTTGCGATACATTCCCAGACCAGGATATCTGCATGATTTTCTGCCAGATTAATAGGCAGGCCATAGCTGTACAGAATCAATAGCTGTCCGTCCTGATCTGCAATCAGCATTTTTCCGTGGACAATATTGCTGAGATAGGATATCATTTGTTCATCATAGGCTAAATCCTCTTTTTTTAAGTCCTCCAGAACCGGACTCAGCTGATTCTGTATTTCAGAAATATTGGAATTTACATAGTTCTGCTCCATAAAATAGATTTGAAAGATCCACATAAAAACAATGGTAAGGAGGACTGGAAGCATCATAATTTTCCATAACTGGACAACCATACTGGAGCTGTGGATAGATGCTTTATATTTCTTCGTGATATTCAAATTTGTACCCCACTCCCCAAACTGTTTCAATAAATCTTCTGTATTTGCCAAGATGCTCCCTGAGAGACTTAATATGAGTATCTACGGTACGGGCGTTGCCAAAGTAGTCGAAACCCCAGATTTTATCTAAAAGCTGTTCTCTGGAAAATACAATATGTTCATTTTGCGCCATTTTTAAAAGCAGGTCAAATTCCTTCGGAGGAAGCTTCACAGGGACCTTGTCCAGTATAACCATCCGGGTTTTTCGTTCAATCGTCATTCCTCCAAAGCGGAGAAAATGCTCCTGCGGCTTGTTTCCGGTGCGCCTGAGCACAGCATTGACTCTTGCAATCAATTCTTTAGGGCTGAAGGGCTTAGGGACATAGTCGTCGGCACCCAGATTAAATCCGAGCAGTTTATCATATTCCTCGCTGCGTGCTGTGAGCATGATAACAGGCGTCTGGACGGATTCACGGATTTTGGCAAGAGTTTGAAAGCCGTCCTGCCCCGGCATCATGACATCCAGGATGATTATATCGAATTTGGAATTCCGGATCAATTCCAGTGCCTGTGAGGAGTTTTCTGCTTCACTGCATTGAAAATCTTCTAATTGCGCATAAGTAAGAACAAGCTTCCTAAGATAGAAGTCGTCATCTACAATCAGCATTCTGGGCATTTCAACCACCTCTTTTCTATATTCTGTAAATGATTAAGTATTATATAAGGAAAATGTGAGAAATTTGTGAGGATGTCAAAAAAAATACAGCTCACATATGATTTTCAAAAGGGTGTAAAGGACGTTTATGGAGGATAAGAGCAGGCTTTTGACTTTTATCCGGATGGAATTTGTGTTATATTATTATATGCTTTATAAAATTTTAAAAGACAGGGGAGATACAATGCGGAAAGTAGTTTTATTTATTGCCATGAGTCTTGACGGATACATTGCTGATAAAAATGGTAATGTTGGCTGGCTTACAGGGCAAGATAATGACGTTGAAAATGATGATAGCTATGCCGCTTTTGAAAGAGAAATAGATACTGCCATTATGGGACGGAACACATATCACCAAATCGTCACTGAGCTGTCCCCGGAAAAATGGGTCTATGGAAATCTGCAAAGCTATATAATAACCCATAGAAAATATCCATCTGCACCCAATGTAAACTTTATATCAACAGATCCCTGCACGCTTGTAAATGAATTAAAGAGCAAAGAGGGAAAAGACATTTGGATATGCGGCGGAGCAGATATTGTCAATCAGCTTATGCAGAAAAATATAATTGACAAATATCACATTTCTATCATTCCGACAATCTTAGGAAGTGGAATTCCCCTTTTCCGTACTATTGAACAGGAAATTAAGCTTCGTTTGATTGCGGCAAAAAGCTGTAATGGTATAACCGAATTACTTTATGAAAAAAGATAGGCCGCAACGATCATGCCTTTTAGCGTGACCGATGCCTGCACGGATTCTGTTACTTCGTATTAAAAAACTATGAAAATATATGATAGCGTAATTTTCAGATATAGTGAATCATTAAGACCGCTTTTGCTTTTTGACTGCCGCTGTTTCTGTATATATGAGGCACGGCGGCATGGAAGCAGAAACCGTCATCCGTATCCAAAAAATATGATTTTCCATTCACTTCCAATTCTATCTGTCCTTCCACTACCATGAGGTATTCGGAGCTGTCGGTGAAATGCCCGATGGATTCGTGTACGCAGCCTGCATCCATTTCAATCTGATAGAGTTCAAAATTCCTGTCGGGGGCTTTGGTATAATAGTTGAAAATATGGTACTTATCTTCTTCCAGCTTGTGGATATTCTGTTTTTGCACATGGATCACCTGACTCTTTGGCAGCTCCAAAAGGCTGGTATAAGGAAGCTGCAGGGCCCCGGTGATTTTCCAGACAGTGTTAATGGTTGGGTTGGAGGTGCCTTTTTCAAGCTGGGAAAGCATGACTTTACTGACTCCGGCAATCTCCGCCAGCTGACCGAGGCTTAAGTTCCTTTCGTTCCGTAATCTTTTTAAGTTATAGGCTATGATTTCTCCGATTTCCATATTTGCCACTCCAAAAATAAAATTTACTACTTGTAATTTATAATAAACGGTGTTATTATTTGGTAAAATATATTTTACAGTATGTTTGATGCGTTTTCAAGAAATTGTTGAACATATTTTAATGTGGCGATAAAAAAGACAGGAGGTACTGCCTATGTTACAGGAGAAAAGGAAAGCTCCCTGGCTTGCAGCTTTAAAAGCCGCTTTCCCCCATACGATCCCGATATTTGCAGGTTTTTGGTTTTTGGGGCTGACCTATGGTATTTATATGAATGTGTCTGGTTTTCGCTTCTGGTATCCCATGCTGATGAGCCTGACCATTTTTGCCGGCTCTGTTGAGTTTGTGGCGGTGGGTATGCTGCTTGAGACGTTTAATCCGTTACAGGTGCTTATTATGACGCTGATGATCAATGCGAGGCATCTGTTTTATGGAATTTCCATGCTGGATAAATATAAAGGCACCGGCTGGAAAAAAACATATCTGATTTTCGGGATGTGTGATGAGAGTTTTTCCATCAACTATACTGCCGATATCCCGAAAGAGGTGGACAGGAGCTGGTTTATGTTTTTTGTCACGCTGCTGAATCATTTTTACTGGTTTTCCGGCGCGACCCTGGGGGGAATTTTTGGCTCACTGATCCATTTTAACACGGAAGGACTGGATTTTGTTATGACGGCAATGTTCGTTGTTATTTTTATGGAACAGTGGATGAAGGAGAGGAGACATACAAGCGCGCTTTTGGGGCTAGGACTTTCGCTTCTTTGCCTGATTGTGTTCGGGGCGGAAAGTTTTCTTATTCCGGCGATGGCTGCAATTCTCGCCGTACTGACTGTTTTAAGAAAGCTAATGGAGAAAGGGGGCAGTCTGGAATGACTTTGGCACAGCAGATTATTACGATAGTGGTGATTATTTTAGGGACCATGCTGACACGTTTTCTGCCATTCCTTATTTTCCCTGCCGGAAAGCCCACTCCAAAATACATACAGTATCTTGGAAGGGTTCTGCCCGCCGCCGTGTTTGGGCTGCTGGTAATCTATTGCCTGAAGGATGTGAGCATTCTGGCAGGAAATCATGGCCTGCCGGAACTGGCTGCGGTTACGGTGGTCATTGCATTGCATTTGTGGAAAAAACAGATGCTTTTATCCATTGCAGGCGGGACGGTCTGCTATATGCTGTTGGTACAGCTTGTTTTTTAGAATGTAGGGCAGAAGGGAAGGTTTAAGACGGAAAGCTGTCTTAATTTATTTTCCTGTTGTATTCTGAGAGGAACAGTCCGGCAACCGCTAACAAAGTGCCGATTGCAGAAATCCATGTAACCGGTTCCTTTAAGATAAGCACAGAGGTTACAATCGTTATAACAGGAACCATGTAAATATAAATACTGGTCTTTACCGCGCCCAATACTTTGACCGCAAAATTCCATGTGACAAAACACAGGGCAGACGCTCCCAGTCCCAAATAGAAAATATTAAACAGATATGTTATATTTTGAAAGCGTGACAATCCTATCTGAAAATCAAAGAAAAAAAGCATTGGTATCATAAAGAGAATACCATAAAAAAAGGTTCTGCGCGTAGCAAGTACAACAGGGTATCCATAACCTCCGATTTTCTTTGTTAATATGGAGTAACACGCCCAGAGAAAAGCGGCTATGACCGCCAGAATATCCCCCATAGGATTCAATTTAAAGTTTGCTCCGTTAAAACTTATCAAGATAATTCCTGTCATAGCCACAAGAAAGCCCACGAAGAAATTAGCCCGCAGTTTTTCCTCTGATTTCATAAACAGGTGTGCCAGTATTGCAGTAAAAAACGGGGCAGCCGATATAATGACGCCAACATTGGAAGCCATTGTATAAGTAAGTGCAATATTTTCCAAAAGATAATACAAACAGATTCCGCAAAGTCCGGCAGCAGCAAAAGTCCATTCCTGTTTTCGCTCCGTAATTTTCAAGCGGTGAGGACAGGCAGTTAAAAGTATCAGAAAGCCCATGATAAAGCGATAAAACAAAATTTCCGAAGGCTTAAAATCTACCAACAAAATTTTTGTGGAAATAAATGTTGTTCCCCAAATAATGATAGTAAATAATGCTGCCAAATGTCCCCATGTGTTTTTATGTTCCATTTTTTCCACCGTCCTTTTTATCGTCTCTCTCACAGAAAATATCCCGGTAAATACCAGGAGCAAGTCCGATAAAGCTTCTGAAATAATTTGTAAAATGGCTTTGGTCAAAAAAGCCTGTCTGAATTGCGGCATCCAGCGGCCCGGTTCCCTGAACTAATAGCTTTTCTAAATATATATGAGATTTGTAATGCTGCTCTATAAATTCACAGGCTTTTTCGATTTCCTGTCTACACTCTGGAATACAGCGTTCAAAGGGCTGCCCGTAGTTTTGAATAAGCATGGCTATTAAGAACAGCAAAGTTTCTTCCTTTCCTAAATCTCCTGTTCCTTTCATCAGCATTTCATGCAGCGGACGCAGATAGCAGGCTGCGTCTTCATCATAAATAATATTCCTTGAAAATCTGGGCAGTTCCCGTTTTCCCGTTATTTCCTCAGCCAAATCTAGCATGACTGCCGCATTGATATTAAATCCGCGATAATCTAATGCTTCTTTATCACTTTGCACACAGGCATGGCTGTCTCCCGGATTAAATATTTCCTTTATTAAGGCTGTATTCTTTGTTTCTGCAGGAAAGCGCGCGTTGTCCTTCCTCTACAAAACCGATAACATAATGTTCATGGAAGTGGTTAGGAAACGGCTGCATAATTTCTTTAAAGCGATATGCTTCTATCCGCAAATCGTCATCATAAACCACTGTTCTGACTTCCCTTTTCATACGCCGCTCCTCCTTACCATGGATATTTTACGGTCTCTTTTTCCGAATGTCTTGTAAAATATCTTCAATTTTAAATAAGGCGCACAACCTTGTGGATAAAGGTTTAAAGTATATTATATTCGTTTTTACACTAGCCAAGAAAAGGCTCATTACATAATAAAATAGTGCGTGCTTTTATTTTTGATTGCTGCAATTCTTATTAAGTATAGACCAGGGAGATCAGGAAATCAATAAACAATAAATCCAGCCTGAATTGTTGGACTGGCTTTTAGAGTCAGAAGAGGGCTCATCCCAAATAACCATTGAAAAGATTGTTTAGGAAGAAGAAAAATACAAAAAGCGGGACCGCGTGCTTTGGCGATCCCGTTAAAATAATGTATTATTCCTGCTCGAACGGATCTTTCCGGAAGGAATCTCCGGAAGAATTTCTGCTTGCATTCAGCCCGGCCCTTTTTTCTTCGATATTTGCCAGATGTACAGAGACAGCCGTACAATATTCCAGCACCTCCGCATCGACTGCCTCGCCGGCAGCGAACTTTTTATAATAGTAAGCTCCGATTCTATTGTACAGCTCTTTAATCGATTTTTCATCATTCAAAATCTGAGCCCTTAACCGGGTGTCCCCGATCACTTCATTTGTCTTGTCTGCGGCCGCTTTGGCAAAAGTATTTACTCTGTCCATGAACTCCATACAATATTCCCCCTTATGCTTTATTTTATGCACGTGCTGCAAGAAAATCCAACACTTCCTGTCTGGACGGCATAACTCTAAGAGCGCCTTTCCGTGTGGTAATGATGGAGGCTGCCGCGTTTGCAAAGTTCAGCATTTCCTTTAGCTGTGCTTCTGTCAGATCTGTCAGGCCGTGATCCAGCACATAATTGATGATGCAGGCGCAGAAGGTGTCTCCGGCGCCGGTAGTTTCCACTGTGTTCTGCTGCAGGAACGGGGCAGCCTCCACATAGCTGTCATTATAATATGCTCTGCTGCCTTCTTTCCCCATAGATACAAGGATAAGAGGAATGGGAAACTCCCGGCGTATTTTCTTTACCCCTTCCGTAAAATCAGTTTCCCCGGTCAGCCACTGGATTTCATTGTCGGAAATCTTCAGAATATCGCACTGTCCAAGTCCCCAGCGCACCTGTTCCTTTGCATGCTCCAGACAATCCCACAGCGGTTCTCTTAAATTTGGATCAAAGCTTACAAGGGCGCCTGCCTCTTTGGCTGTGGCAAGTGCTTTTTTGGTTGCTTCACGGACTCCTTCATGGGTCATGGAAAGCGTTCCAAAGTGGAAAAGACGGGTATTCTTTAAAAGCTCTTCATCCAGCTCCTCTGCCCGCAGCATCATATCTGCGCCCGGATTCCGATAAAATGAGAAATCACGGTCTCCGTCTGCGAAGGTATGTACAAGCGCCAGTGTGGTGTGAATTTCCTGATCCATCATCAAATTCTCCGTACCGATTCCCAGCTCGTCCAAAGCTTTTTTCAGAGTCAGGCCAAACTGGTCATTTCCCACCTTTCCAATAAAAGAAGTCTTTTTTCCAAGATTGTTCAGCATAGAAAGAACATTACACGGCGCTCCTCCGGGATTTGCCTCAAAAAGTCCGTTGCCCTGTTCGCTGAGTCCGTTCTGGGTAAAATCAATCAATAATTCGCCTAAAGCGATGACATCATAGGTTTTCATTATATAAATGCCTCCGGTTATTTAATGATATTATTGTACCGGAAAGAGAAAAAAAAGAAAAGGGGAGAATCAAATATTTATTCCAGTTCATATTTAATTCATTTATCAGGGGTAATAATAGGAAATACGAACATTCAGACAAAGGAGAGTGAATAGAGTGCAGCAGGTGAAAAAACCCAAAAAACCCCTGATATTTTATTACTGTATGGCGCTTGCCATTATAGTGCTTCTGAATACACTTATATTTCCGAGATTTATCAGGAATCAGATTAAAGAAGTGGATTATGGAACGTTTCTTACCATGCTGGAGGAGAAAAAGGTTTCCATGGCAGAGATGGAGAAGGACTATATTTATTTTGTAGACACAAATGAGGAAAAGCCATCCTACTATTCCACAGTGGCTTTTAATGATCCGGAGCTTGTGGATCGTCTGAAGGAATCAGGCTGCAAGTTCGGAAAGGTGAAGGAGGAAGAAGCCTCTCTTTTAGGAGCTGTTATTTCGATTGTAATACAGGTGGCGATTTTTCTCCTTATCGGACAGTTTCTTTCCCGGATGCTGATGAAAAGAATGGGCGGAGGCATGGGCAATGCCATGCAGTTTGGCAAAAGCAATGCGAAAATTTATGTAGCCAGTGAGACCGGCATTAAATTCAAGGATGTGGCAGGAGAGGATGAGGCAAAGGAACAGCTTCAGGAGATTGTGGATTTTCTTCATCATTCTGAAAAGTATCAGGAGATAGGGGCGGCAATGCCAAAAGGGGCTCTTCTGGTGGGGCCTCCCGGAACCGGCAAGACGCTTCTTGCCAAAGCAGTGGCAGGAGAGGCAGAGGTGCCGTTCTTTTCCATCTCCGGCTCGGAGTTTGTGGAAATGTTTGTGGGTATGGGAGCTGCAAAGGTGCGCGATCTGTTCAAACAGGCAAATGAGAAGGCACCATGCATCGTATTTATTGATGAGATTGATACCATCGGGAAAAAGCGCGATGCCGGGGGCGTGGGCGGAAATGACGAACGGGAGCAGACGCTGAACCAGCTTCTGACGGAAATGGACGGTTTTGACGGCTCCAGAGGCGTTGTGATTCTGGCGGCGACGAACCGTCCGGAAACTCTGGATCCGGCGCTTCTGCGTCCCGGGCGTTTTGACAGGAGAATTCCTGTGGAGCTTCCGGATCTGGCAGGAAGAGAGGCTATTTTAAAAGTTCATGCAAAAAAAGTAAAGCTTGGAGATGACATTGATTTTCATGTAATTGCCCGGGCGGCGGCAGGTACCTCCGGAGCGGAGCTGGCAAATATAGTAAATGAGGCAGCCCTCCGGGCCGTGCGGAACGGAAGAGCCTATGTGACCCAGGCAGATTTGGAAGAAAGCATAGAGGTAGTGATTGCCGGCTATCAGAAAAAAAATGGGATTCTTTCCGACAAGGAAAAGCTGATCGTGGCATACCATGAGACAGGTCATGCGCTGGTGGCAGCGCTTCAGACAAATTCGGCACCAGTAACGAAGATTACGATTATTCCAAGAACCTCCGGCGCGCTGGGCTATACGATGCAGGTGGAGCAGCGCGATCAGTGCCTTTTCAGCAAAGAGGAGCTGGAAAATAAGATTGCCACCTATGCAGGAGGACGTGCGGCGGAGGAACTGATATTCGGTTCCGTGACAACCGGAGCATCCAATGATATTGAACAGATGACCAAGCTTGCGCGGGCTATGATTACTCGTTATGGTATGAGCGATGAGTTTGGTATGATGGCGTTAGAGACTGTGAACGGACAGTATCTGGGCGGGGACGCGTCTCTTGCCTGCGCGGCAGAGACAGCGGCGATTGTGGATGAAAAGGTCAGTAAACTGCTGAAAAATCAGTACAGCAAGGCTGTCAGCCTTCTGACTGAGAATAAAGACAGACTGCATGAGCTGGCAAAGTATCTCTATGAGAAGGAGACGATCACCGGGGAGGAATTTATGCAGATTCTTCAGAAAACAGCATAAAATAGATCTGTTCTGCTTATCCTAAGGAAAAATAAAGCTAAGAAAAAAATAAAGGAGCGTTTTTATATGGATGAGGAGAAGGAAATGCCGCTGGGACTGGCATTTCAGATGGCGATGAATGAAAAGGCAATGGCGCATTTTTCGGCGATGAGCGAGAAGGAGAAGGAAAATACCATTGAACGTGCCAGAAATGTGAAGTCCAAGCAGGAAATGGAACGGCTGGTAAATGAAATGGGGAAGATGTTTTGAGCTTCCGGACTTTCTGTCATAAAACTCCGGTGAGATGATAAATTGACGAATGACAGTAAATGTGATATGCTTCTGCTAGATATAAATCATCAGAAAGTGCTGTTCTTTTCGGACAGAAGAGGGAATCAGGTGAAAGACCTGAACGATCCGGTCACTGTAAGCGGAAGTAATATCTGAAAGACCCATTGCCTGTGCGGTGAGAAGGGAAGATAGAGCGTGCAGCCGCGAGTCAGGAAACCTGCTTTCTGGTAAAGGTGAGCTTCCGATGAAAGCAGATCCTGAGTACAGCCTTCGGCAGAGGAACGTAGTCCCTGCATATTCGCCTGTAAGCGGAGAAGATAAGCGTATTGTATGAAGAACCTGTGGCTTTTGAAGCGCAGGTTCTTTTTTGTGAATAAATCGTACAGAAGAAGGAGAGAAAACATATGGTATCATTTATTGGAGCCGGACCGGGAGATCCGGAGCTTTTGACAATCAAGGGGAAAAAAATCATTGACAGCGCAGATGTAATCATTTATGCAGGCTCCCTGGTAAATCCCCAGGTGCTTGAGGGTGCGAAGAAGGACGCAGCGATCTACAACAGTGCGAAGATGAATCTGGAGGAAGTGATAGAGGTTATAAAGGATGCGGAAGACAAAGGACTGAAGGTTGCCCGTGTACATACGGGAGATCCGGCCATTTTTGGAGCCCATCGGGAGCAGATGGATCGGCTGGATGAGCTTGGCATCGAATACGAAGTAATTCCGGGAGTCAGCTCGTTTCTGGCGGCGGCAGCGGTTCTGAAGAAGGAATACACCCTTCCGGGAGTCAGTCAGACAGTGATTCTGACCCGGATGGAGGGGAGGACTCCCATGCCTCCCAAGGAGAAGCTTTTGGAGCTGGCGCAGCATAATTCTACCATGATTATTTTTCTGAGCGTGGGTATGCTGGAGGAGATGTCCGCCATCTTAAGACAGGCCTACAAGCCGGAAACACCGGTGGCAGTAGTTTATAAGGCGACCTGGGAGGATCAGAAAATCGTATACGGGGATTTAACCAATATTGCGGAACGGGTGAAGGAGGCCGGAATCTATAAGACGGCCCTGACCGTAGTCGGAGATTTTCTTGGAAATGAATACGATTTGTCCAAATTATATGATAAAACCTTTACGACAGAATTCCGCAAAGGAGTGATCGATTAGATGGGAATTTCACTGATTAGCATCAGCCACCGGAATGCGCCGCTGGCCGTTCGGGAACTGTTTGCGTTTCCGGAGCAGGTGCAGACTGAACTGATGAAACAGATGGTGGAGCGCACTTCTGTGTCGGAATGTGTGATGATCAGCACCTGCAACCGGACGGAGGTTTATACGTATTCCGAAGGTCCGGGCAGTAATTTTACCCATATGCAGAATCTGCTTCTGGAATTTGCGGATGCTTCGGAGCTGGAGAATATTGGCGATTATATACGCTTTTACAGCGGGACAAAAGCGATCCGGCATCTGTTCCATGTAGCTGCGGGGCTGGATTCCATGGTCATGGGAGAGGATCAGATCTTGGGACAGGTTAAACGGGCCCATGATCAGGCAAGATCGGCAGGAACCTGCAACGTATATCTGAATACGCTGTTCCGTTTTGTCGTAACGGCGTCTAAAAGGGTGAAGACAGAGACCGATTTGTCCCGGACTACTATTTCGACAGCAACGATGGCGATCAAGGCGGCGGAGCAGACACTTGGTTCTCTGCACGGGCGGAAGGTCATGCTGATCGGAGCTTCCGGCAAAATCGGCGGCATTGTGCTGAAAAATCTGCAATGTATTGAAGGTGCAAAGGTTTATATCACTTCCCGGAATATCGGCCAGGCTCATGAGGACCGCCACCATAAAGTTACTTATCAGACAATGGAGTATGAGAACCGGTATCAGCTGGCGGACGATATGGATGTGATCATCAGTGCCACAAGCAGTCCCCATTATACCCTGACCTATGAAAAGCTGGCGAAAAATATGATTACTTCAAAGCCGAGAGTGCTGGTGGATTTGGCGGTGCCCATTGATATTGAAGAAAAAGTAGAATGGCTGCCTGGAGTGAAACGTTATGACATTGATGATTTTCAGGAGCTGGCAAGGGCAAATAATGAAAAAAAGCAGCATGAGGTGCTGGCGGCAGATCAGATTCTGGAGGAGTCCCGGCTGGATTTTGAGCGCTGGATGGTGTTTCAGCAGGCACTTCCGGAGATTGCGGGGCTGAAGGAATGGATGCTTCAGGAGGCTGAGAAAAAAGGCCTTGAAAGGGCGATTGACAAAATGTTTTACCGGCTGCGGGATCATTCCAATCCCGATGATTTGAGAAGATTTTTTGAACATTTAAAGGAGAATTAAGAGATGGGAAAATTATATGTGGTTGGATTCGGTCCGGGAGGCTATGAGCACATGACAAAAAAAGCGGTGGATGTGATTCAAAAAGCAGATGTAATTACCGGCTATACTACTTATGTAAATATTTTAAAGGAATTTTTTCCGGACAAGCATTATATTGCGACTCCCATGATGCAGGAGGTAAAGCGCTGTGAGCTGGCAGTGGAGGAAGCCCGGAAGGATCAGACAGTGGCAATGGTGTCCAGCGGAGACAGCGGCATCTATGGCATGGCAGGAATTATTTATCAGGTGGCCGAGGAAAAGAATGCAGATATTGAAATTGAAACCGTGCCGGGAGTAACGGCTGCCAGTGCGGCGGCATCAGTTTTAGGTGCGCCCTTGATGCATGATTTTGCAGTTATCAGCCTGAGCGATCTGATGACTCCTCTGGAGCTGATTATGAAACGGGTGGATTGTGCAGGACAGGGAGATTTGATTGTCTGTCTGTATAACCCGAAAAGTAAAAAGCGCACGGACTATGTGGAGCAGGCGGCGGATATTCTGCTGAAGTACAGAAGGCCGGATACTCCGGCCGGTATTGTGCGCAATGCGGGACGTAAGGATGAGCATTCCTGTATCACAACTCTGGAAAAGCTGAAGGATGCGGATATAGATATGTTCAGTGTGGTTATTATCGGCAATTCTCAAACATATGAAAGAAATGGAAGAATGATTACGCCGCGGGGATATTCGTTACAGTAATAAGCGGGGGAAGAGGGAAAAGGCAGTATGCAGAAGGTGATTCGTATCGGAACAAGGAGGAGTCGGCTTGCTCTGGCTCAGACATATCTTGTAAAAGAAAAAATAGAGCAGGCATTTCCGGATATACAGGTAGAAATTCTGGAAATATCCACAAAAGGAGATGAACTGCTGGAGCGATCCCTGACCTCGTTTGGAGGAAAGGGAGTATTTACCAGAGAGCTGGAGGAAGCCTTGCTCAGCGGCAAAATTGATTTGGCGGTTCACAGTGCAAAGGATATGCCCATGGAGTTTCCGGAAGGTCTCGGCATCGGCGCGGCGCTTACCCGCGCGGCAGTGGAGGATGTAGTTGTGACCCGTGACGGAACGGCGCTTCAAAAGCTGAAGCCGGGCAGCGTGGTGGGAACCAGCAGCCTGCGCCGGGAATTGCAGATAAAAGCTGTTAATCCGCTTGTAAAGATAAAAATGATCCGGGGCAATGTACAGACCAGGCTTCGGAAGCTGTCAGAGAAGCAGTATGATGCCATTGTGCTGGCTGCGGCAGGACTTCAGCGCCTGGAGCTGTCAGGCGGCAGTGATTATTATTTTGAATATCTGGATACAGCGGTATGCCTTCCGGCAGCGGGGCAGGCAATTCTGGCGGTGGAAAGCCGGGACGGTCATCTGGCGGAGGTGCTGGAGAAGATTCACGATCCGCAGGCCGCAGTATCCTTAATGGCCGAGAGAGCTTACTTATCTGCTATTGGGGGAAGCTGCAACGCTCCGGCGGCGGCGCTTGCCCGGCTGGAGGGGAATACTCTGTCCATGGAGGTTTTGTTCGCTCCGGACGGGAAGCATCTGAAAAGAGCAGCCGGAAGCAAAGTGACCGGACTGGATACCGGGAAGGCAGAAGAGCTGGGCCGGGAGCTGGCGGCAAAAATCTGCCGGGGAAAGGTGTGGCTTGCAGGGGCAGGTCCGGGGGATAAGAATCTGGTAACCCAAAGATGCCTGTCCTGTATCCGGGAGGCGGACGTGGTGATTTACGACAGTCTTGCCACGGATTCTCTGCTGAACGAAGCCCGGACAGACGCAGAACTGATCTATGCGGGGAAGAGGGCTTCCCACCATTATCTGAAGCAGGAGGAGACGAACGCACTTCTGATTCGTATGGCTCTTGAGGGGAAAAATGTAGTCCGCTTAAAGGGTGGAGACCCGTTTATCTTTGGAAGGGGAGGAGAGGAAGCCCAGGAGCTTAAGGAAGCAGGCATTGATTTTGAGATTGTTCCGGGAGTATCCTCATGCTACAGTGCGCCTGCCTACGCGGGAATTCCTGTAACCCACAGGGATTGTGCCTCCTCCTTTCATGTGATTACCGGGCATGAGGGCAGCCATAAAGAGAGCAGTGTACTGGATTATGCAACCCTTGCGAAGGAAGAGGGGACGCTTATTTTCCTTATGGGACTTAAGAACCTTCCGAATATAGTAAAAAATCTGATAGAAAACGGAAAGGCTGCGGATACTCCGGCGGCCGTTATTCAGGAGGGGACAACTGCGCGGCAGAGGACGGCGGTTGGGACACTGGAAACGATTGTGGCAGAAGCAGAGCGTCTGGGCATAAGGACTCCGGCTATTTCCATTGTGGGAGATGTGGTCTCCCTCCGGGATAAGATACAATGGTATGGGAAAAAGCCTTTATCCGGAAAAAGGGTGCTGATAACTGCTACAGAGAATATGGCGGAGCGATTAAGAGGTGTGCTTGAGGAGGAAGGCGCAGAGGCAGTTTCCTTCAGTCTGATTCATACAAAACCCTTATTCAAAGGCAGCTTTGTCCATGCAATCGATCATTTAGAGCAGTATACCTGGATTGTGTTTACCAGCCCTAATGGCGTAAAAATATTTTTTGATTTTTTAAGAGATGCGGGTAAGGATGTCCGGTGTCTGGCAGGACTTAAATTTGCCGTGATTGGAAAGGGAACGAAGGATGCCCTGGATGATCGCGGAATATGGGCAGATTTTTTACCGACAAAATACAGCAGCAGACATATGGCACAACAATGGACGCCTACGCTTCATGCAGAGGATCGGGTGTTAATGCTGCGGGCGCAGGAAGCCTCAGACGAACTGAATGAGGCGCTTGACAGAGCGGGAATCCCCTATACGGACGCGCCGATTTACCATACGGTAACAGACAGAAGAAAGGCAGAGGAACTGAACCGGATCTTACAGGAGGTGGATTATGTGACCTTTGCCAGCGCGTCAGCGGTAAAGGCATTTGCGTCCATGACGGAAAAAAGGGATTTTGCGGCAAAGGTGATCTGCATCGGACCGGTGACAGAAAAGGCGGCAGAGGCGGAAGGCTTCACGGTGCATCAGTCCGCCGTGGAATATACGGCGGAGGGAATCAGGGACGTGATTCTGTATGATGCGAAATCTGAAGAGAGGAAACAGCTATGAATATACATCAAAAATATAGAAGTGAAAAGCTGGATGATATTTTCTGCTATTTTATGAGAACCATTCTCAGGCTGGAGAAAACAGGCATCGGGAGCCTGCCCGTTGAGTTCGAGGGGGAAGAGCCGGTCAAAGGCTTTCTTATGTTGGCTATGAGACTTTTGACAGAGGCGGAGCCGCCTGAGACAACGAGGCTGATTCTGCAGTCTGAATATGATTACATTGTACAGAACCTTCATCCGGACCACGGACAGATTCTGGAGCTGCTGCTGATTAAAAATCTGTCGGAGCATATGCGTTTTGATGAAAATGATTATGAATATCTGCTGCAGACAGAAAATTTATGGCAGGATAAGGCGAACGCATATGCCTGCAGGACATTTTACGGAAATCTGCCTCCCAAAGTACAGAAGCGCGGAGGATATGATAAAATACTCAGTCATATGCCGGAGGAAATGCTGGATTTGGATAACTATTAAAGTTCCCTGCCTGAAATGAAGGGCAGGTAAATTTCAGTATACATGGAGATAGAATATGAAACTGCTGCACGGCGGAAATATTTACGATGAAAAGATACAGAAAATAAAAGATAAGGCCGGGGAGGAGCTTCTGGATTTTTCAGCCAACATTAATCCTCTTGGAACGCCGGATCGTGTAAGCCAGGCGGTTGCAGAGGCTCTTCCTAAAGTCCGGCATTATCCGGATCCGCTGTGCAGAAGGCTTAAGGCGGCATTGTCGGAGGAATATGGTCTGCCGGAGGAATACTTTATATGCGGAAACGGAGGGGCAGACCTTATCTACCGTATTGCCTATGGACTGCGCCCGAAGAAAGCGCTTTTAACGGCGCCCGCCTTTGCGGAATACGAGGAGGCTTTGAAGCAGGTGGGAGCCGGACTTGATTTTCACCGTATGACCGGAGATTATCAGGTGCGGTATGATATTCTGGAGCAGATGGATACATCCGTGGATGTTATGTTTCTCTGCAATCCCAATAACCCCACCGGACTGTTGATTCCCCGGGAGCTTTTGCTGCGGATTTTGGCAAAGGCCGAAAAGTGCGGGATACTTCTGGTACTGGATGAATGCTTTCTGGATTTTACAGGGCAGGAGGAGCAGTCCCTGATTTCCTTTACAGAGCAAAGCTCCCATCTGTTTATTCTGAAATCCTTTACAAAGATGTATGCGATACCGGGAATCCGTCTGGGCTATGGCATCAGTCATAACCGGGAGCTTTTGGAAAAAATGGAAGCAGCAGGACAATGCTGGGGGGTCAGCACTCTTGCGTCCGAAGCAGGAATCGCTGCATTAAAGGAGAAGGAGTATAAAGAAAGAGCTGTCCGGCTGGTACAAAAGGAGAGAGCCTATCTGAAAGGGGAGCTGGAGGCTGCCGGCATGAGAGTCTGGAACGGACAGGCAGATTATCTTTTTTTTCAGGCACCCGGGGTATCCGATCTGTACGAACGTCTGCTGCCCTATGGAATTCTGATTCGGCGCTGCGGAAATTACCGGGGGCTTGATGACACCTATTACCGGATCGCGGTGAAGGATCATAAGGCAAACCAGCGGCTGACAGAGGCATTCAAAGCGCTGAGAAGCCGGGTATTCGGTGCGGATTATAAGGACAGGCTTTCAGAGGAAGAACGGAAAAGTCCGGGAAAACTCTCCCGGATTTGATAAACATTATATATTTTCAGAAGAGGTAATTTTCATGGCAAAAGCAATTATGATACAGGGCACCATGTCCAATTCAGGAAAAAGCTTTTTAACCGCAGGGCTGTGCCGGGTACTGATGCAGGATGGCCACAGGGTAGCCCCCTTTAAATCTCAGAATATGGCGCTGAATTCATACATAACCAGGGACGGGCTGGAGATTGGCCGGGCCCAGGCTATGCAGGCGGAGGCCTGCGGCATCGATCCGACCGTTGATATGAATCCGATTCTTTTAAAGCCCACCAGCCATGTGGGAAGTCAGGTAATTGTAAACGGCGAGATCCGGGGTAATATGAAGGCGATGGATTATTACCGGGATAAAAAAAAGCTGATTCCGGACGTGGCGGCGGCATATGAACGTCTGGATAAAACGTACGATATTATTGTAATTGAGGGGGCAGGGAGTCCGGCAGAGATTAACCTGCGCGAAAACGATATTGTAAATATGGGTATGGCCAAAATGGCAAAGGCTCCGGTTCTTCTTGTGGGAGATATTGACAGAGGCGGCGTCTTTGCGGCGTTGTACGGAACAGTGAAGCTTTTGGCGGAGGATGAGCAGAAGCTGATAAAAGGGCTTATTATCAATAAATTCCGGGGCGATGTGCGGATTTTGGAGCCGGGACTTAAGATGATTGAAGAAAAGACAGGGATTCCGGTAGTAGGCGTGGTGCCGATGAAGCGTCTGGATATTGACGATGAGGACAGCCTGTCGGACCGTCTGGAACAGACACAGAAAGGGAAGGGGCTGGATGTGGCGGTTATCCATCTTCCCCATATTTCGAATTTTACCGATTTTTCCGCTTTTGAGCGGATGGACGGAGTTTCCCTCCGGTACGTGCAGAAGCCCGGTATGCTGGGGGAACCAGATTTGATTTTGCTTCCGGGGACAAAAAACACGATGGATGATCTGCAGTGGATGCGGGAAAACGGACTGGAAGCGCTGATACTCCGGCAGGCAGAGAAAAAGACGCCGATTATCGGTATCTGCGGAGGCTTTCAGCTTATGGGAAAGGTGATGGAGGATCCGCACCAAGTGGAGCACGGGGGAACTATGAGAGGCATGGGCCTTTTAAATACGAGAACCGTTTTCAGCAGGGCAAAGACGAGAACACAGACGGACGGAGTCATGGAGCATGGGATGGGCCTGTGGTCTGACTGGGAAGGCAGAAAGGTGACCGGGTACGAGATTCATATGGGCTCCTCGGAAAACCTGGGAGGATGTGAAGAGCTGATTCGGCTGTCCGACGGGCGGGTGGATGCCCTGAGCAATGAGGACGGAAGCGTGCTGGGCAGCTATCTGCACGGTATTTTTGATACGGACGGCTTTGCGGAAGCAATGGTCCGCAGGCTGATGTCAGAAAAGGGATTGGATTTCAAAGACTGGAGCTTCGATCTTGCGGCACATAAAGAGCGGGAGTATGACAAGCTTGCCGACCTGGTCAGAAACTCTTTTGATATGAAAAAAATATATGAGATTTTGGAGGCAGGAGTCTGATGCTGGACAAGATTGAGATTGTAAAACCTATGGATATTGAAAAAAGAAGCATGGAAATTATTACAGATGAGTTGAATGGAAGAACGTGGCCGGAGCCTGAATTTTCCATTGTAAAACGCTGTATCCATACATCAGCGGATTTCGATTATGCGGATCATCTGTGTTTTTCCGAAAATGCGGCTATGGCAGGAGTGGAAGCCCTGCATAGAGGCGCGGTGATTGTGACGGATACGAAGATGGCATGGTCGGGTATCAATAAGACCAGATTGTCCGAATACGGAGGAGAGGCTTACTGCTTTATGTCCGATGAGGATGTGGCGGAGGAAGCTAAGAGGAGAGAGTGCACCCGCGCGGCTGTCTGTATGGAACGGGGAGCGGCCCTTGACCGGGAGGTAATTTTTGCGGTAGGCAATGCGCCTACAGCCCTGATTCGTCTCTACGAGCTGATTCAGGAGGGCAAGGTACGTCCGGCCCTGATTATCGGAGCCCCTGTGGGGTTCGTTAATGTAGTGGAGGCAAAGGAACTGATTATGACCGCAGGCGTACCGTATATTGTACCGAGGGGGCGCAAGGGCGGAAGCAATATCGCGGCAACGATCTGCAATGCGATGCTGTATTTCAAATAAGAAAACAGTTTAAAGCAGGGCATTATCAAAGGTGAAACACGGATAAGGAGAGATAAGGAACATGCAGGAACTGGAAAAAATTATCAGGGGAATTGAGCCGGTTGACCGTACTGCCATGGAAGAGGCATGGAAATGCTGGGATTCTCTGTGTAAGCCCCTTCGGGGTCTGGGATGGCTGGAGGAGGTGCTGGTACAGATGGCGGGCATCTTCCGGACACCTCATCCACATCCGGACAAACGGGTAGTGGTGATTATGGGAGCGGATAACGGCGTGGTAAAGGAAGGGGTGACGCAGACGGACAGTTCTGTGACGATTCAGGTGCTGGAGAATATGGGTGACAGGCTGTCTACCGCATGTGTGATGTGCCGGCTTGCGGGATGTGATCTGGTTCCGGTAAATATCGGCTCCCTGACGGACGGAAAGCATCCGGAAATCCGGAATAAGGCAGTGCGCCACGGCACCAGGAATATTGCCGAGGGTCCGGCTATGACAAGAGAAGAATGCATCCGGGCGATTTTAGTCGGCGTAGATACGATCCGGGAATTAAAGGAAGAAGGTTATAATCTGATTGTGACCGGAGAAATGGGTATCGGTAATACGACAACCAGCTCTGCCTGCGCCGCCGTTATCTTTGAGCAGGAGGCGGAGGCTGTGACCGGACGGGGAGCCGGATTGTCCACAGCCGGACTGGAGAGAAAGCTTCAGGCTGTAAAAAAGGCAATCGCCGTGAATCAGCCGGACAAAGAGGATGCCATTGATGTGATTTCCAAGGTGGGAGGACTGGATATTGCAGGTATGACAGGCTGCTATCTGGGAGCGGCTTATTACCAGATGCCCATTTTAATCGACGGATTTATTTCCGCCGTTTCCGCGTATTTTGCAGGCATGCTCTGCAAAATTTCCAAAGAATACATGATACCTACCCATTGCTCGGCGGAGCCGGCCTCCCGTTTGGTGATGGAGCGCCTTGGTATGAAAGCTCCCCTTCAGGCAGGAATGCATCTGGGAGAGGGCACCGGGGCGATCATGGGGCTTTCCCTGATAGACCAGGCGCTGAATGTCTATTACCATCTGACCACCTGGGACGGAGGTCACGTGGAAGCCTATACACACCAGGTATAAAGCATGGAGCAGTTTATTTATAAAAATCATCGGAAACTAAGATACGGCTATACGACCGGCTCCTGCGCCGCCGCTGCAGCGAAGGCTGCGGCGTTTATGCTTTTGTCCGGCCGGGAAATCTCCTGTGTGGATTTGATGACGCCCAAGCAGATTCCCCTTTGCCTGGAGGTTCTGGATATTGTAAAAAAGCCGGAATCGGTAAGCTGTGCCGTTCAGAAGGACGGCGGGGACGATCCGGATGTGACGAACGGCATCCGCATTTATGCGGAAGTGTCCCGGATATGGGAGAAAAAAATCTGCATTGACGGAGGCAGGGGTGTCGGCAGGGTGACAAAGCCCGGACTGGAGCAGCCGGTGGGAGAAGCGGCTATCAACAAAGTGCCGCGCCGGATGATTCGGGAAAATCTGGAGGAGGTGTGCAGGCAGCTTGGATATACAGGCGGTCTTAAGGTTATCATCTTTGTTCCGGAGGGAGAGGCGCTGGCATCCAGAACCTTTAATCCGCGTCTCGGAATTTCAGGGGGAATTTCCATTCTCGGCACCAGCGGGATTGTAGAGCCTATGAGTGAGCAGGCTCTGATCGATACGATCCGGGTGGAAATCCGGCAGAGGCTTGCAAACGGGATGAAATATCTTCTGATTGTGCCGGGCAATTACGGCATTGATTTTCTGGAGCAGTACGGACACGGGCTTTCTCTGGAGGATGCCGTTAAATGCAGCAATTTTGTGGGAGAGGCTTTGGACGCGGCAGTGGAATTTGGTGCCGAGGGCGTGCTTCTGATCGGGCATATCGGAAAATTTGTAAAGCTGGCAGGAGGGATTATGAATACGCATTCTCATAATGCGGATGCCAGAATGGAGCTTTTGACTGTCCATGCCGCGCTGCTTGGAGCGCCTGTGGGACTTCTTCAGAGCATGATGGAATGCGTAACCACCGATGATGCGCTGAAATATCTCAGAGAAGCCGGTATGAGCGGGGCTGTGATGGCGCGGCTTATGGAGCGGATGGAATTTTATGTGAATGAGAGGGTCCGGGGCCGGCTGAAGCCGGGGATTATTACCTTTTCCAAGGTGTATGGAATTTTGGGAGAGACAAAAAACGCGCCGGAGCTGGTAAGAAAGATAGGAGCGCAAAGAGGATGAAAGCAGGCATTATCAGTTTTACAGAAAATGGCGCGGTTCTGGCCCGGACATTGAAAAGGGAGCTGGGAGAAAGGGATATCGTCTGCGGTGCGTGGCTGAAAAAGAACGGTGCCAGGCCGCCGGAGGGAGTAAAGCCTTTGAACGGTTCTCTGGGGGAATGGACAAAAGAACAGTTTGGGACAAAGGATTTACTGGTTTTTATCGGTGCGGCGGGGATTGCCGTACGCAGCATCGCCCCTTTTGTAAAAAGCAAAAAAACAGATCCGGCGGTGATTGTCATAGATGAGCAGGGCCGGCATGCGATCTCCCTTCTGTCCGGACATATAGGAGGGGCCAATGCCCTGACTCTTTTATGTGCCCGGCTTCTTGGCGCGGAGCCGGTGATTACCACCGCAACGGATCTCCACAAAAAATTCGCGGTGGACGTATTTGCTGCCGAAAGGGATTTGCATATGGATTCGATGTCCTATGCCAAGGAAATTGCGGCAGAGCTGGTGGCGGGAAACCACGTGGGAATGAGAAGCGCTTACCCGGTTTTCGGAGCTGTGCCGGAGGAGCTAAACCGGGAGGGAGAAGCCAGAATCGGATTTTCCATTGATATATTAAAAAAAGAGCCTTTTGAAAAAACCCTTCATCTGATTCCCAGGCTTGCAGTGCTTGGAGTCGGATGCAAAAAGAATACGGATGCAGGGCGCATTGAGGATGCAGTGACACAAACACTTGAGAAATACGGCATTTTCCGTGAAAGTGTGCGGATGATTGCGTCCATTGATTTGAAGAAGGAAGAAAAGGGGATTCTCTCGCTGGCGGACAGCATGGGAGTTCCGTTTATTACATATACATCAGAGGAATTAGAACAGGCGGAGTCGGAGGATGGGTTTACAGAATCTGAGTTTGTAAAATCCGTTGCCGGAGTCGGCAGCGTCTGTGAGCGGGCAGCGCTTTTAGGAGCCGGAGTAAAGCGCCTTTTAGTTCCCAAAACTGCCTGCAACGGTGTGACGGTGGCCGTGGCGGCAGCAGATTATACTGTCTGGATGGAGGATTGAGCATGAGGCCGGTAATTGTATTTGCAGGAACCACGGAAGGAAGGATGCTGTCAGAATATTTGTCAGGACGGCAGGTGCAGGTAACTGTATGTGTGGCTACTGAATATGGGGAAACGCTTCTGAAGGAAACACCCTGGCTTCGGGTGCATGGGGGACGTATGAACCGGGAGCAGATAAAGGATTATATCCGGGAGCAGAAAGCAGCTCTGGTGGTGGACGCAACGCACCCCTATGCAGCGGAGGTGTCGGAAAATGTGTATAAGGCATGTGCGGATGCCAGTGCAGAATATATCCGGCTGATCCGGGAGTCCGGACAGACGTCGGCAGAGGATGCGGTATCTGTTTCTTCAGTGGATGAGGCGGTGGATTATTTAAAGCAGACCTCCGGGAATATTCTTGTAACTACCGGAAGCAAAGAACTAAAAAAATATACGAGGATTCCGGATTACGGGAAACGGGTATTTGCCCGGGTGCTGTCTACCGGAGAGGTGGCTCAGGCCTGCGGAAAGCTGGGATTTTGCGGGCGGAATCTGATCTGTATGCAGGGGCCTTTCAGCGAAGAACTGAATACAGCCATGTTAAGACAGTTTGACTGTCAGTATCTGGTTACGAAGGAGACCGGAAAGGCCGGAGGGTTTGAAGAAAAAATCCGTGCGGCGAAGAATGCGGGTGCGAAGGTAATTCTGGTGGGAAGACCAAAGGAACAAAAGGGGTATTCCTACCAGGAGGTGCTTCGGATACTGAACGGGCGTCTGGGACTTGAAGAACAAGAAAAGGCCGGCAGCGAGAGGCGGGAGAAAGAAAACAGTGGGGAAGACCATGTGTCCGGAACCGCACCGGAGGGCGTGAAAAAACGTACGGTGACGCTTGTGGGGATCGGAATGGGAAATCCTTCCGGAATGACGGTAGAGGCGGCAAGGGCGGTTGAAGAAGCGGATCTGCTTGTGGGGGCAAAGCGGATGCTGGAAGCGGCGGGAAATACAAATAAGCCGTCATATACGGATTATGATGCTCACAGAATCGCAGATTATATTGGGGCGCATCCGGAATATGTCCAGGTGGCCGTTCTGTTATCAGGCGATATCGGCTTTTACAGCGGAGCAAAAAGGCTTTATGACGCGCTGGCTGGATGCGGCTGCGAAATCCGCGGCCTGTGCGGTATTTCTTCTGTCGTATATTTTTGCGGCAGGCTGAAACTTGCATGGGAGGATGTATGCCTGAAGAGTGCCCATGGACGTTATGTCAATCTGGTTCATGCGGTAAAAGCAAATCAGAAAACCTTTACGCTGCTCAGTGCGGCAGGCAGTGTGACAGAGCTGTGCCGGGAGCTGCAGGAATACGGACTGTCCCGGGTTCAGGTGCATATCGGGGAACGGCTCGGGTATGAGCAGGAGAAAATTACCTCCGGAACTCCGGCGGAGCTGGAGACAGGAAGCTATGACGGGCTTTGCGTGGCCCTGATTGAGAACAGGGAGGCTGTTAGCGCCGTGCGGGCCTGTATTGATGACGGAGAATTTCTGAGGGGGAAAGCCCCCATGACCAAAAGTGAGATCCGCAGCCTTTCCGTAGCCAAGCTGCAGCTTGCCGGAAATTCCGTTGTCTATGATGTGGGGGCGGGGACAGGCTCCGTGAGTATAGAAATGGCGCTTCAGGCATCGGAGGGTATTGTGTATGCTGTTGAACGGAATGAGGAAGCCTGCGGACTGATTGAAGAAAACAAGAGAAAATTCGGAACACCGAATATTAAAGTCATCCACGGACTTGCCCCGGAGGCAATGGAAGAGCTTCCGGTGCCTACCCATGCATTTATCGGCGGTTCTGCCGGAAATTTATATACGATTATTCAGTGCCTTCTGGATAAAAATCCTCATATCCGCCTGGTGATCAATGCAGTAACCGTGGAGACCGTCGGAGAGGTGGCAGAGTGCTTAAAATCCCTTCCGTTAATTGAGGAAGAAATGATTTCCGTAAGTGTGGCAAAGGCAAGGAAGCTTGGAAATTATCATCTGATGGCGGGGCAAAATCCGGTTTATATCGTTACCTGCAGAGGAGGGAAGGCATGAGGATTCCGAGAATTCTTCTGACAGCTCCTGCCAGCGGGAGCGGAAAGACGCTGATTACCTGCGGCATCCTGCAGGCGCTGGTGAACCGGGGGCTTAAGGTTGCCTCATTTAAGTGCGGTCCGGATTATATTGATCCTATGTTCCACGGCAGAGTGATTGGGACAAAATCCCGGAACCTGGATACTTTTTTTACAGACAGGGACACTACCCGGTATTTATTTGCAAAAAATGCGGCAGACTGCCATGTGGCAGTGACAGAAGGCGTTATGGGGTACTATGACGGCCTTGGAGGCATCCGGACAGAGGGAAGCACTTATGAAGCGGCATGTACGCTGGATATGCCGGCTGTTCTGGTGGCAGGGGGAAAAGGAAGCAGTCTGTCGGTTCTGGCAGTCATAAAAGGGTTTCTGGAATACCGCCGCGACAGTCATATTAAGGCCGTCATACTCAATCAGATATCTCCGGCGATATACGGGCAGTTAAAATCCCTGATAGAACAGGAGCTGGGAGTAAAGGTAATAGGGTACGTGCCGAAGGTAACGGAGCTGGCTCTGGAAAGCCGGCATTTAGGGCTGGTGCTGCCGGAAGAGATTGAGGCATTGAAGGATAAGCTGAACCGTCTGGCAAAGCTTCTGGAGGAGACACTTAATCTGGACGAGCTGCTTAGAATCGCGGGAGAAGCTTCGGAATTTAAAGCGGATAAACCCTTTGTTCCGATTTTATCCGGCGCAGAGAGGCCTGTTGTCGGAGTGGCTCAGGATGAGGCGTTTTGCTTTACTTATCTGGATAATCTGGAGCTTTTAGAGGAGATGGGAGCAGAGCTTGTGCCCTTTTCTCCGCTGGAGGACCGAAAGCTGCCGGATGGTCTGTCAGGCCTTATATTAAGCGGCGGTTATCCGGAGCTTCATGCAGAAGCACTGAGCAGGAATGCTTCCATGAGGGAAGCCGTACGAGACGCGGTTACAGGCGGAATGCCCTGCATTGCGGAATGCGGGGGCTTTTTGTATCTGCACCGGGAACTGGAAGGCTCTGACGGGGCGTACTATCCCATGGCGGGAGTATTGGATGCAAAGGCTTACCGGACAGAAAGGCTGGGGCGGTTCGGATATATAACGCTGGAAGCAAAAGAGGATCAGCTGCTTGGGAAGAAAGGGACATTAGTTCGCGGCCATGAATTTCATTACTGGGACAGCCAACGCTGCGGGGAGAGCTTTCATGCGAGAAAACCGGTTGGAAAGCGGGAATGGGACTGTGTCTGTGCAGGGAAGACATTCTATGCAGGGTTTCCCCATTTGTTCTACTATTCAAACCCCCGGGTGCCCTTTCACTTTTTAAAAAAATGCAAGGAGTACAAAGGATGCTGATATTGGTAACAGGAGGAAGCGGAAGCGGAAAATCTGAGTTTGCGGAAAATCTGGTACTGGGGCTGCATACAAAGCCGTATCTGTATATTGCGACCATGTATCCCTTTGATGAGGAATGTCATCAGCGGATTGCCAGACACAGGAATATGAGAGCCGAAAAGGAGTTTGACACACTGGAATGCTATACAGGGCTTAAGGACGCGGATGTAAGCGGTTATGGGACTGTCCTTTTGGAATGTATGTCCAATCTGACTGCCAATGAGATGTATCAGGAGGGCGGTGCCGGGGATCGGTGCGTGGAGGAAATTGTGGAAGGAATCCGCAGAATCTCCGGACAGTGCAGGCATTTGGTGATTGTAAGCAATGAGATTTTTTCGGATGGAATAGACTATGACGAAGAGACAGCACGATATCAGCAGTATCTGGGAAAAATTAATCGGGAGGCTGCGAAGCTGGCAGAGCTGGCTGTGGAGGTTGTCTATTCCATTCCGGTTATCCATAAAGGCAGCTTAGAGGAGTGGGGAAGAGCTTTATGAAAAGAGTCTGGAACAGTTTTTTGATAGCCTTTGCCATGTTTTCCAAGATTCCGGTGCCGCGCGCAGACTGGGACAGGGAAAATATGAGATATATGATGTGCTTTTTCCCGGTGATCGGCGCGGTGATCGGACTTTTCATCTGCGGCTACGGAAGATTCTGTGCTCTGGCAGATTTTTCAGGCGCCATGCGCTCAGCCGGTTTCGTGCTGATTCCGGTGCTGGTGACAGGCGGTATCCATCTGGACGGGTTCCTGGATACAGTGGATGCTCTGAGCTCTTATCAGCCAAAGGAAAAAAAGCTGGAGATTTTAAAGGATTCCCATGCGGGAGCGTTCGCGGTTATTATGGGCTGCGCTTATTTTGTTCTGGCTTTTGGAGTCTGGAGCGAGATGGAGGATGCGGCGCTTCCGGTTATGGGGGTGGGATATGTGGTCTCCAGAGGCTTAAGCGGGCTGGCTCTGACGGCCTTTCCGTGTGCCAATCAGAAAGGATCGTTCAGCATGTTTGCGGATGCGGCCCAGAAAAGGGTATTGAGGATCGTGCTGGCATTATGGCTGATCGGCTGTGCCGGTGCAATGCTGTGGATGAACTGGAGACTGGGGCTGCTGCTTCTTTGTGCGGCGGCAGCAGCTTATGGATATTACTACCGTGTGGCGCTCAGGGAGTTCGGAGGGACGACCGGAGACATTGCGGGCTTTTTCGTTCAGGTATGCGAACTGGCCATGGCGTGTACCGTAATGCTGGGAGGTAAATTTCTATGATACTGGTGACAGGCGGCTGTTTTCAGGGGAAAACAGACTATGCATGTAATATGTTTGAGATACAGAGGGAGACTGCGGCAGATGGCGCGCTCTGTCCTCTGGAGGAGCTGTATTATACAAAGCTTCTGTATCATTTCCATGAGTACATCCGGCGGCTGATCGAAGCGGGGCAGGAGCTTTCTGTGGAAAGACTGAAGGAGGAGAATCCTGAGATTATTCTGGTGACCAATGAACTGGGCTGCGGCGTAGTTCCGACGGACAAATTTGACAGGAATTACAGAGAGAAGACCGGACGGATCTGCTGTAAAATTGCAAAGGAGGCCGATGAGGTACACCGGGTGGTGTGCGGCCTGGGAACGGTGATCAAGCATGGCTGAGCTCGTACTGTTAAGACATTTTAAAACATATGGAAACACAAAGGGGCGCTATATCGGAAGCCGGACAGACGAGCCGCTCTGGGGGGAAGAAGCAGAGCTTTTGGAGGGCCGTTTTTATCCGGATGTATCAGGAATCTATGTAAGCCCCATGAAGCGGTGCGTGGAGACGGCGCGTCTGATCTGGCCGGAGATGTCCGCCGGTATGATTCCTGTGCCTGATCTGAGGGAATGTGATTTCGGAGATTTTGAAAATAAAAGCTATCAGGAGCTGAACGGGAATCCGGATTACCAGGCATGGATTGACAGCGGCGGGACGCTGCCGTTTCCTAACGGGGAATCCATGGAGGACTTTAAGAAACGCTGCCGGCGTGGGTTTGCACAGATTGTCAGGGAAGCTGCAGACATGGAGACCAGAGCGGGAGAAAAGGCATCCGTCCGTATTGCCGTTGTTGCCCACGGGGGGACGATTATGTCCATTCTGGAGCGATATGGCTTCCCTCAAAGGCCGTATTTTGACTATCAGATAAAAAACGGGTGCGGATACCTTCTGACACCTGTGGAAGGGACGGAATTATGGAATTATCAATACTTGCCGTAGTGCTGGGATTTTTTCTGGATCTGCTGATCGGAGATCCCCGCTGGATCTATCATCCTGTCCGTCTGGTGGGACATCTTATCAGTGCTTTGGAAAAGCTTCTCAGAGGTGTGTTTCCAAAAACGGAGAAGGGAGAGCTGACAGCGGGAGTATTTTTAGCGGCGCTGACAGCAGGAATCACCACGGCTGCCGCATGGGGAGTACTTTTACTGGCAGGATGGATTCATCCCTTTGTGCGTTTTCTGGCGGAGACCGTCATGTGCTGTCAGCTTCTGGCGACAAAATCCCTGAAGGATGAGACAAGGAAGGTCTATGACGCCCTGAAGGAAAAGGATCTGGAGAAGGCCCGCTATGCGGTTTCCATGGTGGTTGGCAGAGATACGGCGGTTCTGGATGATACAGGTGTGACAAAGGCAGCAGTGGAAACTGTTGCGGAAAATACTTCGGACGGGATTATTGCTCCGCTTCTTTTTATGGTAATCGGCGGCGCACCGCTTGGATTCTTTTATAAAGCCGTCAATACAATGGATTCCATGGTAGGCTACAAGAATGATAAATATCTGTATTTCGGCCGGGCTGCAGCCAGGCTTGACGATGTACTGAATTATATTCCGGCCCGGCTGTCGGCAGTGCTTATGACGGCTGCCGCCGCATTGTGTAATATGGATGCAAAAAATGCCTGGAGAATTTATAAAAGGGATCGGTATTGCCACAGCAGCCCGAATTCTGCCCATACAGAGGCAGTTGCGGCCGGCGCGCTGCATATCCAGCTTGCAGGAAATGCGTATTATTTTGGAAAGCTGTATGAAAAGCCTACATTGGGAGATGCGGATCGTCCGGTGGAATATGAGGATATCCGGCGTGCGTGCAGACTTCTGTATGGGACGGCGATGCTGGCGTTACTTGTGTTTCTGATTGTGAAAGGAGTGATTCTGATATGCATCATGTAAAGGGGTGCCTGCATATTTACTGCGGGGATGGAAAGGGAAAGACAACCGCATCGGTAGGACTGGCGGTGCGTGCGGCAGGGAATCAGATGAAGGTATTATTCTGTCAGTGCATGAAGGACGGAACCTCCAGTGAGGTGGAGATGCTTAAGAAGCTGGGGATTACGTACTGCTGCTGTACAAAACGCTTTGGTTTTTTCTGGAACATGACAGATGAGCAGAAAAAGAATGCTGCATATGCCTATACGGAGCTTTTTGAGGAGGTAACGAATAGGGCGGAGAAGGAAGCTTATGATCTGCTTGTGCTGGACGAATTTATGAGCGCGTATAACCATGGGCTGATTGAACAGAAGAGAGCACTTGATTTTCTTCTGCACCGTCCTGAACGTCTGGAAATTGTGCTGACCGGACGAGATCCCGGAGAAGAGCTTCTAAAACTTGCGGATTATGTGACAGAGATGAGAAAGCTGAAGCATCCGTTTGATGAGGGGATTCCGGCCCGAAAGGGGATTGAGCTATGAACTATAAGGCAGTTCTTCAATACGAAGGTACCCGTTACCGGGGCTGGCAGTCCCAGGGAAATACAGAAAATACCATTCAGGGCAGACTGGAAGCGGTTCTGTCCCGTATGGAGGGCGCTCCTGTGGAGGTTCACGGCTCCGGAAGGACGGACGCGGGAGTTCATGCGGCCGGACAGACGATCAGCTTCCATAGCAGCTACGGCAGGAGTGCCGGGGAGATTCGGGATTATATGAATCAATATCTGCCGGAGGATATTGCGGTTTTATCCGTGGAGGAAGCAGCGCCCAGATTCCATGCCAGACTGAACGCGGTGAGAAAGACCTATGTTTATCAAATATGGAACAGCCCGGTGCAGAATATATTTAAACGACGTTTTCAGACAAGGGTTGCCGGGTCTCTGGATGTGGAAGCTATGAGAAAAGCGGCCGGACTGCTCTGCGGTACCCATGATTACCGGGCATTCTGCTCCTTAAAGCGTTTTCAGAAGTCTACGGTCCGCTCCATACAGGAAATACGGATTGAACAGGATGGACCGGAGATCAGGATATTCTATACCGGGAACGGATTTTTATATCATATGGCGAGGATTCTGACCGGAACGCTGGTGGAGGTGGGGATGGGATTAAGAGATTATGCCCGGATGCCCGAAATTATCAGGAGCCGGAACCGCGCCGATGCCGGAAGGCTGATGCCGCCGGAGGGACTGATACTGATGAGCGTTGAATACGACTGAAAAGGAAGATACTTATGGCCGATTATATTACAACTTATTCTAAAATACATTTTACTCCCATGGAACCAAAAACAGAAGAGATCTGCATCCGGGATATTGCTCACGCCCTGTCTTTGATGGCCCGGGCAAACGGACATTTTCCAAAGTTTTATTCTGTGGGACAGCATTGTATTCACTGCTGTGAGGAAGCGGCTGCAAGGGGCTGTACAAAAAGGGAGCAGCTTGCCTGTCTTCTGCATGACGCAAGCGAGGCGTATCTGGCCGATATTACAAGACCGGTGAAGGGGCATCTTTTGGAATACAGAAAAGTAGAAAAAATACTGCAGGACAGTATTTTCGATAAATATCTGGGTTCCCTGTCAGAGAAGGAGGAACGGCTCTGGAGAGAGCTTGACGATACCCTTCTCTACTATGAATTTGATTATTTTATGAAAGAAAAGCTGTATGAATGCCCGGGAATTCTCGAAAGCCGTCCCCTGTTTCAGACAGAGCCCTTTGAGGTAACAGAGGAAAAATATATGGAATGGTTCAGGAGGCTGTACGGAGAATGATAGACGGCTGCAGGCTCTGTCCAAGGGAATGCGGGGCAGACAGGGAACATGGAAGACTGGGCTACTGCCGGATGCCCTATAAGCCCCATGCGGCGAGAGCAGCGCTGCATTACTGGGAGGAGCCGTGTATTTCCGGAGAGGAAGGATCCGGCGCAGTCTTTTTTTCCGGGTGTACTCTCCGGTGTGTATTCTGTCAGAACCATGAGCTTGCAGAAGGCAGGGCGGGAAAACCAGTGACAGAAGAAAGGCTTTCTGAAATTTTTCTGGAGCTGCAGGCTCAGGGAGCCAATAATATCAATCTGGTGACTGCGGGGCATTTTCTGACATCGGTGATTCCGGCCATCCGCCGCGCAAAGGAGCAGGGACTTATGATTCCCATTGTATACAATACCGGCGGCTATGAGAAGCCGGAGACATTAAAAAGGCTGGAGGGGCTTGTGGATATCTGGCTTCCCGATTATAAGTACCGGAGCGAGGAACTGGCGCGGAGATATTCCCACGCGGCGGATTATCCGGTGTGGGCAGAGCTGGCGCTGAACGAGATGGTGCGTCAGGCGGGAAAGCCGGCGCTGGATCATAGAGGAAGAATGCTCCGGGGAGTGATTGTCCGCCATCTGGTGCTTCCCGGATGTGTCAGCGACAGCAAGGATGTGCTGGAATTTTTATGGGATCATTATGGCAGCCGGATTTATGTAAGCATTATGAGCCAGTATACGCCTCTTCCTCATGCAGCGGCATATCCGGAGCTGAACAGGAGACTTACGGAACAGGAATACAAGGAAGTAGTAGATTACGCACGATTCCTCGGCATGAAGCAGGTATATATCCAGGAAGGGGAATGTGCAGAAGAGAGTTTTATTCCTGCGTTTGATAATAAAGGAATTGAAAGAAACATAGAAATTGATAATTTCAATATTGGCTGATGCTTTTTTACAAGGATATCAATGCATAAAAAGTACTCAGACACTTATAATATCTCTGTCGTTTGTATAAAGATAACGGAGGCCGGAAAGGAAACATACAATGAATTATTATGATAGAGCTATGGCGCTGCGGACGGAACTGGTAGAAAACCGACGGTATCTTCATGCCAATGCGGAAGTCGGTTTAGATATGCCGAAGGCAAGGGCATACATTATGAAAAAGCTTAAGGAATATGGAATTGATCCTATGCCCTGCGGCAAGGCGGGTATCACTGCCACCATAGGTCATGGTGGAAAAGTACTCCTGCTCCGTGCCGATATGGACGCACTGCCGATGAGAGAGGAAAGCGGTCTGGATTTTGCCTGTCCCACCGGGGATAAGGCTCACGCCTGCGGCCATGATTTTCATGCCGCCATGCTGTTAACCGCTGCTAAGCTCCTCAAAGAAGACGAAGGGCATCTGAAAGGCACAGTGAAGCTTATGTTCCAGCCTGGCGAAGAAACCTTCCAGGGGGCCCAGGATATGATCAACGGAGGTATTCTGGAAAACCCGGTACCCGACGCAGCGTTGGCATTCCATATTGGATCAGGCCAGATTCCGCCGGAAGCTCCTGAGTTTCTGTTTATGTATAATGATACCGGGGTTATGATGGCCTCTATGGATGAGTTCAGCATTACAGTTCAGGGGAAGGGCGGTCACGGCGGATTTCCTCATATGGCAGTTGATCCCATTAATATCGGGGTTCACATCCATCTTGCCCTTCAGGAGCTGATTGCGAGAGAATCGGATCCGGGCAATGCCTGTGTTCTGACAATCGGCCAGTTTTCCAGCGGATCCGCCCCCAATGTTATTCCTGAAAGGGCATTTTTACAAGGAACGATCCGCTGCAATCATCCAGAGGCGCGTGAAAAACTGGTACGCAGAATGAAGCAGGTCGCGGAACAGGTTGCCGGAGTATTTGGCGGCACGGCACAGGTGGATATGCCCAAGCGGGTCCCGACCCTGACCTGTGACAAGGAAATTATACAGGCCATGGTTTCCTATATAAAAGAACTTCCCCTGTCCGGTCTCACGGGTGTTTCTGGTATTTCGGCCAGCGGGTCGGAGGATTTTGCCTTGATCGCGGAGCAAATTCCCAGCGCCTATATTTTTCTCCAGGCCGGATTTCCTGATGAGCGGGGGGATTACCCCCAGCATCATCCCAAAGTACAGTTTAACGAAAACGTCCTGCCTTTTGGCGCCGCCTGCATGGCACATTGTGCCCGCAGATGGCTGGAAGGCTGATAAATAAGGTTCTTTAGAAACACTGCCTATTATAATGATACCCACGAACAAGATGATTTCCTCATTTTGTTCGTGGGTATATCTGTCTTATATGGCTGATTTCTGAGGGCATTTAATGTCTCAGGCATTTTTTTTTAAGTGCTGTAATAAAGTTATATGTGGTATGCAAGGCCGGCTAATCAATTAATGGTTAGTCTCCTGCCCGATCCTGTAATCATATATGTAATTATACTTCTACAATCTTTCCTGCACTTTCGTCATATCTGCAGTACTTTCCGTTCTGAGAGATGAACGGCATATAAGTATTGGTCTTGTTATCCCGGATATAGACGATTTTTGTCGCCTTCATCTCAGCCAGAGCAAAACGTTCGTTCAGGCTGGAAATCCATTTGTAAATTTTCTCTGTGGAGGAAGGTGCCATAACAAGAGTGCAGCCGTCTTCACATGCATCCAGAGAAAAATATACCTTCTCGGGTTTTCTTTTCACCGCAAATACCTGATTATAAATATAGGAGGAAAAATGCTCCTTTACAAAATGCTGAAACGATTTTTTATCATATACGATTCCGCTTATCTCGTCCTTGATCTTATCTCCGCGCTCAATACGGGTAGCCAGAATCTTCAGGACATCAATGGTCCAGTTGATAAAAGAAATGCTGCTGTATTCCATAGATTCCAGCAGGTTGCTGATTAATTCCTCTGACAGCAGATTAGATGTTTTTGCCTCTTCAAATAATTGATTGTTCATAAAAATAGCCTCCTTTTATATTGCATTATAAGTCTATCTTTATGAAAATACAAGGAGCCTTCCTGGGTTTTTTCTTTATTTTTTGTCGAATTTTGTTATAATATTGTTGATGCGGAGGGATTTGAAAATGAAAAAAGTATGGAAGATTTCTGTTGGTCTGCTGTCGGCGCTTCTGCTGGGCTGCTATGGGGCCGGATGCTATTATTTTAAAAGCCATTACTACTATGGAACGACCATAGAAGGCAGACTTTATGGATGTATGACAGAACCGGAGACAGAGGAAGAGCTGCAAAGGAGACAGGATGGCTATACTCTGACGGTGCGGGGCAGGAATCATCTGACAGATGTACTGAAGGGAGAGGAATCGGGCCTGGTATTTGAACCGGGAAAAGAGCTTCTGGAAATTCTGGGCCGTCAGAACTATTATCTGTGGCCTTTGAGCTTTTTTGAAAGGCACTCCTATGACTTATCGCACAGTGTACAGATAAATGAGGAAATGTTTTCAGAGGCGGCAGGAAGGATGTCTATTTTTTTGCCGGAAAATATACAGAAGCCCCAGAACGCATATCTGTCCAGTTACTCCCCGTTAGATAAGGGGTACTTTATTGTCCCGGAGGTGGAGGGGAACCAGATACATAAAGAGAAAGCGCTTACGGCAATCCGGGAGGCTCTTATAGGCCGGGCGTCTGAGCTGGAATTGACAGCTCCGCAATATTATGATCGTCCGCTTCTGCGTGCAGAGGATGAGATGCTGATTCAAAAGGCAGAGCAGCGCAATGCCTATACAAAGCTTACATTTACCTACAATATGCATGGGGTGGAGCTGATCGTGGACGGAGATCAGATTCATGAATGGCTTAAGGAGAAAAACGGCCGGGTATTTGTTGATAAAGAAAAGGTTCTGACTTATGTACAGGAGCTGGCAGATACGTATGACACTTATGGAAAAGAGAGGGAATTTGTGACGGTCCGGGGAGTGCAGAAGCGTTTAAGGAGCGGAGCCTACGGCTGGAAGATGGATGTGGAAGAGGAGTATCAGGCAATGCTTGCTATGCTGGAGAAAGGAAAAAGCTGCAGCCGGGAGCCTCAGTGGAAGAAAAAAGGCTATGTGGAGGGAGCATTGGATATAGGAGATACCTACGTGGAGATTGATCTGAGCGCTCAGCACCTGTATCTGGTGAAAGACAAAAAAGTGATTCTGGAAAGCAAGTTTGTATCCGGAAATGCCGCCCGGGGATGGAGCACGCCCTCAGGGGTGTTCGGTCTTACCTATAAGACCCGGAATGCCGTGCTGAGGGGTGAAAATTATGAAACGCCGGTAAATTACTGGATGCCCTTTAACCACAATATCGGCATGCATGATGCCACCTGGAGGGGAAGCTTCGGGGGAGATATCTATAAAACAAACGGCTCTCATGGCTGTATTAACCTTCCCTTTGGAAACGCGGCGAAAATTTATAATTTTGTAGAGACAAATATGCCAGTTGTTTGCTATTATTAGGGAAATGTGCTACACTGGTAAAGAACTTGAAAAAATTAATTTCAGAGAGGACTGAGGATTATGAAAATTTTAGTGACCGGCGGAGCCGGGTATATTGGAAGCCATACGTGCGTGGAGCTGCTGAATGAAGGATATGAAGTGGTTGTTGTTGATAATCTGTACAATGCAAGCGAGAGGGCATTGGATCGTGTACAGCAGATTACAGGAAAGACTTTGAAGTTTTATGAGGCTGATCTTATGAATCAGCCGGCCATTGATAAGATTTTTGCGGCAGAAAAACCGGATGCGGTGATCCATTTTGCAGGCTATAAGGCGGTGGGAGAGTCTGTGGCAAAGCCCATTGAATATTATCATAACAATATGACCGGGACGCTGCTTCTGTGCGATACTATGAGAAAGAACGGTGTTAAAAATATTATTTTCAGTTCCTCGGCAACCGTGTACGGAGATCCCCTGGAGATTCCGATTACGGAGAACTGCCCGAAGCAGACGCCTACCAATCCGTACGGACAGACCAAGACGATGCTGGAGCAGGTTCTGATGGATATTCAGCGGTCAGATCCGGAGTGGAATGTGATTCTGCTCCGTTACTTTAATCCAATCGGCGCTCATAAGTCCGGTATGATCGGCGAGGACCCGAAAGGAATTCCGAATAATCTGCTTCCGTATGTGGCGCAGGTTGCTATCGGTAAGCTGGAATGCGTCGGCGTATTCGGCAATGACTATGATACTCCGGATGGAACCGGCGTCCGTGACTACATTCATGTGGTGGATCTGGCCAGGGGCCATGTAAAAGCGCTGGAAAAGTTTAAGGAGGGCAAAGGAGTCCGTATCTACAATCTTGGTACCGGACATGGCTACAGTGTGCTTGAGGTTATAAAAGCCTTCAGCAAGGCATGTGGTAAAGAACTTCCGTATGTCATAAAACCCCGCCGCGCGGGTGATATTGCCACCTGCTACTGCAATCCGGAAAAGGCAAAGGCGGAGCTTGGATGGGAGGCAGAGTACGGCATCGAGGAGATGTGTGCGGATTCCTGGAAATGGCAGTCCCAGAATCCGAACGGATACCGTGATCCGGAATAAGATAAGGGTAATGCATGAGGGATGGAAAAAAATGAGAATTGTTCTGGTGTGTTATTCCGGAAGCTCGGCCAGTATATTGAGGGATCGGATGCTGTCCTGGGCACATGCCAATCTGGTGGAGACGGAGATTATTATTTCCTCCATGGCAGGGCTGGACGATGACAAAGAGGATGCGGATATCGTTCTGGTAGGGCCTCAGGTGCGCTGTGCTATGGCAAATATCAGGGAGAGAGTACCGGGGCGGATTCCGGTGCTGGCAGTGGATACCCGTGATTACGGGATGGCAAAGGGCGACCGGATTATGCAGGAAGCAATTGCTGAAGTGAAACGTTACAAAGCTCAGTTTATGGGATAGGACTGAATGGATACAGGGCAGGCGCCGGAGGCGTCTGCTCTGTTTTATGCTGCCGGGAACCTTTTTCGGGTTTGTTACCATATAAGAGTGAAGGGCAGAGCCTTTTAGACAGCTGTCTGGAATAGAGTGGAGGTGATATATATGAACCAGGAAGAGCTGGCAGCATGTATACAGGCTTACGGAAGGGATCTCTATTCCTTCTGCCTGCAGCTTACAAAGAACCGGCAGGAGGCAGATGATCTGTATCAGGATACGTTCTTAAAGATTGTGGAAATCCGGGAGAGGATGGATTTTAAATGCAATCCAAAAGGATACCTTCTGTCTGTCTCTGTGAATCTCTGGAGAAACAGAAGGCGGAAATTTGCCTGGAGACAGCGTATTGCCGGACTTGAGATCCGGATGGACGATATGGAATGGGAGCTGCCGTCCGGAGAAGCCTCCATAGAGGAGCAGATGATCTCCCGGGAAGAGAGGGGACTGGTGCAAAAGGCAGTGGACGAGCTTCCGGAAAAATACCGGATGCCGGTTCTTTTATTTTATATGGAAGAACTGAAGATATCCGAGATATCCGGGATTCTCAGGATTCCTGCGGGCACGGTGAAAAGCAGGCTCTATAAGGCGAAGAAGACGTTGGAGAAAAGATTGGAGGTTGTTTTAAATGAAAAGAAAGCTTGATGAACTTTTAAAACATGCCCTTTTTCCGGAAGAGGAGCCGGACGAACGGCTCAATCAAAAAATATTAGATCAGGCAGAGGAGATGGCAGATATGACGAAAAAAAGATATGGAAGAGTCCCTGCAGCGGTACTGGCTGTATCTTTTACATTGGCGATTGGTTCCACGGCAGTATTTGCGGCATGGAAATATTTAAGTCCGGCACAGGTGGCAGAGGAGTTAAATGACAGAAAGCTGGTAGAGGCGTTTCAGGGAGAGGATGCGGTGCCGGTTGATGAAACACAGGAATACGGCGGCTACCGGGTGACTCTTCTGGGAGCAGTGTCAGGGAAAAATATCAGTGAATATATGCCCACAGACAACAAAGGCAACGTGGAGGAGGATCGTTTTTACGCGGTTGTGGCTATGGAGAGGGCAGATGGGAGTCCTATGCCTTCCACCAGTGAGGATGCTTATGGGGAGAATCCGTTCTATGTATCACCTTATATTAAAGGGCTGGATCCGAAGCGCTACAGTCTTATGAGTATGGGCGGCGGCTACAGTGAATTTGTACAGGATGGTATTCAGTATCGTCTGCTGGATATGGAAAATATTGAAATATTTGCGGATAAGGGGATCTATATAGGGGTCAGTTCCGGAATCTTCTATGACAGCGATGCATACAATTATGATAAAAACACCGGAGAAATTACAAGAAATACATCTTATGACGGAGTAAATGCGCTTTTTATCCTTCCTCTTGACAAATCGAAGGCAGATCCGAAGGCCGCCAAAGCCTTTTTGGAAGAGGTGGATAATCCGGCAGAGGAAGAACCAATGGAAAAAACGGCTGCGGACACTTTGGTGGAGGAGTGGATAAATAAGCTGACGATAGATAATCTGGAGGAGTATGCAGAGCGGATTGCAGACACCGTACAGATCTGCAGGCCGGATGCAGACGGAGAGTTTGCCTATTCCTGGAAGCTGGATAACGGAACCGAAGAGAGCGGAGTTGGATATATGGATGAGTCTTTCCCGGACAGAAAGCCGGGGACCTGTGTATTCAATGGCTTTAGCTACGGCGAGGACGGACTGAAGGACCTGAGTATTGAGACCTTTACATTGAATGAGGATGGTACGGTGACAGTTGCGGTTTACAGGCCCAAGCAGAGTGAATGGGAGTAAGCAGATATTTTATACAAAATATGTTTAATAAAAGGGGTTGTTGCAAAATAGATGAGAAGTCATCTATGGAGCAACAGCTC
>CAJUEW010000021.1 GCA_910585465.1 uncultured Lachnospiraceae bacterium | reverse complement strand
TGTATGGAGCTGACTGTCACTAATAGGTCGAGGGCTTAACCAAGAGGCGGAAGGTTGGATGGAAAGAGAGAGAGTTTGGAAGTAAGTATCTGGAAAGCTGTATGTGATTTTGAAGGTACAGGTATTAAAGACCAGGAAGCAGTTCCTGGTTTTTTTGTGTTTACGCGGCCGGATGTTATTGCATAACAAAATAGGGGGCAGTATAATGGATGAAAAAAGGAGGTGTTTTTGTGAGCTTTACATTAGTTACTGAAAAGAAATCCAAGACCTATGCTTATGATTATGATGAATATGAAGAAGAAAACAAAGGTGCAAATACTATGGTGGAAGATATTCTGACAGATCCGGAATTTCCGGGGCTTACAGAGCTGGTAATCGGAGACTGGGGCGGGGCCTATGAAAATGACTGCCAGCCGATTATTGACGGGATCGTGGCCCATAAGGAACGTTTTTCTCATATAGAGAAATTGTTTATTGGAGATATGGATTATGAGGAATGTGAAGTATCCTGGATTATGCAGGGAAATTACAGCAGTCTGTGGGCAGCTATGCCTCAATTGAAGGAGCTGACCATAAAAGGAAGCAGCGAATTAGTGCTTGGAGAAATCTGTCATGAAGGTCTGGAGGCTCTGACGATTATCTGCGGTGGTCTTCCCGAATCAGTCATTGAGGAAATAGAAAATGCAAAGCTTCCGAATTTAAAGAAGTTGCTGCTTTATATTGGTATTGAGAATTATGGTTTTGAGGGAAGCGCAGATACAATAGAAGAGTTTTTAATAAATGCGGATTTTCCAAAGCTGGAATATTTGGGAATTACGGACAGTGAGATTCAGGATGAACTGGCAAAGGTCGTTCTGGAAAGCAAATTTATGGGTCAGATAACGACACTGAATCTTTCAATGGGAACATTGACAGATAAAGGAGGAGCGTTGCTTTTGGAAAGGCTTCCTGAATGGCCGAATGTAAAGGCACTGGACGTTCATTATCACTATATGTCAGATAAAATGGTACAGAAACTGGAGGAGCTTCCGATAGAGGTAGATGCTTCTGAAGCATGTGAACCTGATGAGTATGATGGCGAGCTTTATATGGTTGCTATGCTGACCGAATGAGACAGGCAGTTCTATTGGGAAATCCGGAAACTAAACGTGCTGTTTTTATGAAACAGGCGGCTGAAAAGACAGGACTGCGCCTTATTTTTCTGGATTGGAGAAACTGGAGGGAGCTGATGCCGGACGCGGAGCTTTTTCTGAAGATTGACCCGCCGTTGTGGGACAGCAGTTCTTTGGAGGAACTGGAAAGCCTGGTGGAGGAATATAAAGAAAAGCTGACCAGACTATCCTATTTAGAGAAAAAAGGGAGTGTAGTTTTCCTCAATCATCCGCTGGTAATTAAAGCACTGCTGGATAAAAGGAAATGCAAGGACACGCTGCGCCGGGCAGGAATACCTGTAACCGAATCTTTAGGCAGCGTGAGCAATATAGAGCAGTTGACGGAGATAATGGATGCCTGCAGAATGTATCAGGTATTCATTAAGCCGGTGAATGGTTCCGGGGCAGCCGGTGTGGCGGCGTTCCGGATGCAGCCGAAAACCGGAAAAATGGCCCTTTATACATGTGCGGCAGACAGAGACGGGAGGCTGGTGAATACCAGGCGGCTTAGGAGGTTTTCTGAACAAAGGGAAATCCGGTATTTACTGGAGAAGCTTTTAAAGCTCGACTGTATTGTGGAGCGTTGGTATGCAAAAGAAACATATCAAAATATGTCCTATGATCTGCGTGCAGTGCTGCAGGACGGGAAACTGGATTATTTGCTAGCAAGGCTTTCCGGCGGCCCGATTACGAATCTTCATCTGAACAATCATCCGTTAGCCCTGGAGGAGCTTAATCTTCCTGTACCGGTACAGGAGGAAGTAATGAATATATGCAAAAGGGCCATGGCATGTTATCCGGGGCTTCAAAGCGCAGGGATCGATATTCTTCTGGAGAAGGACAGAAGACGGCCCAGAATTATAGAAATGAATGCTCAGGGAGACTTAATTTATCAGGATATTTATGATAAAAATATGATCTATTGCCATCAGACGGAAATGATGAGCAGATGGCTGTCGGAACCGCTGGTGACGAACATGGCAGAATTGGAGAAGATAGAGTATGAGTGAACATACAGAAAAATCATCGGTAAAAGAGGTGCCGTTCCGTTTGCTGGCGTCTGCTCAGGAACGCCGCAGGCCTTCGGTTAATATGAATCAGGTGGTAGGAGCTTCTGATATTTTGTTTATTTGTCTGGATACGCTGCGCTATGATGCGGCAGTACAGGAGGAGGCGGCAGGCTCCACTCCTGTGTTGAACCGGTATGGTTCCTGGGAAAAGCGTCAGGCGCCGGGAAATTTTACATGGCCGTCCCATCATTCCATGTTTGCAGGCTTTCTGCCGGGTCCCTGTGATGCGAAAAATGTGGCTGACCGGGAGCTTTTATTTTTTCCCAAAGGAGTTGGGCTTGGACAAAAGGGGCCTGAAGGAGCCTACGCATTTTCCGGCAGCACAATCATGGAAGGGCTTAGTCAGGATGGATATGAAACCTGGTGCGTGGGCGGCGTGGCGTTTTTCGATAAACGGTCGGATCTGGGAAAGGTGTTTCCAGGCTTTTTTCAGAAAAGCTATTGGAACCCTTCTTTTGGCTGCCCGGTGAAAGAGAGCACCAAAAATCAAACGGATTTTCTTTTAAAAAAGATAGCCAGGGCAGATCCCCAAAAGCATATTTTCCTCTATCTGAATGTAGATGCGATTCATTATCCTAATTACTTTTATCTGGAGGGAGCCTTGAACGATAGTCTGGAAAGCCATAAAGCGGCACTTCGGTATGTGGATAAGGAACTTGGGCGTCTGTTTGATGGCTGGAAGGAACAGAGGGGCAGTACGTTTGTAATCTGTTGTTCGGATCATGGAACCTGTTACGGGGAGGATGGGTGCCAGTTCCACGGCATCAATCATCCGGCAGTCAATACGGTTCCCTACAAGCACTTTTTCATATAGTTAAGGAAGAAGTACAATGAATCCTTATATTCAATATATGTACAGCTATCCCCATAAGACCG
The DNA here is from genome assembly GCA_910585465.1 of uncultured Lachnospiraceae bacterium. Taxonomy (GTDB): domain Bacteria; phylum Bacillota; class Clostridia; order Lachnospirales; family Lachnospiraceae; genus Hominiventricola. The sequence goes on along the minus strand of CAJUEW010000021.1, from coordinate 57,008 downwards.
CGTATGGCCCGTTGAAGGGTATCATCTTAAAAGATTATATTCCTGTGCTGGCAGGAAGCGGACATGGTCTGTATCTTCATATTCCGTTCTGCAGGACAAAATGCGGGTATTGTAATTTGTTTTCAGTTACCGGACAGGAAAGCGGAGCCATCGACCGGTATCTGGATGCGGTGGAAGCACAGAGTGAACAGTATGGGGAACTTTTAGTTCCTTATGAAACAGTGTTTTCTGACATAACGATTGGTGGAGGTACGCCGCTTCTTTTATCTGAGCAGCAGCTGGAGCGGACGTTCTCCATAATGAAACGGCATTTTAAGTTTTCTTCAGACTGCGGGCTTACAATTGAAACGGCTCCCAATCAGACGGAGGAAGGAAAGCTTGAGGCTTTGAAAAGAGCTGGTGTCACAAGGGTCAGCATAGGAATCCAGAGCTTTTCTGAGGAAGAGCTCCGGACTCTGCATAGAAACCACAGTGCCGCAAGAGCGGAGAAAGCGCTGGAGCTTTTGAAGACTTTTCAGTTTCCATGCGTGAATGTGGACCTTATTTATGGGATTCCCGGGCAGACAGTAAAGAGCCTGATTCAGTCTTTGAAAAAAGCGTTATTTTTTGAGCCGGATGAAATATTTCTCTATCCTTTGTATATAAAGCACGGAGCAGGACTGGAACGGAACCTGGGGGGAGGAATGGTTTTGAAGCCAGAGCTTACCTTTAATCTGTATAAGGCGGCAAGCCGTTTTCTTAAAGAGGAAGGCTTCCGGCAGGATTCTATGCGCAGATTTGTACGGCAGAAAGAAAGGAGAGGCTATCTGGAATGCGGATTCGGAACCTCTCTGGCACTTGGCTGCGGCGGGAGAAGCTATCTTGGAAAACTTCACTTCTGCAGTCCCTATGCCGTTACCAAAGAAGAATGCCTGGCCCGGCTGAAGGAATTTGAAAGCACGCTGGATTTTTCACAGGTTACTAATGGAATTTTGCTTTCGGAGGAGGAGCAGAGGCGCAGGTATGTGATTCGGCATCTTCTTATCCATCCGGGACTTGCCCTCGAACGGTACAGAGGGTATTTCGGAAGTGAAGCCCAGGCAGATTTTCCCCTGCTGAAGCTCTGGCTGGAAAAAAGATATGTGAAAAAGCTTATCCGGGGAACGGAACAATATCTGGATTTGACAGAAACAGGAATGGGACTTTCGGACTATCTGGGGCCGCAGCTTATTTCCTGGCAGGTGAGGAAACGCATGGAAGAATGGGAGGAGCTCCATGAGCAGAAATATGATGGTGTACCGGGGCAGCTTAAAGAGCTGTAATTACCAATGTTCCTACTGTCCTTTTTCCAAACATCGTGCATCGGAAAAGGAGTATGCGAAGGATAAAGAACAATGGTTTCATTTTGTCAAAACCTTTGAGGAGAGGGCAGAGGAGCTGCATATGCATGCTTTAATGGTAGCTCCTTACGGAGAAGCGCTGATTCATCCGTGGTACTGGGAGGGATTTGCCAGGCTCAGCGCGCTGCCGCAGACAGACGCGGTGGGGGCGCAGACAAATCTGAGCTTTTCGGTTCATAAGGCGTTGGAGGACTATGTTCGGGAGGACGGGATGCAAAGAAAGCTCCGGCTATGGGCTACCTTTCATCCGGAAATGACATCCGTTGAAGATTTTACGGAAAAATGCAGACAAATTTGCTCGGAGGGGATAGCCATCTGTGCAGGAGCAGTAGGCGTTCCAAAAAACCTTCCTTTGATTCGTCTGCTTCGGAGAGAGCTTCCGGAAGAAATCTATCTTTGGGTGAACCGAATGGACGGGATGAAACGGGCCTATACGCCGGAAGAGAGAAATGCTTTTCTGGAAATAGATCCTTATTTTGAGAGAGAGCTTTTGCCGGTGCCGGCGGATGGGGCAAAATGTCATGGGCGGCTTTTTGCAGAGGGAGATGGGAGGCTCCATATCTGTAATATTAGTCCTCCAATAGAGTATAAATGGGACGAATGGGAATATTCCTCCCATTTATATCCTGTTTCTTCTTCCGGGTGCCGCAGAAGGCTGTGTTCCTGCTATCTTGCCTATGGGGGAAGAAAAGATCTAATGAACCAGGTTTTGTTCGGTACCTATCCTTTGTTCCGGATACCCAGGCGTCCTAAAGCGGTTTTTCTGGATATTGAAGGCACATTGGTTCCTGGAACTGGCTCCCGCAGGAAAAGGAACGGGTTATTGAAGGCAGAGATTCCGAAGACCGTTCTTGCGGGGCTGCAGGGGCTTTTTCAGGAAAAGTCTGTTTTACTTTTTGCTACCACATTGCCCTATGAGGATGCAATAAAACGCTGCGGCAGAGCGGGCCTTTTGTTTTCAGGCGGGATTTTTTCAGGCGGAGCGCATTTGCTGCTGGTACAGAACGGAACAAAAAGGGAATTTTTTTATTTTCTGGAAGAATCCGTTCTTCCTGAGCTGGAAAAAGAAAAGGAACAGTTTCATTACCGGATAATAGTCTACCGGAAGAATGGACAAGCCTATAAGATTACTCTGCTGCGTCCGTTAAAGATTCCGTGGAACAGGCAGGAGGCGGAGGAGCTGGCGGCTGCCCTGCCTGCTCTGAGGGGAAACGGTGTGAGGTATTTTATCGAGGAGCATTGTCTGCAGATAGTTGCATCAGAAGCGACAAAGGAAAAAGGAGTCCGTACTTTATGCAGATGGCTTGGTGTTCCGCCGGAAGAGACGGCTGCTGCCGGAGATTCTCCGGAGGATCAAGGAATGCTCAAGCTGTGCGGGATGCAGTGACTTTTGCTGTCAAAGGCAGTAAAATCTTTTCACCTTTGCGGTAAAAAATGTGAAAACGGAAGGACACAGAGTGCTTGCAACTATGTCGGAAATTGAGTATACTTGTCATAGTGACAGGAAGGATGAGAACGATGACATTCGACGAATTAAGGGAAGAGGTGCAAAGGGCCAGCCTGGTGCTTGTAGGGATTGGAGAGGAGCTGTCCGGAAGCCTGGAGAATTTTTATCAGGTGCTTGGAAAGCTTTTGGAAAAGAAAGACTATTTTATCGTGACACTTCTGGACAGAGCCGGACTCGAAGCGGCGGGAATTGCATCAGATCAGGTGACAGCGCCATTTTCCGAGGGAGAGCCTCAGGAAAGCTGGGAAAAATATCTTCACTGGCTCAGCTTTACATTAAATCAGAAGCTATGTGTGCTGGAGCTTGGAGTTGGCTTTAAAAATCCCCAGGTAATTCGTTTCCCTTTTGAGAAAACCTGTTATTTTAATCAGAAGTCCAGGTATGTCAGGATGAACAGGACATTCCCGCAGTTATCTGCGGAAATTGCAGAAAGGGGAATTTCCATAAAAAGAGATCCTGTGGACTTTTTTGAAAAGGAGGCATGGTAGGGACTGTGACTAATTTGCAGACCGTATGGTCTGCGGTTTAGAGGAGGAGTACGATGATTGCGATTATCGACTATGATGCGGGTAATATCAGGAGTGTGGAAAAGGCGCTGTCGGGGCTTGGACAGGAAGTCTGCATAACCCGCAGCAGAGAACAGCTTTTGAATGCGGATAAGGTGATTCTTCCCGGGGTCGGCGCATTCGGAGAGGCCATGAGACATCTCCATAAATATGGGCTTTCAGATATAATTCACGAAATTGTGGACAGAGGGACTCCGTTTCTGGGTATTTGCCTGGGACTTCAGCTTTTGTTTGAGAGGAGTGACGAGGCGCCCGGAGTAGACGGCCTTGGAATCCTGAAAGGAGAGATTCTCCGGATTCCGGATCAGAACGGGATTAAAATTCCCCATATGGGCTGGAATTCTCTAGAGCTTCAGAATGACGGGCGGTTATTCAGAGGAATAAAAGAAAATCCATATGTATATTTTGTTCATTCATACTATTTGAAAGCAGAGGATGAACAGATTGTTAAAGCAGTCGCAGACTACAGCGTCAGGATTCATGCGTCAGTGGAGAAGGGCAATTTGTTTGCCTGTCAGTTCCATCCGGAGAAAAGCAGTGATGTGGGACTTCAGATTCTGAAGAATTTCGCCGGGCTTACATAGGAGGAGCAAAAGAAATGTTTACAAAAAGGATTATTCCCTGTCTGGATGTGAAAAACGGGCGGGTGGTAAAGGGCGTGAATTTTGAGAATCTGAGAGATGCAGGAGATCCGGTGGAGATTGCGGCCGCATATGATAAAGCAGGAGCGGACGAGGTGGTATTTCTGGATATTACAGCGTCATCAGATGCGAGAAATACGGTTGTGGATATGGTCCGCCGGGTGGCGGAGAACGTGTTTATTCCATTTACCGTAGGCGGAGGCATCCGTACAGTGGAGGATTTTAAGGTACTGTTAAGAGAAGGAGCGGATAAAATATCCGTAAATTCTGCGGCAATTATGAGACCGGAGCTGATCAGCGAAGCGGCTGACAAATTTGGAAGTCAGTGTGTAGTCGTCGCCATTGACGCAAAAAAACGGGCGGATGGAAGCGGCTGGAATATTTATAAAAACGGCGGAAGAGTAGATATGGGTATTGACGCGGTAGAATGGGCTGTGAGGGTGTGCAGACTGGGCGCCGGAGAGATTCTTTTGACCAGCATGGACTGTGATGGAACAAAAAAGGGTTATGATATAGAATTGACGCGAACAATTGCGGAAAATGTATCCGTTCCGGTTATAGCATCCGGCGGAGCGGGGATTCTGGAGCATTTCAGGGATGCTCTTACAAAAGGAAGGGCGGACGCGGCGCTGGCTGCTTCGCTGTTTCATTATAAAGAACTGGAAATCAAGGAAGTAAAAGAGTACTTAAGAGGATATGATATCCCGGTACGTTTATAGGAGACAAAATTATGGCTGCGATATCGAATGACTGGCTGGAGCCTTTGAGCCCGGAATTTAAAAAACCATATTATGAAAAATTATATAAGAAGGTTCAGGAGGAATACAATACCCGTCTGATTTTTCCGCCTGCCAATGATATTTTTAATGCATTTGATTTTACACCTCTTTCGGAAGTAAAAGTGGTGATTTTGGGACAGGATCCGTACCATGGGGACGGACAGGCTCACGGACTTTGCTTCTCTGTAAAACCGGATGTGGATACTCCGCCGTCTCTGGTCAATATATACAAGGAGCTTCATGATGATTTGGGATGCTATGTTCCGAATAACGGATATTTGGAGAAGTGGGCAAAGCAGGGGGTGCTGCTCTTAAACACGGTGCTCACTGTCCGTGCCCATCAGGCGAACTCCCATCGCGGAATCGGCTGGGAAGAATTTACAGACGCGGCCATCCGAATTTTGGATGAACAGGATCGCCCGATTGTATTTTTGCTGTGGGGAAAACCGGCCCAGACAAAGAAAGCCATGCTGCATAATCCGAAGCATTTGATTCTGCAGGCTCCTCACCCCAGCCCGCTGTCGGCTCACAGGGGATTTTTCGGATGCAGGCACTTCAGCCAGACGAACGAATTTTTAAAAGAGCATGATTTGGAGCCCATTGACTGGCAGATCGAGAACCGATAAGGATAAAAAATAAGGGACCCGTATTTTTGGCGGAAATCCCTTATTTTTTTATGCTTCTTTTCTTTTTTCTATATTTTTAAATGCAGTACTCAGCATTAGTTTAATGCGGTTCAGCTGGTTTACCTCGCTGGCGCCCGGATCGTAATCAATGGCTACAATATTAGCTTTGGGATGGCGGCGGCGCAATTCTTTAATTACTCCTTTGCCGACGATATGATTGGGCAGGCAGGCAAATGGCTGGGTGCAGACAATGTTAGGTGTGCCTGCTTCCATCAGCTCCAGCATTTCCGCGGTCAGAAACCATCCTTCTCCGGTCTGATTGCCGAGGGAAACGATTTCCTTGGCCATATTGGCCATATGGTCAATGTCCGAGTATTGAGAGAAGTGAATACTTTTGCTGAGGGCCTTGTTTGCCGGAGCGCGGAAAAACTCCAGGACCCGGATACCAAGCCGTCCTATAAAAGCAGAGGATTTTTTCTTACCAAGATACTGTGCTTTGAATTCTGTATTTTTAAAACAGTAGAGCAGGAAATCCATCAGACCAGGTACCACTGTCTCCGCGCCTTCTGCTTCCAGAAGCTCTGCCAGCCCGTTGTTGGCGGAAGGAGAAAACTTGACAAGGATTTCACCTACAATACCGATTCTTGGCTTCTCCTGGCCGCTGACCTGAATGTGGTCAAATTCTTCTACAATTTCATTACACAGTTTTTTAAATTCTTTCCAGGACGGATATTTTCTCATCAAGAAGGATTTACAGCGTTTATTCAGCCTGCGGTATGTTTTATTGGCTTCTCCCTTTACCGTTTCATATGGTCTGGTATGATAAAGCACCTTCATGAACAGATCCCCGAATACCAGCGCATAGATGCTTTTGAAAAGCATTTCCGGCGTGTATTTGAATCCCGGATTCTTTTCCAGACCGCTCAGGTTAATAGAGATGACAGGAATATCAGGATGTCCGGCCTTTTCCAGTGCTTTTCGGACAAAGCCGATATAGTTGGAGGCGCGGCATCCTCCCCCGGTCTGGGAAATAAGGATTGCTGTTTTGCTGAGGTCATATTTCCCGGATAATACAGCCTCCATAATCTGGCCGATGACGATGATGGACGGATAGCAGGCATCGTTATTCACATATTTCAGTCCTAAATCCACTGCACTGCGTCCGGCCCTGGGCAGTACGTCAATTTTAAATCCGCAGGAGCGGAAGGACGCTTCCAGCAGATCGAAGTGAAGCGGTGAGAGATCCGGGCAGAGGATCGTGTAATTTTTACGCATTTCCTCTGTGAAAACGGTACGTTGATAAGCAGAGGATACGATGTGGCGTTTTTCCTTCTTCTTCTCACGGACACGGATGGCGGAGAGAAGAGAGCGGATACGGATACGCGCAGCACCCAGGTTGCTGATCTCGTCGATCTTCAGGCAGGTGTATATTTTGCCGGAGCTGTTCAAAATTTCATTGACCTGATCGGTGGTGACAGCATCCAGGCCGCATCCGAAGGAATTGAGCTGAATTAAATCCAGATCGTCCCTTGTTTTTACATACCCTGCGGCGGCATAGAGGCGGGAATGGTACATCCATTGATCCATGACCCGGAGCGGACGCTCCTCCTCATGAAGATGGGAGATGCTGTCCTCTGTCAACACAGCCAGTCCATAGCTGTTAATCAGCTCCGGAATTCCATGGTTGATTTCCTTGTCAATATGATAGGGTCTGCCGGCCAGGACAATTCCGTGGGTATGGGTTTCTTCCATCCATGTTAAAGCCTCCTGTCCCTTTTTACAGATATCCAGCCGGGCCTGCCGAAGCTCTTCCCAGCCGGCTTTTGCCGCTTCTGTAATCTCTGAAGCAGTCATTCCTTTTTTTCCGCCGAATTCCTCAACCAGTCTTCCGGTTAAGATTTCCAGACTTTCAAAGCTCAGAAACGGATTGCAGAAATCAAAGCGGTCAGACTGCAGCTCTTCCATATTATTTTTAATGTTTTCCGCATAGGAGGTAACAATCGGGCAGTTGTAGTGATTGTTTGCATCTTTAAATTCCGAACGTTCATAGGGAATGCACGGATAGAAGATAAACGGAATATTATGCTGCAGAAGCCATTTTATATGTCCGTGGACAAGCTTTGCCGGATAGCATTCGGATTCACTTGGAATGGATTCAATTCCCTGTTCGTATAACTCATGGGTTGATTCAGGAGAAAGAACCACCTGGTATTTTAATTTCGTAAAAAACGTAAACCAGAACGGATAGTTTTCGTACATATTCAGCACACGGGGAATACCGACAAGTCCCCGGACGGCCTCAGGGCCGGTCAGCGGTTTGTAAGAAAACAGTCGTTCGTTTTTGTAGGCAAACAGATTTGGAGCGGAATTTTCTTTTTTCTCTTTTCCAAGGCCGCGTTCACAGCGGTTGCCGGAAACATAGCGTCTGCCGCCGGAAAACTTATTGATGGTCAGCCGGCAGTTGTTTGTGCAGCCATGGCATTTTGTCATGGAGGTAGAGTATTCCAGTGCCTCCATCTGTTCTTTGGTAAGCATAGTTGTAGGCTGCCCCTCATAGCGTTCCCTTGCAATCAGAGCAGCGCCGAAGGCACCCATGATTCCGGCAATATCAGGACGGACAACCTGGCATTCTGCAATCTTTTCCAGGCTGCGCAGCACGGCATTGTTATAAAAAGTACCGCCCTGAACTACAATATGCCTCCCAAGGGAGGAGGCGTCGGATACCTTGATGACCTTGAACAGCGCATTTTTAATGACTGAATAGGCAAGTCCGGCAGAAATGTCGTTCACGCCGGCGCCTTCCTTCTGGGCCTGCTTAACACGGGAGTTCATAAACACGGTGCAGCGGGTTCCAAGGTCAATAGGATTTTCTGCAAACAATGCTTCCTGTGCAAAATCCTGGACGGAAAGGTTCAGGGATTTGGCAAAGGTTTCTATAAAGGAGCCGCAGCCTGAGGAGCATGCCTCATTTAGCTGTACATTGTCAACTGTATGATTCTTGATGCGGATACATTTCATATCCTGTCCGCCGATATCCAGAATACAGTCTACCTCCGGATCAAAAAACTGGGCGGCATAGTAGTGGGAGATGGTTTCTACTTCTCCCTCGTCCAGCATCAGAGCCGCTTTGATCAGAGCCTCTCCGTAGCCTGTGGAGCAGGAGCGGACAATACAGGCTTTTTCCGGAAGCTTTGAGAACAGATCCTGCAGTGCGCTCAGGGTGATATGTAAAGTGCTTCCGTTATTATTATGGTAGAAGGAATAGAGAAGGGAGCCATCCTCGCCAACCAATGCAATCTTTGTGGTAGTGGAACCTGCGTCGATCCCAAGATAACAGTTGCCCTCATAGGAGGCCAGCTCTCTTTTTTCAATTTTTGCCTTGGCGTGTCGCGCCTTGAAGTCCTCGAATTCTTTCTGATCACGGAAAAGCGGTTCCAGCCGTTCCACCTCAAAAGCAATCTGAATTCTGTTATGCAGTCGTTTAATCATATCCTCTGCAGACAGGATGATTTCCTTTCGGGAGAGAAGAGCGGAGCCGGAGGCGGCAAACAGATGGGAATGCTCAGGAATAATGGCATGCTCCTCATCCAGCTTCAGTGTGCGTATGAATGTCTGGCGAAGCTCTGACAAAAAGTGGAGGGGACCTCCTAAGAAGGCTACATGTCCCCGGATCGGTTTGCCGCAGGCAAGTCCGCTGATAGTCTGATTTACAACTGCCTGGAAAATAGAAGCCGCTAAATCCTCCTTTGTTGCCCCTTCGTTAATGAGAGGCTGAATATCTGTTTTGGCAAATACTCCGCATCTGGCTGCAATAGAGTACAGAGCCTTATAATTTCCGGCGTACTCGTTCAGACCGGCGGCATCAGTCTGCAGAAGGGAGGCCATTTGATCAATGAAGGAACCTGTGCCTCCGGCGCAAATGCCGTTCATGCGCTGTTCTACATTTCCATCCTGGAAGTAAATAATCTTTGCATCCTCACCTCCCAGCTCAATGGCCACGTCTGTTTTCGGCGCATAGGTCTGAAGAGCCTCTGCAACTGCAACGACCTCCTGAGCGAAGGGCACATTCAGATATTCTGCCAGTGTCAGTCCCCCGGAACCGGTAATGACCGGATAAACGTCCATAGGCCCCAGAAAGTTTACTGCTCTTGTAAGGAGCAGCGCCAGTGTTTCCTGGATATTTGCAAGATGTCTCTCATAATCTGAAAACAGGATATGATTTTCCGAATCCAGAACCGCAATTTTTACAGTAGTGGAACCGATATCGATTCCCAGACGATAACATTTGTTCATATATTATGGCAGCTTTTCTGCCTTCACCTCACATTTTTCTTTTGTTTTTTCTGCTATATTATATTCAAAGAAAGAATTCAAAGTCCATAAAGTTTCTGTAAAGATTCCTTACGGCTGTACCGTCTGTGCATAATACACAAGTCCGTTGACAAAGCCTGCAGGAAAATCTATAATAAGCATATTGTACCAGAATTTTATTTTGACGGAGAAAGGACAGCAATATGAGATGGATTGATAAGATAGAACGCAAATATGGAAAATATGCGATCCCGAATCTGATGTATTATATTATCATTCTGTATGCACTGGGGTTTGTGGTAGAGGTGGCTTCTCCGAATCTTTATGCCCAGTATCTTGCTTTGGATGCGCAGGCAATTCTGCACGGACAGATATGGAGAATTTTTACATTTATTATTCAGCCGCCTACAGGAAGCTTTATCTTTATTTTCTTTTCCCTGTATCTTTATTATATGATTGGAAAGATGCTGGAATATCAGTGGGGAGCATTTAAGTTCAATCTATATTTTTTCTCCGGCCTGTTTCTGCATGTGCTGGTCAGTATTGGTATCTATCTTGTGACAGGACTGAATTTTTCCTATGGGACCATGTACCTGAATATGTCGTTGTTTTTTGCCTTTGCGGCATTATTTCCGGATGTACAGTTTCTGCTGTTTTTTATTATTCCGATTAAATGCAGGTGGCTGGGATATGCGAACGGACTGTATTTTGCCATAACCATTCTTGCAGGCTTTGTGGTGCCAATCGGAAGCCCTGCATGGTATTCGCTGCTGAATTTTGGAATTCTGGCTATGCCGTCCAACAGCGTGGCAGCTTTGGTTTCTTTTCTGAACTTTATTATTTTTTATCTGCTGACTAAGAGGAATACATTTTCTCCAAAAGAGATGAAACGCCGGAAGACATATGAGAAAAAGGTACGTATGGCAGCAGACAGAAGTACTCATCACCGATGTGCGATCTGCGGCCGCACAGAGAAGGACGGGGAGGATTTGGAATTCAGGTTCTGTTCCAAATGCGCAGGCAACTATGAGTATTGTCAGGATCATTTGTTCAGCCATGAACATAGAAAATAAATATTATATGATTGAAAAAGGTGGCAGATGCATATCTATCACCTTTTTTTGTCGGCATACATAGGATAATAAGGAAAGAAAAAGAGAAAGGATGTTGTAAATTTGGAAGATTATCAGAGATTTTCCGGCATGCGGCCTTCGATGTCCGGATATGACAGAATGGAAGATTTTCCGGTTGCAATGGCATATGTGCCGTGGCAGAACTGGCATACGGTGTATGATTTGGAAAGAGGCTTATCCTGCGGAACAATATTTCCGGAGCTGAATAAGCCATTTCTTGGAGTGAGAGGGGGATGCAGATAATGGCAGCACAGAAACAACCCAGCAGGCAGCAGATGCTGCAGTGGGTAAATATGGTCAGCTTTGCGGTTCAGGAAGCAAACCTGTATCTGGACACTCATCCGCAGGATCAGGCTGCACTTTCTTATTTCCAGGAGTATGTACGTCTCAGAAATCAGGCACTGGATGATTTTGCGGCAATGTATGGACCTCTGACTATAGATACAGCAAAAAGATGCGGAAAAATGTGGGAATGGGTAAACGAGCCATGGCCGTGGCAGGGAGGAGAATGTTAAATGTGGAATTATGAAAAACGTCTGGAATATCCGGTAAATATTACAAATCCAAATCCTTCCCTGGCCCAGGTGATTATCACACAGTTTGGTGGTCCGGATTGTAAAAAGATAGGATAACTTATTGCAGTTTTTTCTGTGCGGTGATATATTTAAGATCATATTCAAGTATCAGGAGGACAAAACTGAGAGATGAACATCATTATTGCAGGCTGCGGAAAGGTCGGAGGGGCTTTGGCTGAGCAGTTGAGCCGGGAGGGCCACGATATTACGGTTATCGATCAGAGGTCGGCTGTGATTCAGCATATGACAAATGCGGCTGATGTAAGAGGTATTGTAGGAAATGGTGCAAGCTACAACATTCAGAAGGATGCCGGGATAGAGAAAGCGGATCTTCTGATTGCAGTAACAGATGCAGACGAGGTGAATCTGCTCTGCTGTCTGATTGCTAAAAAGGCAGGCGGATGCCAGACGATTGCCCGTGTGAGAAACCCTGTCTATCACCAGGAAATCAGCCATATTAAGGAGGAGCTGGGGCTGTCTATGATTATCAACCCTGAATGGGCAGCGGCCATGGAGATTGCGAGGCTTCTGCGTTTTCCCTCCGCTATTGAGATTGATACATTTGCCGGAGGAAGGATCGAGCTGCTCCGGTTCCGTATTGACGCATCGAATCCGCTTTGCAGGCAGCAGATAAAAAATATATCTGCATTGTCAAAATGTGAGGTTCTGATCTGCATCGTGGAACGTGATGCGCAGGTTCTGATTCCGGATGGGGATATGGAATTAAAGGAGAATGATACCATTTCCATTGTGGCATCTCCTATGAATGCGAGCAGGTTTTTCCGGCTGATCGGCATTGAAACAAATCAGGTAAAAAATACAATGATTATCGGAGGAGGAAGGCTTTCCTTTTATCTGGCGCGCAAGCTTTTGGATATGGGTATCGCAGTTAAAATTGTGGAAAAGAACAGAGAGATCTGCGGGGAGCTGTGCGAACTGCTTCCCAGGGCAATGATTATCTGCGGGGATGGTACCGATCAGGAGGTTCTGGCAGAAGAAGGGCTGGCAGAAGCAGAAGGCTTTGCCGCTCTTACTAATATGGACGAGGAAAATGTGATGCTTTCGCTTTATGCAAAAAGCATGAGCAGGGCGAAGAAGATTACGAAGGTTAACAGCAATACATATGACTCTATTATAGCAACTCTTGACATTGGAAGTGTGATTCATCCGAAGCATATTACGGCGGAAAGCATTCTGCAGTATGTGCGGGCCATGCAGAATTCTATTGGAAGTAATGTGGAGACATTATACCGTCTGGTAGAAGGACGGGCAGAGGCTCTGGAATTTATCATCCGGGAGAGGGGAGAGGTTACGGACATCCCTCTGCAGAATTTGGAGCTTAAATCTCATATGCTTGTATGCGCTATCCATCGGAATGGGAAAATTATTATTCCCAAGGGCCCCGATTGCCTGAAGGTGGGAGATTCTGTTGTAATCATTACCACAGGCTGCAGCGAACTGAGGGATATCAAGGACATCCTGAAAAAAGCGCATAATACATCCGCAGTACGCTAGAGGAGGATGAGAAATAGGTTATGAATCTCAGAATGATACGTTATATTGTGGGAAGCGTAATTCAGCTAGAAGCAACCTTTCTGCTGCTTCCGGCGCTGACTGCCTTGATTTATCAGGAAATCTGTATATGGGTGTTTCTGGGAGTGGCATTATTCTGTCTGCTTGGCGGTTATTTGTTAAAAGGAAAAAGGCCGGAAAATACGGCTATTTTTTCATCCGAAGGATATATCAGTGTGGCTTTGTGCTGGATTATGCTGAGTATCTGCGGAGCGCTCCCCTTTTACTTCAGCGGATATTTTCCGAATCCGGTAGATGCGCTGTTTGAGATTGTATCAGGTTTTACGACCACAGGAGCCACAATCCTGTCAGATGTGGAGATTCTTCCGCGATCAATTTTAATGTGGAGGAGCTTTTCTCACTGGATCGGCGGTATGGGAGTGCTGGTTTTTATGCTGGCTATTCTGCCCATGGCCGGAGCCTCCAGTATGTATCTGATGCGTGCGGAAAGCCCGGGGCCGTCGGTGGGAAAGCTGGTTCCCAAGGTTCGCAGCACAGCCAAAATTTTGTATGTTATTTATTTTTTTATGACTGTTGCCGAGATGATTCTTCTGGTTTTTGCAGGATGTCCCTTATTTGATTCTATTAATCTTTCCTTCGCAACAGCCGGAACCGGGGGCTTTGGCGTTCTGAACAGCAGCACCGGGGATTATAATACAGCCATTCAGATTATTCTTACCATGTTTATGATCTTGTTTGGCGTGAATTTTAATGTATATTTTCTGATTTATTCAGGCAATACCCGGGAGGCGCTGCAATGTGAGGAAGCCCGGACTTATTTTGGGATTATAGGAATATCGACTCTTCTGATTGCAGTCAATACATTTCCGATGTTTGCCAATTTTGGGGAGACGCTTCTTCATGCAGCCTTTCAGGTGGCGTCCATTATTACAACAACCGGATTTTCCAGTACGGATTTTGATCTTTGGCCGGAGTTTTCCAGAACGATTCTGGTCATCTTAATGTTTATTGGCGCATGTGCGGGAAGTACAGGCGGCGGAATCAAGGTTTCCCGTATTGTGATTATGATAAAGACAGTGGCAAAGGAGCTGTCCTTTATCATACATCCAAGAAATGTGCGGAAAACCTGCTTTGAAAAAAAGCCTGTGGAGCATGAGGTGCTTCGATCCATTAATGTTTTTCTTGTTTCCTATCTTATCATTTTTGTATTGTCCACTTTGATTGTATCGCTGGATAATCTGGATGGGATCACGAATTTTACCGCAGTGGCATCTGCAGTGAATAATATTGGTCCGGGGCTTGCAAAAGCGGGACCGACACAGAATTTTTCCATATTTTCCAATCTGTCCAAGCTGGTATTAATCTTTGACATGCTTGCCGGCAGACTGGAGATATTTCCCATGCTGATTCTGGGCAGTCTGTGTGTGAAAAAAAGGCACTGGAGCTAATCCGTACACGGACCGCGGTAGTGAATACGGATCGTTCCGTCTTTCCGGGAAAACAGAATTTTTGAGATAAAGGTTTGCAGAATCTCATTTTTTGCAGCTTCTGAAAGAAGCGGGCTGTAAAGCAGCACGGGAAGTTCGGAAAAGGCTATGGTCGTTGAACGGCAGGAGGCAGGAAGATACTTCCTGTCTTTTTTCTGTTTTTTTGCAGGAAGAGAGAAGGTAATCCGCTGCATTGGAAAAAGGGATAAATCCTCGGATAGCTTCTGAAGAACTGCTTTGTTGATTATAGGCAGAGAAATACTGTGGCTTTGAGAGCATTGTCCGCGGGTATATTTGCAGCACTGAAGTGTTTCTCCTTTTTGGGTTTTCGTCAGCGTGGCACCGCACAGGCTGCACCGGACCAGTCCGCGGAGCATAAATGAAGCGGATGTACGGCCAGGCTGGGAAGGGTGCTCTTTTTGAGTGAGCTTCAGAAGCTCCTGGGCGGAACGAAATACCTCTTCGGAAATCAGGGGAGGATGAGGTGCCGGAACAACGGACATGGGACTCTCAGGATATGGCCCGGACAGACGGCGCCTCTGCATTCCCAGGTAGACAGGATTGCCGAGAATATACCGGACGCTTCTGGCTTCAAATGCGTTACCCCGGATGGTGCTTACTGCCATTTGGTTCAGTTTTTCAGCAATCTGACGGCAGGACATTCCCTGAAGAAAGTCGGAAAAAATCATTGGAATAAAAGGAGCAGCGGACGGATCCGGATCATATTGTTCCTTACCCATCCGATATCCAAAAGGAGGAGGACATACGATACCGCCCCGGGAAAATTTTTCGTTCATGCCCCGGCGAACTTCCTGTGCCAGATTGATGGAATAATATTCATCCATTGCCTCCAGCAGAGCCTCTATCAGGATAGAGGTGGGGTCGTCCGATAACTGTTCTGTAATGGAAATCACATCGATTCCATACTCCCGGCGCAGCATGGATTTGTAAAAAATACTGTCCTGGCGGTTTCTGGCAAACCGGGAAAATTTCCAGAGAAGAATCTGATCAAATGGTTTTGGGGTTTGTCCGGCAGTCCGGATCATATTAAGAAATGCGGGGCGGTTGTCGGCGCTTCTGCCGCTGATACCCTCATCGATGAAAATATACTGCTCTAAAAGCTTAATCCGGTTCCGATCTGCATATTCCTCAATCCGTTTGCGCTGGCTGTCGGGGGAGAATTCCGTCTGATCCTCCGTGGATACCCGGATGTAGGCGGCAGCGGTAGACACATATTTGTTTTCCATAGAAAAAGCTCTTTCTGAAGGAAAAGGATTATTCTCAGTATATTCATGGAAGAGATTTTGTATGTTTTCAGGAAAAAGGTGAAATTTGCGAGAATTTTACTTTCTTTTTTCTATGAGATATGCTACAATATGCATAAATATAAATTAGAAAAAAGAAAAAAATTATGAAAATTTAATAATTATTTTATGAAGCCCATGCGGAATGCAGGATGAAATACCGTACTATTGCGGTGTATCAATAAAATAACCAAAAAGGAGGCTATTTATGGCGAAACAGGAAGCAACAAAGGCACCGGAACCAATGAACAGTGCAGAAATGCTGCAGGAGAAAATCGCTGCTATGAGGGCGGCGCAGAAGGTATTTGCCACCTTTACTCAGGAACAGGTGGACAAAATCTTTTTTGAAGCTGCCATGGCGGCAAACAAGCAGCGTATTCCACTGGCAAAGATGGCTTGTGAAGAAACCGGCATGGGCGTGGTAGAAGATAAAGTTATCAAAAATCATTATGCGGCAGAGTATATGTATAATGCATATAAGAAAATTAAGACTTGCGGCGTGATCGAGGAAGACACGGCTTACGGAATCAAAAAGATTGCAGAGCCTGTTGGGCTTGTGGGAGCAGTTATCCCGACCACAAATCCTACTTCAACAGCAATCTTTAAATGCCTGATCTGTCTGAAGACAAGGAATGCGATTATTATCAGTCCTCATCCGCGGGCGAAAAAATGTACGATTGAGGCGGCCAGAATTGTTCTGGAGGCCGCTGTCAAGGCAGGCGCGCCGGAAGGCATTATCGGATGGGTGGAAGAGCCGACTATTGAACTGTCCAATCTGATTATGAAATCTGTGGATGTGATTTTGGCAACCGGCGGCCCTGGAATGGTGAAGGCCGCATATTCCTCCGGCAATCCGGCAATCGGCGTAGGACCTGGGAATACTCCGGTTATTATGGACAGCAGCTGTGATATCCAGACGGCAGTGTACTCTGTGATCCATTCCAAGACATTTGACAATGGTATGATCTGTGCGTCTGAGCAGTCTGTAACAGCAGTTGCAGATATCTATCCGGCAGTAAAGGCAGAGTTTATCAAGCGCGGCTGCCATGTGCTGAATAAGGAAGAACTGGATAAGGTACGTAAGATCATCTTGAATGAAGCAGGTACTGTTAATGCAAAGATCGTTGGCCAGAAGGCATCTGTTATTGCAGAACTGGCAGGCTTTACAGTGCCGGCAGATACCAAGATTCTGATTGGAGAAGTGGATTCTGTAGATATATCAGAGCCGTTTGCTCATGAAAAGCTGTCTCCGGTACTGGCGCTCTACAAAGCTCAGGATTTTTCAACTGCTCTGGATATGGCTGAGAAGTTGATTGCCGACGGTGGTTACGGGCATACTTCTTCACTGTACATACATCCGTCGGAGACCGAGAAGATGGCACAGCATGCAGAACGCATGAAGACCTGCCGCATCCTTATCAATACTCCTTCTTCCCACGGCGGAATCGGAGACCTGTATAACTTTAAGCTTGCACCGTCTCTTACTCTTGGCTGTGGTTCCTATGGAGGCAACTCTGTATCAGAGAACGTTAATGTAAAACATTTGATCAATATCAAGACCGTTGCTGAAAGGAGAGAGAATATGCTTTGGTTCAGAACCCCTCCGAAGGTTTACTTCAAGAAAGGCTGTCTGCCGGTTGCGTTAGATGAGCTGAAGACATACTACAATAAGAAGAAAGCCTTCATTGTTACTGACGGATTCCTTTATAGCAATGGATATACGAAACCGATTACAGATAAGCTGGATGAGATGGGTATTACCCATGCCTGCTTCTATGAAGTGGCCCCGGATCCCACATTGCAGATTGCCCGTAAGGGATTGGAGCAGTTAAAGGCATTTGCACCGGACGTTATCATTGCACTGGGCGGCGGTTCCTCTATGGATGCCGGTAAGATTATGTGGCTTATGTATGAGCATCCGGAGTGCAATTTTGAAGATTTGGCAATGGACTTTATGGATATCCGTAAGAGAGTTTATGTATTCCCGAAGATGGGTGAGAAGGCAATGTTCGTCGCTATTCCGACCTCTTCCGGTACAGGCTCCGAAGTAACTCCGTTTGCGATTATCACTGATGCGGACACAGGTACTAAGTGGCCGATCGCTGATTATGAGCTGCTGCCGAATATGGCTATCATTGATACGGATTTCATGATGAATCAGCCCAAGGGTCTGACCAGTGCTTCCGGTATCGATGCTCTGACCCATGCACTTGAGGCATATGCTTCTATCATGGCAACGGATTATACAGATGGTCTTGCACTGATGGCAACAAAGAATATCTTTGAATATTTGCCGCGTGCCTTTGAGAAGGGGGCAGCAGATCCGATTGCAAGAGAAAAGATGGCAAATGCATCCACTATGGCAGGTATGGCATTCGCAAATGCGTTCCTCGGTATTTGTCACTCCATGGCTCATAAGCTGGGCGCTTATCATCATCTGCCGCATGGAATTGCAAATGCTCTTCTGATTGAATTAATTATGCGCTATAATGCAGATCCGGCTCCGGTGAAGATGGGAACCTTCTCACAGTATCCGTATCCGCATGCAAAGGAAAGATATTGTGAAGTGGCAAGATTTGTCGGAATCAAGGGCAGGAACGATGATGAAGTATTCGAGAACTTCATTAAAGCGATTGCGGATCTGAAAGCAACGGTTGGTATCAAGAGAACAATTAAAGAATACGGAATCAAGGAAGAAGATTTCATGGCTACTTTGGACGAGATGGTAGAGAATGCCTTCAATGACCAGTGTACAGGTGCAAATCCGAGATACCCGCTGATGTCTGAGATGAAAGAAATTTATCTGAAAGCATATCACGAAGGTTAATATTATAGTAAGCTTTAACGGGAAGTACAGCAATGTACTTCCTGTTTTACTTTGTAGGTATCTGTGCATAGGATAAAAGAAAAGGAAGTTTTGCGGATGGGAAGAGCAGCAGAATTGAAGAGATTGCCATCTGTGGCAGAGTATGAGGATGGAAGCATTTGTCCTTTTGAAGAAATGTCCCAACAAGAGAGAAGGCAGCTTCAAAAGCAGCTAATAAAAAATCTGGAAAAACGAATGGGTTGCTATTATGCCCAGCATATCCAGGAGTGGGAGCAGCTCCAGAGGAGATAGTTTTGTTATCCTATCCTTTTGCAATCCGGTGGTCCGGATGGAGAACTCAGTGCCAGCATGAGGTATCTGGCGCAAAGATACACAATGCCGTATAAAGAATGTATGGCGACACTGACTGATATAGGGACAGAAGAGCTGGCACATTTGGAGATGATCTGTGCTATTGTGCATCAGTTGACAAGAAATATGACAATGGAAGAGCTGAAGGCTTCCGGATTTGATAAATATTATGTGGATCATACAATCGCATTGTGGCCCACAGCGGCGGCGGGCATTCCACATAATGCCTGTGAATATCAGTCCAAAGGAGATATTATTACGGATCTGTTTGAAGATATGGCCGCAGAGCAGAAGGCAAGAACGACTTATGATAACTTGC
Source organism: uncultured Lachnospiraceae bacterium (assembly GCA_910585465.1). Taxonomy (GTDB): domain Bacteria; phylum Bacillota; class Clostridia; order Lachnospirales; family Lachnospiraceae; genus Hominiventricola. Next base: position 37,670 of record CAJUEW010000021.1, on the reverse strand, counting down.
TTCGTTTGGTCAAGGATCCGGAAGTGGCAGATCCCCTTCGATTTCTCAGAGCAAGAGAGGTTGTGCATTTCCAGCGTTTCGGTGAAGCTCTCCGGATTACTCAGGAGCATCTGGATTCGAGAAACTTCTATATTATGAATCCTGAATTTGACACAGGGATCTCAGGCAATAACGGAAGCTGCGGCTGCGATAAATAAGGAAGAGTGTGTGAAACTTTTTCTGTAAAATAACTTTAAAAGGTTCTTCTATGATAAAATAAAAATCATAGAAGGCCTTTTATTATGATATGTTCCAGACAAAAACCGAAAAGCCTTTGCCGCAGATTTAAAGACAATATCAGGTGAATTTGATAAAACTCAAAAATTCTTGGAACATTTTATAAATAATGGTATTATAAAAACATAAAAGAAAGTACTCATTCCAAAGTGGATGCTCCAAGCCTGGGTTAAAAGATGTTCAAAAGGACACTGCCTATCCGGCCGGCACACAGGGTAGGCAATTTTATTTTTGCTTGTTGTTTTTCTTGTAGAGAAAGGTAAGTAACGCAACAATTAAGCTGCCAAAGGTCATCAGCAATGCTATTATCCAAATAAAAATTGAAATGATTTCATACGCTGTCATCTGCGCCACCCCCCTCTTATGTATTCCGGCAAACCGGTTTTCATAAACCCGGGAGGTTGCCACCTTGTCATGGGTTCTTTCCATAAATATATTGTAACATGAAAAAAATATATACTAATCTTAAAAGAATGAAGGATGGAAAAAATGTTTGATTATTACATATCGTTGGGAAGTGAGTGCCCCATTGCATCATCTATGTCTAAGTATGGCTTGAGATCATTTTCGGGAGTTTTTGACTAGCTGATTACACCGGATTTAAATTGGGTGCTTCATTATATTGAAACAGATTTTCAAGATTTTCTGTTACAAGGGAATTTAGAAAGATATGATGATGTTCCTCTGCATTTTCGTGATAAACAGTCTGGCATTAAATTTACGCATGATACTGAAAATTTTGAAAAGGAGTACGAACGGTTAAAGGAAAAATACGAACAGCGTATAAGTAGGTTTCTTGACAAATCGAAATCTAAAATATGTTATCTTCGTTCTATGCAAAGTGAAGATGATTATGAATATATTAGCAATAATTCCGCCTATATCAAGTGGGTTATTAAAAAGAATAATCCGGATAGTGAAATAGTATTTCTATGCAATAATACTTTATTAATTAAAGACGATTTTGAATTTCGATATTTTAAAATGCCAAAAATGTGGAGGGTGGGGTCACGAATAGAGTTATGTTCTTATTTTGACCATGCTACTGATTTTTTATCTTTTTGCGGAGAAAATTATTCTGACGCAAATCTTATTAAAAACCTATCTTTTGAATTAGAAAATCATGAGTCTAGGTTACGGTTGACTGAACGCAGATATAAAACACTGACAACACTTTTGTCATACGATTTCAGTGGGGATATAATATCAGATAAGGTTATCATTTACGGAGCAGGTGTAATTGGGAAGGAGCTATACAAAAAGAAAAAATGGCAAACATCAGTTATATGCTTTGTTGATAGACAAATGGCAGGAGGTAGCTTTGAAAATGTGAAAATAATAGCAATGGATGAGGTGCAGCCTGAAACTGGCGTGAAGATTATTGTATCAGCGGCATATGATTTTGAAAATATAAAAAAAGGATTGTTAAATAAGTTTGCAGAGGATGATATCATTTCTTTAGATGTAATCCTAAACCTGAAATTTTGATGTATACAAATCTCCGGCTTTAGCCGTGGGGAGTATTAATTTGTCCGTGAATGGCATCTTTCACACCTGAATGTCTAACATTCTATATTCCTAAACAGCTCTCCTTTTATAGAGAAAAGATGCTCTATTGGGAGAGCGTTGCCGTCTGTGAAAATAATCTGGTGGGTATATACATCAATCTTTTTTATTCTTCCGCGGACAGTCATATAGGCTCCGCCGCTCTTTTTCTCGTCTGGTTGGAAATATGTGATTTCGCATTCCGGTTTCTGTTCCAGATTCTCCATGATCAACTGAAGCTGTTTGTCCAACTGTTCCTTTTTGTCATCAGACAATTCGGCAAAAAAGTCTGTCAGGCGTGCGGTTTCCCTGATAGCGGCATCATAACCTGTCAGGGCAGCAACTGGTGAAAATTGTGCCGCGCGGTTTAAATCAGACATCTGGGGGTGTTTTTTGGATACATGGTGTGGAAGATGAATGATGTCATCGTATTTATGATCATCTTGTCTGCTCATGCCTTGTGTCCTCCGATCTGGCGGTTCCGCTCCATTGTGGTCGCCCCTTCCTGCAGGTTCATGCCTTTTAGGAGCGCATTTTTTCCGTACTTCTTTTTTACAGACAGCATTACTTCCTGGAGCCTTCTTTCCTTGGAAAGCCGTTCCTCCTCCTCTTTCTTTTCCTTTTCCAGGGCAGCATAATCCGTAAACAGGTCCAGTTGTTCAAACTGTTCTGATTTTTGTATTTGTGTCTCATCTGCCAGATGATTGGCCACAACGGTCACCCGGCGGATCAGAAGTTTTGGGTTGATGATCTGGTCGTACAGCTCCATAACAGCTTCCGTGATAAGCTGTGTGGATGAAGTCTGCTGCTTCAGATTGACAGTCCCATGGGCATGTTTAGGAATTTTTCTTCCATAATGGTCTGTTGTGACCTCCCCTTTATAACTGCTTCTGATTTCCTCATCCGTGAGGTTGTCGATGTCATAACCGATTGTGAGAACTATTTGATCGGTTACCAGCTTCTTTTCTACAAGGTCAAGAACAAGCAGATCTGTCATTTCTTGAACAATCAGCTTCCCTTTTTCAGCATCATAAGGACACTGCAGCACCTGACCGGAGCTCATACTGTTTGTTTCCGGTTTATAAGATTTAATCAAGTCTATGGTAGTCGGTTCCCATCCCCAGGCATGGTCAATCAGAAGTTCAGCATTGACACCGAACATATTATAGAGGAGATCTTCATTGTAGTAGTCTCTGTTTCCACCTAAAGAGCAGCGTGCAATGTCTCCCATGGTAAAGAGTCCGGCGGCCTCCAATTTCTTCTGGTATCCGTGACCAACCCTCCAAAAATCAGTAAGAGGGCGATGATTCCATAGAAGTTTCCGGTAACTCATTTCATCCAGTTCTGCGATGCGGACTCCATGTTCATCAGGTTCAACATGTTTTGCTACAATATCCATTGCCACCTTGCATAGATACAGATTTGTGCCAATGCCGGCAGTTGCGGTAATTCCCGTACTGTTTAGAACATCCTGTATTATTGTTGACGCCAGTTCCTTTGGTGTCATGCCATATGTTTTCAGATAATGGGTTATATCCATAAAAACTTCATCAATGGAGTATACATGGATATCCTCTGGAGCGACATATTTCAGATAGGTATTATAAATGATGGTGCTGTATTCCAGATAGAATGCCATCCGGGGCGGTGCTGTGATATAGGAAAGCTCCAGTTCTGGATGCTCCGCCAGTTCCGGTGCTGAGCAGGAGGAGCCTGTAAATTGCCTGCCGGGTGCCCTGCTCCTTCGTTCTATATTGACTTCCTTCACCCTTTGAACTACCTCGAACAGTCTCGCCCGTCCAGGTATGCCATAGAATTTCAGGGAAGGTGACACGGCAAGACAGATGGTTTTCTCTGTCCTGTCACCATCCGCCACCACTAAATTTGTGGTAAGAGGATCAAGCTGCCTTTCCACACACTCAACAGATGCATAGAACGACTTCAAGTCGATTGCGATATAAATTTGACTGTTACTCATGCAAAAGCCTCCTTCCACGATTTCTTAATGTAAGATATAATCTTCTGAAACAGAACCATAAGATAATTATAACAGAATATTCGTTCGATAAAAGTCATTTTTTTGCGGATTTTAAAATATTATTAGCTTTTCCGGTACTATAAATTCAGAAAAGTAAAATGCCGGCTCTATATGCAGATACCGTACCGGAAGCACCGATCTGGTTGTAAGATGTGTTCAGATGTGGCTGAATACGGTGATTGGAAATGATATCATCGGACTGTAGGGTAAACCTTTGGAGGCAGACGGAAAACTGGGGGCTTTTGCCATAAAGCATAAGAAGGTCACTCAAAAATGAATAAAACCTCCGAAGGCAGCAGACCTGCAGTTGACTATGAAGTCACTATAGATATGGCAGAGCAAATCTGTATGATTCAGCGCACAGAGAAAGGAAACATGCCAACCCAGAAAGATGGTTATACAGTTATTGATATTTACAGGTTAAAAGCATATAATAAACCTTGACATAAGATGTCAGCTTTTAGGTGTTATTCTATCGCTAAAGGGAGAAAATATTGATGCAGGAAAGCAGATTGTTTAAAATTGTATATTATTTACTTGATAAAGGGCAGGCTACTGCTCCAGAATTAGCAGAAAAATTTGAAGTATCGGTTCGGACGATTTATAGAGATATCGATGCTTTAAGCGGAGCAGGTATCCCTATTTATGCAGAAGCAGGCAGAAACGGCGGCATACATTTGATGAATGATTTTGTTCTGGATAAAGCTGTATTGTCAGAGGAAGAAAAACAGGAAATTCTTACGGCATTACAAAGCATAAATACTACACAAAATACCAGCAACAGCCAGACATTGCAGAAACTTTCTGCAATATTTAACCTCAGTTCAGAAAGCTGGCTTGAGGTGGACTTTTCCAGATGGGGAAATAGAAGAACGGATAATGAAAAATTTGAGCTGTTGAAATCATCGGTAATTCACCAAAAGTGCGTAAAAATAACATATGCAAGTTCCTATGGAGAAGTCAGTGAAAGGACTGTCTGTCCATTAAAAATGGCATATAAGTCTATGTCGTGGTATTTAAAGGCATACTGTATGCAGAAAAATGATTACCGAATCTTTAAACTGACCCGTATTATAGATTTCAAGATTCTGACAGATGGTTTTTCCAAGTATTCATTTCCGGAATCAGAGGAAGAATCAGGGCAAAGCTATCATACAATCATTTTACGTTTCCCACAGAATATGGCATATCGGGTTTATGATGAATTTGATGGAACACAGATAAGCAGGAAAGAGAATGGAGACTTCATTGTATCTGCTCAAATGCCAGAAGATGAGTGGCTGATAGGGTATCTGTTATCATTTGGAACACAGGCGGATATTATAGAGCCTGCGTATCTTAAAGAAATTGTATCTGAACAGGCAAAGAGAATTTACGAAAAATATAAAACATGACATAGGGTGTCAGCATATATGTGATACAATCTGACCGTAAATTTGTTACTGTGAACGGAATGAAAAGTAACGTAAACTCTATTTAAGGAAGTGAGGAATCGGAAGTGAAATTTGAATGGAGAAAGCAGGAGAAAGAAATATACGGTGTAAGCGCAATTCCTTGTTTTATTGATATTCCTTCTCAAAATTATATTACCATTTCTGGTATGGGAAATCCCAACAATGAGGTTTTTTCTGAAAAAGTTTCAGCTCTTTTTTCGGCAGCTTATAAAATCAAAATGGTGTATAAATCATCAACTGAAAAAAATCAAGAAATAAATGATTATTCCGTATATCCATTAGAGGGTGTATGGGGCAAGGGTTCTCCAAGGGATGAACTGATAAAGGAGGAGCTGCAATACGTCATTATGATACGGCAGCCAGATTCTATTACCAGAGAAATATTTGTTGACGCTTTAGACTTAGCTAAGAGGAAAAAGCCGAATATATATCTTGATTCTATTTCTTTTGAAACAATTTGTGATGGAAAATGTATCCAAATGTTACATAAAGGAGCATTTGATGATGAACCCGCATCATTTGAAATTATGGACAGATACTGCCTGGAACATGGGTATAAGCGTATTGGGAAAAAACATAGGGAAATATATTTGAATAATGCGAACCGCACAGCGAAGCCGAAGCTAAAAACTATATTAAGATACAGAGTTATGGATATGAGTAAACAATAGAAAATATACTTCGCATACCTTCTATTGTCATGAATAAAGCATACAATTTTTGTGAAACAGAAAGGAAACTAACATGGGCAGACCAACAACGAAAGCAGATTTATTAACCGCAGCAGCTACAAACTATGAAAAACTAAATGTTCTTATTCTGGGATTGACTGAAAAAGAACTGAAAGTACCTTTTGATTTTTCAGATGATGTAAAAAAGAAAGAGGCTCATTGGAAAAGAGACAGGAATCTTCGAGATGTTTTAATCCATCTTTATGAATGGCATCAGCTTTTGCTTCACTGGGTGCAGTCAAATCAAAAAGGAGAAACTATGCCATTCATTCCACAGCCTTATAACTGGAAAACTTATGGAGACATGAATGTGGAGTTTTGGAAAAAGCATCAGCGTACATCATTGGAAGATGCAAAGACGATGTTTCAAAAATCCCATGCTGAAGTTATAAAGTTAGCGGAAACATTTTCTAATGAGGAGCTTTTTTCTAAAGGTGTGTATAAATGGGTTGGAGGAAGCACATTAGGTTCCTATTTTGTCAGCGTTACAGCAAGCCATTATGATTGGGCAATGAAGAAATTAAGAGCACATAGGAAAAATTGTGCTGCCATATGAGGTGAAAAAAGATGCACTTTGTGAAATCCAAAGGAATATTATCAGCAAAAAACGGAATGAACTTATATCGTGGCTGCTCTCATGGGTGTATTTATTGCGATTCCAGAAGTAAGTGCTATCATATGGAACATTCTTTTGAAGATATTGAAGTGAAAGAAAATGCGATTGATTTATTAGAGTATGCCCTTACGCATAAACGAAGAAAATGTATGATAGGCACAGGCGCTATGACAGACCCTTATATTCCTTTGGAGATGGAAATCAGAAATGTAAGAAAAGCATTGCATTTGATATACGAGCATGGGTTTGGATTTACTGTCATTACAAAATCAGCCCGAATCTTACGTGATTTAGAGCTTTTGCAAAAGATAAATGAAAAGACAAAATGTGTTGTGCAAATGACTTTAACTACTTATGATGAGGATTTATGTAGAAAAATCGAACCGAATGTAAGTACAACAAAGGAGCGTTTTGAAGCTTTGAAAAAGCTGCATGATGCGGGAATACCAACTGTTGTATGGCTCACGCCGATTCTGCCGTTTATCAACGATACAGAAGAAAATATATCTGGAATTTTGGATATGTGCATTGAGACAAAAGTTTATGGCATTATCTGTTTCGGCATGGGGTTGACACTTCGGGAAGGTAACAGGAAATATTTTTATGAAAGGTTAGATAATCTATTCCCACAGTTAAAAGAAAAATATATGCGGACATATGGAAATCAGTATATGATTGAAAGCCCATACAGCAATCAATTAATGAGCTTGTTTTATCAGAAATGCAATAACGCAGGCATTGTTCATAACAATGAACAGATATTTCAGTATTTATGTACTTTCGAGGAAAAAGATGCGGCAAAACAGTTAAGCCTTTGGGATTTGGAGATGAAATGACTAAGCCATGCAAAACGGATTGGATATATTGCTCTGTTTGCGGCAGTAAAACCTGCAACATTTTCATATTGACACAATATGTTGCTTTAAAAGAGGATCAGTATCCCAAAGCAACTGCTTTGCTTTGTGCAACGCCATATCCACGAAAACTGATTGTTCTTTCAAAATATTGCTTCTGTCTGATTATTTATGCAGTATGTTGTCTGATTTATGGAATTGATACACTTATTTTCCCGAAACTGGGGACATTTAATGTAAAAATGGCGGTTATTTTAAATCCCGGGAGGGCAAATGTATTTCCATATGGGGATAATGCAACAGTTTGGACTGATTATAATGATGATGGCAGGATTATCAGAGTTGGATTAGAAGAAGGATGGGTTCAAGAAGGTGCAGATTCTAGAAAAGCCAGTCATACTATTGTGGGTAGCTCCCAAAATGAATGATAGCGGGCTGCGGTTAGGCGTGACACAGAGCGTTATGAACAAACGCAAAGTGCAGAGATGAATTGTGGGTAAAGTGAAACTGGGAAAAATAAGCAAGGTGAAAAATATGGAAAATGGAAAAATACGAATTGCTGATATTGCTGAAGAATTAGGCTTGAGCACTGCTACCGTATCAAATGTGATCCATGGAAAAACAAAGAAAATATCAGACGAAACAGTAAAGCGTGTGCAGGAGCTTTTGGAAAAGCGCCGGTATATTCCGAATATGGCAGGAATACTTCTGGCACAGAATGATTCTAAAATTATCGGGGTGGTCATTAATGACCATGAGAAATATGAGGGGCATACGCTGGAAGACCAGTTTATTTCGGCATCAGTAAATGCACTGGCAGGAGAGATGGAGAAAGCAGATAAATTCCTTATGCTCAAAATAACCAGCAAATGGAATGAAATTCCTAAGTTTGCTTCCATGTGGAATATGGAAGGTATGGTGTTGATCGGTTTCTGTGAACAGGATTATAAGAAATTGAGGGAACAGATGCATATTCCTTTTGTGGTTTATGATGGATACATGAAAAGTTCCGGCAATCTTGTAAATATTAAGGTTAACCATTTTGACGGCGGGGTGCAGGCCGGACATTATCTGAAAGGCAGGGGGCACAGGGATGTACTTTGCATATCGGATAATAATATCTGCATGGATATGGAAAGGTTTATGGGATTAAAAAGCGAACTTCCAAGTGCAGAGCTTATGATTATTCCTATGGAGCAGAGAGTGCGAACTATTTTTTATGGAGAACATTTGGAGGAAATTAAAAAATATTCGGCAGTTTTTGCGGTATCTGATTATTATGCAATGGATTTTATTCAATTTTTGAAAGGTGCAGGGCTGCTGGTTCCAGAGGATATGTCAGTAATCGGTTTTGATAATGTGAGAGAATGTGAAAAATTTGTACCGCCGCTGACTACGATAAAACAGGATTACAGTGAAAGGGCAACTTTGGCGCTTCAAATGCTGAAGCATTTAAAAGATGGAGGATGCAGGAATAAAAACGTATTGCTTCCCGTAACTCTGATAGAGCGCGACACAGTGCGTGATGTAAAAATGCACAAAAAATGTAACTGAATTTTGGCACGGGTTATGTGTTTAACCTTTGTAATTTACAACAGTTCATTTTATTATTTAGTATAACTGTTTTAACGCAGATTGGAGGAATAATAAGATGGAAAAAAGAAAACTGGTAATTCCCGATGATATTAAAGCTGCCTTGAAGGAAGTGGGTGTCAAAAAAGGGCAGGTAGTTATGGTACACACATCACTGAGAAGTCTGGGCTATGTATGTGGCGGAGCACAGTCAGTGATTGAAACATTACTGGAAGGAGTCGGCGAAGAAGGGACTATCATGATGCCGACACAGTCATGGAAAAATTTAGATCCAAAAACAGGTGTTTACTGGCAGGAACCGAAAGAATGGTGGTCTGTTATACGTGAAAATATACCTGCTTATGACAAAAGGATTACACCAACGAATACAATGGGAACTGTAGCAGAAATGTTCCGGCAGTGGTCGGGAACACTTAGGAGTGACCACCCTGCAAGGTCCGTAGCGGCATGGGGGCGCTATGCACAGTATCTGACAGAAAATCATGACTTGTCTGATATTTTTGGTGACAGCTCGCCTATTGGCAGACTATATGAACTTGATGGATATGTATTACTGATTGGCGTTGGCTATGACAAAAATACTTCCCTGCATTTGGCAGATGTACGGGCTGATTATCCGGGTAAGCATACGGTCATTGAGAGCAGTGCCATACAGATTAACGGACAGCGAATATGGAAATCTTATGAAACATTAGCTGTAGATGGAGAAGATTTTTCAGCAATTGGAGAGGCATTTGAACAAACGGGGCAGGTGTGTCATGCACTTTTAGGAAATGGCATTCTTTCTATGATGCGTCAAAGGGCGTTGGTAGATTTTGCTGTGAAATGGATAGAAGAAAACAGAAAATGACGGAAGGGAAAAACACCCACACAACCTCAATCCCGTATGGTTATTCTTTTGTACCATAAAGAATGTATAAGTTTATTATGCCTGGCTTGACAAAACCATGTCTATAGAATATAATTCATTTCGTTTGCTGCTGGTAGAGAAATAAACAACTGAAAATATGTCACTGGAGGACTGTGACCACCGCAGTGGTACGGTTAAGAAAAACTTAACTTACAGTTGGTAAGAAAGTGTCGGGTGCGCCCGGTTATTGATTATTTACAATAACCGGGCGCTTTTATTTTATTCTTGAATAAATTAAAAATTATCCGCATTGTGCGGAAAAGGAGGAAAATTAAATGAATACCACAAGAAGCAAAACTTTTGTCAAATATGTTGTTCCAACCATTTTGGGGCAAGTCAGTTTTTCATTGTTTACCGTTATGGACGGCATATTTATCGGGCGGGGTGTTGGGACAAACGCCCTTGGAGTTGTCAATATCGTAATGCCATTCGTCATGATTGTAAATGCTGTTTATGCTCACATCGATTGGCTGTTAATCTTTCCGATCCGTTGGGGACTGAAAGGGGCGGTTATTGCTACGGATATTTCCCAAACGATTGCGCTTGAGGGATTACAACCGCTGTTTGGTCAAAGCTATTACATTGACACAAAATATCGTTTCTGTGCTGTGTTTTCCGGGACCGGATATAAGGCAGAACCAACACAGGGTACTTCAGGATGGGGAGAAGTAAATCTTGCCCGTCTTGAATACAACACCTAGAAATTCATACATTTCCAGTTCCTCCGCGATCAGGGAAGGCTCCAAGTCCAGCACGTTATCCCGTAAACCATCTCGGCAATCTTCTTCATATCTGCGGAATAGTTTACGAAAACTTTTTCTAAATTTTCCCCCTTCTGCCTGAAACTGTTGTATACTTTTAATCATAGAAAGCACCTTCTCCTTTACGTAGATTTTTTTCAAGCCTTGTGATCTGAGAATAAAAAAATTGAAAGAACGGGGTGACAAATGGAATGATACGTCAGATGAAATATTTCCAAGCGGTTGTACGCAGGCATAGTTTTTCAGAAGCAGCAGAGGAATGTCATATTTCCCAGTCTGCCATTTCGCAGCAAATTCAGGCATTGGAACGCGAGCTTGGCTTTCACTTGCTGGAAAGAAAAAACCGTAAATTTTCACTCACAAATGCCGGAGAATATTTTTATAAAAAAAGTCTGGTGCTGATAGCCGATTATGAAAGTATGTGCAGAGAAGCAGCCAGACTTTCCTCTGATGATAAAGCTGCATTGACGATTGGTTATCTGCGTTGTTATAGTGGACAGGAATTTCATTTTGCATTGGAGGAATTTTCCTCTAAATATCCTGATGTTCTGGTGAAGATTGAATATGGTAATCATGAAGAACTATACGGGCTGCTTCGGACGGGCGGCGTTGATCTGGTTTTGAATGACCAGCGCAGAGCATTTTCGGATGAATATGTGAATTTGATTTTGACTGTTGGGAATGAGTATATTGAGATTTCTGCCAGAAACCCGATTGCGGCATTGCCATCCATTACACCGCAGGAATTAAAAAATATCCCATGTATTCTTGTTTGCTCGAAAGAACAGCAGGAAACAGAGAGAGAATATTATCAGGGAGTGGTTGGCTTTCAAGGCGATTTTCTCTATGCGGAAAATCTGGAAGAAGCCCGTCTTATGGTGATCGGGGGACAGGGATTTATGCCGGTGGAAGGAGTGAGACAGGCAGGTAGTTTTGGCATGTCTATCAGTCGTATCCCTCTCTTTCGGGGGGACTCTCAAATTAAGCGTAACTATTGCGCTTTTTGGAAAAAGGACAATTCCGGCTATTATGTAGAAGAATTTGCCCACATGCTGAAAAGAAAATTTGAATAAGGTATATTTCATTTCATAAGCTGCCCTTGCTTTTATGGGGCAGCTTTTTCGTATAAGTTTTTCTTATGATTTAACTCCGAAAGTCAAATTGATTCCCTGATATGGATTTTTTATAATAAATACAAAGTATCCGCAGATTGAAGTGGTGCAGATTCAGTTTAATTATGTAGATTATGATGGCCCGGTGGCATGAAAAATTGTTCCCGGTGGCGGAGAAACTTGGGATTGCTTATGTGGCCTTCTCTCCTATGGCAAATCCCGCTGACTGATCCAAAGAAACTAGTATAATGTATGGAGGAAAAGCAGATGGAAAAAGAAGTAATGCTCCTGACCGGCGCAGGCCAGATTGGTATGGCGATTGGCCGAAGAATGGGTTATGGAAAGAAAATGATACTGGGGGACAAAAAGTTGGAAAACGCGCAGTCTGCCGCAAAAACCATGAATGAGGCAGGTTTTGATGTAATACCTCTGGAAATGGATTTATCCTCTCGTGCTTCTATAATGAATTTGATTAAAGAGGCACAGAAGTATGGGCAGATTACCATGCTGGTTAATGCCGCAGGTGTTTCTCCCAGTCAGGCACCTATTGAAACTATTTTGAAAGTTGATTTGTATGGAACGGCGGTACTGTTGGAGGAAGTCGGGAAAATAATTGCTCCCGGTGGTGTGGGCGTGACAATTTCCAGCCAGTCGGGACACAGGATGAAGCAGCTTACGCCATTGGAAGATGAACTGCTTGCCTGTACGCCGACAGAGAAATTGCTTGAGCTGGAAATTTTACAGCCGGAGAACATAAAGGATACACTTCACGCTTACCAGATGGCAAAGCGTTGTAATGAAAAACGTGTGATGGCGGAATCGGTAAAATGGGGTGAAAAAGGCGCGAGGCTCAATTCCATTTCTCCCGGAATTATCGTTACGCCGCTGGCAATCGACGAGTTTAACGGCCCCCGCGGGGACTTTTATAAGAATATGTTTGCCAAATGTCCGGCAGGCAGACCGGGAACAGCAGATGAGGTGGCAAATGTGGCGGAACTGCTCATGAGTGATAAAGGGGCTTTTATCACGGGAGCAGATTTCTTAATTGACGGCGGTGCGACGGCATCATACTTTTATGGGCCTTTGAAGCTTCGCAAATGAACACCTCCTTGAAAAATCTCTTTGGGCTGACCGGCTCAAAGCAGCATGTCGGAAACTGATCCGGCAAGACGGTGGAACGTAAAAAAGTTTAGAGCGAAGCCTGTTCATGGTTGCTTTTCTGTCAGGAAAAATCATTGTCAGGTGTCAAAGATGCCATTACCTGTTTCTTCTGTTGCAGTGCTATTAACAAAAGGTGAAGGTTCCGAAAAGCAGTTTCTGCACCATTGACAAATGCAGATCGAAATGGGTATACTTTAAAATAGTTAGCAACAACTAATACAAAACGGCGCGGATGTAGTTTTGGGATTAAAGAAATGAGAGGAAAAAGAAATGAGCAGACATGATGAAATCTAAAATGCATATAAGAGGCTTGGAGGAGAGGCAATATTTTATGACGGAATGATTACCTGTTCCACGCTGCCGGGAAAGGCAGTCTGTAAATTGGTGTGGAACATGGATTAAAAGAAAAATGACCGCTATCTGCATCTGGCGCTCTTCGGCATCCCGGAGAGGGTTTCCGGTCGGATGCTGGGGGTGCCGGTGGGGACGGGAGTGCTGAGGGACAGGGTAAAAAATCCGCAGTAGCAGGAGGAGATTGTGAAAGAGAGGGATAATAAGGGCTTCTGGGACAGATGGGCAAAGCGGTATGATCTTATGATGGCAAAGGACGGCAAAACCTATGCACAAATTGTGAGCCGCATGATAAAGGCACTGGCAGAGATCAGGCGGGTATTAAAAACGGGCGGCATCCTGATGGCGCCGACCTTCACAGCGGCGGACAGTGTGTCCGGCAGGATAAAGATACGGCTCATGGAACTTTCCGGATTTAAAGTGTTCCATAAATGGACACCGGAGGGATACCTGGATTTCTTAAAGGCAAATGGATTTGAAATAACTTGCGTAAAAACATTTGATGGCGGCCTGAAACTGACCTATGCCGAGGCAAGGAGGAAAAACGATGTCTGAATTGAAAGATAATACAATACAGCAGTCATGAATAAAAATGTCCAATCGGTGCAATTTGGGCGAAACGGGACAGACAAAGGATATGGTTTTTGTTATCCTAAATAAAAAGTCGGAAATCCGCTTTTTTTTAACAACTGTGGTTAGTTCAATCTAACCAACAAGAAGGAAGAAACCATGTCAAACGTGGAAAATGGAAAAAGGCTGAAAGGGAAGGAACTTATTATCATCGGCATTTTTTCCGCAATTTATTTTGTCATTAACTTTGCCTTTATGCTGCTGGGAGGCATCCATCCTGTGCTGTGGATGCTGATGCCGGGTTTTATCGCCGTCTTTGCGGGGATTCCTTGGAGCTGATGGTGGCGCTCCGTAAATGCCATATCCCGCAGGGGCTGATCATCCCCCTGTCGGTAACGATCCGTTATTTCCCCGCTTTAAAGGAAGAAGTGGGATACATACGGGATGCCATGAAGCTGCGGAACGTTCATGGAATACAGAAAATAGAATGTCTGCTTGTCCCGGCCATGATCTCAGCCACAACGACCGCAGAGGAACTGTCTGCCGCCGCTGTCACAAGGGGGATTGAAAATCCGGCACGTAAGACAAGTATGGTTGACATGAAATTTGGCGTGCAGTCTTGTCATGCAGGATGTCAACCATCAGCTTTTTTCGGACAGCGTATGGGAGGAATGTGAACTGTCCATGACAGAATCCAGGGCGCAGGAGATAGAAAAAATCCTGAAAGCCTTTGACCTGCTGGAGTATAAGGACTGCCACCCAATGGCGCTGTCGGGAGGGCAGAAGCAGCGTTTGGCTGTGGCGGCAGCCATTCTTTCCGGAAAGCGTCTCTTAGTATTTGACGAGCCCACCAGCGGGCTGGATTACAGGCATATGCTGGAGGTGGGACGTATGATCAGGGAACTGGCAGGACAAGGGCGCATTGTGCTGGTGGTTTCCCACGACAGGGAGTTCATGGAGAAAGCCTGCGACCGTATATTTAAAATGAACGGAAAAACAGCAACAGACCGAACAAGCTCCGGGAGGATTTACTGACGCGTCAGCGGCAGGAAATTCTTCCAGACCCAAGGAGCTTGGGAGGGGAGTTGAGGAACTATAATAGGAGGGAGATGGATGGATGACTTTCTGCTCACAGGTGATACCAGCGTGAAGCTGGCGGAAAACAATGGATGCAGCGTGTATCAGTTACGGAATGAAACGGGAGAAGGGACAATTACCATCTATGAAGTTTTTCCGGGAGTCAGCCTTTCCTATAATGATTTTCATATCCGTTATTATGACAGCGCATTTAAACCGGACAGAAACATCTTTTGTATCGACCACTGCAGGGAGGGACGGCTGGAGTATCCGGCGGCGGATGACGCCTATTCTTATGTAGAAGCAGGGGATCTGAAACTTGACCGCAGGCTTACTCATACCGGGCATTTTGAGATGCCCCTTTCCCATTACCATGGCGCAATGGTGTCCTTTGATATGGATGCGGCCTGCAGATCCCTGCCGCAGGAAGTGAAGGATTTTCCCGTGAACCTTCTGGCATTACAGAAAAAGTTCTGCGTCGGAATTTATCCTTATGTGGTGCATGGCACCGGCTCCATCAAACATATTTTCGGGGAGCTGTATGCAGTGCCGGAAAAGATCAAGCGGCCCTATTTTAAGATTAAGATTCTGGAGCTGCTGCTGTATCTGGAGGCTCTGGAACTGCCGGAAAATCCGAAAGAGAAACCGTATTTTTATCGGACGCAGGTGGAAAAGGTCAAGGCGGTGCAGCAGTTCCTTGTGGGGCATATGGATGAGAATTTCACGCAGGCGGAGATGGCCCGCCGTTTTGATATTCCGCTGACACCTCTTAAAAACTGCTTTAAGTCGGTTTTCGGGGCGAGTATTGGCAGCTACCTTCTGGAGTACCGGATGAACCAGGCGGCCGTTTTCTTAAGGACAAAGCGGGAGATGAGCGTGGCGGAGATTGCCGGGCGCGTAGGATACGACAGCCCAAGTAAGTTTGCGGCGGCTTTTGGCAGGAAGATGGGAATGACGCCGATGGAGTACCGGAACCGTTTACAGCAGTAGGTATAGGAATCTGCACGAAGAAAGGATTTGTCCAGTCGGGGCGAAACGGGCGGGATGGAGCGGAAAGCGGATTCTGAAAGCATTAAAATAAGAATGGTTAGTGAAAACTATCCGTTCTTATTTTTTACGCGGAAGGCATAAGCTAAGCCGGAATGCTTGCGTTCCGATTTGGCGCCGTCTGCGGACGTGAGAAACCCGCAAAGCGTGTTTCTTATCGTTAGCTGTGAGCAGGTTGTTCGAGCCTGCCCTGCAGATTTACTCGCAAAAAAAAGGAGTTTGTATATGAGCGAACAAAATTTGCCTTCGGGCAGAAAAAGTAAAAAGCAAAATTTTTTATCCTGCCTGCTTACGTTTGCCCGTAAAGGGAAAGGTCAACTGATCTTATCGGTGATATTGTCCGTCATCAGCATTACGGCGGGACTTGTGCCTTACTATTGTTTTTACCGTGTGCTCTGTCTGTTTTTAGATGGGATGGTTTCGGCTTCAGGAATCTGGTCATGGAGCCTTCTGGCGTTTATTGCCTATGCAGGGAAAGTGGTTTGTTTTGGGCTGTCTACCACGGCAAGTCATTATGCGGCGTACCACATCTTAGAAGGGCTTAGGAACCGTGTGGCAGAACGTTTTTTACACGCGCCGCTGGGGGAAGTGACGAAACACAGCATTGGGGAAATCAAAGGGATTATGGTTGACAAAATCGAAGATATCGAGCCGCCCTTTGCCCATCTGGTTCCGGAGGGCAGCGGGCATATTGTACTGCCGCTGGTGAGCATGGCGGCGCTTGCAACGATAGACTGGCGTCTGCTCCTGGCATCCCTTGTTACATTTCCGCTTTCCTTTGTCTGCATGGGGCTGACCTTTAAGATCAGCGGGAAAAACTATGACACATACAATGAATCCCTTTCCCGGATGAACAGCAACATTGTGGAGTATGTGGAGGGGATCCAGGTCATCAAGGCGTTCGGAAGAACAGGGGAATCCTATGGGAAATTTTCTTCTGCCATTCTGAATTACAAGACATTTGTGGTGAGATGGCTTTCCTCCACCTGGGTGACCATGAAACTGGCATTCGCCCTGTTCCCGTCCACATTGTTAGGCGTTCTGCCTGCGGCGCTGCTTCTTGGGGCAGACGGAGTGATCACGGCATCACAGGCGGCTCTTGCTGTTATGCTCTCCATGTCTATGGTAGGCTCCCTTGCAAAACTGGAGGTGTTTTCTAACGAGATCAAAAAAGTACAGATGACGGTGGAGGAATTACAGGAATATCTGGAAATGCCTGAACTGCCGGAAAAGGGGCAGGATGTGGAGCTGAAAAGTTACGATGTGGAGCTGAAAAATGTCCGTTTTTCCTATGAAGAGGATGAGGTACTGCACGGTGTTTCCTTAAAACTGCCTCAGGGCAGCTTTACTGCATTGGTGGGGCCGTCCGGCGGAGGAAAATCCACAGTGGCAAGGCTGGTTTCCAGATTTTACGATGTGTCTGCCGGAAATATTTCCATCGGCGGCGTGGATATCCGGGAAATGCCCCTTGCTCAGCTTACGGCAATTGTCAGCTTTGTGGCACAGGATAATTTCCTGTTCCGCTGCTCTGTCAAGGAAAATATCCGCATGGGGAATCCAGATGCAAGTGATGAACAGGTGACAGCAGCGGCAAGGGCGGCACAGTGCGAGGAGTTTATTAAAAAGCTGCCGAACGGCTATGATACGTCTGCGGGAGAGGCAGGAAAACATCTGTCGGGCGGTGAGAAACAGCGTATCGCTATCGCAAGGATGATGCTGAAGGACTCGCCGGTGGTTATCCTGGATGAGGCGACCGCCTTTACCGACCCGGAGAATGAGGATAAAATACAGAAAAGCATCCGGGAACTGGCAAAGGGAAAGACACTCCTTGTCATTGCCCACAGGCTTTCCACTATAAAAAACGCAGACAATATTGTGGTGCTGGAGAACGGAAGGATACTGGAACAGGGGCGGCAGAAGGAACTGCTGGAAAGCAGCCCGCTGTATCGGAAGATGTGGGAGTCCCATATCGGCGCAAAGAACTGGTCGGCGGGAAAGGAGGCGGCAGAAAATGTTTAAGACATTAAAACGGATCATAGACTGGTGCGGTGAATTTAAGGGGAAATTATATATCGGGTTTGCATTCTCTTTCTTTTCCCATTTGTTTGCCGCCATGCCGGTAATAGTGGCGGCCTATACCATAGGGCTTTTACTTACATCCGCCCGGGGAGGGGCTGCTTTTGATAAAAAATGGGCGGGCATCAGCCTGTGTGTGATCGCTCTGTTAGTCATCCTGCGGTTTTTCTTTGACTATATGCGCTCCCGCTTTCAGGAAGCCATCAGCTATGAGCTGGTGGCAAAAGACCGGATTGCCATCGGAGACGCATTAAAACGGGTGTCCCTTGGATATTTCCAGAAGAACAGTACGGGGGATATTTTAAATTCCATCACCACAGGACTGAATACGCTGGAAAATATGGGAATCCGTATGATTGACAATTTTGTGGGCGGATACTTGAATTTCCTTGTTATTTTCCTGAGTTTGCTTGTATTTTCACCATTTACGGCGCTGATCGCACTGGCTGGCGCGGCGGTTTCGTTCTTGTTCCTTCTGCTGGTGTCGAAACACAGCGTAAGGAATGCCGGGGAGGAGACGGAAGCGGGACGGAAGCTGTCCGGGGCAGTGTTGGAGTATGCCCGCGGGCTTCCAGCGGTGAAATCTTTTGGGCAGGGCGGTGCATCCATGCAGAGTATGAAGGAGGCAGTCAGGGAGAACCGTGATATCCGACTGAAGATAGAATATGGCTTTACTCCGGCAAACTGCGGACACCTTCTTGCACTGAAAACCGCATCTGTATTCCTGGCTGCGGCTGCCTGCCTTCTCTGTCTTGCCGGGAGCATGGAGATGCCGGTTATGTTGATGTTTGTGTTCTTTTGGCATTTTCGGTTCACTTGAGCCGGTCAGCGACAGCGCTCATGTGCTGGGCATTATCAATACGGCAATGGACCAGGTTGACGCGTTAAAGGAAAGCAATTATATTGACCATGATGGGAAGGACATTGCTATTTCAAATTTCGGGATAGAATTCTGCCATGTGGATTTTGAATATGAAGAAGGAAATACTGCGGGGCGGACGGTGCTTAAGGATGTCAGCTTTACCATACCGGAAAAAACATCCACTGCCATTGTCGGACCTTCCGGCAGCGGAAAGACGACTATCTGTAATCTGATTGCCCGTTTTTATGACGTGCAGGCAGGAAGTATCCGTGTGGGCGGACACGATGTGCAGGAATTTACCTGCGACAGCCTGTTAAAAAATATGTCCATGGTGTTCCAGAATGTATATCTGTTCCACGACACGATCCGGAACAATATCCGTTTCGGAAGACCGGATGCCGCAGAGGGAGAAGTCATAGCAGCGGCAAAGGCGGCAAGGTGCCATGATTTTATTGTATCGCTGCCGAGAGGGTATGATACGGTGGTCGGTGAGGGCGGCGGCACACTGTCCGGCGGTGAAAAGCAGAGGATCAGCATTGCGAGGGCTATGCTGAAAAACGCACCCATCATTATATTGGATGAGGCGACTGCCAGTGTCGATCCTGAAAATGAGCATCTGATCCAGGAAGCAATATCAGAACTGACCTATGGGAAAACAATTATTACGATTGCACACAGACTTGCCACGATTGAAAATGCAGACCAGATCCTTGTGATTAATGGGGGAACAGTGTCGCAGAAGGGAACCCATAAGGAACTTTTAGAGCAGGAAGGAACTTATAGAGAATTTGTTCGTATCAGGGAGCAGGCAGAAGGCTGGCAGATACAATAGGAAAAAATATTATAGAAAGGGCATCGATAGACGGTGCCTTTTTTGTGTGTCAGACAGAGCAAAAATGAGCGTAACGGACTTTCACCCTGAGTGGATTCTAAAATATCATGTAAATTGGAGGTGAAGCAGTAAAAACTTCCTTGACAGATTAAATATTATTTTATTGACAAAGAACTTTTTCTTTGTTAAGATAATAACAACGTTATGAAACACTGTTATTAAAGAGAGAAGGCGGACAGATGGCGAAACAGATCGAAGGCGTATATGAGAGTATCCTGGAATGTGCCAGAAAAGAGTTTCTTGAGAAGGGCTACATGGATGCGTCCCTGCGCACCATTGCATCGGAAGCCGGTACAAGTACCAATTCTATCTATGTGCGGTTCAAAGATAAGGAAGGGTTGTTTGCCGCCATCGTAGAACCGGTTTCGGAAGAGTTTCTGTCCCGCTGCCTGGAGGTTCAGGAGACCTTCCATGGTTTTGACAGCGAAATCCAGCGCAGGGAGGTTGGGCAGTATTCCGGTAACGCCATGCTTGACATGGTGGATTATATTTATGAGCATATGGATGAATTTCGTCTGCTTTTGGACGCTTCTTACGGTACACGGTTTCATAACTTTGTGGACCAGTTGGTTGAGCTGGAGGAAGAATACACCTGGAAATGGCTGGAGGCGACCGGTTCCCGGCTGGAAGCGGAAGGTGAGATGACAAAGGAATTTTACCATATCATGGTCACAGCGTATTTTGAAGGGATCTTTGAAGTGGTCCGCCATAAGATGGGCAGAGAGGATGCGAAAAAATATGTTGCCATGATGGGGAAATATCATCATGCGGGATTCATGGCCATCGTTGGGGAACAGGCTCTGGAAGACTAAGTTTTTAAGGCTGCCAAAACTGGCAACAGTATGGCAGCCTTAAAGCCAGATACCCCGCTGCAAGCAACGGGGCATCTGACTCTCACGGCATTCGCCAAATGCCCGTGCAAGCACGGCACTTGGCTCATTGCTCGCGGAAATATATCAATGGGTTAGTAAAGACTAACTTTAATAAGGAGGAACTGATATGCAACAACAAAATCCGCTGCTCCGTATCTGGGGCTGGGGAAAAGACGAACATGGCGGTCTGATCTTCGCAATTGTAAGTGCGTTGATCGGAGTCGCGCTGGGAATACTGCCATACTTTGCGGCGGCTCAGATCATTATCGGGATGCTTTCCGGAGAAACGAAGCTGTCCGTGTACTTTCCATGGCTGGGGCTGGCGGGGTATGCCGCACGTACATTCCTTTATAACATGGCGCTGTCAGCATCCCATAAGGCGACTTTTTCCATTCTGAAGGCCATCCGGAAGAGGATATTAGAGAAGCTGCCGAAGCTCCCGCTTGGGACAGTTATGGATATGCAGAGCGGGAAGATGAAGCAGATCATCGTGGATCAGGTGGACGGCATGGAGACAACACTGGCACATCTGTTTCCGGAGATGACTGCCAATATGGCGGCTCCAGTGCTGATCATTATTTATCTGTTTGTTCTGGACTGGCGTATGGCGTTTTTATCCCTTGTAACCATTCCGGTGGGCATGGCGTTCATGATGTCGGTGATGGGAAACTACAGTAAGGACTATGAAGGAGCGGTGAAAACCACACAGGAGATGAACAGTACCATTGTGGAATACATAAATGGTATTGAGGTCATCAAGGCCTTTAACCAGGGGAAGTCCTCTTACGCGAAGTTTACGGATCGGGTAAAGGCGAATGCATCGTACTATTACAACTGGATGAAGCGGAGTCAGTTTGGGACGGCTTCCGGATACGCTGTGGTACCTGCCACCCTGATTACGATCCTGCCGGCTGGCTGGATCTGGTACAGAAACGGCAGTCTGCAGATGGAAACCTTTATTACGGTGATCGTCCTATCCCTGGGTATTGCGGGGCCTCTTCTTGCCGCCATGAATTTCGTGGATACGTTGGCGATTGTCGGAACCACAGTGGCGTCTGTGGATGAACTTCTTTCCGCGGAGGAACAACAGCATGGAGAGAAAGAAGTCCGTATCAACGGCACGGATAATGGAACTGTCTCATGTTTCATTCGGGTATCATGCGGATCAGAACATCCTGCGGGATGTGAGTCTTTCCATCTGTGCAGGGAGTCTGACGGCGTTGGTGGGGCCTTCCGGTTCCGGCAAATCCACCATTGCAAAGCTGCTTGCAGGATTTATTTGTTTCTCAGGATAATTACCTGTTTGATACGAGCATTCGGGAGAATCTCCGCATGGGGAAGCTGTCTGCCACAGATAAAGAAGTGGAAGCGGCAGCAAAGGCCGCAGGCTGTGATGCCTTTATCCGAACGCTGGAAAAAGGGTATGAAACGAATGTGGGAGGGGGAGGCGCACATCTTTCCGGTGGGGAACGGCAGAGGATTGCAATTGCAAGAGCAATGCTGAAAGACGCACCCATCGTAATACTGGACGAGGCGACCGCCTATATCGATCCGGAAAACGAGGCAGTGATCCAGAAGGCGATCGCAAAGCTGGTACAGGGCAAAACAGTGATCGTGATCGCGCACAGACTTTCCACGATCAAAGATGCGGATAAAATTGTTGTAGTAAAGGACGGTAAGATAGAAGCAGCCGGAAAACATGAGGAATTAAGAAAGAGCTGCCCGCTGTATGAATCTATGTGGCAGGCGCATATGGGAGCAAAGGACGGTGATGTGGTATGATAGAAGCATTTAGAAAGATATGGAGATTTGCCGGTACAGAAAGGGCAAATATCAATAAATCCGTGGCGGTAAAATTTTTAAACGCCGTATTCCATATGCTGGAGGTCAGCGCCATTTATTTTGTGATTGTGGCTATGACACAGGGGGAGACCGGGAGCCAGACAGCGTGGACTGCCCCTGGATTGATGGCCGCCAGTATGATCGGCAATGCGGTGACGACCGCCTTTTCCAAAAATCAGCAGACCCATGCCGGTTATTTCATGGCAGCCAATGAGAGAATCAAGATTGGAAATCTCCTGAAAGGCGTGCCCATGGGATTTTTCAATGAGAACAGCCTTGGCGAGGTGACCGGCGTGTGTACGACCGTGCTTGGGAACATTGAAACTCTGGTTCCCATGGTGCTGGTGGATATTCTGGGCGGTGTCATCGGCACGGTAGTCTTTACGGCGATGATTCTCATTTTTGAATGGCGTGTGGGACTGGTTGCACTGGCGGGCATCATCCTGTACTTTCTGGTGGTTTCCTCTATGGAGAAAAAGTCCGCTGTTATTGCGCCCAACGCACAAAAGTCACAGACAGCGCTTACTTCGGCGGTTCTGGAATATGTGCAGGGCATGGGTATCGTCAAGTCCTTCAATTTAAGCGGCAGGGGGGATAAGAGGGTACAGGATGCTCTGGAATTTAACCGGAAAAGTAATCTTGATATGGAAAAGCTCATGACCCCTTATACGATCCTTCAGGAACTGGTATTGCAGGTGGCAGGGATCGCCATGATGCTTGTGGCAGTCATCTGCTGGGCAAATGGGACCATGTCCCTGGAAAATGCTCTGATGTGCATTGTCATGTCTTTCCTTGTATTCGGTCAGGTTAAATTGTTTGGCATGGGGATGTCCATGCTGCGGCTGGCTTCTGCAAGTATTGACCGTACTCTGCAGACAGAGAAGATGGAACAGATGGACGAAAAAGGCAGAGTGGTGCGCCCGGGAGATCATGGGATCGAATTTAAGAATGTACATTTCTCGTATAAAAAGAAAGAGATCCTCCATGACATCAGCGTCAAACTCCCGGATAAGACCACCACGGCAGTGATCGGCCCCTCTGGTTCCGGCAAGACGACCCTCTGCAACCTGATTGCCCGTTTCTGGGATGTGGACAGTGGGAGTGTGAAGATTGGTGGAAAGGATGTACGGGAATATACGCTGGAGTCCTTGATGGAGCAGATCAGCATGGTGTTCCAGAATGTCTATCTCTTTGCAGACACGATCGAGAACAACATTAAGTTTGGCAGGCCCCAGGCGACTCACGCAGAGGTGGTGGAAGCGGCGCGCAAGGCCTGCTGTTCAGATTTTATCGAGGCGCTCCCGGACGGCTACAATACGGTGATCGGGGAAGGCGGTGCCTCCCTGTCCGGAGGAGAAAAACAGCGTATTTCCATTGCAAGAGCCATGCTGAAAGATGCTCCTGTCGTGATACTTGATGAGGCCACTGCCAACGTGGACCCGGAGAACGAGGACCGGCTGCAGAAAGCCATTGAAGAGCTGACCAGGAACAAGACCATCATCATGATCGCCCACAGATTGAAGACAGTAAGGAATGCGGATCAAATCCTTGTAGTAGATGAGGGCAGGATTGTTCAGCAGGGCAGACACGAAGAACTGATTGGCCAAAAGGGCATCTATGCAGATTTTGTACTGGGGCGTAAGGAAGCGATCAGGTGGAAGATGAATGCACAGATGTGATCCGGCAAGTCATGTATGCAGAATACGTTTAAAAGTAAGTTTTCACATGCATTTTACAAAATTATGGTCGAGGCTCTTATGGAATACCGAAAAAAGCATGGGAACAGTAAATGTGATGTTTTGGAGCCTTTTATTTGTCTTTTGGAGCGGAAGAGGAACTGGGAGCTGTGTATAATGAACCTGTCTTTTGAAAAAGGCATTTTTTTCGTATAAAGTTAGTAAAAACTAACTAAATCTGGTTAAGCAGAGAAAAACTGCAGATCTCTTGGAAAAGCGTTGGTATTATGAGAAAGGAAGTATATGAGATGAACAGATTAAGATCAAAACTGGTTGCATTTGGACTTGCAGGTGCTATGGCATTATCAGTTGCGCTTACCGGATGCGGACAGGGAAACAGTCCGGATAACAGCGGTCAGGAGCCTGTGGAGTCTGTACCGGCCAGCAGTGTGGAGACGGAAGTCAGTGAGGAAAATAGTGAGGAAAATGAACAGCAGTCGTCCGAGATCATGATCTCGAGCAAAGAAGATCTCGGAAAAATCTATGAGGATCTTACCGCTTCCTATGTACTTATGGCAGATATTGATCTTGGCGGGGAAACCATTGAGCCGATCGGCATTTTTGAGCCGAGATCCGATGCTCCGGAGGATGAGGAAACGCCGGATACGTCATTGGCGTTTACAGGAACATTCGATGGGAATGGACACACTCTGTCCCATTTTTCTATTGATGCGGCGGACAAAAACGGCGTAGGGCTGTTTGGCTGTGTCACGGGTGAGGGGGCCTGGGTAAAAAATCTGAAGGTTGACACGATAAATGTGAGGGGCGGCAATTACACAGGCGGCATTGTAGGTTTTGCTGATTTTGGCTCTTACCTGGAAGGGATCGAATTGACTGGTGAAAGTTCCGTGGAAGGGGTATTTCTGGTTGGCGGGATCGCAGGAGCTTCCCATGCGGACATCATAAATTGCAGAGCATCAGCGGATGTGGCTCTCACAGAAGAGTATATGCAGGGCGTTGGCATCATCGTAGGCGGGCAGGAGGATGGAAATCTTGAAAACTGCAGGGCGGAAGGGAGCGTTACAGCAGGAGAGGGCTGTTACAGCATTGGTGGTCTTGCAGGCTGCTTCCATAACAGTGCGTACGCGAAAGACTGTACTGCCGAAAATATTGTGATCCAGACAGGAGATGGATGCTGGCTGTTGGGCGGCCTGGCAGGGCATTCCGGTACCTATGAGGGAGCTCCGACTCTGGTGGAAAACGGAACAGTAAAAAATGTTTCCATCCAAACAGGTGACGATTCGGAACGGATCGGAGGGATTACAGGAGGCGGTTTCTATGCATCTGCCTATAAGGAATATTATCCGGAACCGTCAAAGTCTGACATTCAGTCCTGCTCAGTTTCTGATTTCAAGGTTTCCGGAGGAAAATACACAGGCGCGGCTGTGGGGTATTCTTACGGAACGACAACGGTTACTGATTTTGATGGGACAATGATATGGAATGGTTCCGAAAGTGAGGAACAGATTGGCGCTGATGACGGTGTAAAACTGGACGAGTTGAAATAAGCAGGCGGGAGGCTATGGGGAAAAGGGTGTATCTTTTCATTTTTTGAATTTGAAAGAAAATGGAGGACATGCCAAGACCACCTGCAGATTGTCAGAGAATCTGTCAATAAGATAACATCAGATGGCAGGAAGAAAAATCCGGCGAGGAATTTAACCGGCGTGATACAGCAGAAACCTATCTGAAAAGACGGGCACTGCAGCTTTACCAATCATTTCAGCGAGAATGCGATCCGTCCGTTTGCAGCGGGCCGTAAGAACTGGCTGTTCAGTAATTCCGTGGATGGAGTCAATGCCAGCGCAGTGGTTTACACAATGGTTGAGATGGCAAAGGCAAATGGCCTGAATATTTATGGATACTTGAAATTTCTTCTGGGACATTGGCCAACGAAGGAGATGACCGATGAGCAGCTCGCAGAACTGGTACCCTAGAGTGAAAAACTCCAGACAATCAAAAATCGCATGTGAATGATAGTGAATTACTCCAACTCGCAAAGAGCTGGAGTAAATTTGTATCTGACTGCGTTAATATTTGGCGCTTACTTTGTATCTATTCTAACGCCCAAAAAGGTGCCAAATAGTCACGATTAGTAGATAGAACATTTTCCTAAAAGGGATATATGCCGTTATAGTCTGGTGATACAGAAGGCAGGGTGATAACCATGTCTTTTTTACTTTTAAAGAGAATCTTTTTTTCGTCTAAAACCCCTATATTAGATATTTCCGATATGCTTTGTATGGTAAAACATATAATCACATTTGGGGTATGTGGGTCATTTTTCATATATTTTTCTAAAATCTGTCCGTTACTTATATTTTTGTGTAGAAGGAAAAATTTCTCCCTGCTATTATAGCCACAACAAACATCAAGAGCTGAGTGTTTCATTGGAGCAGTAGGAAACCAGTTTAGGATAATCGGTAATTTCTATCCATTTGCGGTGGGAGGCAATGATATTTTCTTTGCGGAGTCTTGCCAGGTTCGTAGTCACATTGACAAGGCTGATGGTCAGGATATCCGCGATCTCCTGCTGGGTCAGGTCGATCCGGCTCGGTGTTCCGGTTGGTGAATGGATCGAAAACAGGTATAAAAGATTACAGACTTTGATGAAGGCGTTATTGTAATCCTGATGTGCCGATTCATAAATGAACAGGTTGATGTACATTGAGTAGGTTTCCAGTATACGGGCATTTAACGCCATGTTTTCCTGGTACATCTGGTAGAAATCCTCCCTGGTAAATTCCAGTGCTTCTACATTGGACAGAGCCTGTGTCCCAATAGAAGACTCAATCTTGAATGCGGAGTTTTGGCATCCTGGAAATACCGTTCCATCACTGTGGAAGTGCAGGATTTTATGGTAACCGTCTTCATGCTCTACAAATGTCTGGACAATACCGGATTCAATATAGTAGACATACCGGATTGTTTCGCCAAGGTTCCAGATCATGTCACCTTTTTTGAAAGTGCGGCGTCTGTAGGGTTTGGAGAGAAAGTAATCATAAAATTCGGTGTAATCATCAGAAAAAAAGTATCGTGGGATCAGCATCTGTCTCACCTGCCTTTCGTGGAAGTGTTTCCAGTATACCATGTCCTCCGGCCATGGTACCCCTCCGGGGGATGCGCACGGTTCGGTCGGTATTTTGCCCCGCTTTGCGTGGCACCGAACCGATGCAGGTATAATATCCGCCGATATTATACCATAAACGCATCGTTTTGCCTATATGAAAAAGAGAAGGAGAATGAATGATGGATTACAAAGAGTTAGCCTCGTTTATTATCGAGGCAGTTGGCGGAGAAGCAAATATCGTCAGCCTGACGCATTGTGCTACAAGGCTTCGGTTTGCGCTGAAAGATGACAGCATACCGGATGAAAAGGAGATCAAGGCGAAAAAAGGAGTGCTGGGAGTATCTGTAAACGGCGGCCAATACCAGATCATTATTGGGAACACGGTGCCGAAGGTTTTTACGGCGATTATGGAGCAGACCAGCCTAAACAGTGAAAGCACAGGAGGAAATGTCAAACAGAAACGGAAGATCGGCGAAGTGGTCATGGAATTTACATCCGCGGTATTTTCCCCTATCCTGCCGGCGCTGATCGGAGCGGGACTGATCAATGCGCTTTTGTCTCTGGCCGTACTGCTTGGGATGAGTAATGAAAGCAATCTTTATTATTTTATCAGTATCATTGGAAACGCGCCGCTGTATTTCCTTCCGGTACTGTTGGCTTATACGGCCTCAAAGCGTGTAAGCGTCAACTCATTTCTGGCAGTGTCTCTGGCAGGAGCCATGCTCCATCCGAACTATATGGCACTGTTGCCGGAAGGGATATCGTCACTTACATCCACGTCTGTTCTGGGGCTTCCGGTCACCCTTGCAAGCTACAGCTCCAGTGTGATACCGGCGCTTTTGATGGTTGGAGCGTTATATTATGTAGATAAATTTTTAGATAAAGTCATACCGGCATTGGTAAAATTTTTTGTAAAGCCGGTACTGGATCTGGTGATTGTGGGTTTTCTGACTTTTATCGTCCTTGGTCCTATAGGATACATAGCAGGAGCGGCGCTTTGTAATGGATTAAACGCTATCGATGCCCATGTAGGCTGGCTGGTGCCTACTTTGATCGGAGCGTTGACTCCGTTGATGGTCCTGACGGGTATGCACAATGGACTTGGACCGTTTATGCTTCAGTCTTTCGCAGACAGAGGATATGAAAAACTGGCAGGACCCGGACAGCTTCCAAGTAATGTGGCGCAGGGGGCGGCAGCGCTGGCGGTTGCGCTCCGCACCAAAAAAAATAAAGAGTTCAGGCAGATGTCTTTCAGCGCCGGGCTGACAGCGGTGCTTGGGATCACGGAACCGGCCATGTTCGGTGTGACGCTGAAAGTGAAGAAAGTGCTTCCGTGCGTGATGATCGGCGGCGGTATTGGCGGTTTCTATGCAGGCATTACTGGGCTTAGATGTTATTCCTTCTGTGCTGCCGGGCTGTTGGCGCTGCCGGCATTTGTAAGTCCGGATGGATGGGGGAATCTGATCAATGCTGTGATCACATTGCTCCTTGGATTTGGCGTTACGTTTGCCCTTGTGTTTTTCCAAAATCTGAACGGAGACCAGGATGGGGAAAAAACAGAGGATACGCAGGCAGGTAATGAATCTGGAAAAAACCAGATATCTGAAACAAAAAATATCCGGATCGCGTCGCCTATTTCAGGTACGGTAAAACCGGTAACAGAATGTGAAGATGAAGTGTTTGCATCAGAAGCTCTTGGAAAGGGTGTTGTGATCGAGCCGGAAGAAGGAAAGGTATATGCGCCGTGTAACGGTGAAATTTCGGCTTTCTTTGAAACGAAACATGCGATTGGCATTACAGATCCCCATGGCATGGAACTGCTGATCCATGTAGGGATGAATACCGTCACGCTGAATGGGGAAGGTTTTACTCCTCATGCAGAAGCGGGGGATAAAATAAAAAAAGGACAGCTTTTACTGGAATTTGATATGGACTTTATCCGTTCCAAAGGTCTGCCGGTGTCAACACCTGTGGTGATTGCAAATCTGGAGGAGGAAAAAGAGATCTCCTGCAGGCTTGGGACAGTGAAAAAAGGAGACACGCTGATAACGGTTGGGAATGGACAGTCCAGTTAAGAAATGTCAACAGCAAATTCAGAAATCGGCATCGGACCGTACAGTCCTCGAGAGGATTTTCTGACGTTTTACGGCGGAAAATCCTCTCGAGGGCTGGGAGGGGAGATGCGGTACTTAGATAGCAGGAGGAAGAATAATGATACAGGACAGATTTCCGGAGGATTTTTACTGGGGCGGCGCAATCGCCGCTAACCAGTGTGAGGGTGCGGTGTTGGAAGATGGGAAGAAATGGTCTACGGCAGATGCTCTGCCGGATGGCGTTTTTGGTGATGTATGTATACCGCCAAGAGAAGACTATCTGAAAAAAGAGGGGATTGATTTCTATCATCGCTATAAGGAAGATATTGCGCTGTTTGGAGAAATGGGATTTAAAATGCTGCGGATTTCCCTTGCGTGGTCAAGGATATTCCCGGATGGGGATGAAAAAGAACCAAATGAGAAAGGGCTGGAATTTTACGACCGTTTGTTTGACGAACTGGAGAAATACGGGATTGAGCCAATGGTCACCCTGTCCCATTATGAGATGCCTCTGCATCTGGCAGAAAAATACGGTGGGTGGGGTAATCGGGAATTGATTGATCTTTATCTGCATTATGCGGAAACCGTGTACCGCCGTTATAAAGACAGGGTAATCTACTGGCTTACATTCAATGAGATCAACATGATACTTCATGCTCCTTTTAATGGGGGCGGCATTATGGGAATGCCGGAGGAAATGCCGAAGCAGGAACTGTATCTGGCGGCTCACCATCAGTTTGTTGCCAGCGCCCATGCTGTTTTGCTGGGACACCAGATTAATCCAAAATTCCGGATTGGATGCATGATCGCAGGTTCTTCCTGTTATCCGCTGTCACCGAATCCGGATGATGTGCAGGCTGCAGTGGAGAAAGACAGGAAAACGCTGTTCTTTGCGGATGTTCATGCAAGAGGCAGGTATCCGGGCTATATGATGCGGTATTTTGAGGAAAACGGAATCCATCTGACCATCACAGAGCAGGATCGGGTGGATCTGGAAAATGTAGTGGATTTTATTTCCATCAGCTATTATTCCAGCGACTGCGCAACGGCGGACCCGTCAAAGCAGATCAAGGCCAGGGGAAATATTGCCAGCGCCATCAAGAACCCATATCTAAAGGTGTCTGACTGGGGTTATCAGATCGACCCGAAAGGGCTACGGTATATTCTGAACCAGCTTTATGACCGCTACCAACTTCCGATCTTCATCGTGGAAAACGGGGTCGGGGCAAAGGATCAGCTGATACCGGACGGGAACGGCAGCTACACGGTAAATGATCCGTATCGGATCGATTTCTTGAGGCAGCATCTTCTTCAGGTACTGGAAGCGTTGAAGGACGGCGTTCCGGTCATGGGTTATACGAGCTGGGGTCCCATCGATCTCGTGAGCAACAGCGATTGCCAGATGGAGAAGCGGTACGGCTATATTTATGTAGACAGAAATGATGAGGGTGAAGGAAGCCTGGCAAGATACCGGAAGAGGAGTTTTTACTGGTATCAAAAGGTAATTGCCACAGATGGAGAAAGCCTTAAGGAAAACGTGGAGTAAAGGATTGTGAGCATGGATGTAAAAAAATATTTCAGCAGGCAGTATGGATACCGCTATATGGTGATTGTGGTAAGTATGATGCTGAATGGGCTTGGAGTAAGCCTTATGCGTCTTTCCTGTATGGGAACGGACCCGTTTAATAGTATGAATTACAGTTTCAGCGGGTTTTTCCACATCCCCCTTGGAACGGTGGTGATCCTTGTTTCCTGCCCGCTGCTGGTATTGAGTTTCCTGACCATGAAAAGTTCCCTGGGATTTGGCACGGTTGCCAATATGGCGCTGCTGGGAACGTCGGCGGATATGTGGGTGTCTTTGATCACAAAGGCAGTTGGCCACGAAATATCATTTGACGGGATGGAGGCAATGCCTCTGCGGGTGGCGCTGGTGTGTATGGGAATTTTATGCATGATATTTTTTAATTCCTTTTATATATCGGCGGACCTGGGAATGTCTCCCTATGATGCCCTTGGCTTTATCATAGAAAAACTGAGCGGTGGATTTCCATTTAAGTGGGCGAGAGTGATTATGGATATTGTCTGTGTAGTGACTGCATATTTTGTGGCAGGGAAGAATGGGAGTCAGTGGGAGCTGATCGGGATCGGTACGGTTATCATGGCTTTTGGCACAGGACCGCTTCTGGCATTTTTTAAAGAGCATATCGCACAGCCCTTTGTGAAAAAGGTGTGCGGAAAGTTATCATAGAAATATTTGCGGAAATGGCATAGAATAGATTTCAGACCAACCAGGAAGAAAGGAGACTTGATGATGAGCAGAGTTTTGGAACAGATGAAAAAGAGGAGAAGCATCCGCAAATATAAACAGGATGCGATACCGCAGGAAGTGATGGACCAGATCATAGAAGCGGGGCTTTATGCCGCCAATGGTATGGGCTATCAGAATACCATCATCATCCAGGTGACAAACAAGGAGCTTCGGGATCAGATATCGAAGATGAATTGCGAGATTGGCGGCTGGAAGGAGGGAACGGACCCGTTTTATGGTGCGCCTGCAATGCTGATCGTCCTTGCAAAAAAGGATTGGGCGAACCGGGTGTATGACGGCAGCCTTGTTATGGGCAATCTTATGCTGGCAGCCCATGAACTTGGTATTGCAAGCTGCTGGATTCATCGGGCGAAGGAAGAGTTTGAAACACAATGGGGGAGGGATTTATTAAAATCTCTTGGGATTGAAGAGGAATATGAGGGGATTGGCCACTGTGCCTTGGGGTATATGGATGGAGGTTATCCGAAAATCCCGGCAAGAAAAGAAAACAGAGTGTTCTATATTAAATAAAGGAGGATCAGATCATGCAGCACAAAGTGAAAGTAACAGTAATTGATAAGAAATTGTACCCTGAATTGCAGGCTGAATATTGTGCAGACCCAAATTCAGGAATGTGTTCCTGCTATCATGTGGGCGATGAGTTTGTATTTGAACGTTATGGAGCAGCCGATGATTTCTGGCATATGGGATTAAACACGCTAAAGCAGACTGCGAAAACGGCTGAGGAAATTGCAGGAGGCACAGGATTTCCCCATTGTTCCGAAGCATGGGACGCAATCTCACGCTATATTTACGCAGGATTGCAGGGCGGTTCGATCATGCGGGGCTGGATGAATGATGAGCGTGTGATGATTGCCTGCTGTTCGGATGGAACGCGTCCGGTTATTTTTAAAATTGAACGGCTGGACTACAAAGTGCTTTATCTTGAGGGTACTGATCAGGCTGCTCAAAGAAAGATTGAAGAGGCGCTGGGGCAGGTTGACGGGGTGTCTGAGATTATCTTTAAGGAGCAGTTTGTGGAAGTGTATCTGCAAAAAGAGGTGTCAGATGATACTTTAAAAGAAGTCGTGACCGGATGTGGAGAGGGCAGGGTTACAAGAATTGACTGAATTGCGGCATGGCAATGCTGCTTCTAAAGCTGTTGTCAAGGGGGAATGTGAGAAGGTCTTTCAAATTATCAGGTCATGGCGGTTTATAGAGTTTGTTTTGTAGTAGATTATCGTCTGCGTCTATGCTAAAATAGGCGTAAGTCAGCGCCGGAGGTGCAAAATGCAGACAATTATGGTTATTGAGGATGACCAGACTATCCGTGAGGAACTGGCCACCTTGTTAAAAAATGAGGGGTATCAGGCTCAAATTATGACTGAGTTTGAAGCAATCCCGGAACAGGTATGCTCTATCCACCCTGATTTAGTCCTTTTAGATTTGGGCCTGCCCGGGTGCGATGGTCTCTCCCTATGCGCCGCGATACGGAAAATCGCTCCTATCATCGTAGTCACCAGCCGCACATCTACTTTGGACGAACTCCAGGCGTTGAACCTGGGCAGCGATGATTATGTAACGAAGCCCTACAATATTCCTGTTCTGCTGGCCCGAATCAAGGCTGTTCTGCGGCGGAACAGCGGCGAAATGACCGAGCCGGACATTTTAGAAGCGGCGGGGCTTCGGCTCAATCTAACAAAAGGAACCGTAACTGCTCCCAGAGGAACGACAGAGTTGACCCGAAATGAATTGAAAATTCTGGCCCATCTGATGGCCCACGCCGGGCAGATCGTCTCGCGGGCCGACTTGATCGAGGCGCTGTGGGACAGTCAAATCTATATTGACGACAATACCCTCAGCGTCAATGTAACCCGCCTGCGGAGCAAGTTAGAGGGGCTGGGAATGACGGACGTAATTAAAACCCGCCGGGGAATGGGGTATCAGCTATGACGGCAGGGAAATTTATCCTTGACCGGCTGGGCCGAGTGATTCTGCAAATTGCGTTCCTCTTTGCAGTTGCCGCTTTCCTGCTTGTAACAGGCACACAGACAGGTGTTGTTACGATTGTACTGCTTGTGTGTCTGCTGATTTTTTCGCTGGAGCAACTAACCGATTTTTGGAGAGCAAAAAAGCGGTTGGACGAACTGCAAGCAATCATGAACGGCTTGGACAAACGGTATCTTTTTGCCGAGTGCGCCCCAAAACCGCAAAATCTTTACGAGCGCAAACTGTTTGAACTGCTTCACCTGTCTGGAAAATCCATGATTGAGGCGGTGTCGGACGCACAGACCGCTCAAAGAGAGTATCGGGAGTATATTGAACAGTGGGTACATGAAATCAAAACACCGATTACGGCGGCAAAACTGATCTGCCAAAACACAGGCAGTGATACGCGGCGCAAGCTGTCACAGGAATTGGCGCAGATTGACGCTCATGTGGAGCGGGCTTTGTTTTATGCCAGGGTGGAAAATCCAGAAAAAGATTTTATCATCAGTAAGACAGAACTTTCCGCAATTTGCGAGGGAGCCATCCAGGCCCATAAGACTTTGCTGATCCAAAACGGTATTCGGATAGAAACAGAAAACCTAAATGAGAACGTCTACACGGATGGAAAATGGGTGGCATTTATGCTGGGACAGCTTTTACAAAATGCCGCCCGGTATCGCGGAGAGGCCCCCGTAATTACGTTATCAAGCAAGAGATTAGGACAACAAGTGCAGCTTGCCGTCCAAGACAACGGCATCGGCATCCCCGCCTATGAACTGCCCCGCGTCTTTGACCGGGGCTTTACTGGGAGCAACGGGAGAAAACGTGGCGGCTCTACCGGCATGGGGCTGTACCTCTGTAAGCGGCTGACAGACGTTCTGGAAATCGGTTTACAGATCCAATCAACGGAGGGAACGGGAACCTGTGTGACGCTCACCTTTCCGGCAGAGGTGAATCTTACAAAAATGTAAGGAAAATCAATATCAATTCGATACAACCGATTTCTCTTTTGTGCTATCCTGATGTGCAAAGGAGGTAGACCTATGCTGCAAGTACGAAATATTGAGAAATACTACGGGAGCAAAAACAACGTGACGAAGGCGTTGGATCGGGTGAGTTTTGAAGTGGCTGACGGTGAGTTTATTGCCATCATGGGCGCGTCAGGCAGCGGCAAGACCACCTTACTCAACTGCATTTCCACCATTGATACCGTCAGCGCCGGGGACATCCTGCTGGATGGGGAAAGTATTGCGGAACTGCCCGTCAGCGAGTTAGCGAAGTTTCGCCGGGAGAAGCTGGGCTTTGTATTCCAGGACTTCAATCTTCTGGACACGATGACGCTGGAGGAAAATATCGGGCTGGCTCTGACGCTCAATCACACTGACCCGAAGACTGTGCAGAAACAAGTTCAAAATGTGGCCGCTCAGTTGGGCATTGTGGATATACTGGGCAAATTCCCCTATCAGGTGTCCGGAGGGCAGAAGCAGCGGGCCGCTTGCGCCAGAGCGATGGTGGCGGGACAATCTCTGCTGCTGGCAGACGAACCGACCGGGGCTTTGGATTCCAGCGCGTCCAAAAATCTGCTGGAGATTATGACGCAGATGAATCAAAATATGGGCGCTACCATCCTCATGGTGACCCATGACGCATACAGCGCCAGTTATGCCAAACGGGTTTTGTTTTTGAAAGACGGGCGGCTGTTCAATGAACTGCTCCGGGGCGAACGCAACCGTAGTGTGTTCTACCATGAGATATTGGACGTACTGGCCTTGCTGGGGGGTGACGTCAGTGACGTTATCTAAGCTGTCCCTCCGCAACGCAAAACGGCAGGCCGGGGATTATCTGATTTACTTTGTTACGGTGGTCATGGTATGCGCCATGCTCTATGCGTTCAACAGTCTGGCGTTCTCTGAAGAGGTTCTCAAACTGTCCAGCATGATGAACAACCTGACACTGGTGATCGTCCTCTCCAGTATTGCAGTTGTCTTTATTATTGGCTGGCTGGTTTCTTATACTACCGGTTTTATGCTGTCCCGCCGCAGCCGGGAGCTGGGAACCTATCTGCTGATTGGCCTGGAGAACAAGCAAGTGGCCCGTCTGTTTTTTCTGGAAAATCTGGCTGTGGGCGGTGTGGCTTTGTTGTTTGGTATTCCGCTGGGAAATCTGCTTTTCCAGGCGCTTCGGGCTGTTTTGCTCACAATGTTTAGTACGCCATATCACTTTCACTATAGTTTTTCCTTAAAAGCCATTGGCCTGACCTTGGTTTACTTTGCCGCAATTTATTTCTTCGCATTGTTTCGAGGCCGTAAGCGGATCCACCGCATGAAAATTTATGATCTCATTTATTTTGAACGTCAAAATGAGACGGAGCTTGTAAAAAGGGGGAAAACGCGTACAATCCTGTTTACTGCTTCCGTTGTTTTTGGCGTGGTGGGTACGCTCTTACTATTGGCCGGAGGTCTGGCCCCTGGCATTCTGGGAGCAGGTTGTATCATCGTATTTAGCTACGGCTTCTTTACCAGCTTTTCTTCTGGCGTTCCATCGATTTTTGAGCGAAAGCCGGATAGAAAATATCGAGGGCAGACCCTGATGATCTTCCGTACTTTAACCGCAAAACTGGCAACAATGGGAATGGTTATGGCTGCGGTCTCCCTGCTCTTTACTGCCACACTGCTCACCGAAGGAGCCGGGATGGTAATCAATGGCATCTATCAGGGACGTTTGGAACGGAGTTCCTTTGATTTGCTGTTTGTTTCAGATCAGGAAAGCCATGTGGAACGGTTCCGCAAAAATATGGAGGACGGTATTCCCGTAACAAAATCCCGGCAATACAGGCTTTATCCCGGTGCGGACGATTCCCTAATTGAGTATCTGGAGGAAACCGCAGGATATTACCGTTACAGCTACGACCACGATTACAATGAAAATGTGATGATTGCTTACAGTGACTATATGACCTTGCGGGAAATGCTTGGACTTCCGGCGGCAGAGTTGGAACCGGGCCGCTATTTGATTCACTGTATGCCCTATTTGGAGGATGCGGTGTCGAAATGGGATCAGCCGCTGAATTTGGATGGGACTTCTCTTTTACCGGGCAAAGTTTACACGGAACAGTTTTCTCAAAATCTCTGGAACGGCAACGGACATCAATTCCTGGTAGTTGTTCCGGACGAGTTCTGCGCCGGGCGTCCGATAATCCGTTTCGTTTTAGCCGCAATGACTGCGGAGCCGGTCACATTGCAGCAATTTGATATGCTGGACACGATTACAGAGGATGGGGATAAGCAGATAGATGCCGTTCATACAGCCATGAACGAATGGGATTTATTTTACTCCAAATCTATGGCATTGCATGATACCGCTATTTATTCGTCCATTACCGTATTCCCACTGTTCTATCTGGCTTTGGTGCTTGCCATGACCGCCACAACCGTTCTGACCGTCCAGCAATTTAGCGAGGCCGGACGCTATCACCGTCAGTTTGAACTGCTCCGCAAGCTGGGACAGGATCGCCGGGAAATGAAACAGACGTTGTTCCGACAGTTTATGATTTACTATCTTATGCCGGTAATTCCTCCTGTGCTGATTGCGATTCCTGTTATTTTAAATATGTGTAAGGCCGTAGAGCCGGGAACTATGGTAGGCGCCAACGGCCCCACAGTCATTCTGGCGGTTTCGCTGGGATTGTTTTTCCTGGTGTACTTGGTTTATACAGTCGTTTCATATATCAGTATGAAGAAAAATGTATTGCCAGAATGACCCCACCCAAACCCCTGTAAGGGGTTGTTGCAAAATCATCAAATTAGATGATTGAGCGATATCCTCGCTCTCTAT
>CAJUEW010000020.1:53989-61757 GCA_910585465.1 uncultured Lachnospiraceae bacterium | reverse complement strand
AATGGTAGGTTTATTGACACTGCGCAGTATGCAGTTCTTAAGTGTGATTTCAAAGGATAAATTCAAGTTTGTGTGTATAGTAGATTTTACGATTAAAACAATTTATGTTGGTTATATCCAACGTAAAACATCCAGCATTTGAAATAGAAGAAGATAATCTCCATATCATATATCAAAATGAACTATCTAGATTATGTTATGGGGTGACTCACTGACAGTTTCAGGCCAGAGAGTAATGCAACAGAAAATAAATAAGAATTTGCGGAGGAGATATTATGCTTGAAAATAAACCATCTCAATCAATTATGACTGAATTACTCGGACAATCCTTGTATCATGTTTGGCAAGCATTATGTTCGGCTATTGATGAAAAATACGATATGGAACAGTTATGGAATACTGGCGGTAAAAAATGGACTTACGAATATAAGTATCGCAGAGGAGGGAAAACCCTTTGTAGCTTATACGCAAAAAGAAATTGCGTTGGTTTTATGATTATTTTTGGGAAAGATGAAAGAGTAAAATTTGAAGCTATAAGGGATACTCTTTCTAATGCCGTTTGTAGGAAATATGATGAAGCCCAAACCTATCATGATGGAAAATGGGTAATGTTTGAACCGACTGATACAACTGAATTTGATGACTATATGAAATTGCTGGCTATTAAAAGAAAAACGAACCGAAAATAACAAATCCAGTTTTATGAAGTTCGCTTAAACGATATTGATGGAAACGAGATAGTGATAGCTGAGTTTGTATAATTTACAGCCATGATTTAGAGAGGAAAATAATTTAATGGATAGTTTATGTAAAGAAGCGGAGCAGATAATGATTGAACGTTTTGGAAGAGATACTATTATAGCATTGGCAACAACGGAAAATGAGATGCCCTATGTACGATATGTAAATGCCTATTATGAAAATGGCGCCTTTTATATCATTACACACGCGCTCTCAAATAAAATGAAACATATAAAAGATAATTCTGTTGTTGCAATCGCCGGTGAGTGGTTTACAGCACATGGAAAAGGCATTAGCCTGGGCTATTTCGGAAAGATAGAAAATGGTATGATTGCTGAAAAACTGAAAAAAGTCTTTGCTGAATGGATCGATAATGGACATACTGATTTCGATGATGAAAACACTATTATTCTGTGTGTGGAATTAACAGATGGCTTGTTGTTCTCGCATGGCACAAGATATGAGTTTTAACTTATAAAATTCCCTGATTTGTTGGGTTAAGTATTACAAAGTTTATCTTAGTTTGAGTGTTTGCAGGTAAACTGTTTTGGGAAGGGAGAGACAGCATGAAAGGATTTAACCGAGAAAATCAATTATTTTCTCTCTGCGGTTTGAATTGTGGGCTTTGCCCTATGTATTTGAATAAATACTGCCCTGGCTGCGGCGGTGGTGAAGGAAATCAGTCATGTAAAATCGCAAAGTGCAGTATGGAGCATGACGGTGTCCAATACTGTTTCCAATGCAGTGAATACCCTTGTGAAAAATACGATCATATTGATGATTTTGATTCTTTCATAACACACCGGAGCCGAAGAGCCGATATGGAAAAGGCAAGGCGATTCGGGATAGAAGCTTATAATGTGGAGCAGACGGAAAAGGCTAAAATACTGGACATTCTTCTGTCCGGTTTTAATGACGGCCGAAAAAAGACGCTCTTTTGTGCAGCCGTCAACCTTTTGGAACTGCAAGAGCTGCAAACAGTACTCAGTGAAATTGAGCGTCAATTTGATATGGAAACACTGACGCTCAAAGAAAAAAGTGCTTTTGTTGCTGGACTACTGCAGGATACAGCGGCAACGAAAAATATCGACTTAAAGCTCCGTAAGAAAAAGAGATAATTGCTTTTTCTTTGCAATCGGACAATAAATTAAAAAACTTATAAGAATTGATGTATAGAACGGAAACAAATAAGCGTATAGAAACGGAATCAGTGCTCTGTCTGTTCTGTCATAATGACCCATCGAAAGCCGAATTTATCTATAAAACTGACACTGCAGGAACTGTATGTGGTGCTGTGTACCGGATAAATGATCTCGCTTCCGTCCTGCATAATCTCAAAGACCCGCTTAACATCCTCTTTTGTTTCCAGTGTGATAGTCAGTGAAAGGGCAGTGCTTGGTTTAAAAGGGATATCCAGATTATCCGCCATCATGATCCGTTGATTTCCGATAAGGAGTTCCGCATGATAGATATATTCTTTCTGTTCTTCTGACAGTTCTCTATGAAAATCTTCCCATTTTGCATCGCTGTACCGAAGCAGGCAGTTGATTTCTGCGTCGAATGCTTTTTGGTAAAGATATATTGCTTCTTCACATTTCCCATCAAAATTGAAATTCGGTGTAATAATTGCCATATTCGTATTCCTCCAATATGATTTTGCTGACAGATTCTATTTACAGTTATTTTATCAAAGAGAAATTAGAAATGCCATGTAAAAACCGCCCCTCATTCTGCAAAAACGGGGCGGCTTGTTATTCTTTGTTCTATGATAAGATTTTTTGCCAATAGGATTCTAATATTTTATTATCGGAATTGAAGATTTCGTGTTTACTCCCTTTTACCCGGATAAGCTTTGCGTCTGTATTTTTCCTTCTGCATAATTTCTTTACAAATCGTTCCTGTTCCCTTTTGGAAACATATGTCTCGTACTCTGCCTGGAAGATCCGGGTAGGACAGGAAATCTGGCGCCACGCTTTCTTTTGGAGAGCATGGTTTAACCGATACGTCTGCCAAAACCATCCATAGGAGGCGGCGTTCATCTGGAATAAGGGCTCTTTGCAGCGTTTATCCTGATAATATAGGAATCGGCATTCGGAAGTGGACGTACTGTCGGCATATTGTTCCATACCGTCATAGGGATGATTTCCCGGCAGATAGTGTTCTTCCCTGCCTGCTATGCAGAAAGTCTTTGCAACGAGATATGCCAGCGGCCAGGGAAGGGGGGCGCTGTTTGGGCGTATCATTGGGGAAGAGAGGATCAGCCTGGAATAGATCCGGGGCTCTTGTGCCGCTGCACAGGCTGCAATCCCGCCGCCCATAGAATGGCCATACAGGCATATGGGAAGATTCGGGAATTCCTGTGCCGCAAGGCGGCTTACAAACAGCAGGTCATCTACATATCTTTGATAATCATCAATATGTACCAGAGAGAGATCCCGGGTATCACTGCATAGCCTGTAGCTGCGGCCGTGTCCGCAGTGTTCCGGCATGAAGACATGGTATCCCCCGCGAAGAAAATAATAGATATTTTCCAGATGCTTGTCGGCTGTTTCCGTATAACCGTGGGACAGGATGACAATGCCCTGAGGCTGGTCTGCAAGGCAGCGCAGATAGAAGATCTTTTTTCCTTTTTCCCGCTCACAGTATTTTTCTGTTTTCCTCTCTGCAAGATAAGGCAGAACGGCCGACTCCATTATTTCCGCATATCCTTCTGCCGGTATGATCAGATTGTGAATGGTTCTTCTATCCATGTAAGGGTTCTCCTTTCATTTCCATGACGGGCATGGCGATTCATAACAGGTTACAGCAGTCATGACCATGTATGGCAAGTTCCTACCGTATATCTTGGCTGATTTTGTGTTCATCATAAAACAGGAAGATAATCCCGCCTAAAAAGCAGAAACATGCCGCCGTAAACGCCGCAATAAGGTAACCCGTTCCCGAGGAATCCCCAACCGTGGAAACCGCTGTAAACAGGAGCATGGAGAGACTCTGGCCCAGCTTAAAGGCAAAAGTCCTTGCAGCATAGAACATCCCCTCACGGTTGCTTCCGGTGCGTTTCGCATCGCTCTGGGCAATATCGGCAACCACTGCCTGAGGAAGGATCCCAAAGACCGCCATAGGTAAGGAAGCCGTAACCATAAGGATCAGGCCCTGTACATTTGCAGAGATTACAGAGATCCTTCCAAGGAAGCCGGTATAGAGATAAGAGAACGAAAAAATCACGAAGGCCGTCAATATCAGCTTTTTCTTGCCGAGTTTCGGCGCCAGCTTATTGATCGGAATATAAAATACCAGTGACAAAGCGGTCATACCGACAAAATAAAGTGTGGTCATCGTTTCCGGAAGTTTCAGCAGGCTGGTGACGAAGAACGGAAGACCTGTCTGGAACATGGTAATGGCAATCCAGTACAGGATGTCCGACCCGACGAATTTCAGGAATTCCCGATTCCGGAATGTGGAAGCGAGGGAGGAAAACGCGGTATCCTGTGAGGGAACAGTATCCACATATTCTCTTTCACGGATTGACCAGACCGGCACCTGCATACAGAAAAATGCGATGACAGCCATAACCGTGAACGTCGCGCGGATTGCGCCTACACGACCCAATACCGGGATGAAAGCTCCCCAGATTACCGGCGCCAGATAGGCAACTGCGGTTCCGGCAATAAAAGTAAAAGAAATGATTGTGGAAATATTCAGGCGTTCCTGCTGGTTGTGCCCTAATTCCGGAATCAGGGCATTATAGGGCGTACAGTAAGCCGTGATTGACAAATAGTATACCATTACCATCACGAACAGGAAAACGGCATTGATCCAGCTGTTCTGATTGACCGGAGACCAGAATATAAGCACGGTAGACAGAGAAAGGGGCAGGGCGGCCCATTTTAAAAACGGGATACGCCGGCCATTTTCAGAGGTACAGCGGTCCGACAAGGATGCAATTAAGGGATCTGTGAACGCGTCAAAAAGCCGTCCGAAGGCGGTAATTCCGCCGATGACCGTAAAGATTCCGAGAATAACCAGTCCCTGGGGAATAAACAGTGTCTGCCCCTGTGCGACAGAGGCTTCATCCGGCTGATAAAAGTATACGAGCCAGTTAGAAATCAGACCTGACAATAAGGACCATCCGAACTGCCCGGCCGCGAATAGCCATATTTTACCTGTAGATAGTGATTTCATATGCATCCTCCTTACTGTGATTCTTTACTGCCAAGCCCGTTAAGGAGAAGATTGCCTGCAATCTCTACCTGTAAAGCCAGACCGACTCGTTCGTCTGATGAAAGGATGTGTCCATTGCAGGCTAGTTTCTGCATCAGACTCAGAAGTGTGTGTGTTACGGAAAAGTATACTTCATCTATGGTGTATGAAAAGGCCAGGCTTTTGTCCTTAAGGCCTTTTTCCAGAGCATTAGTCATATAAGGTTTCAGATTCAGGATATATTCTTCATATTCTTCCAGCCGTTCCTTTGAAATATGATATCTTTGGACAAAGATATCGAATTCCTGGAGAAATTTTAGAAACAAGAATTCTTCCTGGAAAATCTTTGTAAAGATCTGGAAAATACATTTTATCTGCCGGATGCCGTTCAGTTTCTGATATGCTTCCTGGGACAGGGAATCCAGATACTTTCCGGCGATCATCTGCCAGTAGGCAATTCCTGCCGAGATCGCAAGCTCTGCTTTGGTTTCAAAATAACGGTAGATTGTGGCGGGGCCGACGCCGGCTGCTTTGGCAATCTCCTCCACGGATGTATCTTCAATCCCTTTTTCGCAGAATAGCTTCAGGGCAGTATGGAGTATCTGCTGTGTACGCTGCTCCATCTGCTGTTTCCGAATCTTGGATTCGCCCATAAGGAACATCTCCTGTCTTTTTTGTTTTATGATAGTAATACTATCACCTTTTGGGGAGGATGTCAATATTTATGTCCTTTATGGCGTACATATAGAATAAGGGAGTTACTATTCACGGTGCCTTGCATCTTGCTGCAAGGCATCCGGCCAATACAATAGCGGTTGCAGGCATCCAGCCCCTCGCCGTCAGGCGACTTTTCAATGGGCTGGGTACGTTACAGTTTGCGGCAAGCTAGGCCGTGAACGGTAATGAGTAATTGTGGCTTAGAAAATGGTCTGTATACTATGCTTGACATACAAATACTACAGTTGTAAGATATAAGGCATAACGGAACGAAAGGAAGCTTTCAGGTTGTTCGTGTGAACTGGTCATAAAGGAGGAAAGTATGAAGGGGAAAAGCAGGCACAAACATAAGAAAGCCCGCAGAATGTTTTTGCAGACCGCAGCGGCCGGGTTGACGTTTGTTGTAATAGGGGCTGCAGTCTTTGCGGCCGTATATTTTTTTAGGAAAGGAAACAGGGAGACTCCGGAGGAGCTACTAGTCCGATATATGGGGCTGATAGAGCAGAAGGATTATGGGGAAATGTACCGGATGACAGATTCGCAGAATTCTGCATATACGGATCAGGAAGCCTTTATCCGGCGGAATTCTGCCATTTACGAGGGGATTGAGGCTGAAAATATCCGGATTGAAATCCTGGAAAATGATAAGGGCCGGCATGCCGTGACGTACCAGATGAGTCTTGATACGGCTGCGGGCAGCATCCATTTTGAAAATGAAATGCATTTTTCGGATTCAGAGGATGGATATAAGATCCTCTGGCACGACGGCCTGATTTTCCCGGGGTTGGAGTCTTCGGACAAAGTGCGGATCGCTTCGGTTCCTGCGGAGCGTGGAAAAATAGTTGACCGGAATGGCCGGATGCTTGCCGGATCGGGAACCGCGTGCTCAGTGGGCATCGTACCGGGGGAGCTGGAAAATCAGGAAAGTGCTGTGCGGCAGCTGTCTGAACTTCTGGACACGGACTCGGCGACCATTAAGAAGAAGCTTGGTGCGGCATGGGTTAAGGAGGATTCCTTTGTCCCCATCAAAACAATCCCAAAGGTCAGTGAGCTTGACCTGATGGCGATTGAGCCGGATGAGAAAGTGCTTCAGGAAAAGGCGCGGCAGGATGCGCTGCTTGCTGTCCCGGGCGTCATGATCATGGATACGGAGGTGCGGACATATCCGTTTGGCCCTGCCACCGGGCATCTGACAGGCTATGTGGGAAATGTGACTGCCGAGGACCTGGAGGAGCATGAGGGAGAGGGCTACAATGAAAACAGCGTGATCGGCCGAAGCGGTCTGGAAGGTCTGTTTGAAGCGGAACTGAAGGGCAGGGACGGATGCAGAATTTATATAGAAGGCAAGGACGGCAGTCGGAAATCCGTACTGGCAAATTTACCGGTGGAACATGGACAGGATATTAC
Source organism: uncultured Lachnospiraceae bacterium (assembly GCA_910585465.1). Lineage (GTDB taxonomy): Bacteria > Bacillota > Clostridia > Lachnospirales > Lachnospiraceae > Hominiventricola. The sequence continues at coordinate 54,692 of CAJUEW010000020.1, read as the reverse complement.
TCTGACCATCGATGCGCGGCTTCAGGAAATCCTGTACCGGCAGTTTCAGGAGGATCCGGGCTGCTCTGTCGCCATGAACCCGTATACGGGGGAGGTGCTGGCCCTAGTCAGTACGCCCTCCTTTGACAGTAATGACTTTATTCTGGGATTGTCGGATGCGCAGTGGAATGCTCTCAATGAGGAGGAACGGAAACCGCTCCTGAACCGTTTCCGGCAAGCATGGTGCCCTGGCTCCACGCTCAAGCCTGTCATTGCGGCTGTCGGTTTGAAAACAGGCATGGTGGATCCGCAGGAGGATTTCGGAAATGTGGGGCTGAGCTGGCAGAAGGACACTTCCTGGGGGAACTATTTTGTGACGACGCTCCATGCATATGAGCCGGTGACAATGGAAAATGCGCTGATCTATTCGGATAACATATATTTTGCCAAGGCTGCCTTGAAGATCGGCTCCCGGACATTGGAGAATTCCCTGAAGGAGATGGGATTTGAGGAGGAATTGCCGTTTGAAATCGTGATGTCTGTCTCACAGTATTCCAATACGGAGCATATTGAGGGCGAGATCCAGCTTGCGGACAGCGGTTACGGGCAGGGACAGATTTTGATTAATCCGCTTCATCTGGCCGGTCTGTATACTGCTTTTTGCAATGAAGGAAATGCGGTGAAGCCATATCTGGTGCGTGGAAATGAGAGCAGTGGGGGCGAT
>CAJUEW010000020.1:0-53889 GCA_910585465.1 uncultured Lachnospiraceae bacterium | reverse complement strand
AGGAAATGCGGTGAAGCCATATCTGGTGCGTGGAAATGAGAGCAGTGGGGGCGATAAAACTGCTGGAAAGGAGTCTGGAGGAATTGTGGCTGGCGAAAATTTGGCGGATGAGAAGGCTGTTGGTGATAACCAGCCCGGCGAAAATTTTGTCGATGAAACTGCTGCTGGTAAAGGTTTGGACGGTGGAAAGAATTCCGGGGCGGAGTTCTGGCTGCAGGGGCTTTTCCCGGCGGATATCGCGGCACAGGTTCTGGAGGGGATGAAAAAGGTGGTGAATAACCCGGAAGGAACAGGCTATGCGGCGCATCGGGAGGACATCGTGCTGGCCGGGAAAACCGGAACCGCCGAGATTAAGGCATCCGTGGCGGATACAGAAGGAACAGAGATCGGGTGGTTTGCGGTATTTACTGCTGAAAAGGATGTAAGAACCCCTCTTCTGATTGTAAGCATGGTGGAAAATGTGAAAGAGATTGGAGGCAGCGGGTATGTAGTAAATAAGGACAAGAATGTGCTGGAAGAGTATCTGGGGAGTGGACAGTAGCTCATTTTATATTGCGGTACCATTGTCTGGCCGGTAATCCGCAGCAAAGACAGAAAGAAGAGAAGCCGCAGGGTTGCCTTAGAAAATAGTGACTGTTCACAACTACGGCGTTCTCTTGGACATGTCGTTGGGCAGTTCATCGGCTTTGATGTGTCATAAGGTTTTCATCCCATTTTTCTTTGTAGACTTTTTGGCTTTTATGTTAAGGACTTTCTTTACAATATCATTTATAAGCATAATAACCTTTATATTTGAGAATAAAGAAAGTCTCAAGCAGCAGGAAAAGCAGATGGCAATAAGGCAAGCATTGCGCTCCCAAAGGTAGGTCACAATCTTTTCTTTTATAACGGTATGACTTTCCGAAGATTGATAAGGCTAAATATATCCTCCATGATTTCTTTGTTCCGCACATCCAGCGTCAACTACTTCTGTCCATTTCCGGTTTATACATATTCAATACCCAATGATCTCATCATCAAGTTCTAAGAGAAAGTCGAATTCGCAGATAAAATCTTTATGCTCCCGCATTGTATGAACAAGATAGTGTTCCACACATCCGTGTATGTCTCATAGTCTTCGGGTTCTTCATTGCGAATATTCAGCGTTTATTATTTCCTTCTTAGATTTTACTATCCAGAGACCCCTTCTTCAACAGGACGTAATTCATGGAATAGTTTATAGACCTTGATTCTGAAAATAGTATCTTATGTTCCTATATTTATGGATCCATCCTGAGATTCATCGCTTACAGAAGTTTCTCTACAGTTGACTTTTTGGTGAAAAAGTGGAATGCTGCTCGATTGATAGGAAATCCTCTTTTTATTATAATGAAGAAAAGATGTAATACAAGAGATGATAAGGAGAACAATAACATGGACAGACTAAAATTATCGGACAATATTATCCGGCTCAGGCATGAGCGGAAGATTACGCAGGAGGAACTGGCGAATTTCCTGGGAGTGACCAAGGCGTCCGTATCTAAGTGGGAGAATGCCCAGAGTACGCCGGATCTGATGCTTCTGCTCCAGATTTCCGCATTTTTTGACATGACGATAGATGAGCTGATCGGGTATAAAGCCCAGCTCTCCAGAGAACAGATCCGCCGTTTCTATGGGGAGCTCGTGGGAGATTTTGCGAAGCGGCCTTTTCATGAGGCAATAGAAAAAACCCGTAACCTGGCCCGGCGGTACTATTCCTGCCATCCTTTCCTTCTCCAGCTTATCGTATTGTGCTGGAACCATTACATGCTGGCAGAGTCAAAAGAGGAACAGGAGAAGCTTTTGGAGGAGGCCGTTTCGTGGTGCGACCACATCTTAGAGAACTGCAGCGACGTAGGCGTGTGCAGTGATGCCCTGGTTTTGAAAGCAGGCTTAAGCCTCCAACTGGGGAAAGCAAAGGAAACGATTGCTATGCTGGAGCCGATGTCAGATCCTACACGCCTTGCAGGGCAGGATGGGACGCTGTTGGTTCAGGCTTACCAGATGGAAGGAGAACCTGAGAAAGCCAGAGGCTATATTCAGGCAAGAGAATATCTGGATCTGCTGAATCTGGTGAGTGATGCCATGATATCCCTGGCTTTATACCAGGATGATTTCAAGAGATGCCAGGAGACCATATGCAGGATTGGAAATGTAATAGAACAATACCGGTTGGAACAGCTTCATCCGAATGTGGCGGCGCAGTTCCATTACCAGACAGCGGTAGTGCATGCTTTGAACGGGGAGGAAGAACGGGCGCTTAAGGCCCTCCGCTCTTTTCAAAAATGTGTTGACAGACTTTTATGTGCAGAGAAGCTGACGCTCCACGGGGATGATTATTTTGATCGGTTGGACGCATGGATTGAAACCCTTCCGCTAGGCGATATGGCTCCCCGAAGCAGGGAATTCATTTTCCGGAATCTGCAGGCGGCATTCGGTCATCCGGCCTTTGAAGGAATCAAAGAGAACCCCGATTTTCAAAGGATGCTGCAGTATTTTGCGAGTAAGTGAGGAGGAGAAAATGATGCCTGATATAAATGAAATGTTACCTTTTTTAATTCCGCTGGCGATTGTGGAGGTTGTGCTGCTGATCTATACGCTCCACCATATTTTGACACATCAAACATACAGGCACGGCAGCCGGGCCTTATGGATTGTGATTACGTTAATCGGGATGCAGTTTATCGGACCAATCCTTTATTTTCTGTTAGGAAGGGAGGAAAGCTGAGATGGAGATGCTATCTCTTTCCCATGTGTCAAAGAACTTTGGAGAAAAGCAGGTGCTCCGTGATGTCAGTTTCTCCGTCCCGGAGCATACGGTATACGGTTTCGTGGGACAAAACGGCGCCGGAAAGACCACGGCTATGAAGATGATCCTGGGGCTTCTGACCGTAAGCGGCGGAGAGATTACCGTGGATGGAATGCCGGTCCGCTACGGAAATACACCGACAAACCGGCTTATCGGTTATCTGCCTGATGTGCCGGAATTCTACCCGTATATGACCCCGTCAGAATATCTGCGTTTTTGCGGTGAGATCTCTGGCATGCCGGCAAAAGAGATCAAAAGCCGCTGTGAAGAGCTGCTGCGTCTGGTGGGGCTGGAAAACGAGAAGCACCGGATCAAAGGATTCTCCAGGGGGATGAAGCAGCGCCTTGGGGTTGCGCAGGCCCTGTTTGGCCGGCCTAAGCTGTTGATCTGCGACGAGCCGACTTCGGCCCTTGACCCGGCAGGCAGGAAGGAATTATTGGACATTCTGACAGCGGCGAAGGAGGAGACGACGGTACTGTTCTCCACCCATATTCTGTCGGACGTGGAGCATATCTGTGATGAGATGGCGTTCCTGCACGAGGGGAAGATTGCCCTTAAGGGCTCTCTTGATGAGGTGCGTAAGCTTAAGAAAGCTTCGGCGGTGACGGTGGAGATGGAGCAGCCGGAAGCTACAAAAGCTTTGCGGCAGGCGTTTCCGTTTCTTAAGGCTGCAGGGAAGAACAGCCTTCTCTTAGAGGAAGCAGAGAGGCTTCCGGAGCTTCTGCATTGGATTGCGGACAGGAGGTATCCGGTTATGCGTATCGAACGGCAGGAGGCGGATCTGGAAGACCTGTTTATGGAGGTGGTAGGCAGATGAATGCATTTCTAAAAAAAGAATGGATGGAATGGAATCGGACCGGACGGTCGTGGATTCTGCTGCTGGTTTTCGTATTGTTTGGGATTATGAATCCTGCTCTGGCGAAGCTTACGCCCTGGCTTATGGAAGCATTTTCGGATTCCCTGGCGGATACGGGGCTTGTGACGACAGCCGTTCAGGTGGATGCGATGACCTCCTGGGTGCAGTTTTATAAAAATATCCCAATGGGGTTGATCATTTTCATCCTGATCGTCGGCGGGAATTTTACCGCAGAGTACGAGAAAGGCACGCTGATTCCTGTCGTAACCAAAGGACTGTCACGCCGAAGCATCCTGGCGGCGAAGGCGGTATTCTTATATGGCTCCTGGACGGTACTGTATGCGGCCTGTTTTGGGATTACTTATGGTTACAACGAATATTTCTGGGATAACGGGATTGCCGGGAACCTGTTCTTTGCTGTTGCCTGTACGTGGCTGTTTGGCATATGGACAGTCGCGCTTCTGATTTTCTTTTCCGCGGTGTCAAAAAGCAGTTCCCAGGTACTTCTAGGAACCGGCGGAACGGCGCTGGGCGTTTATCTTCTTTCTATGTTCCCGAAGCTTGACGCCTTTCTTCCGGCAAGGCTGCTGAGGGGAATGGAGCTTTTACAAAGGGTCAAAAGCCCGGAAGATTATTATGCCAACATAGCGGTAGTGGGGCTGATGGTTTTGCTGTGTATGGTATTGTCTGTCGGTTGTTTTAACCGGAAACAGTTGTAGAATGGGAGGAGAGTTATGCTTATTATCAATCATTTGACGAAACATTATAAGGGGAGCAGTAAGGGGATCTCGGATCTAAGCCTTCATGTGAGACCGGGGGATATCTATGCATTTATTGGACACAACGGAGCCGGAAAGACAACTACGTTAAAGTGCATTGCCGGTATTCACGATTATGAAACCGGTGAGATTCGGATCGGAGGGAGGAACCTTCGGGAGGCTCCCCTTGCCTGCAAACAGGTGACGGCTTATATTCCGGATAATCCGGATCTGTATGAGTATCTGACAGGTATCCAGTATCTGAACTTTATTGCCGATATTTTCAAAGTTTCAGCAGAAGACAGGAAGGAACGGATTCAAAGATACGGGGATGAATTCGAGATAACGGCGTCTCTTGGAGATCTGATTTCCTCTTATTCCCATGGCATGAAACAGAAGCTTGCAATCATATCTGCGATGCTGCATGAACCAAAGCTGCTGATTCTGGACGAGCCTTTTGTCGGGCTTGACCCGAAAGCAGCCGTTGTCCTGAAGGGTATGATGAGGAAGCTTTGTGACAGCGGGGGCGCCATATTCTTCTCCACCCACGTGCTGGAGGTGGCTGAAAAGCTCTGCAACAAGGTAGCGATGGTCAAAGACGGGCGCCTGGTTGCCTCCGGCAGTATGGAGGAGGTTGTGGAGCAGGGCAGAACTCTGGAGTCCATTTTTATGGAGGTGGTAAATGATGCCGGCACAGATTAGTTTGGAACAGATTAAGATCATGGCAGGGCTGGAGCTCTGTAATCTCTTTGGCATCAATGTTTTACGGTTTTCTAAGGATACGCGTGCGAAAAAGAGGGCTGTGCTGCTGTCCGTTCTCTGGGCGTTCCTGATTATGATGATGCTTTTTTACGTGGGCGGTCTTTCCTACGGCTTGGTTCGGCTTGGGGCGGAAGCGGAGATCATTTCATGCCTGATCGCTGTTTCCAGTATCCTGATTTTTATTTTTGGAGTCTTAAAGGCGGGAAGCCTCATATTCCGGGTACAGGGATTTGATATGGTATCCGCCCTGCCTGTAACGAAAGGCGCGATAGTAATCAGCCGGTTTCTGCGCATGTATACGGAAAATATGCTGCTGGCAGGTCTGGTACTGATTCCGGGGATCGCAGTATATGCCTGGTCGGTGAGGCCGGGGGCAGCATTTTATTGGAACGCGTTTCTGGGAATCTGGTCCGTGCCGTTATTGCCAATGACAGGGGCGATCCTTGCGGGGGCGCTGGTTTCAGGTATTTCCGCCAGGATGAGGCATAAAAGCCTGGCGGCGTCAGCGCTGACGCTTCTGTTAGCTTTTGCGGTTATGTTTGGTTCTTCACGGCTTACGGCTATGGAAGGGATGGAAAGCATGGAGATTATAGCCGAACTGTCAGGGATGGTTTCGGCCGTGCTGGAGGACTGCTATCCGCCTGCCGTCTGGCTTGGAACGGCGATTGTAAAGGGGGAATTCGGCCGGTGCCTGATGTATACGGGGATGTTTCTGGCTGTATTTGCAGCGGCGGCATCTATCGTATCCGCCTGTTTTCAATCCATCTGCCGGAACCTGCATACAACGGCGGCTAAGCATGATTATCAGGTGGGAGAGCTGAAAGTGGATTCGGCGCTGGCGTCTCTGTGCAGAAAGGAATTCCGACGGTATTTTGCATCCAGTATCTATGTGTCCAATACGCTGATTGGGCCGATCCTGGGATGCGTCATATCGGGGGCGCTTCTTTTTACAGGGCCGGAGAGGATTAAGGAAATACTGCCAGTTCCGGTTGATTTGGCGGGGATCGCGCCATTCCTGCTGGCAGGTACTTTTTGTATGATGACCACTGCGGCGACTTCTGTTTCTATGGAAGGGAAGAACTGGTGGCTCGTCAAAAGCCTGCCTCTGCCGACGAAAACGATCCTTGACGCGAAGATTCTGATGAATTTGATACTGGTTCTGCCTTTTTATCTTCTGTCGGAGGTTTTTCTGATCTTAGCATTAAGGCCCGGGATACAAGAAGGTTTCTGGCTGGCAGTGATTCCGGCGGTTATCCTTTTGTTTGCCTGCGTATACGGGGTTACCATAAACCTGCATTTCCCGGTTATGGATTGGGAGAATGAAGTAAGCGTGGTCAAACAGAGCGCTTCAGCCATACTTGGCGGTATGGGCGGGGCTGTTCTTGCGGTTCTTGGCGGCGCGGGCGCCTGTGTGGTTCCGGAAGGATATCTTGGTGGATATGAGACGGTTCTGTGTGCGTTGATTTTGGGGATTGCATGGTTGTTGTACCAAAAGAATAACCGCATGGATCTGCGGGGAATTTGAGGAAAACAGGGTTGATATACATTTCGTCTTTGGATGGCTGTAGCCAGAAAAGGGCATAGAGTGAAAAGCCTGGTAAAAAACAATGTGGTATGATTTGAGCATCAAATTAAGGAGGTGCCGCAATGCACGCATGGGAAACAATAAACCGGTCATTGAATTATATTGAAGAACATTTATCAGGAGAAATCTCTACAGAGGAACTTGCAGACGCTGTTGGTTTATCCCCATTTTATTTTCAACGGTTGTTTAAGCGGTTGGTAAGAAAACCGGTTCAGGAGTATGTGAAACTCCGCCGTTTGGCAAAGGTAATTGAAAGTTTAAAGGATATGGACCGAAGGATTCTGGATGTTGCCTTGGACTTTGGATTTTCAAGTCATGCAAATTTTACTCGGGCCTTTAAGGAAACATATGGGATTACTCCGGACGAATATAGAAAGAATTTACCGATGCTTAATACATTTGAAAAGCCGGAAATCTCTATGAATTATATATTGATAGACGAAGGAGTTCCTCTGGTGGTGGGGGATATTTTGTTGGAAATTCAAAGAAGGACGTTGGAAAAGCCAGAAATATATCTCGGTTTTGAAACAGAAGTTAAAATTTCCGGACAAATACCAATTGGTGAAAGCACCGGCATCGATGTGCCTGGACAGCTTTGGAAGCGTTATCATGCGAAGAAGGGACTGCTAGCAGGGAATCTCGGAAAAGTGGAAATGGGTATGTCCTATATGAGAAGTTTTGCGCAGGGGCTTTTCAATTATTTTGCGGGTGGGCTTGTTCATAAAATGCCGGATCAAATGCCGGAGGGTTTCGTAAAGCAGGAACTCCTGCCAGGCAAATATATTATTTGCAGAATCGAGGCGGAGAATTTTGAGGATTTAGTAACAGTGAATTTGGATCGGGCAAACAAGTATCTTTTCGGCACATGGCTGCCTCAGCACAACTTAACAACGGAGCCATTTTCAGTAGAAAAGTATTTCCAGAATGCAGAAGATATGGTATATATGGAAATATGGGTGAAACTGTTGGTGTCTGAGACCGGAGGTAATCAAAAATGAAAAACAAATACTTATCTTATCTTTTTACTGCCCTTGCCATTTTACTGTCAAATGTTATGTGTGCCACAGTCGCGTACAATTATTGCTGTATGCAATACGAGATTTTGTATGCGGGTTATAGTGCTCCGGCAAGCGTTGCTTTTTTATTTGGTATCCCTTATGCCATTGGAATTATAATATGCGCTATCCTGGCCTGTTTTTTTCATAAACGATATCGTAATTCTGGAAAATAGAAGATGAGGCTGGAGTATATCATTCGTTCTATAGTGTAGATAAATGAGAATAAAGGTGTTTAACTAACCGTAATGACCAATCACAGATCTGTGGTTCATAATTACGGTTTTATCCATTATTATTTATTCTAGCCTCAAACATCTTCACATCACGCATAGAATATTTCGCAGCTTTCAGTATTTCTATCAAAACACGTATTTCATACTCATTACAGTCTCTAAAGATTTCATTTGCTTCTTTGCTAAATACATATTTAGTCTTTAATACCGTATCGCATAATAATTCATCTACCGACACCTTTAAAAGATTTGCTATAGCAATAAGCGTTGTCAGACTGACGCTGGAATTACCGGTTTCTATGTTGCTGACATGCTGAGGTGTAACTCCAATTTTTTCGGCCATAATTTCCTGTGTCAGCTCTGTTTTTAGTCTTGCTATTTTAATTCTTTTACCTATAGCTTTATAATTAAGCTCCATGAACGGGTGTGCTCCTTTTGATATAAGTATTTCTGTACATTGTAACCTTTGTAAAACTGTATTATAATAAATTTATAAAGTTAATCATTCTATAAGTTATAGTGCTATGACAAAATGTATTTTATTCATGGAAATTAGCAGAAAAGTTTTTCAGGAGTATTTTAAAATCTATCCATGAGGTTCCGAAAATAAGAGATATCTTATATTTTTTATTGAAAGTATTCATATAAAGGTATACCATATAGAAGGATACATATATATTTGAGACTGGCGGAATGATAAGGAATCGTGATGTAAAAATGTAGATATGTTTTATCATGTCAAATATTAAAGATTGCCTTATTTACTTGTCTCTAAGGGATTTTTATATCTTGTTGAAAGAAGTATCCAGCAAGAAATAAACAGAAAGAAGATTTCTGCTTTTATGGTAAATAATGGTAATTATAATCAGCTGCTGGAATATTATATCGGTATCTGATATAATTCCAACCAATTTGTGGCACAGATAGGAAAGGTACGGGATATTATATGGACTTGACAGAAAGGTTTACTGGTGAACTAGGTGAGGAAACGGATTTTGACAGCGTGAAAAATGCGATTGAATCTGTTGATGTTTTTTTTTCAGGCTTACTGAAAAAAGATGCAGGGGAAAAGGAATGCCTTCAATTCTTTTTTAAAGATGAAAAGGCGGCACAGCCGAATGAGAATTACTTTGATATTATGGACTTTTGGAAAGTGATAGAACCCTATGTGTGGAAATGGTCAGGTGAGGACATAAAAGATTTTTGGATTATCCGTGCCATGAAAGAGGTTGAGGCTGTCCGGGAGGTAGAGAAGTATAATAGGATTTTGGATCAGGAGACCGAAGAACATCTATATACTCTCCGGAAAATGTCAGAGTCTATAGAGGATATGCCGAAAAAGGGTACGGCTTTACAGCTTTGCAGGAAGGAGAATGCTGATAAAATAGAAGTAGTATATTCACTGAAATATTTTGATGAGCAGTGTTACCATCCATATCGAGAATTCATCATGCAGAAGTTATATGTGCTATTGAAAAATAGCGGCAGGCTTTTGGTTACTACGAGTCAGGATGAATATTTTATGTATCAGATGGAGCATTTTAAGTGGAAAAGAGATAGGCTGGCCAATAAAGATGCATATAAAATATGTATTAGCAGAGAGGACTCAGCCATCAGAAAAGGTCTTATTGCCGGTTTTGTCTATGATGAATTAAAATAGGAAAAAACAAAAATCAGGAGACGCCCAGTTTGCCTCTAAACTGACAGTTGTCCTGATTTTTTGTAATATAAATGTTATAGTATGAAGTATACAGATAACCTTTTTTGCTATTTCCCCTCGGAAATCTATCTCAATACACACTATAATAATCAAGGCGGAGCCCCACATTTTTTATTTTCTTTACTCGTAATACATTCGTCAATATGTACGGGTGATTTTTTCCTTAACTCTGCGAAATGACATGCAATATTATTGACTAAATCACATAGATAACCATATTCCGAAGGATGAAGACAAAATATCATATTATTTTTCCCGTAAGATAGAAGTAATATTTCATGAGTTTCTGGAATCCTATGTTTCATGATTTCTGAAAGCAAGGCTTCAATTGGAAATTCTTCTTTTGATCTCCATTGAATCCGATAACAGACAGCTATATAAGGAGCCATTAACTTATCCTTTTCGGTATAAGTAAACTGATAACCATCAATGGTTTCCGTCTGAAACAGTGGTTTTTGAGTTGCAAAGCATCTTTTTCTATTATAAGAATATCCTATGAATTTCATGATATAGTATTTTTCCCAGTATCGGTTATCTTTTTCTTTCCCAGTTCTGTTTAGATATTGGAGCATCTTATAGTAATTCCGCATGCTGTCCATTACTGTGGGAGCGTTATCAGGGTTTTCTGCTTTACATATTTTGTGCAGGACAGTATTTATATTACATTTCCATAAAGCCGGGGAACAAGCGAAATCCATTCCAAGCCGGATGCTGAACAAGGCTACGCCATAAGCCTGCTGCTGATAAAAATATTCATATAATTGATAAGGTTCGTAACAAATGATTTTGCGAAAAGCGCTTTTTTCTATATAGGGCAGTATAGTATCTAATATCGTTAGATTGCTTTTGGAGTAAATATAAAATTTACCTTGAACATAGAGAAAGACCCGTGCCGACATCTTATCATCTGTGACAATTTCCATAGGAAGAAGAGGTGTCATTAACAATTTTTCGAGAAACAGCCTCATCTGACATGTATCTGCCATATCCAAGGATATTACCGGAAAATCTTGAAGATCTTTGCTGGTTATCTGCCATGTATGAGGAGAGCGTTCCATATCCGCAACGGGCGTTAGTTTAGTCTGTACAGATGAAATGTCTTTTGTATAACAGGTTTGAAGCTTCTTTTCACAAGAGATGTTCTCCTTTTTAGAGTTTTCCTTCTTTTTTGTAACCTGTTCGGCAATATTTACAACGGATGTTTTTTCTTGCAAAATCTGTCCAGATCCTTTGGAACAATCTATTGTTTTTTTCTTGCCGGCAGTTTCTTGCAAAGGCTTTCTGTTTCCTGCTGTTGTCAGAGCTTTTCCTGCTAACAGGCCTTCCAGATGTAAAGGACTTTCTCCTATGACATCTGCCTGTTTTTCCTGTTGTATTGAAGGCCTAGAAGCAGGACGAAAAGATAACTGAAAGCATTTCTTCAGAATGTTTTCAATTTTTTCCGGCGGCAAAGCATGGTAATTGCTTAGCAAAAGATTATCAAGGTATTTTTTTGCAATTTTAAAATCATCTGTAGAGAGCTTGTTTTTATTATTCTCTTTCAGAGTACGAATAATATCTTCGGTAATGGACAGCATATCCGATTGAGATTTTGGCATCTTTTCCATATACTCAAAAGCCAACCGATTAAGAGGTATCACTGAGACTGATGATTTTTCCGATACGGGAATCATTGCACGGAAGTGGCGGCAGGTAAGGCCGGATTCTAAAAGAGCCTGCAAGTTATTCCAGCTTCTTAGAGTATAGCCGATCAATGTGGATTCCTGCACTTCCCACTGGTTTTTAAAGAGCGGTGAATATGCGCACAATTGACAGATAGAATTACATTTATACTGAGAAATAATAGTAAAGCAAAGTTCCAAATGTTCCGTATTCAGATCTTCTGCTTTAGTTTCTTCTGGAATCACATGGTTTGTCTTCAGGAAACTGATAAGTTCATTATCTTCTAATTTTTGATCAGGATATTTTGCTTTAAACGCAGATTTTGCAACGCTGAATATGCGCTGCTGGTCGGAAGTTCCATCTCTTTTCTTAATGTACTTGTAGCATGCCGGAATATATAATTCTTTTTTCATCTATATTTTTCTCCTTGTTACGTTATTTTGTTAGGAGCTGTCTAGAAACCATCTGCAACAGTTCCTTAGGTATACCCATAGCTTAACAGAGTGTTCCAGAGTACTCAATGAAAGAAAAGGGAGAAGATGTCGCAAAACACGGAATAGGGAGCGAATAAAAAGAGAAAAACAAGAGAATAGATAAGTTGTCTTAATAAAGAATATGTTCTCCCTGACAGATAGCTGGTATATGGATTTGGCAGTATACGGCGCTTTGTAGATTTGAAAGTGCTTGTTTCTTTCTATATAATAAAGATATATTTTTTAGCGAGCCAGAGTGTGGAAGGCTTTTTGTACAATTCCTGGAAACAGGTATCAAGAAGCAGTCTGCCTTTGGCTCTTTTTGGCTTGCAGTAGGAAGGAGGAGGAAAATAGGAAAGGCAGATTTTCCACACTTACGATTTATCTGGTCACAGGGCTGGCCGGGCAGGGTATATCCCTGCCTTTTCATTATTATATCAGGAGGAGAACAATGATTAGAAAACAAAGAATTATGTCAGGAGCCCTGGCATTATTAATCTGCTGCACAACAATGCTTAATTCCAGTATGACAGTGTTTGCAACAGAATCTGCAAAGCCAGAAATCCAGACAGTGGAAACAACAACGGGCAGGGAGCCAGATCAGGAAGAGAACCTTATTTTGTACAACGAAGACGCATCCCATCTGCCGTTTCTATCCGAAATGAAGGAACGTTTAGCAGAAGACGAATTTGTTACCGCCGGTGATATTTCCATAAAGGCGCAAGCAAATTTCGATATCGAACATGATTTTACCAAACTGTCATTTACAGAAGAAAAGGTAAAAATTGTATTTAAAAATGCCGTTAATGAAACATTAAACAGCTTTGCAATTGACGTACCAGGGAAGTATCAGGCTGTCTATGAAGTATATCCTGTCAGGGATGAAAATCTGGCGTACCAGATCAGCCGGATGATTACCGTGAAAAGCAGAGAGCCGGAGAGCTCTTCAAAAAGTACCGGACATACAAAAACTGAAAACAATTCAGATGAAGAGTCAGAAGAAGCAGATTCGGCATTCCCGTCTGACATAGCAGGCATAGATAAAATGAAGGAACTGGAAAAGCCGTCAGAGGAACAATCCGCAGGTATTCCTGAAACAGAAATATCCGACAGGGAAGAGGAACAGGAACTGGTTGCCGTAGAGGATGTAGAAGACAGCCTTTTTCTATCTGTTGTGCCGGCAAGAATGGCGACACAGAGAAGTTCAAACGTGTCGCTGGTAAAAGGAAAAACTCTAAGCTATCCGTCTAACATCGGAAATTACGAAACTAATTATTTTTATGTAAATGGAAAAATAGCATACTGTCTGGAATCTCCGAAGTCATCTCCGCCAGATGCAGATTATGTTGCGGATGTCTTAAACACAAATGCAAACTTGCAGAAGGTCTTATATTATGGATACGGCGGGCCAGGGGATCTGACAGAGCAGTATATGCCGCAATTAGATGCTGATACCAGATATATATTTACACATATTGCTGCAAGTTATGCGTATATCGGGGATGCAGGTTTTCATGGCTGTACAACCGGATCACTGGAAGCAACAGGTGTCTTGGCATATATCAACTACTTATTTGGACAGGAAAATCCGCCGGTAGCAGCCATCAGCCTGAATTCCGATTATGAAAATGCGTATCTTAACGAAGACTTGCAAAAGACAAAAACATTTCAGTTAAATGGGGATCACCGTAATTATGTCAGTTTGAACCTGCCGACAAATGTGACTTACCATAATGCTTCTGACGGTAAGAGCCAGACTGGCGGGACTGTCAAAATATATGGCGGAGGGCGTTTTTATTTCACTGCACCCAAGACAGTAACCGGCGAGTGGAACAGCGGGAAACTGACGGGGCAGATTGGCGCGCAGTGGAAGACACTGGTTCTCAGTACCGGAAGCACCACACAGGATATCGGATATGGAGATTTCATAGAAGAAAAAGCAAATTCCGTCCAGTTCAAAGTAAAGTGGCTTGACATTGCCCGAATCACACTGACAAAGAAAGACGGGGACACTAATGTCAGTCTCTCAGGCGCAGTATTTGGCGTATATAAAGATGAAGCTTGTACAAGTTTAATTGTAAATATGCCGCCTACGGATGAAAAGGGTTATTCCTATACAGAGTTTTCCAAAACACAGGAGACTGTTTATCTAAAAGAAATAACTGCACCCGTCGGATACTGCCATAGTATGGATGTCTATAATGTAAAACTGGTAGCAGGAGGGAATACAGATATAAAGGCCGAGAACAGAGAGCAGAAAGGGAAGATTAAAATTCATAAATCTGGAGAAAAACTTACATCGGCCAATGGGAGTGATCCGGTAAGCTTTGTATATGAAGACTCTTCATTTCCTAACGCAGAATATTCTATCTATGCCGCCGAAGATATCATAAGTCAGGATAAGAAAACATTGATCCATAAAAAGGATACACTGATTGCAAGTCTGTCTACCGGTGAAGACGGTTATGCAGTTTCTGAGGAATTGTATCTGGGGAAATATCGTGTTGTTGAGACAAAGGCGCCTGCAGATTTGGTAATCGGAAAAAATGAACAGGAAACAACAAAAATAATTTCGCTTACATATGCCGGCCAGACAACCACTCTTGCATTGGCCGAAACCGAATATAACAACAAACGGCCGGAAGTAAAGGTTAAGTCTGTAAAACATTCCCAAAATGATGACACAACTCTTGAGGGAGCAAAATACGGATTATATACCAAAGAAGCCATTAAAATTAATGGGAAAACAGTTCTTGAAAAAGACACATTGATTCAGAGCAGCATTAGTAACCGTGACGGAATCGCGGAATTTACTTCTGATATCCCGATTAATTATACCTATTATATCCGGGAGATACAGGCGCCGGAAAAGTATTATAGGTCAAATGAAATATATGAGTTTACATATACATACAAAAATGACGAAACATATGAATATATATTTTCTCATGATTTTCATAATGAAGAAGTCCGTGCAAAGATACATGTGCGGAAGATAGATAAAGAAACGCACGAATTCCTAAGCCAAGGAGATGCCGCCTTAATTGGTGCAGAATATGGTTTATTCGCGGCAGAGGATATTCTGCACCCGAACAAAAAATCCGGAACAGTACACACAAAAGGAGAGCTTGTTTCAAAAGGGAAAATAAACGAGGCCGGAGAACTTGATTTTACAGATTTATATTTGGGAAAATATTTTATCCGCGAACTTGTCGCTTCTGAAGGATATTTGCTTGATCCTACGGAGTATCCGGTAGAAGCAACCTATGAAGGACAGGATGTTAAAATTGTCCACAGAGATGTAACCGTAAATGAAACTGTAAAAAAACAGCCTTTCCAGCTAATCAAGGTCGGATCTGATGGCAAACAAACAGAAGCAGATCTTCTAAAGGGAGCTGGATTCAAAGTATATCTGATTCGTTCATTAAAAGGAGTCAAGGATGGAGATATCAAGCCAGATGGCAATGGGAATTATTCCCCGGAGCAGTTCCGCGGCTATGATTTTAACAAGGAAACAACGGCGCTTGACTATTCAGAAGATAGTAAAGGCAGTCCAATGCCAGAGCTTTTTACGGATGATAATGGATATGCAGTAAGTAAGGAATTAGCTTATGGGAAATATGTAGTGGTAGAGTCTACGACTCCTGAAAACTATAATACAATTGATCCGTTTATCGTAACCATTAATGAGGATAAGCGGGAACCCCAGCAATGGCGCGTATTCATTGATTACGAATTTGAAGCAATCCTGAAAATATATAAAATCGATGGCACCAGTAAACTGCCGGTACTGCATAAAGGTACTGTCTTCAAAATCTATGACCTGGATAATAATGAATACGTAAAACAGTATACACATTATCCGGAGCTCGTAGAGCACACAGAATTTGAAGTTTCTGACCAGGGTTATCTGTTGACGCCTGAAAAATTAAAGATGGGGAATTACCGTCTGGAGGAGATCGCAGCTGCTGACGGCTATGTAAAGGGGGAACCGATTGAATTTATCCTTTCTTCTGATCAGGCATACGAGGTGGAAGCGGAAACAGGCGCTGTAGTTATAAAGATTGATTATGAAAATGAGCGCCAGACAGGAACTCTCCGGCTGCAAAAGAAAGGTGAACACCTTGCTGGTTACGGAGAAATGGAGAAAAATATTCTGCGGCGTTTTGGGGAATTTTTAGGTATCCTTGATTCGGAAGAAGATGATTCTGACTTTATTTATGAAATGGGAAATGTGGAAGGAGCAGAGTTCAAGATATATGCGGCAGTGGATATTTACTCACCAGATTACCAGTGTGACGGGGAAGGGAACAAGATTACTCTGTATAAGAAAGACGAACTGGTGTCTATGATTAGAACGGACAGAGACGGAAAAGCAAAATTAACAGACCTGCCGCTTGGAAGATATAAAATAGAGGAAGTTACAGCCGGATCAGGATTTGTTCTGAATAAAGAAATACAAGAATTCTCATTGGAATATGCCGGAGATGAAGTGGAAGTCGTATACAGCGACAATGAATATGTTAATGAGCGACAGAAAGTATCCATCCGGATAAATAAGACAGATATCGAAACGAAAAAACCTGTGGCCGAAACTATTTTTGGCCTTTATGCGGCAGAGGATATTTTAATAGGCGAGGACATTGTCATACCTGCAGATACACTGATTGAGACAGCAGTTTCCGATAAAAATGGAGTAGCAGTTTTTGCAAAAGATCTGCCTATCGCGCACTATTATGTAAAGGAACTGGAACCTTCGCCAGGATATGTACGAAATAAGGAGATTATTGATTTCAAATTGCAATATGAGAACCAAGAACACGAGATTATTGCTGCAGAGCAGGAGGTCACAAACGATTTCACAAAGGTAGCTATCAGCAAAGTGGATATCGGAGGTAAAGAAGTAATAGGCGCAAAGCTTACAATTAAAGACGCGGAAGGAAATGAAGCTGCCTCATGGATTACTGACGGAAAAGTACATCAAATTGACCGATTGAAACCTGGATATTATGTCCTGATTGAAGAACAGGCTCCGGATGGCTATGAGATTGCGGAAGAAATCCCTTTTACTGTTCTGGAAACCGGAGAGATCCAAAAAGTAGAAATGGTGGATGAATATGAAAAAACCGGAACCATCACTGTAGATAAGGTCGGAGATATGCTGACCGGAATTTCAACATATGATTCCGATTTTGGAAAAATCAACCGCATGGAATACGAAAAACGTTCTTTACCAGACGTAGAATTTTCAGTTTATGATATGGATGGGAATATTGTGGACACAATCACTACAGATGAAGAAGGAAAAGGAATATCCAAGAATTTACCATTGGGTGAATATGTCTTAAAAGAAACAAAGACACCGGCGGGCCTTGCCATGAATCATAAAAAGTATGGAGTTGTATTGACCAAAGATAAGAAAAATGAAGTTGTAGATATCAGTCTGGACATCGAGAATGATGTAATAGATACGGAAATTAATGTATATAAAGTAGGAGAAATGCTGAATCCGGAAAACGGTACATTTGGATATGGGAAAAAGCCGTTAGAAGGAATCTTCTTCGGAATTTATACAAATGAAAATATTAAGAATTACCGTGGCGAAAGTGTTCTTCCAAAAGACAGCCTTATCGGAGTGGTTAAAACAAACGAAGAAGGAAAAGCAACGTTAAAAGCAGCGCTGGTATCCGGTCATTATTACTTCAAAGAGCTTCAGACATTAGAAGGATATATTCTGGATGACGAGAAGCATGAATTTAAGCTGACGTTAGAAAATGAGCCGGTAACTGTTTTTGATGTCAATAAAGAAAATCCAGCACTCAATAAGCTTGAAAAAGCAAAAGTGACACTCATAAAAATTGATGCTAATAATGAATCCAAGAGGCTTTCAGGTGCAGAGTTTGAGTTACTTACATCTGACGGGAGAAATATCGGAACTTATATTACTGATGAAAAGGGAGAAATCAATATAACTGACCTTGCTTTTGGAGAGTATTACTTTAAAGAAAAGAAAGCGCCGACAGGATATCAGCAGCTTGCTGATAAAATTGAGTTCAGTATGAAAGGACAGGATATTACAATTACCTGCAGAAATCACGTTATTCCCAAGACCTCTGTCCCAAAACTTGGTTTTGACGACAGTACGACGCTGCTTGCAATTGCATTTGTTGCAGTCGGAATAACAGGGCTTGGTATTGGCTTTTCTTTCTACTATAAGAAAAAGAAAATGAAAAAATAAACATCATGTATTACTGGTGCAGGGGAAAGCTCTGCACCATTTTTAGGAGAACATTATGAAGAAAAAAATTAAAAACTTATTTCCAATTATCTGCTTTATTTCTTGTATTATCTTTGTTATATTTATTGGTTATCAGATCTATCGTGAACCATACCAGGAGGCAGATAAACGGAATCATTTTGAGGATAGGCTCATTGATGACTATATGGATGAAAAAGCACAAATTTCCAACGAGGTTCCATCCGAGGAAGCGCCTTTGGTTGAATATCAGTACAGTGATGTAAACGACTACTCTTTTAGAGGCTATATTGATTGTATACTGGTCATTGATAAGATAAATATGAAAAAGGCAATTATTCGTGGGAATATACTTGCCGACAGTGATTTTAACCTGTCAAAATATTACTTTGTAACTGCGGATCTGTCAACGACTCTGGATGGGAATTATATCATATATGGCCATAGCTCTCAAACATACGGTCACAGCTTTAACCGTCTGGACGAAATGAATGTGGATGATACTTTCTATATTATACAGGGAGGTACCCGGTACCGCTATAAAGTAGAATCTGTAAATAGAGTACTCCGTTCAAAGAGCGAAACATATTTTCCGCAGGATATAGGGAAAAGAGTGACTCTGGTGGCATGTGAAAAAAGCCTCGCCCCTGGATATTCGGAGAAACGTATTATCATAGTACGTGCTGTACAGATGGGGAAAGAAAGAGCATAACAGAAAATTTTGCAAAACCGGAGAGTAAGGGTTTCATCTTATCTCCGGTTTTGTGTTTATGAATCTGTACGGTATTTGGCCATTTCACATAATTTCTTTGAAAGGTCAGCCATAGTCTTTTGACGTTCTTTAATTTGTGGCAAAAAAGGCTTCTCTATGACATAGCCAAGATACATTGCTGAAAAAATAGCATTATAACAGGCTTTCTTGCCCGTATCCGAAAAATCATTAATTATTTTTGCAACTTCAAAAAGAGAATTAAGCAGCTTCCTCCAATGACTCAAACATTCATGACTATCTTCAGTTATCCCTGACTTAGCCAGCCATTTTTTTAGTGTATATGTCTGAGTCTTATCTCCACAGTCTATGCTCTGTAAAAAGTATTTTGTTTCGCCAGTGTCTTCTGTACTTATTCTTCCTAAAGGGAATATAGCACAAACTTGTGGTTTTACGATATGGATAGTACATTTATTCCGTATTAGGAACGGACATGTAGCATGCATTCCCTTCGGTTCAATATTAACAACCGGCAGATGCGACGAATTACCAATATAAACCCTGCAATATACATCTACTATCTCCTCTATACTTTTATGTAAATATCCTGCAATGCGCCATAAATCATAAGCAGATAACAAGATATCTTCCCGATGACGGCAGCAAGCGCCACAGCAGGTACATCCAAAAGAAAAACTATCATTTTCTCCTATAAAATTTAACTGTTTTAAATCAAATTCGTTCATAAAATTTTCACCTCATTATATGTGTTCAATTCGTTTAATACAACAAAAGTGCCCATATGGGCACTTCCCTACATTTTCCGTTCTGCTTATCACGTCCCTTCTTTTTTACATCTTGCATTCTTGCACACCTCCTTTTAACACAAAAAAGCATCCTTGCGGATGCTTCCTCTAAAAATTAATATATACCCATTACTGGGAATTTTACAATTAGGATTTACATAGGTAAATCCATATAAAAACAAGATGTATAAATATATTGTACCTTTATTAGGTTATCTTGTCAAAAATAAATTGGAAAAAGAGAAATAAAAAAAGAAATTTCATTCGCCAGCTAATATGAAAACTTTGACAGCGGAATTCAACTATAGTAGAATAAATATAAAGTATTTTTATTTAAGGTTTTCTACATTTGTAGATTACGTAGTATATATTCCCAGAGATGGGTACACCTGTTAGGCATAGTGGGGAATTTTAATAGAAGGAGGAAAGATTTAAATTTGTAATCACAATACAGAAGAAATAATATAAAAATACTAAACTGATATAGGTATAAGTCAAACGATGAACATCTGCTGGATAGATGTTCTTTTTTTATGCAGCAAAGGAGGAACAATTATAAATGAGAGTTGCCACAGAAATATGAATTCCGACACAAGGAGGTAAGGGCATCTATAAAAAAGGAAAACGTCATATGGTTTGGGAATCTCCGGAGGCATTATCCTCCATGGACAGAACAACCTGAATACGGCTTATTACAGTTTACATACTTAAGAACGAAAAATGTATGTGGAGAATTTCGCATGAATATTTGCATTTATGATTATATTTAGGTATTGGAAATCCTGTTAATGGGATTTCTTTTTTTAGAGGAGACATACTTATGAAAAAAATATATAAATTAACACAGGAACAGAATCAATTTGCATGCCAGCACCTTTCTTTGGTAAACACTTTTCTGTTTAAAAATCATTTAGATAGAGGGACATTCTATGATGTCGTTATATTTGGGTATCTGGACGCTGTACAGGAGTATTTGGAGAATCCTGAATTAGCCAAGTTTCGCTTTTCTTCTATTGCATGGAGAAAAATGAAAAACTGTATGCTGAATGAATTTTTGTATCTGGAACGTCCTAAGAGAAAAGCATGTATGGTGGCTTATCGTGAAGATTACATTTCTGCGGATATGGATGGCCGGTTTGCAGATGAAAACGGAATAGAACGTGTATCTGAGATTTTGGATGCAAAGCTGCGACTGCATCAATTGCTTCCACACATTAAGCCGAAAGAAAAGGAAGTAATATATATGAGGGCAGAAGGATATACCTACCGGGAAATCGCCGCACATTGCAATATTACAATCCGTGGTGTTTCAGCACGTTTGACACGGATGAAAAAACGCCTTAAACAACTTGAATTGATATAGACATAAGCGTAAACTGATAATTTTAATTTGGAGGAAAATATTATGAGTGAAATAAAGCAGTGCAACGTGAGTATAGAATGTCCATGCTGCGGGAAAGTTAAAGATATTTTTATGACTCTGGAAGAATATATCAATTATGCAGCCTACCAAAATGGATATGGTCTTATACAACAAATGCTTCCAAATATTCCGGCAGCGGATCGCGAATTATTAGCAGGTGGAATGTGCGGAGAGTGCTGGAAGGAAAAATTTGTAATTCCACCATGCGAATATGAAGATGAGGATAATACCATTTAGTAATTGAGGGCAGCAGTGAGATCGCGTAACGAGTGAAAAGGGACATTCAACAAATGTCAGGGTGGCATACTTGCCACCCCATAAGAGACGGGAGATTGCAAAAATGAGTCATTTTACAGTAGCAGTGTTTAGCAATGGGAAAAAGACAGTAAAATAGTTACTTGCCCCATATCAAGAAAACAATATTGGAGATTGCCAAAAAAATACCTTAAATTCATAAATGCTGTTGAGAAAGAACGCGAGAAATACGAAACGGGGAGTATTAGAATGGTGTGCTTCCAAGATGGAATATATATTTATCCGTGGGACAAAGAAAAACTAAAAAACATATTTTCTTATACAATATTTAATGATGGGATAGATCGTTCACATTTTTATAAGAATAGGAAAGAATATTTATTTAGTTATGCACATGATTCCATACCCAAAGTTGGAAATATTAATTTTGAACCAGAAAAGTTGTTGTTGAAGGTTCGCCGTTAAGAACCGGAGAGAATGAGGAAATCCTATGTGGATATTAACCATAGTAGATTGCCACATTTAGTAGGAAACATGATAAAAAAATTGAACGGCTGAATAATATAAGTTGGAGAAAATAGATGATAAAAAGATCAGAAGAATTTGAAGAAACAGAACTGGCTTTTCAATTAGCAGATCGCTATATTTGTATTCAAGAATCTAGTGAAGGATATGATTATACAATTTATGATATGAATTATCGGGAATTAGATGGCGGTGTGTACGATAACCCTAATATTTCAATCATAGAGGCACTCTATGAAATTGAGCTAGATCTAAAGGAACCAGTGCATCGGAGTAAACTGGAGGGAAGTATACGTTCCTATGATAAGCTGATACCGATTGATTTTGAAGCATTAAGAGAAAACGTAGAATATACAGAAATGGACTGGCTTAAGAATCATGCTAAAAAAACTGCAGAAGAGCATAGAGTAGTAGAAGAATTCAAGGCAAAAACAAGCGAGAGATTTCACAAGATTAATGGACTGACCCAGGAAGACATAGAATTAAATGTTTATGCCTATCTACAATCCAAGATTGATGAGTACCAGATTGCTATAAATCTTGTTGGGATTGCAATATATGGAAGCCGGTGCCGAGGATTGGAAAAGGAAGGTTCTGACCTCGATATAGTTGTAGAGTATACAGGCCACAAGGCAGAAGATGACTTGTTTAATATATTTAATGAAGACGGACTCATGATCGGAGGTATCAAAGTAGATATCAACCCTATTACCGAAGAAAAAACCGGCACATTAGGTTCTTATCTTCAAATGGCAGAAACGCTTTTGGAGTAAGAACAGTAAAACAGAGTGTGTGGGTGTGTCACAAAATCTGTATATATAAGTTGTCTGAAAATTACCCTTTGGACTTCTCTTGATCTGACATTCTGAGAAATTTTTTTTAGAAGAGAAAGAGACGAATAATTTTCGTCGTCTCATCTCTTCTAAAAAAATCATATCCATTGTTGTATAACATTTATTCCAACTTCTAAAACATCTGCTATTATACCATCTGAATACCCTTTCTTTTTCATATTAAGTGCTGTTTCCTTTTTGCTTTCGATTATACCTTCCTTTTTGCCTTCGATTATACCTTCCTTTTTGCCTTCGATTATACCTTCCTTTTTGCCTTCAATTATACCTTCCTTATAAATTTTTTCAGAAACTTCACATATCTCTGCCTCCTTACTTAGAGCGTTAAATTTCCTTGTAAGATTTCCATTAAAAAATCATGAAATCAAGATTTTGCTTTACTTCCCGCTATCCATTGTTGTATAACACTTATTCCAACTTCTAAAATATCTGCTATTATAGCATCTGAATACCCCTTCTTTTTCATATTAAGTGCTGTTTCCTTTTTGCCTTCGATTATACCTTCCTTTTTGCCTTCGATTATACCTTCTTTTTTGCCCTCGATTATACCTTCCTCATAAATTTTTTCAGAAACTTCACACATCTCCGGATAACCTCCTTCCTCGCACTTCAAAAAATGAATCCTTGTGGACAAATCTCCTTGACTCATATCCTCTGGATCGGCTGTCTTAAAATAATCCATTAGTTTTGCAACATCACTGCCATCGTCTATCTCAGCATTTACATATGTTACATAAACACCATCATCATACGGATTTTCTGTTCCTTTAAATTTCTTTTCTACCTTATAAAGAGTTTTTCCTGCCGCCCATAAATCCGTCTCACTAATGTATATAATATGGACATCTGGCATCTGATTATATTCTTTTCCTTTTTCTAAAAATTCACTATCAATCATTGCTGCATAAAATCTAGTTCTTCTTGCATGATCAATTGTATCTTTTTTTTGGATTTCTAAATTCACTAACCGTCTGCCGCTATCCTCTGCCAGTATGTCAAGAATGGCATCATGCGCCGTAATCTTTGAAATTCTGTGCTGTGACCTTACCTCCTTCACAACTAAATCCGGGATGCCTGTTATAACACGGATAACATGTTGGCAAGCAGGAATGTCATTTAACGCAACACTCATAAATACATTGCTTAGAAGATTAAAACTTCTTGCTTTTTCAACTAATTGGTCTTTTATACTAATAAAAGATTTTTCTTTTAATTCAGCGGCATTCATATTTGTAGTAGCTTTATCTTTTGTCGTGTTCTCATCTGTTCCCACAATATAGTGCCTCCTTATGTAGAAAATACCCCTTCTTTACTCTTATTATAAATAATTATGCGAAGGCTGGCAAGATAAATGGTTCTAAAAATATTACTATATCATTTTTGACTGCTTTTTTTAATAGAAACAATATTAGCCGCCCGTTTCCTATTATCATTAGTCATCTCAGCATAATGCTTTTTGGTGGTATTTACATCTTTATGCCCAAGAACATCCGCCACAAGATAAATATCTCCAGTTTCCTTATATAAAGCAGTTCCATATGTGCTCCGAAGCTTATGAGGGGTAATTTTCTTATTCGTGTTTATCATTGTACAGTATTTTTTCACCATAACCTCTATACTGCGAACCGCCATACGATTCCCTCTAAGTGAAAGAAATAATGCTTTCTCTTCATCGTTGCCCTTCAATAGGGATTCCCTAGGGGATAATTGTTTTATTTCATTACTTAGATTCTCTGGATTTTCCTGAATACCTAAATAGTAGCAGAGGGCGTCCCGTATATCATCACCAAAGTAAATATATGCTTCATTTCCACCTTTCCGGATCACCCGAAACGTCTGATTATTAAAGTCTATGTCCGTAATATCCAATCCAGCCAATTCCGATACTCGCATTCCAGTTCCCAAAAATGAAGTTAAAATAGCACGGTCACGGGCCATTGTAAGATTATGAAATTTTTTCTGGCGATCTGTCATATTAGTCGGACTCTCGACCGCATCCATCAAATCGAATATTTGTTCCCGATCCAGTGTGATAATCACTTTATCATGGACTTTTGGCCGATCAATTGCATTTAATGGATTATTTGAAACAATCTGCCTTTTATTAAAGAAACTATACATATTACTAAGAGCAGACAATTTACGTGCTTTTGCAGATTCACCGTTTCTATATTCCATACCTTCAAATATATAATAGTTAAGATGTTCCAGATACTCATCGATGTCAGCTGGTGTCATTTCCTCAAGGACTTTAAGAGGAATATCCTTAATCTCAAAATCCTTGTATATAGGATTTCTCATAACAATAAATTGTAAAAAGGTATAGATATCCCTGCAGTACCCGGTCTGTGTCCTTGGTGATGTTGATGAAGCAATTCCTCTGAAATAATCTGTACAAAAAGGAGGCATTTGCTTCAACAATGCTCTCAAAGCCAATATATTCTGTGTTCTTACAGTATCCGTATATTCACTCATAAAACCTTCCTCTATTCTCTTTTAGTCATATTATTGCGTAAAATCTGCATTTCACGCAATAATATAAATCGCTATTATTCTACCCCGCCAAATGCAAATTGTCAATATCTCAAAAAATAATCCATCTGATCTATCTGATTGGTCAGGATAATACACATAAAAACCAGCATTTAGGCCGTCCATTGCCTCATGCAATTTAAAAATGACGGCCTAAAATTCCTTGCATCTTTCTACAAAGCATCCGGTTAATAAAGAAACGATTTCAAGCATCCAACAAGTATGAAAAACTAATAGACTTAAAGCTCCAGAAATTATCCGATCAAAATTTTCTTCCCTTCAAATGCAAATCCATATTTTCGAATTCGCTCTGCCGGAATCCCTTTTGCTTCCAAGTCCTCAGCATAGCGCATCCTGTCAATCTGATCTAATGCTTCTGCTACGGCATCCTCTAAAGTCTGCTTCTTTTTTGCGCTGCAGACCTTAAATTCGATAATTGCAGCATCTTCCGAAGGTTGGAGAAGCTCCAGCATCACATCATATCTTCCAAAACCGCTTTCCCGGTTGGATGTGATTCTGTACTTGTCTGCCGGTTCAACGATCAGTCCAAGCACGAAACCATGGTAAAAACGTTCAGGTTCAGTATCCTCAGAAGGACTTTTGCCGGTATCGAAGTAACTAAAGGAAGCGGAAGCAACCCGGTTTATATAGGTATTCATGGCATCCACATCCCCCAGCAGAAACGCTTTGATGAACGTGTTATATGCAGAGGCAAAAGCGGGCTGCCCGAACCATTCGGCTACCATTCGCCTAAACATCGCAGTAACTTCCCAATTAGTCAGCTTTAATCTGCATTCCGGGTATCCACTGTCTAAAAATTCAAACTGCTCTACCCGCAGATAGCCGCTTGCCAATAACAGGCTCCAGAGAGCATTTTCGTCGGCATCCAGCATATTGAATACGACCTGATCATCAATCTGTGCATAGAGCGGCTTGCCGGAAAGCAGATCCTCCATGGCAATCTTCAGATCCGGGCTCCCTTCCCGGATTAGTTTCCCAATCAGGCCGTTGCTGCTGGTGTTGGCCCAGTATGGAGAGAAACGGCGCTTGTCCAGATAATTGATGATTGACCAGGGATTGTAGATGTCTGGCTTTTTGCCGAAGGTAAAGCCATCATACCAGTACCGCACCCGTTCCCGCTGTTCATACAACCCATATTCTTTCAGAACCTCCCAAACCTCCTCTTGTGTGAAACCGAAAGAATCCTCGTATTTTTCAGAGGTCGTAGTCACCACCTCTAGATTGTTTAAGTCAGAGAAAACAGACTCCTTGCTGACCCGCGTGATCCCTGTCATCAGTGCACGTTCCAGATAGGGGTTAGACTTAAATGTGGAATTGAACAGATTTCTGATAAAAGGAACCAGCTCATTCCAATATCTGCCTACATAGGCTTCATGTGAAACTGAAATAAAATCATTCCATATTTGCCATGCAGAATATTTACCGCACATTTTTTCAATCGTATTCACATACTCTTTAATCATACTATTTTACCTCAAAAAAAGGGTCTGCATTATTCCTACATACAGACCCTTACCATTTACTATAATAACTACTAATCAAACAACGTTTTTCCAAACAAAGCCATCCGTAGTTTTCACAATATCTCCGCTTTTTAGAAGAAAATCAAATTCCTCTTTTATTTCCAGATGTAAATCCATAAATGCTTCAATATCACAATAGAATTGATTTGTATGGATAAGAAACTTCTTCGCTTGATCATCAATTTCTTCCATCTCTATACTGTGAGCTTCGCAAATATTTTTTAATGCAACTTCATCGCCAATATTACCTAGAATTAGATATACCAATCTTTCTCCATCTGTCATGTTAAATACCATTCCTTTCAGTTATGTAGATTTGCTTGTTGAATCTTGCGGAACACATCCGAATTCGGGATGATACCAAGGCATCTCGCCTCCAAATCTATAGACAACATTTTTTCAAGTTTTCTATATGATTCTTCACGAAAACAGCATAGTTTTTTTCTGCATCCTCTAAGGAAAGCTCTATAACCTCCATATTGGCCCGTAACCATTCTGTAGAACTAATTTCTTGCAAATTATACACCTGTATTGAAACCTCCGATCTCTCATCATGTTTCTTCAGAGTCCGCTGATAGGCCTCCGCTTCTTTCAATTCTTTAAATGGTCTGTGATAAAATCTTTCAACAAGCGGAACACCTTTTGTGTATGCATAGAAGTGTTCCTCCACGAGATAACAAACCTGTTCCTGCGGTATATCCGAAATTTCATAATCTGTCAGATACAATGCCTGTCCACCATAATAATACCTCTTCAAAGAATATCCTTCAATCTCTCCGTAAGACTCCCAAATATCTTCATATTCTTCTGGAAATACAACTTTTCCGTTTTCCAAAATTAAAAGAGGAAAACGATATGTTTTATTTCTCAATACTGCATTATAAAAATCTACTGGATCTAAATATGGTACCTTCTGCATAATGTCATTTACAATGCAGTCTGTTACCTTACTGGCAGGAATTTCAAATTGTTTATTCCATTTTATTTGAGTAATCGTCCGATAGGAATCATGCCAATCAATCCCACCATAACTGATTTTCTTTATGAACATTTTTAAATTTCCTCCTTATCCTCCGTTCTCAACAGATTAATAATCTATGTCAATCAGTTGCAACAGCCTCATTCTCATTTACTCCTACTAAAAAATAGCATAGCCTTTATGAAAGCATCTCAACAGATGAAATAATGTCTTCGACCTCATAAATGGTTGCCTGCATAACAGGCCTGCATAAGTTATAAAGTATATCCAATGCATTATCTGCTTCCAATAATTGCTTAATCTTATCTTCTGCTAATGGTTTGACCACGACAGCTTTCAGGATTATGGCTTTAAGAGCCAGTTCGTCAGTATCAATTACAGAATCCTCTTTTTGGCTGTATAAGTTTTTCTTCAAAAGACTTATAAATTCATAATTGAGCTTCTCATTTAATGTAGCTTTATCTTGTTTGGGATTATGCAAAAGAATATATCTTGCATGTATATGCCCATCTCCCATAAGCAGACGATAGATATAGCCACCAATATACTGCATACGGTCAAATGCATCTTCTGTCTCAGATAAAGTTTTTCCTGTAATAAACGATATTTGCTTATATATCCTTTCTTCTGAAACAAAAATATTCATAGCAACATCCAAATAAATCCCTTCACTTCCACCCCACTGTGCATTACATAACAAACCAGAAATTTCAGGAAATGGTTCATCGGCATGGCAACTGATTTGATAACTTAGGGAAAAATATTCATCCGGACATAGTCCTTCCTCTATCAATATTTTTTTAATATCATTAAACACTTCCTGAATCGTTCGCGGTTCATAAATCCTAGTTCCATCATCTTTTTGAATCATATTTTCTGTTTTCACTCTCATAAAATACCTCCTTTTGTAAAATAATTATATTTTGGGAATATTAATTGCTTTGAACAAGCTGTGTTTCATATACCCGACAAACATTGTGTAAGCGCCAGATCTCTCTCTGGCATTCTGCTAGTTGTATTTCTAGTCTGTCGATTTCATTCTGCTTTTCTTTTAATTCTTGCTCATAATCATATTCATACATAAGACAATTCTCCTTTGGTATATACATCATCTTTAGTGGCACATATTTTTCGGTATATCCGAAACTTATGGGACCGAACAAAGGTCTTCCCTGTAGGTAAACTTAACCCCAGCGAAGCAGCATAGCTGATTGCTTCACTAGAGGCGCACTGATTTTCTGGTAATCTCCGGATATAACCGTTTCTTGTCCGAAGCTCTTCTTGATATTCTTCTTTGATGTATCTGTGATTAGACTTTTTTGAGTCTTTTTTGAAAGAACCGCTTTTTTGTTGATAAGTATAGGTAACAAGTGGCTGATATGGATAATGGAATTCATTTTCCAGCCGAGTCACCTGTTGTATTGCATAATTCTTCTTTTTGTCAATCTGATAATCACAAGTAAGAATCATATAGTTCTCCAGAATAAAATTTTTAAGACTTTCATGGTATTCTGGCAAATTTGTATGCTCAAAAATACTATAAAAAATCTGCTGTCTTGTATGGTAAAAACCTGAAAACTCACCATTGTCATATGTAATGACCCGATATAGTAAAATCATCTCATTATTATGTATGGTCTCTATAAAGAATATTTCTTTTATATCCCCGGCATTTTTAAACCGTGCAGTTACACCAGATACTGGTAGTATATAGTTCCTTTGAAGCAGCTTCTCACAATAAAATTCGGTCTGCTTCCATTGTCTGGGAAAGTGATTTTCATGCTGCTTAAAAGGCTCTTGGCTGACAATCCCCATTTCTCTTTCTGTAATATAAGGAATCATAACAAACATATTATTGTCATAGATCTTTGCTATTGCTTCTAATACCTGCACTTCATTAATGCTGTGAATATTATAACCATACATACTATAAGCCTTATGGAGTTGTTTAGGAGAAATACTATCTTTTCCTGACAAAAAATCTTTCATGTTTTTTTCCAATGTATAGCCGCCTATATCTATATATGGATGAGGATTCTTTTTGTATAAAAGCATCCCATTTTCCGTTACGCCAATAACGCTGTCTTCCAATCGATTTCGGCAAAAATAAGCAGCTTGCTGCATTAGCAGGCTTAAATAAGCATCAAATAATTTTTTATGTCCTTGAAGAATTTTTAATCTCCGCTGTAGTTCCAATAAATTGCAAAAATCATAAAAATCTTGAAACAGATTATTTTCTTCTATGTACTTACAGGTCTTAAATAAAAATATATCCAACTCTTTTACAAATTTATCCGGATTGATAGCCGCCAGCTCTATTTGGCTTTCATATGCCCGGATGAAGGTTATAGAACGTTTATCTTCACACCGGAAATATAACGCGCTCTCCAGATCAGTAAATTCAATATCGGCAATGCTGCTGATTACTAAGGCTGCTATATTAATCGTTCGTTTACGAAGTATCCATGATGGCCAGGAGTCGCTACCCCTTTCTCCATATTTCAGTTGGTAATTTAGTAAAATATCGATTGTACTTAATTCTTGCATATGTATTCTCCAATCATAAATTTGTACAAAAAAAGCTGCTTCATTGAGCAGCCGCTTCCTTATTATTTCATTAACTGATAGTGTTCCTGACAATAAAACAGAGAATCCCTTTCAGAGATTCTCTATTAATTGTCATATTATCCTAATACTTAAATTTTCCAATTCCATAAATCGGAATGGTAAATATTATCTGCAATTTCCCCATGGTATTGCCTTTTGCAAATAGAATGAAATCAGTCTTATTGTGTTCCACTTATGCCTAGCATTCTCCCTTCTGTTAAAATATATCTGTTTTATCAGCAGATTTATAATACTGTACATTATCATATATTTCATTTTTATCCTCCTTTTATAATTTTGCATAAAAAAACCTGCATAACTTATGCAGGAAAAAGCCATATACCTGTTGCCAGGAATTACAATAATGACTATAACTATGCTATAGCTAATATATAATAATGATTATGTCTTTAGTATAATATAAGTATATGTAAAAGTAAATAACCAGCATATTTCTTTCAGCTCTGACGCTTAAATTTAATTTTATTTTACTAGACCATGAATATTTAACGCTTTCAGCAGCCTTTTCTTAGTGTTCTGGATTCCAGGAAACAGCATTCCCTTGGTTTCTCCTATTCAATTTCCAGCTTCCTTTTGTATCCCCCCTTCTTCTAGGTCTCTCTATTGTAATCGTATCTGTATATTCTTTTCTATGCAGGACATTCTTATAGAAAAAACGGATAGCCGAATTATAAAGGTTAAGAGTTGTGGCCTTTAGCCATTCGTCCTTTTTTGCAAGAAAAAAGCCCTGACATCCTGGCAGGTAAGCTGTTCTGGCTCCTTACCCTGATATTTCAGGAAGCAAGAAACATAGTTTTTATAGCAATTGATGGAACGTTCTTTGAGGTTGCGAACTTTTCCGGCTTCCTCAAGCTGTTCTAAATATTTTTCATACATAATAAAATCCTCCATGTAAAATCAGTAGTAATCAAAACACTGCTTTACACGGAGGCGCATTTGGGTCGTATAACCGCTTGCCAACCAAGCGGAAGGATGGTATTCTTTTCATAGGCAGTGGGATGGTCGATAATCAGAATTTATAGATTTTGCCGCACGATTTCAAAGTTTTTCTCCACGGGTAAACTTCCGTCCAATAAAATCTGATGGCACTGCAATAGTTTTTGCCATTCATCATGTTTCGACTTGCTTCTCATATCTGAACCACCGCTATCGTAAGAAGCTGCCCATTTAATAAATACCTGGTGGTTTTCGTACATATCTCCACCAAGATCAATTCTGTTTCCAAAATGCTCACGTTCTCTTCTTTTCAACCTGTCGATTCGTATTGCAGTATCTGTTTCTACACGAACAGCTAATGTAAATAAAGGTATTAGCTCATCACCCCAATCAACAAGTGAACCAGAAATAACTACCCTGTTATATTTCGCAATATCTTTTCTTATTAAGGCAATCCTATCAGAAACATTTCTTTTAATTGTATAGGGAGGATTTGTCGATTCCCAAAAATAGTCATCCGTATCCATAAAAAAATATCCCAGCTTATCGCTAATAAACTTACCTATAGTAGAAGTTCCTGAACCAGATGCACCATATATATGAATAACCCGTCTATCCATAATTTTATCTCCAATAACTTCCGATTTTTCGTTCTCTGCAACTTTCCGACAAAGCAGAATTTAACGAACCCGTTCCTCCTTTTGAATTGTAAATCCAGTTTCTAAGTATAACTTTATCGCATTTTGGTTCCATTTAGCCACATGCAAAATGATTTCATTGTAGCCTTGCTGTTTTATATGACTTATTCCCCATAATAGCAGTTTTCGGCCTAACCCCTGCCGTTGAAATGCTTTATCAACAAACAGGTCGTCTATTTCATTTTCATAGCAGGACACAGCCCCTGCAATTGACCCATTTTCCAAATAAAGATAAGTATTACTTGCTTTATCTATCATTTGAGAATAACTTGAATAGAAATTGATTGGTTCGACTTCCAAATCTTTACGCATTTCGTAAAAGCATTCATTATACTTTTGCTTATACTCGTTCCAATATTTTTGCTGGAAGGGTATACAAAGCTTCTCGTCACTGCATTCTATTTCTTTCGTAAATGACATTTCATAGGCAATTATTTTTTTCATTGTACTCCCCCACGACCGTTTCTTCCTCTGCGCTTAGTTTCCAAATAATTACATTATCTCTCATTTTTCCATAAAATGGGAGTTTTTTTTAGGATTTTATATCTTTTTTATGATTTTTTAGAAAGCAATTGGAAAATGACAGGATTTCTTCTATTATAGTATATACAATATCCATGAAACACCGTGATTGGAACCGGAGGACATCCGATCCTGAATTTTTCTTTACGGAATGCCGCATCAGATGGATAGAAAGTCTCTACTAAACTTAAAGTGCAGCTTAATGATTCCTCTGAAAACGTCTGTCAATCGGAGAAAGTGGCAGACCGTATCTCCTGTCCAAATAAATCAATTTCACAAAAAATTTACATTTCCAGTGTACGATAAAGCCCATTCCATGAATTTCATTTGATTTTTCTTTGGCAGTCGCATATAATACAAGTAGGGAAATCCCTACTTTCCATATTTTAGAAGGTGAAAGATATGTTAGCAAACGCTTTTGTTGACAACGCAAAGGTCATGGCCAAAGGGCAGGTCACAATCCCAAAAGATGTCCGTGAAGTGCTTGGCGTGGCAAGCGGGGACCGTATTTCTTTTATTGTGGAGGGCGGCACTGTCCGTATCGTTAATTCGGCTGTCTATGCCATGCAGATGCTCCAGGGGGAAATGGCAGGCGAAGCAGAGCGGACCGGTCTCACATCTGACGATGATGTTATGGCGCTTGTAAAAGAATTGAGAAATGAGGACGAAAACGCATGAGGGTTCTGATTGATACGAATGTCCTCATATCTGCGGCATTGAGTGCAAACGGTGTTCCCTATCGGGCTTATGTAAAAGCAGCCTCTTATCCTAACCACGGATTGATCTGTGAGCAGAATGTGGACGAAATGAAACGGATATTCAATAAAAAATTCCCCAAACGTCTGGCGGCATTGGACAAATTTCTTTCAATAGCCTTACTGACGCTGGAATTAGTCCCCATCCCAACAGACGAAAACACGTCGGAATCACAGGTCAGGGATGCAGATGACCGTCCCATTTTAAGGGCGGCGATTGCGGCAAGGGCTGATGTCCTGCTCACCGGCGACAAGGATTTTCTGGAATCAGGTTTGGAAAATCCAACGATTATGACACCGGCTGAATTTCTCAACATGGAATAAAAACAGCATTGTATGGCAGGACCGGAAACTGTAACAGCTTCCGGCTCTGTCCTTTTACATCTGCTGTATCTCATTTTTCAGCATACGCTTGATCTTGTCGCTCATGGTCTCCGTGCTGGTCTCGCTGAAATGAATCCTCACGATATAGGTAGTGCGGCCTATCTTTTTCACCAGGGCCTAGCGCCGGATTGTGGCGGCATGGTTCTTATAGCTCTTGCCGGTAGATGCCATATATTCGGACAGCCACTCCACATAGCTTTCCCACAAGTCCGGCAGTTCCCTTTTCAGTTCTGACAGGTCTTTCTCCGACAGGACCACATTCTGGTAGCGTCCGCAGGTGCGGGCGGCCTGTCCCTTTTCTATCTCTCTCTTTATCTCTATCTCTTTCGCATGGCTGATACTCGGCTTACTGAATCCCATGTGCCGGTCAAGGTCTACGGAACGCACCGCACTTTCCCCCATCTGCTTTTGCAGTATCAGTATAGCTTCCAAATAATCCTCGCCCGACGCATGAAGTTTCAAACTTTCCCCTCTTTCTGTTCGATAGATTAAAAAAGTCTATTAGCTTTTGTTCTGTTTGAGTATTCCAACCATCATGCCAGCATACTGTTCCTTTTTCGATGAAAACAAAATAATCACAACATTTTTCAATCAATAACTTTCATATGAAAATGATACATTACATAATTCGAGCATAACAACATCCCTTTTCTCAAAAATTCCCATCATACGCAAAATATTAAGACTCAACATAATCAGACATAACAGATTGAAAAATATATCTGCTTTATGAAAGCCAATCTCACAAATATTTGTTCGTTTTACAGGCATACCCAAGCGGGTCCCGGAGATTCCGTCGTCCATAAAATGGGTCGGGTTCAGCAGGCCGTTCCTGCGGGCATAGTCCTCTAACATGGTTTTCTGGTTACTGATGGAATTGCTCTCGCCCAAAAGCTCGTCGTCACGGGAAAGCCTCTCGTACAGCGGGGTGATTTTTGTTTTCATCATGGCATAGCCCTCCTTGTATGAAAAATGCTCTAAATGTGTCCTTCACTAACCATGAGAAAATCTCGTGATTAAGAAGTCATTTAAAGCATATATCACTTACTGATTTTTTCTTTAGTCCGGCTTTTCGTCTATCACCTGATAGATATTCATTCCAGATCCTCCCTTTTCGTTTCCACACATTTCATTTTCTTTTGGCAAATTTTTCTTTTGCGTATTCATAAGCTTCCCGAATATACGGCTTTAAATCTTCAAAAGTCTTTCCCGATGGGTTCAGGACGCACAGCCACCCCATCCATGCATAAACCGGATGCGGCAAAAAACAGTCAACCGCAGAAAAATCATAATCCATTTCCACAATCCCGCCTGCCCCCGGACGTTTTGGCAAAGCCCCAAACAGCCTCACAAACGTATCCTTACGGACACCCAGGTTCACCCGGTAAACCCCCGGCCGATCCAGCTTAGAGCCTTTATCATTATCACCGTCCCTCTCCTTGACCGTCAATATGTACACACCCCGTTTCAGCACATGGCCGGGATTATAAAAAATCCCTTTTTCTCCCCAGCTCTCTACAAGGACGCTCCCTTCCAGATTCTCCAGACAATACTTCAATATCTCATCCGGCTTCATATCCCACCCCCTGTACTTTTCAGATTCCTTTTATAAATCTCCAATTCATAAATTTTCCCACTGCGCTGGTCTGTCTTCCGCTCCGAATGCTGATAAGTTAATCCGCAGGATAAGGCCAGCGCCCTTGAAGCAAGATTCCCTGCCCGTGTAGAATAATAAAATTCCTGCCCGCCTAAAGAAAAACAGTATTCCATCAATAAACGCAGTATCTGTTTCCCATATCCCCTTCCGACATACTCCGGCCCCAGGGCAATACCAGTCTCATGATAAATATGCGGCTCTGTTTCCTCCACTCCGGCAAATCCAATGGCCTGCCCGCTGCTTCTCTCATAAACCAGCCACGCGTCATGGGTTTCCTGCCATGCGACCGTCCTCTGTATCCTTTCCCTGGCCCCATCCTCATCAGCCGTTACCTTCCATACCATATATTCCGCTGTTTCCGGCCTTGACCAGACATTACGGTATATGGAACTCCAGTCTTCATATTTTGCTTTCCCAAGAATAATATCTTCTGTCTCCATCCTGCCTTTATCCCTCATAAACAAACCCCATCACAGCCAGACCGCCCAGTCTCCGTAATCAAAAGTCCCGCTCCCATGATGCAGTTTCCCGCTTTCTTTCAATCCACGGAAACTGTCCCTCATCCGGATAATGATCTCCGGCCGGATATCCAGAGAATGGTGCGCCGGAAACACCCTTTCCGCAGGAAGCAGCGCCATCTTCTCCAGTGAGGAAAGATAAGCTCCCGGGTCTGTAGATGGATAATACGCAAACAAAGTATCTTTATAGATCAGATCCCCTGTAAAAAGATACCCCCGCTCCGGTTCCCAAAAGCACATATGACCCGGTGAATGTCCTGGCGTATGATAAACCTCTATCATCCTCCCGCCAATATCAATCTTTTCCCCGCCATGCAGAACCATGGACGGCCTTCCCTGAAACATCTCATAGCTGCCCACATCATAACCTTCTGGCAGTTCACAACGGTCAACTACCATATCCCTGACCGTTTCCATAGACAAGGGGAATCCGCCCGACAGCCACCCCAATTCCTCTTCATGGGCATAGAAATCCGGAAAGTATTTATGCCCTCCGATATGATCCCAATGGATATGCGTGGCAACAGCCGTAACCGGCTGGTCTGTCAGCTTCACCACTTCATCATAGATATTACAGATCCCAAGCCCCGTATCGATCAGCAGACTCCGCCCGGAGCCATTCAGCAGATAACAATGTGTTTCCTCCCAATGCCGGTACTCGCTGATGATATAAGTATCCTCATCTATTCTGTCAACAGTAAACCATTTATCCATCTGTTCCCTCCTGAAAATCTTTATTCCTTTCCACCTGCCGCCTTTTCCATCGTATGATAACAGAGATAATCCCCGCCCTCTGTTTCAATTTTCTCATAGGTTTTTATCCGATATCCCCGCTTCAAATACATACTTTCCGCCGGAAAAGACGCATCAATATGTACTGCATGATGCTTCCTGAAAACCATATCCTCCAATAAGTCCATCATTCTGCTTCCATAACCCTTTGCCTGATATTCCGGCAAAATAAACAGCCTGCAGATCTCATTCCCCCGGACGCTGCCGGTTCCCACGATCTTCCCCTGCACCACCGCAAAATAAATATCTTCCTTGACAAACGCTTCCCTTATCCTCTGTTCATTATGCAAGTCCAGAAAAAACTGTACTGCCCCGGAAGGATAATAATGGGGATAGACGGCTCTTATTGTCTTTTCTGCAATCTCCGCCACCTTCACCGGAGATTCCGCCCGCTTTAGTTGCATATCAAAATCCTTATCCTGCATCTCCCAGCCTCTTCTTTCGTGATCTCAATACCCTTCGCCACTCATCTGCCCCGCGCACCAGCAGATTTTTCACATTTCACATTACATCCAATCTCTGAAAACAGATCGTTATCTGCTTTTCAGATTCTTTGCCATACACAATGATTCCGGCATATCCTCATACGGGTCATAATTAGGGATTACCTGAAAACCCAGTTTCTTATATACAGCGCATGATTCAGCCAATAACTCCCCGGTTTCAAGAACCATTCTCTTATATCCCAGCTCCACAGCCCATTCCATTAACAGAGAAACAAGCCTGCTCCCTATGCCCCGTCCCTGATATTCCGTATGTACAAACACCCGCTTCAATTCTATCGTTTCATCATCATATCTTCTGATGGCTCCGCCGCCAATTACCCGGTTCTCTTCATACACAACGATCGCTTCTTGAATTTTATCCAACTGGTTATATTTTTTGTATTTGTCTCGCTGTATCTTTTTCCCGACACGTCTGTCCAAATCCATATCAAGAAGCCTGCAGTTCTCTATAAAATCTTTATCCTTACCATCTGTTCTATGAAATATCATAAAAAAGCCGCCCTTCCTCTTTCAGCAGGGAATACATTTTCATATCGATTACTTTCCCATTTTTTACAGCATTATTTCTTAATGTCCCCTCGTATTGAAAGCCCGCTTTTTCCAGTACGCGGCAGGATGCCGTATTATACGCAAATGGCTCTGCGTAAATACGGATAATATCACTTTTCTCAAAAACATATCCACAGACCTGTTTTACAGCCTCCGTCATGATTCCTTTTCCCCAGTATCCTTCAGCAATACAATATCCTAGTTCGGCTGTCTGCCTGTGAATATTTCCCTGACGGAAAACACCGATACTTCCCACTACTCGTCCATCTGCTGTTATGGCAAAAGCAAAGGTTTCATTTTCATCCGCAGACAGCATAGCGGAAATATAGTCCACCCCATCCTGTTCCGTATAAGGGTACGGCAGTCCATCCCTAAGATTATCCTGTACTTTTCTATTGGAAAGAACCATCGCCAAATCCGCCGCATCCGCCAGATTCCATTTTCTTATTTTACAGATCATCTTCCCGCCTCCCTGATTGATCGTCTTTCATAATAGACTCTATTATACAGCATATCCCCAACCAATGGAACGGACTTTCTAAGAACTTTTCAAAAACAAATCAACACATTTACAGCCTTCCCGGTTTTATCTTCAAACCATAATTGCAGAAGCGGCAAAGTATCCGCTCTCCTTTAGTCCATATGTATGTGGATTGGAAACTGGTTTATTATCAAGGCAATCACAATGCCAATCGTAGTATCTAAAATCCGTGCAATCCCAAAAGACAAAGGACTTTCGTCATTTCCATGCGTCACAGTAATGCACAGAAAAACAACACACATGAGAAACGTCCCTTTTTCCTGTTTAATCAAAACAGAAAAATTGATGATTGGAATAAGAAGCACCGATAAAAACAGGTATCGTAACACTTCATATGGGATGCACCAGACATTCCTCTCGAACAGCAGGACGAGCATCCCCCACATCCCGCCGATAACCGTAGCCATCTCCCTGTTGAATGCTTCACGGAAACTGTCCTTAGAGGTGCGCTGGACGCACAGCACTGCAGCAATGGCGGCATAGAATGCCGTGTCCGATTTCCATATTATGTCTGTCAGCAAACACAGGAATACTGCCACAACTGTTTTTATTGTGCGCCCGCCAACTTTCAGACAGCTAATTCTCATATATCCCTTTCAGGGTAAACTGGTCTAAGATATGTCCGTCCATTTCACGGTAAAGCTCGTTCAGCAGAAATCCCCTCTCCAAATCCAGCATCTTATCCAAAGCATACACATGAAGTTCGTATATGTGCGGCTTATCAGGCGGTGTCATCCCGCCATAATAGGAGGAAAGCTCCATGGATTGCTCTTTGCCCTGTATACTCGTCCAGCTATTCCTTCCCTGCACAAAGTCATCCGCCGTCTGGCTCTCATTCTCTTTGATTTCGAAACGGGTTATATTTGCCGCCAGCCAGTGTATCCATGCAAATCCCCCGGTCACCGGGTATGCGTCCTTATCCTCTAAGACAATGGCAACCGACACAGTTCCCTGCGGCGCATCTTCCACCGTAAAAGGTAAAGAGTATGTAGGGATGCCATTTTCATTGAACTGCGTTCCATGCCCGCCATATTGAGGCTGAATAACTCCGTTTATAATACCGCCGCTTGTAACATTCATCTTTGAATCCTCCAATCTGATTTTCTGATGCTATTATAAGCGGCGGTTCCCGGACAGTAAATTACCCACTTTTTTGTGGGTACTAATCCGGGATAACTCCCTTTTCCTCCAGGATATGTTCCATGCCGCTTGCTTTCAGGTAATCAATCCCTATATGCTGCATGATTCTTAACGCCTCCAGTATTTTCATTCCCATATCATCCGTCAGAGAATATTCCACCCGGAGCGGGTATCCCTCGTAGGATTTCTTTTTTACTAATCCATAGTTCATTAGTTCCTTTAACTGCTCCAGCAACATCTTTTGTGTGATGCCGTCTATGTCCCGTTCCAGCTTCGCCAAAGATGTAGCCCCTAAACGTAGCCGCCACAAGATGATCGGTTTCCATTTTCCCTTAATCATGTCTTGCACAAGTTCCAAAGGGCAGGTATATTCTGTCCGCATTTTCATAGGCAGATACTCCTTTCGCTTTCTATCATCTCTGTTATCTCCTATTACTTCGGCTGAACGCCGTTTCCACTTAGTATAAACTGCTGAGTGGATTTTTTGTCAAAGTACAAATGAATCATTATATAGAATAATTTTCATTATTTTACAACAGTGTAGTTAGTGTTTCTTGCTTTGCCATTCTGCTTTAGCAAATTGTTTTTTACCATTTTTCTGATGACTCTGGAAGCGGTAGATGTACTCACTCCAAGCAATGCAATTACATCATTTCTTGTAACAGCACCATGAGATCGGGCATATTCCAATACTTTTTCTTCGCCATCTCCTTTACTTTAATTCGCTGGTCATATTATAACAAATCGGGTCAATGTGTTTGACCCGATTGACCCGATTGTGACCCGATTCGACCTGATATTTTCATTATCATCTGATTATTGTTCCCAAATAAAATATCATTCATATTCTGCCTCCTATCAATTAAGGCGCAGCCGCTCGATAATGCTCGCCCTGACCATCCTCCTGTATACAACGACTGGTATGGTCACCGTCAGAATGAAAAGGAACGGATATAAAACCAACATCGGCCACGCCACAAAGTGATATGTGAAAAACCAGACGCTGGCGGATATCCCCCTTACAATCACCAGAGAAAGGAATCCTCCGAAGACTACAGACGCAGCGATTGTCCCTGCCGCATAATAAAGCCCTTCATAAGAAAGCATACTTTTTAGCTGTTTCCCCGTCATACCGATACTCTGTAACATGGCAAATTCCTTCCTGCGCGTAAGAATACTTGTCAGTACGGAATTTATAAAATTTGCTATTCCGATAAAGCCGATCAAGACACTCAACGTACCGCCGATTGTAACGATTAAGGAAGTCAGACTGTCAAAGGACTCTTTATAGGTTCCTCTGGAATCAAAATCCATATTCGGTTCTGCATTTTCCACGTAACTGCCCAGAAACTCTTCCATCTCCGTTTCCCTGCCGTCTTTCACATTGAATGGGAAACCGACCAGATGAGGGGTATCGCAGAGCTTCCGAAAACGTTCTGTCGGCAGGTAGAATCTCGACGCACCCGTGTGACGGGTAGTAGCCGTATTCTCATTTGTGCGGACCTTCGCCATAACCGTAAGGTCAAAACTTCTGTCTCTGGAAATATGTGTACCATCCACATTCAGATGGTTGAAATGTATCTTGTCCCCGACATTCACCTCCGGATTGTCGATCACGTTTCCATTATCATCACACTCAACATTAAACAGAACATAATCTCCTGATGCTAACGCCTGCCAGTCTATTGTTCCCTCTATGACCTCCATAGAATCAAACAGGAACTCATCCGCCCCGTACAAATCAACATACGGGTTCCCGTCAGTATCCTTATTATAGTTGGAAAACGCCTGACTGGAGGCGGAGAATGCTTCCTCCAGAATCCGCGAAGTGTAAAGCCGGCCGCCGTCTTCAAAACTGTCTTGCCGCCGCACCGCTTCTATAAATGACTCCGACAGCTCATTCTCGCTTCTTTCAAACCGATACTGGAAATAATCCGCAGAAGAAATCAAAAAATCCACATCCATAAATTTTGAAATATATTTGTCAATATCAAATCCTGCCGCTAATGTAAATACGGTATTGAACAGCACCAGGCTCAGCGTCATGGATACCAGAACAA
The DNA here is from genome assembly GCA_910585465.1 of uncultured Lachnospiraceae bacterium. Lineage (GTDB taxonomy): Bacteria > Bacillota > Clostridia > Lachnospirales > Lachnospiraceae > Hominiventricola. Next base: position 12,389 of record CAJUEW010000020.1, on the reverse strand, counting down.
GCACGGTACGTCTGCGGTTCCTGCCCAGGTTCGCCAAAGCCATTCGATGAATTTTCGCCCCTTTTGTTGAATTCTTATCCGCATTCTTCTTCCCAAAGGCTCCAGGGTCATTTTCCGTATACCGGATTGCCTCAATCGGAGACACCATTCCCGCGATTCTGGCAGGCCTGCGTACACTGATGAAAACTGTGATCAGGGCAAATACTGCCGAGCCGATAAAAATATAAGGATTGGCCGTCACCTTGATTCCCGCTTCTGATGTATAGCTGGTTCCATTCATCAGGAAAGGTACCAGCGCACGTCCGATCAAAAATCCAAACAAAAGCCCGATCGGTATACCAATCAGCGAAAGCCGCAGTACCTGGCCGGAAATCAGCCTCTTAATCTGACGTTTTGTAATCCCCAGCGTTTTAAGCTGCCCGTAAGATTGGATATCCTGTATCACAGATATTTGAAAAATATTATATATAATCAGGTACCCCGCCACAATGATGAGAAGAATCCCTGCAATTCCGGAAATAAGCATGGCAGGATTTTCAAGCAGGTTTCCTCCTGCATATGCCGGACTGATCCTCGCAATAATATAATTCGGATCTTCTGCGCTTCCTCCCATTGTGTCGCATGTATATCCTGTTTCAGAAAGGAGCTGCTGCAATTTTGCCTCTGGATCCCCGTTTCCTTTAAACATGATATAAGCTGCGACAGAGCCGGTATAATCACCGCCTACCGTATGGGTATAGCCGTCAAGTTCTGCATGACTTTCCATAAAAGCCTTTGATACAAGCAGTCTCCCTACATTGCTCAGGCTGTCTGTTTCCCAAAAACCGCACAATGTGAAATCGGTATGGTATTCTTTCCCTTTCATCTCATAGGACAGAGAAACTGTCTCACCAATTCTGGCCGGTATCCCCAGCGCCTCCAGCGTTTTCGTATCTGCCATGATCTCCCGGTCCGCTGCTGGCTTCTGACCTTCTGTCGGTTCATATCGCGCAAAATCAAGCATCGTATCGTCCATATACCAGACTTCTGCCCGCCATTTTTCAAGTCCCGGGTTCTTGAGCTTATAGGAAATACATTTCGTATAGGCAATCCTGTCAATGAGAGGACTCCCTTTCACATCCTCATAGATATTGTCATTAATATAGCTTAACACAGCCTGACCGTCGCCACCCGCTTTCCGGATATTCTGGTCGTGGATGGTGTCCATCATGCCAAAGCCCAGAGTAAAAATCGCAGCAAAGAGGGTCGTCGTCAGAACAATCGCAATCACGGCAATCATATTTCTGTTCTTGTTCGCCTTAAAATACCGCCCCGATAGCCGTTTTAACACAGTCTGATTATTATTTCCAAATAGAATATCATTCATCCTCTGTCCCCTCCTTACTCCGAGATCCTGCCGTCCTCGATACGGACAATACGGTCAGCCAGCTGGGCGATCTCATTATTATGCGTAATCATCACAAGGGTCTGGTCAAACTTATAGCTTGTGGTTTTCAGAAGCCCTAAGACATCGCTGCTAGTCCGGCTGTCCAGATTTCCGGTCGGTTCATCCGCCAAGATGATTGCAGGTTTTGACACAAGCGCCCTGGCAATCGCCACCCGCTGCTGCTGTCCTCCCGAAAGATTATTCGGCATACTGTTCAGCTTGTCATCAAGTGCAAGCAGCCCTACCACATCTTCCATGAATTTCTGGTCTACAGTGTCGCCGTCCAGTTCTACCGGCAGCACAATATTCTCGTATACATTAAGAATCGGAACCAGGTTATAATTCTGAAAGACAAAACCGATATTGCGCCTGCGGAAAATCGTAAGCTGCTCGTCTTTCATTTGGGATAATTCCTTGCCTTTTACTTTGATACTGCCGGAGGTCGGATTATCCAGACCTCCCATCATATTTAACAGGGTAGACTTCCCGCTTCCGGAGGTTCCGACGATGGCCACAAATTCTCCCTGTCCGATGTTAAGGGTAATCCCGTCCAATGCTTTGGTTATATTGGGCTCTTCGCCATAATATTTTTTTAAATCTGTCGTCTGCAAAATGCTCATAGGTCCACGTCCTTTCTGATAATTAAGAAACTTCTTTCCACGTTTCTGACCATATCATAACAGTCAAACCTCTCAGAAATCTCACCGGGAACAAAGACTTTTCAACAATTTGGCTTTGAAATCTCACAATTCAGTGACATTTCGGCAGTAATGAAGAGAACAGAACGGCTAAGCATTCCTCTCTTTCAAAAGAAAAACTGAAAAGACAGAACCTTTGCCCACTTCCGATGCAACTTTCACATAACCGCCCTGCATCGTAATAATCTCCCGCGCCAGATACAAACCGATACCAACCCCCGGGGTATCATGCACGTCATTTTCCCTGTAAAAACGTTTGAAAATCGCGCCATGCAGATTTTCCGGTATTCCCTTTCCGGTATCTGCAATATCAATTTTCAGATATAATTCCTGACTTTCAACATGGATATCTATCCTGCCTCCCTCCGGCGAGTATTTCACAGCATTATCCAGAATATTAAACAATGCCTCTCCCGTCCACTTCCGGTCATGATAGGCCTTTAAGTTGGCGGGACAATCCACAGAGACTTCCATCTGCTTTTTTTCCGCATGAAACAGGATGCTCCCAAGAGCCGACGCCAGCGTATCATAAACAGGCTGCACGTTCTTCTCCAGTGAGATGATGCCTGTCTCTAATCGGGAAGTCTTTATCATTGCCTGCATCAGGAAATCCAGTTTGTCAAGCTCAGTCCCACAGTCCATCAGGAATCTGGTTCGTCTTTCCTCTGACATAGGCTCTTCAAGCATTGTTATATTTACCATCTTAAGATTTGTGATGGGCGTCTTAACCTGATGAGAGATATCAGAAATCAACTCCTTAAGCTTAGACCTTTCCTTTGCAATGCTGTCGCGGTTTTTCAGCATTATTTCATAAAGTCTTACCAACCTGTGGTTAATCTTATAGAACAGGTTTTCCTCCAGCGCGCTCTCAAGCAGAATTGTCTCTCCCTCTGCCATCCGGTCTAACTGCCGGCAAAGGGTATCTGAGAATAAAAGAAGCTTCTGGCGGATCAGCGCGATAAACAAAGTCCCGCAGACAAGCACAAGAAAAATGTAAAGAAGGCCCAATAGAAGCACTGCGGCCTGCCCTGTCAGCAGATAAAAGCCTGCAAGCACACCGGCAGAAAGTGTACAGAAAATACCCAGGAGCGCCGCGCAGGCTTTATTTACAGAAACATTTATTGCGTTCATTTCATTCGGCCCCCAATCCACATATATCCCATGCCATAAACGGTTTTAATATATTGAGATCCATTGCGCTCTATCTTGCTGCGGATACGGCTTATGGCAACCGTAAGGGCATGCTCATCTACAAAATTACGTTCGCAGTCCCACAGCTTTTCCAGAAGTATCTGACGGGTCAGGACAGTCTGCGGGTTCTGTATCAGCACCTTCAAAAGGCGGTATTCCATGGAAGTAAAATTAATCGGTTCTCCTGAGAAGGCTGCCGTCATCTCTGAGAAATGGACAGACAGATTCCCGTCATCATAAGTATCCCCGCCGGTCTGCTTCTGTATCCGCGCAAGCAGAGCAGAAACCTTTTTGCGGAATACACTGATATGAAATGGTTTTGTTACATAATCATCTGCCCCTAACTCATATCCTTTTAACATATCGCTTTCCATATCATTTGCAGTCAGGAAGATTACGGCAGTATCCGGATGCTTTTCTTTCAGCTCCTGGCATAATGCAAACCCGTTTCCATCCGGGAGATTGATATCCAAAACGGCCAGTTCATATGTCTGTTCTTCACAGCATTGCTCTGCTTCTGCTTTTGTCTTCGCCGAATCTACCTTATAACCGCCTGCAGACAAATTATAGCAAAGCGTACTATTTAAAAGATGGTCATCTTCCACCACTAAAATCCTCATATGTTCACCTTCCCTTACTATATTTTTCTCCTGATTATATCGGATTATATAATATTATCACCCAAATGTCACAGAAATCTCACATGGGCCAGTTTATTTCGAAGCCGTCACGAATTCCTTATTTATATTGTTCGATTATAAAAATCTAGAAATATGAAAAAAGACTGTCAAAATATCCTGAAAACAACAAAAATAGAAACACCCTGGAATGGCTCTGTACTGTGTCCGCCGGTGTTTCTATTATTTACATCTTAAACAGCTAAATTTTCAACTGACTTTTCTTATCCATAACCGGCTATTCCACCAGTTTTACGTCTACCGCAACATTCCTTTCCTTATCGTCTTTCTCAATCCCGTATGTTACGGCCTGCCCTGATCTGAGTGTCCGAAAACCATCCATCACAATATTACTGTGATGGACAAAGTAATCATTGCCGTCTTCCCCTGTTAAAAAGCCATAGCCTCTCCTTGCATTAAACCATTTCACTGTTCCATATTCCATATGAGTTCCTCCATTCTTAATATGTTATGCCGCAATTTTATAGCTGCAGCATCATTTTCGGCTTTAGGAACTGCCGCAAAATATTTTACGACTGTGTTCCTACCCTACCAATAGAATAAATCCCGGAATCCCATATTTCAAAAGTTTTTCTATCCCATATCAGATGGATTTGTCATATATTAATCTACATTATACTCATTATGGTTTAGCAGTATAATTCCAGCTACAAAAAATACCCCTGCTAAAACACCCAAAATTATACTTTTAAAAAGGCTGTTTATCCACTCCAAATCCAAAATGGATTTCTGAATCTTTATCAAGCACTCCATACCATCCGCCTTCTCCTTCCACAATTCTGTCCAAAAGGTAAAATCTGACCATTTTTCCGGGATATAGTCATATGGAATCTGCACCCATTGCTTTATAAGGAACAATGACAGCAAGAGTAAAATCAACCCAGCAGCAGCCATCACCGCTTTCCAAACCCATTCCTGTTGCTTTTTATAGCGCTGATAAAAATACCGGAGAACAAATACACATACAATAACCGGTACCAATAACACAAAAAAACCACCCACACCCCGCAGCAGTTGTAAATCAAGAAGTTCCGCCGTGACCCCATATTGACTGCTCAATGCCGATTTCAAATCATTCATCGAGATCCCCTCCGGTTTTAATACTGTAATCCTGCTTAGACAGCTATGATTCTCCTGAGTTTGCTCTTCCTGCCTCTTTCCTGGATTCAATCCTCCCTGAACCCCCGATGCCTGGTCAATCATACCACCCGCAGAAAAAACCGCGATTTTCTTCTCTCCAGGAATAACCCTCCTGATAATGTAAGGTATTCCTTCACAAGAAATCTCCTTCCCCGTAATCTGACTGTCCCCGAACAACTCCCATGCCATCTGTTCATCCACCAGGCAGCCTTTTGCATCATCCCTCGCCGGTACTCTACAGCCCTCAAACAGCAGTTCTATATCTCCGTAGAACAGGATTACATCCGTCTCAGCACTTCTTGAAAGATTCCCATTTGTTAGGGTAACCTGCTTTTTCTCACCCCAAATACAGAATCCGGATATCGCTCCGGACTTTTCCCGATCGCCTTCCTCTTTAAATTCCTCATCCCGCCTCAAAATCTCTGCCGCTTCCTGGCCGTTTATTGACTGTTCCAGATAAAACTGCACCTTATTTCTGTTTTGCAGCAGCTCTCCCCAGAAAGCAGCCGACCGATAGAACAGGAACATCCCTATTCCAATCACTGCTATTATCGCCAAAAATTCTCCATATGCTTTCATGCTGCTTTTTTTCATTTTTCCTTCTTTCTTACCCTGTCCCCTTCCTGGATCATCCTGTTTGAACTGCTGACAACTTCCTGCTCCCCGGACAATACCCCTTCTTCCAATGCTGCCGCGGCACCGTTTTTATCCAGTACCTCCACGTCAAGGCGCCGTACTGCCAGTTCTGTTCCTAACACTCCCTGTTCTTCCTCCAAAACCAGCACATAATATCCGCTGCTCTCCTCATGGAGCGCCTCCACAGGCAATGTCGCCGCATAGTTTTCCGGCTTTCGGATAATCTCGGCCTCCACCAATGCCCCCGTTTCCAGGACTCCTTCCGGCAGGTCAATTCTTACATCCAGCAAAGACTTATCTTCTTTATTCTCAACAATGCCTGTGACTGTATAATCAGTAATTTTTTCCGCCTTCCCGGAAACCTTGATTTCCACGCTGCTTCCTATATTTATAAACTCCCCTTCCGTCCTGTCCACAGAAACAGTCAGATAACTTTCTCCGGAAGCATCCGCCATTCTAATTGCTGTTCCGTCAGAAGTAAAATCTCCCACCGCTATCATAATCTCTGTCACCGCTCCCCGGACCGGCGCCTTAATTTTCCCTTCGGCGGCCTGAAGTTCCAGAAGTTTATTCAGCTCTATTTCTTCCTGCTGTCTGGTAATCTCATTCTGCTCCAACGTGCTGTCTAAAGTTACTCCCTTTGACGCATCTTCCAGCGCCCTCTTTGCTTCCTGTATGCTATAATCTTTGGAAGATACCGCCTCTTCATATGTCCGTTTCGCATCTGTCACAGCCTGCTCTAATTCAGATTTTCTCCTTTCCCATTCTGCCCCGGCCTCCTCACTGCCGGCACTGTCATCTATCTGCCCTGACTGACCGCTTTCTCCTGACGCTTCACCATTCTGACTATATGACATTTTATCGGTGCTGCTCTCAAGGAACTCCCGGAGTGCCACTTCTGCAGCATCCCACGCGCTTTTTGCCTCTGCTATGGACTGCTCCCCCTTAAGCACTGCCGCATCATAATCTTCTGCAGCCCTGTTTCTCGCCGTCTCCTGATTCTGCTGATCCTGGTTCCTGCTGTTTTGGATATCCTGATTCTGAAGCCGGGCCTTTTCCATATCCTGCCGGGCGACAGTAATCTGTTCTTCCAATTCGGACAGATTGATCTGAAAAAGTACTTCCCCTTCTTCTACCACCTGTCCCTCCCTGACAAAGATTTCTTCCACTCTCTGTGATCCCTCGGTATATACCGCAATCTCTTTTCCGGCTTCTACCCTGCCGCTTGCAGACACTCTATGGTCAATCGTCCCCGTCGATATCTTTACCGTCTCCACCCTTGCCATCGCAGCGCCGCTTGCCGCCCTTGACAAGATTGTAAATACAAGCATAACCGCAAGAAAACCTCCAAAAATTCCAAAAGCCTTTTTACGGATCATTTTAAGCCACCTCCTGCATTTGGAGCTATTCTTTCACTGCCCCGGCCATAATCCCCTGTTCCAGGTAATCCCGGCCTCCCATAAATACCATGATTGCCGGAAGAAAAGTAATAACGGATACGGCAAACATAAACCCTGCTTTATCCGTAATCGTAATATCAGGCAGGAAAACGGACAATGGCAGCTTGCTTTTATCCTTGATAAATGACAGCGGCTGCTCAATCAGACTCCAATATTCCAAAAATCCGAGCACCAGTGCCGCAATAATCCCGGAAGAGCCCATCGGCAGTGCAATATACCAGAGCAGCTGCCACTCCCTGGCCCCATCAAGCCTCGCTGATTCAATCAGACTGTCTGGTATCTCCGCAAAGAACCGATACATGATAAAAACCGGAAATGTAGAAAACATACCTGGTAGAATAATCGCCCATAGACTGTCAAGCAACAGCAAGCGGTCAAGCAACAGATAATCTGAAAGCATCAGCACCTGAAACGGCAGCAGCATGAGTATGATATAGACCAGAAAAATACCTCTCCTGCATGGAAAATCATATCTTGCAAATCCCCATGCCGCCATAGTCCCTACTACAAACTGCCCCCCAAGAACTCCGAACGTAATCAGGATAGAATTCCAGAACATGACAAAAAATTCTGGAGAATCCAAAAGTACCTCTGCAAAATGCTGGAGTGTCGGATATTTGGGGAGTATCGGAAAACTTACATATCCTTCTGTCCCGGAAACCACTGCCCCAAGAGAGTCTTCCAACTCATCTGCCCCCATAAGCGAGCCCACACTCAAAAAAATCACTGGATAGACCGCCATGAGCGCAAGCACAATTAAAATGATCCATATTGCCTTTCTTCCCAAATGTAACCGCAAATACATTAATCCGTCCTCCATATTTTCTGTAAAAGCAGAATCACCAGCAGTAATACTCCGCCTTCCATCACTGCCGCCGCCGATAATTTGTCAAAGGAAAATGACTGGAACCAGTTATTAAACAAATGCTGCATCATATAGATACTTTCATGGGGATAGTCCCCGGCAACCAGATAGACTTCCCGGAAAACCTTGAACGAATTCAGGAAAGACAACACTGTGATGGTATACAGGGAAGATTTTAGATTTGGCAGCGTAATTCTCAGAAAACACTGCCATCCACCTGCCCCATCTACTCTCGCAGCCTCATAAATACTCTCAGAAATCCCGGAGAGTCCCGCCATCCATAAAATAATGTCATACCCCAGGTTCTTCCAGATATAGCTGGCCACCAGTATCCAAAACGCTTTTCCGGTATTCATCCAGTCGCTTCCCCCTGTACCAAACCGAACCAGCCACTGATTAACCAGTCCCTGGGAATGGAACAATAGCCTCCACAGCAAAGCCACAGATACCGCCGGCAATGCCATCGGCATCAGGAATGCACTTTTTAAAATTCCCCCATATTTACTGCCAAACAGTAGAACCGCACACAGCAAGGCCGCCGAAATCAATATAGGAATACAGACTAGCGTAAACAGAAGCGTATTCTTTACCGCCAATAAAAACGCTGTATTTCCAAGCACATTCCTGTAGTTATACAAACCTGTAAACTGTTCTTCCACCGCCCCGGTAAAGGAACGGCGGAACACATCCAGATAGGGCAGGAGATATAAAACGGATACTCCAAGAAGGCTCGGCAGTATCCACAGCAGTCCTCTTAAATCTTTCCTGCCCCTGATTTTCATTTTCCAATTATCCTTCACAGTCTCACCGCTGCTTCCTATTCTGCCAGGTAAAGGTTCACTTTCTGTGTAACTGCCTCTGCTGCTTCCTCCGGGGCCGCCTCTCCTTTCAGCACCTTCTCCCCCTGCTCCAATATCGCTTCCCTTATCACTTCATCCTGCAATGCGGGCGTTTTCAATGATTCCGCCAGTCCCATGAGCTTCTGTATCTCTTCCTCTGTCCTTGGAACCAGTGAAAAGCTGATTTCCTCCAAGTCTACCTGAGACGTATTTCCTTCGTATTGATGTCCGTCAATGATACTTCTAAATGCTTCCTTTTGTACCGGCAGGCCGCTGCCCTGCGAAATCTTCTGCATTTCCCCGCTAAACAGGTATTTCACAAACTGCTCCGCCGTCTCCGGCTGACTGCCTTTACTGCTGATCCCCACGGTCACAGACGGTACAAATACATGTTCCGCCTGCCCCGGCATGCAGCCGAAATTCCCGCTTTCCAGCTGTTCTGTTACTGCCAGAAGCAGTGCATAATCCGGATTGGTGCCGAACAACCCTGCGCTTACATTCCAAGACCCTTCAAGCATCTTAAATTCACCCCGTATGATATCGTCTTCTGCCAGCCTGTTAGGCTGCGCAGAGCCCGCAGTTGCGGAATCTTCATTTTCCTCTGCCGGGGCTGCAGGTTCTCCATACGCCTGTTTTAATTTCCCAAAAAATTCCTTAACCCTTGATTCATCCAATGTCTTATCTTCTTTCCGCCATGCTGCACTGCTGCTGTACCAGAATCTGGAAACTGCCTCCTTAGGTTCCATATTATTTAACACACCTGCCCTTTCCATAAAAGTATTAAAATCTTCATCCGGTACATAATATGCACTGCCAGCCTGAACCATAGGGATTAGAAATCTTGTAGGAACCGCACACAGTTCTCCCTGCTTATTCCTGTACGCATTCCGCACATCCTCAAAATATTTCTCCTTATTCTCCTCAATCACAGAGGATAAATCCCTCAATATTCCTTTCTCTGCATAGGTTTCCACCGGCATCCCATCCAGTACCAGTACATCAGGGCCTTTTCCCGCCATTATTTCCGTAGTCAGCGTCTTTAACGCGTCTGAAACGGTCATACCGTCTTCTCCTGACAGAGCAGCCTCAAAATGGACATACACATCTGCATGCTCTTTCTGGAAACGGCTGACTGCCTGCCGTATTGAATCATTCTCATACAGAGAATATACCTTCAATTCCTTATCAGGTTTTGAGGGCGTGTCTGCTGAATATGTGAACTTTAATAATCCTGCCTTTGATTTTGCATCTTCGTTGGTGTGGCTTTCTGCCACCAGAAGATTCCCTTCGTCCAGCATAAGCAGCGTATTCACATACACAGAAGAACTACCCAGCGAGTTCAGCCCACCGTCTATCAGCTGCTCCACAACACTTCCCCCAAACCTGTAATGGTACATCCCCTGCTCTGTGACATAATAAATACTTTCTCCCACGTCTAACGTATCAGCGGCACGCAGCATACCGCTCTCTGTGATTCCGTTTTGCATTGCTTCTCCGGTATTTTTTCGTTCCCCAGTCTCACTGTCATACAAAAGGATCTCTGAGTCGCTCTGAAAAAGCAGCATTTTTCCCATTGCTACAGCAAGATACAGCTTTCCGGAACTCCCGAACTCAAATGTCCGTACCACACTTCCGTCTGCGGCATTCACCAAATGAAAAATGCCTTGCGCGTCGCCAATCAGAATCTGCTCATTCCCCACAAACAGGATCTGCATAACCAGGTTCATATTGACTCCCTCTGCCTGCGGAAGCTCAAAAGGAATCCTCCCAAATGACCCATCCGGTTCTATCATATAAAAGATTTCTTTCATATCGGTATCCCGGCTCTCATCATATGCACATGCAATCCTGCCTCCTGGCGAAACGGCCGTATAGCGGACATTGTCCTGAATCTCATCCGGGAAATCGTATACCTTCTCCCATGAAATACCTGAGTCCTTTGACTCCCACACGCTTTCCCTGTCTTCACTACATCCGGCCATCCGTATGGAGCCGTCTTCCAACTTTTTCATATCATAGATGGAAGAAAAATCTGCCGGAAGAGACAGTTCTTCTTCCATATAGCGCCCCATCGCACGACCGCTGACATCTTCTTCCTCTGCGCTGCCCATATTTCCTGCCGTTCCCTTCTTTTCGCATCCGGCAAGGCTTCCCAGAATCAATACCACTGAAAATAAAATGCACACCTTCCTCTGAAAACTTTTATATTTCATCCGCTTTCCCTCCAATGTTTAAATTCTGAAAACAGAATATCATATATTCCTCTAACCACCCTCTAAAATGCTACTTATTTTTTAGAGATGACTTAGAGTAATACGGGATGAATTTATAACCCAACATACTCTTCCAGGGTAAGATTTTTTTCCGTCATTTCTTTTGCTGCCTCCAATCCCACATAGCGATAATGCCAGGGTTCATAGATTATCCCTGTTATATCAGATTTTTCGGGCGGATACCGTAATACAAATCCATATTTCCAACTATTAGCGGCAAGCCATTTTGCCTCTTTTGTATCTGCCTGTTTCTCGTCCAGTTCCACATACTGTGCAGAGGTAATATCCATCACAAGCCCCGTAGCATGCTCACTTGTTCCAGGAAGCGCAACTGATTTCTTTGTTTCTTCATATGCATTCAACGGCCCGTACCCTTGGGAAAGGCGGTCTGCCATACTATTATTAAAAATTTCCCACTGTTTTTCATAATCCCGGTACGCAGAACAAATATACAGGTCCATCCCTGCTACGGCCGCATCTTCCAGCATCCCATTTGCCTCATCCAAAATTCGAGCGTCCACATAACGGTCTTCTACAATTTCAACAAGATCTGGCTCCCCTCCCTCCTCCAACGGATGGGATTCATTGACCAGTACCAGTTTCCAGTCATCCTTTTTGTCTGGATAAGTATCTGTATTTAAGCTGACCTTCTTTGCATTTCCATGAAACGATGTCTGTCCGGAAACTTCCTTACCTTTTTCCGTAGATTTTTCAGCCCTACTTCTTTTTTCTTTCCATACATTTCCAATCATATAAACCAGTGCGCCAAGCAATAATCCGCTTATCAGTCCTGCTAAAAACCCAACAAGCAGCACCTTTTTTAATTTTCGCTCATATTTTCTCTGCTTTTTGGTGTAATATCCTGCCCCCATATCCTCCTCCTTAGTACTGTTACAATATCCGGATAATAGTATAGCTCACAAACCTCTAACCTATCTCTAAACTGCAGAAGCTTTTTTAGAGGTTTTTTAGAGGTTCCTGTGATATAATCAGTAGTATTCCAAACTGCAAATAGAATGGCAGGATACAAAAATGAAAGGCAGAACCCCCTCATGCGAATTTTAATCATAGAAGACGATAAATCACTTGCAGAGACCCTTCGCTACCATGTTGTCCTGCAAATTAGATGCACCAGCTCCATGCAGATTAGATGCGCCTGATTT
>CAJUEW010000019.1 GCA_910585465.1 uncultured Lachnospiraceae bacterium | reverse complement strand
GAGCTGTTGCTCCATAGATGACTTCTCATCTATTTTGCAACAACCCCTTTTATTATGTGTATATACAGATTTGCCTTGAGTTTCTGTATTTTTATCTTGATATATCATAAAGACCCAAAGGGTGCATTTCGCACAAACTCAGGAGATTTACATATTGTATATTTCTTATATTTCCGGTATTCTATAAACGGAGGTTTTTCGACAAAGAGCTACAGACATATCATAAATGTAATGCCTGTTTTTGGCGGATATGGTAAAATTACAACAAACAAAAAAACTGAAGAACCACATATATTTTAATGTAGGAGGTAAGTAACTATGAATCAATGTTATGGCTGCGAAACATGCAAAAGTGCAGACAAGCCGCTGGAAAGCTTTATCGCGGGGCTGCCTGTGGAGACATCCCATCACCGGGTGAAGGGACAGAGCGTAAAGTGCGGATTTGGTCTGAAGGGTGTCTGCTGCCGTCTGTGCTCCAACGGTCCGTGCCGTATTACGCCCACTGCTCCAAGGGGAATCTGCGGTGCAACGGCAGATGTAATTGTTACCCGTAATTTTCTGCGCGCGGTAGCATGCGGAAGCGGATGCTACATTCACATTATAGAGAAAACGGCATGGAATCTGAAAAACACGGCTCTGAACAAAGGTGAAATTAAGGGACACAATGCTTTGGCGGAGCTGGTAAAGGAATTTGATATTGACCCGTCCCTGGACGAGCATGCACAGGCTCTGGCAGTGGCAGATAAGGTGCTGGCTGATCTATATAAGCCTGTATGGGAAGAGATGGAGCTGGTGGAGAAGATGGCATATGCGCCGCGCTATAAAAGATGGAAGGAGCTGGGCATTGTACCGGGCGGTTCCAAATCTGAGGTGTTTGACGGTGTTGTAAAATGCTCTACCAACTTAAGCTCCGATCCGGTAGAAATGCTGATGACCTGTCTGCGCCTCGGCATTTCCACAGGACTTTACGGACTGACTCTGACCAACCTGTTAAATGATGTAATGCTGGGCGAGCCCCAGATTCGTCTGGCCCCGGTTGGACTCAATGTTATTGACCCGGATTATATTAATATTATGATTACCGGACATCAGCATTCCTTGTTCACCCATATTCAGAATCGTCTGACGGATGCGGATGTGGTGGAAAAGGCCAAAGCAGCAGGAGCCAAGGGCTTTAAGCTGGTCGGATGTACTTGTGTGGGACAGGATTTACAGCTTAGAGGAGCCCATTATACGGATATCTTTGACGGACATGCAGGAAATAACTACACCAGCGAAGCGGTTCTGGCCACAGGTGCCATCGATGCGGTGCTGTCTGAGTTTAACTGTACGCTTCCGGGTATTGAACCAATCTGCGATGAGCTGAAGATCAAACAGATTTGTCTGGATCTGGTGGCTAAGAAAGCCAACGCAGAGTCTGTGGAGTATGCATATGAGAAGAGGGAGGAGCAGACAGAGGTCATTATTGACAAGATTATTGCTGCTTATAAAGAGCGCCGGGGTGTAGTTCCTATGAACCTGCAGCCGGAGCATGGCAATAAGAATACGCTGACCGGTATTTCCGAAGGCTCTTTAAAAGAATTCCTGGGCGGACAGTGGAAGCCGCTGATTGACCTTCTCGTATCCGGTAAAATCAAAGGTGTGGCAGGCGTTGTGGGATGTTCCAATTTAACCGCGGGCGGGCATGACGTGCTGACTGTGGAGCTGACCAAGGAGCTGATTAAACGTGATATCATCGTTCTTTCCGCTGGATGCTCTTCAGGGGGGCTTGAGAATTGCGGGCTGATGACTCCGGAAGCTGCGGAGCTGGCAGGAGACAGCCTGAAAGAAGTATGCAAGAGTCTTGGAATTGCTCCGGTTCTGAACTTTGGGCCATGTCTGGCTATCGGACGCCTGGAGATGGTTGCGACTGCGCTGGCAAAGGAAATAGGTATTGATATCCCGCAGCTTCCGCTTGTGCTTTCCGCACCTCAGTGGCTGGAGGAGCAGGCTTTGGCGGATGGATGCTTTGGCCTGGCGCTTGGGCTTCCGCTTCACCTGGGACAGCAGCCGTTCATTGCAGGCAGCGAGCTGGTAGTGAACGTACTGACAGAGGGCTTAAAAGAGATTACCGGCGGCCAGGTTCTGGTAGAAATCGATCCGGTAAAAGCAGCAGATCAGATGGAAGCAATTATTATGGAGAGAAGAAAGGGCCTGAACATCTAAGGAGGAAACCAAAATGAAACGAATCATGATAGATCCCTCCAAATGCGATGGGTGTAAGAACTGTGCGCTGGCGTGTATGGACAGCCATCGCACAGACGGCGGGGAAGGAGTTATTACTTTGAATTTTAACCTTCCGGAAACGGAAGCCCGCAATGATATACAGAATGACGGCAAAGGAGGCTATCTTCCTATGTTCTGCCGGCACTGCAGTGTGCCGGGCTGTGCCAACAGCTGCATGAGCGGCGCATTGAAAAAAGATATGGAGACCGGACATGTGGTTTATGATGAGAAGCGCTGCGGCGCCTGCTTTATGTGCGTTATGAACTGTCCGTACGGTATTCCGAAACCGGATGCCAGCGGCAGGAAGATTTTAAAATGTGATTTCTGCAATGAACGTCCGGAAGGCCCGGCGTGTGTGGCAGCCTGTCCCAAGCAGGCAATCTGGGTAGAGGAGGTGTAAGCGGATGGGTGAAAAGTATGTAATCGTCGGTGCCGGAGCAGCCGGTATTGCGGCGGCGGAACGTATCCGCCTTTATAATAAAGATGCGACAGTTATTATGATGTCCACTGATGAATATTCTCATTCCCGCTGTATGCTGCACAAGTTCCTGGGCGGCGAGCGTACAGAAGAAGAGTTGTCCTTCACAGAGCCGGATTTTTTTGAGAAAAACGAGCTCTTCTGGGGAAAAGCCCAGACGGCGGTTGGTCTGGACACCGGGAAAAAGCAGATTAAAATGGAAAACGGCTATCAGCCGTATGACAAGCTGTTAATTGCAACAGGAGCTGTATTCGGTATTCCGCCTATCAATCATTTCCGCACTGCGTCCAATGTGTACGGCTTCCGTGATTTGAAGGATGCACAGAAGATTGACGCGGCTGTAAAGGCAAAAAATGCAAAGCATGTATTTATTGTCGGTTCCGGCCTTGTGGGACTGGATGTGGCCTGCGGGCTGATGGAGCGGGGTGTGAAGGTGACAATAGCGGAGATGGCGCCGAGAGTTATGCCGCTTCAGACGGATGATACGGCTGCGAAAGCCTATCAGGAACGCTTTGAGGCGCACGGAGCCAGGTTCCTCCTTGGCATCGGCGCAAGCGACAGCATTGTCAACAGCCAGAATGAGATTACAGCCGTGACCCTTTCCAACGGAGAGACTGTGGAGTGTGACTTTGTGGTATGCGCGGCAGGGGTGCGTCCGAATATTGCATGGCTGGAAGGAAGCGGACTTGCCATGGAGCGGGGCGTTACGGTAGATGAATATATGCGGACCTCTGCGCCGGATGTCTATGCCGCGGGCGATGTGACCGGGCTGTCCGGTATCTGGCCCAATGCTATGGATATGGGAAGAATTGCCGCATCGAATATGTGCGGGGCAGCGGTGGCTTACACGGATCGGTACTGTATGAAAAATACATCCAATTTCTTCGGGCTGCATATGCTGACCATTGGAGATATCAATGCGCAGACAGAGGGCGCGGATATTTATTTGAAGGAAAGCAGGAACTGTTACAAAAAAGCAATCGTAAAAGACGGCATTTTGAAGGCAATTTTAATTCAGGGCGATATTTCTCATACAGGGCACTGGCAATATTTAATTAAAAGTGGTATAAATATAAGTGACATATTAACACGGAAGGACGTATTTGATATTACCTATGGAGATTATTTCGGGCTGGATGATATGGGTGAGTATCAGTACACAATTTAAGGAGGGAAAGACCAATGTATGCAGAATTTGACAAGAGCCTGGTAACTGGCAACGAAATGATTGACGGACAGCATAAGGAGCTGATTGGCAAAATCAATAAGCTGGTGGACTGCTGCGAGCAGGGCGGCGGCAAGCTGGAGGCCATTAAAATGCTGGATTATCTGTCCGATTATACGGAGTTTCATTTTGGAGCGGAGGAGAAGCTTCAGGAGGAGATTTCCTATCCGGGCATTGAGGAACACAAAAAACAGCATGTAGCTTTTGTAAAAGCAGTTGCAGAGCTTCATGAGATGCTGGAGGAAGAGGAGGGGCCGTCAGCAGCGTTTGTAGAAGCAGTGAACAAGAATATGATTGACTGGCTGTACAAGCATATCAAAGGCTTCGACTGTTCCATTGCCGCTTATATGAACATGGACGGACATGCGGAAATGCTGTAAAATTATCTGACTAAAGAGAGACGCCCCTGGCTCCACAGGAACCAGGAGGCGTCTTTGGTACTTCCGGGCATTGTCCTGCCGCGGATATATCATGAATAAGCAACAGAAAGATGTATATACATACAAAAGAAGGAGAGAAAATTATGCTGGCAGTAAGATTTCAGCCCTTTGTAGGTTATCTGATTCCGATAATTCTGGTGGTCCTTGTGCTGATTGTTTTGGCAAGAGGGTATGTAAAGGCTCCGCCGGACAGGGCATTTATTATTTCAGGACTGAAGAAAGAGCCCAAAGTTCTAATCGGGCGGGCAGGAATTAAAATTCCGTTCTTCGAGCGGATGGATAAGCTGTATCTGGGACAGATGACTGTGGATATTAAAACAGAGCAGTCTGTTCCGACCACGGATTTTATCAATGTCAATGTAGATGCAGTGGCAAAAGTACGGATTGACCCTAGCATCGACGGAATCCGTCTGGCTTCCAAAAACTTTCTGAATAAGAACTCCGAACAGATTACACAGGATTTGAAGGATTCCCTGCAGGGAAATATGAGAGAAATTATCGGCACGCTTACATTGAAATCCATTAACACAGACAGGGACTCTTTCTCGGATCAGGTTATGGAAAAGGCTTCAAAGGATATGAAAAAGCTTGGTATAGAAGTGGTATCCTGCAACATTCAGAACGTTACCGATGAAAACGGACTGATTAAAGACTTAGGTGCTGATAATACGGCAAAGATCAAAAAGGATGCCTCTATCGCCAGAGCGCAGGCGGAGAGAGACGTGGCCATTGCGCAGGCGGAAGCCAATAAGGCTTCCAATGATGCCAGGGTACTGGCCGAGACCGAGATTGCTGAGAAAAACAATGAGCTGGCCATTAAGAAGGCTGAGCTGCAGCAGGTTTCTGATACAAAAAAGGCTATGGCGGACGCGGCATACAAAATTCAGGAACAGGAACAGCAGAAGGTGATACAGACCGCCACAGTGAACGCCCAGATTGCAAAAGCAGAGAGAGAGGCAGAACTTCGTAAACAGGAGGTTCTGGTTACACAGCAGGCATTGGAGGCAGAGATTAATAAAAAAGCGGATGCAGATCGTTATGCTGTGGAGCAGGCAGCGGCGGCTGCTCTGGCAAAGAGAAAGAGAGACGCAGAGGCAAAGAGGTACGAAGCGGAGCAGGATGCTCTGGCGAAAAAGGCACAGGCCGAGGCCGGTAAATACTCCATGGAACAGGAGGCGGCAGGTATTCAGGCAAGAGGAACCGCAGAGGCAGAGGCCATCCGTGCAAAGGGTATGGCAGAAGCGGAAGCAATGGAAAAGAAGGCCGAGGCATACCAGAAGTATAACCGGGCCGCGGTCGCGGAAATGCTGATCGATGTTCTTCCTGACATTGCCGGAAAGATAGCGGAGCCGCTGAGCCAGATAGATAAAATCACAATCATAGGCGGCGGGGACGCTTCAGGTGTGGGAGATGTGGCCGGAAATGTTCCGGCAATTATGACAAAAATATTTGAGTCTATGAAAGAGACCGTCGGAATCGATCTGGCTGAAATTGTAAAGGCAGATACTTACGATGCCAAGGTGACAAGAAATGTGAATATTTCCGGGCTGCAGAATTCAGAAGAAAAGGAAGTTTGATTCAGGAGGAAGAGACATGGGATTATTTGGAATTTTTGGAAATAAAGATAAAGGGGAGAGCATGACTCCCGCAAATGACACAGAGAGGTGGCTTGTGGGCACATATGCCATGTGGTCGGAGTCCACGGGAGGCAAATGGGGGTATATTGCGGGTTCCCCTGAGAAAAACAAGAAGGAGGCTGCCTCCATGAGAGTGATGCTGCGCAATGACTGGGAAATATCCGGAAAAGCTGCGCTTCTGGATATGGTTTCCTTTCTGACCGCGCTGTACGAGGAAGGAATAGAGTGCGCTCAGGAGGAGATAGAAGCGGCTGCATGGGATTTGTGCAGGGCATGCCAGATTTTGGGAATGGGATATGTGGGAGGTTATATTGAACGGCAGGAAATGACAGACTCCTCCGTGAGAGTAGGGCGCATTATGCAGAAATATTACCATTCCTGGGGAGAATTGTATGACAGTTATCTGAAAGGGTATGCAAAATGGAGAAGAGAAGCCGGAGGGGAGGCAGAAAAAGATATTACGGCAAGAGAGGAGCTTTGCCGGAGGCTGAGGGACATGCCGGAGGGCCCCTGCTCTGTTTCCTGGAATCTGCCGCTTGCTTAACAGGCGCTGCCTTTTACACCGTATTTTCTTAAGAGCACAATGGTACTGAGGATATCCGGAACAGCCGGCCGGTGTACAGTGTTTGGCTTTGCCGCCTTGAATTACATTGATTCCTGTGCTATGATGAAACTGACATTTGACTGACTGCCCGTGCATAGCGTTGTAAGGAGGCTGGCCGTGCTGAGTCTATAAACTATTAGTCGAGGGTGCTACAGGAGGTTTTATGAATGAAAGAACAGAGACATAAACGTAAGGAAACTTACTCTTTGCTTCTGATTTCCAATACGGGAGGGAGCAGCAGACAATTTCATATTTCGCTTTTTTTCTTTCGTCTGCTGTTTTTCCTGATTGTTCTTGTCTGCGGGGGCGCAGGGTGGTTTGCATACCAGTATCTGACCGGAAGCAGCGAGACAGCGGCCTTGCAGGAAAAGGTTCTGGCGCAGGAGCTGCTTGTTAAACAGCTGGAGGGGGAGAAAGAGGAGCTGAACAAAAAAAAGGAGTCTCTGGAAGCAGAGAATGAGGAGCTTCGCATGGATATCGAGCAGAACGAGTCGGAGAAGGAAGAGGAACCGGAAGAAGAGCCGCAGAACCCGGAAGAGGATTCGGCCTTTCCAAGCCGTTACCCGTCCTATGGGGCGAGCGTGCTGAAGGCAAACTATTCGGAAGATCAGCCCTATATGACAATCAGTATTTATGAGGGAGGAAATATTGTTGCGGCGGGCGACGGAACGGTTGTGGCGGTAAGCTCTGACGATACCTATGCCCATATCGTTGAGATGGAGCATAAAAGCGGATATAAAACGCGCTATCTGTGCCGCCAGGAGGCGGAGCTAAAGGTGGAGGAGGGTGCCCAGGTTCTGAGAGGAGATACGCTGCTTACTGTGATTACCGATGAGACAATGCTGGATTATCAGGTTATTTTGAATGATGAATCTGTAGATCCGCTTTTAGTCATTGACGCAAAAGGATAAAAGGAGGATTTTATAATGTTAGGAAAAAGTAAAAACACAGTTCCCACGGTACAGACCAAAATCGGAACCATTATTGGAGAGGGTGCGGTCTTTGACGGCAACCTGACTGCTCCGGAGGCTATACGTGTGGACGGAACCATTAATGGCAACTGTACCTGTGAAGCAAATCTGATTATCGGCACGGAGGGAAAGATCGAGGGAAATATTTCTGCCCAGAATGTTACGATTTCCGGTAAAGTGAACGGTGACATTTTTGTTCAGGGAAAGCTGGAGCTGCTCTCTACAGGAAGGGTATCCGGAAATATTGTCGCAAGATCCCTGGTGGTTGACGAGGATGCTTATTTTGACGGCAGATGTACGATGACCACTGCCCTTAAGACAGAGCCGGTACAGGAAAGCAGAATAGAACCGGTTCCAAAGGCAGAAATAAAGACAACAGAAGAAGAGTCATAAGAAATACTAATATATTATTTTACATATATTAAATTCACTAATCATAAAAAGTGTGTTAAGATTTAAGTCATAAGATAAAATCTGGTTTTTCAGGATTCTGTCTGCAGCGGCGCGGCATTACAGAAACGATACACTTTATGATGGAGGTAAAAAACATGGTAAGACGCATCTTTGTGGAAAAGAAAGAGGCATTTGCAGTCAGGGCAAAAGAACTGCAGGAAGAGATTAAAAGCTACCTTGGTATACAGACAGTGACAGGTGTCCGGGTACTGATTCGTTATGATGTGGAGAACATCACGGAAGAGACCTTTGAGAAGGCATGCTGTACCGTATTCAGCGAACCGCCGGTAGATGTGCTGTACAGAGAAGGCTTCGGGACTGCAGAACATGCGGCTGTATTCGGTGTGGAATATCTTCCGGGGCAGTTTGACCAGAGAGCGGATTCTGCCGTACAGTGTATACAGTTTCTGAACTCTTCCGAGGAGCCTGTGATTCGTACAGCCACAATCTATGTGATTGAGGGAACTGTAACGGCAGAAGAGCTTGCCTCGATTAAAGCCTTCTGTATCAATCCGGTAGATTCCCGGGAGACCGATATGGTGAAGCCGCAGACTCTGGTAACTGTATTTGAGGAGCCGGCAGATGTGACAATTTTTGAAGGATTCCGGGATATGCCGGAAAATGAATTGAAGAGGCTTTATCTTTCTCTCAGCCTGGCCATGACCTTCAGGGATTTTCTGCATATTCAGAAATATTTTAAGCAGGAAGAGAAAAGAGAGCCTTCCATGACCGAAATCCGGGTGCTGGACACCTACTGGTCTGATCACTGCCGTCACACCACCTTTTCTACAGAGCTTAAGGATGTGTCCTTTGAGGAAGGATATTATCGGACTCCCATTGAAAACACTTACAGACAGTATGTTGATGCCCATAAAGAAATCTTCCGGGGAAGAGACGACAAATTTATCTGCCTGATGGATCTGGCTCTGATGGCTATGAGAAAGCTGAAAAAAGAGGGAAAATTGCAGGATCAGGAAGAATCCGATGAAATTAACGCATGCTCCATTGTAGTTCCTGTGGAGATTGACGGCAGAACGGAGGAATGGCTGGTCAGCTTTAAAAACGAAACCCATAACCATCCCACGGAGATCGAGCCCTTTGGCGGAGCGGCTACTTGTCTGGGCGGAGCAATCCGCGATCCTCTGTCCGGACGCGCCTATGTATATCAGGCTATGCGGGTAACCGGCGCGGCGGATCCGACGGTATCTGTATCCGAAACGCTCAAAGGCAAGCTGCCTCAGAAGAAGCTGGTGAGAGGAGCGGCAAACGGCTACAGCTCCTATGGCAATCAGATCGGCCTGGCAACCGGTTATGTAAAAGAGATTTACCATCCTGACTATGTGGCAAAACGTATGGAGATCGGAGCCGTTATGGGTGCGGCTCCGAGAAAGGACGTAATCCGAGAAAATTCCGATCCGGGCGATATCATTATCCTGCTTGGGGGACGTACCGGCCGTGACGGCTGCGGCGGTGCTACCGGCTCTTCAAAGGTGCATACCGAGGCATCTATTGAGACCTGCGGAGCAGAGGTGCAGAAGGGAAACGCGCCCACTGAACGTAAGATTCAAAGACTGTTCCGCCGGCCGGAGGTAACCTGTTTAATTAAGAAATGTAATGACTTCGGCGCAGGGGGGGTATCGGTAGCTATCGGAGAGCTTGCGGACGGGCTGACGGTGGATCTGGATAAGGTTCCGAAAAAATATGAAGGGCTGGACGGGACAGAGCTTGCAATATCCGAGTCCCAGGAGCGTATGGCAGTGGTAGTGGCTCCTGAGAATGTGGATGAATTCAGAAAATACGCTTCCGAGGAGAATCTGGAATCTGTGTGTGTGGCAGAGGTGACAGAGGCTCCGAGACTGGTGCTCAGGTGGAGGGGCCGGGAGATTGTCAATATCTCCCGTGCATTCCTGGATACCAACGGCGCTCACCAGGAGACAGCTGTGACGGTTGATATGCCGTCTGAGACAGACAAATTTTTTGAGAGAAAAGAAGTCGGCGATGTAAGGGAAGCATGGCTGAATACTTTAAAGGACTTAAATGTGTGCTCCCAGAAGGGTCTGGTGGAGATGTTTGACAGCTCCATAGGTGCAGGAAGCGTATTAATGCCGTATGGCGGCAAATACCAGCTTACCGAGACCCAGACCATGGTGGCAAAGCTCCCTGTTCTGAAAGGAAAGACCGATACGGTTACGATGATGAGCTACGGCTTTGATCCGTATCTGTCCAGCTGGTCCCCTTATCATGGGGCAGTTTACGCGGTGCTGGAATCTGTGGCAAAGATTGTGGCCTCCGGCGGCGATTACAGCAGAATTCGTTTTACCTTCCAGGAGTATTTCCGCAGAATGACAGAGGATCCTCATCGCTGGAGCCAGCCCTTTGCAGCGCTTCTGGGTGCCTACAGCGCGCAGATGGGCTTTGGTCTTCCGGCCATCGGGGGAAAGGACAGTATGTCCGGTACGTTCAATGATATTGATGTGCCGCCCACACTGGTTTCCTTTGCAGTTGATATTGGAAGCTATCAGCATATCATTACGCCGGAGCTTAAAAAAGCCGGAAATAAGCTGGTGCTTTTAAGGATTGACAGAGACAGCTACGATCTTCCCGACTATGCGCAGGCAATGGATCAGTACCGGAAGTTCTTCGCGGATGTGAAGGCCGGAAGGATTATTTCTGCTTATGCGCTGGATGGAAAGGGTATCGTTGCGGCAGTCAGTAAGATGGCCTTCGGAAACAGGCTGGGTGTGAAGCTGGAGCATAATCTGGATCCGAGGGATGCCTTTGCGCCGGGCTTTGGATGTATTGTGGCGGAGGTTCCGGACGGAAGGGTAGGCGAACTGTCCATCACTTATACTTTAATCGGCCAGGTGGCTGAGACCGGCTTCTCGTACGGTAATGTATCCATCGGTACGGACGAAGCGCTGGACGCGTGGACAGGAACGCTGGAGAAGGTATTCCCCACCAGGGCAGAGAAAAACAAGGAGATTCTGGATACGCCGCTTTATAAGGCAGACAGCATTTATATATGCAGACATAAAACTCCAAAACCGGGTGTGTTTATTCCTGTATTTCCGGGTACAAACTGTGAGTATGACAGTGCAAAGGCTTTTGAGCGCGCAGGTGCGGCTGTGACCACAAAGGTGTTCAGAAATCTAAGTGAAAGCGATATCCGTGAATCTGTGGAGGTATTTGAAAAGGCCATTGGACAGGCACAGATTATTATGTTTCCCGGAGGCTTCTCCGCAGGAGATGAGCCGGACGGCTCCGCAAAATTTTTTGCAACCGCCTTTCGGAATGAAAAGCTTGCAGAAGCGGTTATGAAGCTGTTAAATGAAAGAGACGGTCTGGTGCTGGGCATCTGCAACGGTTTTCAGGCGCTGGTGAAGCTGGGCCTGGTGCCATGGGGCGAGATTGCAGGACAAGGGCCGGATTCCCCGACGCTGACCTTTAATACGATAAACCGCCACATTTCCAGGATGGTGTATACGAAGGTAGTGTCTGATAAATCTCCGTGGCTTGCGGGCGCAGAGCTTGGAGCAACCTATGTAAACCCGGCTTCCCATGGGGAGGGGCGTTTCGTTGCGTCAGGAGAATGGATTGACAGACTGTTTGCCAACGGGCAGGTGGCTACCCAGTATGTAGATTTAAGCGGCAATCCGACTATGGATGAAGAGTGGAATATTAACGGCTCTTATGCCTCCATCGAAGGCATTACAAGTCCGGACGGACGTGTCTTTGGCAAAATGGCGCACTCAGAGCGCCGGGATACTGCTGTAGCCGTAAATATTTATGGCGAGCAGGATATGAAGATTTTTGAATCCGGGGTAAATTATTTTAAATAAAAAACAGCGGAGGAAAACAGGGACTGCAGTCGGCAGTCTCTGTTTTCGATCCGGCAAAGGACTGTGCAGCTCCGAAAAATTATGTAATTCAGGGCACGGACGGATATATCTTTCAGAATACCTCTGCCAATCTGTGCGGTGCGGTAACCCTGCATCTGAACGATGGGACGCAGCCTGAAGGTATCCAGATATCTTACCCGGGCGCGGCTGGCTGCCGGAATCCGTTTTCCGGCAGATGCTTTTATGGACGAAAAAAGGAATACGGCATTAAAAAATAAAAATTCCGCATAATTTTCTCTTCCTCTTCGGATACTATCATCATAAAATCTGAAGGAGGAATGAACATGACAAAATTAGATTGTTCTGTTGTTAACTGCACGTATAATAAGGATAATTCCTGCTGCAAGGATAATATCCATGTGGGCGGACACAATGCAAGGATTACTGACCAGACCTGCTGCGAGAGCTTCCGGGAGCGCAAATATGACGGAACCCGAAATGCAGACGATATCCCAAGCAAACCAACTGAGGTTGGCTGCGACGCGACTACCTGTACTTACAATCAATCCTGCAAATGCCATGCAGAGCAGATTCAGGTAGCTGGTTCCAATGCATGTAAATGCGAACAGACGGAATGTGCAACCTTTAAATGTGACTGTAAATAAACGTTATAAAATCCGTATTGCCTTCTTAAAGGGCGGTACGGATTTTTGTGAATTATATATAAAAAGTTTATTTGTTTTTCATGGATTTTGTCACTTGATTTTTTTAGATATTTTCGATATGATAATTCCAATCTAACAGACATGTTACTGGTAATGCAGGCAGGATCGATTGGAAATGGCATAGTTTATATGCTTATTTTTAATCGGTCTTTTTTTATGCTTTGGGGACTGTCTGAGAGTGACGTTGATTTTGGCCGAAATCACAATTGTAGTAAAATCCGAACAAAGGGAAAGGAAGAAAAAATTATGGCAAAGGATTATGCAGGTACTGCCAAAGCGGTACTAAAGCAGGTAGGAGGAGAGGAGAATGTATCTCATCTGGAGCATTGTTCCACACGTCTCCGGTTTTCAATCGCAGACGCGGGCAAGGTGGATAAGGATGCTTTGAAAGCAATTCCGGGAGTAATGGGAGTTGTCAGCAGCGGAAACCAGTGCCAGGTAGTGATCGGCAATGATGTGATTGAGGTTTATGACGAGCTGCTGAAAATCGGAACCTTTCATGGGGGAAGCGCGGCGCCCGCAGAAGGGGGCAGCAAGGATATCAGTGCCATGGTGCTGGACTTTATGGTAGGCATTTTCCAGCCGCTGGTGCCGGCAATCGCAGGCGGCGGTATTCTGAAAGCATTCTTATCTCTGCTGACGCTGCTGGGGGTGATGGATTCCACAGGAGCATGGTACCGGGTACTTTACAATGCGGCAGACGCGGCGCTTTATTTTCTCCCGATTATGGTGGCAGTTACCATGTCAACCAAATTAAACTGCAATCGTCTGGTAGCGGTAGCCTCTGTGGGCGCGCTGATTCTTCCGGGAATGACATCCATGATTGCGGAGGGGGTAAGTCTGTGGGGATTCGGAATTAAGAATATTGCCTATACCTACCAGGTATTTCCGGCAATTCTCTCCGTGGCGTTTTTATATTTTGTAGAAAAATATGTGACAAAAATATCCCCGAAGCCAATTCGTGTATTCTTTGTGCCTATGGTCTGCTTTGCGGTGGTGGTTCCGGTCACACTTTTAGTTCTCGGACCCATCGGCTTTACTGTGGGACAGGGATTGACCACTGTAATTTTATTCTTATATAATAAGCTTGGATGGCTTGCAGTGGCGCTTCTGGCAGCAATTCTGCCGCTTATGATCGCCATGGGTATGCATAAAGCGCTGGTTCCTTATGCTGTTACATCCATCACAGAGATGGGCGAGGAGCTTTTGTATATGCCGGCATCCCTGGCACATAATATTTCGGAAGGAGGGGCCTGCTTTGCAGTAGCTCTCCGCACAAAGGATCCGGATCTTCGTTCTGCAGCAATCTCGGCGGGAATTTCTGCGATTTTTGGTATTACAGAGCCGGCTCTGTATGGTGTGACTCTTCAGAATAAGCGCGCGCTTTCGGGTGTGATTATCGGAAGCTTTGTGGGAGGTCTTGTGGTCGGAATGACAGGGCTGAAGGCATTTGTGGCTATGGGTCCCGGTCTTGCCGGTATGGCAATGTTTGTGGATGTGGAAAACAGTATGAATATTGTATGGGGATTCGTAGGCTTCGGCGTGTCGCTGGCCGCGTCCTTTGCAGCTACCATGATTCTTTTTAAAGACAACGGAGTACAGGAATTTAAAGCTCCGGAAGCAGTGGAGGACGGAAACGGAATCGTAAGTCCGCTGGAAGGCAGGCTGATTCCTCTTCAGAAGGTAAACGACGAGGTATTTTCAGCAGGAATCCTGGGCGACGGCATGGCAGTGATTCCGGAGAAGGGGGAGCTGTATGCGCCTGCGGATGCCAGTATCGATACCGTATTTGATTCCAAGCATGCAATTTCCATGGTATGCAGCAATGGTGCGGAGCTTCTTCTGCACGTAGGTCTGGAGACTGTGAAGCTGGAGGGAAAATATTTTGCCCCCCAGGTAAAAAGCGGGGATCAGGTAAAAGCAGGACAGCTTCTGATGAAATTTGACTTAAAAGCACTGAAAAAAGAAGGCTTTGATGTAGTAACACCGATCATTGTCACAAACGCGGCAGATTATCAGATAGATAAGGCGTCGGAGGGTATGGTAAAAAATGGAGATCTGATTATGGGTCTTAAGAAACAGGAGGCATAGAGATGAGTTTTCCGAAAGGATTTTTATGGGGCGGAGCCGTTGCGGCAAATCAGGTGGAAGGTGCCTGGAATGCAGGCGGCAAGGGATGGTCTGTGGATGATGTGGCCACCTATAAGCCCAATGTGGACGTAAAGGATTATAAAGCACATGTGACTGTCTCCAGCGAGTCAGTAAAGAAGGCAATGGAGGATTCGGATGATACCTATTATCCGAAACGCCGGGGAATTGATTTTTATCATCATTACAAAGAGGATCTGGCGCTGTTTGCGGAGATGGGATTTAAAGTGTTCCGTTTGTCCATTGCATGGACCAGACTGTTTCCCACAGGGGAAGAAAGCGAAGCGAATGCAGAAGGAATTGCATTTTATGAGGATGTTTTTAAAGAGATGAAGCGGCTTGGAATAGAGCCCCTGGTCACCCTTTCCCATTATGAGATGCCGCTGGCGCTTAGCCTGAAGTATAACGGCTGGACGGACAGGAGAGTCGTTGACTGCTTTGTAAGGTTCAGCCGGGCCTGCTTTGAGCACTATGGAAAATATGTAAAATACTGGCTGAATTTTAACGAGGTGGACAGTATTATTCGTCATTCCTTTATTACTGCAGGTATTATTCCGGATCTATGCGGCGAAAAGGGGGAGATTCCGTGCTGCTATCAGGCGCTGCATCATCAGTTTGTGGCGGCCGGAATTGTGACAAAGCTCTGTCATGAGATGGTTCCCGACGGACAGATGGGGTGTATGCTGACAAAGCTGATGACCTACCCCCGCACCTGTGCGCCGGAGGATGTAGCTGCTACCCAGAAGAAAAATCTGGAAAATATGTTTTACTCAGACGTAATGGTGTTTGGAGAATATCCGCGGATGATCTTAAGGGATCTGGAAAAGCGCGGAATTAAGATTCAGATGGAGCCGGGAGATTTGGAAATTATCAAAGAGGGCACTGTGGACTTTGTATCCTTCAGCTACTATATGAGTATGACGGAGTCTGTGGATCCGAATGCGGAGCGTACGCCGGGGAACACGGTTCTGGGAGTGAAGAATCCGTATCTTGCGTCCAGCGAATGGGGATGGCAGGTGGATCCGGTGGGACTGCGGATTTCTCTTATCGAGCTTTACGACCGTTATAAAAAACCATTGTTTATTGTGGAAAACGGTATAGGCTCCAGAGACGTGGTGGAAGAGGACGGTTCCATTCATGATCCGTACCGGATCGAATATTTCCGCCGGCATTTTAAAGAGATGGAAAAGGCGATTGATGACGGTGTGGAGCTGATGGGATATACAAGCTGGGCTCCCATTGACCTGATTAGCGCATCTACCAGCCAGATGAGTAAGCGCTATGGATTTATCTATGTGGATCAGGACGATTTGGGCAACGGGACTCTGAAGAGAAGCCGGAAGGACAGTTTTTACTGGTATCAGAAGGTGATCCGTACAAACGGGGCAGATATGGAGTAGGAGCGCGCTGTGCCTGGTTACAGGAATAAAAGAAACGGCGTGTGGTAGACAAGGGGGAGGAAAGGGCAGTGCTGCGGATTAAAAAGGTGTTAAATTCCAGTGTAATACTGGTATCTGATGAAGAAAGTGATGAATTCATTGTCCTGGAAAAGGGGATTGGTTATGGCAGAAAGCCGGGAGAGACTGTGGAAATTAAAGAGGAGAGCCGGATATTTGTACAGCTTTCCCAGACAGACCGCACTCAGCTGGCTGAGCTTTTAAGCTCCATTCCCTCCGGTTACCTGGAAGTGACCCAGGCAATAGTAGCCTATGCGGAGCAGACGTTGAATACCTCCCTGAATGAACATATCTATCTGGCTCTGACCGACCATCTGCATTTTGCGGTGGAGAGGTTCAGGCAGAATATGATAATCACAAACAGAGTATTCTGGGAGCTGAAAAGCTTCTATCCCAAGGAGTACCGGATTGGACTGAAAGCATTGGAGATTGTCAGGGATGAGCTGGGAATCAGTCTGCCGGAAGAGGAAGCGGCAAATATTGCCTTCCATATTGTGAATGCACAGAAAGAAGAGGAGGTGCAGTATGATGCCATGCGGGCGGCCAGACTGATCGGTCAGGTTGTGACGCTGGTAACTTATTTGATGAAGTGCCAGCCCGATAAGGAAAGCCTGCATTATTCCCGGTTTATCAGTCATATGCAGTATTTTGCGGAACGGTTTTTTACGGACAGAATGCTGGATTCTGCCGATGATTTTCTCTATGCGCAGATGGAACAGGGGTATCCAAAGGCAGTAGCCTGCGCGGAAAAGGTGCGGACTCTTTTGCTGAAAGAGTATCACAAGGCAATCAGCAACGAGGAAACGGCCTATCTGGCAGTGCATATTCAGAGGCTGGCATCCAGAAACTGAGAGCTTTGGAATCTATCAGATAATACAAGTATATGGAACGGATTCATTACAAAGAGAAGGCGGCTGGATTACCGTCTTCTCTTTGATAATTCTTACAAATTTTCTTTAAAAAATGCCTGCAGCTCCGCGATTGCAGCGGCTTCGTCCTCTCCTTCTGCCGTAACCGTTACCTCCTGGCCGTTCTTTACACACAATCCCATAATACCGAGGATTGCTTTTGCATTGCCGGATTTTTTGCCGTTTTTAACTTTGATGACGCTGCTGTATGCGGCGGCTTTTTTAACAAGAAGCCCTGCCGGACGTGCATGGAGTCCTTCGGGGTCCGTAATCACATACGTAAATTCTTTCATGGAAATCTCCTTTTCCTTTCGGATTTTTATCTTATTGCAGGGTCAGCATTTTGTAAAGTACATGGAGATTCCCTGCCCGCCTCCGATGCACATACTGATCATGGCGTCCTTTTTCTCTGTCCGCATCAGTTCATATAAGACCTTTACAGTTAGAACAGCTCCTGTAGCGCCGATTGGATGTCCGATAGAAATACCGCCGCCGTAAATGTTAACCCTTTCCGGATCCAGTCCCAGGTCTCTGCGCACCGCGTATGCCTGGCTTGCAAATGCTTCATTGATTTCAAACATATCTATTTCCTTCAGGTTCAGTCCCAGCCTTTCAGCCAGCTTTTCGCTGGAAAGCTTAGGGGAATAACCCATCAGCTCCGGATCATAGCCTGCCACTGCAAAGCCTTCGATTTTCAGCTTTGGCACCACACCCAGCGCTTCCGCTTTTTCTCTTGCCATTACTACAACGGCTGCCGCACAGTCATTTAAACTGGAGGAATTTCCTGCTGTAACGGTTCCGTCCTTTACAAAGCACGGGTGGAGCTTTGCCAGCTTTTCTATAGTAAGTCCGTCTCTGGGACCTTCGTCCGTATCGAATACCGTGATATTTCCTTTCCGGTCTTTGATTTCCACCGGGAGAATTTCCTCTCTGAATTTGCCGGCTTTGATTGCCGCCGCCGCCCTTTTGTGGCTTTCCAGGGCAAATTCATCCTGCTGTTCCCTGGAAACCTGGAATTTTTCCGCCACATTTTCTGCTGTGACGCCGTTATGGTTGCCGTTGTTGGGCCATGTGAGGATATCGATAACACCGTCCTCAAAGGTTTTATGTCCCATCCTTGCCCCCCAGCGGGCATCCTTTACATAGTAGGGGAGCTGGGAAATATTTTCCGTTCCGCCTGCGACTACCACATCTGCCTGTCCGGTCTGGATTTCCATGACCGCATCAGCAATGGACTGTAAAGAGGAACCGCACTGACGGTTTACGGAATAAGCCGTTGTTTCTTCAGGAAGCCCTGCCTTCAGACTGATGGCCCTTGCCACAAATCCGTTTTCCGCAATCTGTCCCACCTGTCCTATAATAACCTCGTCCACCTGGGCAGAATGGATGCCTGCCCGCCTGACTGCTTCTCTTACGACCAGAGCGCCCATGTCAATTGCCGATATTGTTTTTAAACTTCCGCCGAAGCTTCCTACCGGAAGTCTGACACCGCTTATAATTACTGCATCTCTCATTTTCTCTTCCTCACCTAAAAGTTAGAACCGATTTTGTTGCCCTTTTCATCATATTTATAAAATCCGTTTCCTGTCTTTTTTCCAAGCATACCGGATTTTACCATTGTTTCCAGAAGAGGGCAGGGACGGTATTTGCTGTCATGGAAGCCATTGTAAAGACCTGTCATAGTTGCCAGCATTGTGTCAATTCCCACAAAGTCTGTCAGCTCAATAGGGCCCATGGGATGGTTGCAGCCAAGCTTTATGGCATTATCCACATCCTCGGGACTGCTTCCTTCCATAACCATAAACGCGGCTTCGTTCTGCATGGGAACCAGAATACGGTTCACCATAAAGCCGGGGAACTCCGGCGCATCCACCGTAGTTTTACCGATCCTGGCCGCAAATTCCTTCACCACGGCATAGGTTTCATCCGAAGTAACCAGGCCGCGGACCAGTTCCAAAAGCTTCATAACCGGCGCAGGGTAGAAGAAGTGGGCCCCCATGATCTTATCCGGTCTGTCTGTGACAGATGCAATCTCAGAAATGGAAAGGCCGGAGGTATTAGATACAATGACTGTACCCGGATCTGCCGCGGCATCCACTTTCCGGAAGGTGTCTTTTTTAATTTCGATTTTTTCCGGAACCGCTTCCAGCACCAGAAACGCGCCCTTTACATCCTCAAAGCTTCCGCTGTAGGTAAGGCGGCCCAGTATTTCATCCTTTTGTTCCCTGGTCATTTTTCCCTTTTCAACCTTTTTATTAAAAAGAGAATTTATATTTGCCTTTGCTTTTTCAACAGCAGTCTCAAATGTATCAATATTTACCACCTGATAACCTGCCTGCGCACAGGCCTGCGCAATTCCGCTTCCCATCAGGCCTGCGCCGATTACTGCTACTTTATTGTTTTCCATATCCTTTTTACCTCTTAGACTTCAAATATTGCCGGCATTTCCGCAAATTTATTTTGCGTTTTTTAATGTTAAGCCGAACGGACCATTCTGTACAAACAGAGCAGCATCCATTTCCTTCAGGTTTTCGCTGATGATTGGCCTAAAATCCATCATATCCAGCACCTGTGTCTGCAGGTGGATTCCCGGCGCAATTTCCGTAAGCTTAACGCCTTCCTTGCACAGCTCAAATACTGCCCGCTCTGTTACAATAAGCACATCCTGCTTTTTCTTTCTGGCCATGGAACCATTGAAGGAAAGCTGGGCCACTTTTTTTACCATTTTGCGGATTTTTCCTTCCTGCAGAATGGTAAGCTTTCCGTCCCGGAACTCATATTCCGCGCCTCCTGCCGTGAAGGTTCCCAGGAAAACTACCTTTTTCGCGTTTTGGGTAATGTCAATGAATCCGCCTGCGCCGGTACATCTGGGCCCCATTTTGGTAGAATTAACATTGCCGTTTTCATCCAGTTCCCCCATTCCCATAAAGGTAATGTCCACACCTGCTCCGTTATAATAGTCCATCTGTTCATGATGTCCGATCATTGCATACAGATTCTGGCCGATTCCAAAATCGATTCCTCCTGCCTGCACGCCGCCGTAAATTCCGGACTCTACGGTAATCATAATATCATCCGAAACGCCTTCCTCGTTGCATACCTTTCCCACCATATCGTTCGGGATACCGGTTCCAAGATTGATCACGGCCCCCCGATAGAGCTCCTGGGTTCCTCTCCGGGCAATAAATTTACGCTCATTAAAAGGGGCAGGCGCTATATTGCCCCGGGGGACGCGGATTTGTCCGCAGTAGGACGGATCAAAATACCATGAGGAGGTCTGGCGGTGATCCTCCTCGGGATTGCCGCAGACGACGATATGGTCAATAAACACACCGGGAACTGTTACATCCTTAGGGTTTATTGTACCTGTCTGCACCACCTGTTTTACCTGGGCAATCACCTGTCCGCCGTACCGTTTTGCCGCAAGCACGGCAGGAAGCACTTCCAGCTTCATAGCTTCCTCGGTGGTGGTCAGATTTCCCATTTCGTCGCATACCGTACCCCGGATCAGAACCGTATCCAGAGGAATTTCTTTGTAAAACATATATTCCTCATGATTATAGTCTATAATATCCACAATATCTGCCAGCGGTCTGGTGCGGTCATTCATCTTGCCGCCCTCGATTCGGGGATCAATAAAGGTTCCCAGCCCTACCTTGGACATCTTTCCGGGAAGTCCGCAGGCCATGCTCCGGTAAAGCTGCGCAATCTGACCCTGGGGAAGACAGTATGCTTCCACCTTATTGCCTGCGATCATTTCCATCCATTTGGGCTGAAGTCCCCAGTGGGAGCCTACAATCCTTTTTACCAGGCCTTCGTGGGCCAGATGCTGGATTCCGTTTTTCCGGTCGCTCTGCCCGCAGGAATGCACCAATGTGATATTTGAAGGATGACTGCAGGCCTCAAAGCGGCACTCTATTGCCTTTAAAACAGACTCGCTGGCGCTTACGAGAGTCATCCCGATAGTACAAAGTGTGGAACCGTCCTGGATTTTTTCAGCCGCCTCTTCAGCGGTGATAAAATTTGCTTTTAACATATTTTCCTCCTACCTGAACATTGTACGAATATATTGTTTATCCACCTTCATGCCCGGTGTTTTAGGTATTTGGGAAAGGAACAGAATTTTTTCGGGAATCTTATAGCCTGCCATTTTTTTCCGCAGCTTTTTACGTATTTCCTCCTGATCCATCGCTGCATTGCTGTCAAGGACAACGACTGCCGCCGCTGCCTCCCCGTATTTTTCACTGGGAATTCCCACGACCGCCGCATCCTCAATGCCTTCTATGGACATCAGTTCTTCTTCCACATCCGTACACCAGATCTTTTCCCCGCCCCGGTTGATCATATCTTTTTTTCTGTCCACAAAGAATATGTAATCATCCTCGTTGGCGTATCCCATATCGCCGGTATCCAGCCAGCCGTCTTCGGTTATGAGCGGAGAACTCTGTTTATAATAATATTCTGTAATATTCGCTCCCCTGACCATTACGGAACCAATCTGTCCGGCCGGAAGCTCTGCTCCGTTTTCATCCACAATTTTCAGATCCATTCCCGGTATGGGCTTTCCGGCAGAGGATGGATAGATACTGGTAGGAGCGTCATAGGGAAAAAGAGTTCCCGGACTGGCTGTCTCAGTCATTCCGAATACGGTCATAAGCTTCATTCCGGGCATCCATTTATGCAGCCTTTTCATTTTCTCAACCGGCATATAGCTGCTGCCGCAAAGAAGGGTCCGGACAGAGGGGAGTTCGGGGAATTCCTTCTGACAATCCATCAAAAGCCCGAATACGGTAGGAGAGCCGTGCATAAAAGTGATATGGTTCTGGCTGATGCACTTCAGAATCCGCCTTGCGTCATATCTTCTGTAAAGATATATGGTTCCTCCGGCATATACGAATAATCCTAAAAGTGCGATTAAACCGGTAATATGGTAGATGGGAACCGGAATAATCGTTTTATCCTCGGGAGTTATCCCGCAGATCCGGTGATAAATCATAGCCGCATGAATGATATTATAATTTTTCAGAACCACGCCTTTGCTGGCTGAAGTGGTTCCGGATGTAAACATAAGGACAGCCTCGTCGGTCAAAGTACCTTTGGAGCCTCCGCTTAAGCTTTCGGGAAGCTTTAAGTAGGAGAATCCCATCTCATGTTCCTCGTTTCTGGAATATACAATGCGGATTCCCTTTCCGTCATAGCGGCGGATCCATTCCTCAAAGGTTTCAGAACATAATAAAAAGCTTAGGTCTGCTTTTTCAATCAATGCCCTTAACTCCGGCTCCCGGTATTTGCTGGGAAACGGAACCGTTACGGCTCCCGCCTTACAGATTGCGTAAAAGGCTGCGCAAAATTCAATACTGTTGTGGAGAAGGAGCCCCACATGGCTCCCTCTTTTCACTCCGATATTTTCCAGATACCCGGCAAGGCGGTCTACCAGACGGAGAAACTGACGGTAAGTATATTCCCGGTTCCAATTATCGCAGAATGCCGTCTTATCCGGAAATCGTTCCGCAGTAGCCTCCAGTATTTCATAATAGTTGTTTTTCATTTCGAGGAATGTGAAGATCTCCCGCTCTCCGATTGTTCTCATTCCCATTTTCCGGGTGGTGTGCTGGTTCCATACCTTATAGCCCTGAATCATGATATAACCTTCTTTCCAGTATTCTGTGCTCAGCCGTTTTTTTCCAAAGCAATGGATTCGTCTGCCAATATATGAAAGATTTCGTCTATCTGGCTCTCGGTAAGACTGTCCAAAGCTTCCGTAAAATCTGCTTCCAGCAGTCCGAAAAGCTGCCCCCGTTTGATGACAGGAATCTCCTTTTCTGCTTCTCCGTCCCAGGACAGCTGGCAGTGATCCGGGAATACTACAATAGACTGATAGGGAATCCTGAAATTTTTCAGCCGTTTCCGGATTCGTTCCTCAAAGAACCGGCTTTCTTCCAGAGGATTTTTCAACAGGTAAAGATGCTCTGTCTGTAATTCCTTTCCTCCATGCTTCTCTGTGTAATGCTGCTTAAAATCTCCTGTCTTTCTGGCAGTGATTTTTCCTCCCTGATTTTTAATATTTAAAATATACAGCCCGCTGGTAAGCAAAATCAGCACATATGCCTGAGGAGCTTTTTGATTTTCAGCCTGCGCAAGCTGATAGAATATCCGGTGCTTGCCAAAACTGTTTTTAAAATAAAAGCTTTCAGACAGGCGCATTAAATTTTTGCGGCGAAATGCATATTCAAAAAAACCGGAATAGATTTCTTTTTGCACGCTTCTTCGGAACCGGAGCCAGTCATGGACGGTTTTTATCAGCCAGTATGTACCTGCTATCAGCGCAAAGCCGGCAATCACATCACTCCAAACAGACATTGCATCCTCCTGTCAATTAATCCAGTTCCGGTCCGTGATCCTTGTCAAACAGATAACGTCCGCTGGAACCGATAATTCTCATATACGCTTTAATATAGTCTTTCATGGCAT
Organism: uncultured Lachnospiraceae bacterium; assembly: GCA_910585465.1. GTDB lineage: Bacteria > Bacillota > Clostridia > Lachnospirales > Lachnospiraceae > Hominiventricola. The sequence goes on along the minus strand of CAJUEW010000019.1, from coordinate 40,986 downwards.
TCTGGGCCTCTATGCAAAGATCCATGTAATCAATTTCGGGATTTTCTTCCAGCGCTTTTGCGGTGGCCTTTGTGGCATGCTTCATCAGATCCGTGCATACATTGATCTTGTTAATGCCGTATGCCACAACCTTTTTAATATTTTCCTCTCCGGCACCGCTCCCTCCATGGAGTACCAGCGGCATATCAAGCCTTGCCTTCAGCTCCTTTAGACGTTCAAAATCCAGTTTTGGAACAAACCCTTCGGGATAGCTTCCATGGGCAGTTCCGATGGCTACTGCCAGACAGTCGCAGCCGGTTCTGTCTACAAATTCCCTTGCCTGTTCCACATTTGTATATAAGTCTGCCTTGTCATTATCTGCCTGGGCAGCCTGTCCCACATGTCCAAGCTCCGCCTCGCAGGAAAGTCCCATTCCATGGGCAAGGCTTGCGATGAGCTGTGTCCTTCTTACGTTTTCCTCAAAGGCAAAGCTGGAGGAATCAATCATAACGCTGGAGAAGCCATAGTTGATTGCCATGGCAATATCCTCATAGGATGCTCCGTGATCCAGATTAAACGCAACTGGTACAGGAACCTTCTGTGCCATATTCCGAATCATGGGAGCCATAATATCTCCATGTCCGTGGGCCTTCATCTGTCTTGGTGAAATATTGATAATGACTGGGGAATGCTCCTCGGCAGCGGCCTGGATAATTGCCTTTGTCTGCTCCATATTAACACAGTTAATTGCCATCACCGCATAATGATTCCGGTGCGCGTGAAGGAGCATTTCTTTCATAGAAACATACATTTTGAGTCCTCCTTAGTTAGATCAGCGGGTTATCCATGTCGTCGTCCACATAGCCCTCCGGAAGCGGCTTTTTAACGATTGCGTACAGTACGCCGGTAATACATCCGCCAAGAATCCAAAGTCCGATAAATAAAAGAGGATTGGAGGTCATGGCTACGGAAAACAGTCCTCCATGGACAGCCGGGGATTCCAGGCCCAGGGTCATACACAGTCCTCCTGTGATAGCTCCGCCGATACAGATGCAGGTGGTCAGCCGGATCGGATCCTTTAACTGGAACGGAATAACGCCTTCCTGTACATAGCAGCAGGAGAGGATTAAAAGGGACTTGGCCTGTTCTCTTTCATTGTCTGTAAACTTTTTCTTGCCGCCAAGGAAAGTGGCGATTGCAATTCCGAGCGGAGAAGTCATTCCTGAACACATTTTTGCAGATGTAGGAATAAAGAATCCGTCCGCGTTCAGGCCGTTGACAAACAACGCTGCTGTCTTATTTACGGGACCTCCGTTGTCGAATGCGATCATTGCGCCGATAACTGCGCCGAGAACAAATCTGGAGCCGCTGTTCAGCGCAGTCAGCCAGCTGGTTACAATGTTCATCAGCCACGCAATGGGCACGCCGATGATATACCACATTAAAAGTCCGCCTACAAGAGTGGTCAGAACCGGGATAAACATAATCGGCATAATACCCTGAAGCGCTTTGGGTACACGAATTTTTTTCATCTGCAGTACAAGATAGCCTACAAGCAGCGCCCCTACAAGTCCGCCTACAAAGCCTGTCTTCATCGTTCCGGCAAGCACTCCCATTGCATAGCCCGGGGCGATACCCGGCTTGTCGGCAATGGCATATGCAATAAATGCTGCCAGACAGGGAACCGCAAAACCAAACAGATTGTTTCCGATGGTGTAGATAACCTGCGCCAGATTCTCCATATTGGCCGCATCCGCGCCGATATTGTATCCGCCCATCAGCTTTGCCAAGGCAGTGATTACACCGCCGCCCACAATTACCGGAATCATGTAAGAGATTCCTGTCATAACCGCGTCTTTAATAATTGTTCCGGTACTTTTTTTGTTTTTTCTCTGTATTTCAGCCATTTTATCCTAACGCCTCCACTAATTCGTCGATTACTGCCTCTGCATTTTTGATAGGTTCGTTCACTTTAAAGCTCATGGTAGGAACATCGTCGAAACGGTTCATTCCCTTTATCTTCACATCGCTGGCAATAATCGCTCCGTCCGCTCTTTTCAGGTCTTCCTGGGTAATCTCATCCTCCACCCCCTGGGCCCCCTGTGTTTCCACTTTAATCTCAATGCCTTTTTTCTTTGCCGCTTTTTTCAGGTTTGCCGCAGCCATATAAGTATGGGCAATTCCAACCGGACAACTACATACTGCTACAAGATACATGTTTACTCTTCCTCCTTTTTGTTTTTAAATATATGAATGATCTGACCAAAGTCAGTTGCATCTTTCAGTCCGTTCCGGAAATCGTCATCCATCAGGTTTACGGCCAGCGCCGAGAGCATTTTCAGATGAATGTTATCGGATGTATTGGGCGCCGCCAGCATGATAATGTAGTCTACCGGCTGGTCGTCATAGGATTCCCATTCTATCGGATGTTTCAGCTTTACCAGGGTGAAGGCCGCGGCTTTTACACAGTCTGATTTACAGTGGGGCATGGCAATCCCGTTTCCCATTCCTGTACAGCCTTCGCGTTCCCTTTCGTACAGTCCCTTCATATACTCCTCTTCACTGGTCACCTTACCTGCTTCATACATCATTTTTGCAAGGCTTTTAAACACCTCCTCCTTGTTCCCGGCATCCAGGTCAAAGCTTATCAGCCTTTTATCAACCATTTCTGCAATATTCATTTTTTCCTCTCCTTTTGTTACAATTATTTCTTTATAAAAGTCAATTCCCGGAATTTTTTGGTTTTAATAATCTGCTCAATTGTTTTCATATTTTTGGTGATTTCCAGAAGTTCATTAAAAATTCCCTGAAAATTGGTATCCTCCTTCGCCTCCAGAGACAGCATAAATATGAGCTGTACTTTTTTATCCCCCCATAAGACAGGCTTTTGCAGTGTCATAAGACCAATTCCCTGTTTCAGAATGTGGCCTGTAAATGCATGAGGGATTGCCACCAGGCTTCCTATGGCAGTTCCGGAAAGTCTTTCCCTGTCCAGCACAGACTCCACAAAGCCTTCATCCACATAGCCCTCCCGGTTCATGCGGTTTCCTAAAAGCTGAATAATCTCTTCCATTGATTTCAGGTCGCAGTTCAAAATAGAAATCTCTTCATGGATATATCTCTGAAGATAAAAGTAGGATGTTTTTGTGCCTTCCTCCAGGTTCTTATGTTTTATGAGATACTTTTGTATTTTCTGTACGTCTGCTTCACTCAGAACCGGAGAAACATGGACGATCCGGATGCCCTCAAGGGTAATCGGAATTGTTGAGATTACAAAATCCTGTGTGTCCGGTTCCAAAAGCTCCGCCTGGTTTCCGGATATAATTCCTGTGATCTCCAGCTCCGGAAATAAACGTTTCAATTTCGTGGAAATGAACTGTGAGGTTCCGATTCCTGTCATACAGACGATTGCCACCTGTAAGTTTTCTTTTTTTCTCTGCCGGATTCTCTCGATGGCAGTTCCGATATGGAAAGCAACATATCCTATTTCATTTTCTGTCGCCTTAATCTTAAACCTGCGTTCAAATTTGGATACAAAATCCGAAGCAATCTCATATTCATAAAACATTTCCCGTTTAACGGAATCCAGTATGGGGTTGGAAAGGTACATCTTACTGCGGATTCGGTAAACCATGCATTCCAGATGGGTAAACAGGGCACAGATCAGCTCTTCATCTGCCTCCAGGTCAAGACCGTACTGCCTGTCAACGATTCGGATAATTTCCATCATATAGTCAAACATCTCAGGAGAACGCTTATGGAGCTGCTCCCTGCTTTTGTCCCGGAGCATGGGGACATGGTAGCGCAGTCCCATCATGCAGGTTTTTACATAATCTGCTTCCTCCTTTGGAAACTCCATATTCATCAGTTCTTCCATCTGCTCCAGAAGATAGCTGAGTACAAAGTCTGTCCTGCGTTCCCTGTCTTTCCCGGAAAATTCATCGCCGGCTTCCATTGTGTACCCTCTGGTCAGACGTTCTCCCATAACAGATAATTGAATCATAAATTCGTCAAAGGATATATCCGTCAGCACATATTGAAAGCGTTCCTCAGTCCGCTGAATAATTTCTTTTATTCTGTTCAAATCGGTCTTTTTTAAGAGCGGCTGGATTCTCTGCCTGGATATTCTCTCATTTTTGACTCCGGCTTTTTTGAGACAATGTGTAAGGGCAAGGCGAATCTGCATTTCAGATCCTTCCACACAAATTCCATATTTTACCTTTTTGATAAAGGTAAGTCCGAATTTTTCCCAGAATGATTCCAGCTCGTTAAAATCATTTACCACAGTGCCTTTGCTTACATAGAACTGATTGGCCAGAGCTTCCATGGAGGTGTATCCATTTTGAAGAAGCAATTCGGTTGCCAAATAATATCTTCTTACTTCCGGAGCTATAATCAGAGAGGACTCCTGATCCTCATACAAAATGGATCGTATGAACCGTTCTCCCTCTTCATCATAGTCCAGCCAGAGACCGACACCCTGTTTTGTCTGTATACTGCAGGAGTGCTTTTCCAGCTCTTCATTCAGTCTTTTAATGTCTGTCTTGACTGTTCTGGTGCTTACATTTAACTGCGCTGCAATTTGATTTGTGGTGAACTTCTGGTCATTTTTAAAGAGCAAGTTTAAAATTTGTCTCTCTCGTGTCATCTGTACCGACCGCCTTTTCCCCCATTGCTTGGGCTTATTATATCCTTACAGGAATCTGTTTTACAAATCAATAAATTTCACTTTAGTGTCCGGTATTAGTGAAAAAATTAGTAAAGTCGCCTTTTTAATTAGCGACATCCTATCATGTTCTGTGCATTTTTACTATTATTTATCCATAATTACTGTGGTATGATTTGTTTAAAGCATGATTAGTGATTGTCCGAAGGGAAAGGCCGAAGGAAAAGAAACTGGTTTGCACTAAGCTGGTGTAATGAAACAATTATTCATTTAAGAAGCTGTATTTTATAATGGAAAGCATAAAAACAAACAAAGGCATAAAAAGGAGAAGTTTGAGATGATTAATTTTGAGTTTTATAATCCTACAAAGGTGATCTTTGGAAGAGGCAGAGAAATGGAAGCCGGAAAAGAGATTAAAGCTTTGGGCGGACATAAGGTGCTGGTTCATTTTGGGGCCGGAAATCATCTTCAGAAAAGCGGCATTTTGGATCGGATTCACCAGGGTCTTACGGATGCAGGCCTGGAATATATTGATCTGAAGGGTGTGGTTCCTAATCCCAGGCTGAAGCTTGTAAAAGAAGGAATTCGTCTTTGTAAGGAGGAAGGCGTTGATTTTCTGCTTCCGGTTGGGGGAGGAAGTGTCATTGATTCGGCGAAAGGAATCGGATATGGTCTGGTAAACGATTTTGAACTGGAGGAGCTTCTTCTGGGAAAGACCGCCACTGATAAAATTGCTCCTGTCGGATGCATTCCGACGATTGCGGCAGCAGGCTCTGAAACGTCCAATTCCATGGTCATTACCATTGAGGACGGTATGCTGAAGCGCTCTTATAATCATGACTGTGCCCGCCCTAAATTTGCAATTATGAATCCGGAGCTGACCTATACGCTTCCGGCCTATCAGACCGCAAGCGGCGCAGCCGACATTATGATGCATTCTATGGAACGTTATTTTACCCCTTCCGCAACAGATACAGATTTGATTGACCGTATGGCGGAGGGACTTCTGGTAGCTGTCCGGGAGGCTGCCCTGACCGCGGTAAAGGAGCCGGATAATTATGAGGCCCGCGCCACTCTGATGTGGGCGGGAAGTCTTTCTCATAACGGGCTTACCGGAACCGGACGGGTTTCTGACTTTGCTTCCCATAAAATGGAACATGAGCTGGGCGGTATGTTTGATGTGGCCCACGGCGCCGGACTCTGCGCGATCTGGGGAAGCTGGGCCAGATATGTGTGCAGTACAAATCCTGAAAGGTTTGCTCAGTTCGGAGTGAGAGTGTTCCATGTGGAACAGCGCTTCTGCGATGCGGAATATACGGCTCAAAAGGGTATTGAAGCCTGGGAAAACTGGTGCCGCAGGATCGGAATGCCTGTCAGTCTTCATGAACTGGGAGTTATGCCCTCAGACGCGCAGATTGAAGAAATGGCGGATAAATGTGTTGCCGCAGGAGGAGGGCAGATTGGATTTTTCAAGACGCTCCATAAAGAGGATATTGTAAAAATTTTTGAGATGGCGAAATAAAAAATTTGATTTTAGTCTCCGGGGCAGGATTTCTGCCTCCGGAGACCGGAAATATAAAATAACAGCCTTTTTATTTCTGCCTGCTGCCGGCCTTATAGTTGTACACAGGCTTTAAAATGTCCAGAATATCTGCGGTTTCCGCAATTTTTTCCATAATATCGTTTATATTCCGATAGGCAAAGGGAGCTTCGTCCAGAGTGTCTTTTCCGATGCAGGCGCAGTGGATTCCCTTCATTTCTGATTTGAACTGGGAGACAGTATAATGCTTTGCCACGTCCTCCCGTTTCAACAGACGCCCGGAGCCGTGGGGAGCGGAATAGTTCCAGTCCGGATTGCCCCGGCCTGCGGCCAGCAGTATGCCGTCCCTCATATTGACGGGAATCAGGATACGTTCCCCCTTTCGGGCGGATACGGCTCCCTTGCGGAGTATAAATCCTTCTTTTTCCCGGGATACATAATTATGAGTACAGGAGAATATGTCATCAGGCTTCCATTTCATATACTTGCATAAGACCTCCAGAATTGCTGTTCGATTCTGCTCTGCAAAATTCTGCACAACGGCAAGGTCGTGAAGGTAATCTTCCATAAGCTCTCCGTCCAGCCAGGTAAGGGGACAGGGGACGGACAGTCCTCTGGCTTTTAGTTCCTTCTGTCCCAGGCGCAGGTAGTGCTCCGCCATCTCTTTTCCAAGTCTGCGGCTTCCGGAATGGATCACCAGATAAAATGTGCCGTCCCCCGAGCGGTCAATCTCGATAAAATGATTGCCGCCTCCCAGGGTGCCGATGCTGCACATGGTCTTTTCCAGCTGAATATGCTCCGCACACTCCAGCGTCTCATACGGAAAATTCGCTCCGCGTTCGTGAGGGGTGCGGCGGATGGACATACCGCATGGAATCTGTTCCCGGATCACTGTATCCAGCCTCTGGTATTCTATTTTTCTGGTATTTAAAACAGCACAGGTCATGCCGCAGCCGATATCAATACCGACCAGAGCAGGAAGCACCCGTTTATCAAAGGTCATAGTAAGGCCGACAGGACCGACCTTTCCCGGATGAACGTCGGGCATGATACGGATGCGGCTGCCCCGGGCGCTTTCCTGGTCGCAGATCATCTGAACCTGCGCCAGTGCATAGGAGTCTATGGAATCTGTGAGAATTTTTGCAGATGTACAGCTGCCGTTTATTTCTTTCATAAAAAATCCTTTCTGTCAGGAAGGCATAAAAATCCTTGTGAGACTGCAGAAGGATGTCAAAAGAAACCGGAGGCTCTTTTGTGATTATCCGATGAAAAGCGGGACAATCAGACCTCTGCAGAGTGTAATAAGAGTGGTTACATTTGAAAACTGGTTATTATATGTCATAATTGTCCTCCTTTCTTAAATACGATCATAGTTGTCAGTTCTGATCCGGATTATAAAACCAGTCCCGTAAGAAAGTCAATGGTTTTTATTTTTTTATTAAAAGATACTGTCCGTTGTCCGCCACAAACTCGTATGACTTCAGCTCCGGATAATCCTCCAGAAACGGGATGGACAGAATCAGAAGGCTGCCTTCCCGGGCGGATAAAAATGCCTCCGCGCCTCCGTCCTTACAGTTCAGATCTCCTTCCAGCATACCCAGCAGGCGCATATTCTGCTCCCAGTCGGTAGTATTGGCATAGAGGAACGGATCGTAGGCATCCAGATAGACGAAAGAGCCTGCCAGGGCATCTTCACGGCTGAACTGCTCCATCACAAAGGTTTGAAGAGCATTGGAGCAGGCGCCGCGCACATTGTCCATATAATTTGCCAGGACAAATTTTGCTGTGCCCCCGCTGACCGCCGCAAGGCTGAAAAGCAGCAGCCATCCGGGAATTCCCGGCGATTTCAGAAAATGAGAAAGAAAAGCGGCGGCAAGCAGACAGAGAGGGACAATGCAGGGATATACATACCACATCAGCTTTGTAGATACCAGTGAGAAAGCAGCCAGGGGCAGGAAAAGCCATAAAAGGATTCCTGCAAGGTCTGTGTCCGGCATAGGAGTATCCGGTTTCCGAAGAGGGCGGATCAGCAGGAAAAGGATGCCGAGAAGGACAATCAGACTCAGGAAGCCGTATATATAATGAAAGTTCCAGAAAACAGAGTCCAGATAGAAGCCGAAGGGGAGACCATGTCCTTCCAGCCCGCCTGAAGCTGTCCGTCCGGCGATGTCCGCCTCATACATTTTAAGAAAAAAGGCGGTCCCGTCATACTGAAAACGCAGAATGCCCCAAATCAGGATGGGAAGAAAGGAGGAGGCGAGAAATCCCGCCCATATGCGGGGACGCAGTCTTTTGAGCTCCCCGGATATCAGAAGGAACAGTCCTCCTACAGCGGCAATCATAAGGGCATGGAAGCTTTTTGTTAAAAATGCCAGGGAAAAGCATAATCCGCAGAGACAGAGCCAGCGCTGGTTTTCCCGGATTTTCAGCATGGCGAGCATGGCGGAGGTAAACAGCAGAAGATACAGGCTGTCCGCATCCCCCGCGCGGGCCAGATGAGCTTTGAACGGAAAATAATTGGCCGTTAAAAATGCCATGGACAGAAGAGATGCCAGCCTTCCGTAGCGTCTGGCAAATATTCCGGTGCAGACGGTCGTCAGCAGGTAGGCCAGCGCGGAGAAAAACCGTAATCCTACTGCCGTATAGCCGAACAGGAAAAAGCCCGCCGCAACGGTCAGAAAGGAAAGAGGCGGCTTTACATTCCAGTAATCTGTCTCCCCTGCAAAGGTATTGACCAGATAGTTTCCGCTCTGGATCATTTCATAGGCGGAAATGCCGTGCCGCGCCTCATCCCAGGAATCAATGGCGCCGATCCCAAGACAGCGGAAGCATAAAAAACCTGTTACGGCGGACAGTATAATAAAGAATATCCAGTAATATTTTTCAGCCAGTCCAAGCAGGCTGTTATAAAATTGTTTCATAATCATACGATCCTCCGGATAATTTGATGTGTTAAATATATCATGTGCCTGAGGAAATGTAAACGGATGCGGAAACGGAACACCACTTGTAATAAGTTTGTAATAATGATATAATCAACCAAAATGTAAAGCAAAAAACTGGAAAGAATACGATTTCATGGAGGACATTTTATGAGAACCTATCTCGTAACCGGAGGAGCAGGATTCATTGGTTCCAACTACATTCATTATATGTTCCGTAAATACGGCGACGATATCCGCATTATTAATGTGGACTGTCTGACCTATGCGGGAAACCTGGAAAATTTAAAGGATGTAGAGAAGAGATCCAATTATACATTTATAAAAGCAGATATCTGTGACAGTAAGACCGTTGCAAAGATTTTTGAAGAGAATGACATTGACCGCGTTGTCCATTTTGCGGCAGAGAGCCATGTGGACCGAAGCATCAAGGACCCGGATGTATTCGTAAAGACGAATGTACTGGGAACTCTGGTCATGCTGAATGCAGCCAGGGCGGCATGGGAGCTGCCGGACGGCAGCTACAAAGAGGACAAGAAGTTTTTGTATGTATCCACAGACGAGGTGTACGGTTCTCTGGATGACGGAGATACGTATTTCTATGAGACCACCCCGTTTTCTCCGCACAGCCCCTATTCGGCCAGCAAGGCGTCCGGGGATATGCTGACAAAGGCATATTTTGACACCTACAAATTCCCGTGCAATATTACAAGCTGCAGCAATAATTATGGACCGTTCCAGTTTCCGGAAAAATTAATTCCGCTTGTTATCAACAATGCGCTGCACGGCAGGCAGCTTCCGGTATACGGCGACGGCAAAAATGTGCGCGACTGGCTGTATGTGGATGATCATGCCAAGGCCATTGATATGGTACAGGAAAAAGGACGGCTGGGCGAACGCTATAATATCGGCGGGCACAATGAAAAACAGAATATTCAGATTATTCATATTATTTTGGACACCCTGCGGGATATGCTTCCGGACGAGGATCCAAGAAAGGCTCTGGTCAGTGAAAAGCTGATTACGTATGTGACGGATCGAAAGGGTCATGATCGCAGGTACGCGATTGCACCGGATAAGATTAAGTCTGAGATCGGCTGGTATCCTGAGACAATGTTTGAGGAGGGAATCAGAAAGACCATTCAATGGTTTTTTGAAAACGAGGAATGGATGAAAAATGTGACCAGCGGGGATTATCAGAAATATTACGAGGAGATGTATCAATAAGCAGAAAACCGGCAGTATCTGAGGGTACTGCCCCTTTGCATTCATTGAGGAAACAGTATGAAGAAACAACTGTGGGTTCCTGTGCTGGGAATACTGCTGAGCGGTCTGGCATTTATCTTCGGACGTACGGGAACAGAGGAGAATGGCTTTACCCTTTCCAGGTTCCATAATGCGGACGCCAAATTTCTGGGAGATAAGATTATTACCAGTGTGGAGGAAGGAATCTGCATCCTGAATCTGGAAGGGGAGACAGTAAGCAAGCTTGACGGCCTGTCTGCGTCCTGGATTTACGCACAGGACGGGGAGCACGTAGTTGCTTACAGCAACCATGCCAATGAAACTCATATTCTGCGTCTGTCCGAAAATTATGAAATACAGGAGGATCATACGGCGCTCGTAACGGATACTTTGGCCATTGATCCGATTATTGTGAGAGCAGGGGACGACTGGCTTCTGACCCATACAACCATTGACGGGACGATCAATAATCCGGAACCGGAGGGAGATAATGGCCTTTATACGGTAAAATTATACCGTTCCGAAAATCTGGAGGACTGGGAGTTTGTGACAGACATCATCAGTCTCAGAAAGAATCTGGAGGACGGGGATATCCGTTATACGGACGGCGTACTCTATTATTTTTTTGAGAGAGAGGAATATGACAAAGGGCCGTCAGCCATCTGTGTGATGATCTCCAGGGACAGAGGAGAGACATGGAGCGAAGCAAAGGAGCTGCTTCCCGCCGGAGCAGATAATGAGATGGCAGGCTGTGAACGGACAGAGACGGGCTGGAGGCTTTATGTGAGCAGTGATTATGCCTGTGTGGGAGAGAGCTATCAGGGCGCGTCTGTTTATTATGCGGATTATACGCCGGATTTTGAACCAGTCCGGATTTATCAGCGGTCTGCGGTGCCGGATAATCAGGCAGTGAGGCTCTATGAAGTAAAAGAAATCGGCGGACAGCTTTACTTTTTATTTGCCAGAAATTTTCTGACGGACTGTGATTTGCTGTTGCGCGCCATAAAGGGAGAATAATAAGGAGGATTTTTGCAATGAAAGGTATTATTTTAGCAGGCGGCTCCGGTACAAGACTGTATCCGCTTACCAAGGCTGTATCCAAACAGATTATGCCGGTTTATGACAAACCGATGATTTATTATCCGCTTTCCATTCTGATGCTGGCAGGTATCCGGGAAATATTGATTATTTCCACTCCAAGGGATCTGCCGGTATTTGAGGAGCTGTTAGGCGACGGAGGCCAGCTTGGCATGAGATTTGAGTATGCTGTCCAGGAGCAGCCCAGGGGGCTTGCGGACGCGTTTATTATTGGCGCGGATTTTATTGGAAAGGACTGTGTGGCTCTGATTCTGGGAGACAATATTTTTTATGGACAAAGCTTTTCCCAGGTACTTAAGCAGGTGGCGTCCCGTGAAGAGGGAGCGACGATTTTCGGTTATTATGTGCGTGATCCGAGGGAATACGGCGTAGTGGAATTTGATGAAAACGGGATGGCAGTTTCCATTGAGGAGAAGCCGGAGCATCCCAAATCCAACTATGCAGTGCCGGGGCTGTATTTTTATGACAATGACGTGGTGGAGATTGCGAAGAATGTAAAGCCTTCGGCGCGGGGAGAGATTGAGATCACCAGTATCAACAATGAATATCTGAGAAGAGGCATTCTGCGTGTGGAAACCCTTGGCCGTGGATTTGCATGGCTGGATACAGGGAATCATGACGCGCTTTTGGACGCTGCAGATTTTGTGGCTGCTTTTCAGAAAAGACAAGGGCTGTATATTTCCTGTATAGAAGAGATTGCTTACCGGAGAAAATTTATTGATAAGGAACAGCTTCTGAAGCTGGCCGGGCCTTTGATGAAAACGGCTTACGGGCAGTATCTGGTGGAGGTAGCCAACGGGCTGTAGGATTGATTGAGTTTAGGAAGGAATATAGAAGATGGGAAAGATTACGGTAGAGACCTGCAGGATTGAGGGACTGAAGATTATTACTCCGGCGGTGTTTGGGGATGAACGCGGTTACTTTATGGAAACCTATAATTATAAAGATTATGCGGCGGCGGGGCTTGATATGAATTTTGTACAGGACAATCAGTCCTGTTCCAAAAAAGGAGTGCTGCGGGGACTGCATTTTCAGATTCATTATCCTCAGGACAAGCTGGTGCGCGTGGTCAGCGGAGAGGTATTTGATGTGGCGGTGGATCTGCGTCCGGGTTCCGAAACCTATGGAGAATGGTACGGTACGGTACTGTCTGCGGAAAATAAGAAGCAGTTTTTTATTCCTAAAAATTTCGCCCACGGCTTTCTGGTACTTTCTGATTATGCGGAATTTGTCTATAAATGTACGGATTTTTATCATCCTAACGACGAAGGCGGCATGATGTGGAATGATCCGAAAATTGGTGTGGAATGGCCTGTTCCGGAGGGGATGGAGCTGATTATCTCCGAGAAGGATCAGAAGTGGGGCGGTATCGAAGAACTGAGAAGGTAAGGAGAACCCATATGGTTCATATGTTTAGAGACTTTTGGAAAAGCCGCAGACTGATCTGGAAGCTTTCCAGAAATGATTTTAAGACCCGGTATGCGGGCTCCTATTTTGGTGTGGTATGGGCCATGATCCAGCCGGTCGTGATTGTGCTGGTGTACTGGTTTGTATTTCAGATTGGTCTGAATAACGCCACGGCGGAATTAAAGCAGGGGATCCAGGTTCCTTTTGTTCTGTGGCTGGTGAGCGGTATTGTGCCGTGGTTTTACTTTTCCGAAAGCTTAAGCAACGGGACGAACGCATTGCTGGAATATAACTATCTGGTAAAGAAGGTTGTGTTTAATATTGACATTCTTCCGCTGGTGAAGACGACGGCTGCACTGTTTATTCATGGCTTTTTTGTGTTGTTTATGGTGCTTTTGTTTGCGCTGTACGGATACTGGCCGGGGGTTCATACGCTTAAGGTCGTCTATTTCAGCGCCAGTCTGATGATATTTGTTACCGGACTGTGTATGCTGACCAGCTCTCTCGTTGTGTTCTTCAGAGATCTAAGCCAGATTATCAATATTTTTTTACAGGTAGGTATCTGGATGACACCGATTATGTGGTCTTTGGAGGACCTTCTGGCAAAGTATCCGTTTCTGGCAATACTGAAGCTGAATCCGCTGTGCTACATTGTATATGGTTATCGTGCGGCGTTGTTTCGGACCGGTTCTGTTGCGCAGCTGGGATGGATGAATTTTTATTTCTGGGGAATCACGGCTCTGGTCTGGGCGGCCGGAAGCCATGTATTCAGCCGGCTGAAGGTACATTTTGCGGATGTGCTCTAGCTTTGGGCGGCTCAGGAGAATGATAAAAGGGCGGATATACCGTGAAATGACAGGTAAGAGGTATTTATAGGAGTGTCTATGGGCAGCGAGGCAATCAAATTAGAGCATATTACAAAAATATATAAATTATATAACAGGAATCGGGACAGACTTAAGGACTCCCTGGGGCTGACAAGAAAAAAATGCTACAGTGAGCACTACGCACTCAGAGATGTGAGCATGAGTATCCGTCAGGGAGAGACCGTAGGCATCATTGGGGTCAACGGCTCCGGCAAGTCCACGATTCTTAAAATTATTACCGGCGTTCTGAATGCCACCAGCGGTGATATGGAGATTAACGGACGTATTTCCGCCCTTCTGGAACTGGGGGCAGGCTTTAATATGGAGTACACCGGACTGGAAAATGTATATCTGAACGGCACTATGCTGGGCTTTTCCGAGGAAGAGATCAGCAGCCGTCTGCAGGATATTCTGGATTTTGCGGATATCGGGGAGTTTATCCATCAGCCGGTAAAAACCTATTCCAGCGGGATGTTTGTACGTCTGGCCTTTGCCGTTGCCATTAATATTGATCCGGAGATTCTGATCGTGGATGAAGCGCTGTCAGTGGGCGATGTATTTTTTCAGGCAAAATGCTATCATAAATTCGAGGAATTCAAGAAAATGGGAAAGACGATTCTGTTTGTCAGCCACGACCTGACCAGCATTGCGAAATACTGCGATCGGGTGATTCTTCTGAACAAGGGTGTGAAGCTGGCGGAGGGTTCTCCGAAGGATATGGTTAATATGTATAAGAAGCTGCTTGTACATCAACTGGATGAAGAGACGCTGGAGGATGTGAGCGGCAGGAGTGATATTAATAAACATACAGAGGAAGGAAAAGCGTGGAAGGATCACTTTGAGGTAAATCCGGCCCTTCTTGATTATGGAGAGAAGCAGGCTGAGATTGTGGACTTCTGTATTATTGATCAGTACGGGCAGTTTTCTAATATTATCGAGAAGGGTTCTGCCTGCCGGATTAAGGCAAAGCTGATTTTTCACAGACAGGTAAAAAACCCCATCTTTACAATTACTATCCGGAACAAACAGGGGACAGATATTACCGGGACCAACAGTATGTTTGAACGGGTGGAGACAGGAACTGTGGAGGCAGGCGAGACAAGGATTGTCACCTATACGCAGCGGATTGATCTGCAGGGCGGCGATTATCTGATCTCCCTTGGCTGCACCGGGTATGAAGGGGATGAGTTTAAGGTGTACCACAGGCTTTATGATTTGGTGGGAATGACCGTTCTGTCGGATAAGGATACGGTGGGATTTTATGATATGAATACGGTGATTACCGTTGAGAACGGATGAGAACCGGCAGCTTATGAGACAGGAAAGAAGGATGTTTGGCCCATAGATTAGAAGGACAGGAGGATGATATCCGAATGCAGGAACGATTTGGAAGGGTTACAGTCACATATGAGGACGGGGCGGATAAGCTGGAGAACGTGCGGGCGGAAGATGAGAAAATCCGGAGGCTGGTGGAAGCAGAATATGACTGCAGCCGGGAAGCCAAAGTTTCCTGGCCTGTGCTTTATCATCTGTCAAGGCTTCGTGCAAATCTGACAGAATGGCTGCCGATCCGAAAGGAGGATACGGTACTGGAGTTCGGCTCTGACAGCGGACAGCTGACAGGAGGGTTTCTAACGAAGGCGGACCGGGTGATCTGCGTGGAGGAGAGCATCAGCCGCAGCAGGATACTGGCCAGAAGATATATGCAGGCGGGCAATCTGGAAGTGTATGCAGGCAGCCCCTGGGAGCAGCTTCAGAGACTGGATCAGTCCTATGACTGGATTGTGGCGCCGGGGATACTTTCCGACGCCGGAAAATATTTCGGAGGGGACTGTCCTCAGGCGGAGGCGGTCCGGAGACTGAAGAAATATTTAAGAACAGGAGGACATCTGGTACTGGCGGCAGATAACCGATTCGGGTTAAAGTACTGGGCCGGGGCAATGGAACCCCATACCGGACGGTATTTTGACAGCCTGGAGGGCCGCGGAACGACCTTTTCCAAACGGGAGCTGGAACAGATTCTGGAGAGCAGCGGCTGCGGGGACGCGACCTTTTACTATCCCTATCCGGAGCGGTGGTTTCCTATGGCGGTTTATTCGGATGAGTGGCTTCCAAAGGCCGGGGAGCTGAACCAGAATCTCCGGAATTTTGAAGGGGAGCGGCTGCTGCTGTTCGACGAAGAGAAGGTGTTTGATCGGTTGATTGCAGACGGACGTTTCCCCGAATTTTCCAACTGTTTTCTGTGCGTCACAGGGCAAAAGCCAAGGGAGCCGTTAATTTTTACAAAATACTCCAATGACCGGGCAGAGCGCTTTCAGATCCGGACGGATATCATAAAAGGACTCCGGGAAAATAAGGTTCGGAAGGTTCCGGTGTCGGAGGAAGCAAAGGAGCATATACGGGAGCTGAAGCGCCGGGAGCAGGCCCTGAGCGGACTGTATGAAAGAAACGGAATCCGCGTCAATCGCTGCGAGCTGAAAAACGGCATGGCATATTTTGAATTTTTACACGGAAGAACCTATGAGGCGAGACTGGACGAGCTGCGGGGGCAAAAGGATTATGCAGGATTATCGGCAGAGCTTCTGGCATTTAAAAGGCTGCTGACAGAGACATTGGAACCGGAGCTGAAGTCTTTTAAAAAGAGCGGGAAATTTGTGGAGATGTTCGGCAGCCCGTCATTTACAAGGGCTTACAGAGGAGCGGAAGTAAACAATCTGGACTGGATCTTCGGCAATCTTATGGAGACAGAGGAGGGTATCCAGATAATTGATTATGAGTGGACCTTCCCGGTACAGGTGCCTGTGGAATATCTGCTCTGGAGAGCCGTATCGCTTTATCTGCACAGCAGGGAGGATATCCGGAATCTGGGGCTGATGGCCCAGCTTGGAATTTCCCCGGAGGAGGAGGAGCTGTTTGAGGAAATGGAGCATCATTTTCAGCTCTGGCTTCTGGGCGGGACGGTGACAATCGGGGCCGGGTATCTGGCAACGGCCGGCCGGACCATTCCTCTCGGACAGATGGTGAGGGAAGCCCGGAAAAACCGGATGCAGGTCTATATAGACACAGGCAGAGGGTTTTCCGAGGCGGACAGCTACTGGATCGATACGGAGCCGGATAAACAGGGTGTGATTCATCTGGAGCTTCTGCTCCCGGAAGGGGTGCGCGCCCTTCGGCTGGACCCGGCGGAGAAAACCTGCCTGGTAAAGGTAAAAAGACTGCTGGGAGAGCTTGGAGGAGCTTATCCTCTTGACTATGTGCACAACGGACGGGAACTGGAAGAGCAGGAAATCCTGTATACGACGACGGACCCCCAGATTACGGTGCCACAGCTTGTGGAGGGGACAGGAAGGATTTATGGGGAATTTACTGTAGAGTTGCTCTGTCCGGATACCGCGTATGCGTGTATGAATCTTCTGAACCGGGTGAGAGCCGCGGAACGAATCTATCAGAGCAGACTCTTTCGGCTACTGAAAAAACTAAAAGGGAGATTCCGGAGCTGACGGGCAGACGGAAGGAACCACGTTCACGATTATAGGTATAGAGGGATTACATCATGAGCAAAGAACAAAAGCAGGCAGAGCTGCCTGCACACAGAGATAAACGTTTTGACCGGGTGAGAAATACCTGGTACTGGAAAGCAAGCAAGCCTCTCAGGGTTATTGTCCATTTTTTTCTGCGTATAAAGAATGCCTATGTCCATTACGGCGGCTTCAGAGGTATGTACAGGCGCTGGAAGCAGAAGAGGGGGGAAGCCTCCAAGCGGGTGGATTTCGGGACGAAGAGCTTTCCGGACGAGGCCAGAAGGAAAATGGAGGAATCGACCGTATTTTCCAGAAGCATTAAGATCAGCATTCTTGTGCCGCTCTATAACACTCCGGAAAAATTTCTGCGGGAGATGATTGATTCGGTGCTGGCTCAGACCTACAGAAACTGGGAGCTTTGTCTGGCAGACGGAAGTGATGACAAGCATACGGATGTAGGCCGGATATGCGGTGAGTATGGGAAGGCGGACGGCAGGATTGTCTATAAAAAGCTTGAGAAAAACCTGGGTATCTCCGGCAATACCAATATGTGCATTTCTATGGCGACCGGAGATTATATCGGTCTTTTTGACCATGATGATGTGATGCACCCAAGCCTGCTTTTTGAATGTATGAAGGTCATCTGCGAAAAGGACGCGGATTATGTCTACACGGATGAAGCTACATTTACATCCCCGAACATGGATGATCTGATTGTCCTTCACTTTAAGCCGGACTATTCTCCGGATAATCTGAGGGCCAATAATTACATCTGTCATTTTTCCATATTTGACGCAAAGCTTCTGGATAAGACCGGTCTGTTCCGTCCGGAATACGACGGAAGTCAGGACCATGATATGATTCTGCGTCTGACAGAGGAGGCAGAGAATGTACAGCATATTCCGAAAATTCTTTATTATTGGCGTTCTCATCCCAATTCGGTGGCGGCGGATATCAATGCCAAGACTTATGCAATCGATGCGGCGAAGCGCGCAGTTCATGACCATATAAAGAATTATTACGGCATGGAGGTGCAGGTGGAGAGTACCCGCGCGTTTCCGACTATTTTTCAGATAAAATATCCGATTAAAGGAAATCCGCTGATCAGTATTGTGATTCCCAATAAGGATCATAAGACAGATTTAAAGCGGTGTGTCAGCTCGATTCTGGATAAATCCACTTACCGGAATTTTGAGATCATTGTAATTGAGAATAACAGCACGGAACAGAGTATTTTTAATTACTATCAAGAACTGGAAAAAATTCCCCAGGTACAGGTGGCCACCTATAGGGAGGAATTTAATTATTCCAAAATAAATAACTATGGCGTGACTTTTGCAAAGGGCGAATATGTGCTGTTCCTGAACAATGACACAGAGGTTATCACACCTGACTGGATGGAGCAGATGCTGATGTATGCCCAGCGCGCGGATGTGGGGGCAGTTGGGGCAAAGCTGTATTATGATAACAATACCATCCAGCATGCGGGAGTGGTGATCGGATTGGGTGCCCACCGTTCTGCAGGGCATACCCATTATAAAATGCCCAAGGAGCATCTCGGCTATATGGGCCGCCTGTGCTATGCGCAGGATATCACAGCAGTGACGGCCGCCTGCCTTCTTGTAAAACGGAGTATCTATGACGAGGTGGGAGGCCTGGATGAAACCTTTACAATTTCACTGAATGATGTGGATTTCTGCCTGAAAATCAGGGAGAGGGGATATTTGAATATTTTTACTCCATTTGCAGAGCTGTATCATTATGAATCCAGAACAAGAGGAATGGAGGAGGGAGAGAAGCTCCGTCGGTATGAAAAAGAATGCGCACATTTCCGGGAAAAATGGAAGGCGGCGCTGGATGCCGGAGATCCCTATTATAATCCGAACTTTTCATTGGATTATTCTGATTTTACCCTGCGTTTCTAGTTAAAGGAGAAGCATGAAAAGAGTTGAACGGGAAAAGGTCATAAGAAATGCATATCGGAGCACGGTTCTGGCTCTTACGATCTGCTGTATTTTTCTTGGTGTTGTGCTGGTTATCCACGAGATGGCCAGAGAGTATGAAGTGAAGTATCTGAATGAGAAGCTGGAGGCGAAAGGGGTTGTTGAGAATGAGGAAGGCCTCTTTTCAAGTGTACAGCTATTTCTTCCAAAGGAAATTTATGTGGCGTCGGGAGTGACAATCGAGCTGTACAACAATCAAATATCCTCTCTTGGAGAGCGGATTGCCAGCTACAACGTAAAATGGACCTGCGCGGTAGGAAAAAATATGCAGCGTAAATTTTCAGTTACCGGCACAGACGATCTGATAGGTACGTATCCATTGATTTTTACCGTGTTTGACGACAATGGAGCCCAGGTGGTAAAAGCGTCTACAGAGCTTAAGATTGTGCCTGCCCTGAAGGAAGGCTTTTCCCTTCTGACTATCGGAGACAGTCTGTCCTGCAATACCGCCTTCTATGAACGAATGGATACGCTGACAGCCAATCAGATTATCTACATGGGAACCCGCGGTGTGGGAGGATCGCTGACAGAAGCAAGGAGAGGCTTTTCAGCGGCTGACTATCTCAGTGATAAGGGTTATGATATGGAAGAGCCCGCAGAGGAGAGACATCCGTTTTATAATGAGGAGACCAAAAGCTTTGACTGGGGGTATTATAAAGATACCACCGGCTTTGATCCGGATGCAGTGGAGCTGTTTTTAGGCACAAACGGACTGGACACGGATCCTGTTGAGAATGGAGACAATATTATCCGGATTGTAAAGAATATCCATGAGGAGGATCCGAATCTTCCGGTTTATCTGGTTCATACTCTTTATTCTGCAAATCAGGACGGAATCGGCTCCTGGAATAAGGACGGCTATGCCCTCTATGGAGACCGTTATAAATACGAAGAGGATCAAAAGGTATTTGAGCTTATGGTTTACCTGGAGGAAACCCTGAAGGAAGAAGAAAATCTGTATTTTGTTCCGGCCGGCATTTGTCATGACAGCGCCAATAATTTTGATACGGAGGAAGTGCCGGTTAACCCCCATTCAGAGCTTACTATAGAGGTTCCGACAGATGCAATACATCCCGGAAGAGCAGGATATGAGCAGATTGCGGACTGTCTGTACAGTATGATCTGCGGAACAAAGGAAGGATGGAAAAAATAAATTATGAAAAAGCTGATGGAACAGATCATTAAGTTTGGCTTTGTAGGCTTCCTGTGTTTTTTTATTGATTACGGGGTTATGGTATTTCTGACAGAGGTGTTCCGGATTGATTATCTGGTTTCCAGCGGAATCTCGTTTACAGTGTCGGTAATTGTCAATTATATTTTAAGTATTACCTTTGTATTTGAGACAGATAAGGATAAAAATAAGCTTAAGGAGTTTGTGATTTTTGTTTTTTTAAGCGTAATCGGGCTTGGAATCAACGAGGCATGTATGTGGCTTGCGGTGGAGGCTGCGGGTATTCATTATATGATTTCCAAGATTGGGGCCACGGCAGTGGTTATGGTATATAATTTTGTGACCCGGAAAAAATTTATTGAGAAAAGATAGAAATAATAGAAGTATTTTAAATGTAAAAAGAACAGGTCCCCTTCCGGGCAGGCAGACGGCAAGACTGCCGCCCGGAAAAGGGCCTGTTTATTTTTGAATTTCAAAAAGATCCATCAGCTCCCATGTTTCTGCATTGTAGGTAGAGACAGTCAGAGTGTCCGGTGTAATCTGCACGTCGGTGATCTCCGGCGTATCCCGCTTCTTGGAGACGGCAGCCTCCGCCTGATCCGTTGGACGGCGGTAAAGACTTCCGCTTGAAGAACTCAGAGTCAGGTACATGGTTCCCTCCGGGCTGGCAGCAGGACTTTCGTATTCTATATAGCTTCCGTCCTCCTGGATAAAATAGGTTCTCACATATGCATGATCGTGTCCGCACATTACCAGATCAATATCATACTGACTGGTAAATTCCAGAAAGAACGGACGGATATTGTGAGCGTTTTCCACATAATTTTCATATGCGTTGTAAGGAGAAAAATGAGAAAAGACAATTCTCCATTTTGTCTCCGGATTGCTTTCCACTGCGGAAGCGATAAACTCGGAATGCTCACCCCATTTACTTGTATCCATAGTATTCAGAACAAGAAACAGAGCATCGCCTCTGGTGAACCAGTAATCTCCGTCGCCGCTGTCATCGCAGGAACCCAGGGAAGACTGGTTCGGCAGCGTGAAGTGCTCTGAATACTGGGGCCCGCCCACATCGTGATTCCCCTTGACCGGAGCCAGGGAAAGACTGTAGAGAGCGCCCTGGTTTAAAAACGCATTGTACTGCTCCGTATCGTCAAAATCATTGACCTGATCCCCTAATGATACGAGAAAGCTGGAATCCGGGAAATGGTATTTAAGCTTGTTCAGAAGCTTATGCCAGTTATTTTTCTGCCGGTCCATATCTTCCACGGGCTTTCCGATTTGCGCGTCGCCCACTGCGGTAAAACGGAAGGTGTCGGAAAAGGGAGGAGTTGTATAAGCATAAGCAGGGGACAGAGCGTCCTCGTTGCCTACCTGATAGAGATATTCGGTCTCGGGCGCCAGCCCGGTAACCGTTACCCGATTCACGTAATATCCGGAGGTTACCTCGGAAGGAACAGGGGAGGAGCTGAACACAGAGGCATTTTCAAATTCTGTGTCGTCGGCGGTTGTCCAGTAAACCTGGCCGGCCTCGCTGGAAGGAGAAAACCAGGTCAGGTTTACCTCCTCCTCGCTGCTTCCCACGTTTGCTGATAAATAACGGATAGGAGTGGTGGTAATAAGTGCCGCCTTGTATTCCGGAGCAGTGCCCCAGTTCTCTTCGCCCGGAGCCGGAGGAGCGGCAGGCGCTTCTGCTTCTGATTTTTTATTTTCTGCTTCTCCTTCTGTTTTTGGCGCTGTATCCTTTCCGCACCCGGAGGGCAGAGTCAGAAGGAGTATGGCGGCAAGCAGAAAAAGATGTTGTTTCTTCATATATATAAGTTCCTTTCATTCATTTTTTTATGTTATTCTTGTGACTGTTCACGCTGTGGGTACAGCCTATTATTTACATTAACATGATTGAGAAAAAAAGTAAAGTTGCGCATTGATGGGAAGAATGATATAATAATGCCATCAGGAGAGTGTTTATGAAGCAGACAGGAGAAACGGAATGGGAAAAAAGATAGCATTGCTGCTCAATGTTCTGTTATTCGCAGGCTTCTTCTTTTTTTTCGTGTTTTATTCCAAACCGGCAGATATGCCTGATACGTTGGAGCCGGGATCCCTGGCGGAAAAGGTGCGTCAGGCTGAAAAACTTTTGGAAAGTTATGGAAAAGGATTGGATGCCCGGGACATCCGTCTCTGTTTTCGGGGGGAGGAGCTGGCAGGCGACCGGATATCGGCTACATGGTACCTTCCGGTAGACATGGATCGGGCCGAATGGGAAGCCGGAGCCTTTTCCGGTTTTGACGATACAGTAAAGATACTGCCGCTTCAGGATTATACAGTGTTAGACAAGCAGGCTGTAGTGGCTAAAGGACAGAAGATTCCGTTTCTGGCCTGGAAGGAACAGGAAACAGTCTGCACAATTATTCATGTGATTTTTACCGGACTTCCGGTGGTGCGCATAGAGACCGATGCAGATTTGGATGTGGATACGGTATTTGCCGGAAGTGTGGTATTTTATGAGGAATGCGGAAAGGAATCATGGACTCTGACTTCTGTATTTCAGGCTCATGAAAGAGGACAGACGACCCGTGCGTTTCCCAAGAAGGGATACCGGCTTAATCTGATTTCTGTAACATCCGCCGGAGTTATCAATAAAAACCCCCGCCGGGTATTGGGTATGCGGGATTCAGATTCCTGGATTTTTTATGCGGTTTACAGTGACGGGACAAAGGTCCGGGATAAGTTTAATATTGAGCTCTGGAATCAGTTCGGCGCTTTACGTACGCCCTATCATGCGCACTTTGGAACCCATATGGAGTATGCGGAGCTGATAGTCAACGGAGAATACCGTGGAATGTATGGAATTATGGAGCCTATTGATACCCGTCAGCTGGAGCTGTCGGAACAGGAATATCTGTATAAACGAACCTATGGCCGGGAGCTGCTGCCGGAAGCCTTTGATATGGCTGCTCCGGAAGAATATCTGACCGTACTGGGAATGGAGATCAAAGGAAAAGACGGCTCCGGAACCCGTGAAGACTGGCAGTGCTTTCGCCGTTTTGTGGAAATGTGTCAGGCGGACGACCGGGAATTTCTTGCGGAAGCAGAAAAATTGCTGGATATGGATAATATAGTGGATATCTGGCTGTATCTTCAGATGTTTTATGGGGAAGATAATATTTATAAGAATATGTTTTTTGCATTTAAAAAAGAGGAGTCCGGCTATAAGATGTATTTGGTTCCATGGGATGTGGATCTGACATGGGGAAATATTTATACAGATAATGAAGAAATGCTGTATACGGTATATGCGCCGGAGCGGGCCCGAACATATCTGCAGTGGCCCTTTGCGGACCGGCTTCTGTCGTTAAATGCAGGAGATATCCGTAAGAGGGCGGCGGACAGATGGGAAGAATTAAGGAAGGGGGCTCTGTCAGATGCCGGTATGCAGAGGCTTCTGGAGCAGTGTATTCATCTGGTCCAGGATTCCGGCGCTTTTGCCCGTGACGCTGCCAGATGGCCAAAGAGCAGCCATGACGGGGATTATGACAGTATGAGACTGTTTATGAAAGAAAGAATGGCCTATATGGATCAGTTAATACAAGGTCAGGCAATAAGGGATTAGAATTGGAGTGATGAAATGGAGCCAAAAATATTTGATTCTTCTCTGAGGGAGAACCAGTATCGGCATGAATTTAAATATATTTGTTCCTATGGAGAGCTTAAAATGCTCCAGATAAGGCTGTCAGGACTGATGTTTATGGACTCTCATGCAGGGAGGGAAGGAGTATATAATATAAGAAGCCTGTATTTTGATGATTATTATGACAGATGTCTGAAGGAAAATGAGGCAGGAACCGATCCCCGGGAGAAGTTTCGTATCCGGATTTATAACCACAGCAGCGGCCGGATAGCTTTGGAGCTTAAGAAAAAAGTCCGGGGCAAAACACAGAAGCTGTCCTGCCCTCTGACAAAGGAGCAGTGCGGTCTGCTGATGGAGGGAGAGCAGCCGAAGCTGTCAAAGGATGCCCCGCCGATTCTTCAGAAGCTGTGTCTGATGATGGCAACAAGTCTGATGAGGCCAAAGGTAATTGTGGAATATGAGCGTGTTCCTTTTATTTACCCTCAGGGAAATGTAAGAATTACTCTGGATGAGAATATTCGGGCGTCAGGAAGGGTAGATTTATTTTTAGAGGACAAGATTCCCCTTCGCCCGGTTATGCCTGCAGGGCAGCACATTCTGGAGGTGAAATACGATGAATATCTTCCGGATTTTATTTATCGGACGGTTCAGCTGGAGAATCTGAGACAGACGGCATTTTCAAAATATTATCTTTGCAGAAAGTATCATCTGTAATGAGTGTCTGAAACCTGCCGGAGCGTTAGGCTTCAGGCGGGATGCGGTTTATAGCTATAAAAAAATAGAAGGAGATTACATAAGATGGGATTTCAAGACGTATTTAAAAAATCATTTTTAGAGGGATTTACCAGTATGGATATTACAAGCGCCAAAATTATGGCCACCTTGTTTATGACTGCCCTGCTTGCCCTGTATATTTTCTTTATTTACAGGCTGGTGACGAGAAAGGTGTTCTATTCCAAAAATTTTAACATTTCACTGGCAGCCATGTCGCTGATTACAGCGGCAATTATTCTGGCTATGCAGTCTAATCTGGTCATTTCTCTTGGTATGGTGGGTGCGCTGTCCATTATCCGCTTCCGTACGGCCATTAAAGATCCGATGGATCTGGTATTTCTGTTCTGGTCTATCAGCGTTGGTATTATCTGCGGCGCAGGGCTGTACGAGGTGGCTTTGATTACTTCAGTTGCCGTTACCGTATGTATTCTTGTACTGGATCTGCTTCCGGTTGCGAAGGTGCCGATGATGCTTGTGATCAACAGCTCTGTTATGGACGGAGAGGATGAGATTCTGGAAGTGGTGGATAAATACGCAAAGGGCTATAAAGTAAAATCCAGAAATCTTTCCAAGGGACGGCTGGACATGGTTGTGGAACTGAGAGTGAAAGATGAGAGCGGTCTGGTGTCTGAGGTGGCAGCTATAGAAGGAATGATTTCTGCTTCTCTGATTGCTCATGATGGTGAAGTTACATTTTAATATAGAAGAAAGATGTCGGTCGCTATGAAAAAAGTCAGTTTACCAGTAAATTCGGGTTATGCAAAACGTGGCTATCACTATGTGAAAAGTTATGGTATGTCAAAATTATATCTGAAGATACGGGAGCGTATGGACAGAAACCTTCTGGAGAAGGATTATCAGGAGTGGATGATATCCCAACGTCCGGCGCAGAGCGAAAAGGAGCTGCAAAAAGAACATCATTTTTTCAGAGAGCCGCTGATCAGCGTTGTAGTGCCGGTCTATCGTACGCCGGAAGGCTTTCTTCGGGAAATGATAGAATCTGTTCTGGGACAGACATATGGAAGACTGGAGCTTTGCCTTGCGGATGGCAGCGGTGTGCTCTCTTCTGCGGAAGAGGTGATTCAGGAGTATGTACGGCAGGATCCCAGAGTGATCTACAGAAAGCTGTCCGGGAATCTGGGGATTTCCGGAAATACAAACGCAGCGATTGCCATGGCGTCAGGAGACTATATAGCTCTTCTGGATCATGATGATCTGCTGGAGGAGCATGCGCTTTTTGAAGTGGTAAAATGGCTGCAGGAGCATCCGGATACCGACATGCTTTATACGGATGAGGATAAGGTAACCTTCGACTCCGGAACCTTTTTTCAGCCTCATTTTAAACCGGATTTTAATCTGGAGCTGTTGAGGAGCAACAATTATATCTGCCATCTGCTGGTTGTAAAACGGGAGCTGGCGAAAGAAGTGGGTGACTATCAGGAGGAATTTGACGGCGCTCAGGACTATGACTTTATCCTGCGCTGTAGTGAGCATGCGGAGAAAATCGGGCATATTTCCAAGGTGCTGTACCATTGGAGGTGTCATACAGAATCTACAGCAGGGAATCCTGAGAGTAAAACCTATGCATATGAGGCCGGCAGGAGAGCGGTGGAAGCTCATCTGAAACGGCAGGGAATTGATGCAGGTGTGGAGTCTATGGATAATCCCGGATTTTACAGAATCCGTTATAAGGTATCCGGAGAGCCGAAGGTGAGTATTGTTCTTTTGGATATGGCAAAGCTTCATACGCTGAAAAGGATTGTACGCACGATCAGCCGGAGCCGGACCTATGGGAATTTTGAGATTCTGGTTCTGCTGGATACGCCGGAAAAAAATAAATTAATTCTGAATTTTATAAAAGAACATAGACAAATACCAATAAAAGTAGTATATTGTACTAGTGCATGTAATAAATTTGTAACATTTTCCAGTCTGGCAGAAAAGCTGGACAGTGAATATCTGCTGTTTATGGGCAGCAGGATGGAGAATTTATCCAGAAACTGGATGGAGACTTTTTTAGGAAGTGCACAGCGCCGGGAGGTCGGCGCGGTAGGCGGAAGAATATATGACAGTGACCGCAGGCTGAAGCACGGAGCCAAGATTCTGGGACTGAATGGTCCGGCAGGGGATGCTTTTGCCGGGCTGAAGGCAGGATATACAGGATATTTTCATAAGGCGGTGCTGCAGCAGAATTTTCATGCTGTATCCGGTCAGGCTATGATGGTGAGCCGGGAGCATTTTCTGAAGGTCAGAGGATTTTCGGAGGATGTGGAGGATCGCCTGAAGGATGTGGATTTGTGCCTGAAGCTGGAACAGCTTGGATTAAAAAATATATATGAACCGGGAATTGTTTTTATGGAACAAAGGTACCGTGCCCGCAGGAAAAGAACTGCCAGAGGGGCGGCTGTCTTTGAGAGAAAATGGAAAAATCTTCTTTTGGAGCCGGATCGGTACTATAACTGTAATCTTTCTTTAAAGGATACAGATTTCCGGATTCAGGATTTTCGTTAGAAAGAGGATAGCACATGTCAGATGTAACGATTGTAATTCCGAATTATAATGGAATTTCATGCCTGGATGCCTGTCTTCGTTCCGTAACAGAGCAGACAGGGGTTTTGACAGAGATTCTTGTGGTGGACAATGGTTCTTCTGACGGAAGCCAGGAATTTGTGCGGGAGCATTTTCCGCAGGTAAAGCTTGTCTGTCTGAAACACAATTATGGTTTCTGCCGGGCAGTGAATGAGGGGATTGCAAGAGCAGAAAGCCCGTATGTGATTTTACTGAATAATGATACAGAGGTAAAGTCAGATTTCTCCAGAAGACTTCTGGACGCAATCCAGGAGGATCCCGGAAGATTTTCCTGCGCGGCAAAGATGATACAGTATCAGAACCGTGCCTGTCTGGACAATGCGGGAGATTTTTATTGTGCTCTTGGCTGGGGAATGGCCAGGGGAAAGGGAAAGCCCTCTGAACATTATTCGTCCGCGGGGCGGATTTTTTCCTCCTGTGCAGGGGCAGCCATTTACCGGAAGGATCTGGTGATAAAGCTGGGCGGATTTGACGAAGCGCATTTTGCTTATCTGGAGGATATGGATATTTCCTACCGGGCGAAGATTTATGGATATTATAACTGGTATGAGCCAAAGGCAGAGGTGTTTCATATAGGAAGCGCTACCAGCGGTTCCCGTTACAACCGTTTTAAGGTGCTCCATTCGGCGGGAAATAATATATATATGATTTATAAGAATATGCCTTTTTGGCAGATTCTTTTGAACCTTCCTTTTTTATTGATTGGATTTTTAATAAAGTATCTGTTTTTTGTAAGAAAAGGTCTGGGAAAGGATTACCGGGAGGGTCTGCGAAGAGGCATGGCATTATGCCGGGATAACCCGGACCGTAAAGTGAAATTTTGTACAAGACATTTTCTCGGTTATCTGAAGATTCAACTGGAGCTTTGGAAAAACATTCTGCTGTTAGTGTGTTAAAGGCCTTTCGGACAGCACAAAAGGGCGGAAGAGAAACAGGTGATAGGTTTTGATTAAGGATAATCAACGGTATTTTAACCGGCTTCATGTGGCGATCGATGCTGCTGTCATATGCCTGTCTTATGTGCTGGCGTATATATTTAAGTTTTTAATATTGCTCGATCCGCCGGGACTTAGCTTTTCCCAGTATTGTGTGGCGCTGCTGTTTATTGTGCCGCTGTTTCTGATTTTGTATCTGGCGTTTAATCTGTACACCTCCAAGCGCGTGCAGGGCCGAAGGCTGGAGGGCGGTAATATTATCAAAGCCAATGCTCTCGGCATACTGATTATTATGGCTGCGTTTTTCCTGCTCCGTGAGTACAACGGCTATGCCAGTGATTATGCCAGATCGCTTTTATTTTATTTTGGCACAATCAATGTGCTGCTGGAAGCATATGTCCGGAACCTGATCCGGATGATTCTGCGGAAAATCCGCAGAAGTGGTTTTAATCTGCGCCATATTATATTTGTAGGCTACAGCAGTGCGGCGGAGGCCTTTATTGACCGTATCTATGCCAATCCCCAGTGGGGCTATAGGGTCAGAGGAATTCTGGATGATAACAAAGAAATAGGATATACCTATAAGGGAGTCTCCATTCTCGGAACAACCGATGAACTGGAGACGATATTGGAAAATAACCGCCTGGATGAGATTGCATTGACACTTGGACTCCAGGAATACTATAAATTAAAACGAATTGTGGCCATCTGCGAGAAATCAGGTGTGCATACAAAATTTGTTCCGGATTATAATGATATTATTCCGACCAGACCTTATACAGAGGATTTAATAGGACTTCCGGTAGTGAATATCCGTCATGTGCCGCTTACCAATACATTTAATATGGTATGTAAACGGACAATGGATATTATAGGCTCTGTGTTTGCGATCATTATTTTTTCGCCAGTAATGCTGGTTACGGCCATTTTGGTAAAAACTACCTCCAAGGGGCCGTTGATATATAAACAGGAGCGGGTAGGGCTCCATAACCAGACTTTTCAGATGTATAAGTTTCGTTCCATGGAAGTGCAGTCGGCTAAAAGTGAGAAAAAGGCATGGACGGTGCGCAATGATCCCCGTGTTACTTATATCGGGAGAATTATCCGCAGGACCAGCATCGACGAGCTTCCTCAGCTCTTCAACATTCTGAAGGGGGACATGAGCCTGGTAGGTCCACGTCCGGAGAGGCCGTTTTTTGTGGAAAAATTCCGGGAGGAGATTCCGCGCTACATGGTGAAGCACCAGGTGCGCCCGGGGTTGACCGGGTGGGCTCAGGTAAATGGGTACCGGGGAGATACATCGATCAAAAAACGTATTGAATACGACCTGTACTACATTGAGAACTGGACTATGGGTTTGGATATCAAAATCCTGTTCCTGACGTTCTTCAAGGGCTTTGTAAATAAGAATGCTTATTAGCAGGCGTAGAAAGGATGAATTATGGCAAAAGAAACAATGAAAAAAACAAATACGAAAAAGGGTTCCTCCGCGAAATCTGCTTCCGCGAAGACTGCCTCTGCGAAGCCTGCTTCCTCAAGAAAAAAGGGAAGCAGAAAAAAGAAAGCAAACCAAAAAAAGAAACGAATAATTATTTTCGGCGTAGAGATTTTTGCGCTGCTTGCTTTGCTGGTCGGGTTTTATGTAGTAAGACAGCTGGATAAGATTCAGAAGCCCCAGGTGGATCAAAAACAGATTGAGGTGAATGAAGATATTCAGGAGGAGACTGTACAGACCATGTCCGGCTATACGAACATTGCGTTATTTGGTCTGGATACAAGAAAGGCAGGACAGCTTGGCAAAGGAAACCGAAGCGATACGATGATCATTGCGAGCATCAATAATGATACAAAGGAAGTGAAGCTGGTCAGCGTATATCGTGATACTTATCTGGATCTGACAAACGGAAAATTCAACAAGGCAAACGCGGCCTATTCCGCAGGAGGCCCCCAGCAGGCCATTAATATGCTGAACAAAAATCTGGATATGGACATCCAGTATTATGTGAGTGTGGACTTTGCGGCCCTGACGGAAACCGTCGATCTGCTGGGCGGTATTTATATTGATGTAGATGAGTCAGAGATTACGCATCTGAATAACTATACGGTAGAGACATCAAAGGTTACCGGAGTGGAGACCAATAAACTGACCCAGACCGGACTGCAGCTTCTGGATGGCGTACAGGCCACCTCCTACTGCCGTATTCGTTATACAGCCGGTGACGATTTCAAGAGAACCGAGCGTCAGAGAGAAGTAATTATGGAGATTGTCAGCACGGCGAAGAAGGCGGATATCAGCAAGATTAATGAGATTATCAATACCGTGTTCCCTATGATTGCCACAAACTACAGCAATGATGAGCTTCTGGCAATGGCTCCGGAGCTGATGGGCTACGATATTGTAGATACTGTGGGCTTTCCGTTTGACAGGGAGACCGGTACGATCAGCGGAAGGGGGGACTGTGTAATTCCGGTGAATATGGAAAATAATGTAAGACAATTACATGAGTATCTGTTTAATAATTACTCTTATACTCCATCCTCGGAGATAAAAGCAATTTCCGAGAAAATTACTGCGGATACAGGATATTAAGGCTGAGAAATGAAAAGCGGGGGAGTGGTTTGTTCCCTCGCTTTATTTGCCTTCGGACAGTCTTTGCTGTCCGGAGGCATAAACGCTTTTATGTAAAAGGGGTTTTGGTATGTTGACAACAGATGTCCTGATTCCGGTGTACCGCCCGGGGAAACAGCTGACAGTGCTTCTGAACAGCTTAAAAGAGCAGAATTATCCGATACATAAGATAATTTTGATGAATACAGAAAAGCAGTATTTTCCAAAAGGACTGGACGGAAAATATGAGAATATGGAGGTTCACCATCTGACAAAGGAGGAATTTGACCACGGCGGTACAAGGGATCGGGGGATTCGCCTGTCAGATGCGGATGTAGTTATCTGCATGACCCAGGATGCGCTGCCTGCGGACAAATTCCTGATTGAGAATCTCCTGAAGCCGTTTTCCGATTCCGGAATCTGGGCTGCCTATGCCAGACAGCTTCCGGCAGAAAACTGCAGAGAAGTGGAAAGATATACAAGAGGCTTTAATTATCCGAAGGAGAGCCGTATAAAAGGGAAGGAAGATTTACCGGAATTGGGCATTAAAACTTTTTTCTGTTCCAATGTATGCGCGGCATGGAGGCGCGATCAATATCTGGCGCTGGGAGGATTTGCTAAAAAAACTATTTTTAATGAGGATATGATATTAGCCGGCAGTCTGATTCAGCAGGGCGGGCAGATCGCGTACTGTGCGGATGCGAAGGTCATTCATTCCCATAATTACAGTGCCCTGCAGCAGTTTCACAGGAATTTTGATCTTGCGGTATCCCAGACTATGCATCCGGAAATCTTCTCAGGAATCCGGTCAGAGTCTGAAGGAATCCGGCTGGTTAAGAAAAGCATGAGGCATTGTCTGCGGATTGGAAAGCCATGGCTGATTTTTCAGGTGATAACGCAAAGCGCCGGAAAATTTCTGGGATACAGGCTGGGACAGCAATACCGGAGTCTGCCCCGGAATATTCTGCTGTGGTGTACAATGAATCAGTCATTCTGGCAGGGGGAGGAATCATGACAAAAGGGATAAAGAATGCAGCAGCTCTGGGGATTTGCCTGTTCTGCCTCTGCGGCTGCGGAAAAAGCAAAGAAATTGTGGAGCAGCAGATGAGTCTGAGAAGCCAGGGCATGGAACAGGCCCGGGCCGGGGACTATGAGGCAGCAGTTGCTTCTTATGACAAAGCGCTGGAGCTTGCCGATATGCATGTGGGAGCTTTGGAGATGGATATCGCAGCGTATAAGGCTTCCGCGCTCTATTGGGGAGAAAAGCCTGAGGCGGCCATAGAAACCTTCAGCACGATTCTGGATTTAAAAAAAAGTGCGGAGATTTACCTGGGCCGCGGGCTTTTATACCGGGAAACCGGAAACTCGGAAGCAGCAAAAGCAGATTTTTCGGCGGCAATGGAGCTGACTCCGGAGAAGGATAAGATAATGCGTGGCAGGCTTTCTTATTACATGGAGGATTATTCAAAGGCAAAGGAGTATTTTGAGAGTGCCTATGAGGCAGGAAACAAGGAGGCGTTGTACTGGCAGGCAGAGCTTTACTGGCAGATGAAGAATGAAGATTATGCCATAACCCTGTACCAGAGTTATCTGCAGGAGGAGCCTGAGCATCAGTCTGCTTATGAAAAAGTAGCCTCTTACCAGATTGGCCAGGGAAATTATGAGGAAGCCCTTGCTACGCTGGAGGAGGGGATTGCGCTGGGGGACAAGGGAAACCTTCAAAAGCTGCTTGCGGATGAAATCGCAGTCTATGAATATAAGGGAGACTTTGCAACGGCAAGGTCAAAGATGGAGAGCTACCTGGAGAGCTATCCGGATGATGAAAAGGCAGCAAGAGAATATGAGTTTCTGCGGTCACGATGAGCAGGCGGGCGGCTGGCAGAAGATATTTTTTGCATTTCTGCCCGGCACAGATATAAAAATTTTATAAACCTATTGACAAAGCACCCTGCAGGGTGCTATCTTTATCTACAGAAAATATTAGCACTCTTACTTATCGAGTGCTAACAAGGTGAAGGAGGAATGTGAGGTCGTGGAACTGGATGAGAGAAAAATAAAAATTCTGTATGCAATTATCCAGACCTATCTGGAAACAGGGGAACCGGTAGGTTCAAGGACCATTTCCAAGTATTCAGATCTGAAATTAAGTTCTGCCACGATCCGCAATGAAATGTCTGACCTGGAAGAAATGGGGTACATTATGCAGCCTCATACTTCAGCAGGCCGGATTCCTTCAGATAAGGGATACCGTTTGTATGTAGATCATCTGATACAGGAAAAGGACCGCGAGGTTACAGAGCTGAAGGAGCTGATGATTCGGCGGACAGATAAAATGGAGCAGGTGCTGAAGCAGGTTGTGAAGGTGCTTGCCAGCAATACCAATTATGCCACGATGATTTCGGCGCCCCAGTATCACCAGAACAAACTGAAATTTATTCAGCTGTCGAAGGTGGATGAGAATCAGATTCTGGCCGTTATTGTTGCTGAAGGCAATGTCATCCGGAACAGACTGATTCCTGTCTGTGAGGAGCTGGATGCGGAAAGTATTCTTAAGCTGAATATTCTTCTGAATACAATGCTGAACGGGAAGACGATTGCAGAAATTAATCTGCAGATGATTTCCAGTATGAAAGAGCAGGCAGGCATCCATAGTAATATTATCAGTGATGTGGTGGATGCTGTGGCGGAAGCCATTTATTCTGACGAAGGGATGGAAATATATACAGGCGGGGCAACCAATATTTTTCGTTATCCGGAACTCAGCGATAATGGTAAGGCCAGCGAGCTGATCCAGACGCTGGAAGAGAAACAGATGCTTGCGGAACTGGTGACTGAAACGCTGAGCAAGGAAGAAAAAGGAATCCAGGTATATATCGGAAGTGAATCACCTATAAAAAGCATGAAGGACTGCAGTGTTGTAACGGCTACCTATGAGCTGGGTCAGGGACTGCAGGGAACCATAGGAATTATCGGACCAAAGAGGATGGATTATGAGAACGTTATGAGTACGCTGAAGACACTGATGGAGCAGCTTGATGACGTTTTCCACAAATAGAAAGGCGGAAACATAAAGTGGAAGAAAAAAAAGAATTTGAACAGGAACAGGAAGCGGAAGAGATTACAGCGGAGCCGGAAGAGACGGCAGAAGAACCGGCAGCAGAAGCTTCCGATACCGGGGAAACAGCCTCGGATGCCGGAAATGAAAAAAAGGGATTCTTTAAGAAGAAAGAGAAGAAGGATAAAAAGGATGAACAGATTGCAGAGCTGACGGATAAAGTAAAGCGCCAGCTGGCAGAATTTGAAAATTTCCGCAATCGTACGGAAAAGGAAAAATCCCAGATGTACGCAATCGGGGCAAAGGATGTAATTGAAAAAATTCTTCCGGTTGTGGATAACTTCGAGAGAGGAATTAAGAGCATTCCGGAGGAGGAAAAGGAAAGCCCGGTAGCAAACGGCATGGAGATGATATATAAACAGCTTATGACTGTACTGACTGATTTGGGCGTAACCCCTATCGAGGCGGTAGGACAGGAATTTGATCCTGGCCTTCACAATGCGGTGATGCATGTGGAGGATGAGGAGCTTGGCCAGAATGTAGTCTCTGAAGAATTTCAGAGAGGCTATAAATATAAAGATGCAGTGCTTCGTCACAGCATGGTAAAGGTAGCAAACTAATCATATATTTCATATAGGAGGAAATAAAAATGAGCAAAATTATTGGTATTGATTTAGGAACCACAAACTCTTGTGTATCCGTTATGGAGGGCGGCAAACCGACCGTTATCGCAAATACAGAAGGTGCAAGGACTACGCCGTCTATCGTGGCATTTACGAAAACCGGAGAGCGTCTGGTGGGAGAGCCGGCAAAGCGTCAGGCAGTTACCAATGCAGAGAAGACGATCTCTTCCATCAAAAGACATATGGGAACTGACTACAGAGTGACTATTGACGAGAAAAAATATTCTCCCCAGGAAATTTCCGCAATGATTCTGCAGAAGCTGAAGGCAGATGCTGAGAATTATCTGGGTGAGAAGGTGACGGAGGCAGTTATCACTGTGCCGGCCTATTTCAACGATGCTCAAAGACAGGCAACCAAGGACGCGGGCAAAATTGCCGGCCTGGAAGTAAAGCGTATCATCAATGAGCCGACTGCAGCGGCGCTTGCATATGGACTGGATAATGAAAAAGAACAGAAAATCATGGTATATGACCTGGGCGGCGGTACTTTTGATGTTTCCATTATTGAAATCGGCGACGGCGTTATTGAGGTTCTGGCAACTGCAGGAGACAACCGTCTGGGCGGCGATGACTTTGACCAGAAGATTACGGACTGGATGCTGGCTGAGTTTAAGAAGCTGAACGGCGTGGATCTTTCCAACGACAAGATGGCGCTTCAGAGATTAAAGGAAGCCGCAGAGAAGGCAAAAAAAGAGCTTTCTTCTGCAACCACCACCAATATCAACCTCCCGTTCATCAGTATGAACAGCGATGGCCCTCTGCATTTTGATATGAATCTGACCAGAGCAAAATTTGATGAGCTGACGCATGATCTGGTAGAGCGTACCGCAAACCCGGTGCAGGCAGCGCTGCGCGACGCAGGTATCAGCCCGTCCGAGCTTGGAAAGGTTCTTCTGGTAGGCGGTTCCACCCGTGTTCCGTCAGTTCAGGATAAAGTAAAACAGCTGACCGGACATGAGCCGAGCAAGACCCTGAATCCGGATGAGTGCGTGGCACTGGGTGCTTCCATCCAGGGAGGGAAGCTGGCAGGCGATGCAGGCGCAGGGGATATTCTGCTGCTGGATGTTACACCGCTGTCTCTGTCGATTGAGACCATGGGAGGAGTCGCAACCCGCCTGATTGAGAGAAATACGACGATTCCGACTAAGAAGAGCCAGATTTTCTCCACTGCGGCAGATAATCAGACTGCAGTTGATATCAATGTGGTACAGGGTGAGAGACAGTTTGCGAAAGATAATAAATCTCTTGGACAGTTCCGTCTGGACGGAATCCCGCCTGCACGCCGGGGAGTTCCTCAGATTGAAGTTACCTTCGATATTGATGCAAACGGTATTGTAAATGTATCTGCAAAGGATCTGGGAACCGGTAAGGAACAGCACATTACAATTACTGCAGGTTCTAATATGTCCGACTCCGATATTGAGAAGGCAGTGAAGGAGGCTGCTGAGTTTGAGGCGCAGGATAAGAAGAGAAAAGAGGGCATTGACGCGAGAAATGACGCAGACGCCATGGTATTCCAGACAGAGAAGGCTCTGGAGGAGGCAGGCGCAAATCTGGATGCCTCCGAGAAAGCGGCTGTGGAGGAGAAGATCGCTTCTCTGAAGGAGGTACTTGACAGAACAGCAAATCAGCCGGATATTTCTGATTCTGATATTGACGCGTTGAAATCCGGAAAAGAGGATCTGATGAATGCAGCTCAGAAGCTGTTCCAGAAGATGTACGAACAGGCGCAGGCAGCAGGCGGTGCACAGAATGCGGGACCGGATATGGGCGGCGCACAGTCTTCCGGTCCGGCGGACGATGTGGTTGACGGGGATTACCGCGAGGTATAGAAAATAATTGTGAGAAAAAAACTTTTAAGTGGTTGTTTGGGGGCCTGGGGCAGTATGCTTCAGGTCCCGGGTATTGATATTGAGAGGTAAATAGATATGGCAGAGACAAAAAGAGACTATTATGAAGTCCTCGGAGTGGATCGGAATGCAGATGATGCTGCCATCAAAAGTGCATATCGCAAGCTGGCGAAAAAGTATCATCCTGATATGAATCCGGGGGATAAGGAAGCAGAACAGAAATTTAAAGAAGCCTCTGAAGCTTATGCCATTTTAAGTGATGAGGATAAAAGAAAGAAATACGATCAGTTCGGCCATGCGGCTTTTGATCAGGGCGGCGGTGCAGGCGGCTTCGGCGGCTTTGATTTTAGCGGTGCGGATATGGGCGATATCTTTGGAGATATTTTCGGGGATATTTTCGGGGGCGGCAGGAGCCGCAGAGCCGGCAACGGGCCTATGCGCGGCGCAGACGTGCGCGCCAGCGTCCGAATCACCTTTGACGATTCTGTAAAAGGCTGTGAGAAGGAGCTGGAGCTGACATTAAAGGACGAATGTGAAAAGTGCCGGGGAACCGGGGCAAAGCCGGGAACCTCCCCGCAGACCTGTTCAAAATGCGGAGGCAAGGGACAGGTAGTATATACCCAGCAGTCTCTGTTTGGTATGGTGCAGAATGTGCGTCCGTGTCCGGAGTGTAACGGAACCGGTAAAATTATCAAGGAGAAGTGTCCGGACTGCTACGGAACAGGATATATTTCAGACAGGAAAAAGATTTCTGTCACAATACCGGCGGGGATTGATAACGGACAGAGCATCCGCATCCGGGGAAAGGGAGAGCCGGGTGCTAACGGCGGGCCCAGAGGAGATCTTCTGGTGGAGGTTATGGTATCCCGTCACCCCTTATTTCAGAGGCAGGATATGGATATCTTTTCCACAGTTCCTATCAGCTTTCCAATAGCTGCCCTTGGGGGGACGATCCGGATCAAGACAGTGGACGGAGAAGTGGAGTATGATGTAAAGGCGGGCACTCAAACCGATACGAGAGTACGTCTGCGCGGAAAGGGCATGCCGTCTCTGCGCAGCAAAAACGTGCGCGGAGATCATTATGTGACATTGGTGATTGAGGTTCCCACAAATTTAAGTCATGCAGCTAAGGAAGCTCTGAAGGAGTATGATATGGAGAGCGGAAATTCGCTGAAGCAGAAGGAAAAAGGAGAAGGTGCGAGGCCGAAGAAAAAAAGCTTTATGAATAAGCTGAAGGAATCTCTCGAGGATTAGTCCGGAAACAGAATAAACAGCAGGAAAACGGTATCTGATAAGCGGTGTCCTGCTGTTTTTTTGTATTGGAAAATTGTGGGCAGGTTTCATAAAAATTGAATAAAAAATAAAATAGAAAATAGACAAGCTTTCCTATATGTGATAAAATAAATCTGTATGATAAGAACTATTTTTGTAAAAATAAAAGGTCTTATTGATTCAAATAAGGAGGAACAACAAAAATGGCCAGAAAAATGAAAACTATGGATGGCAACCATGCAGCAGCTCATGCATCCTATGCATACTCAGACGTTGCTGCAATCTATCCAATCACCCCGTCATCTGTTATGGCAGAAGCAACAGACGAATGGGCAACCCAGGGGAGAACCAACATCTTCGGACAGACGGTTCAGGTAACCGAGATGCAGTCCGAGGCCGGAGCAGCCGGTGCCGTACACGGTGCTTTGGCAGCAGGCGCTTTGACGACCACCTTTACTGCTTCCCAGGGTCTTTTGCTGATGATCCCGAACCTGTACAAAGTGGCAGGCGAAAGACTTCCAGGTGTATTTAACGTATCTGCACGTGCACTGGCAAGCCATGCACTGTCTATTTTCGGCGATCACTCCGACGTATATGCCTGCCGTCAGACCGGTGCGGCTATGCTCTGCGAATCCAGTGTACAGGAGGTTATGGACTTAACTCCGGTTGCTCACTGCGCGGCAATTAAAGGACGTCTTCCGTTTATTAATTTCTTTGACGGCTTCCGTACCTCCCACGAGATTCAGAAGATTGAGCAGTGGGATTATGAAGATCTGAAAGATATGGTGGATATGGATGCAATCGACGCATACAGAAAAGATGCTCTGAATCCAAATCATCCGTGTCAGAGAGGTTCTGCTCAGAATCCGGATATTTTCTTCCAGGCCCGTGAGGCATGTAATCCATACTATGACGCGCTTCCGGCAATCGTCCAGGAGTATATGGATAAAGTAAACGCTAAGATCGGAACAGATTATAAATTATTTAACTACTATGGTGCGGCAGACGCAGAGAAAGTGATTGTCGCTATGGGTTCCGTATGCGATACCATCGAGGAAACCATTGATTATCTGATGGCAGCCGGAGAAAAAGTCGGCGTTGTAAAGGTTCGTCTTTACAGACCGTTCTGTGCGGAGGCATTAGTGGCAGCTATTCCGGATACTGTAAAACAGATTTCCGTTCTTGACAGAACGAAAGAGCCGGGAGCGCTTGGGGAGCCGCTTTACTTAGATGTAGTTGCCGCCCTGAAGGGAACTAAATTCAACGACACCCCAATCTTTACCGGACGTTATGGCTTAGGCTCCAAGGATACAACTCCGGCACAGATTGTAGCAGTATACAAAAACACAGAAAAAGCAAAATTCACCATCGGCATTGTGGATGATGTTACTAATCTGTCCCTTGAGACCGGAACTCCGCTGGTTACCACTCCGGAAGGAACTACCAACTGTAAGTTCTGGGGTCTGGGCGCAGACGGCACCGTAGGCGCTAACAAGAACTCCATTAAGATTATCGGTGATAATACCGATATGTATGCACAGGCATATTTTGATTATGATTCCAAAAAATCAGGCGGCGTTACCATGTCCCACCTGCGTTTCGGAAAGAAGCCAATTAAGTCTACATATCTGATTCATAAGGCAGACTTTGTGGCTTGCCATAATCCGTCCTATGTAAACAAATACAACATGGTTCAGGAGCTGGTTGACGGCGGTACCTTCCTTTTGAACTGTCCGTGGGGCATGGAAGAGCTGGAGAAGCATCTTCCGGGCCAGGTAAAGGCATTTATTGCAAACCATAATATTAAGTTCTATGTAATTGACGGTGTTAAGATCGGTATTGAAACCGGCATGGGACCAACCCGTATTAATACAATTCTTCAGTCCGCGTTCTTCAAGCTGACCGGTATCATTCCGGAGGAGCAGGCGATTGATCTTATGAAGGCTGCTGCAAAGGCAACCTACGGACGTAAAGGCGATGATGTTGTTCAGAAAAACTGGGCGGCTATTGATGCCGGCGCAAAACAGGTTGTGGAGATTCAGGTTCCGGAAAGCTGGAAGAACGCGGCAGACGAAGGCCTGGCCTTTACTACCGCTACTAAAGGAAGAAAGGATGCCGTTGACTTTGTTAACAATATTCAGTCCAAGGTATCTGCCCAGGAGGGTAATACTCTGCCGGTATCTGCATTTAAGGATTATGTGGACGGCACTACTCCGTCCGGTACTTCCGCATACGAGAAACGCGGTATCGCGGTAAATATTCCTGTATGGAAGCCGGAAAACTGTATCCAGTGTAATCGTTGTTCCTATGTCTGCCCGCATGCAGTTATCCGCCCTGTAGCTATGACCGCCGAAGAGGCTGCTGCAGCTCCGGAAGGTATGAAGACGCTTGAGATGACCGGTATGCCGGACAAGAAGTTTGCAATCGTTGTATCAGCCTATGACTGTACCGGATGCGGCTCCTGCGCGAATGTCTGCCCGGGCAAGAAGGGCGCTAAGGCACTCGAGATGGCAAATATGGAAGCAAATGCTGCCTGCCAGAGCGGATTTGATTATGCGGTTACTTTACCGGAAAAGGCAGATGTGATTGCTAAATTTAAAGAGGCAACTGTGAAGGGCTCTCAGTTCAAGACTCCTCTGCTTGAGTTCTCCGGAGCCTGCGCAGGCTGTGGTGAGACTCCTTACGCAAAATTGATTACTCAGTTATTCGGTGACAGAATGTACATTGCAAATGCAACCGGATGTTCTTCGATCTGGGGCAACTCCTCACCGTCCACACCATATACGGTAAACCAGAAGGGACAGGGTCCTGCATGGTCCAACTCCTTATTCGAGGATGCGGCTGAGTTTGGTTATGGTATGCTTCTTGCTCAGAATGCAATTCGTGATGGCCTGAAAGCGAAGGTAGAGGACATTGCTGCAACCGCAGAGAAAGAGGACGTAAAGGCTGCCGCACAGGAATGGCTGGATACCTTTGGATGCGGAGCTTCCAACGGCGCTGCAACCGACAAGCTGGTGGCGGCTTTGGAGGCATGTGGATGCGAGAAGGCACAGGCAGTCCTTAAGGATAAGGAATTCCTGGCTAAGAAATCCCAGTGGATTTTCGGAGGCGACGGATGGGCTTACGATATCGGATTCGGCGGCGAGATCGG
>CAJUEW010000018.1 GCA_910585465.1 uncultured Lachnospiraceae bacterium | reverse complement strand
ATAGAGAGCGAGGATATGGCTCAATCATCTAATTTGATGATTTTGCAACAACCCCAGAATCTTGTTTCATTCTCTTGACAAAAACGCAGACGTAAGCTATACTGTAACAGTGCTATATAACATTGTTATAAAAAGAGGTGCGACAGAATGAGTGAGCCGGAAAAAAGCACATTGGAGTTGATTCATACGGCGGCCAAAGCGGAATTTATGGAAAAAGGATTTCAGGCTGCTTCTCTGCGTAATATTGTGAAAACAGCCGGTGTGACAACCGGAGCATTCTACGGCTATTATGACAGCAAGGAAGATCTGTTTGCGGCTTTGGCAGGAGAATCCTATGAATATATGATGAGCCGGTATAAGCAGGCTCATGAATATTTTGAAAATCTGCCTGTCCAAAAGCAGCCGGAACAGATGGGAAAGCTGTCTGCCGAATGCATGAATGATCTGCTTGAGTATTCCTGTAAGCATATGGATGAGTTTTATCTGATCTTGAAATGTTCGGAGGGTACGAAATATGCCGGCATGATAGATGATATGGTAGAGCTTGAAGTAGAGGCTACTCATAAGTATTATAAGGTTTTAAAGCAGCTTGGAGCATCTGTACCCAAAATTGATGAAAGACTGGAGCATATCATGGCTACGGGAATGATAGGTGCCTTTTTTGAAATGATCCTGCATAAAATGCCGTTTGAAGATGCGAAGGTATTTTTGCGGCAGTTAAATGATTTCTACACCGCAGGGTGGATGAAAATCTTGGGACAATAACAGTACCTGGATTGCAGAGGTCACAATACTTATTGATAATAGAAAGTTTGCACAGCGGGCTTTCTATTATATTTTCCCTATTAGTTAGCTAAAACTAACCTATATTTTACGCAGGTAACAGGGAACGACTGCAGCGTTTCCTTTATCATAGAAAACATACAAGGAGGTCTTATCTTTGAAAAAAGAATCAAACTTAAAGAGGCTCCTGGATTATGCCGGGGGCTACAAATACCTTACCATAGCGTCGTGGATCTTAAGCGCGCTGAGCGCATTGATGGCGCTGTTTCCGTATGTGTACATATGGAAAGTCATCAAAGAAGTTTTGGATGTGTCTCCGAATTACGGGGAAGTGCAGAACCTGTCCCAAAACGGCTGGATGGCGGTAGTTTTCGCGGTGGCTGCAATCCTGATCTATATTGCTGCCCTGATATGTTCCCATCTGGCTGCCTTCCGGGTGCAGGCAAATATCCGGACAAAGGCAATGCACCATATTGTTACCCTGCCAATGGGTTTTATGGACGGCATTGGCAGCGGAAAGATCAGGAAAATCGTTTATGAATCCAGTTCGGCAACAGAAACTTATCTTGCTCACCAGCTTCCTGATAAGGCGAATGCCCTTGCAACGCCCGTGGGTCTTCTGGTCCTTCTGCTTGTCTTTGACTGGCGGCTGGGGCTTCTAAGCCTTCTGCCTGTTGCGGCGGCATTTATTATCATGAGCGTCATGACAGGTAAGCGTATGCAAAAGAAAATGGAAGAATACAATAACGCCTTGGGGCAGATGTCTAATGAGGCGGTAGAGTATGTGAGGGGCATTTCGGTGGTCAAAACCTTCGGTCAGTCGGTGTTTTCATTTAAACGTTTTAAGGAGTCTATTGACAATTATGAGAAGTGGGTGATTGCCTATACGAAAGACCTGCGTTTTCCTATGATGTGCTACACCACGCTGGTAAACGGGATTTTTGCCGTCTTAATCGGGGCCGCACTGGTGATGACATCGGGCGGGGTCACAAACGAATTTCTGCTGAATTTGATGTATTATATCATAATAACCCCAATTATTACGCTGACGCTGACAAAGATCATGTATGCCAGCGAAAATAAGCTGATTGTGGCAGACGCCATGTCCCGCATTGACAGCGTTCTGGAAATGAGGCCGCTGCCGGAAACAAAAAAACCAAAACATCCGAAAGACAACTCGGTGGAGCTTTCCGAAGTTTCCTTCCGCTACAAGGATGCAGAAAGGAATGCTCTGGATCATATCTCCCTCACGATCAAACCGGGGGAACACGTTGCGTTTGTAGGACCGTCAGGCGGGGGAAAGACCACCCTCGCGAGTATCGTAGCACGGTTCTGGGATGCAGACAGCGGCAGTGTGAAGATTGGCGGTGTTAATGTAAAAGATATTTCCAAGAAAGAACTGATGGATACAGTTTCCTTTGTTTTTCAGGACTCGCAGCTTTTGAAAGCTTCTATTCTGGAAAATGTGCGGATGGCAAAGCCGGACGCTTCCCGCGAAGAAATCCTGAAAGCCCTGCATGACGCGCAGTGCGTTGATATACTTGAAAAGCTGCCGGAAGGCGTGGATACGGTTGT
This sequence comes from uncultured Lachnospiraceae bacterium, assembly GCA_910585465.1. Lineage (GTDB taxonomy): Bacteria > Bacillota > Clostridia > Lachnospirales > Lachnospiraceae > Hominiventricola. The sequence goes on along the minus strand of CAJUEW010000018.1, from coordinate 64,368 downwards.
GGGCGCGAAGGGCGTGTATCTGTCGGGCGGAGAGCAGCAGCGTATTTCCATTGCGAGAGCAATGCTGAAAAGCGCGCCGGTTCTGATACTGGACGAGGCGACTGCTTTTGCTGACCCGGATAATGAGTCAAAGGTGCAGGCGGCATTCAATGTGCTTGCAAAGGGGAAAACCGTGCTGATGATTGCGCACAGGCTTTCTACCGTTACCGGCGCGGACAGGATTGTGGTGATCAAGGACGGGAAGATCGCGGACACAGGCACTCATGACCAGCTTAAGAGCAGGGACGGTCTATATGCCGAAATGTGGGGCCAGTACAACAAAGCCGCCAAATGGAAGGTAGGTGTTTCAAATGCATGAAAAATTAAAACACACATTTGCCCTGTCTGACCGGGGCGCAAAGGATATGGTCAAGGCGTTTTTCGCCTGCACCCTGCATAATATTTCCCTGATGGTTCCGGTGGTGTTATTATATAACCTTATCAGAGACCTGCTGGATGGGGGCATCCCGGAGGGGAAAAGCGCCTTTTATGTGGCAGGGCTTGTCATTGCCCTTGGGCTGATCATGCTGACCTGCTACATCCAGTACAACGCCACCTATTTCGCTACCTATGTGGAAAGCGGCGTGCGCAGGCTTTCCCTTGCGGAGAAGCTGCGGAAAATACCATTATCATTTTTCGGGAAAAAGGATCTGTCTGACCTGACAACAGTGCTTATGGCAGACTGTGCCACTTTAGAGAGCGGATTATCCCACTGGGTACCTGAATTTATAGGCTCCGTCATTTCTATATTTTTGATTGCGGCTGGTCTTTTTGTTTTTGACTGGCGCATGGCGCTTGCCTCACTGTGGGTACTGCCCGTTTCCTTCGGCATCATCCTTGCCACTGCGGGTATTATGAGGATCAGACAGGAGAAGGTAACGGAGGTGTCCATTGCGTGTTCGGATGGCATCCAGGAATGCCTTGAAGCACTGCGTGACCTGAAAGCAAATAATGCGGAGGAGGGATACCTGAAAGGGCTGGACAGAAAAATAAAGGATGTGGAAAAGTATACAGTGATAGGTGAGCTTACCAATGCAGTTTTCCATACCTGCGGACGTATGATATTGAAGCTTGGCATTGCCACGACTGTGTTAGCGGGGGGCATGCTGCTGGCGGAAGATAAAATTACCTTGCTTGCGTTCTTTGCCTTTATGATCCTGGTTTCCCGTGTGTATGACCCGCTGATTGCCGCATTGGAAAATTTAAGCGCGATCATTATGATGAGGAATATCCAGTGCAGACGGATGGATGAAATCTTAAGCCATCCGGAACAGGAGGGGGAGGAGAAACTGACAAATAAAGGCTATGACATTACCTTTGACCATGTGGGATTTTCCTATAACAGCGGGGAAACGGTATTAAAGGATGTGTCCTTTACCGCAAAGCAGGGGCAGGTTACCGCACTGGTAGGTCCTTCCGGCGGCGGAAAAACGACGGTTTCCCGTCTTGCCTCAAGGTTCTGGGATATTCAGAAGGGAAAGATCACCGTAGGCGGCGTGGATATCTCGAAAATCGATCCGGAATCACTGATGTCCCTGTATTCCATCGTATTCCAGGATGTGACGCTGTTCAACAATACGGTCATGGAAAATATCCGCCTGGGACGGAAAGGCGCCACTGATGAGGAGGTGCTTGCGGCGGCAAGGCTTGCCAACGTGGACGAATTTGCAGAAAAACTCCCCGACAGGTGGAATACGCTGATTGGGGAGAACGGCTGCGAACTGTCGGGAGGAGAACGCCAGCGTATTTCGATTGCCAGGGCATTTCTGAAGGATGCCCCGATTATCCTGCTGGACGAGGCAACGGCAAGCCTTGACGTGGAAAATGAGACGCTGATTCAGGAATCACTGTCAAGGCTGATTGAGAATAAAACAGTGATGATTATTGCCCACCGTATGCGAACCGTTGCGGGAGCGGACAAAATCGTTGTTCTCTCCGGCGGCACAGTAGCGGAGCAGGGCAGTTCAGAAATGCTTTTGAAAAAGGATGGCATTTATGCCCGCATGGTAAGGCTTCAGACGCAAAGCCAGAATTGGGCGATGGAATAAAAGGGGATATTTCAACTTATGCCCAAGGGGCTGTCTATTTCCCGACACCCCTTCTCAAAAACATTTGCAGTATTTTTGGCTGATGCATTGATAGAGATTAAAAAGTAAAGTATAATTTAGAAAATTGCAGTCTGTGGTCCGGTTCGTTTTTGGCCCCGGCATGGGACAAAAGAAAGCGGTTTGTGAAAAGGATGAGGACAGAGGGGGTCGGGGGAATGAGACTTCTTTTAATAGAGGATGATAAAGAGATAAGCGAGATGCTCGGCAATTATCTGGCTGCTGAGGGTTTCAGTCTGGTATCCGCATATGACGGACAGGAGGGCTGTAGCCGGTTTCGGGAGAACAGGTTTGACTGTGTGCTTCTGGATCTGATGATTCCTGAGAAAAGCGGTCTGGATGTGATGAAATATATCCGGCAGACCAGTACGGTGCCAATTATCATCATAACGGCAAAGGATACGGATACAGACAAAACCATTGGGCTGGGGCTTGGGGCAGATGATTATATTACAAAGCCTTTTTCCTTGACCGAGGTGGCGGCGCGGATTCGTGCAAATATCCGCAGAAATACCAAATATGCACAGGCATCGGCTCCAGAAGAGACAAAAAAGCTGATATGCGGGGAACTGGTGATGGATACAGAGGCCTATACAGTCGCAAAGAATGGAATGCTGCTGGATTTGACCGCAAGAGAATACGAGATATTGAAGCTGCTTTTAAAGCATCCGAAGAAAGTATATACAAAAGAGCAGATTTACAATCAGGTATGGAAGGATGCTTATCTGGGAGACGAAAATGCAGTGAATGTCCATATCAGCCGTCTGCGGGCGAAAGTGGAGGATGATCCCAGAAAGCCGGTGTATATTCAGACCGTTTGGGGAATTGGGTATAAGCTGGGTGAAACAGGAGAGTGAATTTGTATCCGGGATCAGATTTGAGGAAGGGTTTTCTGTATGGAAATATGTTTTTCTTCAATAACCAGAAAGGGGTCATGGAATGAAGATTGACCGTTTAATAGGAATCCTGTCCGTACTGCTTCAGCAGGATCAGGTTACAGCCCCTTATCTTTCGGAAAAGTTCGAGGTGTCCAGAAGAACCATTAACCGGGATATAGAGGCACTCTGCAAGGCGGGAATACCTATTGCGACAACACAGGGAAAAAATGGAGGAATTTCCATTATGGATGGCTACCGGATGGAGCGGACGCTGCTGACCTCCCGGGATATGCAGGCCATTTTGGCAGGGCTTCGGAGTCTGGACAGCGTAAGCGGGAGCAGCCGTTATCAGCAGCTGATGGAAAAGCTGGCAGTGGGGAATTCTGATATTCTGACCTCCGGAAATCATATTTTGATAGATTTATCCTCCTGGTACAAATCCTCTCTGGCGCCGAAGATAGAATTGATTCAGTCTGCCATTGAGCTCAGGGAAAGGATTACTTTCCTGTATTTCTCTCCCAGGGAGGAGAGCAGGCGGACGATAGAGCCTTATTATCTGGTATTTCACTGGACCTCATGGTATGTATGGGGCTGGTGCTGTATGCGGGAGGATTATCGTCTGTTTAAGCTGAACCGGATGACAGAGCTTTTGTCCACCCGGGAAAAATTTGTGCCGTCCGCGGCTCCGGTTCCGGATTTATCTGCAAAGAAGATATTTTCGATTGGAATTGATGCGAAGGTTCGCCTGGATTCAGGGATGAAATGGCGTCTGGTGGAGGAATACGGACCGGACAGCTTTGAGGAGCAGAAGGATGGGAGTCTTTTGTTTTCCCGGGGATTTGAAGACAGAGACAGCCTGTTTGGCTGGGTGCTGAGCTTTGGAGATCAGGCCGAGTTGTTAGAGCCGCCGGAGCTTCGCCAGGAGTTTGCGGAATTGATAAAAGCAATCAAAAAAATATACACAGGGGGACAGACAGGATGATAATAAGAAAACATATCCGGTTTTACGGAAGAGTCCAGGGGGTGGGCTTTCGCTATCATGCAACCTATAAAGCAAGGTTTTTGGGACTGACAGGGTGGGTCCGCAACTGTTATGATGGGAGCGTGGAGATGGAGGTGCAGGGAGAACCGGAGGTGATAGACGACTTGCTTTTGTATCTTCACAGACAGCGTTTTATCCGCATTGAGGAAATGAAAGAAGAAAAGCAGGAGCTGAAAGAGGAGAACAGCTTTAAGGAAAAATGGTAGCTGTTTTGAACGTGACAGGATGGTGTCGTGTTTACTCTGATATACTTTTGATATCCGGAAAAGAAAAGAGAGGAATCAGAGATGACATATGAAATTGTAACATTGCAGGAGAAGAAGGCGGTAGGTGTGTCTGCCAGAACCAATAACAATGCGCCGGATATGAGCGAGGTGATCGGAGGGTTATGGCAGAAGCTTTTTTACGGGGGAATCTATCCGGCTATTGAACATAAGGTCAACGAAAAGGCTCTGGGAATTTATACAGATTATGCATCAGATGCAGAAGGCGATTATACGGCTGGGGCAGTATGCGAGGTGGAGAAGGCAGAGAATCTGCCGGAAGGAACCGATGTATTCACAATTCCGGCAGGGCGTTACGCAAAATTCGTGGTAAAGGGAGATATGCATCAGGCAGTGGCAGATTTTTGGTCCAAATTCCGGAAGATGGAGCTGTCCCGTTCTTATGCGTGTGATTTTGAGGAATATCAGGATGATAATATGGAGGAGACAGAGATTCATATCTATATCGGCCTCCGGGATTAGTTATCGGAAAGGAATTGTATGAGTGTAAATTATCATGCCTTTCAGAGCAGAGGCGTACTTTTTTCCAATTATGAGGTAGTGTGCAGACAGTGGCAGGAAGAGTTTTCCGGATATAATCCTGAACGTATCGCACGGATTCTGCATCTGAAGACGGATGATAATTACCTTTATCTGACATATTTCAGCACTCCGTACCGGTTAAGGCTGGCAGACGGGATTCTGGAAAAGCAGGATGCCGGAGAGTGGACATCAGAGCTTTATTTTAATGAAGCCATGTCTGTATACCATCTGCTTTATTATACAAAGGATTTGCCGGTCATTTCCGGAAAATGGGTGCCGAGCCATACGATTGACGGCGTGGTGTCACGAAATCCGTCAGCAGCTGATCCGCTGCTTACACCTTTTGCCAAAGAATATTCAGGCAGACTGGAAGAGCTGGAAGCTGCATGCAGAAAAGCAGGCGGGACAAAGATCCAATTCATAGGAGATATCTCCTATGAATTCGAGGCATTTCCCCGGGTGCATCTCAGACTGGCGTTCTGGGATGCGGACGAGGATTTTCCGGCTCAGGCACAGCTTCTGGCAGATCAGTGTGTGACGGATTTTGTGCATTATGAGACGGTGGGATGTATGATTTCAGATCTTTTGGAGCGGCTGGAATAGGGACAGTGCGGGATAGAGATCAGAGAGGTTTGTTTAGGAAACAGAAAGGAGAAATTATGGCTTCTGATTTGGAATTTGTAAAATATGCCGCGGAGCAGATGAGGGATGCCGGAACGATCACCTATCGAAAGATGTTCGGGGAATATGGTATTTACTGTGACGGAAAGTTCTTTGGGGTGATCTGCGGGACACAGCTGTTTCTAAAGATTACGGACGCAGGGCGGGCGGTCTGCCCGGAACTAAAGGAAGCGCCTCCCTATGATGGGGCGAAACCTTATTTCCTTGTAGAAGAGGTTGACAACAGAGAGCTTTTGGGCAGACTGGCGGCAGCCACCTGCAGGGAGCTTCCGGCCCCCAGGCCCAAAAAGAGAAAGAAAGAGTAGAATGGGCGAAAGGAGGGCCGGAATGGCAGATGCTGCCGGGGAGCCGATGATTCTTCCGGCATACGGCTTACCGGGAGGGCCGCTGCTTTTCTACGATAGAATAATCCTCTGTCCACTCTCCGGTCCGGTAGTCAAAGATCATGATCTGGTACGGCTCCTCCAGAGAGATCCAGATGTCAAATTCGGCTGGCTCCAGCTCGCCATCTGTCGTAAGCTGGTTGTTCCAGAACCAGTAGGAGGCATCCTCCCCCAGAAGATAGTCAAGCAGGAAGGTAAGACCTTCTGTCCCGTTCACAGTATTAATTCCATTGATGTAGTGAAGAATATCCCGTTCTTTGTCCAGAGCCGGAATCCGGCGGTAAATCTCATCTTTAAGCTGCTCAACTGTTTCATAATGGTCGCTGTTCCAGCTATAAATGCTAAAACGGTCGTAATCCGGGCAGGCCAGATAGAGATCGCGTCCCTTCATATCCGGAATTGTGACGGTAAAATCATGCCTGGGACTTAGAAACGGCAATTCCTCCGTCTCGTAGACCAGAAGGTTGACAATGCTGTCATCTTCGCTGTCCGTTTCCCACTTGATCCGGCTGATGTTCAGATTGTCCGCATGTCCGTTGACCGTTACACTGCCGGTTGATGCATCGTAGGAGCAGGAGATGGTATCTAACATTGTAGTGGCTGCAGGTCTTCCGATAAGGAACACGGAGATAAACATGCCTCCGGAGAGAAACAATAAAAGTGTAAAAGCGGCTCCGGCAGCCAGCTTAAGCCTGCGGGAATGTCTCCGAAGCTTCCGGAAGCCGTCCAGGGCGAGGCTTTCCTCGGGGAAAAGCTCTGTCTCCAGTTTTTCTTTCATCTCTTCGTAAATATGGCGGCAGTCCTGGCAGTCCTCCAGATGCTTTTCGACGGCGGCCATTCCGGCGTCGCTCAGTATATGGTCCGTATATCCCGGAAGCATATCCCGGATAATGTCACAGTTGTGAATTTCGTTCATGCGCGTTCAGCTCCTCTCTGATTTTCAGTTTGGCGCGGTAAAAGACCGTCCGTGCCCAGTTCTCGGTTTTTCCCATAATTGAACCGATTTCACGGAAGGAAAGCTCTCCGGTGATGCGGTACAGCACGACCTCCCGTTCCTGTTCCGACAGATGATGAATTGCCTGGTAAAGCTCCATCCGGTTTTCCTGCCGCAGCACACTGGCTTCTCCGTCTGTTCTTTCCCTGTCAGGAATGGATTCATCCAGTTCTACGGTTATGGTACGATTTTTTTTCCTCAGCTCCTGCCAAAGTACATGCTTGGCTATCTGGCAGAGCCATACAGATAACTTACAGGAACCGTCATAACGGGAAATGGATGTGACAGCTCTGAGAAAAGTTTCCTGCATCAGCTCCTGTGACCATTCCGCGTCATGGGTGCGGACATACAGAAACTGATAGACCAGCCTTTCATAGCTGCGGTAGACAGCGTCCATATCTGTCTTTTCGGTATGTGTATTTTTCACGCTGCCATCACCTCCTGTCCTTTATATCTCATTTTATCAGCATTCGTTACAGAGAACGAAAAAAATATGATTGGTACATGGCTGTCTGGGGGTTCCTCCGGGGCTTTGAGAAGCGTTTGTGTTCCGGTAAAAAGTCTGCATATATAATCTTAATAAAATTTAAGAAATACAAAAGTCCCTTTCGGTGTACAATAATCCTATATTTTAAAGAAAGCATACATATCAGACACAGGGGATAATACAAAGACAGAATGGCAGCAGTACGAAAGAGGAAAAGAAGCAGAAGAAAAAAATGGAAACGGATAAAGCGGAGGATTCTGGCATGGACAGTGCGGATTTTTGTACTGACCGTGTTCATTATTGTACCGGTGCTGGCGGTAAAAGGAAGCCTTGCTCTCTGGAACAGTCTGAAGGGCGGACAAGAAGAGGCGTTTTTCGGGGCAAAAACAACAGGGGAAACGCAAAGGGCTCCGGATACCTTATTAATTGTGCTGGATGCAGGACATGGGGGAGTGGATCAGGGAACCTGCGCCGGAGATGTTCTGGAAAAGGACATTAATCTTTCCGTGGTGAAAAAGCTGGCAGAGAAGCTGGAAAAAAGAGGGGCGGCTGTTATTCTGACCAGAGATGAGGATGTGAAAATAGATCTTGAGGATCGGGCAAAGCTTGCGAATAAAGAGAAGGCGGATATTTTTGTCAGTATCCATTGCAACTATTATGAGAAGGATGCAGGGATCAGAGGGCTGGAATGCTATTACCGGGAGGGAAGCGCGGACAGTGAGGAGCTGGCAGAGCGCATTTTAGAAGAGTTCCGGAAAGAAGCTGTGGAGAACCGCGGGATAAAGAGCGCAAATTACCGGGTGCTCCGGAAAACAGATATGCCTGCGGTTCTTGTGGAGCTTGGTTATATGTCCAACAGCGAAGAGTGCGGAAAGCTGGGGGAAGAGGATTATCAGAACTTTCTGGCAGAGAAAATTGCAGCGGGGATTTTCTGATATGTTTCTGCAGTACTCCTTCTCCTTTCTCTTCGTTCAATCTGACAGTGTGAGGATTGTTTTAGAATCTGCCGCTTAAGGGATTGCTTTCCTGCGGAGAAGATGCTATAGTAAAAAAGATACAGCCGTCGTCGGCGTATGGCTGTAAATTTTATAAGAAAAGGGTGAAAAGATGAGGAGATAATCTGGATTTCGCGTTAACAGGAATGCTTTGTAAGGCTGTTCATGGACAGCCTGGTTTCTGTTGCCGGATGACAGGTGATTCGTCCTTATCTGCGTTGTTTTCTGAGTAGTTTGTTCTGAAAACAGGGCAGGTCTTTTGACGTGTGGTCTGTTACCGGTGCGGGAGCACGGAAGCAGGCCACATTTGTTTTGTAAAGGAGTTGATGGATTGTTACAGATACAGAATTTAACAATTACACATAAAAAAGATCTGAGGGAGATAGTAAAGAATTTTTTCCTGTCCCTGAATACCGGAGACAAGGCAGCATTGATAGGGGAGGAGGGGAATGGAAAATCCACATTGCTGAAGCTTATCTATGATGCCCGGATGGTGGAAGGTTATGCAGAATATACAGGAACCATTCAGAAGAAGGGATTAAAGCTCGGATATCTTCCGCAGGAGCTTTCCGGAGAACAAAGAGAGCAGACCATTTATGAATTCTGCTGCCAAAACCCAGGCTTTTATGATATTTCACCGGGAGAGCTTGCACGCATGGCAGGGCAGATGGGATTTCCCCCGGAGCTTTATTATTCTGAACAGAAGGTGGGGAGCTTGTCAGGAGGGGAGAAAGTAAAGCTTCAGCTTGCCTGTCTTCTTCTGGAGAACCCCGATATTCTGCTTTTGGATGAACCGTCCAATGATATTGACATACCGACATTGAAATGGCTGGAGCATCTGATTCAGGAAACACAGATTCCGGTACTGTATATTTCACATGATGAGGTTCTTCTGGAAAATACGGCAAATCTGATTATTCACATGGAGCAGCTTCGCAGAAAAACGGTTTCCAGAGTAACAGTGCTTCGGAGCAGCTATAGGGATTATGTGCAGGAACGGATGAAGGCGCTTGGGAAGCAGGAACAGCTTGCAAGAAATGAGCGGATGGAATATGCAAAACAGCAGGAGCGTTTCCGGAGGATTGAGCAGAAGGTGGAGCACCGGCAGAATACCATCAGCCGTCAGGATCCGCATGGAGGCTATCTCCTGAAGAAAAAAATGCGTGCAGTAAAGGCGCAGGAGAGAAGATTTGAGAAAGAATTTGAAAGGATGACAGAGTTTCCGGAGACAGAGGATGCGGTTTTCATCCGGTTTGGAGAGCAGGCACAAATGCCCAACGGAAAAAGGGTACTGGAATATGAAAGAAAAGAATTGACAGTCAAAGATCGTATATTGTCCCGGAACGTCCGTCTGGAGGTCACAGGCCCCCGAAGGGTCTGTATTATCGGAAGGAACGGCACAGGAAAATCTACAATGCTGAAAGAAATAGCGGAGGAGCTTCTTATAAGAAAGGATCTCCATGCTGGCTATATGCCCCAGAATTATGAGGATTTACTGATTCCGGAGCAGACACCTGTGGAATTTCTGGCTTCCGTCGGAGATAAAGAGGAACAGGATCGTATTTGTACTTATCTGGGAAGCATGAAGTATACGGCGGATGAGATGAAGCATCCCGTCCGGGAGCTGTCCGGAGGACAAAAGGCAAAGCTTTTGCTTCTGAAAATGTCCATACAGCGCTGTGATGTGCTGGTTCTGGATGAGCCTACCCGGAATTTTTCGCCCCTGTCTGCCCCGGTGATTCGGGAAATGTTAAGAAATTACTGCGGAGCTATTATCAGTGTGTCCCACGACCGGAAATACATGGAAGAGGTGTGCACAGATGTATATGAACTGGATGATACAGGGCTTCATAAACAATGATTGACAAACAAGATATCTTAGTTTTATCATGAAAACGGAACGTCCTGCAGAAAACAGAGACTTCTAATTACCGAATGAGGAGAATGTGGATATGAACAAGAAAGTGAAGGGGAACTATGAAAAACTGGCTCAGAGCACCGGACTTAGATTTGATGAACAGAGCGGACTTTTGTATGGCTATCGGAACGGGTTCGGTTTTATGCTGTATGCATCGAATGAAAAAGCTCCTTACAGCCTGACCGCAGCAGTTTCTGCCCGGCGCGGGGGAGAACCTCTTTCCAAGGAAGAGTGCAAGCAGTTTGCAAAGGAACATAAGAAGGTGGTATCGCTGGTTCAAAATGGCTATGTGATAACAATGGATATGGCCACTACAGGAAATCAGGAAAAGCTTAAGGAAACTTTGGAGGAAGCACTGAATGCCATGATAAATTTTCTCCGTACAAACGGTTTTGAGAATTGCTGCCAGACCTGCGGAAATCCGGGAGAGACAGAGGCTGTTGTTGCCGGGAATACGTATATGCAGCTTTGTCCGGACTGCTTTACGAGGATGCAGCAGACACAGGCTCTTGAAAGCGGACAGAAAAAACGGAGAAAGGAAAATCTGCTGGGCGGCATCGTGGGTGCTCTGATAGGCTCTCTTTTGGGGGTTGCCTGCATTGTTATTCTGGGTCAGCTTGGATATGTGGCAGCGCTTTCCGGTCTGGTTATGGCAGTCTGCACGATGAAGGGCTATGACCTGCTGGGGGGAAAGCTGTCTTTGAAGGGGATTTTGATTGGAGTTGTGCTGATGGGAGTTATGACCTATGTGGGCAATCAGCTGGACTGGGCAATCACAGTTGCCAGAGAGTTTGAGGTGGATATTGCGACCGCATATCGCGCGATTCCTCTGCTGATGGAAGAAGAAGTGATTGAAGCCGGGTCATATTGGGGAAATCTGGCGCTTGTATATGTATTTTTGCTTTTGGGAGCAGTGCCGACTGTGCGCAATATTATCAAAAATCAGAAGGATGAAGCGCTTTTCTACCGCCTGAGCCCGGGAAGTATACAGTAGGAAAGCTAAAACGTGGAAAAACATGCCTGTGGAATGATGGAAAAAATCTGCATAAGCAGCGGTCTGTAATGGGAAAAATAGAGAATATCCGGAAATATTTTTTCCAAAACATAGGAGAGGAGGAAACAGGTCTATGCAGCTTGTGGCTTTGACTGCATTGGGAATCGGAGGTGCGACCATTGCGGGAGCATTGCTGGGATTTTTGTTTCCTGGTTTTTCCCATAAAACAAGTGATACAATTATGAGCTTTGCGGCCGGAGTTATGCTGGCCGCCGCAGTTACCGGACTGATTCTTCCGGCCATCGAGCTGGACGGCGCAGGGGGCGTGTGGGTGGTGTCCTGCGGAATCTTTTGCGGAGCTATATTTTTAAATCTGATGGACAGGCTCACTCCTCACCTGCATCATATTTCGGGAATGGATGCAGAGAGCCATCGCAACGGAAATATTAATAAGGTACTTTTGTTTGTGCTTGCAATAGCCATTCACAATTTACCTGAGGGGCTGGCTGCAGGCGTTTCCTTCGGAGGAGGGAACCTTGACAATGCTTTAAGCGTGGCAGTGGGTATTGCGCTTCAGAATGTTCCGGAGGGGATGATTATCATCTCTCCTATGCTTCTGGCGGGAATGAGTAAACGCCGCACATTTATTGTAGGTGCGTCAACAGGACTGATTGAGGTTATCGGTACCTTTATCGGTTACGCGGCCACCAGTGTATCCGCAGCGATCCTGCCCTTTGCACTGAGTTTTGCGGGAGGAACCATGCTCTATGTGGTGGGGGATGAGATGATACCCGAAACTCACAGCCACGGATATGAACGTCTGGCTACCTATGCTCTTCTGAGCGGTTTTGTGTTGATGCTGATTATGGATGCCTTTATTTCCGAATGAAAAAAATTAATGAAATGAATGAAAAAAATGCATTTCAGTTTATCCGACACGAAAAATTTTATAGTAATTCGATAATTATACGAAAATTATTGCATATTCAAAAAAATCGTACTAAAATGGTTCCGTTGGAAATGTAATAATTATAACTGAGGAGAATAATAATGAATTATGTTGATGAGGTGCTCAAAAGAGTAAAAGAAAAAAATGCATCAGAACCGGAATTTCTGCAGGCGGCAGAAGAAGTGCTGGATTCCTTAAGGCCGGTTATTGAGGCAAATGAGGAAGTATACCGCAGAGAAGCATTGCTGGAGAGATTAGTGGAGCCGGACCGTCAGATTAAATTTCGTGTTCCATGGGTGGATGACAAGGGACAGGTGCAGGTAAATACCGGATACCGCGTACAATTTAACAATGCCATTGGACCGTACAAAGGAGGACTTCGTCTTCATCCTTCTGTAAATATCGGTATTATCAAATTCCTGGGATTTGAGCAAATCTTTAAAAACTCCCTGACCGGACTTCCGATTGGAGGAGGCAAGGGAGGCTCTGATTTCGATCCGAAGGGAAAATCCGACAGAGAGGTGATGGCATTCTGCCAGAGCTTTATTACAGAATTGTATAAGTATATCGGAGCAGATACGGATGTACCGGCCGGAGATATCGGAACCGGTGCAAGAGAGATTGGATATATGTACGGACAGTATAAGAGACTGACCGGATTGTATGAGGGTGTCCTGACCGGAAAGGGCTTAAGCTTCGGCGGTTCTCTGGCGCGTACAGAGGCTACAGGGTATGGTCTGCTCTATATTACCCGTGAGATGCTGAAATGTCATGGTATGGAGATGAAGGATAAGATTTGCTGTGTATCTGGCTCCGGTAATGTTGCAATCTATGCAATTGAGAAAGCACAGCAGATGGGAGCGAAGGTTGTAACAGCGTCTGATTCCACCGGATGGGTTTATGATCCGGAAGGTATTGATGTGGCGCTTCTGAAGGAGATTAAAGAAGTCAGACGTGCGCGTCTGACCGAATATGCGGCTGCAAGACCAGGTGCAGAATATCATGAGGGCCGCGGTGTATGGCAGATCAAATGTGATATTGCTCTTCCGTGCGCGACTCAGAATGAGCTTACTTTAGAGGATGCGAAGCAGCTTGCGGCCAATGGATGTATTGCCGTTTGCGAAGGCGCAAACATGCCTACGACTCTGGAGGCTACGAAATATCTGCAGGAAAAGGGAGTTTTATTTATCTGCGGCAAGGCTTCCAATGCGGGCGGCGTGGCTACCTCCGCGCTGGAGATGACTCAGAACAGCGAGCGTTTGAGCTGGACCTTCGAGCAGGTGGATGAAAAGCTTGAGCAGATTATGATCAACATTTATCATAATATTGATGACGCGGCAAGACGCTACGGCATGGAAGGAAATTATGTGGCAGGCGCGAATATCGCAGGCTTTGAAAAGGTTGCGAATGCTATGCTGGCGCAGGGTGTCTGCTAAAATAAAACAGGATGTAAAAAATCCCCCGGAAACACAGAGTTTCCGGGGATTTTCATTTTAAGCCTGCGGGGGGATAAAGGGCTATCCAAATTTCATGGATTATTTACAAAACGGTTTCCGGGCTGTTATAATAGATAAAAAGATTCAGAAAGGGACAGGAAAAATATGGAGAATGCAAAGAAAAGTATCTGGATGCTCAGATGGCTGGCGCTTCTGCTGTGCTGTGTTGGATTGTTCTATGCGAAATCTGCTGCCGTATATGCGGGAAATCTGACCGGAGTCGTCAATCTTCATCAGAAGGACGCAAAGACGAACAGTTTTAAGGTGGAGTGGAATAAGGATGTCAATGCCGAAGCATATGAATTTCAGTATTCTGCAGATGGGAAGAACTGGTCAAAAGGAACTACGGTGTACAGCGTTTATCACAGTGTATACGGATTAAACAGCGGCCGGTCCTATTACGTCCGAATGAGGAGCTGTGCGGGAAGAAAGCTTGGGACATATACCGTTTTTTCTGCATGGACAGCTCCGCTGGAAGTAATTACAGCGCCGGAAAAGGTCAAATCAGAGAATATAAAGCAGACAGACGGGACTGCCAGAACAGTCACTGTAAGCTGGAAGCCCGCAGAGGGTGCCTCCTTTTATGAGGTTATGTATGAGAAAAACGGAAGCTGGTTCAGTGCAGGTGTCACCACATCTGCAGGCTATACCATTAAAGGACTGGAAACAGACACGCTTTATTATGTAAGTATAAAGGCAGTGCGCAGATCCGGTACAGGATTTGAAAGCGGATATTATTACAGCGGCGGGCATAAATGTTATACAACTGCTCCGAAGGTAACAGGATGTACACTCAAATCCTGGGACACGGCTAAGAACAATATTATGCTGAAATGGGATTCAGTTACCAGATACGGGAACGGCTATGAGGTTCGTATTTATAACCTTTCCGGGAAGAAAATCAAGAGCTTTAAAACAGCATACCGTTCAAAGGATTTTAAACTTTCTTCTGTAAAGAACAAAGGATTTACCTTCCAGGTCCGTGCCTATAAGGATATTGACGGAAAAAGCATTTACGGTTCATGGTCCGACAAAAAGGTGGTTATTCCCCAGCCCCGGGTGGTACTGAAGAAAAAAGGAAACAGTCAGATGCAGCTAAGCTGGAAAAAGGTGAGCGGAGCAGCCAGCTATACCATTTACCGCAGTACGAGCTCCTACAGAGGCTTTGAAAAGGTTAAAACTGTAAAAACGACCAAATATTTGGATAAGGGTCTGGAGAGAGCAAAAACTTACTATTATTATGTGGTTGCCAACAAAGTAAAAGTAAAGGGTAAGCCTTACAATTCCACAAAGGCAGAGCGGCGTGAAATTGCCTATCTTTCCTATTCGGGCAAGACGAATTATATCTGGCAGTAAGCCGGAATGACAAATATCCTCCGGAACAGCAGACAGAAGCTGTCCGGGGGATATTTTGCTGGGGGATTATCGGTCCATGACAGTAGCCGCCAGCGAGGCTGCCAGAGGCAGCAGACAGGCATAAATGCTTTTAATTCCCCATCTTTGTATACAAAACCAGCAGTAAACCACACCAATATGAAAGCAGATAAGCGTTCCTCCATAGAACCGGAAGCGTCTCAGATGCTGCTCTTCCCTGCTGTGAATATATTCTGCCAGACCTGAAAAGCACTGCCGCAGGTTATTGGTGGAAAAGATGGTTGCACTGTTAAAGCCTGCGGCCTGGGTGTATGCAAGCCATTGGACTGCAGTCGCAAAAAACATAGGGTAAAGGGCCAGCACGGGATCTGTTCCGGCAGGGATGTGCGCCAGCAGCAGACAGGCAGCTCCGTCAATCAGAATAGAAATGTACCTGAAGTCTGTTTTTTTTAAGTATTTCGGCATTAGTGTGGCGAAAAGAATACCTGCAATATAGCAGAGCGTTCCGCCCAGGCGAATCATAAAAGAAGATAAAGAACCATCCAGGCCTGCGATGGTCAGATAGATAAGATTGGAGGTTTCGGAAGAGCCAAAGGTCTCATTTCTTGTAAGGAGGGCATAGACACCCAGGAAACCGCCGACCATGGCCATTGTATGATGAGCGGCAGTCTCGGTCTGTTGTTTTGTATTCATATGTAAATCCTTCTTTCTTATTCGGTGCCAGTATAGCACAAAGGCGAAAAAATCTCAAACGCAGGAAAGGATGCCGTAAAAGGCATCCTTTCCTGCTCTATTCTACAAACTCAAATATAAGGAAATCGGCAGATTTTAAATCTCAAAAAGCAGATCACCATAGGAGGGCATAGGCCATACTTCTTTATCCACCATCATCTCCAGCTTATCAATCGGGCGGCGGAGAGCTTCCATGGCAGGAAGGACAAAGCTGTGATAATAATGGGCTTTGGTTTTATTGTCCGCAATACCGACTGCTTCCCTGGAAACCTCCTGTAAGATCTTAACGGCTCCGCTTGCTTCATCCAGCAGAGAGCTGATATCGCTTAGCAGCTCCTTCTGTACGGCAGAGGAGACATGGATTGCATTCATAGACTGGATAATACCGGATAATGTACCGGTGTATCCGATGACTGCCGGAATAATCTGTTTTACAGCCATATCAATCATAGTCAGAGCCTCGATATTGACTGCTTTATTATAGGTTTCATATTTAATCTCCGCACGGGAGTGGAGTTCTGATGCGCTGAAAACGTGAAAGCGTTCAAACATCCGGATAGACTTGTCTGTGACCAATGCCGGAATCGCATCGATCATGGAGCCGAGATTCGGAAGTCCTCTGCGCTCTGCCTCCTGGACCCATTCTTCGGAATAGCCGTTACCGCCGAAGATGATTTTGCGGTGCTCTGCAAAATATTGAATGATCAGGTCATGCAGCGCGGTGTCAAAATCCTCCGCTTTTTCCAGAATATCGCAGGCATCCGCAAATGCCTCTGCGGCAATGGTATTAATAACAACCGTAGACGGCGCGATGGAATCGCGGGAGCCGACCATACGGAATTCAAACTTATTATTTGTAAATGCAAACGGCGATGTCCGGTTGCGGTCTGTGGCATCCTTTCTTACGTCAGGAAGAGTACGGACACCGGTATGAAGGATTCCGCCTTTTAAGCTGTGAGTGGCGCTGCCGGTGCTTAAAAGCTGATCCAGCAGGTCGTCCAGCTGTTCGCCAAGAAAGACGGAGATAATGGCGGGCGGAGCCTCATGAGCGCCCAGACGGTGATCGTTCCCTACATTGGCGGCGGATTCCCGAAGCAAATCTGCATGAGTATCCACAGCCTTCAGAATACATGCCAGAATCAGCAGGAACTGTTTGTTCTCGTGGGGCCTCTTGCCAGGATCCAGCAGATTGATGCCGTCATCGGTGGTCAAAGACCAGTTGTTATGCTTGCCGGAACCATTCACTCCTGCAAATGGCTTCTCATGAAGCAGGCAGACCAGTCCCTGCTGACTTGCCACACGCTTCAAAGTCTGCATCATAATCTGGTTATGATCCGCTGCCAGATTGGCTTCCGCATAGATGGGAGCTAACTCGTGCTGCGCCGGAGCCACCTCATTGTGCTGTGTCTTGGCCGGAACGCCCATCTTCCAGAGCTCCTCGTTGACCCGGTGCATATAGCCGGCAACTCTCTGGCGGATCGTCCCGAAATAATGATCGTCCAGCTCCTGGCCCTTCGGAGGCATAGCCCCGAACAGAGTGCGGCCTGTATAAATCAGATCCTTCCGCTGTAAATATTTTTCCCGATCAATCAGAAAATACTCCTGCTCCGCACCGATAGAGGGAATGACCTTCTGAGAGGTGGTGTTGCCGAACAGACGCAGGATGCGCAGGGCCTGCTCCTGCACGGCTTCCATAGAACGCAGAAGCGGTGTTTTCTGATCCAGGGCCTCCCCGGTGAAGGAGCAGAATGCAGTGGGGATGCAGAGAATTGCCCCGGCGGCATCTTCGCGGACAAATGCGGGAGAAGTGCAGTCCCATGTGGTATAGCCTCTTGCCTCGAAGGTGGCGCGAAGTCCTCCGGAGGGGAAGGAGGATGCATCTGGTTCTCCTTTGATCAAATCTTTTCCGGAAAATTCCATCATGACGGAACCGTCCTCTCTGGGAGGAGTAAGGAAGGAATCATGCTTTTCGGCAGTGAATCCGGTCAGTGGCTGGAACCAGTGTGTATAGTGGGTGGCGCCTTTTTCAATGGCCCACTTTTTAATGGCAGCAGCAACTACATCTGCAATGGCAGGATCCAGCTCTTTTCTGCCTTCAATAGTTTTCCGGAGTTCATAATAGACGCTCTTTGGAAGATACTGCCGCATGGCTTTATCATTAAACACATTAATTCCAAAGATATCCATGATGGAATGGTTATTTTCCATAGATATTTCCTTTCTTTGAACACTTATCAAAATTATTTTAAGGATAAGATACAATATTCAGAAGAAAAGTACAATAGAAAATACAAAAAGTTTGTCATTGTATTCTATGTAAAAATTCCCTATAATGTATGTATGACATAGAGAGTTTGTCGAAAATCATGGGAGAAGAGAACGGCGGCAAACGGAAGGTCTGAAGCTTGAAAAAAGCCATAGGAGCTGTCAGAAAATGATCATGCAGCTTATGGGAATGGAAAGGAGAAGGTACAAATGTATGATGCAAAATCGATGAAGGCGGAGGAGTTTATCTCAGATGAGGAGGTCCGGGCGGCTCTTGCCTATGCGGACGAGAATAAGGATAATCTGGAGCTGGTGGACGCTCTGCTTGACAAGGCAGAGCTTTTAAAGGGACTTACCCACCGGGAAGCCTCTGTTCTTCTGGCATGTGAGGACCCGGAGCGCATTGAAAGAATGTTTGCACTGGCGGAGAAGATTAAGAAAGATTTCTACGGCAACCGGATTGTGATGTTTGCTCCCCTTTATTTGTCCAATTATTGTGTGAATGGATGCGTTTACTGTCCTTACCATGCAAAAAACAAACATATTGCAAGGAAAAAGCTGACTCAGGAAGAGATTCGCCAGGAGGTTATTGCGCTGCAGGATATGGGGCATAAAAGACTTGCCATTGAGTCCGGCGAGGATCCGGTGAACAATCCTATTGACTATATCCTTGAGAGCATCAAGACCATTTATTCTATTCAGCATAAAAACGGCGCTATCCGCCGTGTAAATGTAAATATTGCGGCTACGACGGTGGAGAATTACAGGAAGCTGAAGGAGGCCGGTATCGGTACTTATATTCTTTTTCAGGAAACTTATCATAAGGAAAGCTATGAGAAGCTGCATCCGACGGGACCAAAGCATGACTATGCATACCATACAGAAGCCATGGATCGGGCCATGGAGGGCGGCATCGATGATGTAGGACTGGGAGTTCTGTTCGGACTGGAGCTGTACCGCTATGAATTTGCCGCTCTCTTGATGCATGCGGAGCATCTGGAGGCAGTTCATGGAGTGGGCCCTCATACTATCAGTGTTCCCCGTATCAAGCATGCGGATGATATTGATCCGTCTGCCTTTGACAACAGCATCAGTGACGATATTTTTGCCAAAATCTGTGCCCTTATCCGAATCTGCGTACCGTACACGGGCATGATTATTT
This sequence comes from uncultured Lachnospiraceae bacterium, assembly GCA_910585465.1. Classification (GTDB taxonomy): domain Bacteria; phylum Bacillota; class Clostridia; order Lachnospirales; family Lachnospiraceae; genus Hominiventricola. Next base: position 45,068 of record CAJUEW010000018.1, on the reverse strand, counting down.
CCACAAGAGAATCTAAGGCAGTCCGTGAGAGAGTCATTCGGCTGGGCGTATCTCAGATCAGCGGCGCATCCAGAACAAGTGTGGGCGGTTATGCGGAGGAGGAGCCGGAAGAAGAATGTTCCGAGCAGTTTGATGTCAGTGATAAAAGGACTTTGGATGAGGTCGTGCACTGGCTGATGGATATGGGATATATTCCGTCCTTCTGTACGGCCTGTTATCGGGAAGGCCGCACCGGTGATCGTTTTATGAGCCTGTGCAAAAGCGGACAGATTCAGAACTGCTGTCATCCGAATGCTCTGATGACGCTGAAGGAATATTTGATGGACTATGCTTCTGAGGAGACAAGGGCCATTGGAGAAAAACTAATTGAGGCAGAGCTGAATAATATTCCAAGAGAAAAGACGAGAGAAATCTGTGCGGATCATTTAAAGAAAATAGAAGAAGGAATCCGGGACTTCCGGTTTTAGGAGGTAAATATGGGACTGAATGATACTCCTTTGGCAAACCGTATCCATATCGGTTTTTTCGGAAGGCGGAACGCGGGTAAATCCAGCGTTGTCAATGCAGTGACAGGGCAGGAGCTGGCAGTGGTTTCCGACACGAAGGGTACGACCACGGACCCGGTTTATAAGTCCATGGAGCTTCTGCCGTTAGGACCGGTGGTGATTATTGATACACCGGGCTATGACGATGAGGGACATCTGGGGGAGCTGCGTATACGCAAAACAAGACAGGTTCTGAACAAGACAGATATTGCTGTGCTGATAGTGGATGCCCTGGAAGGAAAGGGAACCTGTGAGGAGGAGCTTCTTCACCTGTTCAGGGAAAAGGGGCTTCCGTATCTGATTGTTTATAATAAGTCGGATCTGCTTACAGAAATGCCCCAGGCAGGCGAAGGTGAGATTTATGTGAGCGCTCTGGAAAAAAGAAAAATCCATGAACTGAAGGAGAGACTTGGGGCGCTGGCTCCGAAGGAAGGGAACGGTATCCGCCTGGTGGCAGATCTGATTGGTCCGAAGGATTTTGTAGTGCTGGTAACTCCGATTGATTCGGCGGCTCCCAAGGGGCGCATGATTCTTCCTCAGCAGCAGGCCATCCGGGATGTGATTGACGCGGATGCGGCAGCGATCGTGGTGAAGGAGTCGGAGTTGAAGGAAACGCTTGAAAATCTTGGGAAAAAGCCGTCTCTTGTGGTGACGGACAGTCAGGCGTTCGGCCGTGTATCAAAAGATACACCAGAGGATATTCCGCTGACTTCTTTTTCCATACTAATGGCACGCTATAAAGGGATTCTGGATTATACCGTGCCGGGAGCGGCTTATATGAACCGGCTGAAGGACGGGGACAGGATTTTAATTGCCGAGGGATGCACCCATCATCGCCAGTGCGATGATATCGGAACCGTGAAGCTGCCCCGGTGGCTTCAGGAATATACCGGAAAGCAGCTTTCCTTTGAATTTTGTTCAGGAACGGAATTTCCGGAGGATTTGTCCGCTTACGCAATGGTTTTGCACTGCGGCGGCTGCATGCTGAACGAGAGGGAGATTCGCTATCGGATGAAATGCGCGCGGGATCAGGGGATTCCGATGACTAATTATGGAGTGGCAATCGCCCATATCCATGGCATTTTAAAGAGAAGTATTGAGATGTTTCCTCATCTGGCAGCAGAATATTCGGATGAAAAGAGGTGAAGAATGAAGGTTTCTACAAGGGGAAGATATGCGCTCCGAATTATGCTGGATCTTGCTCTGGCGGATTCCGGCAAGCCGGTCCGGGTGAAGGAAATTGCGCAACGGCAGGAAATTTCAGAAAAATATATGGAACAGATTATTTCCATTTTGAATAAGGCAGGGTATGTACGCAGTATCCGGGGGCCTCAGGGGGGATATTTTCTGACCAGAAAACCGGAAGAGTATACGGCGGGCATGATTCTGCGCCTGACAGAAGGCAGCATGGCTCCGGTGGAGTGCCTGGAATATGAGGACTGTAATTGTTCCAGACAGCGGGATTGCGTTACATTTCTTTTGTGGAAAAAGCTGGATGATGCAATTCGGGGGATTATTGACCATGTGACGCTGGAGGATCTGGTAAGCTGGAGCCGGGAACGGGGACAGGATTATTCTATCTGAATAAAAAAGAAGAACCGGGGGACTTTGCTTCATGGCGAAAAAAAACCAGAAAAAAACAAAAAGTAAGATTGTATCCGCAGCATGGAAGCTGTTCTATGAACAGGGCTATGAGGATACGACCATTGAAGAAATTATAGAGGAATCCGGAACATCCAAAGGTTCTTTCTATCATTATTTTGAGGGGAAGGATGCGCTTCTTGGCTCTCTTGCCTATATGATGGATGAGAAGTATGAAGAACTGGAACCCATGATTGCCGAGGATGCCCACAGCTATGAAGTTCTTTTATATTTAAACCACGAGCTTTTGACCATGATTGAGGAATCCATCAATATGGAGCTTTTAGCAAGGCTGTATTCGACCCAGCTCACGACAAGGGGGGAGAAGCCGCTTTTGGATCATGGCCGCACTTACTACAGGCTGCTCCGGAAAATCATAGCCCGGGGAAGAGAACAAGGAGAACTGACAAAGGCATTAAGCGTCAGCGAAATGGTGCATTATTACGCCATGTGTGAGCGTGCTCTGCTCTACGAATGGTGTCTGAGGAAGGGAGAATATTCTCTTTCTGAGGAGGCATCCAGAAAGCTTCCGATGATGATCCGAAGCTTAAAATCGGACTAAATACTAGAATGCATTCTGTACTTTGCTCTGTATTGCATCCTGCTCCTTCTTGTGCTAAAATGCAGAAATAGTGCGAAAAATAAGCTGTTTTTTGCAGAATAAAAGTAGAATGAGAGGGAGAATAAAACATGATATCTACAAAATTACTGATGCTTTTGGCGATTGTGGTGTATCTGATCGTGGTTGTGGGCATTGGGGTGGTTCTGGCAAAGCGGAACCGTACCACAGAGGATTTCTATCTGGGAGGACGTAAGCTGGGGCCGTTTGTGACCGCCATGAGCGCAGAGGCATCTGATATGAGCAGCTGGCTTTTGATGGGACTTCCGGGAGTTGCCTATGTAAGCGGACTGGCGGATGCTTCATGGACTGCCATCGGTCTTGCGGCGGGTACCTATATAAACTGGCTGGTGGTAGCCAAGAGACTTCGTCATTATACTCACGAATGCGGCAATTCGACGACGCTTCCGTTGTTTTTTTCCAACCGTTACCGGGATGAGAAGAAGATTCTGTCTGTTATTGCCGCAGTACTGATTATTATTTTCTTTGTACCATATACGGCATCCGGTTTTGCCGCCTGCGGAAAATTATTTTCCAGTCTGTTCGGGTGGGACTATCTGCCTGCCATGGTAATCAGCGCAGTTGTCATTGTGGCATATACAACGCTGGGAGGATTCTTGGCTGCAAGCACATCGGACTTTTTGCAGAGTATCATTATGACTATTGCTATTATTGTCGTATTTGGCTTTGGCATCAACAATGTGGGAAGCTTCGGCGCGGTAATTGACAATGCCAGATCCATGGCAGGCTACTTCAGCCTGACCCAGATTCACGATGCCCAGACCGGCCTGGCAGCTCCTTATGGGGCACTGACCATTGCCTCTATGCTGGCATGGGGGCTGGGATATTTCGGTATGCCTCATGTACTGCTTCGTTTTATGGCCATAGAGGATGCGGAAAAGCTGACGCTTTCCAGAAGAGTGGCATCCGTATGGGTTGTGATTTCTATGGCAGTGGCAATTTTTATCGGAGTGATCGGCAATGCTATGACAAGTGTGGGTTCCATTCCTAAGCTGGAGGATTCGGAGACAATTATTATCACGATCTCCGATCTGATTTCCCGGCATGGAGTATTTGCGGCTTTGATTGCAGGTGTGATTCTGGCAGGTATTCTGGCGGCGACTATGTCCACGGCAGATTCCCAGCTTTTGGCTGCGTCCTCCAGCGCTTCCCAGAATATTCTGAAGGAAGTGTTTATGAAAGATATGAGTGAAAAGACCGGTATGACGGCGGCTCGTATCACAGTGCTGGTTATTGCCGTGATTGGCATGTTCATTGCAAGAGACTCCAACAGCTCCGTATTCCAGATTGTATCTTTTGCCTGGGCAGGCTTCGGGGCATCCTTTGGGCCGCTTGTGCTGATGGCATTGTTCTGGAAGCGTTCCAATATGCAGGGGGCTCTGGCAGGTATGGTCAGCGGCGGTATTATGGTCTTTGTATGGAAGTTCCTGGTACGTCCTATGGGAGGCGTGCTTGGCATCTATGAACTGCTTCCGGCATTTCTGGTAGGGCTTGCGGTGAATGTGGCAGTGAGTCTTCTGACTGCGGAGCCATCTGCGGAGATTCAGGAGGAGTTCGACCGTGTGGCGGCTATGAAATAAAAAATATAAGATAAAAAATAACAGCCGTTCTCTGTCCGGATACAGGGAACGGTTTTTTCTATTCAAAGGGAAAGAAAAGTGATATACTGTCATAAAGGCATGAGACAGGAAACTGAAAGGGGCGGATATAGAGAAATGGAAAAGGAATTGGTATGCCATATACTGGGAATCCGTGAACTGAAGGATGAGCGGGGCATAAAAGCAGCCTATATGAAGCAGTTGAAAACGACGAATCCGGAGGATGACCCGGAAGGCTTCCGAAAACTTCGTAAAGCTTATGAGCAGGCTCTGGAGCTGCTTAGTTCCTCAGGGGAAAGGGAAGAAAAGGAAAAAACAGAGCTGGATCTCTGGATTGACAGAATAGATGCCGTATATCGGGATTATCGAAGCCGCGGGGACGAGACAGCATGGAAAGAGCTGCTGTCAGATTCTGTATGCCGGAATCTGGATACTTCCCTGGATGCCCGGGATGCAGTGTTGAATTATCTTCTTTCTCATTTTTACCTGCCGAAAGAAATATGGAGGTGTCTGGATGAAGAATTCCAGTTCACGGACGATTATGAAGAACTGAAGGAACGGTATCCTGCGGATTTTCTGGATTATGTAAGGTATTATACACAGAATGATTATTTTATTAATTTTGGAAAATTTCGTCTAAGGGATGAATCTGTACAGATAACAGATGTGAATGTGGATGAATACATTCGCGCTTACATAGATATGAAAGGGCTGTGCGATCAGGAGGAATTTGCCCAGGCAGAGGAAAAATTAGGGGAGCTTTCTGCATATGGGGTCTGGTACCCATGGGAGGATGTGGAACGGATGCGCATTGCTGAGGCAAAAGGTTCCATGAAGGAGGCTGCAGAGCTTGCGGATCTGCTTGCCGCGGGATGTCTGGAGGACCTGGCCGCCTGTCCTGAAGGGGCTGAGCCTGAGGGGGACGTGGTATATATCCTCCCCAAAGCGGCAAATGTAAAATGGAATGAAGGGGATAAAGAGACTGCTTTTTCCTGGTGGAGCCTGGTGCCGGACACCTATGAATCCAAAATCGGAATGATAAAATATTATCTGCAAAGCGGGGAAACTGCGGAAAAAGCAAAGGATATCGCGCTGGATATATGGGAGCAGGACGGCTCCAGCCAGAGGGTGGATGAGTATGTCCGGCAGGCCAATGCTCTGTTGATGGAGCGTTATGAGAGAGAGCTTGGAGAGCTTAAATCCGAGGAGGAGAAATCTGCTGTCCGTCTGGAGACAGCATGGTGCCGGTATCAGAATAAGGAGCCTGAGGAGTCAATCCGTATTCTGGATGATATTGTTCCCCATGAGGAAATTTATTACAGCTATCATAATCTGAAAGGGCGTGTTCTGGCAGCATTGGGCCGCAATCAGGAGGCTGTCCAGGAGCTGAAAATATGGTTGTCTCTGATTCTTGAGACTGTGGATGACGGCAGTGAGGAGGCAGGGAAACGTTTACGCAGAAAAGGAACCGCCTATCTGATGCTTGGCTTCTGTCTGCTCAGGGAAAAGGAGTATGATGAGGCTGTTGAGATGCTGAAGCATGCAGAGGAAGAACTGTCTGATATGTCGGAACGGCTCAGTGCCATGAATGCTCTGGCAGAGACCTATATTGCCATGGAAGCATATGAGAAGGCAGTGGATAAATGTGATCAAATTCTAAGCCAGGAGAGCCAATATTATCCGGCGTATGTGAATCGCCAGGAAGCATATTACCAGATGCAGAATGGACAGGGGGTTGTGAATGATTATTACAGCGCCATAGAAATTTTTGCAGCCTATTATAAGCCTTATCTGCTGGCTCTGAAGGTGTTTTTTTTCTGTCATCAGTATGAGGATGCAAAAGGGGTTTTGGATCGGGCCAGGGAGAATCAGACAGAGTTTTCCGATGAAATGAAGCTTTACCAGGTGAAGGTGCTCAGAAATCTGGCAGAGAGCTCAGGGGATCGGGAGGAAGCGAAACAGATTCTGCGGGAGCTGAAGAAATCACTGGATAAAAATGAAACGGATCTGGAAGACCTTTCGGAACTGGAATACGAGCTGGCGTTGCTGTATTGGGATGATGACCGGCTGGATGATGCTCTTACCTGTCTGAAGGGGGCCATTCGGAAAAATCCGTCCAGACTGCAGTACTTTATGGTGAAAGGAGAAATCCTGAGGCAGAAGGGGCAGTTTCGGGAGGCACTCAGGGCATATGAAGTGGCAAAAGAGGATTATGATGAAGAGGCCAGTTTTTATTATGGGGTAGGGTGCTGCTATGAAGCTGCATATGAAGAAGAGAAGGCGCTTGCATATTTTCTGAAGGCGGTTGAAAGGGATAACAGATACCGGGATGTAAATGAAAAAATTGCGGATATCTATATGGACAGGTATGAGAGAGGGTGCAATCCGGAGGATTTTGAGAAAGCCATCCGTTACGTGAACCAGGAGGTAGAGAACTGGGAAGGGTGCTATACCTATGTGCACCGGGGCCTGATGTATATGGAGGCTATGATGCTTACAGAGGCAATCGCTGATTTTGAAAAAGCGCTGACCTATGCTCCGGATGACTGGGCGGCTTATAATAATATGGGATACTGCTATAAGCATAAGAAGGAGTTTGATACTGGTATCCGGATGTATGAGAAGTCCCTGGAGGTACTTCAAAAGACAAAGGACAGAAGGGTGCTTCCTTACAGCAACATGGCAGACTGTTACGAGCTGAAGGGAGACTTCGGGAATGCCATTGAATGCTATAAAAAAGATTTGGAATGGTATCCGGACCGGATTGTATTTTATCAGGAAATCGGAGATCTGTATTTTTATCAGGATGATTATAAAAATGCAGTCAAATTTTATGAAACTGCCGGCTGTAAATGGAAGGACAAGGAATATCTGCTGAAAATAGGAGATGTCTATTTTGTTCAGGGAAGAACTATAAAGGCAAAAAGTATGTATAAAAAAGCACTGCAGGTATCGGCAGCGGGCTCGGATCCGTATCAGCGGTATACGGACTATGCATACCGTCTGCTCAGTTTGTTTGCCGATTACCTGGGAGCAATTACGGTTCTGCAGAAGGCCAATCAGAAGCTGAGCAGCGGATGGCAGGCCTCCGATGAGGATTGTGCGAGAAATGAGCTGTATCAGGCCAGGGCATTCTACCTGCTCGGTCGGCCGAAGGAGGCGGCCGGGCATGCCGTGAGGGCAAAGGAGCTGTACTTGGCGGAGGCACATTCGGAAGAAGATTACCTGCAGTATCCGGCATACCGGCCGCTGCATCTTTCCAGAATCGGAGAGTGCTATTTATACATGGGAGAGACAGAAAAGGCCTTCCGGCTGTTTGAGCAGATGGGAAGCGGATACCGCTGCAAGCATTGCCGGAATGTAAGCTGCTATGAACAATACCGGAATCTGGGGCTCTATCATCTGGGCTTAAACGGAGCCGGGAAGAAGGAAGCGCTGGAAAATTATGAGAAGGCGCTTAAGCTCCGGCCGTATGACCTGGAGCTTAAGGAAATGGTGAAAAAACTACGTAAGGAGTTGGGTAAATAAATGATAGTAGGAATTGATCTTGGGACAACAAACAGTCTCATAGCATATTACACCGAGGACGGACCGAAGATTATTCCGAACCGTCTTGGAAAACCGATGACCCCGTCGGTAGTGAGCATCGATGAGGAGGGGCAGATTTTTGTAGGGGAGTCTGCCATGGAGCGGATGCTGCTCTATCCGGACAGCGGGGCAGCTTTGTTCAAGCGCAGTATGGGAAGCAATAAAAAATTTTCTCTTGGAGAGAAATCCTTTACGGCGGAGGAACTGTCCTCTTTCGTACTGCGTTTTTTAAAGGAGGATGCAGAAAATTATCTGGGTGAACCGGTGACAGAGGCAGTAATCAGTGTGCCGGCTTATTTTAATGATGCCAGAAGGCGTGCTACGAAGCGGGCGGGAGAGCTGGCCGGACTGAAGGTGGAACGGATTATCAGCGAGCCTACAGCGGCGGCGATTGCCTATGGCCTGTGGCAGCAGAAGGAGCAGGCCAGATTCCTGGTTTTTGATCTTGGAGGAGGAACCTTTGATGTGTCGATTCTGGAGCTGTATGATACGATTCTGGAGGTACATGCAGTGGCCGGGGACAATTTCCTTGGAGGAGAAGATTTTACGGCAGTACTGGAAAAAATGTTTTATGAAAAGTTCCCGGAGATTAATCGGTTCTCTTTGAGCGAGAAAGTATGCAAGCATATCCGGAAGCAGGCGGAGCTGTGCAAAATCGGCCTGGGGGAATCCCGGACTTCGGTTATGAAATGCAACATTAACGGGGAGGAATATTCCTTTACAGTGGAATATTCTGATTATGAGGAGGCCTGCGGGGAGCTTCTGGAGAGGATCCGCCAGCCTGTAAAGCGGAGCCTGAAGGATGCGCATATCCGTCTGGCAGATATTGACAAGGTTGTGCTGGTGGGCGGCGCGACCAAGTCTCCGGTTATCAGAAGATTTGCAGGAAAGCTTTTTCATATGATACCGGATACGAATATGAACCCGGATGAAACCGTGGCTCTGGGCGCCGCAATCCAGGCTGCCATGAAGGAACGCAAGGAGGGCATTCGGGAGGTTATTCTGACCGATGTCTGTCCCTTTACACTGGGAACCGAGGTGGTCCGGGAATATGCAGAGCACCGTTTTGAGGATGGGGTATTTCTCCCGATTATTGAAAGGAATACCGTGATTCCGGCGAGCCGGACAGACAGGCTCTATACGGTCAGGGATAATCAGACGAAAATTCGGGTTCATGTGCTGCAGGGAGAAAGCCGTTTTGCAGTGAATAATCTGTCGCTGGGAGAGCTGTTTATCGAGGTGCCGCCCGGAAAGGCCGGTGAGGAGGCTGTGGATGTAACCTATACCTATGATATTAATTCCATCCTTGAGGTAGAGGTAAAGGTGGTATCCAGCGGCAAGAAGATCCGGCAGGTATTCAAGGATCGGAATCTGGATATGAGTGAGGAGGAGATAGAAGAACGTCTGGAAACATTGTCTTACCTGAAAATCCATCCGCGGGAGAAGGAAGAAAATAAGTTTCTTCTGCTTCGCGGCGAAAGGATTTATGAGGAAAGTCTCGGGCTGAAGCGTTCCCAGGTGGAGCAGGTTCTCCGGAAATTTGAGCGTGCGCTGGACTCCTACGATCCGGAACAGATTGCAGAGACAAAGCGGGAGCTGATTGAATTTTTAGAAAATCTGGACGAGTGGGAGTAAAGACGCCTTCGTTATTGTAATCCATACCTGTATTGGGTATAATAATTCAAAAGAAAAAAGCGGTAATCGCTGAACCTACAGTATATAAAGGAGCGGAATCATGAAAGTATTAGTAACAGGAGTAGGCGGGCAGCTTGGACATGATGTGATGAATGAACTGGCCAAGAGAGGCCATGAGGGAATCGGCTCAGGCCTTGCGCCAGCCTACAGCGGGGCTGCCGACGGCACGGCTGTGACAACGATGCCATATATAAGGATGGACATTACAGATAAAATTTCTGTGGATGAGATTATTTCCGGGGAGGCTCCGGACGCAGTGATTCACTGTGCGGCGTGGACGGCAGTGGACATGGCAGAGGAGGAGGATAAGATTGAAAGTGTCCGTATGGTCAATGCGGCAGGAACCGAAAATATTTCACTTGCATGTAAGAAAATAAACTGTAAAATGCTTTATCTGTCCACAGATTATGTGTTTGACGGAGAGGGAACCAGTCCATGGGAGCCGGACTGCAAAGATTACAATCCTTTGAATGTCTATGGGGAGACAAAGCTGGAAGGAGAACTGGCAGTTGCCAATAATGTAGAAAAGCATTTTATTGTCCGTACCGCGTGGGTATTCGGAGTGAACGGAAAGAACTTTGTCAGAACCATGCTGAATCTGGGAAAGACTCATGATACACTCTCCGTGGTCAATGACCAGATTGGAACTCTGACCTATACCTATGATCTGGCAAGACTTTTGGTTGATATGATTGAGACCGAGAAATATGGTTATTATCATGCGACCAATGAGGGCGGCTATGTAAGCTGGTATGAGATCGCGGAAGAGATTTTCCGTCAGGCGGTGGAGCTGGGGCATACGGAGTACAGTCCCGGACGAGTGGAGATCCGATCTGTGACAACTGCGCAGTATGGGGCTTCAAAAGCCAGAAGGCCCTTTAATTCCCGGCTGGATAAAAGTAAGCTGAAGGAGAATGGATTTGAACTGCTGCCGGACTGGAAGGACGCGCTGAACAGATATCTGAGGGCGATTGAGTTTTAAGATGGTAAAGGATAGTACAATGGATTTGCAGCAGATTCTGGAAGCTCTCTGGGAGGCAGAGCCATATAAATTGATATTGAGCAATCCTGTCAGTAAGCAGTTTCCGTATCAGAAAATGGTCATCAACTGTCTGAATCGGGAGACCGGATGGCAGGTTGAGAAATATACACAGAAGCAGGTGTTTCACGAGAATAAAAATACTGAAGAAATACAGACTTATCTGAAAGCTGAGCTGGAAACGGATTACCGGCAGTGCAACGCATGGGACAGAGAGCAGGAGCATACGATACGTATATCAAAAAACGGAAGGATAACCTGGCAGAAGAGAAGGGCCGTTCAGGCGCCCCGGGCAAAAACAGAGCATAACCGGAAAAAGAACTACATTCTGGAAGAGGGAACAGTGATTCCGCCTCTGGTAGATATGGGAATATTTACTTCTGAGGGCAGAGTTGTGCGCTCCATGTATGATAAATACAGACAGATTAACCGTTTTGTGGAAATGGTGGATGATGAGATCAACAGCCTGCCCGGGGATCAGACTATAACCGTTGTGGATTTTGGCTGCGGAAAATCTTATCTGACCTTTATTCTCTACTATTATCTGGTGGAGCTTAAGAAGCTGAATGTGCGGATGATTGGGCTGGATCTGAAAGAGGACGTAATTAGAAACTGCCGCCGTGCGGCTCAGAAATATGGCTATGACAGGCTGGATTTTGAGCTTGGGGATATCAGCGGTTATGACTGTCCGTATCCGGTGGATATGGTGATATCCCTTCATGCCTGTGATACGGCAACGGATTATGCTCTTTATCATGCTGTCCGCTGGAGGGCAAAGCTGATTTTCTCAGTACCATGCTGCCAGCATGAACTGAATAAGCAGATGAAAAGTGAAAGACTGTCCATACTGAACCGGTATGGGATTGTGAAGGAACGGACAGCGGCATTAATGACGGATGCTGTCCGGGGAAATCTTTTGACGTCCTGCGGGTACAGGACGCAGCTTTTAGAGTTTGTGGATTTGTCCCATACGCCGAAAAATATTCTGATCCGTGCCGTAAGGACAGTTATCCCCAAATCTGTACAGACTAAAGCGCTGCAAGAGGTAGAGGAGCTGAAGAAGGAATTCGGCTTTCAGCCTACGCTGGACGAGCTTTTGAGAAAGGACAAAGGAGCATAAGATGGAGGAAAGGCAACTTTCAGACAGTGTTAATACAACGGAAAAATTGTATTATCAGGACAGTCATATGAAAGACTTTACAGCTACAGTAACCGGCTGCGAAAGAAGCAAAAAGGGATATAGAATAATTTTGGACCGGACCGCGTTTTTTCCGGAGGGAGGAGGCCAGTTCGGGGATATCGGCTGGCTGAATGATGTGGAGGTGCTGGATACCCACGAAAAGGACGGTATTATTTATCATGACACAAAAGAGGCCTTAGAGGAGGGAACGGCTGTGCAGGGCCGGCTGGATTTTGAGGAGCGGTTTGTGCGCATGCAGCAGCATACGGGAGAACATATTCTGTCGGGAATCGTATACGGCCTGTATGGATATGATAATGTGGGATTTCATCTGGGAGCGGATGTGACGACGCTGGATTTTAGCGGGGAGCTGACTGCCGAACAGGTAAAGGATGCGGAAATCCGTGCAAATCGTGCAGTATTTGAGAATCTTCCGGTGGAGGTTTTGTACCCTTCAAAGGAGGAGCTGAATCATATGGAGTACCGCAGCAAGCTTGAGCTTGAGGGGCAGGTGCGTATTGTATCGATTCCGGGGTATGACACCTGTGCCTGTTGTGCGCCGCATATGAATACAACAGGAGAGATTGGTTTGATTAAGATTTTATCCTGCGAGAAACACCGGGGAGGGAGCCGGATAACCATTGTATGCGGTATGCGGGCGCTTGCAGATTACCGGCAGAAACAGCAGAGTGTGTCGGAGGTGTCAGTGGTTTTGTCCGCAAAGCCGGATAAGATTGGGGAAGCGGTGCTTCATCTGAAGGAACAGCAGGCAAAGACAAGAGAGCGGCTGAATCGTATTCAGGCTTTGTATCTGGAGCAAAGACTTGCGCAGATTAGCCCCGAGGACAGGAACATATGCATTTTTGAGAAAGAGATGGATTCTGTTGCGGCCCGGAATTTTGTCAATGATGCAATGGAGAGATGCAGAGGTGTCTGCGGAGTATTTATAGGGACAGACGAGGAAGGCTATCATTATATTCTGGGAAGTAAAAGTGTGGATCTGCGGATATTTTCCCGGGAACTAAATACCAGATTCGGAGGAAAGGGCGGAGGAAAGCAGGGAATGGTACAAGGCTCCCTGAATGGAAACGCGGAAGAACTGCAAAATATAATTATGGAGCTGTAAAGCAGCGGGAGAAGAGGAATTAATAAACGGCATGTACCCTTATAGGGCGCACGCCGTTTGTCTGTATTCCGGTCAGTTTTTTGCTTTCAGTGCCGCCGCTATAAATCCCTTGAACAGAGGATGCGGACGGTTCGGTCTGGATTTCAGCTCCGGGTGCGCCTGGGTGGCTACGAAAAACGGATGCTGCTTCAGCTCAATCATCTCTACAATTCTGCCGTCGGGCGACAGCCCGGACAGGGTCATGCCATGTTCTGTCAGCGCAGCGCGGAAATCATTATTGACCTCATAACGATGACGGTGGCGTTCCTGGATCTGCTCAGTGCCGTACAGTTCGTAAGCCTTGCTGGTATTGTCCAGAACGCAGGGGCAGGAGCCAAGTCTCAAAGTGCCGCCGATATCTTCCACACCGTTCTGGTCAGGCATCAGGGCAATCACCGGATACGGGGTATTTGGATCCAGTTCAATGCTGTGGGCGTCCTCAAGGCCGACCACATGACGGGCAAACTCCACAATTGCCAGCTGCATGCCGAGACACAGTCCCAGGAAGGGGAGCTGATGCTCGCGGGCATATCGGATGGCGGTAATTTTTCCGTCAATACCGCGGTCGCCGAAGCCTCCCGGTATAAGGATGCCGCTTACGTTGCCTAAAAGTGAATCCGCATTCTCCTGTGTGACAAGCTCGGAGTCGATCCATTTAATGTTGACGACGGCGTGGTTGTCGATACCGCCGTGCTTCAGGGCTTCTACAACAGAAATATATGCGTCATGGAGCTGAATATACTTCCCTACAAGTGCAATATTCACTTCAGTATTCGGATTGCGGAGTTTATTCACCATCTCGGTCCAGTCGGTCAGATTGGGTTCCGGGCACGGAAGGCTCAGACATTCGCAGGCAACCTGCGCCAAGTGCTCCTCCTCCATAGCCAGCGGCGCTTCATATAAATATTCCACATCCAGATTCTGGAGCACATGTTTCTTCGGTACATTGCAGAACAGGGCAATTTTGTCTTTAATGCCTTTTTCCAGAGGAAGCTCTGTACGGCATACAATAATGTCCGGCTGAATCCCCATTCCCTGAAGCTCTTTGACAGAAGCCTGGGTAGGCTTTGTTTTCATTTCTCCGGAAGCCTTCAGATACGGAATAAGGGTAACATGAATAATAATTGCATTGTCATGGCCCACTTCATGCTGGAACTGGCGGATAGCCTCCAAAAAGGGCTGACTTTCAATATCGCCTACAGTGCCTCCGGTTTCAATGATGGCAATGTGCATGTCCTCAGAAGTGAAATTCCGGTAAAAACGGCTTTTGATTTCATTTGTAATATGGGGAATTACCTGAACCGTGCCTCCCCCGTAATCTCCCCGGCGTTCCTTCTGAAGCACAGACCAGTATACTTTACCGGTGGTGACATTGGAATTTTTGTCCAGACTTTCGTCAATGAAACGCTCATAATGTCCAAGGTCCAGGTCGGTCTCGGCACCGTCATCGGTGACAAATACTTCCCCGTGCTGCACCGGGTTCATAGTTCCCGGATCAATATTGATATAGGGGTCGAACTTCTGCATAGTGACCTTGTAGCCCCGTGCTTTTAAAAGACGCCCCAGAGATGCGGCGGTGATTCCTTTTCCAAGTCCGGATACCACTCCGCCTGTAACAAATACATATTTTACTGGCATATACTGGATTCCTCCTGAAGTGTGTGAAGTCTGAAAAAACTCATTTCATTATACCGTAAACTCCTGAAAAAATCTACTTGTTTTTCCGGAGTTTACACGGAAACAGCATGTCTGAATTTATATATATTTTATAAAATGAGTTCAAAAATTCACAGAAGGTGTATTGATTTATAAATGAAGGTTCACTATAATAAGAAGTGCTATGCGCAAGGAGGAGAGAGATGAGCAATAATACAACTCCCAACGGAGATAAAAATAGTAAGGAGCCGAAGAACCGCCAGAGTATGATTATGTTTGCCGTTTTTATGCTGGTGGGGATTCTGGTGTGGAGCTTTCTGCAGAAATCCTTTACAGATGCAACCACAAAGCAGATTTCTTACAGTGAGTTCCTGGGTATGCTGGAAGAGGACAGGATTTCCAAAGTAGAGGAGACTTACAGCACCTGGAAGATTACTCCGAAGGATCAGCCTATTGAGGGCGTGGAGCTTACTTACTATACAGGGAAAATGAATGATGAAGAGCTGCTTCCCATGATGAAGGCAAAGGGGATCGAGATTAACCCATATATACCGGATACTACGTCAGGGTGGATTTATGAGATTGCAAGTATTCTGCTTCCGATTCTGTTAATCTGGCTGGTATTTGGATTTGTTATACGCCGGATGGGCGGTGGGGGCATGATGGGAGTCGGAAAGAGCAAGGCCAAGGTTTATATCGAAAAAGAAACCGGTGTGACATTTAAAGATGTGGCCGGCCAGGAGGAGGCAAAGGAATCTCTTGTGGAAGTGGTAGACTTCCTTCATAATCCGGAACGGTATGCAGAGATTGGCGCAAAGCTGCCAAAGGGAGCTTTGCTGGTAGGACCTCCCGGTACGGGTAAGACACTGCTGGCAAAGGCAGTGGCAGGAGAGGCGCATGTGCCGTTTTTTTCCCTGTCCGGTTCAGACTTTGTAGAAATGTTTGTGGGTGTGGGAGCTTCCCGTGTCCGCGATTTGTTTGAGGAGGCGAAGAAGAACGCGCCCTGTATTATTTTTATTGACGAAATTGATGCAATCGGCAAGAGCCGGGATTCCAAGCTTGGCGGCAATGATGAACGGGAACAGACGCTGAATCAGCTTCTGGCGGAAATGGACGGCTTTGAGAGCAATAAAGCATGCCTTGTTCTGGCGGCGACCAATCGTCCGGAGGTGCTGGATCAGGCGCTGCTGCGTCCGGGACGGTTTGACCGCAGAATTATTGTGGATCGCCCGGATCTGAAGGGCCGTGTGGATGTGCTGAAGGTGCATGCGAAGAATGTGCGTCTGGACGAAACTGTGGATCTGGAGGCAATCGCGCTGGCTACCAGCGGAGCGGTGGGCTCCGATCTGGCAAATATGATTAATGAGGCGGCCATTTTGGCAGTGAAGGACGGCCGGAAGGCAGTTTCCCAGAAGGATTTGTTTGAGGCCGTAGAGGTGGTCCTTGTGGGAAAGGAGAAAAAGGACCGTATTCTTGGAGTGGAGGAGCGGAAAATCGTATCCTATCATGAGGTGGGGCATGCGCTGGTCAGCGCCCTTCAGAAGGATTCGGAGCCGGTACAGAAGATTACGATAGTGCCCCGTACTATGGGAGCGCTGGGATATGTAATGCAGGTGCCGGAGGAGGAAAAGTATCTGAATACAAAGAAGGAGATTGAGGCCATGCTGGTAGGATATCTGGGAGGCCGGGCAGCGGAGGAAATTGTATTTGATACAGTGACCACAGGAGCTGCCAATGATATTCAGAAGGCCACAAAGCTCGCCAGGGCCATGGTGACTCAGTATGGAATGTCTGACAAATTCGGCCTGATGGGTCTGGAATCTAAGGAGAGCATGTATCTGAATAACGGTACGGTCTTAAACTGCAGTGACAATACGGCCGCGGACGTGGATGCGGAGATTATGCGGATTTTGAAGGAATCCTATGAAGAAGCCAAGAGACTTCTTTGTGAAAACCGGGAATGTCTGGATAAGATTTCTGAATTCCTGATTGAAAAAGAAACGATTACAGGAAAGGAATTTATGGAGATTTTCCGCAGGGTAAAGGATGAGTCAGAAGAATACTATCAGGAAGAGCTGATATTTGCAGAATAATCGGTAAGGGGCTGTTGCGTGGCACAGCTCCTTTTTGACACTTGGGAGTAAGACTATGGGATTTAATATTGAAGAAGAACTGAAAAAGCTTCCGGCAAAGCCTGGGGTATACCTGATGCATGACGAACGGGACGCCATTATTTACGTGGGGAAAGCGGTTTCTTTAAAGAACCGGGTGAGACAGTATTTTCAGGCCAGCAGGAATAAGGGTGTGAAAATTGAACAGATGGTGACGCACATTTCCAGATTTGAGTATATCATTACGGATTCAGAGGTGGAGGCCCTGGTACTGGAGTGCAATCTGATTAAGGAGCACCGTCCCAAGTATAATACGATGCTTATGGACGATAAAGCCTATCCATTTATCAAGGTGACTGTGCAGGAGGAGTTTCCCCGGGTGATGCTGTCCCACCAGATGCGTAAGGACAAAGCAAAATATTATGGGCCGTATACAAGCGCCGGAGCGGTAAAGGATACAATCGATCTGATTCACAAGCTTTACGGTATCCGTACATGTAATAAGGCACTGCCCAGAATGCAGGGGAAGGAAAGGCCCTGTCTGAACTATCATATTCATCAGTGCCCGGCACCCTGCCAGGGGTATATTTCTAAAGAAGCATATGGAGAGTCGGTAAAAAAAACGCTGGCCTTTCTGAACGGCAATTATGCTCCCGTATTAAAGGAACTGCAGGAGAAGATGAATACGGCTTCCGAGAACCTGGAGTTTGAAAAGGCTATTGAATACCGGGAGCTTTTAAACAGTGTAAATAAGATTGCCCAGAAGCAGAAGATTACGAGCAGCGACATGGAAGACAAGGATGTGATCGCTCTGGCGGCCGATAAAGAGGATGCCGTTGTACAGATTTTTTTTATCAGAGACGGAAGACTGATTGGGCGGGATCATTTCTGCCTGCATATTGCAGGAGACGAGGAGAAGAGAGAAATTCTTGCTGCTTTTCTGAAGCAGTTTTATGCAGGGACGCCGTATATTCCCCGGGAGCTGATGATTCAGTATGAGCTTGAGGAAAAAGAACTGCTTGAAGAATGGCTGAGTACAAGGAGGGGACAACGGGTACATATCCGGGTTCCGAAAAAGGGAGAGAAGGAGAAGCTGGTGGAGCTTGCCCAGAAAAATGCGGATATGGTATTGACACAGGATAAGGAGCGAATCAGGAGAGAAGAGGGCCGGACTATCGGAGCCATGAAGGAGATTGCCAGGCTGCTGGGACTGCCTGATATCAGCCGGGTGGAAGCCTATGACATATCTAATATCAGCGGTTTTCAGACAGTAGGCTCTATGGTGGTTTATGAAAAAGGAAGACCGAAGAGATCCGATTACAGGAAGTTCAGGATTCAGGGGGTGCAGGGGGCGGACGACTACGCCAGCATGAGAGAGATGCTGACCAGAAGATTATCTCATTATGAGAATTATCCGGATCTGATTATGATGGACGGCGGAAGAGGGCAGGTCAATATTGCCCTGAAGGTTATGGAGGCTGTGGGAGTGCATGTACCAGTCTGCGGCATGGTGAAGGATGATAAGCACCGTACCAGAGGTATTTACTATAATAATGTAGAAATTCCCATCAGCAGGGACAGCGAGGGCTTTCGCTTGGTGACCAGAATACAGGATGAGGCGCACCGGTTTGCCATTGAATATCATCGTTCCTTAAGAAGTAAGGAGCAGGTGCATTCGGTTCTGGATGATATCAGGGGAATTGGTCCGGCGAGGAGAAAGGCTCTGATGAAAAGCTTCCAGACACTGGATGAGATCAGAAGAGCAAGCGTGGATGAGCTTGCGGCTGCAGAGGGCATGAACAGAATGGCGGCACAGCAGGTGTTTGATTTCTTTCATGTTGATAAGTCCGAGTAAAAATGCTACACTAGAAGTAGTCATGAGCCGGATGGATATTCCGGCGGGGTAAAACGGAGAAGGAGAACATACCTATGCAGACAGTATCATTGAATAAAATGATTGAAAAACTGGGCTTAAAGAATCTGGTTCCGGAGGTTGAAACGGACGGAATTGAGATTAACAGTCCTGATATTAACCGCCCGGCCCTTCAGCTGGCAGGATATTTTGAACATTTCGCCTGTGAACGGGTGCAGATTATCGGTTATGTAGAACACACCTATCTTAAAAGTCTTGCTCAGGAGGAAAAACTGAAAAATTATGAAAGGTTTATGTCCAGCAATATTCCGTGTATCATCTATGCATCAAGGACGGAGCCGGATGAAGAGATGATAGAGATGGCAAAAAAATATCAGAAGCCGCTGCTTTACAGTGAACGTCAAACCTCGCCTCTGATGGCGGAGGTCATCCGCTGGCTGAACGTGGAGCTGGCACCCTGTATTTCTATTCACGGCGTATTGGTGGATGTATACGGCGAAGGCGTGCTGATCATGGGGGAAAGCGGCATTGGAAAGAGCGAGGCTGCGCTTGAGCTTCTGAAGCGCGGACATCGTCTGATTACGGATGATGTGGTTGAGATTCACAAGGTCAGCGATGATACACTGGTGGGAACCTCACCGGAAATCACAAGACATTTTATCGAGCTTCGCGGTATCGGCATTATTGATGTGAAAACCTTGTATGGAGTGGAAAGTGTAAAGGAAACCCAAAGCATTGATATGGTTATTAAGCTGGAGGAATGGGACAAGGATAAGGAGTATGATCGTCTTGGATTGAACGAGGAATATACAGAGTTTCTCGGCAACAAAATCATCTGTCATTCCATTCCGATTCGTCCGGGAAGGAATCTGGCGATCATTGTAGAGTCTGCGGCAGTCAACCACAGACAGAAGAAAATGGGCTATAATGCGGCGCAGGAGCTGTACCGGCGGGTTCAGGACAGTATTAACAGGAATAAGCATTAAAAGCAGGGGAGGTCTGAAGATGGGAAACTATTGCTTTGGAATTGATGTGGGCGGGACAACCGTGAAGATGGGACTTTTCAGGATTGACGGACAGGTTCTGGATAAATGGGAAATTCCGACCAGGACAGAGAACGGTGGAAAAGCGATTCTGCCGGATATTGCGGCTTCTGTTCTTGCGAAGCTGGAAGAAAAAGGAATTGACAAAAAAGAGGTATCCGGAATCGGAATCGGAGTTCCGGGACCGATCAATGCGGAGGGGACTGTTCCCCATACCGCAAACCTTGGATGGGGCTATAAGGAAGTGACAAAGGAGCTGCAGGAGCTGACCGGACTGACCTGCAGAGGGGGCAACGATGCGAATGTGGCAGCACTGGGAGAAATGTGGAAGGGCGCTGCCGCAGGACATAAGAGCGGCGTAATGGTAACGCTTGGAACCGGTGTGGGCGGCGGTATTATTATTGAAGGCAGGATCATAGCCGGAACAAACGGCGCAGGGGGAGAAATCGGGCATATTCATGTGGACGACAATATTCCATGGAGCTGCGGTTGCGGCAATCAGGGATGCCTTGAGCAGGTGGCGTCGGCCAATGGAACAGTCCGCCTTGCAAAATGGATGATGGAGGGAAAAGAGATACAGACCATTCTTCAGCCGGATACTATGACCTCCAAAGACATTTGGGATGCGGTGAAAGCAGGCGACGCCTTTGCGGCAGAGGTGGCGGAGCGGTTCGGAAAATACCTGGGCCTGGCCCTTGCAAATGTTGCAAGCACGGTTGATCCGGAGGTGTTTGTGATCGGCGGCGGCGTATCTAAGGCAGGTGTAATTATCCTGGATTACATAAAGAAATACTATGTAAAATATACCTTTAAGGGATGCAGGGATGCGGAATTTGTACTGGCCACACTGGGAAATGACGCGGGAATTTTCGGGTCTGCAAAGCTGGTGATTGAGGAGTAAAAGAAACAGAATAAAAATCAGGGAATACCATTCCGCTTACAGAATGGTGTTCCCTTTTTATTATTTTATCGTTATTTTTTCGCTGAGTCCCTAGCTGATGTTTTAATATTTGAATCCGGAGATGCTAATTTTTCCGGATAGCCGCCCGTTTTCTAAGCGTTGGATCCAGTATTTTTTTCCGGATACGCAGGCTCTTCGGTGTGATTTCAAGAAGCTCGTCCGTATCAATAAATTCCAGGCACTGCTCCAGGCTTAAAACCTTTGGAGGTGTCAGCTTCAGCGCTTCGTCTGCGCTGGAGGAACGGGTATTGGTCAGTTTTTTAGTTTTGCAGACATTCAGCTCGATATCCTCCGCCTTGCCGTTTTGTCCTACCACCATACCAGAATAGACCTTTTCTCCCGGTCCAATAAAGAGGGTACCCCGCTCCTGTGCATTAAACAGGCCATAGGTGATGGATTCTCCGGATTCAAAAGCAATCAGGGAGCCCTGTCTGCGGTACTGGATATCTCCCTTATATGGTTCATAGCCGTTAAAAATTGTATTCAGCACTCCGGTTCCCTTGGTGTCAGTCATAAACTCACCCCGGTAGCCGATCAGTCCCCGGGACGGAATTGAGAACTCCAGGCGGGTGGAACCGCTGCTGTTTGTGTGCATGTTCAGGAGCTCACCTTTGCGTTCTCCTAATTTTTGAATAACGCTTCCTGCATAATTGTCGTCCACATCCACGTAAGCCAGCTCCATTGGCTCCAGCTTCTTTCCCTTCTCGTCATAATGATAAAGAACCTCCGCCTTGCTGACGGAAAATTCGTAGCCTTCCCTGCGCATATTTTCAATCAGGACGGACAGATGCAGTTCCCCCCGTCCGGATACTTTAAAGCTGTCCGTGTTCTCGGTTTCTTCTACGCGGAGACTTACATCTGTATTCAGCTCGCGGAACAGACGGTCACGCAGATGGCGGGAGGTGATATATTTTCCCTCTGTGCCGGCCAGCGGGCTGTCGTTTACATTAAACTGCATGGAGATGGTCGGTTCGGAAATCTTCTGAAAAGGAATTGCGTTCGGTGTTTCCGCGGAACAGATGGTATCTCCGATATGCAGATCCGCAATGCCGGAGACAGCAACAATAGAGCCGACTGTGGCCGTTGTCACATCAACCTTATTCAGACCGTCAAACTCATAAAGTCTGCTGATTTTTACTTTTTTAATTTTATCAGGCTCATGATGATTGACGATCACAACATCCTGATTTACATTTACGTTTCCGTTGTCAATCTTTCCCACACCGATCCGGCCCACATATTCATTGTAGTCAATAGTGCTGATAAGCATCTGTACAGGTGCGTCCGGGTCTCCTTCCGGGGCCGGAATATAGTCCAGAATGGTATCGAATAACGGAGTCATATCCTTGCCCGGCGTATCCGGATTCAGAGAAGCATAGCCGCTCTTGGCTGAAGCAAATACAAACGGACAATCCAGTTGTTCGTCGGAAGCGTCCAGATCTATCAGAAGCTCCAGCACCTCGTCAATGACTTCCTTGGGACGGGCCTCCGGGCGGTCAATTTTATTGATGCAGACAATAACCGGAAGATTCAGCTCCAGAGCCTTTCGGAGTACAAAACGGGTCTGCGGCATAGAGCCTTCAAAGGCGTCAACTACAAGAATAACGCCATTTACCATCTTGAGAACCCGCTCTACCTCTCCGCCGAAATCTGCATGGCCCGGAGTATCAATAATATTGATTTTCACATCTTTATAGAAAACAGCCGTGTTTTTGGAAAGGATCGTGATTCCGCGTTCTCTTTCAATATCGTTGGAATCCATGACCCGTTCGGCCACCTCCTGATTGGCGCGGAAAACACCGCTCTGCTTGAGCAATTCATCCACCAGCGTCGTTTTGCCGTGGTCTACATGGGCAATAATCGCTATGTTTCTTACATCGTTACGTTTCATAAGTCAAACCTCTTCCTGCTTGCTAATCTCATTCAACTGTTCTTACAAAATTAATAGTGTACCACATTCAGCCAGGAAAACAAGCATTTTAGAATACTTCTGAAAAAAATTTATACTGCCTTTTTATGAATTTTTGTTTAAATTGAATAATTTGAAAAAAATATGGAATATTTGGAAGAGACACTGAATATATTTTATAGACAAAATACGAAAAGAGACACTTCGTCAAAAAGAAGGGAGAACTAGATGATGTCAGATAAGATTATTGAAAACAACCAGGTATCCATTGTGGGAGAAGTCGTGTCCGAGTTCTATTTCAGCCATGAGGTCTTTGGGGAAGGATTTTACATGTTGGATGTGTCGGTAAAAAGGCTGAGTGATTCCTGCGATGTGATACCGCTGATGATTTCCGAAAGACTGATTGATGTAAGCGGGGATTACCGGGGAAACTATATTCATGCCACAGGACAATTCCGTTCCTACAATCGTCATGAGGAAAAAAAGAACCGGCTGGTGCTGTCCGTATTTGTGCGGGAGCTGGAATTTATTAATGAGGAAGTAGAGAACGCGAAAACGAACCAGATATTCCTGGACGGCTATATCTGCAAAGCTCCTGTCTACCGTAAGACGCCTCTTGGCAGGGAAATTGCGGATATTTTGCTGGCAGTGAACCGGCCCTACGGAAAATCGGACTATATTCCATGTATCTGCTGGGGAAGAAATGCCCGCTTTGCATCAGGATTTGAAGTGGGAGGACATACACAAATATGGGGCAGAATTCAAAGCCGGGAATATGTAAAGAAACTGGATGAGGAGGAGAGTGAGCGCCGGGTTGCCTATGAGGTCTCGGTAAGCAAGCTGGAATACCTGGACTAAGTATTGCATTTATTCCTGGGCTGGTGTAAGATAAACAAATACAGACATGTTATTCTGTTTCGTGTTCAGGAATGTGAGGGTGCTATGAGTAAGGGAAGATTACAGGTCTATTGCGGAAGCGGGAGGGGAAAGACGACCGCAGCTATTGGGCAGGCAATTAAAGAAGCCAGCAGAGGAAAGTCCGTTTTTATAGTGCAGTTTTTAAAGGAACGGCAGCCGGAGGAGATCAGTTTTGTGCAGAGACTGGAGCCGGAGATTAAGGTGTTCCGTTTTCAGCGCAGAGAATCAGGCTTCCTGGAATTGACTCCTCAGGAGCGGGAAGAAGAGATTATGAATATGAAAAATGCTCTCTGCTTTGCCAAAAAGGTTCTTGCGACCGGTGAGTGTGATGTGCTGATTCTGGATGAGATTTTAGGCGTTATGGAATACGGCATTGCCACGCCGGAGGATATCAGTGCACTTTTGGAAGAAGCTTCCGATAATACAGAATTGATTTTTACCGGAGTTAAGATATGTCCGGAGGTTATGGAATGGGCAGACTGTATCTATCAGGTTTCGACTCTGAAGGAATAATGTTCCTGTGTTGACAAAGAAATAGGAAGATGTTATATTGAACACAACTGAATAAAAGAGATAGAGGTTGCGTGAATCATCAGTAGGCTGACAGATGTGTGCAGGCACAGAGGAAGGCAGACGAAAGGGAGGAACGCCGAAAGGCCCGGTTTCCTGCAGAGCCGGCTCTTGGGCATATGGCAAACAGCTATGTGACTGTCATCTGTACCGCAGATGGGGCGCTATCCGGATAGTGTGGCCTGGAAGAGAAGGCCATTTCATATATTCGTATTCTGGAGAGGCGTGAATTGGAACGCCTCTTTCTTATATTCATAAAGTAAACTAAAGATTAAGGAATAAATATTACTAGGAGGAAGATTATGTCAGTTTTTACAGGAGCGGGAGTGGCCATTATTACTCCAATGACAGAGACAGGCGAAGTAAATTATCCAAAGCTGGGGGAGCTCTTGGAATATCAGATTGCGAACAGTACCGACAGCATCATTATCTGCGGTACAACCGGCGAGGCATCCACGCTGACCCATGAGGAGCATCTGGAGGTGATCCGCTTTGCAATTGAAAAGGTGGCAGGACGGATTCCGGTGATTGCGGGTACCGGGTCGAACTGTACGGATACTGCAGTATATTTGTCCAAAGAGGCAGAAAAATACGGAGCGGACGCCCTTCTGCTTGTGAGCCCATATTACAATAAAGCGACCCAAAAGGGGCTGATTGCACATTTTACCAGAATTGCGGATTCCGTTAAAATTCCGGTCATTCTATATAATATACAGGGACGCACAGGCGTAAACATCGCGCCGGAAACGCTTGCCTATCTTGCCCATCATGTGAAAAATATTGTGGGTGTGAAGGAGGCCAGCGGAAATATTTCCCAGGTGGCCAAGATTGCCCAGCTTGCAGGGGATGAGCTTGATATTTATTCCGGCAATGACGATCAGATTGTTCCGATTTTGTCCCTTGGAGGAAAAGGCGTGATATCTGTATTATCCAATATCGCCCCGAGGGAAACACATGATATTGTTGCCAGATTTATGGAGGGTGATGTGGAAGGAAGCCGCGAGCTTCAGCTTCGGGCTCTTCCTCTGGTAGAAAAGCTGTTCTGTGAAGTGAATCCGATTCCGGTAAAGGCGGCAATGAATCTGCTTGGCTGGGAGGTCGGCCCGCTGAGAATGCCCTTATCCACAATGGAGGAAGAGCATCAGGCGCAGTTGAAGGAAGTAATGGATGCGTTTGGTATAAAGGCAAAAGGAGAAAACTAATGATCAGGGCAATTATGCATGGCTGCAACGGCCATATGGGGCAGGTCGTTACTGACCTGATAAAAACAGATGAGGATATCGAAATTGTGGCAGGCATTGATCTGACGGACATCCGGGAGAACGGATATCCGGTGTTTAAAAGTCTGTGGGATTGTAATGTAGAGGCAGATGTGGTGATTGACTTTGCTTCTGCAAAAGCGGCGGATGAGCTCCTGAAATTCAGCGTGGAGCGTCAGATTCCGGTGGTTTTGTGTACGACCGGACTGACGGAGGAGCAGCTTCAGGCAGTGGAGGAGGCCAGCAGAAGGGTGGCTGTTTTGAAATCCGCAAATATGTCTCTTGGGGTGAATATGCTGCTGAAGCTTCTTAAGGATGCCGCAAGGATTTTGGCTCCGGCAGGCTTTGATATTGAGATTGTAGAGAAGCATCATAACCGGAAGCTGGATGCTCCAAGCGGAACGGCGCTTGCTTTGGCGGATTCCATTAATGAGGCTCTGGATCAGGAATATTTTTATAAATTTGACCGCAGCCAGGAACATAAGAAGAGGGAAAAGAAAGAGATCGGCATCTCGGCAGTCCGCGGAGGTACCATTGTAGGAGATCACGACGTGATTTTTGCCGGAACCGATGAGGTTATAACCTTCAGCCATACTGCGTATTCCCGGGCGATTTTCGGAAAAGGAGCTGTTCAGGCGGCAAAATTCCTTGCAGGAAAACCGGCAGGATATTACCAGATGAGTGATGTAATTGAAAATTGTTAAATTTTTTGATTCATGCGGCTTACAGTGAATAAAAATTATAAAATAGTCCATATTAGTACCAGCAGGTCAACCACTGTTTTACATCTTTATTTTAATTAAAAGGAGAGACATTTATGAAACAGTTGAAGAAGTATTGTGTATGTCTGCTGTTACTGGTGACATTACTTTTTGTCACTGCATGCGGCAACTCAAACAGCAAAACCGACACAGACAATGCCGGAACCGGAACAACCGGCGAGAATGGTACAACCGGTGAAAACGGCACAACCACAGATGATACGACAGCAGGTGATACGAACGGCAATGGAGTTAATGTCGATGATATCCTGTTTGACACAGATGGAGACGGAGTCTATGACCACACGGATGTAGACGGAGACGGTCTTCTGGAAGAGATTGGAAATGATGCCAATGATGTGGTAGACGATCTGGTCAATGACGTTACCGGAGATGGCGACACTCTCGTGGATGGGAATGCGGACGGCACCCTGAATGAAGAGAATGCCGTGAACAATGAAAACGGTAATGGCAGCGAGGCGCCGTAATGAAATGGGAGTGCAGCGATGGCGGCACTCCTTTTTTAATCATACACATGATGGAGGATATATGGAATTTCGGCCATGCATTGATATACATAATGGACAGGTAAAGCAGATTGTCGGAGGCACATTAAAAGACGCCGGCGATCAGGCGGAGGAAAATTTTGTATCAGAGCAGGATGCGGCTTTTTATGCCGGGTTTTATAAAAAAGAAGGGATCTGCGGAGGACATATCATCCTGCTTAATAAAGAAGGCTCCGAATATTATGAGAGGACGAGGCAGCAGGCCTTTCTGGCCCTTAAAGAATATCCCGGAGGTCTGCAGGTGGGTGGAGGAATCAGGGAGAACAACGCGGCAGACTATCTGGATGCGGGGGCAAGCCATGTGATAATAACCTCTTATGTGTTTTGCGACGGGCAGGTGAGCTGGGAAAATCTTCGGAAAATGGAGAGCGCGGCGGGAAAGGAGCATCTTGTTTTAGACTTAAGCTGCAGGAGAAGAGGAGGAGATTACTACATTGTAACAGAACGCTGGCAGAGGTTTACAGACGTAATACTGACGCCCGCCGTGCTGGACGAGCTGGCAGAGCATTGCGCGGAGTTTCTGATACATGCGGTGGATGTGGAGGGCAGAGCCGGCGGTATCGAAGAGCCGCTTGTGGAGATGCTGGGAGCGTGGAGAGGTATTCCGATAACCTACGCAGGAGGCGTGGGATGCTTTGAGGATCTGCGTCTGTTAAAGGAACGGGGACAAAATCGTCTGAATGTGACAATCGGCAGTGCGCTGGATCTGTTCGGAGGAAACATGAATTATAAAGAGGTTGTGAAATTCATTGCGCAGCGGCCGGAAAGATGATATGATAGTACTATCAAAAAGCAAAGGAGTGATTCAATGCGTTATATCATCAGCGGCAAAAATCTCGACATTACAGATGGCTTACGTTCAGCGGTAATGGACAAGCTAGGAAAGCTGGAGAGATATTTTACTCCTGACACAGAAGTCCATGTGACTTTAAGTGTGGAAAAAGAGCGGCAGAAAATTGAGGTGACCATTCCTGTCAAAGGCAACATTATCCGGTCGGAGCAGTCAAGCACGGATATGTATGTATCTATTGATCTGGTGGAAGAAGTGATTGAGCGTCAGCTTCGCAAGTACAAGAACAAGCTGATTGCAAGACAGCAGGGAGGCGGTAATTTCCAGAAAGAATTTATCGAGAAAGAGACAGAGGATCAGGAGGTTAAGATTATCAGGACAAAAAGGTTTGATATCAAGCCCATGTATCCCGAGGATGCCTGCGTGCAGATGGAGCTTCTGGGTCACAGCTTTTTCGCTTTTGTGAATGCGGAAACCGATGAGATCAATGTGGTATATAAGAGAAAAGGCGGAACCTATGGCATCATGGAGCCGGATTTGTAAAGAAATGAAATATTATGGGATTTGGCAGTGCCAAATCCCGTTTCTGATTTAGGCACGGAAGGGCAGTAACAGGCTGTTCACAATTATTTTATTTGATTATTCCTTTTCATATGATATAATGTCATTTGTGTAAATATATAGATACATATTTAAAATTTAGGAGCATGGCATGAAAATATTGGACAAACTATTCGGAACTCACAGTGAGCGGGAATTGAAATTGATTGATTCTACTATTGATAAAATCGAAGGGCTGCGCCCTCAGATGCAGGCTTTGAGTGATGAAGAGCTGAGAGACAAAACAAAGGAATACAGGCAGAGGTTGTCAGACGGCGCAACGCTGGATGAACTGCTCCCTGAAGCATTTGCTACAGTCCGCGAGGCGGCAAAGCGTGTGCTGGGTATGGAACATTACCGGGTACAGTTGATCGGCGGTATGATTCTGCATCAGGGACGTATTGCTGAGATGCGCACCGGCGAGGGTAAAACTCTGGTATCCACGCTGCCGGCATATTTGAATGCATTAGAGGGAAAGGGTGTGCATATTGTTACGGTTAATGATTACCTGGCAAACCGTGATGCGGACTGGATGGGAAAGATACATGAATTTCTCGGTCTGACAGTGGGCGTGGTGCTGAACAGCTCCACAAAGGAGGAGCGTCAGACGGCTTACAACTGTGATATCACTTATATTACCAATAATGAGCTGGGCTTTGACTATTTGAGAGACAATATGGTGATCTACAAGGAACAGCTTGTACAGAGGGATTTGCATTATGCCATTATTGATGAGATTGACTCTATTCTGATTGACGAGGCCCGTACTCCTTTGATTATTTCCGGGCAGAGCGGTAAGTCCACAAAATTGTATGAGCTTTGTGACTATGTGGCACATACATTAAAAAGAGGAGAGGCAAGCAAGGAATTTTCCAAGATGGATGCCATCATGGGGGAGGAGATTGAGGAAACCGGTGACTTTATAGTCAATGAAAAAGACAAGATTGTACATCTGACCGCAGATGGAATTAAGAAGGTAGAACAATATTTCAAGATTGAAAACCTGGCTGATCCGGAAAATCTTGAGATTCAGCATAATATGGAGCTGGCCCTGCGTGCCAACAATCTGATGTTCCGTGACCAGGATTACGTGGTGAAGGACGATCAAATTTTTATTGTTGACGAATTTACGGGACGTATTATGCCGGGACGCCGGTATTCTGACGGACTTCATCAGGCCATTGAGGCGAAGGAGCATGTAAAGGTAAAGAGAGAGAGCAAAACTCTTGCAAATATTACATTCCAGAATTTCTTCAATAAGTATAAAAAGAAATGTGGTATGACCGGTACTGCGCTGACCGAGGAAAAGGAATTTCGTGCAATTTATGGTATGGACGTAATCGAGATTCCGACAAACCGTCCGGTAATCCGCAAGGATCTACAGGATGCAGTGTATAAGACGAAAAAGGAAAAGCTTTTAGCTGTCTGCAATGCGATTGAATCAGCCCATGCCACGGGACAGCCGGTTCTGGTCGGTACGATTACAATTGAGGCTTCTGAGGAGCTGAGCCGAATGCTTGCGAAGAGGGGGATTCAGCATGAGGTGCTGAATGCCAAGTTTCATGAGCGGGAGGCGGAGATTGTGGCGCTGGCGGGTCAGCATGGCGCGGTAACGATTGCGACTAATATGGCAGGCCGTGGTACGGATATCCAATTGGATGAGGAAGCAAAGGCCGCAGGCGGGCTGAAGATTATCGGTACGGAACGTCATGAATCCAGACGTATTGACAATCAGCTCCGCGGACGTTCCGGGCGTCAGGGGGATCCGGGAGAATCCCGTTTTTATATTTCCCTGGAGGATGATCTGATGAGACTGTTCGGCTCCGAACGTCTGATGAGTGCATTTAATGCTCTGGGGGTGCCGGAAAATGAGGAGATTGAGCACAAGATGCTCAGCGATGCCATTGAAAAGGCACAGATGAAAATTGAAAGTAATAACTTTGGTATCCGTAAAAATCTGCTGGAATATGATCAGGTCATGAACGAGCAGCGTGAGGTGATCTATGCGGAGCGCCGCCGGGTCCTGAACGGTGAGAGCATGAGGGAGTCTATCTATAAGATGATTTCTGATATTGTGGAAAATACAGTGGACACATTTATCGGGGATGATCAGGAGCCGGAGGAATGGGATCTGACGGGGTTGAATGAGACTCTGCTGGCAATGATTCCTGTGGAGCCTGTGACTGTGGAGCGGCTCGGGTGCAAAAATAAAGCTGAGATGAAGCATGCGCTGAAGCAGGAGGCTACCAGGCTTTACGAGGCAAAGGAAGCGGAGTTCCCCAATCCGGAGCTGATTCGTGAGCTGGAGCGTGTGTTCCTTCTTAAAGTGATTGACCGGAAGTGGATGAACCATATTGACGATATGGATCAGCTCCGCCAGGGGATCGGCCTGCAGGCCTATGGTCAGCGTGATCCGCTGGTAGAATATAAAATGAGCGGCTATGAGATGTTTGAGAGCATGACTGCAAGTATCCAGGAGGATACAGTCCGTCTTTTGATGCATGTGAAGCTGGAGGAGAAGGCGGAACGTGAAGAGGTGGCTCAGGTGACCGGAACGAACAAGGATGATTCCCTTGGGAGGAAGCCTGTTCAGAGAGTGGCACAAAAGGTTTATCCGAATGATCCGTGTCCGTGCGGAAGCGGGAAAAAGTATAAGCAGTGCTGCGGAAGAAAATAAATGGTATATCCGATTTACAGTAAAAAATAAAAAAGAAAGAAGGTGTCGTTGTGGTAGAATTAGATCAGTTTAAATTTACATTAAACAGCTACGCACAGCCATTGACAGAACTGAGGGATTCACTTTGACCTGGCGTCAAAGTCGCTTCGGATTGAAGAATTAGAAAGAGAAATGGAAGCTCCGGGATATTGGGATGAAGTGGAACGTTCTCAGGCAGGAATGAAAGAGCTGAACAGTCTGAAAGAGGAGAAAGAGAGCTTTGAAGGCCTGCAGAGCCAGTACGAGGATATCGAGACTCTGCTGGAAATGGGATATGAGGAAAACGACACTTCACTGATTCCGGAAATTGAAGAGGAATTGAAGCAGTTTGTGGAGCGCTTTGAAGCTATGCGTATCCGGACGCTGCTTTCGGGCGAGTATGACCAGAACAATGCGATTCTGAAGCTGAATGCGGGAGCAGGAGGCACGGAAAGCTGTGACTGGGCAGGTATGCTGTACCGTATGTACAGCAGGTGGGCTGAACGCCGGGGATTTCACGTGGAGGTGCTGGATTATCTGGACGGGGATGAAGCGGGAATTAAATCTGTAACCTTCCAGGTCAATGGGGAAAATGCTTATGGCTACCTGAAATCGGAAAAAGGCGTCCATCGGCTGGTGAGGATCTCGCCCTTTAATGCTCAGGGAAAACGTCAGACTTCCTTTGTGTCTTTGGATGTTATGCCGGATATTGAGGATGATATTGATATTGAAGTAAACCCGGATGACCTGCGGATTGACACATACCGTTCCAGCGGAGCGGGCGGACAGCACATTAATAAGACCTCATCGGCTATCCGCATTACTCATCTTCCCACAGGAATTGTAGTTCAGTGCCAGAATGAGCGTTCCCAGCATCAGAATAAGGATAAAGCCATGCAGATGCTGAAGGTAAAGCTGTATCTTCTGGAGCAGCAGAAGCAGGCAGAGAAGCTGTCCGGTATCCGCGGTGAGGTCAGTGATATTGCATGGGGCAACCAGATTCGCTCCTATGTGATGCAGCCATATACAATGGTGAAGGATCATCGCACAAACGCGGAGGTCAGCAATGTGGATGCGGTTATGGATGGAAAGCTTGATCCGTTTATAAATGCTTATCTGAAGTGGATCAATCTTGCTTCGGAGGAATAAAAAATGGCAGAAAAAAGCAAGTATTTTGTGTTGAAACAGAAAGCAGTGCCCGAGGTGCTGCTGAAGGTTGTAGAAGCAAAAAGGCTGCTGGAATCTGAGAGGGTAATGACCGTTCAGGAAGCGACGGAGCAGGTTGGAATCAGCAGGAGTTCTTTTTATAAGTATAAGGACGATATTTTTCCGTTTCATGATGAGGCAAAGGGAAAGACAGTTACCTTTGTGCTTCAGATGGAGGACGCGCCGGGCCTTCTGTCTATGGTTTTAAATATAGTGGCAGAATTTTGCGCTAATATTCTGACCATTCACCAAAGTATACCGATAAACGGCGTGGCGTCATTAACGCTGAGTATTGAAGTGTTACCGACAACAGGGGATGTCTCTGCGATGATTGAGAGAATTGAGGAGCAGCAGGGAGTCCACTATCTGAAAATTTTAGGCAGGGAGTAATACCGATGATAAAAGTAGCGATTATGGGATATGGCACTGTTGGATCCGGTGTCTATGAAGTAATTAAGACCAACCAGAAAAGCATTGACAAGAAAGTAGGACAAGAGCTTCAGATTAAATACGTTTTGGATCTCAGGGAGTTTCCGGGAGATCCGGTTATGGAAGTGCTGACTCATGATTTTGAGGAAATCCTCAATGACGGGGAAGTGAAAATTGTAGCAGAAGTCATGGGCGGACTGCATCCTGCCTACGAATTTACGAAGCGCTGCCTGGAGGCGGGGAAGAGTGTCTGCACCTCTAACAAAGAGCTGGTGGCAGAGCATGGGGCAGAGCTGATTCAGATAGCGAAAGAACATCAGGTGAATTATCTCTTTGAGGCAAGCGTGGGAGGAGGTATTCCGATTATCCGTCCTCTGAATTCTTCCCTGACAGCAGATGTGATTCTGGAAATATCCGGCATTCTGAACGGTACGACGAACTATATGCTGACCAAGATGGACAGAGAAGGCCTTGACTATATTGACGTGCTGAAGGAAGCGCAGCATAAGGGATATGCGGAGCTGCATCCGGAAGCGGATGTGGAGGGCTGGGATGCGTGCCGCAAGATTGCCATTCTGACCTCTCTGGCCAGCGGCAGCCAGGTGGATTATCAGGATATTTATACAGAGGGAATTACAAAGATTACGACGAAGGATTTTGCCTATGCAAAAAAGATGAACCGTGCCATTAAGCTTCTGGCAATCAGCAGGAAAGTAGGAGATACCTACTGTGTTATGGTCAGTCCTGCGCTGATCCACAGGGAGCACCCTCTTTATATGGTGAATGATGTATTCAACGCGGTATTTGTGGAGGGAAATATGCTTGGAACATCCATGTTTTACGGCAGCGGGGCAGGCAAGCTTCCGACCGCAAGCGCAGTGGCAGGCGATATTGTGGATGCGGCAAGGCATCTGGGCAAGATTATCACGTTGTTCTGGGAGCCGGAAAAGCTGGAGCTGGCTCCTATGGAGCAGATGGCCCGCCGCTTTTTTGTGCGTATGAAGGAGGGGGCAGTTCCGGAAGCATTTTTTGGAGACGGTGAGAGGATTGATGCCCAGGTTCCCGGTGAGTTTGGGTTTATTACACCGGTTATGAGTGAAGCGGAATATGCGGCAAAGGCTGCGGATGCTGAGATTATCAGTATGATCAGAGTAGAAGGGTAGCTGGAGGACAGAGTATGGATATTGTATGTTTGGATTTGGAAGGAGTTCTGGTGCCGGAAATATGGATTGCCTTTTCTGAGGCCAGCGGTATTCCAGAGCTGAGCCGGACAACCCGTGATGAACCGGATTACAATAAACTGATGGACTGGAGGCTTAATATTTTAAAAGAGCACGGTCTTGGATTAAAAGAGATTCAGGAAACCATTGCCAAAATCGATCCGCTTCCGGGGGCAAAGGAGTTTCTGGATGAGCTTCGTTCTCTGACGCAGGTCATTATTATCAGTGATACGTTTACTCAGTTTGCAAAGCCTCTTATGAAAAAGCTCGGCTGGCCGACGCTTTTCTGTAATTCTCTTGAGGTAGCTCCTGACGGGGAGATTACGGGGTTTAAGATGCGTATCGAGAACTCCAAGCTGAACACGGTAAAGGCATTGCAGTCTGCGGGATTTGAGACGATTGCTGCCGGAGACAGCTACAATGATCTCGGCATGATTCAGGCAGGTAAGGCTGGATTTTTGTTCCGAACGACAGAGCAGATCAAAGCAGACTATCCGGACATTCCTGCCCTTGAAAATTATGACGAGTTTTTGACATCCATTAAAAATGTGTTAGATCAGCGCTGAAAGCGCAAATGAGTGAAAATAGAAAGTCTGCAGTACCTGTACTTAGAAAATCAGGTACTGCGGGCTTTTTTAAATCGGCGCAAAATGATCCACATTCATGCTGCATACTACTGCCTGCGCCTCTGTGCGCATCCCATGCTCCCTGTTGACGGCATCCATGATTCCATTTCGCAGCTCATTGGGAACCACGATGATGATCACTTCCTTTTCGGACTGAATGGAGAGCGCCTGATATTTTTCCAGTGTTTTTGCCCCGCTCCATCTGGCGCGGAGGATAGTGCCGCCCCGTGCGCCGAGACTTTTGGCAGTATCCAGTACGTTTTCGGTATATCCCTGATTTACGCTGATTAGAATTAGACTGTGTTTGTTTTCGGATGCCATAGCCGGTTCCTCCTTTTCTGTATCCTGTTCCTTTCCGCCCATAAATGCCTTTTCCAGCAGGGCATCTGCGATTCCCGGCCCGGAATTTTTCTTTTCCCTCTGAAGCGGAAGGCTGATTGCGGCCATAATAATATTGCTTATACCGGTCAGGGGGAGATCAAACAGGATTCCTTTTGTGTCCACTGCTCCCCGGAGCTCATCGCTCATTGCATATACAAGCCGATTGACTGCGGATCCGGCCGCGAAGCTGATGACAATATCTTTATCTCTGGAATCCAGCCCCAGAATATCCATAATTTCGGAGGTGGCTGTGCCGTGTCCGATAGTCTGGTAATGAAATTCCACATCCTTCTGACGGTATAGTTTTATAAGTTCTTTGCCCTTGCCCCGTTCCACGACGGAGACAAGAACCTTGGGACGTTCTGCTTTCTGGTTCATATGCTTCCTGCTTTCTGTTTATTCATCAAAATAAAGGACGATGTCCTCCGTCTGTTCAAACTGGTTCCGTAAGTACCGGATCCGTGAGCGCTTTCTGAGCTCACTGCCAAGGCCCAGAGACTGTATGGTAATAAGAGGAATCATGGCAACCATAGCGACTACTCCGAAAGCGTTTGTCAGGATATTGCCGCCCACTGCTTCACAGGCTCCCATGGTAAAGGGGAGAAGAAACGTGGCGGTCATGGGGCCGCTGGCTACGCCGCCGGAATCGAAAGCAATGCCGGTATAGATTTTTGGAACAAAAAATGTAAGCAGCAGCGAGAGGGCATATCCGGGGACAAGAAAATAAATGATTGGAATACCGGTGAGTACACGCAGAAGGGAAATACCCACAGAGACTGCCACACCCACAGAAAGGGCTTTTTGCATGGAGGCAGCCGATATGGCGCCGCTGGATACCTCCTCGACCTGTTTATTCAGCACATGAATGGCCGGCTCGGCCGCCACAATAAAATATCCCATAAGTGCTCCCACAGGAATGAGGAGAAAGCTTTTTCCGCTTCCGGCAATGACTGCTCCCAGATACTGCCCGGCAGGCATAAAGCCCACATTGACGCCGGTTAAAAAGAGAACCAGGCCGGCATAGGTATAGATCAGGCCTCCGGTGATTTTCAGAATATGTCTTTTCCGAAAACGTTTTGTAAAGGCCTGAAACAGCAGAAACATAGCTGTGATCGGAAGGATGGCCACCGCTACCTCATGACAATAGACAGGAAGTGCCCCGGCAAATTCCAGAGCCGCATCCCGGGT
Organism: uncultured Lachnospiraceae bacterium; assembly: GCA_910585465.1. GTDB lineage: Bacteria > Bacillota > Clostridia > Lachnospirales > Lachnospiraceae > Hominiventricola. Next base: position 9,215 of record CAJUEW010000018.1, on the reverse strand, counting down.
GGTGACAATCTCGGCTGCTTCTGCCATCTTGTAAACAGCAGAATCAGGACGGTAAAAAATACCAAGAATCAAAACGGCAAGCACCGGGCCGATACTGCAGAGGGCTACCAGGCCAAAGCTGTCCTCCCGGGAATGCTTTCCGCTTTTAAGGGCGGCAAGGCCCACACCCAGGGACATAATGAACGGAACTGTGACAGGTCCTGTGGTGACACCGCCGGAATCAAAGGATACAGGAATGAAGGTATCCGGTGCAAAAGCGGCAACAATAAATACAATGGCATAGAAAAAAATAAGAACCCGATTCAGAGAAATTTCAAAAAACATTCTGGCAATGGCAATCATAAGGAAAAGGCCCACTCCGCCGGCCACAGACAGGATAAGCACAATATTTGGCAATGCCGGGACCTGCTCTGCCAGTACCTGCAGATCCGGTTCTGCCATGGTGATAATGACGCCAAAGACAAAGCTGATGATAACAGGATAGATGATTCTGGGAGATTTGCTCATTTCTATTCCCATGCCTTCTCCCATAGGAGTCATGGCAAGATCTGCGCCCAGAGTAAAAAGCCCCATTCCGAGGATCAGCAAAAGAGCCCCGAATAAGAACAGGACCATTGTTCCGGGAGACACCGGAGCAATGGAGATGCTTAGCAACAGGACAATCGCGGTGATGGGGAGGACAGAGGAAAGTGATTCCAATATTTTTTCTTTCAGTAATTTTTTCAATATGCATTCCACCTTTAAATTATGTAAACTCAATTTATTATAGTTGGAAAATTTGTGATTTGTCAATGAAGATGGGGTTAAGGTTCTGCAAAGAAAATTTTTTGCTGCAGTCAGAAAGCTTTGTGATATAATCATGATTGGCAAAAAGAGCATGTCTGCAAAAAAACAAAGATGAAAATAAAAATGGAGATTAAGAAAGGCGCTGATTTCATATGGATATTTTGCAAAAACTGACAGAGGAACTGCAGGTAAAAGGATGGCAGATAGAAGCTGCCGTGAATCTGATTGATGAGGGAAATACGATACCGTTTATCTCCCGTTACAGAAAAGAGGCAACAGGAGCTTTAAATGACGAACAGCTTAGAACACTGGGAGAGCGACTGACCTATCTGCGTAATTTAGAGGAGAAAAAGGCACAGGTGCTTTCCAGTATTGAAGAACAGGGAAAGCTGACTCCGGAGCTGCGTGCCCAAATTGAGGCGGCACAGACTCAGGTAGCGGTAGATGATTTGTATCGTCCGTACCGTCCGAAGCGCCGTACACGTGCCACCATGGCCCGGGAAAAAGGATTGGAAGGACTGGCGGATATCATCCGTCTTCAGATGACTAAAAGGCCTTTGGAGGAGGAAGCAGGTGCCTATTTGTCGGAAGAAAAGGGTGTACTGACTGTGGAGGAAGCGCTGGCCGGTGCAAAGGATATTATTGCAGAAAGCATCTCGGACGAAGCGGCCTACCGTACTTATATCAGGGATATTACCATGAAGGAGGGGATGATTACCTCAGAAGCAAAGGATGAGAACACAGCATCTGTTTACGAAACCTATTATCATTTCAGTCAGCCGCTGAATAAAATGGCGGGACACCGGACGCTGGCCCTGAACCGGGGAGAAGAGGAGAAGATTCTGACGGTCAGGATTGATGCTCCGGAGGAGAAAATTCTGCGCTATCTGGAGAAGAGGGTGATCACAGAGAATAACCCGTATACGGCCCCGGCTTTAAAAGAAACAGTGGCGGACAGCTACAGCAGGCTGATAGAACCTGCCATTGAGCGGGAAATCCGCAATTTTCTTACAGAGCAGGCGGAGGAAGGGGCGATTCGGGTATTTGGAAAGAATCTGGAGCAGCTTCTGATGCAGCCTCCCATTGCCGGACAGACCGTTCTTGGCTGGGATCCGGCATTCCGTACAGGCTGTAAACTGGCGGTGGTGGACCCTACCGGAAAGGTGCTGGATACGGTTGTTATCTATCCGACGGCTCCTCAGAACAAAGTAAAAGAAGCAAAAGCAATTCTGAAAGGACTGATTGAAAAATACAATATTACACTGATTTCCCTGGGAAACGGAACTGCATCCAGGGAATCAGAGCAGGTAATCGTGGAGCTTTTAAAGGAAATTCCGCAGAAGGTACAGTATGTAATTGTCAGTGAAGCGGGTGCGTCTGTATACTCGGCCAGCAAGCTGGCCGCAGAGGAATTTCCGAATTTTGACGTGGGACAAAGAAGCGCGGCATCCATTGCAAGAAGACTGCAGGATCCTCTGGCAGAACTGGTAAAAATCGATCCAAAAGCTATCGGCGTAGGACAATATCAGCATGATATGAATCAGAAGCGGTTAAGCGAGGCTCTTGGAGGTGTGGTGGAGGATTCGGTGAATAAGGTTGGAGTGGACCTGAATACTGCGTCTGTACCGCTTCTGGAGCATATTTCCGGCATTACAAAGACGCTGGCAAAAAATATTGTGGCATACAGAGAAGCCAACGGCCGTTTTGCAGATCGCAGGCAGCTTTTGAAGGTGCCGAAGCTGGGGCCGAAGGCCTATGAGCAGTGCGCCGGATTTCTGCGCATTATGGGCGGAAAAAATCCTCTGGATACAACAAGCGTGCACCCGGAGAGCTATGACGCGGCCATGAAGCTTCTGACTCTGCTTGGCTATTCTCCGGAGGATATTGCAGGGGGAGGACTGAAGGAAATCTCCAGAAAGGTCAGACAGCCTGAGAAAATGGCGGAGAAGCTGGGAGTTGGGGAGATGACTTTAAAGGACATTATACAGGAGCTGGAAAAGCCTGCCCGGGATCCCCGGGATGAAATGCCCCGTCCGGTGCTTAGAAGCGACGTGCTGGATATGAAGGATCTGAAGCCGGGCATGGTGCTGAAGGGCACGGTCCGCAATATTATTGATTTCGGCGCGTTTGTGGATATTGGAGTTCACCAGGACGGCCTGGTTCATATCTCTCAGATGACAGACCGGTATATCAGGCATCCACTGGAGGTTGTAAAGGTGGGAGATGTGGTGGATGTGAAGGTGCTCAGCGTGGATGAGGCAAAGAAGCGGATTGGACTGACTATGAAGCTGTAGCCGCTCATGCTGAAATTATTAATGGAAAAAGAAGCAGAAGTAATAAAGGAATTGACACACAGTTACCTGAAAGATATACTGGTTACTCTTGACAATGTCTGCAATAAGTAGTTATAATATAAAAAAATATAAGAGATTCTTCGGGGCAGGGTGAGATTCCCTACCGGCGGTGTGGCTTCCGTATAAAAGGACTCAGTGAATGTCTGAGCAGTGGAAGTATAAGTCCGCGACCCGCTTCGGCGGCTGAACCGGTGTGATTCCGGTACCGACAGTATAGTCTGGATGAGAGAAGAAGCGTTGCATAACCAATGCGTATATTATGCCCCGGATCCTGCCGATCCGGGGATTTTTTATGCACAGGGACATATGAAGGAAATCAGTTGCAGCAGCATATGTCCCGCGCGGCGAATGGGGAAGAAGTATTTTCCATTTAATTTCAGTAGAATCTCTTGAGTGTTGAAAGGAGAACAACTATGAAAACCACAACAGCAGCCAGAAACACAGCAATGAGCAGAGGACTTAGAACCAGGGTCTCTGTCGGCATGCTATCCGCCATATCCGTAATCCTGATGCTCTTTGAATTTCCGCTTCCGTTTATAGCGCCCAGCTTCTATGAGCTGGATTTCAGTGAGGTTCCGATTCTGGTCGGGGCATTTGCGCTCGGGCCTGGGGCGGGTATCATGGCTGAGCTTGTAAAGATTCTTCTGAATCTGGTTATTAACGGAACAGACACGGCGTTTGTAGGGGAGCTTGCGAATTTTATTTTCGGCTGTGCATTTGTTGTTCCGGCCGCACTGATCTATAAAGCAAAGAAAAGCCGCAGGAATGCCGTTATCGGACTTGCAGCCGGTACGATTGCCATGACCATTGCGGGACTGTTTATTAACGCGCTGGTTCTGCTCCCGGCATACTCCAAGGCATTCGGCATGCCCATAGAGGTCTTTATTGAAATGGGGACGGCCATCAATCCAAGCATCAACGGAGTCTGGACCTTTGTGCTTCTGGCAGTTGCCCCCTTTAATATCGTGAAGGGATTTCTGGTATCTGTCATCACAATTCTGCTTTATAAGCATATCAGCCCGATTCTGAAAGGAACCCGTTAGAGTCAGGATTGTCTTTGAAAAAGAAATGTGCTACAATCACCATGTATATATGATGATTGTAGCACTTTGTTTTGGGAGAACTATATGATAGAGACATTTTGCGCCGAGGAAACATTTGCCGCCGGAAGAAGGATAGGAGAGACAGCGAAGCCGGGAATGGTCTTGTCGCTGGTTGGAGAGCTTGGGGCAGGAAAAACAGTTTTTACCCAGGGGCTGGCAAAGGGGCTTGGGATTGAAGAGCCTGTCAGCAGTCCTACATTTACGATTCTGAAGGTGTATGGGGAAGGCCGTTTGCCGCTTTATCATTTTGACGTATATCGAATTGGGGATATCGAAGAGATGGATGAAATTGGTTATGAGGATTATTTTTATGGAGCCGGTGTCTGCCTGATCGAGTGGGCAAATCTGATAGAGGAGATTTTGCCGGAAAATATCTGCCGTGTGACCATTGAAAAAGATCCGGAAAGAGGTTTTGACTATCGGAGGATTATAGCGGAAGGATTGGAGATGCAACAGATATGAAAATATTAGCTTTGGACAGCTCCGGACTGGTTGCCTCTGTAGCTGTTGTGGAGGAGGACGGGCCAAACGACAATCTGCTGGCAGAATATACAGTAAATTATAAGAAAACCCATTCTCAGACGCTGCTTCCTATGCTGGATGAGATTGTAAAGATGATTGAACTGGATCTGAGTACCATTGATGCAGTGGCAGTGGCAGCAGGTCCCGGGTCGTTTACCGGACTGAGGATCGGTTCCGCTACGGCAAAGGGATTGGGTCTGGCACTGGATAAGCCTCTGATAGCGGTTCCTACAGTGGACGGACTTGCGTATAATCTGTACGGAACTGATCGGGTGATCTGTCCGCTGATGGATGCCAGAAGAAGCCAGGTCTATACGGGGATCTATGAATTCCGGGATAACCGTCTGATAGTAATAGAGCCGCAGATGGCAGTAAGCATTCAGGAAATTGCCGAAAAGCTGTGCCATATGAAAAGAGATGTGATATTCCTTGGGGATGGGGTTCCGGTATACCGGCACAGGCTGACGGAGGTACTGATGGCGGAGCTTAGGGCCGAAGGCAAAAGCTTTTCCTTTGCGCCGGCACATCTGAATAAACAGAGGGCGGGAGCAATAGGAACATTGGCGATTCAGTATTTTAAAGAAGGAAGGCTTCAGACTGCGGCAGAGCATCAGCCGGACTATCTGCGGCTGTCTCAGGCGGAACGGGAACGGGCAAAGCAGGAGAAAGCGGCAAAAGAACAGGCTGTTCAGGAGCAAAATATATGATCCGCAGAATGCGTAAAAACGACCTTTCCGAAGTTGCTGAGCTGGAGAAAATGTATTTTTCCGTTCCCTGGTCGCGGGAGAGCTTAAGACAGAGTCTGGAGCGCCCGGAATACCTGTTCCTTGTGGTGGAGGAAGAGGGGAAGGCGGTTGGCTACGGAGGCTTTTTCCAGGTGTTGGAGGAAGGAAACATCACCAATATTGTAATAGATCAAAGATACCGCGGGAATGGTCTCGGAAAGGCTCTGGTGAGAGCGTTGCTGGAAGAAGGAAAGCGTATGGGTATCCGGGCGTTTACTCTGGAAGTCAGGGCCGGCAATGCAGCGGCCATCTGTGTGTATAAGCAGCTTGGGTTTGTGCAGGAAGGTGTAAGAAAGCGTTTTTATGAGAAGCCTGCGGAGGATGCGCTGATTATGTGGAAGAGATTTTCCACAGCTTGAGGCCATAAATACACGACCGGATATCGACCAGCAATATCCTATTTCATTATGCATGGAACCATGGCACAATGGAGACACAAAAGGAGGATAAAATTATGCGTCAGTATCTGGATCATGATAAAAGAACATTAGAAAAAATTGTCTGCAATCAGTGCGGACGGGAACTGAAACTGGAAAATGGAATCGTGCAGGAAGGTGTATTTCAGGGGGAAGCCCAATGGAACTATTTTTCCGGGAAGGATGGTGAAAAGCATTCCTTTGATTTGTGTGAGGCATGCTATGAACGTCTGACCGGTGGGTTCTGTATTCCTGTCATGGTGGAGGAAGAGACAGAGCTTCTGTAGGAGAGACTATGCTGGATATTTGTTTGCTTGGAAGCGGCGGGATGATGCCGCTTCCTTATCGCTTTTTGACCTCGCTGATGGTGCGTTACAATGGAAGCAGTCTGCTGATTGACTGTGGGGAGGGGACACAAGTTACCATCAAGGAAAAGGGCTGGAGCTTTAAGCCCATTGATGTTATTTGTTTTACTCATTATCATGGAGATCATATTAGCGGTCTGCCCGGACTGCTTCTGACAATGGGAAATGCGGAGCGTACAGAGCCGCTGACTATGATTGGGCCAAAGGGACTGGAGCGTGTGGTCAGCGCCCTGCGTGTGATCGCGCCTGAACTGCCGTTTCCGATTATATTCAGGGAAATCAATGGGCCGGAGGAAGAATTTTCTCTGAACGGTTACCGCTTGAAGGCATTTCGAGTGAATCATAATGTGCTCTGCTATGGTTATACAATGGAGTTGGAACGGGCCGGGAAATTTCTGCTGGACAAGGCATTGGAGCTTAATATTCCTAAAATGTATTGGAGCCGTCTTCAGAAAGGAGAGACGATTGAGGGGGAAAACATGCTCTATACCCCCGATATGGTGCTTGGTGAGCAGCGGAAGGGGATTAAGCTGACCTACTGTACGGACACAAGGCCGACACAGTCCATTGTAGATCATGCCATGCATTCGGATCTTTTTATCTGTGAGGGAATGTATGGAGAGAAGGACAAAGAAGCAAAGGCAAAGGAATATAAGCATATGACCTTCTATGAAGCTGCGAGACTGGCAAAGGCGGCAGAAGTAAAGGAACTGTGGCTGACCCACTACAGTCCCTCCCTGATTCATCCTGAGGCATATATGGATGAAGTGCGGAAAATTTTTCCGGCTGCAAAAGCAGGAAAGGATCGTAAATCTGTGGAGCTGGATTTTGAAAAGGAAGAATAATATGAAAGAGAAAAAAGATATTTTGATTCTGGCAATTGAAAGCTCATGTGACGAGACTGCTGCGGCAGTTGTAAAAAACGGACGGGAAGTGCTCTCCAATGTTATTTCCTCACAGATTGCCCTGCATACCTTGTATGGGGGTGTAGTGCCGGAAATTGCGTCTAGAAAACATATTGAAAAGATTAATTATGTAATTCAGGAGGCACTGGATCATGCGGGCGTTGGATTAAAAGATCTGGACGCAGTGGGAGTTACTTATGGACCGGGTCTGGTAGGGGCGCTTCTGGTAGGCGTTGCGGAGGCAAAGGCGATCAGCTATGCGGCTAAACTGCCGCTGGTGGGAGTGCATCATATAGAAGGGCATATTTCTGCCAATTATATTGAAAATAAAGAATTGGAGCCTCCATTTATCTGCATGGTGGTATCAGGAGGACATACCCATCTGGTAGTAGTTCACGACTATGGAAAATATGAAGTGATTGGCAGAACGAGAGATGATGCAGCCGGAGAAGCATTTGATAAGGTGGCCAGGGCAATCGGACTTGGTTATCCGGGAGGACCGAAGATTGACAAGCTTTCAAAGGAAGGAAATCCGGATGCGATTTATTTTCCCCGTGCAAAGGTGGCGGATGCGTCGTATGATTTCAGCTTCAGCGGTGTAAAATCCGCAGTTCTGAACCATATCAACGGTTGCAGAATGAAGGGCGAGAGCCTCAAGGAAGCGGATATTGCAGCATCCTTTCAGAAAGCAGTCTGTGATGTGCTGGTATCCCATGCTATTCAGGCGGTTAAAGATTATCAAATACCAAAGCTGGCTCTGGCAGGAGGAGTAGCGTCCAACTCAGCCTTAAGACAGGCAATGAGAGCTGCATGTGAGAGAGAAGGGATTCCATTCTTCTATCCTTCTCCGGTTCTTTGCACAGATAATGCAGCGATGATAGGGGCAGCGGCATACTATGAATATAGAAATGGAGCCAGACACGGACTGGATCTGAATGCAGTTCCGAATCTGAAGCTGGGAGAACGGTAGGAGAAGAATATGGAAAAGGAACGCTGTGTGGCAGTCGTATTAGCCGGAGGACGCGGAAAGCGGATGGGAAAAACTCTGGCAAAGCAGTATCTTCTGATTAAGGGGAAGCCGGTGCTGTACTACTCTCTGGATATATTTGAAAAATCAGATATAGTAGATGAAGTGATTCTTGTGGTGGGGAAGGGACAGATTCCCTACTGCCGTCAGGAGATTGTGGAAAAATATCAGTTTCGGAAAATCAGGGCGGTAGTTGAAGGAGGGGCAGAACGCTATCATTCTGTATGGGAAGCGCTTCATATTCTGGAACGGGAAAACATGAAAAAGGGTTATATTTTTATCCACGACGGAGCAAGACCTTTTATAGATAACGGGATTTTGAGCCGGGTCTACAGCGAAGTGTGCAGAAGCCGCGCCTGCGTGGCAGGCATGCCTGTAAAGGATACCATTAAGCTGGCAGATGAACAGGGATATATACATATGACACCCAGACGCAGCCAGGTCTGGCAGATTCAGACCCCGCAGGTGTTTTCCGCGGATTTGATTATCCCCGCATACCGGGAGGTGATGGAAAAAGAGACGGAGCTGCTGGAGCAGGGGATTCAGATTACCGATGATGCGATGGTGGTGGAAAATGTCTGCAAATGTCCGGTAAAACTGGTGGAAGGCTCTTATGAGAATATTAAAATTACAACCCCGGAAGACCTGGAAATTGCTGAAATTTTTATTGGAAAAAAAGTTGAAAAAATTGCAAAAAGGTAGTTGACAAAATCGAATTATGAAGATATAATATCGAATGTCGCTTATGGAGAGATATCGAAGTGGTCATAACGAGGCGGTCTTGAAAACCGTTTGTCCGTAAGGGCGCGTGGGTTCGAATCCCACTCTCTCCGTTCCACACGAATATGAGAGAGTGTGGTTGCAGATAAATATAATAAACAGTCTGTTTGAAACAGACACTTTGGAGAAATACCCAAGTGGCTGAAGGGGCTCCCCTGGAAAGGGAGTAGGT
>CAJUEW010000017.1 GCA_910585465.1 uncultured Lachnospiraceae bacterium | reverse complement strand
GTAGAGCAGAGGACTGAAAATCCTCGTGTCACTGGTTCGATTCCGGTTCTGGGCAGTCCAGATGCAAACAACCCGCAAGGGTTTTTATATACAATAGTAATCCACAGGGATTTATATATATGCGGGTGTAGTTCAATGGTAGAACACTAGCCTTCCAAGCTAGATACGTGGGTTCGATTCCCATCACCCGCTTTTACCCGAAAGGGTTTTACATATATGCACGAGTGGCTCAGTGGTGGAGTATCGCCTTGCCAAGGCGAGGGTCGCGGGTTCGAATCCCGTCTCGTGCTTTAAAGCAAAAAGCTTGAAAATAAAGGGTTTCCGGAACTTCCGGGAACCCCTTTTTCATAATTTTATTGGGCACTTTCTAACGGTTTTTCTAACGAACTGAGATTTGCATCCGAAAAGAGCCTTTCTCTGATTCTTATGACCGCTGTTCCTTGCATGGACTTTTTGCCATTCCATGCTCCAAAATGAAATATGGACTTTGCTTTGCGGTATCAGATGCCGGAAAGAAACTGAAAAAAGGGGCTTGACAAACAGCAGACGACAATGTATGTTATATATAGAGTGTTACTGGTAAGGCAGGCATGACTAAGAAGATGTACGTAGTGCATGTTTTTTGTCATGCTTTTTTTGTACAGACGGAACCAGATAATGAGGGAGAGAGGATGAGCATGAAGCTGATCAAGGCGCTGAATAATAATGTAGCACTGGTGCTGGACGACAAGAAGAAAGAAGCCGTCGTTATGGGAAAAGGCGTTGCTTTTAACCTGAAGCCGGGAGCGTCTGTGAATATCTCTCTGATTGAGAAACATTTTGTTCTGGACGGCAAAGACGGAAAAAAGGATTTTGACAGCCTGTTGAAGAGGATCGCCGTGGAAGATATCGAACTGGCCAGCGGTATCATAAGGCGGGGCGAAGAGAGGCTGGGCTATCATTGCAATGACAGCATCCTTCTGACCTTATCAGATCACCTGGGAATGATGATGGACCGTGCGAAAGAGGGACTTTATTTCGGAACACCTCTGGAGTGGGACATCAAGCTGATTTATCCCAAAGAATATCAGTATGCGAAGGAAGTCGTGACGACGCTTCGGGAGAAGACTGGTTACGAGATTCCGGATCAAGAGGCAGCATTTATCGCACTGCATTTTATCAATGCCAATTACAGCGGAAGCGGTATGCAGGAGACAGTGATGTGTACGAAAATTATCCAGAATATCCTGAATATCAGCAAGCTGTTTTATGGCAAGGAGTTCAAAGATGACAATTTTGATGTGAACCGGTTCATTACGCATGTCCGCTATTTTGTCAGGCGGCAGATGAATGGGGAGACATTGAAAATGGATATTGAGATCGCCCGGGTAGTGGCGGACAAATGTCCGGAGGATTACAAATGCGCAATGAAGATTGCGCGGTTTCTGAATCAGACGTACGGATGGAACGTAAGTGAGGGAGAGATCCTGTATTTGACGCTTCATCTGAACCGTATCAATCTGAACTGAATGGAATTACACATCGGTGTTACTGGTTCGACCAGGCATGACTCAGACACAGCAGAAGGTGATTTCTGCTGTGCTGGGTCATTTTGTTTTTTAGTCAGATTTGAAAAGGCATCGGTCTGGCCGTAGTACGGACCAATGAGCAGTGAGAATGGAGGACAGAAAATGAAGTATGAAAATGAAGCAAAAAAGATCGTGGAGCTTGTCGGCGGCGAGAAAAATATCAACAGTCTCGTACACTGCGCGACCAGGCTGCGTTTTGAACTGAAAGATGAAGGGAAAGCGAACAAGGAGGAACTGACAAAACTGTCTTATGTATTGCAGGTCGTCATCAGCGGAGGGCAGTATCAGGTAGTGATCGGACCGGCAGTTAACGACTATTTTAATGCCATCCTGTCTGTGGCCAGGATCGGAGGTTCTGATGAGAAAGAAGCAGGAGCAAAGAGCGGAAATATGATGGATCGGGTGATGAAGGTCATATCAGGAGCATTTTCTCCGTTAATTCCGCTGCTGGCAGGTGCCGGTATGATGAAGGCGCTTCTGACCGTATTTACAGAGTTTGGGCTGATGGGGTATGAAGATCCTACGTATTTGATTCTGTCCGCAGCAGGCAATGCCGTATTTTATTTTCTCCCCATATTCCTCGGGATCACGCTTGCAAAACAGTTTGGCGCCAACGCCTATGTGGGCGGAGGAATCGGGGCGGCCCTGCTGGAGCCGAACTTTACAGGACTTTTGGGAATGGAGGGCGTCAATTTTTTGGGGATTGCTGTGACTCCCATCGACTATGCGTCGACCATCTTTCCGATTTTTATTGCCGTGATCGTGTACAGCTATCTGGAAAAAGGACTGAAGAAGATTGTGAAGAAAGAACTGCAGTTATTCCTGGTGCCCATGGTGTGCCTGATGCTGATGGTACCTTTTACCGTGATCCTGTTTGGACCTTTTGGAACTACATTGGCGAATAAGGTATCCGATGTGGTGATGTGGCTGTTTAACTTTAACCGGATTATCGCAGGACTGCTACTGGGTGCTTCCTATCCGTTCCTGACACTTTTGGGGCTTCACTGGGGATTTACGCCGATTACACTTCAGAACCTGAATGATTTCGGAGGGGATATGATCGAAGGTGTCTGCGTCTGTGCGGTATTTGCGGAGATCGGAATCGCAGCCGGTGCGTATCTGAAAGCAAAGAAACATTCCAGAATGAGAGACATCGCAGGCCCTACGATCCTGACTGGTATTCTGGCAGGTGTGACAGAGCCGATCCTTTATGGTATCATTATGAATTATAAACGTTTGCTGGCAGTTGTTGCGATCGCCAGCGGTATTGGCGGAGCAATCAATGGAGCATTTCATGTTACCTGTGACGCCTATGTATTTCACAATATCTTTTCGCTCGCAATGAGAACCTACTCTCCGTTTACCGGCTATCTGTTAGGGATTGCAGCGGCTCTGGTGATTGGTGCGCTTCTGACTTATTTTTGGGGTGTGAGACCGGAGGACATGAAAGATTTTGAACCGGAGACGAGAGAAAAGGAAGTGCCGGAGCCGACGGATTCCGCAAAACCGGCGTCTATGGAAAAAGGTACTGTATTGGATATCCATGCGCCGCTTACGGGGGAGACGGTTGCACTGAAGGAGGTACCCGACGAAGTGTTTGCAAGCGGAGTCGCAGGGCTTGGCATGGCTGTCCGTCCGTCGGCGGGAGAAGTGACCGCGCCTTGTGACGCGGAAGTGTCTGTTGTATTTCCGTCCAGGCATGCCATCGGACTGACGACCGAAATGGGCGCGGAATTGCTGATTCATATCGGTCTGAACACAGTCATGCTGAATGGAGAAGGCTTTGAAGTGCTGGTACAGGAGGGTGAGAAGGTGCACGTGGGCCAGCCGCTCCTGAAATTTGACATGGAGCTGATCCGGGAGAAAGGGTATTCTCTTATTTCTCCGGTGCTCGTGTCCAATGCGGATGAATTTGAAGAAATCCGTACAGTGGCAGACGGACAGGTAAAAGCAGGAGAGAAGCTGTATCAGGTCATAAAATAAAGCATAGGAGGTTGCCGATATGAGAAAAGATTTTCTGTGGGGCGGCGCGGTGGCCGCTCATCAGGTAGAGGGAGCGTATCAGACGGGAGGAAAGGGCTTAAGCATTGCGGATGTGATGACTGCAGGCAGCCGTGAACAGGCGCGCAGAATTACAGCCGGAGTCCTGGAAGGAGAATATTATCCAAATCATGAAGGGATTCGGTTCTATGAGCATTATAAAGAAGACATTCGTCTGTTTGCCGAGATGGGCTTCAAGTGTTTTCGGACCAGCATCGCCTGGAGCCGGATTTTCCCGCAGGGGGATGAAGAAACACCCAATGAAGAGGGACTTCGGTTCTATGATGATCTGTTTGACGAACTGCATAAGTACCAGATCGAACCGGTCATTACGCTTTCGCATTTCGAGATGCCGTATGAACTGGTGAAGAAATGCGGCGGCTGGAGGAGCCGGGAGATGATTGGGCACTTTATCCGGTTCGCACAGACCGTGATGGAGCGGTATAAGGAGAAGGTCAAATACTGGATGACCTTCAATGAGATCAACAATCAGATGATCCTGACAAATAATATTTATGCTTTTACCAATTCCGGAATCCTTTTTGAAGAGGGAGAAGACCGGCTGAAGACTGTCTATCAGGCAGCGCACTATGAATTTGTGGCCAGTGCGGAGGTGGTCCGGATGGGGCATGAGATCAATCCGGATTTTATGATCGGCTGTATGGTAGCAGCGACTCCGGTCTATGCATACAGCTGCCATCCGGATGATGTATTGCTGGCTCAGAGAGAGGACCGTAAGAACCTCTTCTTTGCGGATGTCCATGCAAGAGGACATTATCCTGCTTATGTGAAGAAGGAATGGGAGCGTCTTGGCTATCAGCTGGATATTACCAAAGAAGATCTGGAGATCATTCGGAAAGGCTGTGTGGACTATATCGGGTTCAGCTACTATCTGAGCAGTGCGATCAGTGCGGATCCGAAGGTGAAGAAGCTGGGTGACGACCTGGCGGCGGGCACGGACACGGTGGAGAATCCGTATCTGCCGATGACGCCCTGGGGCTGGGCCATCGATCCTAAAGGCCTCCGGTATATTCTGAATCAGTATTATGACCGGTATGAGGTGCCGCTTTTTGTAGTGGAGAACGGATTCGGCTTTGAAGACGTCATGGAGGATGGACAGATCCATGACCAGAACCGGATAGAATATCTGAGCGATCACATCCGGGAGATGGTGAAAGCGGTAGAAGAAGACGGCGTGGATCTTCTGGGATATACCGTATGGGGATGCATCGATCCGGTATCCTTTGGAACCGGCGAGATGCGCAAGCGTTACGGATTTATCTATGTGGATAAGAAGGACGATGGAAGCGGAACGTATGAGCGGATCCGTAAGGACAGCTTCTACTGGTATCAGGAGCTGATTAATAAGATGAGTAAATAAAGTCCGGCAGGTTTTCTGCAAAAAAGCATAAAACAAGAAAAACAATATTTCCTTTACTTGAAGGATCCTGTAACAATAAAAAACCGTATGAGGAAAGGCATACCGCCTTGGCAGGGCAAGAGCCGCGGATTCAAATCCCGTCTCATGTTTTAAGGCATAAGCTTGAAAATAAAGGGTTTCCGGAAATTCCGGGGACCCTTTATTTTTTTAGTACAATTCATTTCTTAGGTTCATATTTGTAAATATCTTTATATAAAATCATTATTCTCTGTTTCTGGTATAATTTCCGGCCTCCAATGATATTCTGTTTATTTTGTATTTTCTGAGGTTTACCTCGTGGTTGGTAATCTGCAATAAAAGGTAAAATTTTCCTGGGGAGCGTTATATATACAGGAGGGATTACTATGGAACATAAGAAGAAAATGTTTCAGGAGTTTATACGGGTTCAGATTCATGATTTCCGGAATGTCAGAGCCTATACTCAGGAACAGATGGCGGAGCTGCTTCACGTTGCTCCCAGATCATATTTTGATCAGGAGCATGGGAAGTATGGATTTTCTGCTGTTACAGTTATCTTTTATTTTCTTATGCTTTCAAGAGAAGAGGCGCTGTCGCTTTTGGAAGAACTGGACGAGCTGTTGAATGAGGAGATAGAGGATGAATAATAAATCATATATGTGGATGGCCAGCCAATATCTGATAAAATTAGGAGCCACGCCAAATTATAATGGATTTCATTATGCGGCATATGGAATAGTTTTGGCTGCCGAGAATCCCAGCCGCCTGCTGGCAGTGACAAAAGAGCTTTATCCGGAAATCGGAAGGCATTACCATGTTAGCTGGTGCGCTGCAGAACGCAGCATACGGTTTCTGCTTTCCGTATTGTGGGAAAGAGATCGGGAATTGTTTCGGGAAGTTTCCGGCTGTTCAGCAGTCAAGAAGCCATCAGCCGGGGAGTTTATAGCAGTTATGGCATTTCGGATAAGAGCTGTATTATGATAGCTTTTTTTTTATATAAGTTTTGGAAATTCCTCCCCCTAAATTCATCCTGATAATTTTATATCCTGCCGGACAGACGATTTTGAAATGAATTTTGTAAAACGATAGTTATTGATTCCGCTTAAGCTGGGTATACTTTAAATATAAAAAATATTTGTATCTTGATTTATAATATTTGAATTAGATAAGTCCCCTCTCTTGAACGGTCTGTCAGAGTTCTGGCGGCCTTATTTTTTACGAACAGACGTGCTTGCAAGTATGGCTCAGGGGCTGCACAGAGCCGGGGAGAGCATAGAAAGGAATATAAAATTATGAAAAAAACAAAAATTATCTGTACTATGGGGCCGAATACTGATAACCGGGAAATATTGACAAGGCTTGCCCTGCATGGCATGGATGTGGCAAGATTCAATTTTTCTCACGGAGATTATATAGAGCAGAAAAACAGACTGGATCTGCTGAAAAGTGTCCGCGACGAATTGGGTCTGCCTATTGCGGCGCTGCTGGATACAAGAGGCCCGGAGATTCGGACAGGTTTGCTGAAAGACGGAAAGAAAGTCATGCTGAAGGATGGAATGCCGTATATTCTGACTACCCGGGAGGTGGAAGGAGGCGAACAGATCTGCCAAGTAAATTATGAAGGACTGCCCGCATGCGTACATCCGGGAACTCATATTTTGATAGATGATGGACTGATAGATCTTAAGATTGAAAAAATAGAGGATACGGAGCTGTACTGCCGGGTGGTCAGTGGAGGGGAGCTGGGGCAGAGAAAAGGGGTTAATGTACCTAAGACCAAAATTGATCTGCCGGGGCTGACAGAAAAGGACAGAAGTGATATTCGTTTTGGTATCGAGCAGGGCTTTGACTTTATCGCTGCTTCCTTTGTGAGAAATGCAGATGTGATACGGGAAATCCGGCAGATGCTGAAGGAAGCAGATTCCCGGATAAAGATCATTGCTAAAATCGAAAATGAAGAGGGAATTGAAAATCTGGATGAGATTATCCGGGAAAGTGATGGGATTATGGTGGCAAGAGGGGATCTTGGCGTGGAAATCCCTCCTCAAAAGCTTCCCTATATACAGAAAACAGTAATTTGTAAATGCAATATTACCTGTAAGACAGTGATTGTGGCAACTCAGATGCTGGATTCCATGATTCGCAATCCGCGCCCGACCCGTGCAGAGGTGACGGATGTGGCGAATGCAGTTTATGAAGGGGCAGATGCAGTCATGCTTTCCGGGGAAACGGCCATGGGAAAGTATCCGGTGGAGGCCCTGAAAATAATGGCACAGATCTGCAGAGATACAGAAGAGCATCTGGATAAATGTTTTTATAAAAAAAGACGAATCAGTCAGGAAAATCTGTGCAGTGTTTCCAATGCGGTATGTTATTCTTCTGTGTCTACTGCCCACGATTTGCATGCCAAAGTAATTGTGGCTCCAAGCATGAGCGGATTTACTGCATGGATGTTGTCCAAATGGAGGCCGGAGACACCAATTATCGGCCTGTCTCCGGATGCCCAGGTGGTGAGGCAGATGCAGCTCTTCTGGGGGGTTTTGCCCTTTCAGGCAAAGCGGGCGGAATCCACAGATATTCTGATTTATTCCTCCCTGGAGCTATTGGAACAAAAGGGTATTGTAGCTGAAGGGGATTTAATAGTGGCAACTGCGGGGATTGTACATGATCTGAATAAAACGGAAGCCTCTCAGCATACAAACATTATGAGGGTAGTGGAGATTACAGAATCGTGTTGAAGGGAGCAGAGGCAGATAAAAAGAACCGTGTAAGCGCACGGTTCTTAATTTTTCGAGGGAGTGGGGACTCCTTCGAGCCCCCTAAAGTGTTATGAATGAAATACTGATGTGTTTCTGTTACAAGTAATACTATAACAGGGAATTGTGACCAAAGTATGGCGTCGGAATTAAGGATTTCTAAAAATATGAAAGAAAAACGAAAAATCAGAAGCATTTTTTGACGGATTCAGGCGGTATGAATGAGCAGTTATGGTAAAACAGGAGAAGATGCGGAAGCCAAAATGGGAAATTTCTATACACAGGATTATTTTTCATGATATAATCAGAAAATAATTAAAAACTTTTAATGGAGGGACGCAAAAATGAAAAGTAAAGTAAAATACTATCTTGCAGTCATGCTTGCAGTGATACTGGGCTTTTCTGTGAATGTCGAAGGGGTGTCGGCAGCAGAGGGCACAGGAACGGTGAATGCGAAGGTGAGAGTGCAGTACGGACAGTCAGAGGCCAGAAGCATGCTGGGCATGATCAATGATTTCCGCACAGGAGCTGATGCCTGGGCGTGGAATGAGAACAATACGGAGAAGATAAAATACAACAGTGCTCCGCTGGTCTATGATTATGAGCTGGAAAAAGCAGCCATGCTGCGCGCAGCAGAGATAGCTGTTTCCTATTCACATACCAGGCCCAATGGGCAGACGTGCTTTACCGCCTATACAGGAAACCGCCGGGGAGAGAATATTGCGGCAGGCTATAAGACGGCGTCGGCGGTTTTTCAGGCATGGCAGGAAACGAATGAAAAATATAACGGTCAGGGACACCGCCGGAATATGCTGAATAATTTTGAGGCAGTTGGTATCGGGCATGTATATTACAACGGCTATCACTATTGGGTGCAGGAGTTTCGTTCACCGGCAGGCAGTACGTCTGCAGCAGCAGCCAATGATTCAGAGACATTGGTGGAGCTGGAGCTTCTGAGATCGGCTATTACCAATGTAACTCTGACTCCTTCTGTAAAGTCCCTGACTCTTTCCAGCGGCGGGACTGCGGATCTGCCGAAGCTCACAATAAGCATCCGGATGTCGGGAAGCTGGCCTTCAAACTCGGATAAGCAGATTGAGCTGCCATATTCGTGGAAGGTTGCGGACGAGGGATTCGCTTCTGTTGCAGGCGGCAGGCTTGTCGGCAAGAAAGCCGGTTCCACAGAACTGACAGTCACAGTATTGGAAAAGACGGTTACCATACCGGTGACAGTAAAGGCTGACGCGGGAGACAATTCAGATCCGGGCAGTGATCCTTCCGGGGAAGGAAGCGGAAATGGAGGCAATGGAGACGGAGACGGCGGAAATGAAAATGGCGGAGACGGTGGAAGCGAGACTGATGATCAGAAACCGGACGATCCGGTATCCGGACCTAAAAAGGACTCCATACATACAGTCTCTAATGTGAAATATAAAATTACTTCTGCGGAAGCCGGAAGGTATACGGCAGCCGTATCAGGGCCTTCCAGGAAGACGCTGAAAAGCGTCTCAGTACCCGCGACGATTACTATTGACGGGACTGTTGTTAAGGTAACGGAAATTTTACCGAATTCCTTTAAAGCATGTAAGAATCTGGAAAATGTCACCATTGGAAAAAATGTTACAAAAATTGGAAGTCAGGCATTTTACGGCTGCACATCGCTTACCACTGTGAGGGGATGCAGCGGAGTAGATTCCATTAAGAGCAAGGCGTTTTATAAGTGTACAAAGCTTGCCACTGTTGGAAGCAAGAATAAAACAGTTACACTTTCAAAGGTAAAGACGATTGAGAGCAGCGCATTTTACGGCTGCAAGGCCATAAAAAAGGTGAATCTTACATCGGCAGCGCTGACGGAGCTGGGCAGTTCTTCATTCGGCGGCTGTACGTCTATGACGAGTTTTACCGCTAAATCTAAGAAGCTGTCATCAATCGGAAAGAAGGCTTTTTATAAAGATAAAAAGCTGGCGGTTATTGTGCTGAAAACGGAGAAGCTTACAAAAGCAAAGGTTGGAAATGATGCCTTTAAAGGGATTAAAAGTACCTGCCGGATTACTGTACCGGCTAAAAAGGTGGCAGCCTATAAGAAAATATTCAGGGCAAAGGGAGCGGGAAGCAAGGTAAAGGTTACAAAGTAATCAGGTATATGTATAAAATATTAATTGTAGAAGATGACAGTATCATATCAGAGACGATCTGCAGACACCTTAGAAAATGGGGATATGAAGTGGAATGTGCAGCGGATTTTAATCATGTACTGGATCATTTCATCCGGTTTAAGCCGCAGCTTGTGCTGATGGACATTGGGCTTCCTTTTTACAATGGTTACTTTTGGTGCCAGGAGATTCGGAAGATTTCCCAGGTGCCGGTTATGTTTGTATCGTCTGCTTCTGATAATATAAACATTGTTATGGCAGTAAATATGGGAGGGGACGATTTTATTGTCAAGCCCTTTGATCTGGAGGTGCTGTCAGCGAAGGTGCAGGCAATTCTTCGCAGGACCTATGCTTTTCAAAGTCAGGCTTCATCCGTTCTTTCCTGTGGAGGGGCCGTTCTGAATCTGGCAGATATGTCTTTAAGCTTTGAGGGCAAAAGACTGGAGCTGTCAAAGAATGAATTTCGGATACTTCAGATTCTGTTTGAGCATGCAGGGAATACGGTGACAAGGGGAAACATTATGAAGCGTTTGTGGGACGATGAATGCTTTGTGGATGATAATACTTTAACAGTGAATGTGAACCGCTTAAGACGGGTGCTGGAGGAGGTCGGGCTTGTGAATTTCATTCAGACCAAAAAAGGTGTGGGCTATCAGATTAACAGACGGCAGGACGTGTAAAAAGCATGAAAAGGATGGTAAAGGCTTATATAAGAGAGCATGTGAAGGCGGCTGCGGGTTATATACTTTTTGCGGTAATCCTGTATGCGGTTGCAGGCCTGTACGGCTATGGGCAGTCTGTGAAAAATATGTCTTATGCTTTGGTTCTGATTGCTTTTTCGGGTGTGTGCGTTAGTATATGGGATTTTGTACACTATATGAAAAAATGCAGGGGACTTCTGAATGTATTACAAAAAGAGGGGGAAAGGGCGGATAATCTTCCGCCTTTTCACTCTCTGCCGGAAAAATATTATCAGGATATGATTCGCAGTGCAGATCAAAGAATGCGTTTGATGATATCTGAGTATGACCAGAAAAAGAAGGATATGACAAATTATTATACCATGTGGACGCATCAGATCAAAACTCCCATTGCGGCTATGCGGCTTCTGCTTCAGGAAGAGGATAATAGTGTGTTGAATACCGGACAGGCCATGGAACAGTTATTTAAGATTGAACAGTATGTGGAGATGGCGCTTCATTATGCCAGACTGGACAGCATGTATTCCGATCTGCTCCTTAAAAAATACGATATTTACAGAATTGTAAAGCAGGCGGTCAAAAAGTATTCGGTTTTGTTTATCGGCAGCGGTCTTTCTTTTTCTATGGAAGAATTTTCCCTATGGGCCGTGACAGACGAAAAGTGGCTCTCTTTTGTAATTGAGCAGGTTTTGTCTAATGCCTTGAAGTATACAGTTTGCGGGGGAATCCGCGTTTATGGATATGCGTCCTTTCTGGTGATTGAAGACACCGGCATTGGAATCAGCGAAACGGATTTGCCCAGAATCTTTGAAAGAGGGTTCACCGGGCACAACGGAAGAATGGATAAAAAATCCACCGGCATCGGACTGTATTTGTGCAGGCAGATTCTGGACAGACTGTCTCATACGATCCGGGTGGAATCCTGTATGGGACAGGGAACAAAAGTGATCATTGGATTGTGACAGAAATGTAAGATGAAGGAAAGGAAATGTAAGCCGGATAAATGGCAGAGCATTTCCTTTTTGTTTACAATGGATAACAGAATAAGAAATGAGAGGATAAAACAATGACGCTTTTGGAAGTGAAGAACGTAAAAAAAGTATATACTGCCCGATTGGGTTCTGTGAAGGTACAGGCATTAAGCGACGTAAATTTTTCTGTTGAGGAAGGAGAGTATGTGGCGATTATGGGAGAGTCCGGTTCCGGTAAAACGACGCTTCTTAATATTCTTGCCTCCCTTGACAGGGCCACGAGCGGACAGATTCTGCTTCGGGGAAAGGATTTATCAGAAATCCGTCAAAAGGAGCTGTGCGCATTCCGAAGAGAACATCTGGGATTTATTTTCCAGGATTTCAATCTTCTGGATACCTTATCCTTAAAGGATAATATTTTTCTGCCCCTGGTGCTTGCGGGAATGGATCACAGGGAGATGGAGGGGCGGCTGACACCTTTGGCTGCACGGCTGGATATATCGGATATTCTGGAAAAATATCCTTATGAGGTATCCGGCGGACAGAAGCAGAGGGCGGCAGCGTGCAGGGCACTGATTACAAAGCCTGATATAGTGTTTGCGGATGAGCCTACAGGAGCCCTGGATTCCAGGGCATCAGGCAGGCTTCTTCGCCTTCTTGGAGAAGTGAACCGGGATGGACAGACGATTCTGATGGTAACGCATAGTATTCAGGCCGCCAGCCATGCGGGGCGTGTACTTTTTATTAAGGATGGCTGTGTGTTTCATCAGATCTATAGGGGCTGTCAGAGCAATGAGATGATGTATAAAATGATTTCAGACGCCCTTACGGTATTGCAGACAGAACAAATGCCAGAGGAGGTGCAGGCATGAAAAAATGGAAGCTTCTGCCTGTATTGGCGGCAAAAGGAGTTGTACAAAATGGAAATGTATATTACCCATATCTTGTTTCTGCTATTTTTTCCGTATTCGTTTATTTTGCCTTTACTTCTATTTTGCATAATGATCTGATACAGACACTGCCCCGCAGCGCTTATGCATGGATCATGCTTATGATAGGGAGAGTGCTTCTGGGAATTATCCTGCTTCCGTTTCTGTATTATGCCAACAGCTTTCTGATTAAACGGAGAAAAAAGGAGCTGGGGCTGTACAGCCTGCTGGGGCTGGAGAAAAAGCATATTGGAATGATGCTGTTTATAGAAATGCTGATCGGATACGGCATATCTGCAGGCGGAGGAATTCTCTTTGGAATCGTGTTTTCCAAGCTGCTGTTTCTGTTGTTATTAAGACTTAGCTCTCTTCCGGTGGATGTGGAATTTGTCTTTACCTGGAAAGCGGTGAAGGAAACGCTGGTATTTTTTGCGGCAGTATTTTTTTTAAATTATATCTGTAATCTGATACCCCTTCACAGGGTCCGTCCGGCAGAGCTGCTTTCAGGAAGCCGTAAAGGGGAAAAAGAGCCGCGGTTTTTGAAGCTTTGGACTGTTGCAGGCCTGCTGACGCTTGGAGCAGGTTATACAGTGGCTGTGAAGGCTGAATTAGACGGTATGATTTTCTGTAATTTTTTTCTGGCGGTTTTCCTGGTGATTACAGGCACATATTTTTTGTTTACCTCCGGCAGTGTGGCTTTTTTAAGAATGATGCGTACAAAGCCGCACATTTACTATCAGCCGTCTAATTTTATCACCATTTCCGGGATGTATTACCGGATGAAAAAAAGCGCGGCGGGGCTGTCGAATATCTGCATTTTTTCTACTATGGTCATTATTACACTGACCTGTACGATCACCTTGTATGCAGGAATTGACGATATTACACATTATAATTATCCGTATGACATACAGACCTCGTATGATGGTTCCGGTATTTCCAGTGCGCAGGTGGAGGAAAAGGCGGTAAAACTGGCTGAAAAATGCGATCAGACCATCCTGAGGCTGGACAGCTTTGAAGAGATCGTATTTCCGTGCGGAAAGGAAGGGATCAAATTTCAGGAGGAGTTCTCCTCGGAAAGATCCCGGGATAATTATAAAGTGCATTTTATAACACTGGAGGATTATAACCGGCTAAGCGGGCAGAGGGAAGAGCTTTCGGACGGTCAGGTAATCATTTATTCAACAGGTGCTGATTATAACTATAAAGAAATGGACTTTATGGGAATAACTGCAGAAGTGAAAAAAGAGGCAGGGGAGCTATTTCCGTATCCCAAGGAGAAAAGAAACAAGTTTAATTCAGAGTTTATTATTATTGTAAAGAATGCGGAAGCCCGCAGAGATTATATTAAGGTATGGTCAGAAAGAACCTTGGATTCTTCAGAGGATTTGGAAAAAACAATCAGGCAGAGGACGGGCATTGTTCTGGAGGGAAAGGATGAAGGAAAGAAAGAGTTTGCCGCGGAATTTGCCGGCTGGTGCAGTCAGCAGACGGGCTTCTTTATGAACGTTACAGACGGAATGGAAGGCAGGGCAATTCTGTATTCCATGAATGGCGGGCTTTTATTTATCGGCATCTTATTTGGATTGATTTTCTTTATGTGCCTTCTGCTTGTTATGTACTATAAGCAGATTTCTGAAGGGTATGAGGATCAGGGCAGCTTTGAGATTATGAAAAAGGTAGGAATGGGCGATGAAGAAATTCAGGATACCATCAGGAAGCAGATTCTTATGGTATTTGTTCTGCCCCTTGCCGGTTCTCTGGTTCATGCGGCGGTGGGTACGGTTATGGTAAGCCGGCTGATGGCAGCGATCATGATGTTTGACATTAGGCTGCTTACCTTCTGTGAAGCAGGGGTGGCGCTGGCCTTTATAGTCGTTTATGGGGTCAGCTATCTGACTACATCAAAATCCTATTATCACATTATAAAAGGATAGGAAGAGGGACTTGTAATGCGGGGAACTGTATTACAAGTCCTTTCCTTTATACCTAAATTGTCCATATCGAAAGTACAACTTTGTAATAAAATACATACAACTATAGAAAATGTATGAAAAAATATGTATGTTGTAGGATAAAAAGAGGAAAAACAGATTGACAAAATAAAGGCTACGATGTATATTGTTACTAAATCAAGGATATACAGTTCGGAGATTATTCGTGAAAATGACAAATAGAACCAAATGAATTTGGTAATATCGTCAAAAGAATTGTAGAATTAATCTATTGTACAAACTTGTTCCATAGGAACAACTTGTAAATACAACTTTTCAAAAAATATAATTAGGGAGGATACCAAAATGAAAAGAAAAGTTTTAAGCGCTATTCTTGCAACTGCAATGGTAGCATCTATGGTAGTTGGATGCGGAGGCGGTTCTTCTACCACAACAGAAGCTCCGGCGGAGGAAGCACCAGCGGAAGAAGCGGCAGGCGAGACAGCAGAGGCTCCGGCAGAAGAGGCAGAGGCTCCGGCTCCGGTAGCTGCGGGTCAGGAAGGCGGCAAAATCGGTGTTGCAATGCCTACCCAGTCTTCCGAGAGATGGATTAAAGACGGACAGAACATGAAAGCGCAGCTTGAGGAACTCGGATATGAAGTAGACCTTCAGTACGCAGAGGATGATGTACAGATGCAGGTTTCTCAGATTGAGAACATGATTGCATCCGGTGCGCAGTGTCTGGTTATTGCTTCTATTGACTCATCTGCACTTGTGAATGTAGAGGCTCAGGCAAAGGAGAAAAATATTCCGATTATCGCATATGACCGTCTTTTAATGGACACAGACGCAGTTTCCTATTATGCATCCTTTGATAACAAAGGAGTAGGCGTTGCGATTGCCGACTATATTGTAAAGGCAAAAGACCTCGAGGCAGCAAAGGAAGCCGGCGAAAGCTACACGATTGAGTTCTTTATGGGCTCTCCGGATGACAACAACGCAGTTCTTCTTCATGAAGGCGTAATGGAAGTTCTTCAGCCATATCTGGATGCAGGAACTCTTGTATGCAAGACCGGAAGAACCTCCTTCCAGGATACCTGTATTTTAAGATGGTCTCAGGAAACTGCTCAGCAGTGGTGTGAGAACTACCTGACTGGTTACTATGCAGATGAGGACCTTGACATTGCCTGCACCGCGTTTGACGGATTTGCGTACGGCGTAAAGGCTGCTCTTCAGGGCGCTGGCTATACTGCAGAGAACTGGCCGCTCGTAACCGGACAGGACGCAGAGCTGATGGCCTGCAAAAATATTCTGGACGGAACCCAGACAGCTACGATCTTTAAAGATACCGGTCTTCTGGCAAGCAAATGCGTAACTATGGTAGAAGCAGTTATGAAGGGAACAGAGCCGGAGATCAACGACACCGAGACCTATGACAACGGTAAAATTGTTGTTCCATCCTACCTGTGCACTCCTGTTGCAGTTGATAAGGATACACTGAAAGAAGTTGTAGTTGATGGTGCGAACTATTATAAAGCAGAAGATTTAGGACTGTAGTTTTAGTCTGTCGAAGCGGCGGCGCAAGTCGCCGCTTTTTTACAGAAAGTAAAATACCGCGGCAGCCGATCAGCGCTCATGTGTCCGGCTGAATGCGGAAAAAATATAAAGAAAAGGAGCGAGAGGTATGTCAGAATATATCTTGGAGATGAACCACATAACCAAGGAATTCTCGGGCGTAAAGGCACTGGACGATGTAAATCTGAAGGTGAAAAGAGGAGAAGTCCATGCGTTATGCGGGGAAAATGGCGCCGGAAAATCCACACTGATGAATGTCCTTTCGGGTGTATACCCGTATGGGAGCTATACCGGAGACATCGTTTACAAAGGTGAAATCGGAAAGTTCCATAAAATCAAGGACAGTGAAGCCAAGGGCATCGTTATTATCCATCAGGAGCTGGCGCTCAGTCCGTATTTGTCTGTGGCAGAGAATGTATTCCTTGGCAATGAACAGTGCTCAGGCAAGGGTGTGATTGACTGGACCAAAACCCGTGCAAAGGCAACCGAGATGCTGGCGAAGGTAGGTTTGGAGCATGAGGATGTCAATGTTCCCGTCGGAACGCTTGGCGTAGGAAAGCAGCAGCTTATCGAGATTGCAAAGGCAATGGCAAAGGACGTGGAGCTTCTGATTCTGGATGAGCCGACAGCGGCGCTGAACGATGAAGAGTCCGCGAAGCTTCTGGAAATTATGCTGGAGCTTAAAAAGCATGGGGTAACAATGATTATTATCTCCCATAAGCTGAACGAGATCAGCTATGTGGCAGATGCCATCACTGTTATCCGTGACGGTCATACGATTGAGACATTGACCAAAGGTGTGGACGATTTCTCAGAGGATCGTATTATTAAAGGAATGGTCGGACGCGAGATGACAAATCGTTATCCGATCCGCGAGGGAGTCACCATAGGGGACACAATTTTTGAGGTTCAAAATTGGAATGTATATCATCCGGAGGATCCGAATCGTCAGGTATTAAAGGATGTAAATATTAAAGTAAGAGCCGGTGAGGTAGTCGGGCTTGCAGGTTTGATGGGAGCCGGACGTACGGAGCTTGCCATGAGCGTATTCGGAAAATCTTATGGACAGAAAATATCCGGTACCGTGAAGATGAATGGCAGAGAAGTAGACTTAAAGGATGTAAGAACTGCCATTGACAACAAACTGGCATATGTGTCTGAAGACCGGAAGGGCAATGGACTGGTTCTGATTGACGATATCAAGAGAAATATGACTATGGCTGCACTCCGTAATTTCTTTTCCAAGAATGGTGTTGTAAATGCCAATGAGGAGATTGTGAAGGCAGAGGAATATAAGAAACTTATTAATGTAAAGGCAAATTCCATTGATCAGGCGGTAGGTTCTCTGTCAGGAGGTAATCAGCAGAAGGTAGTTCTTGCCAAATGGATGCTGACCCAGCCGGATGTGCTGATTCTGGATGAGCCGACCCGCGGTATCGACGTAGGTGCAAAATACGAGATTTACTGTGTGATTAATGATCTGGCAAAGGCAGGGAAAGCCGTTATTGTTATTTCTTCCGAGATGCCGGAGATTATCGGTACCTGTGACCGACTGTACATTATCAACGAAGGCCATATTGCAGGCGAGCTGGGGAAAGAAGAGATGACCCAGGAGCGGATTATGGGCTGTATTATGGCAGATAACAGGAAAGGTGAGTAAATCATGGAAAATAAAAAAGTAGTAAATATTGATATGAGACAGTACGGTATGGTACTGGCCCTGATTGCGGTTTATATTATCTTTGCGGTGCTGACCGGCGGTAAGAATATGTCCCCGGCAAATATTAACAACCTGATCATGCAGAATGGTTATATTGTTATTCTGGCAGTTGGTATGCTGCTCTGTGTACTGACCGGTAATGTGGACCTTGGAGTCGGTTCTGTTGTAGCTACCTGCGGTGCCGTGATCGGTATTGGAATGGTAGACTACGGATGGAATATGTGGATTGCTATTATCGCAGCTCTGATCGTTGGTCTTTTATGCGGTATGTTTGCAGGCTTCTTTATTTCCAAACTGGGTATTCCTCCTTTCATTGTAACTCTGGCAACCATGCTGATGGGCCGCGGACTTACCTACGTTTTGCTTCAGGCACAGACCAAAGGACCCCTTCCGGATAATTTTGTATACATAGGAGCAGGTTTCCTTCCGACTATTAAAATTGGTGCCGAAGGCGCTCAGATTGATTTGGTATGTCTGATTGTGGCAGCAATTGTCTCTGTATTGATTGTTCTGTCTGAGTTAAAGAGTATTGCGACTAAGAAAAAATATGGCTTTGCTACGAACCCGGTATGGCAGCTGATTGTGAAGAATGCAATCATCCTTGTAATTGTGTGGTTCTTCTTCTACAAACTGGCACGCTACAGCGGTATTCCGTTCGTGCTTGTGGTGATGGCAGCGCTGGTTGGACTGTATCATTTTATTACGACCAAGACTGTTGCAGGCCGTCAGGTCTATGCTCTTGGAGGAAATGCAAAGGCAGCGAAACTGTCCGGTATTAATACGGAAAGAGTATTTTTCTGGGTATATACCAACATGGGGCTGCTCTGTGCAGTAGCCGGTATTGTATTATCTGCACGTAATGCATCCGCTACGCCAAAGGCTGGCGACCAGTTCGAGATGGATGCGATTGCTTCCTGTTATATCGGCGGTGCAGCCACCTCCGGCGGTGTCGGAACCATTATCGGTGCGGTTGTAGGTGCGTTCATCATGGGTATTCTGAATAATGGTATGTCTCTGTATGGATTCTCTACTGACCTTCAGAAAATTGTGAAGGGTGCCGTTCTTCTTGGTGCTGTAACTGTGGATCTGGTATCCAAACGTAAGAAATAAGTTTTAAAACAAAAGGAAGGGCTGTCCCCCCGGGGCGGCCCTGTTGAATAAAATGAAGCAGCAGGAACCCAAATATATTTCATTAGTAAACTGGATAAAAGAAAAGATCAGTGCGCGTGAACTGCATCCGGGTGAGAAGCTGTATTCGGAAAATGAGCTGAGCGGGATGTTTGGCCTGAGTCGGCAGACTGTCCGGCATGCAATGGGAATTCTGGAGTCTGAGGGACTTGTGGAGCGGATTCGGGGCAGCGGAACCTATATCGGCAGCCGAAGAGGGACAGTCCGCAGGAGAACAATGAATATTGCGGTAGTCAGCACCTACGTGGATGGATACATCTTTCCTCCGACTTTACAAGGAATTGTACAGACACTTTCGGGGGCAGGCTATATGACTCAGATTGCCTTTACCAACAACAGAGTGGATAATGAACGGAGGATTCTGAAGGGAATTCTAGAGAAGGACAATGTGGACGGGGTCATTGTGGAAGCGACAAAGAGCGCTCTGCCGAATCCGAATCTGGAATATTACCGGGAGCTTCAGAAGAGACAGATTGCGCTCTTGTTCTTTAACTGTGTGTATCCGGAGCTGAGGGCTCCGATTGTAGCACTGGACGATGTACGTGTGGCGGAGGACGCCATGGAATATCTGTTTTCCCAGGGTCATCGGAAGATAGGGGGAATCTTCAAAGCGGATGACGGGCAGGGGAGACTTCGCTATGCAGGATACGTGGAAGCGCTTTTAAAGGCTGGCTTAAGTGTGGACGACCGGAAAATTCTGTGGATTGATACGGAAGATCAGAAGACACTGAGAAATATCAGCAGCTCGGTGCTGCGCCGTCTGACGGACTGCACGGCAGTGTTTTGTTATAATGATGAAGTGGCCTACGGACTGGTGGAGCTTTTGCGCAGGGAAGGCTTCCGTGTTCCGGGACAGTTGTCAATTGTCAGCATTGACGGTTCGGAGCTGTCCCTTTTGGCGGAGCCGAAAATCACATCCGTTCCGTATCCTATGGAGGAGCTGGGACAGAAAACTGCAAAAAATATGATTCGCCTGATTGACGAGCCGGATTTTGACGGAAATTTTTTATTTCGCCCGGCGATTCTGGTTCGTGACTCAGTTAGAAAGGTTGGAGGGAGCGGATAGATGGAAGATGAAAAGAGAAGGTATCCTTCAAAGGTTTCTTTGATTCTGCGGATTGTTGTGTCGGCATACCTCCTGTATCTGACGTGGGGGCTGAGGGGAGCTCCTGCAAGTCATACAGGAGCGGAAAGGCTGCTGTTCATTGCTGCAATGGTGCTTTTTACGGTCGTTGCAGTTGTATTAGGAGGATGTTCGCTGAGAGCTTATCTGAAGGGAGAATATGACCGGCCTGAGGATGAAGAAGGCTCAGAGAAATAAACGTTTTTGAAAATATAGGAGGAATTGTAAGATGAAAAATTATAAGTTTTGGTTCTGTACAGGCTCTCAGGATCTGTATGGAGATGAGTGCCTTAGGAAGGTTGCCGAGCATTCTGCAAAGATTGTAGAGGGAATCAATGCAGGAGGCAAACTTCCGTTTGAAGTGATCTTAAAACCCACTTTGATCAGTCAGGCATCCATCCGCCAGACGCTGAACGATGCCAATAATGATCCGGACTGTGCCGGAGTGATTACCTGGATGCACACCTTTTCCCCTGCCAAAATGTGGATTATCGGACTGCAGGAATATAAAAAACCGCTGTGTCATCTGCTGACCCAGTTTAATGAGGAGATCCCTTATGGAACGATCGATATGGATTTCATGAACGAGAACCAGTCTGCACATGGAGATCGTGAGTACGGTCATATTGTAAGCCGTATGGGCATGGAGAGAAAGCTGATCTTCGGACACTGGAATAACCCGGAGGTTCAGGAGAGACTGGGAAGCTGGATGCGCACTGCGGTCGGCGTTATGGAATCTTCTCATATCCGTGTATGCCGTGTAGGCGATAATATGAATAATGTGGCAGTTACCGAGGGTGATAAGGTAGAAGCTCAGATTAAATTTGGCTGGGAAATTGACCACTACAATGTCAACGATTTGGTAGAGTATGTGGATGCAGTGCCGCAGGGAGATGTAGACGCTCTTGTGGAAGAATATTACAGTAAATATCAGATTTTGCTGGAGGGAAGAGACGAAGCAGAATTCCGCAGACATGTGGCGGTTCAGGCTCAGATTGAGATTGGCGCAGAGAAGTTCTTAAAGGACGGAGATTACCATGCAATCGTTACTCATTTCGGTATGCTGGGCGGCTTAAAGCAGCTTCCGGGTCTGGCTATACAAAGACTGATGGAAAAAGGCTATGGCTTCGGCGCGGAAGGAGACTGGAAAACAGCAGCTATGGTCCGCCTGATGAAGATTATGACCGAGGGAACTCCGAATGCAAAAGGAACCTCCTTTATGGAAGACTACACCTATAATCTGGTTCCGGGTAAGGAAGGCATTTTGCAGTCTCATATGCTGGAAGTATGCCCGACGATCTCCGAGGGACCAATTTCCATTAAAGTTCAGCCATTGTCTATGGGCAACCGTGAGGACCCGGCCCGTCTCGTATTTACCTCAAAGACCGGCCCCGCGGTAGCAACCTCTCTGGTGGATCTGGGAAATCGTTTCCGCCTCATTATCAATGCGGTAGACTGTAAGAAGGTTGAACAGCCAATGCCGAAGCTTCCGGTAGCCACTGCATTCTGGACTCCGCAGCCGAATCTGGCAGTAGGTACGGAGAGCTGGATTTTAGCCGGCGGTGCTCACCACTCTGCATTCTCCTATGACCTTTCTGTGGAACAGATGGTTGACTGGGCGGCTGCTATGGGCATTGAAAGTGTTGTTATTGATAACAATACTACCATCCGCGATTTTAAAAATGAATTAAAGTGGAACGCGATAGCTTATAAATAGGAGGGATTAAAGAATGCTGGAGGAATTAAAACAGAAAGTATTTGAAGCCAATATGCTGCTTCCAAAATACGGGCTTGTAACCTTTACCTGGGGAAATGTCAGCGGGATCGACCGCGAAAGCGGACTGTTCGTTATTAAACCGAGCGGCGTGGAATATGAGACTATGACAAGGGATGATATGGTGGTTATGGACTTAAATGGCAACCGGGTGGAAGGAAATTACAAGCCATCCTCTGACACACCGACACATCTGGAGCTTTACAAAGCGTTTCCGGAGATCGGGGGAATCGTACATACCCATTCCTCTTATGCAACAAGCTGGGCGCAGGCAGGAAGAGACATTCCGTGCTACGGAACTACCCATGCAGACTATATGTATGGCGAGATTCCCTGTGCGCGCTGTCTGTCGAAGGAAGAAATTGACGGCGCCTATGAAGAAAATACAGGACATCTGATTGTGGAATTGTTTAAATTACGGGACAAAGATCCGATGGCCGTTCCGGCAGTGCTCTGTAAAAATCATGGGCCGTTTGCATGGGGCAAGGACCCTCGCGAAGCAGTACACAATGCAGCGGTGCTGGAGGAGGTAGCCAAGATGGCTTACCGTGCCGAGATCATCAATGCGAGAATTCAGCCGGCTCCGCAGGAGCTTCAGGATAAACACTATTTCCGTAAACATGGAGCGAATGCTTATTATGGGCAGGATGTAAAATAATTGATTATATCAGAGAGAGGCCGCTGCCATAAAATGGTATTTTGCGGTCTCTTTTTTTGCGGCCGGAAACAGATGCCAGGAGCTTTATCTGTCTTTATTTATAGATGTTTTTCAGACTTTTTACAAAAAACAGTTGTTTTCTCCGGGCAATCCAATTATAATCAATACTAGTCTTTTTTAAAACGAGGAGATAAAGTGATGAAGAAGGTTGTCAAATTTGGAGGAAGCTCTCTGGCAAGCGCGGAGCAGTTTCAAAAGGTAGGAAAAATTATCCTTGCAGATGAAGACCGCCGCTATGTAGTTCCTTCGGCGCCCGGCAAACGTTTTGGAGGAGATACCAAGGTGACGGATATGCTGTATCAGTGCTACTATTCTGCTGCAAACGGCGAGGATTTCAGCGGAATGCTGAAGCAGATTAAAGCACGTTACAATGAGATTATCGGAGGGCTGAATCTGAAGCTTTCTCTTGACAAAGAATTTGAAGTCATTGCAGAAAATTTTGCAGGCAAGGCGGGAAGCGATTATGCCGCATCCAGAGGAGAATATTTGAATGGCATCATTATGGCTGCATATATCAATTATCCTTTTGTGGACGCAGCAGAGGTGATCCGTTTTTCGGAAGATGGAAGCTTTGACATAGATACAACGGATAGGCTTCTGGGAGGAAGGCTGGCGGATATGCCGTGTGCAGTCGTTCCCGGCTTCTATGGAGCTTATGAGGACGGCAGAATCAAGACCTTTTCCAGAGGAGGGTCTGATATTACAGGCTCCATTGTGGCCAAGGCAGTGGGAGCAGATCTGTATGAGAACTGGACGGATGTATCCGGCTTTCTGGTGACAGATCCCAGACTGATTCCGGAACCGGAGGTGATAGACACGATTACTTACCGGGAGCTTCGGGAGCTGTCCTATATGGGGGCAACGGTTCTGCATGAGGAGGCTATTTTTCCGGTGCGTAAGGCAGGCATTCCTATTAATATCCGCAACACGAACCGTCCGGAAGACAGCGGAACGATGATCGTGGCAAGCACCTGCCATAAACCGAAATTTACAATTACCGGTATTGCGGGCAAGAAGGGCTTTGTTACTGTCAACATTGAGAAGGATATGATGAATTCGGAGATTGGATTTGGACGCCGGGTGCTGGAGGAGTTTGAGAAACAGGGAATTTCTTTTGAGCATATCCCTTCAGGTATTGACACTATGAGTATTGTAGTTCACCAGGATGAGTTTGAAGAGCATGAACAGAAGGTGCTGGCTGGCATTCAGAGGGCGGTGAATCCGGACTATCTGGAGGTAGAAGGGGATTTGGCGCTGATTGCGGTAGTCGGACGTGCCATGAGAGCCAACCGGGGGACTGCAGGACGGATATTTTCTGCTCTGGCCCATGCAAATGTCAATGTAAAGATGATTGATCAGGGCTCCAGCGAATGGAATATTATTGTGGGAGTCAGGAATGAGGACTTTGAGAAGGCGATCAAAGCAATCTATGATATTTTTATTACGACACAGCTATAAGGGAACGGGCTCCTGTCACTGGCGCAGCGGTATAGGAGCTTTTCCTTTTTCTTTATGAATCTAAAGAATCCTTAAAATTTTGTGAATTCCCACCTTATGATAAAATTCTATGATATACTTCGGAAGAAAAATATATAGAAGAAAATGAAGGTGGGTTTTATGATTACACGGGAAGAGTTTTACGTGGATTCTACAGATAATGTTCATATGATACATGGTTACCGCTGGTATGATCCGGAGGTGAAAAGCAGAGGCATTCTGCAGATGGTACATGGAATGCTGGAATATATAGAGCGTTATGAGGAACTGGCGCAGTATATGGCTTCTGCCGGGTATTTTGTAGTCGGCCACGATCATCTTGGGCACGGAGATTCGGTGAATGATGTATCGGAGCTGGGATATGTGGGAGAGCAGGGAGCAGTACTCTGGCTGAAGGATATTGAAAAAATCCGGAAAATGGCAGTAACCTATGCCCCTCAGGTTCCTTATATCATGCTGGGGCACAGTATGGGTTCTTATCTGGTCAGGCGGTACCTGATCTACCATGGAGAACGGGTAGATGGAGCGGTGATTATGGGCACCGGACACCAGCCGGCGGCTCTGGTAAGGGCCGGCCTGGCATTGACCTATGGAAGTATGCTCCGCAGAGGCTCTAAAGGACACAGCTCCATATTAAACAATATGACTTGCAGCGGTTTCGCAAAAAGATATCCGGATAATGCTCATACAGGAAGTTGGATGAGCCGGGACCCGCAGGTGATGATTCATGCGCTGCAGGATAAGAAGATGAATTATCAATTTACATTGAATGCATTTGAAGCATTGCTCCGGACGATTGAGGAGGTTATTGACCCTAAAAGGGCAGCAAGGATGCCGAAGAAGCTTCCTCTGCTGGTTTTGTCCGGTGATCAGGACCCGGTTGGGGAAAACGGAAAGGGAGTTCGCCGGTTTGAAGCAATGCTGAAAAAAATCGGAATGAAAAATATTACTTGTCGTCTGTATCCGGAAAATCGTCATGAGCTGATTCATGATCTGGATAAGGATCAGGTATTTAAAGATATACTGAGGTGGTGCAGTACCATTCTGAAAGAGGAAAACAGGAGGGAATAAGAATGAAAAAATGGTTCTCACTGATGCTGATGATAGGAATATTAACCATAGGGGGACTTCGGGTAAATGCTTCAGGCTCCCCGGTGCTTGCCCTTGGAGCAGACCTGAACGATTCCCAGAGAGCAGCCGTATTCTCGGAGATGGGAATCAGCGAAGCGGAGGCAGCATCTTATCAGACAATTTATATTACCAATGATATGGAGCATCAGTATCTGGATGAGTCGCTGGGAGCATCGGTGGTAGGGACACATTCCCTGTCTTCGGTTCTTTTGATTCCGCAGGAAAGCGGAGCAGGCTTAAGTGTGGAGACCCATAATATTAATTATTGTACGATTGCCATGTACCGGAACGCACTTCTGACAGCCGGGGTGGAGGATGCAAAGGTGATTGTGGCTGCTCCCAGTTCCATCAGCGGGACTGCGGCCCTGATTGGAGCCCTGAAAGCATACGAGGCTTACAGCGGGGAGGAGGTTAGCAGCACTGCCTTTGAGGTGGCGACTGATGAACTGATACTGACCGGTGAACTGATGAGCGAATTGGATTCAGAGCAGATATCCGATTTGATTGCATATTTAAAGCAGCAGATTGCCGAGAGAGGGCTGGATGATCCGAATAAACTTTCCTCTCTGGTTCGCCAGGCATCCGAGGAGATGCAGCTTGTTCTGACTGATGAACAGGTGTCCCAGGTTGTGGATCTTCTGCTGAAGCTGAACAAGCTGGATATTGATGCGGGTAAGCTGGTGAGTCAGGCAAAGGAGCTGTATGACAAGCTGGATTCCCTTGGAATCAAGCTGGATAAAGAGAAGGTGGGAAATTTTATTACCCGTTTTGTCTCATCCATATGGGAGCTGATTCAGGGCTTTATGGCAAAGTAATCAGTCCTCTTCAATAACATGAAATTCCAGAAAATCGAAATAGATATCATCGACAAAGCTGTCCTGATAAAACCGTGTTTTTGCATGGCGCTGAAATTCCCGTATATTGGAATCCAGCCAGATAGGCTTGCTTAAGTCAAAGGTATAGCAAACCTCCTCCAGCGCATGAAATACTTTATGGGTCCGAGTGTCGGATGTATTGTCGCAGATAGTGATATCCTTCAGCATATTATTATTTTTAAAGATCTTTCCCCATACACGGAACATGGAAAACCTCCTGTAAATTAATCTGGCGGTATTTTCTATGTTCCTTAGTATATCGACTTCCTCCGGGAAAGTAAAGAGGCAGCGAAGGAAAATAAGGAGTTATAATTGGAGCGTTACAGGGAAATTGAACGAAGTATTATAAAAAAATACCGCAAAGAGCTATGGCGGCCGTTTATCCGCGGAATCCAGGACTATGACATGATTCAGGAGGGAGACAGGATAGCAGTCTGTATCTCAGGAGGGAAGGATTCCATGCTGATGGCAAAGCTTCTGCAGGAGCTTCAAAGACATGGAAAGTTTCCGTTTGATCTGGTATTTCTTGTGATGGATCCGGGTTATCATCCGGCCAACCGCCGGAGAATTGAAGATAATGCGGAGCTTTTGAATATCCCTGTCACTATTTTCGAGTCGGATATTTTTAACGTGGTAGTGGATATCAGGGAGAATCCATGTTATCTCTGCGCACGGATGCGCCGGGGGTTTCTCTACGCCCATGCAAAAAAGCTGGGCTGTAATAAAATTGCTCTGGGACATCATTTTGATGATGTGATAGAGACGATTCTGATGGGAATGCTGTATGGCGGGCAAATGCAGACTATGATGCCGAAGCTTCACAGCACGAATTTTGAGGGAATGGAACTGATTCGTCCTATGTATTTGATACACGAAGAAAACATTCTGGACTGGACGCATTATCATAAGCTGCATTTCCTGCAGTGCGCATGCCGGTTTACCGAAGCCTATGAGACAGATGAGCATGGGGCAAACTATTCCAAGCGCCAGGAAATGAAAGAGCTGATTGCCCGTTTCCGGAAGATTAGTCCGGTCATTGAGAAAAATATTTTCCGAAGCGTGGAAAATGTGAATCTGAATACGATTATCAGCTATCATAAAGGGAACGAACATCATCATTTTATGGATGATTATTAATTGATATAAGTACAACTTATAAAAGATACAGTAAAAGACAAAAAGTTTTATAAGTTATCTGGTATTTTTTACAGATTTTGCATAACTGCTGTGGTATAATGACCTGTAGGCAATAAGCGGCACTGAGAAGTATAGAGCAATGCTTTAAGGGAGAGTAATAAGTAATGGCAGTAGAGATGACGATTCAGGAATATGTCCGCGAACGTTCCAGGAAGGACAGCTTTGAGACGGCGATGTTTATTTATGAGTCGGCACTG
This sequence comes from uncultured Lachnospiraceae bacterium, assembly GCA_910585465.1. Classification (GTDB taxonomy): domain Bacteria; phylum Bacillota; class Clostridia; order Lachnospirales; family Lachnospiraceae; genus Hominiventricola. Next base: position 49,407 of record CAJUEW010000017.1, on the reverse strand, counting down.
ATTCAGATGAAGAGCAGGATTGAGGTTCTGAACAATGAGCTTAGTCATGTATATTCATATAACCCGATTGAATATGTAAAAACCCGGATAAAAACTCCGGAGAGCATTATGAAGAAGCTTCGGAAGCATGGACGCGGCATCAATATTGACGATATGGTGGAGTGTGTCAATGATATTGCAGGTATCCGTATTACCTGCTCTTTTTTCTCGGAAATTTATTTTCTGGCAGATGTGATTGCAAAGCAGGATAATCTGTCGGTCATCAGCATAAAGGACTATATCAGCCATCCAAAGGAGAGCGGCTATAAAAGCTACCATATGCTGCTGTCTATTCAGGTGGCTCTGGCAGACGCGGTGATTCCCACAAAAGTGGAGGTTCAGATTCGGACAATGGCGATGGATTTCTGGGCGAGCCTGGAGCATAAGATTTACTATAAGTATGAAGGAAATGCACCGGGATACTTTGCCCGTGAACTGCAGGAGTGTTCATCCATTATATCTAAGCTGGACGCAAAGATGATGTCACTGAATGAAGCGATGAAGAGGATGGACGGAGAATAGAGAGGGCTGCTGCCTGACAGGCGGCAGCTTTTATGATATGAGGGGAAGTCTGAGATATATTTCTGCCTTATATCGAATGTGGACATGAGGAGTGCCCCGGCAATACGGATGCCGGGGCTATTATGAAAAAATTTATCTATAAGCCATCAATGAACTATTCAATCTGTTTATATAATAACAACAAAATGTGGATAGAATATGAACAAATTCTTAAATTATTGTGAAAATACACAAATTAAGTGACGAAAAAACAAAATCTATGTGCAAAACAAATAAAAATTATAAAGACACATGGATGTCAGCAGTTGTAAATACAAATGATAAGTGTTAAAATAAGGAAGGAAATGAGAGGAGAAAGAAGCTTATGGCATCAAATGCAGCGCCTGTATATGTGATTGGGCATAAAAATCCGGATACGGATTCTATCTGTTCTGCTATTGCGTATGCGGAGTTGAAGAATATTTTGCACGGAGGCGGATATTGTGCGGCCCGTGCGGGGCAGATTAATCAGGAGACACAGTATGTATTAAATTTCTTTCAGGTATCCGCGCCTAAATATGTGGGCGATGTGATGACAGATATAAGAGATATTGAGATACGTAAGACACAGGGGGTATCCGGGCAGATTTCACTGAAAAAAGCATGGAATATGATGAGGGCGCTGGGGGTAGTGACCCTTCCGATTACAGATAATCAAAGGCTTCAGGGCCTGATTACTATAGGGGATATTGCCAATGCCTATATGGATGTCTATGACAACTGTATTCTTTCTGTGGCGCAGACTCCTTACAGAAATATTTTGGAGACACTGGATGCGGACATGCTGATTGGGGATGAGTCGGCAGTCTATACAAAAGGAGAAGTCGTAATTGCGGCGGCCAATCCGGATGTAATGGAGGATTATATCCATGAGGGGGATATGGTAATTCTGGGAAACCGTTATGAATCCCAGCTTTGTGCCATTGAGATGAATGCGGCATGCATTGTTGTGTGTATGGGAGCAAAGGTATCCCAGACCATACGGAAGCTGGCACAGGAGCATAACTGCAGTATTATTGTAACTCCTCACGACACCTTTACGGTTGCCCGCATGATCAATCAGAGTATGCCGATTTCTCATTTTATGAAGAAGGAAGGACTGATTACCTTCAAAGTGACTGAGAAAACGGAAGATATCAAGGGGATTATGGGACAGAAGCGTTACCGGGATTTTCCGATTTTGGATTTGGAGGGCAATTATATCGGCATGATATCCAGACGAAATCTGTTGAATCTGCGCAGAAAACAGGTGATTCTGGTAGACCACAATGAAGCGAGCCAGACTGTGGACGGTATTAATTATGCGGATATTCTGGAGATCATCGACCACCACAGAATCGGAACCTTAGAAACACTGGAACCCGTATTCTTCCGGAACCAGCCTCTGGGCTGCACAGCCACGATTATTTATCAAATGTACCGGGAGAGCGGCGTGGACATTCCCAAGGGTATCGCGGGGCTTCTGATGGCGGCCATCATTTCAGATACGCTTATGTTCCGCTCACCAACCTGCACGGCTGTGGATCAGGCGGCAGCAAGACGTCTCTCTGAAATCTGCGGGGTGGAAATAGAAGAATTTGCGATTGATATGTTCAGCGCAGGCAGCGATATGAGCTCCAGAACCGCAAAGGAAATCTTCAATCAGGATCGCAAGAAATTCCAGGTTAATGAGCATTCCTTTATTGTCTCCCAGATCAACAGCATGAATACGATTGAGCTGTCGGAGGTTAAGGAGAAGCTGATACCGTATCTGAATAAGAAATTTGATTCTCTGGATGTGGAGATGTGCTATATCATGCTTACGAACATTGTAAAGGAGGACACAGAGCTTCTCTGCTTTGGCGAAAAGGCAAAGGAAGTGGCAAGGAGCGCCTTCCAGCTTCCCGAGGATATGGAAGATATTATATTGAAGGGACTGGTATCCAGAAAGAAACAGTTAATACCCAGTATTGTAACCATATTACAGCAGTGACAAAAAAGAAGAGCGTAGAAAACAGGACTGGCGGCCCAATGAGGTCAGTTCTGTTTTTTTTATTGTATATAGCTGACAAGTTTATAGTAGACACTTTTAAAAAATATTTATAAATATTATAAAAAGTTAGTTGACAGTAACCATTGGCGCGTATATAATATAAACGTAAATGATATTCATTTTCAATTTAGAGAATATGTATTCATTGACAGAAGGAGGGAGCATGATGGCGGTGACGCTTATGAGTGTTGGAGAAAAACGTACAGTTACAAGGCTTCGGGGAAAGGATGAAGTGGTAAGACATCTTCAGGATCTGGGGTTTGCGCCAGGTTCCGAGGTTCAGGTGATTGGTGAAAATGCCGCAGGCATGATTCTTTTAGTGAAAGATGTCCGTATTGCACTGGACAGAGGTCTGGCCGGCAAGATTATGGTAGCCTGATGTACAGGGCGGGAAGGAGAATAGAATGCAGACTTTAAGAGAGGCCGCAGTAGGCAGCAGGGTTTCCGTTATAAAGCTTCACGGCGAAGGCGCAGTAAAACGCCGGATTATGGACATGGGAATCACGAAAGGAACAGAGGTCTATGTACGCAAGGTAGCGCCGCTTGGGGACCCGGTGGAGGTGATGGTTCGCGGATATGAGCTGTCTCTTAGAAAAGAAGATGCCCGGATGATTGAAGTACAATAGAAAAGACGTAAAAAGAAAGGCTGCATGGGCAGCTTGTTTTTAAAACAATGGGTTAGGAAATACTAACCCTCAGGAGGGAAAAATGTCGATGAAAATAGCACTTGCCGGAAATCCTAACAGCGGCAAAACAACATTATTTAACGCATTGACCGGCTCCAATCAGTTTGTGGGAAATTGGCCGGGCGTAACCGTTGAGAAAAAGGAGGGGAAGCTAAAGGGACACCCGGATGTCATTATTATGGATCTTCCGGGTATTTATTCTCTGTCTCCGTATACACTGGAGGAAGTGGTAGCAAGAAATTATCTGATTGCGGAACGCCCGGATGCTATTTTAAATATTGTTGACGGAACAAATCTGGAGCGTAACCTGTATCTGACCACACAGCTTATGGAGTTGGGAATTCCGGTTGTGATGGCCGTCAATATGATGGATATTGTGAAAAAGAACGGAGATCAGATTTTTATCGACAGGCTGAGTAAGGAGCTTGGCTGTCAGGTAGTTGAGATTTCCGCCCTGAAGGGAACCGGAATCCAGGAGGCGGCAGAGCTGGCAGTTCAGGCGGCAGCTTCCGGGATTCGTCAGGAGATTGTACATACCTTTGACAAAAGGGTTGAGGATGCACTTTATACCATTGAGAGCCAGATTGGAAGCGAAGTACCGGAGGAACAGAAGCGTTTCTTTGCGATTAAGCTGTTCGAGCGGGATGATAAGATTGGAGACCAGATGAAAAATGTTCCCAATGCAGACCGTGTGATCGCGGAGCTGGAAGAGGCTATGGATGATGATTCCGAGAGCATTATTACGAATGAACGGTACAGCTTCATTGCATCCATGATTGGATCATGCAGCAGGAAAGCAAAACGGGGCGGACTGACGGTCTCGGATAAAATTGACCGTTTTGTAACCAACCGTTTTCTGGCGTTGCCGATTTTTGCGGCAATTATGTGGCTTGTTTATTATGTGTCCGTAACCACGGTCGGTACCTTTGTAACAGACTGGACCAATGATGTGCTGTTCGGAGAGATCATCCCCCCGGCCATTGAGAGTGTTCTGGTAAGTCTGAATTGTGCGGACTGGCTTCAGGGACTGATTCTGGACGGCATCATAGCCGGTGTGGGTGCGGTTCTTGGATTTGTGCCTCAGATGCTGGTGTTATTTATCTTTCTGGCATTTCTGGAGGCCTGCGGCTATATGGCCCGTGTGGCGTTTATTATGGACCGTATTTTCCGAAAATTCGGACTGTCCGGGAAATCCTTTATTCCAATGCTGATCGGTACCGGATGCGGTGTTCCGGGCGTAATGGCGTCCAGGACCATTGAGAATGAGAGAGACCGCCGCATGACGATTATGACTACAACTTTTATCCCTTGCGGTGCAAAGCTTCCGATTATTGCCCTGATTGCGGGCGCTCTGTTCGACGGAGCCTCCTGGGTGGCGCCAAGCGCTTACTTTACAGGAATTGCAGCCATTGTCTGCTCGGGCATTATTCTGAAAAAGACGAGAATGTTCTCCGGAGATCCGGCTCCGTTCGTCATGGAGCTTCCGGCTTACCATATGCCGACGGTATCCAATGTTCTTAGAAGCATGTGGGAGAGGGGATGGTCCTTTATTAAGAAGGCCGGCACCATTATTCTTTTATCTACGATTGTAATATGGTTTACCACCTACTTCGGATGGGTTGACGGACAGTTCCGCATGCTGGAGGATGTGGAGATGGAATACAGCATTCTGGCGGGAATCGGTAATTTATTTGCATGGATTTTTGTCCCTCTTGGCTGGGGAGACTGGAAGGCTTCTGTTGCGGCAATCACCGGACTGGTCGCAAAGGAAAATGTGGTCGGCACCTTTGGCATTCTGTATGGATTTGCAGAAGTATCCGAGGAGGGAGAGGAAATATGGGGAACTCTTGCGGGAACTTATACTGCAGTAGCAGCATACAGCTTCCTGGTGTTTAATCTTCTGTGCGCGCCCTGCTTTGCGGCAATCGGTGCGATCAAGAGAGAGATGAACAGTGCAAAATGGACCTGGTTTGCAATCGGTTATCAGTGTCTGCTCGCATATTGCGCGTCCCTGTGTATCTACCAGTTTGGCACCTTTGCCACGACCGGAGCTTTTGGACCGGGTATTATCGCGGCTCTGGCGCTGGTTGCAGTATTCTTATGGTTCTTATTCCGCCCTTATAAAACGGACGGCAGGCTGAGAACCAATATGAAGGGAATGGCAAAAGCATAACCGGGGCCTTATTGGAAGGGCGCATTGAAGCGGTAATTTGAAAGCGGCATAGATTGCCGTCTAACCTTCACTTCCCTCCAGTATATGGAAGGAGAGCCGGAGAACCAGCCGCTCCTTTGCGTCCTCCAGATTTACATCTGCGATCTTCTGAATGCGTTCCAGACGGTAGAAGAGCGTGCTTCTGTGTATAAAAAGTGTTTTGGATGTCCTGAGAACATTCCGTTCCAGCTCCAGAAATATTTTCAGTGTGTAATATAAGTCTGTATGATTGTTCTCATCATACTCCTTTAATATAAGAATCTTATTGGAGCAGAGAAGCTCCGGAGCCAGAGCTTCTCCTCCTTTCTTTAGAAAAAACTCCAGAATATAATCATCAAAACGATAGCACCAGCTGGTGCTGGCGCTTGCCAGTCCCAGCTCCAGAGCTATGCATGCCTGATAGCAGCCCTGCGTAAGCTGCATAAAATCATGAATTTCGGAGCTTGCGCCCATCTTCAGAAGTCCTTCTCTTAGAAGAATGGCAAGGCTGCTCAGAACGTCGGAAATCTGCACATGTGAATAGGAGAGATTCACAATCACTGTAATACCGTTCTGGTAGATAAAAGCATGTCCCTCCGGAATCTGAGTCTCTATATGCCCCAGTGTGGCAGCGGAGGAAAGCGCCTGTATATTCTGCTGACTGGTTTCCAGGCGCAGGCACAGATACCGATCGTTGCGCCTCCAGTTCAGAAACTGCAGCATTTTCATAATGCGTGACGGTTCACGGATATTTCCGTCCAGATAATCCCGAAAAAACTGTTCAATATCATTTCCCATATTAATCTGAAACAAGTCATGATTCTGTAAAGAGAATACAATCAGCTCCGTCAGATGCTGAATGGCCAGATATTGCCCGGGACGGATGGGAGACTCCAGCTCATCAACGCATACTCGTCCCTCGTAGCGGCCGTGGTTCCAGATATTCATATACAGAATGGGGTAGCCTCTTTGCTCCGCCGAATATAAAGCCGGTTCCGTAGTTGTAAGTGTATTCAGATATTCTGTATCTGCTTTAAAATCGTGGATTAGGCTTAAAGGCACAATGTTCCATCCGGTTCTTGAGTCTTTATCCCAGATCAGCATTCCGGGAGCTCTGTGGGGACAGGATAAAATATAAAAGTTTGTATCATGGACAAAAATAGGATTTTTGAATATGGGCAGGCTTGCTTCCAGCATGGCATCCAGCGGGCGGCTGCCGGACAGAGCGGCATGAAGCTCCTGGTTCCAGCTTTGGTATTTTTCAAAAATATTCTGGGCCAGCGTGAACAGCTCGGAGAAGTCCTCACTGTCTTCTACAATAAGTACAGAACAGCCTGGAGGAATCTGGCAGACATCTGTTTTTCCAATACAGATAAAACTGATATTCTGGAGGGAAAAGGGCAGCTCTCCAAGCTCCTTCGGTCTAAGCATATATACGTAGCGGGGGGCAAAAACGCTGTTTTTTCTGTAGAGACGGACTGCCTCCAGGCGTGGGATATCCTTGGAAATATGAAGAAAAACCCGCAGGTAGACATCGGAAAATGCATCATATAAGATTTGCATATTTAGTTTAAAGGGAATCATGGATCGGTCCTCCAAAGACTGCTTTTTTAATAAGTATAACATCTTTTAAAACGATTGTGAATATTGACGAATAACATTGTACAAAAGGTATGAATATTGTGAAAATAATTGAATCCCTATGTCGGATTTACGAAAAAAACTATTAAATATATACTAATAAAAAACACAGTAGCTTCTAAACGGGACTGTGGAATATAAAAAGGGGGTTTGGTAGTATGAACAACGAAAACAACGGAAATGGAAAGAAGGGGCTGAGCCCGGCGCTGAAATATTTCTTCGGCGTGGGGGATGCCGGATTTGTCCTGATGAGTAATATTGAGACATTTTACTTTATGACATTTCTGACAGATCTTGCCGGATTCAGCGCAGTAATTGCAGGCATGATCAATTCGGTATTTACTACAGTGGATGCATGCCTTTCCTGGCTGTATGGGGGAATTATCAACGGAACAAAGGCAAAAAGATGGGGACGTTACCGTTCCTGGCTTCTGATTGTACCATGGATGGTTCCGTTTCTGTATGCGTTTATGTTTCTGCGCATCAGTGAAAATGAGATGCTGTCTGCAGTTGTTATTATTGCAGCGGCCATTTTATCCCATGTAGTATGGAACTTTGGATATGTGGCAAATGCGACGCTGGTCAGCGTAGTAGGAAAAACGCCGGAGGATAAAGCGACGCTGGCTTCTTCACGTGCAACCTGGAATAATATTGGCGGACTTTTGTTTTCTTATCTGGGCCTGCCGTTTGCAACACTTCTGGCCGGGTTTGTGGGCGAGAAAAACAAATTTGCAGCAGCAGCCTTTTGTCTTGGAATTTTAATGGTGGTGACTTATTTTGCTCATTTTAAAATGACAGAGGGATATGAAGAGGTTGAGACAGAAGAACAGGCATCCAAGGGTAATGATAAAACAAAGGTAACAATTTCGGAGATGTTTGCTTCTCTGTTTAAGAACCCTCCTCTTATGGTGCTGATGCTTGCAGACCTGGCAAAATGGTGTGTAAAGTTTGTAACGGCTGCATCGGCAATTTATTATTTCCGCGACGCGGCAGGAAATCCGGGTCTTATGAAGGGCTATACGCTCAGTGTTTCATTGGGAGCGATTCTGGGAGCATTTTCCATGCGCTATATTGCTAAGAAGCTTTCTTCCCGCACGACAATGATTGTATCTTATGCAGGGATGGCAGCTTCCATGTTTCTGATTTATATTATGTATACCAATCCTACGGTTGTCATCGGGCTTATGACGCTTGCCCATGTATTTTATGGAATGGCATTTGCCGCATCACCGGCTCTGTACGCAGATACGGTTGTATATGCTACATGGAAGACAGGAAGGGATGCATCGGGCTGGATTATGGGTCTGCAGAATCTTCCGCTGAAGGTGGGTGTGTTTATGAGAGGTGTTATTCTCAGCGCATGTCTGGTGGCGGTAGGCTGGCAGTCAGGCGTGGTTCTGGAGGGAAGTGCCCGCCAGGGAATGACCATTGCCTTTGCTTTGGTTCCTGCTATCCTGTGTCTGGCGGGAATGGTGCTGCTGTTGGTTGGCTTTAAGATCACCAAAGATAAGGTAGTACAGTATCAGGCAGAAATTGATGCCAGACGTTAATACAGAATAAGCATATTGGAGGTAAAAAACATGTTAACAGCTAAGGAGAATTTTTTGGAAACTTTAAAGCCGGACGGAAAGCCGGACAGGCTTGTGAAACAGTATGAGGGAAATGTGTTTTTCCCGCCCAACCCTGCGTCTATGTATATCAGAGGAAAACGGTACGCGGGTATGGAACCGCTGACTGACCGTTTTGGAACGACTATTTTGTGGCCGGAGGGACAGGTTGCCGCCATGCCCCACGTTACGGAGCGGAATAAGGTAATTAAAGATATTACCGAATGGAAGGATCAGCTTGTGATGCCGGATTTAGAGGCAAATTGTTCACAGCCGGAACAGTGGGAGCCATTTATCAAACAGGCAGAGGAGCTTCGGGCCAAGGATCAGCTTGTGATGGCATTTATGCCCACAGGTGTATTTGAAAGACTTCATTTTCTGATGGGATTTGAGGATATGCTGATGAATTTCCTGCTGGAGCCGGAAGATATGATGGATCTGTGCAATGCGATAGGAGAATATCGTTATCAGTATATGAAGCTGATTGTGGATTATATGAAACCGGATGTAATGCTCTCCCATGATGACTGGGGTTCCAAAAATTCTCTGTTTGTAAGACCGGAAACCTGGCGTGAGTTTATTAAACCACAGTATGAGAAAACCTATAAATATATGAAGGACAAGGGAATCATCATCATGCACCATGCAGATTCCTTCATGGAGCAGATTGTAGAGGATATGGTAGATCTGGGAATTGATATCTGGCAGGGTGTGATCCCGGAGAATGATATTCCGAAGCTTCAGAAGCAGTTAAACGGAAGAATGACTCTGATGGGAGGGATTGATGCTTCCATCGTGGATCGTGAAGATTCCACAGAGGAAGAGATCCGTAAAGAGGTAAGGCGTGCCTGCAAGGAGTACGGACCCGGCGGGCATTTTATCCCATGCATCACCTACGGAGCACCGGGCTGTCTGTTCCCGCATGTGGACCCGATTATCGATGACGAGATTGAAAAATATAATAAAGAGGTATACGGGATTTAACTGATATTTGGTGCCCCGGAAAGGCGGTGGCCTTTCCGGGGTTTTTTCTTACATGGTAGAAGGAAGCATTATGAGAGAAGAAGACAGATTGGCATACATGGAAAGGATTAAGTGCCAGATTCCTACGCGGATGGACGGAGAGACCCTGGATCGGCTGATTCGATCTCATCTGGAGCAGATTCCCTTTGAAAATCTGGATGTAATTGATTTTGGTAAAGTACCTGAACTGGATGAGGACATTCTTTTTGAAAAGATTGTTCAAAAGAGAAGGGGCGGCTATTGTTTTGAATTAAATATTCTGTTTAAGCGGCTGCTGGAATCTATGGGCCTTTTTGTATATCCGGTCGCGGCTCGGGTACTGTGGAACCGGGACTATATTCCTCCGATCTCTCATATGGGGCTTGTAACGGACATTGCAGGAAGAAAAGGCTTCTGTGATGTGGGATATGGAGGCCCGGGGCCGAAAGGGCTGCTTTGGCTGGAAGAAGGAGAGCAGACTGTGGCGGGAGAGCGGTTCCGGGTGGAAAGAGCCGCGAATGGTGATTTTATCATCCAACGGCTTCACGGAAAAGAGTGGAAGCAGGTGCTGTGCTTTCGGGACGCATCGGTGGAGGAGACAGACTTCCAGGTGTTGAATTTTTACTGCGCCAGAAATGAAAGGGTTATTTTTACACAGAAGAGGATTGTGAATCTTTGTATGCCTTCGGGAAGTAAAGCATTAACAAATATGGAGCTGACTGTCCGGGAGGGCAAAAAGGTATTTCAGACAGTGTATCGGGATAAAAAGGAGCTGGAAAAAGGACTTCTGCAGGAATTTGGAATTTGTGTGAATCTCGGCTAAAGATATTGGGAGGGTAAAAATAATTATGAAGAGAAAATATAAGAATCTGTGCAAACCTATTAAGATTGGAAACGTAACATTCCGCAATCGAATGTTTTCCGCGCCTATGAGCGGGGCAGAAATTACTCCGGAATGTACGATTGGATCTAAATCTACAGCATTTTATGAGCTGCGGGCAAAGGGGGGCGCTGCCGCGGTGACAGTCAGTGAGCTTATGGTTCATCCGCCCACGGATGCCTCCCACGCCTATCACCTGAATACACAGACCGTAGGCTCTGTTGCCAGCTTTACCTATACGGCAGATGCCATTAAAAGGCATGGAGCTGTAGCCAGTGTGGAATTTTCCCATTCCGGTCAGTATGCGGGAACCTATCTTCTGGATAAGAGCAGAAAAGAAGCTATGACTCAGTACGGACCCAGCGAGGGCACACGGCCGGACGGGCTTCCTGTAACGCCCCTCACCAGGACTCAGATTAAGGAAATTGTACAGTCGTATTATGATAATGCCAAGCTGGCAAAGCTCTGCGGATTTGAGATGATTATGGTTCACGGAGGCCATGGATGGCTGATTAACCAGTTTTTGTCCCCTTATTTTAACCACAGGACGGATGAGTACGGGGGAAGCCTGGAGAACCGTGTCCGTTTTGCAAGGGAAGCGCTGGCGGCTGTCCGGGAGGCTGTAGGGCCGGGATTTCCTATTGAGTTCCGGATGAGCGGTTCAGAGATGTTCGATGGCGGCTATGGACTGGATGAGGGAGTACGGATTGCGCAGGCAGTGGAGGATCTGGTAGATCTGTTCCATGTGTCCGCAGGTTCCTATAAATTCGGCTTTTCGATTACCCATCCGTCCATGTTCCGTGAGCATGGATGCAATGTATTTTTGGCAGAGGAGATTAAGAAGCATGTATCAAAGCCTGTAGCTACGGTTGGAGGACTGAATGATCCGAAGATGATGGACGAGCTGATTGGCTCCGGCAGGGTAGATGCAGTTGTGATGGGCCGTGCGCTTCTGGCGGACCCTGAGCTTCCGAACAAGGTAATGGAAAACAGGGAGGATGAGATTGTAAGGTGTCTAAGGTGCTTTGTCTGTATGGCGGAGCGAGGTGCAACACAGACCAGGAGATGCTCTGTGAATCCTCTGATTGGACGGGAGTGGGAGGGAATGGACCTGCTTCCCGCAAGAAAGAAGAAAAAGGTGCTGATTGTGGGCGGAGGCGTCGCGGGCCTGGAGGCTGCAGTGACTGCTGCCAGAAGAGGACATGATGTGACCCTCTGTGAAAAAAGCGACAGTCTTGGCGGAATTCTGAAGTGTGAGCAGGCCATTGACTTTAAACATGAGATGTATGAGCTTGGCATCACACTGGAGAGGCAGGCCCGTCTGGAAGGTGTAAAGATTCGCCTGAATACGGAAGTGACTGCGGAATATGCGGAGCAGGAGAATGCAGATGCGGTGATTATCGCGGTTGGTTCCAGCCCTATTGTACCTCCTCTTCCGGGAATCGACGGAGAGAATGTGGTGATCGTAAATGATTATTACAAAGAGAAGGAAAAAGTAAAGGGAGATGAAGTGATCGTTCTTGGCGGCGGTCTGGCAGGCTGTGAGAGTGCAATTCACCTGGCAAGGGACGGAAAAAAGGTGCATTTAATCGAGATGAGAAAAGAGCTTGCTCCGGATGCCAATATCCGCCATCGTCCGATTCTGCTGAAAGAGCTTGAGGAACAGAAGGTGGTATGTCATATGGGATATCAGGGACTTCGCGTTACAGAGGAAGGCGTTTTCTGTATGGCGGACGGACAGGAGGTAATGGTGCCCGGAAGCTCGGTCATATGTGCTGTTGGCCAGCGCGCAAGAGCTGATGTGGCTGAGAAGCTGCTGGACAGCGCGCCTGTGGTAAAACGGATTGGAGACTGTATCCGGCCCGCTAATATTTGTATGGCAGTCTATCAGGGTTATCATGCTGCCATGGACATTTAGGGCAGACCTGGGAGAGTATTATGGAGCTGAAAAAATATAGTATATCAGCATGGGTAAAATTCATTCTGTTTTCGCTTATAGGTATATTTGCTTTTTTTATTAACTTCTGGGTTCCTGAGTACCAGATTCGGATTGGAGTATGGGAATGGGGACTGGTGGCAGGCCAATCCAATGTTTTGGTATCACATTTTACAAACATTGTAAAAGCAGCATTGTTTACGGGCAACTTCCCCGCCATGCCGGCAATCGTATGGGCCATCGGCATGTACAGTATTGTGGATTTGTTTTTTATCCGTCCGGATAAATTCTGGCGGACGACAAAAGTGGCGGCTGTGTTCGCCGTGTTTAAGGTGATCGGCTTTATCCTTTTGTGCTTCGCGGCGGTTTCACTGTATTTTGGATGGAATCCGGGATTTATGGACTGGTTTTTCCGGCCGGTGGCATCTCTTGGGGATAAAAGTATTTTTCTGTTTATCATGAATAATATACTTGTAACCATCTGCATTTCCATACCGGCTGCTTCCCTGTTTCTTCCGCTGCTTGTGGACTATGGGCTTGTGGATTTTGTAGGAGTGCTGGTGCGTCCGTTCATGCGTCCGGTATTCAGACTTCCGGGCAGGGCGGCTGTCATCATGGTATCCGCCTTTCTGGGAAATTTTTCCGTGGGGCATATTGCAGTCAATGACCAGTATAAGACAGGAAGAATGACAGAGAGGGAGGCAGTTGTAATTGGAACAAGCTTTTCAACCGTATCTGTGGGATTTCTGCTTGTTTTAGCCAACAATACAGGACTGAATGAGAGAGGATACTGGAACCTGTATTTCTGGACTGCATTTTTGATTACATTGCTGGTCAGCCTGATAGGAGTCCATATCTATCCGCTCAGCAGTATCCCGGATCACTATTATTCCGGGGCAGTTCCGCAGCCTGAGCGCGTCATAAAAGAAAAGCTTGTCCAGGTTGCCGTCAGCGAGGCTTTGGAGGCAGCGGAGCACCAGGAGAGTCTTGGGAAGCGTATTGGCTATATTATGAATGAGACTCTGGCTGTGCTGGGTACAGTGGCCTCCGGAACGGCATTTTTTGCCACGGCAGGAGTTGTGCTGTATACATATACGCCTCTTATCAAGTGGGTGGGTTACCTGTTTTACCCGCTGATGCGGATTTCTATTCCGGCCTCAGAGGCGGTCACGGCATCCACAGGCGCGGCAGTGTCCCTGATTGAAGTCACTATTCCGGCTCTTCTTGTTACCGTAGGTGAATGGAGCCTTCGGACAAGGTATATGATGGCGGTGATTCCTGTAACCTCCATAATTTTTCTGGCAAGCTTCGTACCATGCCTTATGGCAACTGAGATTCCTGTAAAATTCAAGGATATGCTTATGATATGGCTGGAGAGAATGCTTTTGTCCGTTTTGATTACAGGGCTGTTTTCCATATTACTTTTTCCATAGGAATACCGGGGCAGCATGGGAGCGATTTAAAAATGCGGGGAAAATGATGTGAAGGAATATAAAATTACATTTTTAAAAGAGGAAATTATCTACAAAGCCTGTGAAGGGATGACGGTCCTTGAGGCAGAGATTGCGGCCGGCCTTACCCCGGATTCACCCTGCGGCGGAAAGGGAAGCTGCGGAAAATGTAAAGTAAAGATAAACGGTAAGTCTGCATTGGCGTGCCAGACAGCCATATATGAGGATATGACTGTGGAGACAGAAAAAAGGGAAGGACCAAATGCCCGGATACTGATGGAAGGATGCAGAAGAGAGGTTGATTTCCTTCCGGAGCAATTTCCGGAGGATGTGGAGCATCCTCTTCTGGCAGCAGTGGACCTCGGCTCCACATCGGTAGTTGTATATCTTCTGGACGGCCTGACAGGAAGGCTTCTTTCTGTAAAAAGTATGCTGAATCCTCAGAGGCAGTACGGTGCGGATGTGGTGATGCGAAGCAGCTATGCCATGGAAAAGGGGGCAGATTTGCTCAGCGGGTGTATCCGGAGAGCGGTTACTGTCCTTTTACGGGAGGCGGCCAGAGAATGCAGCAGCAGCTGGGAAGAAATTGTACAGATTGTCATGGTAGGAAATACCTGTATGCATCATCTGTTTCTGGAAATTTCCACAGAATCACTGGTTTTGGCTCCTTATGAACCAAAGGTAAAATCAGCAGTCCGGGTGAAGGCCTCTCAATGCGGCATTTTGGTCCATCCTCAGGCTGAGGTTTGCTGGCTCCCGGTGATCGGAGGATTTGTGGGAGCCGACACGGTAGGATGCCTTCTGGCTTCTGAAATGGACAAAAATGATGAAATGACTTTGCTTGTGGACATTGGGACCAATGGTGAAATGGTGCTGGGAAACCGTTTTGGATTAACTGCCTGTTCAACTGCTGCGGGACCTGCCTTTGAGGGGGCAAAGATTATGTGCGGCATGAGGGGCAGTACAGGTGCCATAGACCATGTATATCTGAAGGATGGTGTAATCAGCTATCACGTAATAGGGGAGACGGAACCGACAGGAATCTGCGGGTCCGGACTGCTGGATGCCGTAGCCTGCCTGCTGGAGCAGGGGCTGATAGATGAGACAGGCAGGATGAAAAAGACGTACTATTTTACACCTGCGGTATATATCACTCAAAAAGATATCCGGGAGCTGCAGCTGGCAAAAGCGGCGATTGCCGCAGGAATCCGTCTGTTATGCAAACACAGAGGGATAGCGTCCGGCCAGATTCAGAAGCTGCTTCTTGCGGGAGCATTTGGAAATTATCTGAAACCAGACAGCGCCTGTGCTGTCGGCTTGCTGCCCCTGGAACTGAAGGACCGGATCTGTGCGGTGGGCAATGCGGCGGGAGAAGGGGCGCAAATTGCGGTGCTGAATCGTCTGGAGTATGAACGGGCAGAGGAGCTGGCATCCAGGACAGGCTTTCTGGAGCTTGCCGCAGATCCGGAGTTTCAGGAGATCTATGTGGAGGAGATGGAGTTTCCTGTTTAAAAGCCGGCTGCGGCCGGACTGAGTCTATTGGCCGGCCTGCTCATCCATGTCCATCAAATGAAAAGAAAGAAGCAGGTAAAGCAGTTCGTCCGGGTCTGAAAAATCGGTTTTCAGTATATCCCTGATTTTATCAAGCCGGTACAAAAGCGTGCTTCTGTGTATGAACAGTGCCTCTGAAGTGCGGGCAATATTTTGATGATGCTCCAGATAACATCGGGTAGTCTGATAGAGCTGGGTGTGGTTTGCCTCATCCTTATATTTCAAATCCAGAAGCCTTTCATGGCAGATCATATAGGCGGGAAGCTTCCGAATCGTTTGCTCAAGTATATATGGCAGAGCAATCTGATTAAAATGGTGAATCCATCGGGAGGGTTCCCGCCTTTTTCCTACCTGAAGGGCAGTGGAGGCCTGTACATATTGCCGGTGAAAATTGAAATGTCCCAGCATTTTGCGGCTGTATCCCGCAGTTAGAAGGCTGTCCCGGATAAATCTGGCCAGCTTCTGGGATATTTCATCCCATGTGAGCGTACACAGTGTTAAATTAATATAAACTACTGCGTTGCCCTGGTGCTCTACCGCACAGGAGGCAGGGATAGAATTTTCCATATAGCTGCAGATAGAGCGAATTGTCAGGTTTTTAATGTCCAGAATACCAATGTTAATCAGAATACATTGGTAGTGATGGGAGGACAGCCATCCCGCGGCAGTAAACTGCTGGCTGATTTCCACATAGTCAGCGCCGGGATTTGTGAGCAGGGTAAGAAATATCTGCCGCAGGGCATGGGCCGTGTCATGATTTGCGATGGTACTGGTTGTCAGAGCGTGGGAAATCATCTTTGCAAGATATTCCAGCAAAAAACCGAAGGTATCGTCAAGGGGAATCTCTCCCTCTGAAATCATAAGACGGTAAATGGTTTTTCCGGATTTCATGATATTAACGCACAATTTTGGAGTGGCGATATGATTGCCGGGATAAAAGAAATAGCCGATCCGGTTATAGGCCTCTTCATAATTTGAGTCCTGTTTGAGCGCATTGACAAGGGGCTGCGTTTGTTCGCTGGAACCCAGAACGGAATTTTTCAGTTCTCCATAGGTAAGCTTTTTAGAAGCAATAATGGTGAAATCCATTCCGATTACCATCATGGGGTTAGGGATGATGCAGTCGGTCAGATTCAGAAGATTCTGGACAGAAGCATTGGACAGCCGGGATTCTATAAGGCTTTGGTTCCACTGCTGATAACGGTTAAATATTTCCTGAATATAAATAAAGGCTTCATTAGTGGAAATATCGGGAGGAAGAATGCAAAGGTTGGGATAATCCTGTTCGGACACTGCAAAATGTCCTCCTGTGAGCAGAATCATATTTTTAGAAAGATGCCGGTTGGGAATTGGAAGCTCAGAATTGTCCAGAAGATAAATCAGGCCGTCCTCAAAGGAATTCCGGCCTTCATAGTAAACAGGATATTTCAGATGGGGTTCACAGGAAAGCCAGGAGGAGAAAACAACTCCTGGATATTTTTTTCTCAGGTGATAGGTGATGAGAAGCGCACTCAGATTCATGATTCGGGAATCCTTTCTATATAATGTTGGAAAATAAAAGTAAAATTATATTTATTATATAATAAAACTAAGGGTTATTCAATTATAACAGAAATATCCTTCCTACAAAATATAGGAAAATTGCGGAATAAATGAACAGTTCTGGTTATGGTGCAATAACCGGGAGTATGATACACTTCATTCAGAAAAGGAAGCTAAAAGGAGGGAACAAAAATGATCATTATTGGTGAAAAGATTAATGGTTCCATCCCGATTGTGGCGGAAGCGATTGCAAAGCGGGATGCGGAATTCATTAAGAACAGAGCCAGAATGCAGGAGGAAGCAGGGGCTACATATATTGACTGCTGCGCGTCTGTTCCGGAGGGAGAGGAAGTAGAAACTTTGAAATGGATGATTGACTGTATTCAGGAGGCAAGCCATCTTCCGATTTCCGTGGACAGTCCCAGCGCGGATGTAATTACACAGGTATTTCCGTATTGTAAAAAGCCGGGTCTTATTAATTCCGTTTCCGGAGAGGGGGACAAGATTGATAAGATTTTTCCGTTGATTGCGGACACCAAGTGGGAAGTAATCTGTCTTCTGTCCGACGATACAGGTATTCCGAAATGTGCGGCAGACAGGCTGAAGGTATTTGATTACATTATGGAAAAGGCAAAGGAATATAAAATTAGTCCGTCCAGACTCCATATAGACCCGTTAGTTGAGATGCTCTGTACATCAGAGGATGGTATTGCCATGAATGTGGAGGTAATCAGCACGATCCGGAAGCAGTATCCGGACATCCATATTGAGGCCGCAGTCAGCAATATTTCCTTCAACCTTCCCGTGAGAAAGATGGTAAATCTGGGATTTGTTGTGCTTGCTATGAATGCAGGACTGGACAGCGCAATCCTCGATCCCACAAACCGCGATATGATGGGAGTAATTTACGCAACAGAGGCGCTGCTTGGATTAGATGATTATTGTATGGAATACATAAGTGCATACCGGGAAGGAATTTTCGGACCTAAAAAATAAAAACATTTAAGGAGGATAAGATAATGGCAGGAATTCAGGAAGTATATGATCTGGTGGCAAAGGGAAAAGCAAAGGCGATTGCCGGAGCGGTTCAGGAAGCATTGGATGCAGGATGCGATCCGTCTGATATTTTAAATAAAGGTATGATTGCCGCAATGGATGAGGTGGGTGCAAAATTTAAATCCGGAGAAATTTTCGTACCGGAAATGCTGGTGGCTGCAAGAGCCATGAAGAAGGGCGTAGAAGTGTTAAAACCGCATCTTGCGACAGGTGTAGCCGGCGCGGCAGGAAAGATCATCATTGGAACAGTTGCGGGAGATTTGCATGATATCGGAAAAAATCTGGTTGCCATGATGATGGAATCTGCAGGCTTTGAGGTGATTGACCTGGGTGTGGATGTTGCCAAGGAGAAATTTATTGAGGCTTATGAAGCGAATCCGGAAACTAAGATTGTGTGTTGTTCTGCATTGCTGACCACCACAATGCCGGCTCTTAAGGATGCGGTTGCATTACTCAATGACGCGCCGTTCCGCTCTAAAATAAAGGTTATGGTAGGCGGAGCGCCGATTACTCAGGAGTTTGCAGATGAAATCGGAGCAGACGCTTATACAGAAGACGCAGCATCTGCCGCCCAGAGAGCAAAGGAGCTTGTTGCCTGCTAAGGCAGTAATACAGAAAAAGTGTTAATAAACAGGCGCAGTTATTTTAACTGCGCCTGTTTAAACGATCAGGAACCCGGCATCCAACATAAGGGCCCGGTTTTCAACATTAAAGCATTCCAAAATGGAATAAGTTGAAAATTGTCAGATTATTGACAGAAGCTGAGCTCTGGTAGTAAAGTAAAAGTGTTTATAAAAGTAAATACTGTATTTATGGAATCTGGTTCTGCCTATACGACAGATTAAAAGGGAAACCGGTGCAAATCCGGTACGATCCCGTCACTGTGATAGGGAGCTGATGAACAGGAAGCCACTGAGAGAAAAATATTTTGGGAAGGCGTTATCAGCTATGAACTTAAGTCAGGAGACCTGCCAGATTACCTGTGAGCAAACTCATACGGTGCATATGAGAACTACACATGAAAAATACTGATGTTCAAAAGGATACAAAAGGTTATTATCTTTTCTGCAATAAGTGTTCTTTATATGTTATTTCGACAGATCCCCATATGAGGATCTGTTTTTTTGCCTTTATAAACAAGAAAACACAAAAGGAAGGTAATAAGAATGAAAAACGGTGTGAAAAAAAAGGTATTGGCGCTGACAATGACGGCTGCTGTGGCGGCCGGAATGCTTACAGGCTGCGGCGGCAGCTCTTCGGGCTCTGCAGGGCTTTCTGAAGCAGGCAATACGGTAAATACAGCCGGGGACGGAGAAAAAGTTCTTAGATTTGGGTGCCAGAATTATGGCGACGGACTGGTGGATCCGGCCAATCAGACTAATGCGGCGTGGAACTGCATGCGTTATGGTATTGGTGAAGCTCTTTTCAAATTTAATGATTCCATGGAGACAGAAGGCTGGCTGGCAGATTCCTGTGAGGTATCCGACGACCATCTGACCTGGACAATTCACCTGAAAGACGGAATTAAATTTTCTGACGGATGCGATATGACTGCCTCTAAGGTAAAGGAATCCCTGGACCGACTGAAGGTGGACGGCCCGAACGGTTCCTCCAGCCCTAATAAATTCCTGGAGTATGAGGCTGAGATCACCGCTGACGACACGGCAAACACCATTATCATCCAGACAAAGACTGCTTATACAAATCTGCCGGGTAATCTGGCTTATCCGGTTATGGCCATTTTGGATGTAGAACATATTGCCGATTGGAATAACGGCGTTATTGGCACCGGTCCGTATGTAATCGAAAAATTTACGGATCAGGTGGGCTACAATCTGATTGCCAACGAGCACTACCGGGAAGAGGTTCCCTATGATAAGGTGGAGCTGCTTTATATGGGGGATGCGACTGCAAAGGCCATGGCTCTGAAAAACGGCCAGGTGGATCTGGTGGAAAATATTACCAATGTAAGTGATATTCAGGAACTGCAGAACGACGAAAACTTTACCGTTGATATTGCAAGCGGTGTACGCTGCGGATTTTCCTGGATTAATTTTAATGGTATTCTTGGAAATGACGCGTTAAGGCAGGCGGTTCTGATGGGCATTGACTATGATTCTATCTGTACTTCTAATCTGATCGGAGGGCTGTATACGTCCGGCTGTTCCGTGCTTCCCTCCAACCTGTCTTATGGCTATGATACGTTGGACAATCCCTTTGCTTACAATGCAGAAGGGGCAAAAAAGCTTCTGGATGACGCAGGCATTGTAGATACGAATGGAGACGGTATCCGTGAGCTGGACGGACAGAATATAGTCCTTGACTATGTATATTATGACAACCGTCTGCTGAAGGAATTTGCGCAGGCACATCATCAGTATCTGAATGAGATCGGCATTGAGGTAAATGAGAGGGAGGGAAGCTCTGACGATCAGTGGAGCAGTCTGGTGGCAGGAGACTATGATTTCAATGCGAACAACTGGACTACGGTAGGCAACGGCGATCCTACAGAATATATGGCAAACTGGTACAGCAAGGGAACCTCTGATTTCTGCGGATATGTGAATGAGGAGTACGATGAGCTGTATGAACAGCTTCTGACCGAGATGGACGAGGATGCCCGTACAGAAATCATTACCCGGCTTCAGCAGATTTTAATTAATGACGCGGCCGTGCTGGTGGACGGCTACTATAACAGCTCCATGATCTATTCTAAGAATGTCGGATACGCGCATATTCATACGGCGGACTATTACTGGCTGAGTACGGAGATCGTTCCGGTGCAGTAGGCTGATATAAAAAAATAAGGGAGCCTTTAAAGTATTTCTGAAAACCTTTCCATTCATTTCGGGGGGAGTGGTAGCATGACAAAAAAACAATTAATATCCAGATTGCTGCAGATGATTGTAGTACTGATCGGAATCAGCTTTCTGACCTTTATACTGACATATATGTCACCAGGTGACCCGGTCCGGACGATGCTCAGTGCTTCCGGAGTCATGCCGAGTGAGGAGCTTGTTCAGTCCATACGTGAGCAAATGGGGCTTAATGATCCTTTCCTTACCCAGTATTTCCGGTGGCTGACAAACTGCCTGCATGGAAATTTTGGTAATTCCTATTCTTTCAGCAAGCCGGTTCTGACACTTTTAGCTGTCCGTCTGTGGCCGACCCTGAAGCTTACGATTTTTTCCATGGTTCTGATGCTGCTGATATCGGTTCCGCTTGGAATGCTTTCCGCGGTTTATAAAAATACGTGGATTGACTATCTGGTTCGTGGATTTACATTCCTTGGAGTATCCATCCCCAATTTCTGGGTGGGCCTCCTGCTGATGCTTGTATTCTGCGTTCAGGTAAACTGGCTTCCGGTTATCTGCTCCGGAGGAGGCTTTAAAAGCATGATTCTGCCTTCGGTTACTCTGGCTATTGCCATGTCCTCCAAGTATACAAGGCAGGTTCGTACTGCGGTATTGGAGGAGCTGAGCCAGGATTATGTGACAGGTGCAAGAGCCAGAGGCGTGCAGGAGTGGAAAATTTTGTGGCTGAATATATTTCCCAACTCTTTTCTTCCATTGATTACGATGCTGGGCCTGTCCATTGGCTCCCTGCTTGGAGGAACCTCTGTTGTGGAAGTTATTTTTTCCTATCCGGGACTTGGAAATCTGGCCGTATCCGCAATTACTTCCTGCGATTATAATTTAATTCAGGGCTACGTTTTATGGATCGCAGTTATCTATATGGCTATTAACCTGATTGTGGATATTTCTTATAATCTGGTAGATCCGCGTATGAGACTGAAGAGGTAGGATATGAAAAAAACAAATTTTTTTATACAGAATAAAACATTCACGGTATTTGGCGTTTTAGCTGTTCTGCTTGTTTTAGCCGCCGTCCTGGCGCCTCTTATTACGGGAGGAATCAGTCCTGTGGAGGGCAGCCTGTCGGATGCGATCCTGCCCCCGGGCGCAGGGCATATTTTCGGAACCGACAAGCTGGGGAGAGATATCTTTACCCGGGTTATCTATGGGGCAAGAACCTCTCTGACAGCGGCCTTTTCAGTGGTTATTCTGATCTTTGTAATTGGAACGGCGCTGGGGATTCTGGCCGGATATTTCGGGGGCATTGTTGATGCAGTCATCATGCGTATTGCGGATATGCTGATTGCGTTCCCGGGCCTTGTGCTGGCATTGGCTGTTGCAGGCATTATGGGTGCCAGCATTCGTAATGCGGTTATTGCGATTGCCCTGGTGAGCTGGACGAAATACGCCCGTCTGGCCAGAAGCCTTGTTATGAAGATCCGGCACAGGGACTTTGTAGCGGCAGCGATCGTTACAGGTTCCAGGACCCCATATATGCTGACTCATTACATGCTTCCCAATGTACTGCCCACGCTGGTGATTACTGCGGCAACGGATATTGGAAGCATGATGCTGGAGCTGGCAGCCCTGTCTTTTCTGGGCTTTGGCGCAAAAGCGCCTGCTCCTGAATGGGGACTGATGCTGAACGAGGGGCGTGCATATATGCAGTCCGCTCCATGGCTGATGGTGTTCCCGGGACTGGCGATTTTTGTTACGGTTGTGATATTTAATATGCTTGGAGACAGTCTCCGGGACATTCTGGATCCGAAAAATGAGTAAGGGGGTGCGTGAAATATGGCGTTGCTGGAATTAAAAAATGTGACAATTTCCTATAAAAGCGTACCTACTGTACAGAATGTTAGTTTAAGTCTTGAGCAGGGACAGATTTGCAGTATTGTGGGTGAGAGCGGAAGCGGCAAGACAACCGTTATCCGCGCGGTGCTGGGACTTCTTGCCGGCGGCGGTAAGGTGACCGGGGGAGACATTCTCTTTGAAGGAGAGACTCTGCTGAATAAATCAAAGGAGGACTGGAGAAAGCTTCGGGGGACGGAAATTTCCATGATTTTCCAGGATTCCGGGGCTATGATGAATCCTACCAGAAAAATTGGCGACTGCTTTGTGGAATATATCCGCACTCACGAGAACATTTCCAAAAAGGATGCAAGGGATAAGGGGATTAAGATGCTGGAGCGAATGCGCCTGCCCAACGGTGACAATATTATGAAAAGCTATCCGTTCCAGCTTTCCGGCGGTATGCGACAGAGAGTCGGCATTGCGATGGGTATGACCTATCAGCCTAAGCTTCTGCTGGCCGATGAACCGACCAGCGCGCTGGATGTGACGACTCAGGCGCAGATTATCCGGCAGTTTATGGAGCTGAGGGATGAGTTCGGCGCCAGTATCATTGTAGTGACCCACAACCTGGGCGTGGCCGCTTATATGTCCGACTATATGGTCGTGATGAAAGAGGGAATCATTGAGGACAGGGGCTCCAGGGAGCATATACTTCACGAGTCACAGAACGAGTACACGAAAAGACTTCTGGATGCAGTTCCTTCACTGGGAGGTGTGCGTTATGTTTGATGAAAGGGATGTAATACTCGAGGCAAACCATATAACCCGGAAATTTCCGGCCTCTGATAACCGCACGCTGACAGCCTGCAATGACATCAGTCTGAAGCTGTACAGGGGCAGGACTCTTGGCCTGGTGGGCGAGTCCGGATGCGGAAAAAGTACGTTTATGCGTTTTCTTGTATCTTTGGACACTCCGACGGAAGGAGAAATATTGTTCCATGGAAAAGATATAACCAAATTAAAGGGAGAGGAGCTGCGCCGGAACCGCCAGTATATCCAGATGGTATTTCAGGATCCCTCCGCTTCCTTCAATCCAAAGATGAAGATCCGGGATATTATTTGTGAGCCGCTGATGAACTTTCACCGAATTAAGGCAGGTGAAAAGGATGCAGTAGCACGAAAATATCTGGAGATGGTGGATCTGCCGGGAAATTTTGCGGATCGTTATCCCCACAACATGTCCGGCGGGCAGCGTCAGAGAATTGCGATTGCCAGAGCCATTGCACTGGAGCCGGAGATTATCGTGATGGATGAAGCGACCTGCGCATTGGATGTATCCGTTCAAAAGACGATCATTGAGCTTGTAGTAGGGCTTCAGAAGAAGAGAAATATTGCCATTGGATTTATTGCGCATGACCTTGGTCTGATCCAGTCCTTTGCACATCAGATCGCAGTTATGTATCTGGGAAATATTGTTGAGGTGCTTCCGGCGGAGGATATCAGTTCCAAGGCGCTGCATCCATATACACAGGCGTTGCTGGGAGCGGTATTTGACCTGAACATGGACTTTTCCAAAAAGATTGAAAGTATCGAGAGCGAAGCGCCAAGTCCGCTGGATGTTCCCGCCGGCTGCCCGTTTCAGGACAGATGCGGCCGCTGTGTGGAGATATGCAGGAAGGAGCGTCCGTCTTTGAAGGATATGGGTGAAGGCCATCAGGTAGCGTGTTATTTATATGCCGGAGGAGGAAATGTATGAAAAAGAAGATTAGTCTGGCGCTTATAATCTGCCTTGCATACGGCCTTGCAGCATGCGGCGGCAGTATTCGCGGGAACAGCAATAGCAGTGATCGTACGGCGGAGAAGGCTTCAGAAAAGACCTCGGTTCATAAAATCGGTGTATTGGTTTACAGCAGAACAGACAATGAGGTAATTGACTTTAAAGATTATCTGGAAAATTATATTGAAAACTGTTTTGAGGATGTAGATTTCCTTTATTCCGATACGGTAGCATCCCCGGAGGAGGCGATGCAGTTTATCAGGTCTGCCGCGGAGAATGGTGTAGAAGGTATTATGTCCTTTAACAGCTATGATTTGGAGGCGGAGGTAAATCTTTGCGCGGAACATCATATTTATTACATGATGGCATCCGGAAGTGTGTCTGATGAAGCCTTTGAGGAGGCGTCGGATAATGAGTATTTTCTCGGTGTTGTAGGTCCCGGCAATGAGATTGAATATCAGGCCGGTGCGGAGATGGGGGCTTATTTTGCTGAAAATGCCGAAAATGATGAATATTTCATTTTAAGCGGCGGCGCTTCTATAGGCAATGAGATGCACCGTCTGCGTACCATGGGGATTCTGGACGCGCTTCAGGAAGCATATGGAGTGGCCTTTGACAAAGATACGCAGGAGCTGGCGGCCTCTGAAAATATTGAGCATGTACAGGCCGGTGCTTTGACGGTTTGTATCTGCCCGGGATACTTAAGCCGTGATGCATTTCGGGAACGGGCAAAGGCCGAATATGAGACAGATCGGTATGGAATAGTGTTGGCTGTACTTCCGGTATTTGATATGGAGTCGGATATTGTGAAAGCAGGAGCCAAATTTGGTCTGATAGACTGCTATAGTGATGCGAACTGGAAGTTGTTTACCAACGGTAATCTGGACTATCTGACGGGAAAATACCGTTCCATTATCGGGCCGTCTTTTGCAGCCATGTACAATGCGCTGAATGGTTATGCATCAGAATTCCGCGAGGCTGACGGAAAAGCGTTTCATGTAATTCAGGGCTTCTGGACATCAGAGAATGCGGAGGACTATGAGAAAAAATATGAAATGTCTTCCAGCATTGAAATCAATGCATATAATTATGAAGATCTTTACAGGGTATGTAAAAACTATAATCCGGATGCCACGCTTGAGGATTTGGAAGCGCTGGCCGGCGCTTATAGCTTTGAGGAGGCAAAAGCCAGAAGAGCAAAGCAGCCGTGACCAAGAAGGTAATGTAATTGTCACAGACTGTAAGAATTGGGAAGGAGGTTCCTATGAGCGAAGAACTGAAAAAAGAAGACGGGTGCGGATGCGGCCATGACCACGAACATCACCACCATGATCACGAACATGAAGACGGATGCGGATGCGGTCATGACCACACTCATAGCCATGAGACGCATCATCATGTGGAAGGCCATCCGGAGAACTGTGATTGTGAATTATGCCATCCCCACGCGGAGTACTGCGACGTATGCGGCGAGAGCCTTTCAAACTGCACCTGCAATATGCCGGATGACGGCCTGGAGAAGCGGGTATATATTCTGGAGAACCTTGGATGCGCCAACTGCGCGGCAAAGATGGAGAAGAGGATTAAAGAGCTGCCGGGGGTTAAGTATGCCACGATTACCTTCACTACCAAGCAGTTGAGGCTCTCTGCCGAAAATCATGCAGAGCTGCTTCCGAGGATTCAGGATATTTGTACTTCCATTGAGTCGGAGGTAAAAGTAGTGCCAAGGGGCGGTTCTCTTCCGGGAGCATATAAGACCAAAACCTATATATTGGAAAATCTCGGATGCGCCAACTGTGCGGCAAAGATGGAAAAAAAGATCCGCAGTCTGGACGGAGTATCGGATGCTACAATTACCTTCGCCACCAAACAGCTTCGCCTGACTGCAAAAAGCCCGGACAGGTATCTTCCGCAGATTCGGCAGATCTGCGCTTCTATTGAATCTGAGGTTGTAGTAACAGAAAAAGATAATTCGCCGAAGAGCAAAGATACTTTAAGCAGTGATGTGGGAAGAACGGGCAAAAAGGACATTTCCGATAATGCCAAAACGTTGACTCAGGTAGTATTAGGAGGCGTTCTCTTTCTTGGAGGAGAGCTTCTGGAGCATATGGGAATTCTTCCGGATACGATGCTCCTGGATATATGTTTTGTGCTGGCATATGTAGTTCTGGGCTATAAAATTGTTATGACCGCGGTGAAAAACCTGCTGAAGGGTCAGGTGTTTGATGAAAACTTCCTGATGACAGTTGCTACTTTAGGCGCTCTTATCATTGGTGAATATGCAGAGGCGGCAGGCGTTATTCTGTTTTACCGTATTGGTGAGTATTTTGAGCATGTGGCTGTGGAAAAGAGCCGCAACCAGATTATGGATGCAGTAGATATGCGTCCGGAGGTGGTTAACCTGCTGGTTGGAGAAGAGGTTCAGACAATCCCGGCGCAGGACGCACAGGTAGGGGATATACTGCTGGTTCGTCCCGGTGATCGGATTCCTCTGGACGGTGTTGTTATAGAGGGAGAGAGCCGTGTGGATACCTCCCCGATTACGGGCGAGCCGGTGCCGGTAGGGGTCGGCTTTGGAGACGAAGTGGTCTCCGGATGTGTAAACACTTCCGGACAGCTAAAGCTTCGTGTGGAAAAGATGCTGGAAGAATCTATGGTGACCCGTATTTTGGATTCCGTAGAGAATGCGGCGGCAAGCAAGCCGCAGATTGACCGTTTCATTACTAAATTTGCAAGAATCTATACGCCGTTTGTAGTGGTGCTATCCTTATTTACTGCTGTTGTCCCGTCCATTATTACCGGAAAATGGTCTGAATGGATCTATACGGCGCTTACCTTCCTGGTAATGAGCTGTCCGTGCGCGCTGGTACTAAGTGTTCCTCTGGCATTTTTTTCCGGTATCGGCGCAGGCTCTAAAAAGGGCATTCTTTTTAAAGGAGGGGTGTCTCTGGAGGCGCTTAGCCATGTAAATGCAGTAGTTATGGACAAGACCGGCACAATTACCGAAGGTAACTTTGTGGTGCAGCAGGTTATTTCCGACAGCGGCTTCAGTCCGGATCAGATGCTTCAGATGTGCGCCAGCTGTGAGCAGGTATCCACGCACCCAATTGGCGTCAGTATAGTAGCTGCCGCAAAGCAGAAGGGGCTGGAACTGGAAAATCCCACAGCTCTGGAAGAAATCGCCGGACACGGTATTCGTGCGACACTTACAGAAGGCGAGCTTCTCTGCGGAAACCGGAAGCTGATGGATAAGTTTGGAATTCGTCTTGATAAATATAAAAGGACTGCGTTTGGTTCAGAGGTGCTGATTGCGGTAAACGGTATTTATGCAGGACATGTTGTGATCTCGGATACCATTAAATCGGATGCAAAGGCTGCGGTTGCAAAGCTTAAGAAACAGAATATTACCACAGCGATGCTGACTGGAGACGCGCAGGACAGTGCACAGGCGGTTGCGGCAGAGACAGGAATTGATGAGGTGCATGCAAAACTGCTTCCACAGGACAAGCTGACGGAGCTGAATCTGATCCGAAACACTTACGGCAGTGTTATGTTTGTAGGCGACGGTATTAATGACGCGCCGGTGCTGGCCGGAGCAGATGTAGGGGCAGCTATGGGAAACGGGGCTGACGCGGCAATTGAAGCGGCGGATGTAGTATTTATGACCTCCAGTATGGAATCCATTCCGCAGGCAGTGGCAATCGCTCGTTCCACCAGTGTTATTTCCTGGCAGAACGTTGTATTTGCACTGGTAATTAAGGTGATTGTTATGGTACTTGGCCTCTGCGGATTTGCATCCATGTGGATGGCGATTTTTGCGGATACAGGTGTTGCAATGCTGTGCGTATTGAATTCTGTCCGGATTTTATACAGAAAATAATCAGGCAAAGTAAAATGGATTTAAAGCAGTTACAGTATTTCGTTGCCAGCGTGGACAGCGGAAGTTTTAAGAA
Organism: uncultured Lachnospiraceae bacterium; assembly: GCA_910585465.1. Taxonomy (GTDB): domain Bacteria; phylum Bacillota; class Clostridia; order Lachnospirales; family Lachnospiraceae; genus Hominiventricola. Next base: position 20,853 of record CAJUEW010000017.1, on the reverse strand, counting down.
GGCTGCGGAGGTATTATATACCTCCCAGCCTCATATCAGCAAGACTATTAAATCTCTGGAGACAGAACTTCAGGTGGAGCTTCTGGAACGGAAGGCCCGGGGAGTGGAGGCGACAGAGGCAGGCAAAAGGGTCTATGACTATGCCTGTCGTATTTTGGTTGAGTCAGAAAAGATTCAGAATATGCTGGAAGCGCGGAATGTCTCTACGTTCTGTGTGGCAGCCAGATCCAGCGACTGGCTGGCATCCATGTTTGGCTGCTTCTATACAGATGAGCTGGCAAATGGCTTCCGGGTTCAGTATATAGAAGACGATGTGGAAGGGATACTTCAGGCACTGCACCGGCACCGGGCAGAACTGGGCTTTGTTTATGTGCATCGGAATCAGATAACCGGTTTTAGGCAGATGCTGGAATATAAGCATCTGGAATTTATGGAATTAAAGAGAACGGAACCGGTTTTGTTTCTGGGTCCCAAAAGCCCGCTGTATCATGCTGCATTTGTAACAAATAAGGAATTGCGGGATCTGAATTATATACAGACAAAGGATGACCAGGATTTTTTGAGTATTAATCTGATTCAGAGGAATGAAGATTATCAGTATTACAAACGCCGGGGACAGGTCATGGTGACAAACAGCAGGCATCTGATGCTCCATATGCTTCTTGAGACGGAGCTGTGTACTATCGGATGCGGTATGCACCAGGTATCTGCAGGCTGTGAAGAAATACGTGGAATCCCTATTAAAGGGAATGAGGAAAGCATTATTTTCGGATATGTGAAAAGAAAACGGGATGAGCTTTCCTTGGAGGCTGTGAAATTTATTAATTATGTAAAAGAACATATGGGGAAGGAATAAGCAGAGAAATGAAGAAAGAACTCACATTAGGACAGTTGACTGCCCGCCCGGGAGAAAAGATATCCGGGTATATGAATATTATGAACACAGACATGCAGGTTCCGGCGACGTTGATCTGCGGCAGCGGGGAAGGGCCTACCGTGCTGGTCACGGGAGGAATCCATAATGCAGAATATGTGGGGATTCAGGCGGCTATGGAGCTTTCCCGGGAGCTGGAGGCAGCGGCGCTCTGCGGAAATGTGATCATTCTGCCGCTGATTAACCGTTCAGGATTCGAGCACCGGACTATGAGTACCGTATATGAGGACGGAAAGAACATCAACAGAGAATTTCCGGGAAATCCGTCCGGAACGCTGACAGAAAAGATCTGTCATACTATGGTGAAAAAGCTGTTTTCCCTGGCAGATTACTATGTGGATCTTCACTGCGGGGATGGTTATGAGGAGCTGTACCCGCATGTTTATACGCTGGGAGCAGCAAAACCAGAAGTAAACGATGCATCCGAGGCTATGGCAAGGGTGGTGAATGTGGCATACAGCTATGCGACAAAAAATCCGTCCGGAGGGGCTTATAATGAGGCCGGCAGTATGGGGATTCCCGGAATCCTGATTGAGAGAGGGTGCAGGTCTTTATGGAACAGAGAGGAAGTAGAGGAAGATAAAGAGGATGTGCGGAATGTTCTTCGTCTGCTAAAGGTTCTCCCGGGGCCTGTGAAACAGCGGGCAAACGTTCCCCAGAGGATTGCTGCCGGACATTTTTTAAATGCCGGGCATACCGGGCTTTGGTATCCGGCCTGCAGGCCGGGCGACAGGTTTTCCAAAGGAACATTGCTTGGAATAATCCGGGATTATCTCGGAAATCTTCTGGAGGAATGCTATGCGGAAAATGACGGAGTTCTTCTCTACCAGACGGTCAGCCTGAATATTATTAAGGGCACGCCGATGGTTGCATACGGAGATCTGAGCGAATAGAAAGAGGCGGCAGCGCTTGTAAGAAAGTTTCTTAAACAGCGCTGTTGCTTTTTTTTGATAATTCTGTTATTATAAGTTAGTAGTAACTAATTAGCATAAACTAACTTATAAGGGGGATAAAAAATGAAAAGGAAATTGGAGGAAAGCAGAACAAGGAGGAGCTGCCCATGAGTGTTGTTATTGTAGGAGGACATGACCGGATGGTATGTCAGTATATGAAAATCTGCAAAAGCTATAAATGTAAGGCAAAGGTATTTACCCAGATGTCCGCCAGTATGGATAAACAGATGGGGTCGCCGGATCTTTTTATTTTGTTTACGAATACCGTATCTCATAAAATGGTAAAAACGGCGGTGGAAGAGGCTAAGAAGAAAAATATTGACGTGGTCCGCTGTCATACAAGCAGCGGTTCTGCGCTGGAAAGTATTTTAAAAGATTATGTGGCATAAAAAAGGGGACTGTTAATGTCCCCTTTAATGTGTTTAATAGATTTTTACTGTTTTCTTCTGGCCTTTTCCTTTCAGCAGAGCCTTATAACTTTTAAGCTTTGCCTTCGGAACCTTGATTTTTGCCTTTGAATTGATATTCTTTAATGCATTGGAACCAACCTTTTTAAGCTTCGTGGATTTAATGGTGATTGTTTTCAGCTTCTTGGCTCCGTAAAATGCCTCTGTTCCGATAGTGTGTACATTCTTTCCGACAGTGACGGAGGTGACAGAGGTTTTGTTCTTAAGAGCCTTATTGGCAATCTGAACAACTTTGAATTTTACGCCCAGAATGGTTTCGGTATCCTTGATGTTTACTTTACTTACATTCTTTGCAAGTCCTGCAAATGCCACAGTTCCTTTGCCGTCGATTTTGGCGGATACAATCTTATATTTATAGTTTCCGACTGTGTAGCTCTGACCCTTTTTGCATTTTACTTTGGCGAGGGTCTTGGTTTTTATAGTCTTTCCGCAGTCCTTACATACCGTCTTGGAGGAGCCTTTTTTCAGGAAGGTCGCAGCCTTCGTTGTAGTTTTAGTATGTACATGACCGGTTGCCGGAGTGGTCTGCTTCTCGTTGTAACCGCATATGGTGCAGGAACGGCTGCGCTGCCCGGTTTCTGTACAGGTACTTGCCTTCTGGACTGTCCAGCTTCCGAACTTATGGGAGTGGATGGAAATTCTCTTATGGGTTCCGGCCTCGCTGGGGCTCTGTGACAGTCTGTATTCCAGAGTGCCGTCCGCTCCGATGAAGAATCCATAAATTTTGCCGTTTGCCTGCTCCGCGGCTGTCAGGGTGTAGATAGCAGGAGAAACCTTCTGCCCGGTTGCAAGGTCTACAGCCTGAATGCTTATGGGAGTTGAGTAATAAAACATATTGGCAAATACGCTGCCGTTGCCGTAGGGATACCCTGCGTTATCAAGAGTCGCAAGCGTCCGTGTTTCCTTCAGACCGGTACTGCTTCCGGTAAACTCCTTCAGGGAATGGTTGATATTTGCATACCAGTGTCCGTTATAATACCCGAAGGGGGAGCATACGGAATTCCAGAAATAATTGTCATAGCTGCTGTTGCTGGCATCAGAAGCTTTTAAAGAGCCGGAATATACATAATCCGATGCGGAATGCTCTCCCTGGGTAAGGAACCAGGAGGTACTCTTCAGCAGAAAGCTATGTCCTGTATAACCGCAGTAGTCCGGTGTCGGGTCGTTCCATGTAGTATCCACATGATACCAGGAGCCATTGATTTTAACGAGATTCCATATATGATTCATGGAATTACTGCTTACAGCCTCGCAGGGAATGCCCAGCCGCTTCAGCAAATCCATATATGCCAGCGTATAGCCCTGGCATACGGCAGTTTTGGAGACAAGAGCATCATAGGCATCATAGTTTTTATAGGTAAGATCATATTGGCAGTTTATTGTAAGGTAATCGTTAAGATACAGAGCCTTTTCCAGAGGCGACCAGGAAGAGTTCACATAGGAAAGGATTTCCTTAACTGTATTTTCATAGGTATTGACCGCTTTTTTTAATTCGCTGGTATTGGTAGTTTCCTGTCCGGTGCTGGGATTCACATAATAAACAAATAATGCATTCACATAATTTCCGGAAAGGCTGATGCTGTAACGGTTTGAAATATAGAAAAATTCAGGATGGCGGTTTACAAATTCCTGAAAAAACTCCTGAAATTCATAGCGCTCAAAATGGTAGGCGCTGATATCAATGGAAGATTTAAAGTTTTTCAGGCCATTTTCAATTGTCTTTTCGGCTCCTTCCGGATTCACAGCCTGAAATTTCCTGAGCTTGTCGGGCGTCTTTTCCTTCAGAAGCCCTCCGGCCTGGATAATTCCACTGGTGTCGCCTTCTACGACAGAGGTTTCCGCTGCCAGTGCCTCAGTTGTCCGGCTGCTGAACAGCAGTAACGACATACAGAGTCCTAAAAGAAAATAGGAAAGCTTTCGGAGCGATAGTGGGTAGTTCATAGGTTTTTCCACGTCCTTTCTTAAATAAAATAAAGAATAAATTTAACTCTAGTATAATATGAAAGAAGCGGTTCTTCAATGTTTAATTTGAATTATGTCTTGTAAAATTTTACGAATGTCAGTAAAATAAGAAGAGCTTTTGTTTTGGAGGAAGAAATGGCAAAGCAAAATTGGAAACCAGGGAATATGCTGTATCCGGTGCCTGCGGTAATGGTAAGCTGTCAGCGACCGGGAGAAAGACCAAATATTATTACGATTGCATGGGCGGGAACAGTCTGTTCTTCTCCGGCAATGGTGTCTGTCTCTGTGAGAAAGGAAAGGTATTCTTATGCCATTCTGAAAGAAACAGGAGAGTTTGTGATTAATCTTGTGACAAAGGATCTGGTGCGCGCGGCAGACTACTGTGGTGTACGTTCGGGCCGTGATACAGATAAATACAAAGAAACGGGGCTTACAGAGCTTGCGTCCCGTACAGTAAAGACTCCGGGGATTGCAGAAAGTCCGGTTAATATTGAATGTGTGGTAACAGAGGTAACATCTCTTGGCAGCCATGACCTGTTTCTGGCCCGGGTGACGAATGTTACGGCAGACGAACGTTATCTGGATGAAAAAGGAAAATTTGAATTAAGCCGGGCCGGCCTGATTGCCTATTCCCACGGAGCATATTATGAATTGGGGAAAAAGGCCGGAAGCTTTGGGTTTTCTGTGCGCAGGCCGGCAAAGAAATCTCATAATAAGAAAAAGTAAGGATTTTAACAAACTATATGCGTAAGAAAAGTTTATTCGGGAAAAAATTTAGATTAAAATATGCCATATCGGCTATGTTCTGCTGCACGGTCCTGCTGTGTTATGTCCCCATTCTGGGAAACACATTCGGGATGGAGACAACCTACTGTGAGGTTCTGCTGGACGGGGAAGTGATCGGAGCAGTTTCGGATCCGGCGATTGTGGACAAGGCGTTTCTGGATGCCCGTGCTATGATTGCCAGGGAAACACAAAGACTTGTACTTGCAAATGTGGACTGTGACTTCCGGCAGGCGGAAAAACTGATTGGTTCTACTCTGGAGCAGGAGGAGCTTCAGACAGTTATCTATGATCTGCTTCAGGAGAAGGTAAAGACTGCAAAGCAGAAGTATTATCTAGTGAAGGTAAATGAATTTACAGTGAATCTGGCTTCTATGGATGAGGTAAAGACGCTTTTGACCGAGGCTATGAAGCCGTATGATCCGGATGGTTTGTTTCAGGTTGAGGTTATTTCGGATACCAGCCGGGAGCTGAATGCGTTTACCATTCAGGTGTCTCCTAAGGGAGAGATTCCGGAGGGGGACGGATTAAAGAAGCTGGATTTTTTTGAGAAGGTGGAGATTGCCGAAGCCTATATTGATGCGGATCATCTGACAGAATTATCAGAGGCTGTGGATCTGGTGACTAAAGAGAAGGAAAAAAACCAGACTTATGAGGTGCAGGCAGGGGATACCCTGTCCGTCATTGCCAACAGCCGGGGGTATCTTGTAGACGAAGTACTGACCCTGAATCCGGGGCTGACCAGGGACGCGATGCTGCATATCGGGGACGAGATTGTTATCAGCGTGCCCGAGCCTGAGCTGTCTATCCTTTCCACGGCACAGTCTACCTATGAGGAAGATTATTATGCGGAAACGCAGTACATAGAAAATGACAGCTGGTATACGACGGAAAGGGTGGTGCGCCAGGAGGCGGTAGCAGGGCATCATGAGGTGACAGTTCTGACGACATCCAAGAACAATGCGGAGACCGGACGTGAAATGATAGCGGAAAATGTGATAGTAGAGCCGGTTCCGGAGATTATTGAGAAGGGAACCCAGACACCTCCCACTTATATTAAGCCTATTACCGGAGGAACGCTGACATCCACATTCAAGTGGCGCTGGGGCCGCATGCACAAGGGTATCGACTGGGCAGTGCCCACCGGGACAGCCGTCCGGGCCTCCTGCGGAGGAACCGTTGTGAGCGCAGGATGGGCGAGCGGCTATGGATACTGCGTACTGCTGCGCCATCCGGACGGAAGGCAGACCCGTTACGGGCACCTGAGCAAAATTCTTGTATCTGCCGGGCAGAAGGTGGAGCAAAATCAGAAAATTGCATTGAGCGGCAATACCGGAAGGAGCACCGGGCCGCATCTGCATTTTGAGATATTGATTAACGGCTCCCAGGTGAATCCGCTGAAATATCTGAATTAAAGAGCCGAACCGGCAGAGAGCAGTTACTTACCGCCCTCTGCCGGTTTTTTCATAAGGCTTAAGTACGGATACAGACGGAAAAATTATGTGACTGGTTTTTTTGTATAGAAACTCAAATGGAAAGATACTTGACAAAGATTTCCTTCCCGTATATACTTTATTCAAAATATTTTGAATATCAAAATAAATAAAGAGGATACAGCATGAACGCGAAAATCATTGGAACCGGCTTTCAACTGCCGGTATATGTGGCAGATAACGATTATCTGGCCACACTGGTAGAGACGAGTGATGAATGGATTGCAGAACGCACCGGCATCCGGGCCAGACATCTGGCCAGAGAGGAGACCACCACGTCCATGGCGGCGGATGCGGCCAGAAAGGCCCTCGCGGCCTCCGGACTTCGTGCGGAAGAGATCGGGCTTTTAATTGTGGCAACGATCAGCTCCGATACAGAGACGCCGAGCACGGCATGCCGTGTACAGGCAGAGTTAGGGTTGTCCGGGGCTCTGGCATTTGACATCAATGCGGCATGTTCGGGTTTTTTATATGCGGTACATATTGCAGACGCATTTATCAAAAGCGGCTTCTGCCGGAATGCTTTAATAGTTGGCGCGGAAACCTTGTCAAAGCTTGTGGACTGGACGGACAGGAGCACCTGCATTCTGTTCGGGGACGGGGCAGGGGCAGCCGTGCTGCAGGCTTCGGAAAAAGGAGGAGTTCTCTCTCAGTCATTAGGAAGTGACGGCAGCAGATGGGAGGTGCTTTTCTGCCAGGGGCGGCCGAACGGAAATCCGCTGTGTAAGACTGCAGGGCAGCCCGGATATATGCGTATGGACGGACAGGCAGTATTTAAGTTTGCAGTCAGAACAGTGCCTGTATGTGTGGAGGATGTCCTTCAAAAGGCGGGAGTGTCCGGGGATGAAGTGAAGTATTTTGTTTTGCATCAGGCAAACAGCAGAATTATTCAGTCTGTGGCAAAGCGCCTTGGGCAGCCGGAGGATAAGTTTCCTATGAACCTGGCCCAGTGCGGAAACACCTCTGCAGCCAGTCTGCCGATTCTTCTGGCTCAGATGAATGAGGAGGGGAAGCTTCAGAAGGGGGATAAGCTGGTGCTGTCCGGATTCGGCGCGGGACTGACCTGGGGAGCGTGCCTGCTGGAGTGGTGACAGGCTGTGTGATTCGAGGCTTTTTAATATTCGATGTTTAATTTGGTATAGCTGAATACCTTCGTATAAGAAAGTGCTTGACAAATCTTTTTTTAGCTCATATACTTTGAGTGTCAAAATAAATATGTATAAAAAACGATTGAAAATAAAGGAGAAAAAAATGTTAGAAAAAATTAAAGAAATGGTAGCAGAACAGTTGAACGCGGATGCAGCAGATATTACAGAAGAGACTTCTTTCAAGGAGGATCTTGGAGCGGATTCTCTGGATCTGTTTGAGCTGGTAATGGCTCTGGAGGAGGAGTATGAAATTGAGATTCCTTCTGAGGAGCTGGAGAAAATTACCACAGTAGGAGCTGTTATAGCTTATCTGAAATCTAACGGCGTAGAAGAGTAAGAAAGCAGGTTCTGATATGAAAACAAGAGTTACTGAATTGCTGGGAATAGAAAAGCCGATTATTCAGGGCGGTATGGCATGGGTGGCAGAATCTCATCTGGCTGCTGCCGTATCGGAAGCAGGAGGCTTCGGAATGATCGGTGCGGCAAATGCGCCGGCGGATGTGGTAAGAAATTATATCCGGGAGGCAAGGAGCCTGACCGATAAGCCGTTTGGCGTAAATATTATGCTGCTCAGTCCCTTTGCGGATGAGATTGCGAAGCTGGTTGTGGAAGAGGGTGTTACGGCAGTAACAACCGGAGCCGGAAATCCGGAGAAATATATGGAGCAGTGGAAGGCGGCAGGCATCAGGGTAATTCCGGTGATTGCTTCCGTAGCTCTTGCAAAACGTATGGAGCGCTGCGGAGCAGATGCCGTTGTAGCAGAGGGGACCGAGTCCGGCGGACATATCGGGCAGGCCACTACTATGACGCTGGTTCCCCAGACCGTGGATGCGGTATCCATCCCGGTAATTGCGGCAGGCGGAATTGCGGACGGAAGAGGTTTTGCGGCGGCTATGATGCTGGGTGCTGAGGCCGTGCAGATGGGAACCCGCTTCTGTGTGTCTGACGAGTGTACAATTCACGAGAATTATAAAAACCGTATTCTGAAGGCGAAGGATATTGATTCTGAAGTTACCGGAAGAAGTCATGGGCATCCGGTGAGAGGGCTCCGCAATAAGATGACACGTGAATATCTGAAGCTGGAGGAGGCAGGGGCATCCTTTGAGGAGCTTGAGAAGCTGACGCTGGGAGGACTCAGAAAGGCAGTTGTGGAAGGCGATACAGATAACGGCTCTGTGCTTGCCGGTCAGATTGCAGGTATGGTGACCAAACGTCAGAGCTGCCGGGAAATTGTGGACGAGATTATGGATCAGGCAGAAAATTTATTAAAACTAAAATAAGATAAACAGAACAGGCTGCTGTGCGACTGGGTGCGGCAGCCTTGTTTCAAAGTAAAAGCTTTGAGCTTCAAAATTTGTAAGGGGATTAAGGATATGAGAAAAACCGCATTTATATTTCCGGGCCAGGGGGCGCAGTATGTGGGCATGGGTCAGGATTTTTACAAAGCTTTTCCCGTATGCAGGGAAGTATTTGATATTGCTTCAGAAGCCTCCGGGCTGGATATTGCGAAGCTTTGTTTTGAAGAAAATGAGCAGCTGAATCAGACAGAATATACCCAGATCTGTATGCTTGCTGTGGAAACAGCCATTCTAAAGGCAGTGGAGCAGCAGGGTATTACTTCTGATGTGAATGCAGGCTTAAGCCTTGGGGAATACGGCGCCTTGGCGGCCTCCGGGGCAATGGAGTTAGACGATGCGTTCAGGGTAGTGCGCAGAAGGGGAATTCTGATGCAGGAAGCAGTACCTTCGGGCGGCGCGATGGCTGCCGTTCTTGCGCTGGACGCCGGAGTTATCGAGGAAGTCTGTCAGGGAATTCACGGCATTGTATCTATTGCCAACTATAACTGTCCGGGACAGATTGTAATTACCGGAGAAGAGGGAGCAGTGGAAGCCGCGTGCGAGGCGCTGAAGGCAGCAGGCGCAAAGCGGACTGTAAGGCTGAAGGTAAGCGGTCCTTTCCATTCTCCGATGCTTGCAGGAGCGGGGGAGAAGCTGGGCGAGGTTCTTGCCGGGGTGAAGCTGAAGGAATTTACCATTCCTTATATTACAAATGTAACTGCCGATTATGTGACATCTACAGAAGAAATAAAGTCTTTGCTGTGCAGACAGGTGGCCTCCGGCGTCCGCTGGCAGCAGTCCATGGAGCGGATGCTGAAAGATGGTGTAGATACCTTTATTGAAATAGGCCCGGGCAAGACGCTGTCAGGGTTTATGCGTAAGCTCAGCCGTGACGTGAAGATGATGAACATTGAAAATATAGCTGATTTTGAGAAGGTTACAGCAATAATGGGAGGAGAGGACGTATGTTAGAGGATAAGATTGCTCTTGTTACGGGAGCGGCAAAGGGAATCGGAAGGGCGATTGCTTTGGCACTGGCAGCGGACGGCGCGACTGTAATTGTAAATTACAATGGCTCCAAAGAAAGAGCCGAACAGACAGTGGAAGAAATCAAGGCCCTTGGGGCGGCTGCAGCGGCTTATCAGTGCAATGTGGCAGACACCAAGGCCGCCGATACCATGATAAAAGAGCTTATCGGGATTTACGGCCGTCTGGATATTCTGGTGAACAATGCCGGCATTACAAGGGATAATCTGATTATGAAGATGACAGAAGAGGATTTTGACGCGGTTATCAGTGCAAATCTAAAAGGATGCTTTAACACCATTAAAGCAGTCAGCCGTCAGATGCTGAAGCAGCGTTCCGGAAGAATCATCAATATTACTTCTGTGTCCGGCATTCTGGGCAACGCGGGACAGGCAAACTATGCAGCATCCAAGGCAGGTATCATTGGTCTGACCAAGACGATGGCAAGAGAGCTGGCAAGCCGCGGAATTACAGTGAACGCAGTTGCGCCGGGTTTTGTGGATACAGATATGACCCGGATGCTCTCTGACAGTATAAAAGATGCGGTGACAGCGCAGATTCCGCTGGGGCATTTTGGAAAGCCGGAGGATATCGCGTCTATGGTAGCGTATCTGGCATCTGAGAAAGCATCTTATATAACCGGACAGATTATCAGTGTAGACGGAGGTATGGCAATCTGATGAGACGAGTAGTAGTGACGGGAATGGGGGCAATTACTCCCCTTGGATTGAATGTAAAGGACTTTTTTGAAAATGTGAAGGCGGGAAATCATGGGTTTGGAATGATTTCAAAATTTGATGCAACGGAATATAAAGCTCATGTGGCTGCTGAAGTAAAAGGTTTTGTGGCAAAAGAATTTATGGACTTTAAGGCTGCCAAAAGAATGGAGCCGTTTTCTCAGTATGCGGTAGCGGCTGCAAAGGAGGCTATGGAACAGGCCGGGCTGGATATGGAGAAAGAGGACCCGTACCGCGTAGGCTGCTCTATTGGTTCCGGTATCGGAAGCCTGGATGCGGTAGAGAGGGAGTACACAAAACTGGTTCAGAAGGGACCAAGCCGTGTGAACCCACTGCTTGTTCCCATGATGATTTCCAATATGGCGGCAGGAAATGTATCCATTGCCTACGGACTGAAGGGTAAGAGCTTAAATGTGGTAACTGCGTGTGCAACCGGGACTCACTCTATCGGCGAGGCATACAGAAGTATTCAGACAGGGGATGCGGATGTGATGCTGGCAGGCGGTACAGAAAGCTCTATTACACCCATAGGAGTAGCCGGATTTGCGGCATTGACTGCCCTGTCAGGAAGCCAGGATCCGGATCGCTGTTCCATACCGTTTGATAAGGAGCGCGACGGATTTGTCATGGGTGAGGGAGCCGGAGTGGTAGTTCTGGAGGAACTGGAGCATGCAAGGGCAAGAGGAGCAAAAATTCTGGCAGAAGTGGTTGGATATGGCGCAACCAGCGATGCATATCACATTACCTCCCCGGCAGAGGATGGTATGGGCGCAGCTATTGCCATGAAGCGTGCAGTGGAGGAGTCCGGCGCAGCGATGGAGGATATCACATATATCAATGCCCATGGAACAAGTACCCATCACAATGACCTTTTTGAGACCCGCGCCATCAAGCTGGCGTTCGGCGGACATGCAAAGAATATGAAGATTAATTCCACCAAATCTATGATAGGCCATCTGCTCGGTGCAGCCGGTGCGGTAGAATTTATTACCTGTGTAAAAGAGATGGAAGAGGGCTTTATCCATGAGACCAGGGGACTGAAAAATCCGGATGAAGAGCTGGATCTGGATTATGTACAGGGTCATGGAATAGAGATGGAGTTTACCTATGCTTTGTCCAACTCTCTTGGTTTCGGCGGACATAATGCAAGCATTCTGATTAAGAAGTATGAGGAATAAAATTATGGTAATGGATATTAAAGAAATTATGGAAATCATTCCCCATCGTCAGCCGTTTCTGCTGCTGGACTGGATTGAGGAATTAGAACCCGGAAAACGGGCAGTGGGAAAGAAATGTGTTACTTATAATGAACCATTTTTTAACGGACATTTTCCTCAGGAGCCGGTTATGCCGGGAGTGCTGATTTTGGAGGCGCTGGCACAGACAGGTGCGGTGGCTATTTTAAGCCAGCCGGAGAACAAGGGAAAGACCGTTTATTTTGGAGGAATCGATAAAGCCAAATTCAGAAAGAAGGTAGTTCCCGGAGATGTGCTTACCTTGGAGCTGGAGATTGTAAAACAGAAAGGACCTGTGGGAGTTGGCACAGCCAAAGCAACTGTGGACGGGAAGCTTGTGGCAGGAGCCGAGATGACCTTTGCAGTCGGATAGCTGATTATAATCAAGAATAAAATAAACAAGGCGGCTGGAAAAACTTTCATGCCGCCATATTGTGTCTGTAAGCTTACTGTAACAGCTGCCTGCGCTGGTATGCTGCAGGCATAAAACCTAATGATGATTTTTTCTTTTTCTATGCTTTTGGGAATGACAGCCATTTTCAGGGGAGGTTTCATACTCCTGGGGACTGGAGCTGTCTTCCGGGCTGTCATTAGAACTATCTTCAGACTCCTGTACAGTCTCCTGATTTTCGTGCTGGCACGTATGCTCCTGTACCATCTGCCGCAGCTCATGAATGGAATGCTTCCTGCATTCCCTGAAGCTGGCGCTGGAATCTATCGCAAGCAGATCCTGAATAGCGAGATATTTTGCCGGACTGAGATGCTCTTTATTCGCGCATGCCTTCACTTCCTCCGTAACGGCAGACACATCAGCCACCGTATGATAATGCTGATTCTGGCTGCATGTATCGATGGTTTCCTGTAAATGCTCAAGAATACTGCTTTCTCTGCTGCTTTCCTTTGTCTGAACCGTGACAGAAAGCAGGCCGTCCCGCTCAAAATATCCGTTTGCAGCCATGGCGGTGAGCAGCCTTTCAACGGCATCGTTGTAATCCGCATAGCGGACCTGCACCTCATTCAGTATTCTTTTACCGTCACCATTGTAAGCACTGGAATGGATAACTCTTCCAAAGCTGTTTAATGTAAGCTCAATGGACGGATTTACATCAATATCAATATAAGCGCTGGGAATGAAGTATACTTTATAGGAAAATCTGCCGCACAGAAGAAATATTGCGAGGGACGCGAAGACAACGGCAAATTTCCATCCTTTTCTTTTCCCGGCGTTTTCTCTTTTCCTTATTTCCCTGGACAGATACTCGGCAGTTTTTTTCTTTAATTCCTCCTCTGCGTGAACCTTATCAAAAATATCAAATATTTTTTCATTCAATTGGCTCACCTCCCAGTTGCTTTTTCAATGCCTTTCGCGCACGATCCAGCCAAGTGTAGATGGTGTTTTCCTTTTTATGCATAATTTCCGCAATTTCTACGGCAGAATAGCCCTCATAATAAAAAAGATAAATGACGTCCTTATACTTTGGGGGCAGAGATAAAATGTATTTCAATAATTCTCCTTCACTTTCCTGCATATAAAATGGTTCTGTCGTTACGTCCTCAATGGAGCATACCAGCCTGCGAAAGGGATTACGCAGCATATCCTTACAGGCATTGATGGTAACACGAATAAGCCATGCCCTTTCGTGAGCATCGCTTTCAAATTTTTTTTCGCGGAGGATGTATTTCAGAAAGACATCCTGGAAAACATCCTCTACATCATTATAATTTTTCAGATGCACAAAGCATATTCGACGGACGGTGTCTGCGTAAAGGCTGATCGCCCTGTTTGCCTCAGATTCAGTTTTCATAACCGTTCCTGCTAATTACGATGTCCTCTGCTTTTTTATTTTCAGACCTCCAATAATGGCTTCCTGCGCCTGTGATGTGCTATTTGGTTACCAAGGTGGAATGTCCGTAGTAATATTTACCGCTATGCTTATGCTTTCCTGTTTTTCTGCATCCTGCTGCCGTGCATTGTTTGTAGGTTTTACTGCCGGTGGTATGTCCATAGTAGTATTTGCCGCTGTGTTTATGAGTTCCTGTTTTTCTGCATCCTTTTACCTTGCACTGGCTGTAAGTTGTATAGGTGGAATGTCCGCAGTAATATTTGCCGCTGTGCTTATGTTTCCCTGTCTTTTTACAGCTTGGTACAGTACAGGGTTTGTAAGAGGTGTCGGAAGAATGCCCGTAATAGCATTCTCCGTTGTGTTTATGGGTTCCCGTTTTTTTACATCCCGATACATGGCATGGGCCGTAAGATGTGCTGTCGGAGTGCCCGTAATAGCATTCTCCGTTGTGCTTATGCACTCCTGTTTTGCTGCATCCTGCTACCGTACATGGGTCGTATGCAGTGCTGCCGGTGCTGTGATCGCCGCATCCGTGACCGTGTCCATGGCCATGTGCCATGGCAGCCATGGGCGTGAGCGTAATGGCGAGGACGGCAGCAAAAAGCAAAACTGCTTTTTTCATTGTTCTCATAATCTTCTACCTCCATTATGTTTTGCTTGGTTTTGTGTATTCAATAGTAATACGATGAAGCACTGGAAATCCTTTCAAAAATATTTTAAAATTTCGTAAAAATTTATTTTTTCTAAGACTTCTTTTTTAATCGTACCGTTTAATCTGCCACAATCAGATTTTTTATGTTCTGGTAGCTTTCGTCCGGCATTCTGTCCGTGATGACCTGAGCGGAGATAAATTCTCCGAAGCAGACAGGACTGGTTTGCTGAAACTTGCTGTAGTCGCACAATATATAGGGGGTACGGGTATGCTTCAGAGCGCATTCCTTTATCATAGCCTCGTTAACGTCGGGGGTAGTAAAGCCGGAGGTCAGGCTGATGCCGTTTGTGCCCCAGAAGCCCTTGGTGAAACGATACTTATACAGATTCACATAGGCTTCATTTCCTACGATAGCTTCTGTGGAGGTTTTTACTTCCCCTCCAATCAGAATGACGCGGAAGCCGTTTTCCGCAAGCTGAAGTGCATGGGAGACGGCGTTGGTTACAAAGGAGGCGGACCGCTCGGTCAGAAACGGAATCATATAGCCCGTAGTTGTTCCGGCATCCAGATAGATAAAATCATCCGGGGCGATGAGGGATGCCGCGTATCTGGCAATGCGTATTTTTTCTTCCCTGTTCAGCTCCAGACGGAGAGAGACTTTTTCCTCCCGGGTAGTTAAATTCTTTTCCTTTCGGACGGCTCCGCCGAACACCTTGACAAGCGCCCCCTTTTTATGAAGAATATTCAGATCGCGTCTTATAGTGGATTCGGAGGTCCGGAAGTGTTCCGTCAGTTCCTGAACGGTTACGCTCCCCTGTATGTCCAAAAGCTTTATAATTTCTTCCTGTCTTTTTTCTGTAAGCATAATAGTTGCCAGGGAATTTCCCTGTTCCTTCCTGCAGGTCTGACTGATTGGGCGTCACGGATGTCCTGCGGATATCCGGCTGCCTGATCAATATCATTGTACACGGAAACAGATTCCCTGGCAACTATTCATCCTATTCAGATACTTTTTTCTTAAAAATACCAAGCAGCAAAGCACCTGCAATGGTTCCGATGACGAGAGCGAGCAGATACATCAGGGCATTTCCCACAACCGGGACTACGAAGATACCGCCGTGAGGAGCCATCAGTGTGCAGCCGAATGCCATGGAGAGTGCGCCTGCCACAGCAGAGCCGACCATACAGGAAGGAAGCACATGAAGCGGATCGGATGCTGCGAACGGAATCGCGCCTTCGGTGATGAAGGCCAGACCCATAATAAAGTTGACCGGGCCGGATTCCCTTTCTTCTTTGGTAAATTTATTCTTGAACAGCAGGGTGGAGAGGGCAATGGCACATGGAGGAACCATTCCGCCGATCATAACTGCTGCCATAATATGATAGTTTCCCGCGGCAATGGAGGCAGTACCGAATACATAAGCTGCTTTGTTGAAGGGGCCTCCCATGTCAATGGCCATCATCCCGGCGACGACGATGCCTAAAAGGATTCTGCTGGAACCGCCCATATTGGTCAGAGCGGTGTTTAAGGCCGTATTCAGGGCGCCGATTGGAGGTTCAATGCAGAATTTCATAATCAGTCCCATAAGCAGGATGCCGAACAGAGGATATAAAAGCACCGGAGCAATCTTCTCGACAGCCTGCGGAAGCCTGTCAAATACTTTTTTTAATAGCAGAATCAGATAGCCTGCAATAAACCCGGCAGCCAGAGCGCCCAGGAAACCGGATTTTCCTCCGGAAGCAATCATGCCGCCTACAAAGCCGACTGCCAGTCCGGGCCGGTCGGCAATACTCATAGAGATAAAGCCTGCCAGAATCGGGAGCATAAAACTAAAGGCTACATCACCAATGCTTTTCAGTGCGGCCGCTACGGGAGTGATGCTTCCGAAACTTGCTCTGGCTTCTGCGGAAAGTGAATTGATATCTACAGAAAGTCCGTCAATCAGAAAAGCAAGAGCAATCAGGATACCGCCGCCTACCACAAAGGGGAGCATATGAGAGACGCCGTTCATAAGCTGCATGTAGATGCGGTGTCCTGCGCCGCCGGAGGCTTTAGCGGCAGAGGCCGCGGAAGGGTTACCTGACTGATAGACAGGGACATTACCGCTCATGGCGCGGGAAATAAGCTGTCCTGCCTTGCTGATTCCATCAGACACCTGACATTCAATCAGTTTTTTTCCATGGAAACGATCCATAGGCACCTTTGCGTCAGCAGCCACAATGATGCAGTCAGCTTCTTTGATTTCCTGATCCGTCAGTACATTTTTGGCCCCGCCGGAGCCTCTGGTTTCTACTTTGATAAAACAGCCTGCGGCCCTTGCCGCTTTTTCCAGTCCCTCGGCAGCCATGTAGGTATGAGCAATGCCGGTGGGACAGGAGGTAACTGCCAGAATCCGGAAAGCGTTCTGAGAAGGAGCGGCTGCGGTCTGGGCAGCAAGCTGATCGTTTAAATCTGGTTTCTCATCGTCAGCAGCATCTACAATCCGGAGAAATTCTTCCACAGTAGACGCGTTTTTTAAATTTGCTGCAAAATTTTCGTCCATCAGGAGCATTGAAAGTTTGCTCAGCACATCCAGGTGAACATTGTCCTCTGTATTCGGAGCCGCAATCAGGAAAATCAGATGCACTGGTTCACCGTCCAGGGAATCGAAATCTACTCCGTTCTTTACTACCATGGCGGCCAGTCCGGGCTTTGTGACAAAGCTGCCTTTTCCATGGGGAATTGCAATACCTTCTCCGATTCCGGTAGTGCTTTCCTCCTCTCTTCGGTATACTTCCTCTCGGTATGCCTCCCTGTCGTTGATTTTGCCGCTGTTGATCATCAGCTCCACCATCTGATCCAGTGCTTCCTGCTTGGAAGCGGGAGTGCCTGTTAAAGAAATACTTCTTTTGTCAAGTAAGTCTGTAATCCGCATCTGTTTTTATCCTCTCTTTCCTTTATGCTTTTAAAGAATCATAGATTTTATAGATTTCTTCTCTGGTCGCCAGCAAGTCGGAGAACGCGCTTGCGCTTCCTGCGGACACTCCCATATGAAATGCATGGCGGTAATCCTGCTTCTGTGTCCACCCGGCTATAAAGCCTGCTACCATAGAGTCTCCGGCGCCTACTGCGTTAACAAGGGTTCCTTTTGGAGCGGACTGTTTAAAAACCTCGCCATTTTCTGCTGCCAGGACGGCGCCCTCCCCAGCCATAGATACCAGTACATTTCTTGCACCCTGTTCCTGCAGTTTTTTTGCATAAGAGAGAACTTCCTCGTGTGTGGTAAGCGTGACCCCGAAAATTTCTCCCAGCTCATGATGATTAGGTTTGATTAAAAAGGGATGGTATTTCAGCACATTTAAAAGGAGCTTTCTGGTTGCATCCACCGCGAAAAGAATGTTCCGTCCGTTAAGCCGCGCAAGAATGTCCTGATAGATGGAATCCGGTATACTTTCCGGTATGCTGCCTGCCAGTACCAGGGTATCTCCTGCTTTCAGGCAGTCAAGCTTTTTCATCAGTTCCTCAATGGCCTCCTGCCCGATGCATGGTCCCTGTCCGTTAATTTCCGTTCCGTCAAAATCCTTCATTTTTATGTTGATTCTGGAGCATCCGTTTTTCACCTGAATAAAATCACAGTGGAAACCGATTTCCTTCATTCTTCTTAAAATTTCTTCTCCGGTAAAGCCTGCCGTAAAGCCGAGAGCCACATTTTCGATCCCCAGATTCCAAAGAACTGTAGATACGTTGATACCTTTCCCACCCGGAAGCATCTGTTCCCGGCAGGTGCGGTTGGTCCTTCCCATCTGGAAATTCTTCATAGATATGATGTAATCCAGCGATGGGTTAAAAGTAACCGTATAAATCATATTCCTTCCCCTTTCTTGTTTCTCCGTTTTTGATAGCTCTATTATACAATCAAAATCAATCATAGTCAATCAAACTAATTCACAAAATGCTTTATAAAAAATTGTAAATAATTCACAAACAATCAAAATCAATTAAATATATGCAAATATTACAATATATATCCGGGCTTTACCAACCCGGTTTTTTATGGTTCAATGAAAGCAGATAATCAGAAAGGGAGGACAGGATATGAAGAGAATTGCAGAAATATGCTGCGGAAGCTATTATGATGTGAAGCAGGCAGTGGAAGGAGGGGCAGAGCGGGTTGAGCTGAACAGTGCTCTTGCGCTGGGCGGACTGACTCCTGCAGAGACCGAGCTGTGTATGGTGAAGGAGGACTTTCCTGTAAAAGTAATTGCTATGCTTCGTCCCAGGGGGGCGGGATTCTGTTATTCGGATGAAGAATTTCGGGTGATGAAAAGGGAGTGTCAAAGACTTCTGGAGTGCGGAGCCGACGGTATTGCGTTCGGATGCCTGAGAAAGGATGCGTCTCTGGATGAGTACAAAAATCAATGTATTCTGGATTTGATTAAAAATAAGGGGAAGGAGGCAGTGTTTCACAGGGCATTTGACTGCACGGAAGCTCCCCTAACTGTTGTGGAACAGCTTAT
Organism: uncultured Lachnospiraceae bacterium; assembly: GCA_910585465.1. Taxonomy (GTDB): domain Bacteria; phylum Bacillota; class Clostridia; order Lachnospirales; family Lachnospiraceae; genus Hominiventricola. The sequence goes on along the minus strand of CAJUEW010000017.1, from coordinate 1,785 downwards.
TTCTATAGGTGTGGATCGAGTGTTGACCAGCGGTCTGAAGCCAAAGGCCATAGAAGGACGGGATTTCCTTCGCAGACTTCAGGCCGACTACGGAGGAGAGCTTCAGATTCTGGCCGGAAGCGGAATTCATTCCGGTAACGCCCTGGAGCTGATAGAGTATACCGGGATACATCAGGTTCACAGCTCCTGCAAAGCATGGAAGACAGATCCCACTACTGTGAAAAACGGAGTTTCCTACAGCATTGCATCCGGAAGGCAGGCGCTCTGCTATGATGTGGTTTCGGCAGTTTTGGTGAGGGAATTGATTAAAAGGGTCCGGACAGATGTATAGACTATAGACAGGCAGGATAGAATGGATAGCAGTATAATTTACCAGATGCTGCTGAATGAGGCACAAAAAAGACTGCTGCAAAAGGTAAGCTTCCCTAATGATTAAGGGAGATCTGGCATTTTGCAGCAGTTCTGTTCATTCGGATGAGGGTGTCAGTATATTAGCCTTCAATCATAATGGTCTTGCTCTCGTTGATTTTCGGCTGCTGTTCCTTTTTAGGGAAGGTAAGCTTTAAGACCCCGTTTTCAAAGGCTGCATGCACATCCTCCTGAGTGACCTCCTCGCCTACATAGAAGCTTCTCTGGTAATGTCCTGTGTAGCGTTCCTGGCGGATGTATCTGCCCTTGGAGTCCTTTTCCTCCTGCTGATTCTGATGAGTGGCTTTAATGGTAAGGTAACCATCCTTCAGATCTGCCTGAAGGTCTTCCTTCTGGAATCCCGGAAGCTCCAGGTCAATCTGATAAGAGCTGCCCATATCCTGGACGTCTGCCTTCATGGCAGGAATACTGCCAATACGGTTTGGGCGGTAGTATGAGGAGCCTACAAAATCCTCAAAAAAATCATCCATAAAGCTTCTTCCGAAAATATCAGTTAATAACATAGGTAATACCTCCTTAAAATCAAAACTTTGTTTTACTTGTTATATATGTTATATAACAAAATATTAGCAATGTCAATAGGTGAGTGCTAATTTTTTGTGAAAAAAGTGTGAAATCCCTTTAAAATCAAGGATTCCTAAATGCGAAAATTCAGGAAAACTTGTATTTTGTACCTTTTCTGTACCTTTTGCGAAAAAAATCAACCGCCGCAAGGTTATGATACCCTGCGACGGTCGTCTTTATCCGATCTTTGTATCCTTCTGTACTTCTTCCATCTTTTTCTGAATCTGCGAAAAGTCCAGGTGAGTATACACATCCAGTGTAACAGTTATGTTTGCATGTCCCATGATGTACTGTAAGACTTTCGGCTCCAGACCGGACTCTGCAAGCCTTGTACATGCGGTATGCCTTAATATGTGCGCGGATATGTGGGGTAACGGCTCCGGCTCTGCGTGTGTGTGCCTTGCATGTGCCTTATCCAGATTGTTATATGCCTTTATCACATTATCCAGCATGGAATTGATCGACGTCACGGTATAGGGCTTTCCCAGTGAGTTGAGGAAAACAAAATCTGTGATGCCGCCGATCTCCTGACACTGCGTTTTCCCCAGCAGCAGATCAAGCTCTTTCTGCTTTATCAGGCTTTTCCTTGCGCTGGTCGTCAATGGAATGTCACGGCGTCCGGCTTCCGTCTTTAAGTCCTGTACATGGAATCTGCAGCCGTCTCCCAGATTGCGGTATACAAGCTGCTGACGGATGTGTATCACATTCTCTTTCAGATCCACGTCAGACCACCGCAGTGGATCTATACTATAAAAGTAGACACAATGTTATACTATCTGTTACAATAAACTA
>CAJUEW010000016.1 GCA_910585465.1 uncultured Lachnospiraceae bacterium | reverse complement strand
GCTTGCCGCTCAACAGCGACTCGCTTATCTTATCAAATCTTTCTCGTTTTGTCAATACCTTTTTTATATTTTTTTAAGATTTTTGACTCGAGATTTATTTGATTTTACTGCTGCTCCCGCAGTCAGCTTGATTATAATACCACCTGTTCCAAAGAATGTCAACACCTTTTTTTAAATTTTCAAAATCAATAAAATTCCAACCAAAAAAAGAAGGTTGTTTTCATAGAGAACACTCATCCATGCGCTCTCCTGTACGGCCTCGTACAGGTACACTCCCCAGGGAGTACTGCTGAATATGGCGACAAGCAGCAAGAACAGCCATAAAAGCAGCAACTGCTGCACCAGTCCAAATCCTGCCCCCATCAGACGGTTCACAAAACTGAGTCCCGGAACCTTCACCAGCATTTCCAGGGACAGAAAAAACGTGCGCAGAAAAATTCTGGCTATAATATAGGTTACAGAAAGAGACAGCGCCCTGGCTACAAACAGCTGTACATAAGTTTCTGCCTGTTCTTCAAATCCGCTGAGCAGAAGCATCCGGTATATTTCGCTGTCACTTCCAACCAGATTTTCCAGCGCAAGCGCAGAGGGCAGCACTCCCTGAAAAAAGTGCTCCACAAAGGGAGCGGCCAAATAGACGACAAACAACGTCACCAATGTAATCACCAGTGACGTTCCTTTTTTCACAAATCCCTTTCGGAATCCATCCCATATTCCAATAATTAAAAATAAGCCTCCAAGGCAGTCCGCCATGTTTACTGTTTCCATCCGTTCCTCCTATCTCAGCCGAATCTGGTCTGTCTTCGACGCATGCATAACAATATAACGGCTGCTTCCTGACAATGTGTACAGATTGGAAACGGATTCTTTAAAGGTTCCTTCAAAGAAAATCTTTCCGGCGCTGTTCAGCATCATACATTCAAATTCATTATAAATAAGAATATTTCCGCCGGAAAATTTCAGAGATTCATATTCCAGATCGAACTCTGTTTCAAATTCCATCCTGCCCTGTGTATTGTAAACCTGAAGCGCATACGTCTTTTGGTTTCCCTTCAGAACAAGTCCTATGTACCTATCCGAGTAAAAAACACTCTGAATTTCTCTGTCAACCGTTATTTCACTGACCAGCTCCGGTATCTGTTTTCCTTCGTATAATAAAATCTGTCCCGTCCCGACCGCAAAGCAATGAACGCTGTCCATATATTGAACACTGGGGAAAACCATTCCCGAAATTACCTTTGCCGCAACCAGATGATCCTCATAATTTTCTCCAACAGAATCAAAATTGTAAAAAGCCAGGCAGGAATTTACGCTGCCATCCTGAACCTGGAAAAATGTTACTGCCAGTTTGGTGGCATCTGCACTGAGCGACATCCGAAGCGGATAGCCTGCATCCCCAAGCTCAAATTTAGAACTCACCAGCTCCTGTCCTTTTTTATTGTACAGATTCAGGCGCATAACATCTCCATCCTCCAGCAGGATTGCCAATACTCCCTGTGCTGATACAGAAATCTGCCTGATCGGAAGCCTTGTCTGTATATTCCCTTGAAGTCCTGTTTCATCAAAAATCATAGCCTCCGTTCCATTCTCTTCTGCGACAGCCACACTCTTCTGGCACACGTGAACCATAGGATACTGCATATTATAAGTCTGATTCCATACAAGCTTATTGTTGGAGTTCACACAGGAGATCCCGTCCTTCCCGTATTTAATCACATACCCCAGAAATTCTGTATACTGTGTTGTGATCGCGTCTGACCTTTCAAAACTGTTCACTACCTCATAGGTAGTAAAAACCCGGTTTTGCTGGCTGAAACGCACTCCCCATAAACCGACTGCCAAAAGAATCAAAATAACAGCTACCGCGCCCAGGTATTTCATTCGGTGTATAAACAGTTTTTTGTGATACTGTTTCATACTGGCATCTGTGTCCGGATTTTTTTTAAGTAATTGTATACTCATCATTTTCTCCCGTTTTTAAGACAGCACCGGTATTTACCGGCGCTGCTGATCCTTAGTATAGCATTTTCTATTATGGAAGTAAAATGATTTCTCCTACATAGATCATATCTCCGTCCTCCAGATCATTCATCTCGCAAACCTGTTTTACCATTTTTTCATCCCCATACCTGGCCCGGCAAATCTCCAGCAGAGTATCTCCTGTCTGTACACGATACTTCTCCGGCTCCCGTACCGCCTGGGACATCACTTCCTGCACCTCCTCCGGCTGTTCCTCTGAGGTTTCCTCAACTGGTTCCTCCGGTACCGCCTCATCCGCTTCCCCCTCCTTTTCCTCTGCGGCCGGATTCTTCTCACTTTCTTCCTTGTTGTCGGAAGCCTCCTCAGACATATCTTGTCCCAATACAGCCGCCTGCTGGTTTTCCTGCTCCATTGCCTCTTCAACAGACAGATCAGAAGGCTCTTCAAGACTCTCTGAAATATGGTGGATTGCATTTTCCATATTTGCCATGCGGTCGTAATTATTAATCAGTGTAACTCCTATGACGAGAATCACCATCACAAGAAATGTACATGATGCATACAAAAAAGTCATCGCCTTTTTTTGAGCATTTTGTTCCTTTTTCTCCTGCATAACATTCCGGAAACGGGCTGCCGCCCGATCTCTTGCAATTCCCTCCGGTTCAATTCCTGCTCCGCCTTTTTGCTGGCTCATATAAGCCTGCATCCTGTCATTTTTCTCATAATAGATATAATAACCGCACAGCGGAGTAAGACCTGACTCTCCCTTCATATAAACTACTTCATCCCGCTCCAGCACGTCCATCTGGAAAAAAATATATTGCTTGCCGGAAAAATTCCGGTTATGCAGATTTTTTAATTCCTCCGTCAATACAGGCGGAAATCCGGGATTTGCCAGAAACCATCCGACCACCTCCAGTCCTTCAAACCACTTCTGTATCATTTGGAAGATATCTCTCCAGTGTTCGTTGGAAAACCACTGCTTTACCTCCTGTCCCATATCTATCTCCAGTGCTCCCTGCACGTAAATTCCCTCATCCTCTATCCTTCCAACCAGAACTGCTGTCTTCATACAAGTCAGGTTGGCTTCTGCGAGCTGGTGCAGATAGGTATAGGCGTAGTCTTCTATCAAAGCCTTTATTCCCGGTCCCGGTTCTCCCATCTGACGTATATTTTTTGGAATCTTTTTTTCCTCCCTTGTATTTTTCCCTTCCATCAGCTCCATCATTTTTTCAACCTCCATCTTGCTACATCCTAGCACAGAAAGTTTTATCTTTTTGACGAAACGAGTATGCTGTCCTATGTTTCTCATCGACAAAAAGAGACGCCGCAGCATCTCTTCTCAAATTAATAGGCACGATTCTCCATAATTTTTTTTAAATCCATAGAAGCATCAAAATATTTTTCTTTCACATACTGTATTTTTTCTACCGGCTCACCACGTTCAAGCTTTTGGACAATATTGGAAACCATAGGACCCAGAAGAGGATTGCATTCAAAATCCGCGTTAATTTCTCCATTCAGCATACAGTCAAGCGCCGCATAGCTGGAATCAAATGAGATAATCGTAATCTCCCCATCCGGCCCGCAGCTCTTTCCCGCTGCCTGGATGGCGTCAATTGCTCCAAAAGCCATATTATCGTTTTCACATATAACCACATCTATGTCGTCATAGGTCTCCAGAAAGTATTGCATCACTTCCTGTCCCTTGGCCTGTACAAAGTCTCCGGATTGCTGCTCCAGCATAATCCAGTTCTCGTTCTCCAGCAAAATCTTGCGAAATCCCTCTGTACGTCCAATCTGCGCAGAGGAGCCTAAAGTTCCCTGAAGGGTCACGATATGGATCGACTCGTCACTGCGTCCCTGCTCCCTCAGATAATTCATAAGCCACTCTCCTGCCCGTTCCCCTTCCTCATAGAAATTGCTGCCCACCCAGCATGTGTACAGGTCCTCATCCGCCACCTCTGCAAAACGATCGGCAAGGATCACAGGAATTCCGGCATCCTTTGCTTCCTGAAGCACTGCATCCCAGCCAGTTTCCACAATTGGATCAAGCACAATATAATCTACCTCCTGAAGAATAAAATTCCGGATTGCTTTCAACTGATTTTCCTGCTTTTGCTGAGCATCTTCAAACAAAAGATAATAACCGTTTTCAGAGGAAAATGTGCTTTTAAATGACTCTGTATGCGCTCTGCGCCAGTCAGATTCAGAGCCAACCTCCGAAAATCCGATTATAATATCTCCCTCCCCTTCGCCGGACATCTCATCATATAGGCTGGAAGCTCCCAAAGTCTCATCCTCCGCACGACATCCGGCCAGAAATAAAACAAATATAAAAAGCAGGACAGCTATCCCAGCCAGTCTCCTCATAAATAATACTCCTCTTTTTATTTTTCTAATCTTTATCTTACTATATTTCTCAAAAAAAGGGAACCGACTAAGCGGTTCCCAAAGTAAGCTTTTACTATTTTTTACTATCCTTAATCTTTGCAAAAACACTCTGCAATACAATAAAGAAGCACAATAATACTGCCACTGCGATACTGGACCAGGAGCTCAAAAGCTTACCGTTAGTCTTAACCAGCGTGGAAATTGTACCATTAATCAATACGCCAAAGAAGGATCCAAGCACATTTCCCACGCCTCCGGTCAGAAGCGTGCCGCCGATAACAGAGGAAGCAATTGCATCCATCTCCAGACCAAGCGCCTGTCTAACGCTGCCGGACATTGTATTCAGACAGAAACAGATGCCTCCGATGGAACAGAGAAAAGAAGAAAGTACATATGCCTTCAGCTTTGTCAGCTTCACATCCAGACCCATCATTGTTGCAGACTGCTCATTACCGCCTACCGCATACAGACTGCGGCCAAATTTCGTGTAACGAAGCATCAGAAATACTGCAAGCAGTACTATCAGGGCAATAACCACCGGAATACGGATAAACGGAATCTGAAGAACCCCTTTGCTGTTTGTGTAAGCTCCAAACGGGATCTGAATCTTTGCATTGGCCAGTCCTACAAAAAAAGCATTCTGACTGATGGATACCTGATCCGTACAGATCACCGCAGTCATACCGCGGGCAAAAAACATGCCTGCCATTGTTACAATAAACGGCTGGATTTCCAGATAACCGACACAAAAGCCCTGCACAAGGCCGAATACCACACCAATTAATAAAACAATAATACAGAGAACAACTGCATTCATTCCCCACTGCTCCATTCCAACTGCCAGAAGCATACAATCCATGGCAATCAGAGAGCCCACAGAAATATCAATACCGCCGGTCAGCATCACGCAGGTCATACCGCACGCTACACAGAGAAGCCCTGCGTTATTGATCAATATATTCAGAAAAGTCTGCAGATGGGTAAAACCCTTTGAGGAATATATGATACATCCTACCACATACATTACCACAAACAGCGCAATAGTAATAAGAAGAAGCAGGGTGTTGCTGTTTATTTTTTTATTTTTCATGCTGCAGCACCTCCTTTAGCCAGCGCTCTTTTTGCAGACATCCGTTTTACATATGCTTTGAAAGGCGGTGCCTGAATGGTAACAATAATAATAACGATAATCGCCTTATACACAGGAGCCACATCAGAGGATACGCCCAGTGCATACAGAGTCGTTGTGATTGCCTGAATCGTATAAGCTCCAATAATGGAACCTGCCAGATTGAATTTACCTCCGCCTAGGCTGTTTCCGCCGAGTGCCACTGCCAGGATGGCATCCAGCTCGTAGTTCAGGCCGATATTGTTGGAATCCGCAGAGCTGATTCTGGAGGAAGCCACAATACCTGCAATACCTGCTGCAAGTCCGCATACCACATAGCATACAAAAATGATTTTCTCAGAATTCAGTCCGGCAATACGGGAAGCTTTTTTGTTAATACCAACACTTTGAATATACAATCCAAGAGCAGTCTTTTTCAGAAGAACCATCATAATTGCCACACAGACTGCAGCAATCACAATGGGGGTCGGAATAAATCCTGCATACCCTCCGAAAAATTTAAAGGAATCATTACGCACATACACAATCAGGTTATTGCAGAGCAGAAGTCCGACTGCGCGTGCAGCTGAGAACAAAATTAACGTAGCAACCATTGGCTGTACATTTAGGTATGCCACAAGGAAGCCGTTAAAGGCACCGCACAGACAGCCCATCAAAATACCGCCCAGCACACCGACAATCAGCGGAACCGCCAGATCATTGGTAGAAGATACGCCGTAGCCTGCCAGCAGCATACAGCAAAAGGATGCCGCCAGAGACATTACCGAACCGACAGAAATATCTGTACCTGCGGATGCGGATACTACCAGCGTCATACCGATTGCCAGTATCGCAATCTCGCTGCCTCTGTTCAGAATATCAATCAGACGTCCGTAAAGAACACCATTTCTGATAGAGATAGCAAAAAAGCTGAAAGCAAAGTTACCGGAAACAGCATCGTACAAAATATTTACAGCCATAACCAGAATCATGCAGAAAACAGGGAGGAATAATGCCATTCCTGTAATTTTTTTCACTTTATTCATTCCCGCCACCTCCTGCAATTGCTTTCATAACACTCTCCTGGGTCAGGCTCTCTGTAATCTCTCCGACCTTTGCGCCGTCACGCAGAACGGCCATCTTCGTACAGGTACGGAGCATTTCTTCGATCTCGGAGGAAATAAAGATCAGACTCTTTCCCTCCCTCGCCAGCTTCAGAACCAGCTTCTGAATCTCCGTCTTCGTACCAATATCAATACCTCGTGTAGGCTCATCCAGTATCAGGAAGTCCGGATCTGTTGCGAGCCAGCGCCCAAGAATTACCTTCTGCTGATTACCTCCGGAAAGCTGCTTAATCAGCGTCTCACGGCTTGCCGTTTTAATCTGAAGCATCTCTATGTATTTGTCTGCCAGTTCAGTCTGTTCTTTCATTGAAAGAAGCCTGAACATGCCCCTCTTTGCCTGCAAAGCAAGTATAATATTCTCACGCACAGACAAATCTCCGATAATACCCTCTGCTTTACGGTCGTCAGGAAGAAGACCCATACCAAGATTCATAGCATCGATAGGAGCGTTGATCTTCACTTCCTCTCCCTTTACCCGCAGCGTACCGGTCTGGTTCTTATCCGCTCCATAGATTACACGCGCCAGCTCGCTTCTGCCGGAGCCAAGAAGTCCGGTCAGACCCACAACCTCTCCTCTGTGAATCTGCAGATCAAATGGTTTAATGGTTCCCTTATGGCTCAGTCCCCTTGCGTCAATCAAAATATCCTCATCAGAGAATACCGGAGACTCATCGGATTTGATAGATGCCAGATCATCAAAGTCTTTACCCATCATGGCAGCTACCAGCTTTACACGCGGCAAATCCGCTATCGGATATTCGCCAACCAACTGTCCATTACGCAAAACGGTAATCCGGTCACAAACTGCATAAACCTGCTCCAAAAAGTGGGTAACAAATACGATACCTACTCCTTTTTCCTTCAGCTGGTTCATCAGCTTGAATAATTTTGCCACTTCATTATCATCAAGGGAAGAAGTCGGCTCATCCAGTATCAGAACCTTGCAGTCCATATCTACTGCACGCGCAATCGCAATCATCTGCTGCAGAGCAAGAGAATATTCTTCCAGATTCTGGGTTACATCAATGTTCATATCCAGATCTGCCATAATTTTCTCAGACTTCCTCACCATGGTTTTCCAGTCAATAGTCCCAAGCTTTGTCTTTGGCTCACGGCCGATAAACAGATTTTCAGCCACGCTTAAGTTGGGACAAAGGTTTACCTCCTGATACACAGTGGAGATACCTTTCTTCTGTGCATCCAGGGTTGAGTGATTCACTACAGGGCCATTAATGCCATCCACATGGATCTCCCCCGCCTCAAAGGCATTAATACCCGTCAGGCACTTGATCAGTGTCGATTTGCCTGCGCCATTCTCCCCCATCAGTGCATGAATTTCACCCTTTCTTAAAGTAAAATCCACGTTGTCAAGAGCCTTAACTCCAGGGAAAGTCATCGTGATGCCGCGCATGGTCAATACAATGTTATTGTCCATAATTACATCCTTTCCGTTGAGAAAGGGGAGACTCAGCCAGTGAATCTCCCCTCAACAATAGTTGCTAATTCTATTCTGCCTGCGGATACGCCCGCCGGTACAAAATCAATTAGTACTGAGCGTCAACGATCTCCTGGGTTACAACTGTCATTTCCTGAGTCTCGCCGTTTACTTCGATACTCGGAACAACATCCTCATTTACATACCAATGCTCAACCATGTAAACTTCCTTGTCAGGTGTTCCACCGGATGCCAGAGTCTTAATAACCTCTTCTACGAACGGAGCTGCCAGAGGATTGCACTCGAAATCTGCAGTAATGTCGCCGGACATAACGAACTCAAGACCTGCGGTACAAGCATCAAAGGATACAAGAATCACATCGCCGTTCACGCCGTAGGAAACGCCTGCTGCGGTCATAGCATCCATAGCGCCGAATGCTTCATTATCATTCTGGCAGATAACTACATTGAATTTTCCTTCATAGGATTTGCAGTAGGACTCCATAACTTCCTGTCCGCCATCCTGAGTGAAGTCACCGCTCTGAGAATCCAGAATCGTCCAGCCTTCTCTGTCAGCAATTTCCTTGAAGCCTTCTGTACGTCCGATGGTTGCGGAAGCTCCGGTAGAGCCTTCAATAACAAGAGCATTAATCTCTGTGATACCCTTTGCTGCCGCATAAGCCTTCAGCCACTCACCTGCTGCAAGACCCTCGGTCTTGAAGTTAGAGCCTACCCATGCTGCATATTTATCAGAGTCGTCAATCGTACGGTCGATAACGATAACCGGAATACCAGCATCTTCACACTCGGTAAGTACTGTGTCCCATCCAGTGGAAACAATCGGGTCAATGATAATGTAATCTACATCCTGCTCAATGAAGCCACGAACTGCTTCAAGCTGTACCGCAGAATCATTATCACAGTCTACAAACTGTAAATCATAACCATTCTCTGCGGAAAATACGTCCTGGCAGGATTTAGTGGAAGCAGTACGCCAGTCAGACTCATGTCCAACCTGTGCAAAACCGATAGTAATCACATCTCCACTTGCATTGGATGCATCGCTCTCTGCAGGCGCCTCCTCTGCATCTTCTGCAGGTGCTTCAGCTTCCTCCTCTGCAGGCGCTTCTGTTGCGTCCTCTGCAGGTGCAGTAGTAGTGGAAGAAGAACCACATCCAACTACCATAGTTGCTACCATTGCTGCGCATACTAATGCGCTGACAATTTTTCTTTTCATCTTGAAAAGACCTCCCTATGTAATTTTTTGTACCAGATTTCTCCGGTGACAGTATCATGATACCATAATTTTTACACAATGAAAACTGAATTCTTTCGGGAGTAAGTACAGTTTTTTACTATTTTTTGAACAAATTATGAATATAGTTTGTTTTTTTACGTCAAAAGTTTATTTTTTTACGACAGGAATCACAACTCTGGCTTCCGTCCACTTCATATACTCACTGTCAATCGTCAGGCCATATTCAGCCCCATAATTCAGCCGGATTCTCTGATCCACATTAAACAGACCGAACCCGGAAGGATTGTTTTGATCCACCAGTTCTCCGCTGATAATTTCACGTACATTCTTCAGACGCTCCTCATCCATTCCCATGCCGTCATCCCTGACCCGGAAAATCATTGTTTCTTCCTTCTCTTCTCCGGTTACAAGAATATGTCCCAGTCCTCTTTTATTTTTAATTCCATGATAAAGAGCATTCTCCACAAGAGGCTGCAGGGTCAGCTTCAAAATCTGACAGCTGTACATTTCCTCCGGAATCCGGATCTCATACTCCAGAATATCCCTGTAGCGCAGCTGCTGTATCTCAAGATAACTGCGGATATGCGCCTCCTCCTCCTGAACAGAAATATAATCCCTTCCTTTGCTGAGTGTTGTCCGGAAGAAATCAGACAACGATGATACCATCCTGACCACCTGTTCCTTCTGTCCGGCTTCTGCCAGCCAGATAATCGCATCCAGTGTATTATATAAAAAATGAGGATTAATCTGCGCCTGCAGAAGCTTTAATTCTGTAACCCGCAGATTAATCTGTTCTATCCGGATATCCTCCACCAGACGGCCGATTTTTTCCACCATCTGATTAAAACTGGCATTCAGAGCTGCCAGCTCATCATCGCTTTTTTCCCGGACACGAACCGCGAAGTCTCCCCGGCCGGCCTGTCTGGTTATCTCGCAAAGTCTCTGAATTGGTTCCGTAATACCTATCATGATTTTTCTGCTAATCAGGAGAGCGCCTATAAGGATAACCACAAAGACAAGAAGCCCCATCCGGATGGCCGTATCCACATCAGAACGGATTCCTTCCCGAAGCACCTCCAGATTCGTAGCTTCATAATAAATATATTTCTGAATCTGCTCCTGAATCAGCTCTGTTAAAATCCGTATGTTCAGATCCAGACGCTCCATATTCTTATCATAAGAACCGCTGACCAGCGCATCCCTCTCAATCTCCTCTACCCGATCCTCCAGTGTATTCAGACTCCTTAAAATTCCTTTCAGACGACTTCTGGCATAATCCGCATCTGCGATTTCATACAGATTCTGAAATACCTCCCTGGCCTCGTCAATCATAACATGGGGCTGTTCCGTGTCTACCAGCTCCTCTGCGCGTTCCGAATTGACAACAATGATATACATAAGATAGTCCATATTTTCTTTAAAGTCGATATTGTATGCATTCGCCATTGTTATATTTTGCACAATCGTATCATACCGCTCGGAAAACTGATCTAATATGGCCAGCAGATAAATGATCATAACTGTCAGAGGCACCAGACATACAAGAAGCAGCATACGCAGGCGGCTTTTTAAACTAGAACCCGTTTTCTGCATCTTCTGTCACCTACGCCCCGCCCTAAATTCTCTTGGCGTACATTCCTGTGTTTTCTTAAAAAGGTAGCTGAAGTAATGGGGATCCTTGTATCCCACTGCATACGCAATCTCCGCGGTTCTCATTGAAGTGCTCCGAAGCAGCTCCTTTGCTTTTTCCATCCGTACATAAGTAAGGTATTCAATAAAGGTCCGGCCTGTCTCCTGACTGAAAATCGTACTGAAATGATTGGGACTCAGATTTACACTTGCAGACACGGTATTAAGAGAAATATCTTCATTATCATAATTCTGTTCAATATAGCTGCGGGCATCCTTCAGAAGGGAGCTGTATTTCTTTCTGGATACGGCTTCCCTTAAATCAATGCCTGTCTCCAATACATTTCTTAAATACTCCTTTGTCTGTTCTACTGTGGAAAATACTTCCGTCATCTTCTGAAAGTCTCCGCAGCGCTCCACCAGTTCCCTGGACTCATATCCCAGCTGCTCCAGAAGCGCTATTGTAGCAAAATACATATCCATTGTCACATACTGGCGAAACAAAAGAGACTGCACGTTTCTTTCTCCAAGGCTCAAAAAATATTCATCGATAAAATGCATTACTTCACTTTTGAGACCTGTCTTTAGAAAGTTGTCCACCAGCCGGCGATCCAGTTTATCTACATTCAACATACTTAACTGCAGCTCTCCATCCACCGAACAGCCCTGTACCTGACTGCCGCTGCGAATAATCTGGTTCCTGCTTTTCAAATATCGGTAAGAAAATGCACGGTTTGCTTCCTCAAAGCATTTATTCAGCTCACTGAGTCTTTCCACTTCTTTTCCCACACCGCCAAAATATTCAATTCCATTGTATTTACAGATGGTATCCTGAAGCTTTATAAAGAAGTCCTCTTCTACCTGAGACAGACTTTTTTCGTCTGATTCCTTTAAAATAAACGCCCAGCCCTCCAGACCAAGCTCCACCATCAAAACCTCCGGCATTTCCTCCGTCACCTTTTCAATAGTCCTGATGACTTCATTTTGTTCCTCTGAATAGCCTTCTACTTTCCCGTCCTCAAAAATCTGAAACAGCATAATATTGTATCTGTTGGCCACCAGATCCAGCCCTGTCTTCCGCCCTTCCTCCAGGAGAGCCGATACCGGCTGTTTTCCGGAGGCCAGCTTCCGGAAAAGCTTCTGTCTGGCAAGCTGCATATTTTCAAGCTGCTCTTTCTCAAATGTCAGCAGAAACATCCGCTGCTGCTGCTCTTCCTGTATTGTCCTTCCAACCTTTTTCACTGCTTCCAGAAGCTGTGCTCCGGCAATCGGTTTTACCAGATAATCCGTAATCCCAATGCTGATAGCCTCCTTTGCATACTCAAACTCGTCGTAGCCGCTCAAAATAATAATCTTCATATCCGGCATCTCATGCTTTACTAAACGGCTCAGCTCCAGACCATCCATAAAAGGCATCTTAATATCTGTAATCAGAATATCCGGTTTGGTTTTTTGAATTAACGGATACGCCAGCTCTCCATCGCTTGCTTCGCCGACAAACTCAAATCCCTCCTGCTCCCATTTAATGTTATTCTTTATGCCCTCCCGCATAACAATCTCATCTTCCACCAAAAATACTTTAACCATATCTATGCCCCGGATCTTACCTTCTCTCTGAGAATTGTGAAAAAGCCGTTCCATAAGGAGCGGCCTTGAAATTATGCATCATCTAAATTTGTAAATAGTAGTCGTGTGATATGGCTGCCCGGCTTCAAATACCGGCTGCCGGAATTCCGGAATATTCACGCTGTTCGGAAAATACTGTGTTTCCAGGCAAAGCGCACAGCGTTTATCATAATGGACACCGCCTTTTCCCTCCTGCGGAGTAATACAGTTGCCGGCATAAAACTGTACTCCGGGAAGATCTGAATACACTTCCATACTCCTTCCGGACTTCTCATCCTCCACCTGAGCAATCTTTTCCACTATGCCGAACTGAGTGTCCAGCGCCCAGTTATGGTCATATCCCTGCACCATAAGCAACTGATCCCACTCCTGATCAATGCCGTCACCAATCCGTCTTGGCTGGCGGAAATCCATCACACTTCCCTCTACGGGAATAATTTTCCCGGTCGGAATAGCGCCCGCTACAATTTCTGTAAAGCCGCTTGCCAGAATCGTCAGCTTCTCATCACAAATACTTCCTGCATCATGCCCGCCAAGATTAAAATAGCTGTGGTTCGTGACATTAATAATCGTTTTTTTATCGCTGACACCGTCATAAGTAATCTGTATTCCGTTGTCTGCAAGCAGGGTATAAGTAACGGAAATATGTAGGGAGCCCGGAAAGCCATTCTCTCCATCCGGACTTATATAGGAAAATTTAACTGCATTTGTCTCCTCATCCGGCTCAGCATCCCACATAACTTTATGAAAGCCCTGATTAAAATCTGTGTGAAGATTATTACCGTTCTCATTGTCGGCCAGCTTATACCTGGTTTCATCCAGTATAAAGGAAGCACCACCGATACGGTTTGCATTTCTTCCAATTGTGGCACCGAAAAAGCATCCGTTTTCTTCATAAGCTGCCAGACTGTCATATCCCAGCACCAAATCCTTTTTTACTCCTTTAGAATCCGGTACTATTAAGTTCACCAGAATTGCACCAAAATCTGTCACAACGGCTTCCATTCCGTTTTCATTTACCAAGGTGTACAAATAAGCCTGTTTTCCATTCTTAGTAACCCCAAATTTTTTCTTGCTAATTTCCATCTTCTACTCCTTTATAATTCCACCCGGCCTTCCAGCGCACGCAGCAATGTTACTTCATCAATATACTCCAGGTCGCCGCCTACCGGTACTCCGCTGGCTATTCTGCTCACCTTGATTCCGGTAGGCTTTACCAGCTTGCTGATATACATGGCCGTCGTCTCGCCTTCCAGACTGGAGTTGGTAGCAATAATAACCTCATTTACATCCTGCTCCAGCCGGTGCATCAGCTCCTTCAGCTTGATATCTCCCGGGCCGATTCCCAGCATCGGAGATATGGCTCCGTGAAGTACATGATAAACCCCCTCATATTTGCCGGTTTTTTCATAGGCACTCATATCCCGGGGATTTTCCACCACCATAATGACCTTCTGATCCCTGTCCGGATTACTGCAGATAGGACAAAGCTCCTGATCTGTCAGGGTCAGGCACTGTCTGCAATAGCGGATCGTTCGTTTTGCCTTAACAATAGTATCTGCCAGCTTCTCTACCCGTTCAGTGGGCATATCAATAATATGAAAAGCCAGCCTCTGAGCAGTTTTCACACCTATTCCCGGCAGAGAAGATAACTGCTCAACCAGCCGGCTGATCTGATTGCTGTAATATTCCATCAGAACGGGAAGCCTCCGCCAAGTCCGCCGGTTACCTTTGCCATATTGGCAACAGAGGCCTCCTCTGCTTTTCTCAGAGCCTCATTAACGGCTGCCATAATCACGTCCTCCAGCATCTCCACATCCTCCGGATCAACGGCTTCCGGATCCAGCTTTATCTTTGTCACTTCTTTCTTTCCTGTCACAGTCACTTCCACAGCTCCCCCTCCGGCTGCTGCCGTAAACTCTGTGCTCTCCAGCTCTTTCTGGCTTTCCTCCATCTGACGCTGCATACGCTGCGCCTGTTTCATAAGATTATTCATATTTCCCGGCATACCGCCTCCTGGAAATCCACCTCTTTTTGCCATTTTAACCTCCTGCCGCCTTTCTATTCTATATCAATATCCATATCGATCACTTTCGATAAGTCAATGACCGGCTCCTGCGGTCTTGCATCTGTCCCTGGTGTGGAAATCTGGACCCTCATACGAACCTTCAGTTCCTTCTCTATGACCTTTTCCACTTCCTCTGCCAGCTCCTTTTCATCTACCGCATGATCCCTGCACAAAATAATCTGTACTCCTCCATGATCCGGAAGCTCCCTGCACTGGGCACCCTGCAGTACAAACTGGGACCAGGAGCCTACCTTTCGGCGTATCTCCTGAAAGCGCCCGATAAAAGCCTGTATATCCTCTGAAAGTGCTTCCGGCGGAATCTTCTCCGGGACAGTCTCTTTGCCTGCTGATGCCCCTTTCATATCCCCGGCCTGCACGTCCGGCCTTGCAGCAGCTCCCTGTTCTATCCTTTGCTCCAGTTGTGACAATCTGTGAAGGATAGAATCATAATTGGACTCCATGGCGGGCCTGCATAGTTTTATCAAGGCAATCTCTACCAGCACCCGTTTCTGTGTTGCATACCGCAGCTGTCCGGACAGTTCGGAAAAGATCCGGATATAACGCATCAGAGTTTCTGTCTCCGCAAGAGAAATCTCTTCCTTCATCCGCAGAAGATGCTCGCTGGACACATCCAGCACATCTTCCATCTCCGGATCACTTTTCAACATCAGAAGATTTCTCAGATACCAGATAAAATCCACCACAAACTGAGAAAGCTCCCGTCCCTGCAGAATAATCTGCTCCAGATCCCGGATGACCGCTGTCAGATCCTTGGCGCAGATCTTCCGATACAGACTGCTGAACACATCAATATCCACCGCTCCAAGCACTTCCAGCACATGATCATAAGTAAGCTTCTGTCCAAGATAAAATGCAATACATTGATCTAAAAGACTTAAAGCGTCACGCATGGAACCATCCGCAGCCTTTGCCACGTAAGTGAGTGCCTTTTCTTCCGCTTCCACCTGCTCTTGCAGCGTCAGCTCCTTAAGCCTGTGCACAATGGTTTCTGTGGTAATCCTTCTGAAATCATACCTCTGACATCTGGACAGAATCGTAATCGGTATTTTATGCGCCTCCGTTGTGGCCAGTATAAAAATCACATAGGAAGGCGGCTCCTCCAAAGTCTTCAGGAGCGCATTAAATGCACCGATGGAAAGCATGTGCACCTCGTCAATAATATAGACTTTGTATTTCCCTTCGGTGGGTGAGTACGCCACCTCATCCCGAATCTCTCTGATATTGTCCACACCATTGTTGGATGCAGCATCGATCTCAATCACATTCATAGAAGTCCCGGCGGCAATTGCACGGCAGCTGCTGCATTCCCCGCACGGATTACCGTCTGTCGGATGCTCACAGTTGACCGCTTTTGCAAATATTTTTGCAATAGTCGTCTTACCGGTACCTCTTGTTCCACAAAAAAGATAGGCATGTCCTATACGGTCAGCACCTATCTGATTTTTCAAAGTCGTCACGATGTGGTCCTGCCCCTTTACATCCGAAAATTCCGTCGGCCGGAATTTTCGATATAATGCTGTATAAGACATGTCTATCACTCCTCAAATTTTTGAATCTATATTTAAAACCTAATCACCGAAGCTGATGCCAATCATCTTTGCTTCCTCAATAATGCCTGCATTCGGGTCTACCATCTTCAGTTTTCCTGCCACATCGCCCAGCGGAATCTTACAGGTTTCCCCATTTACGATGCCGACCATATATCCGTATTCCTCATCAATAATCATCCTTGCAGCCTTTGCCCCCAGACGGGTGGAAAGAACACGGTCATACGGCTTTGGTGAACCTCCCCTCTGTGTATGGCCGGGGACAGTTACGCGCACATCAGCACCTGTTTTCTCTTTGATCTTTTCTGCCAGCTCGTAGGATACAGACGGATATGGATACTCTGCCATCTTTGCCTTGTATTCTTTCTTGGATAAAGCCGCATCCTCCTTGGAAATTGCCCCCTCTGCCACCGCAAGAATCGTAAAGCCTTTTTTCGCTTTTGTTCTCTTCTCAATAGCGGAGCAGACCTTTTTAATATCATACGGAATCTCAGGAATCAGAACAATGTCTGCGCCGCCTGCAATACCGGCATGGAGAGTGAGCCATCCAACCTTGTGTCCCATAACCTCCACGATAAATACACGGCCATGAGAAGCTGCCGTTGTATGAATACAGTCAATACAGTCTGTCGCAATATCCACTGCGCTCTGGAAACCAAAGGTCATATCTGTACCCCAGATATCATTATCAATGGTTTTAGGAAGATGAATAATATTCAGCCCTTCTTCTCTTAAAAGGTTAGCTGTTTTTTGGGTTCCGTTTCCTCCAAGGATAACCAGGCAGTCCAGATCCAGCTTACGGTAATTCTGCTTCATGGCAGCAACCTTGTCCAGGCCGTTCTCGTCCGGAATCCGCATACTTTTAAAGGACTGTCTGGAGCTTCCCAGAATCGTACCGCCCTTTGTCAAAATCCCGGCAAAATCTCTTCCGCTCAGAAGACGGTATTCATTATAAATTAATCCTTTGTATCCCTCTTCAATACCGTAAATCTCCACGTCGCCGCCTAATTCATTATAAAGGCCCTTTGCAACACCTCTCATAGTTGCATTTAAAGCCTGGCAGTCGCCGCCGCTTGTCAAAAGACCAACACGCTTCATAATATCTTCTCCTTTTTATCTTATTTTTACGAGCTAAATAACAGTTGGTTCTATTATACCTCAATTATCCCCTTTTCACAAGTGCCTACCAGACTGTGTCCGCGCTGAAACAGCAAAAGCGCAAAGCTTTTGTCTCCAAAACCTTGCGCCATATTCTTTATTTTTAATCCGTGCATCCTGCTTTGAACTGCTGACCGGAACGTTACCTGTACAGTTAACTCAGCCCAGGCACCCTCACGGCACACAGAAGGTCCCGCTTAGTGCTGCTTTGTTCCCAACCTGACACGGTTCACAGGTTCCTGTTGCGTGAGACCCAGACATCAACGCCACTTATACAGGGCAGCTTCCGACCACACAGCCCGAGACAGGATATCACTCCTACTATGGCGGATTGTAGGTACAGGGCACCGCCGCCTCCCCAGCTGCACGGAAATCTTATGACATATGAAATTTAAAATGTTTGTATAGTATAGCCTGTTTTTGTGGTTTTGTCAAATACAAAGCTGTTTTTTTCTCTGGCTGCGGAGTTCCTTAAAAAAATCTGTCAGCATAGATGAACATTCTTCCTCCAGTATACCTTCTGTCAGTTCTACCTGATGATTAAACTGAGGCACCTGCAGAAGATTCAGCACAGAGCCTGCGCATCCTGCTTTCGGATTGCGGCTCCCAATCACCACTCTGGAAATTCTGGCTTGTACGATTGCACCTGCACACATCTGACACGGCTCCAAAGTAATATACATTGTGCATGCTTCCAGCCGCCAGTCTCCCAGTGCACGGCTGGCCTTCCGGATAGCCAGAAGCTCCGCATGGGCAAGCGTGTTCTTGTCCGTATTCCGCCGGTTATACCCCCGGGCTATGATCTTCCCATCCTTCACAATCACACAGCCTATGGGAACCTCCCGGAGCTTCCATGCTTTACGCGCCTGCCGGATGGCTTCTTTCATATATCTTTCCTCTTCTGTCAAATGCACTCTCATTGCTCCTCTCACAATTTCCAAACCGCGGACATTGAATACACTTCTGTCCTCCTTTGGGATACAGTATAAACCTGCTGATGTCTACAGGATAGTCATCCCATTCCGCCACATAATTCCGCTCTCCCGAACGGCGAATCCACACGCCTTTGGTATCAGCGGCGCGGATCCCTTTACCAAGAATATCCTCCGGATCCACTGTTCCCTGCCATTCCAAAGCTCCGTTTCGGTTCTCCAGCTCTCCCAGATAGATACAAACCGGCCGATTTTGATGATAAAAGTAAATGTATGCTTTACCGGCTGATTCTCCCGAGCAGCAATAGCTCTTTAGATGAATCCCAAGTCTGCAGCTTTCGCCGCGCATGTCCATCTTTACAAACCCTGTACTGCGCATCTTAATACCTTGATCATAGGCATAAAGATATGCAATCTGCCTTCTGTACTCCTGCATAAAACTGTACCCTCCCGTCATGCCAGTCCGGGCCCTTTCACTGTCGGCACGCTGACTGTAGTACATTCTATGTGGGCCTGCACATTCTTATACCTGAAATCCGGGCTCATGCCTATAACCGATTACTTTGTTGGTAAATTCCGCAAACTGAGAAAGGTTCATGGCCTCTCCTCTGACAGAAGAAGGAAGCATAAGCTCTTCCAGTATCCTTACCGTCAGTTCTTTAGAAATTCCAAGCTCCGGAACATGACTGAGTCCGTTCTGAAGAGTTTTACGTCTCTGATTAAATGAAGCACGGATAATAGCAAACATCAGCGCTTCATCCTGAACCTTCACCGGAGGCTCTTTATGGGCTGTCAACCGGATCACGGCAGACCCCACATTCGGCCTTGGCATAAAACAGTTGGGCGGTACATTTGCCACGATATATGGTTCCGCATAATACTGTACCGCAAGAGATAAAGCACCATAGTCCTTAGTTCCAGGTCCTACCTGCATCCGGTCTGCCACTTCTTTCTGCACCATAACCGTAATACTTTTCACCGGCACATGGCGCTCAAAAATCCCCATGATAATCGGTGTTGTTATATAATAAGGGAGATTGGCTACAATCTTAATCGGCTTCCCGTCATTCATCCTTTCTGCAAGCTCTGTTAAATCCACCTTAAGAATATCATTATTGATAATTGTTACATTGTCATATTCTCCTAACGTATCCTGAAGAATGGGGATCAGAGCTTTGTCAATCTCAATAGCCGCCACGCCGGCGGCGGATAATGCCAGATATTGAGTCATCGTGCCGATTCCGGGCCCAATCTCCACTACAAAATCATCTTTTGTAATATCGGCAGCCCGAATAATTTTTTCCAGTACATGGGTATCTATTAAGAAGTTCTGACCAAACTTTTTCTGAAACATAAATTTATATTTATTCAGGATCTGAGCAGTACTTTGGGGATTACCCAGATTCGGAGTTGGATTTTTCATTTTCTACGTCTCCTCCAGTCTGTAAAACCGTCTGGCGTTTTGTTCTGTTACACGGATCACTTCCTCTGCGGTCATACCCTTCAGTTCTCCGATTGCCTCTGCAACATATAACAGATTCCGGGAATCATTACGCTTTCCACGGTATGGAACAGGAGCCAGATACGGACAGTCTGTTTCCATTAAAAGCCGTTCAACAGGTGCCATCTGTACGGTTTCCTTCAGTTTTTTTGCATTTTTAAAGGTTATAACTCCTCCAATGCCAAGATAAAATCCCATCCTCAGATATTCTCCTGCCATCTCCGGGGAATATGAATAACAATGTATGACCACCGGAGTATTCGGATTGTACTCCTGCTTCAAAATCTCCATCGTATCTGCCGCAGCTTCCCGGCTGTGTACAATGACCGGCATCTGAAGCTCCCCCGCAAGCCTGAGCTGGCGGACAAACCATTTCTTCTGAATCGCGCAATTTTCTTTATTCCAATAATAATCCAGCCCTATTTCACCAACCGCCACAATTTTCTTCTGAAGACACTGTTCCCGAAGCCAGCCAAAGCTTTCCTCATTCAGCCCGCCAACCTCATCCGGATGCACACCTGCCGCTCCATAGATAAAGGAATATCTCTGTGTAAGGGCAACCGTTCTCTTTGTGCTCTCCAGGCTGGCTCCCACATTAATTACAATTCCCACTCTGTGTTTTTGAAGAGATACCAGAACCTCCTCTCTGTCTTCATCAAAGGCCTGATCGTCATAATGCGCATGGCTGTCAATTATCATAGTATCTATGCTCCTCATTTTTGATTCCGTATTATTGTACCAAATCATTTGTATAATGACCAGCAATGTTTTTCCCGAAAATTATATTTTTACTACATATTCCGCACCCGCAAAAACAATATGCATCCCATTTTCCAGCAAATGCAGTTCATATGGGTCAATCTGAATCTGATCCACCCATGTTCCGTTAGTAGAATTTAAATCTTCAATATAATACAAAGAGTCCGTACAGGTAATACGGGCATGTATACGGCTGACTGTCACTGCCGGAATGCATCCATCCACATGTTCCTTCTGCTTTCCAATCAGAAAGCTTTCTTCTTTGATACAGAAATCCGGATATTCCGGGTTCCGGCTCTTCAGTATAAGTCCATCCCCTTTAGAAGCTCCAAGACATTCCGTCCCTTTTACCGCTTCCTCCTCCTTTAAGAAAAGCACTGAGCCGCTCCCCATCTTGTCCGCCTCTGCCAGATAATCCTCCATCTGAGGCTTTTTTGTTTTTCTCTTAAAAAAATTCATCCAGGTTCCTGTCTTTTCTAAAACCTCTTCCCGAACAGGTACTGTGACTTCCGGCTGCGAAACAGGCTCTGTCCTGTCCGGTTCTGTCCGCGCATGTCTGTGCAGAACCTCCAAAAGGCTGAAATTGGGCTCCAAAGCACACTGATACAAATCATATCCAAACTCAATCCCCTCCGTATCGTTTTTATCTAGCTTCCCAAGCAGATACTCTGCCCACTCCAGAAAAGATTCTCTTATCTCCTTTTCATATCCCGGATAATAACATAAATAAAGCTTCTCTGATCCTGCATTCAGATACATATATTCCGGCTTTAGTATAAGATGAGCAGGAGCCAGCAAATACTCCTTCGCTGATTCCAGAATTTTCTCCAGCTCCCTTAAAAGACTCTGAAGCTGCCCGCAGTTCAGTTTTCTTCTTCCATATAAAAGTTCCATGCTCTGCCATCCTGTAATCTCATAATAATACTTTACACGGCCCTCATGCTCCTGCCTCACACATGGCAGAAAACCGTAGATCCGATTTTCTGTTATCATTCGTACCTCATAATTATTCTCCGAACTGTCCTCATCTGTCAGAATCATATAATTACTGTTCAGGTCTCTTTTGTAATGCACTTCCATCTCTGTCCTCCAACTCTTTCAGCCATCTGCTTCTGCGAACATTTTCACTAGCTTGTATCCTGTATATTTTCTGTCTCACCTTTATCCTTTCTGCCGGCCAGAAACCGCCTGTTCCCGTCACGATGATCTCTGCCTGTATCGGATTTACCCGAACTTCTGTCTCAGGATTCCGAAGCCACAAAAGGCGTTCCTTCAGTTTCCGGCACAGGTCGTTCCTGATATGTTCTTCTATCTTCCGATTGCTAAAGCCTTCAGGATATATTCCCTTGACGCCTGCCTCCAAAGATGTATGTACACATACCGTATAATCATGAGCATACAAAGTAAAAAGGCAAAGCTGGACAAGCAGCAGGCAGATACCCGGAACCAGTACTGCTGCCTCCAATACAAATCTTCCTCTTTTTTTCATATCCATATCCACTCCCCTATTATATATGCGGCTGTCAGAAACGGTACAAACGGCAGTTCTTTTTTTTCAAGCCAGGCTGCGGATAGTACACTTAAAATCAGTCCTATCCAAAACATCATTAAAAGCGTGTGAAGCTCCATCCACATTCCAAGAACCAAAATCAGCCATCCGTCCCCATATCCAATCTGCTCTTTACTGAAGTAACTAAATATTAGCAAAAATAAACCCGGAATCAGCACCGGAGTCTGTCTGGTCCAAACCGCATACCCAATTCCCACAATTCCCAGTTCTAAAATAACAGGCATGGACAGCTGTCCTTCTCTGATATCCTCTGCAGACAGAAACAACAGATGTAAAAGTATCCAAAAATGGTTCATAATGAGCCGCACCGGTAACAGCACCTTAAACCTCCCACTTTAGATAAAGGAACCGCCATAATTGTTCGTTTCAGGCCCTGGCACTTTCCGGAGCTATGATAGCTTGTTCCATAATCCGTTATATAAACAGACGAAGGAACCGTATGACTTTTGATACAATATTCACAGGGTGCGTATTTTCCTCCGGAAAGATTTCTGGCCGTATCCAGGTCTGCGGAAGAAATCGTACGGACTGACAGTCTCAGATAGGTACAATCCTGATTCCTATGGTATACTGTCCCCTGAGGAGTTACATATACCAGCTCTTCCCCTGCATGGGACGTAAATGTTTCACCTGTATAACCAATCCAGGAACGGACAAACGCTTTGCAGAGAAGCCTGTCTCTATTATGAAAAAGCTCCGGAAATGGAAGAGCCACAGGCACACTTTTATAAAGCAGAATATAAGGTTCGGTCCGTGCCCCCTGCCCGGCGGCAGCCAGTATCTGAGCCTTTTCCATAAGCGAACGTTCTTCCTTTGCGTACACTGATGAGAAAGAGAATAAACAGATTAATGCTGCCACGGCACACAGAAAGAACGGAAGAGCCAGCGCCGCTTCAAGAGTAAGACTTCCCCGCTGGGAGGTATACAGGGATGTCCTTCTGCCGAACTGAATACGGTCAGGAAATTTCTTTCCATTGTGGGGTGTCTGGAGAGAGTGTCTGCATTTTTTCCAACGGCAAAAGAACATCCCTGTATACCTCCCTTCCCTGCTAATCATATCCATAGGTTCTTTCCAGATAAATTCCTTCCATCCACACTTGAGCTGTCAGGCTTTCAACACAGTGATCTAAATGAATTTTTTCGCAGCCTTCTTTAAGCCGAAGCTCTCCCTCTATAATATCCAGACTCCTCATTGCAAGCACCTTCGCAGGCTTTATTGACAGTAACAATCTTAGAAAAAACTCATACTTAACTCCCTGCTGTCTTTTAAGCTGTTTGTCATATTTTCCGGGATTTACTATTAACTCCAAAAGCCCCGGCAATGATACCTGCCAGTCTTCTGCTTTCTTAACTGCCGATAATTCATAGCCCCTCAGAAGCTGCCGTACCTCCACCATACTCTCCCCGCATGCCCAGCCCAGAAGTATCAGATGCTTCAGCCCTTTTACCAAAGCCGGACTTCCGGTAAAGCCTGCCAGTATATCCGCCAGCGCCTCTGCCTCACCGCTGAATTCCGGATGAGATATTAAGAAAACATAGTTAATTCCCTCCCGTATCAGCAGAAGCTTTTGAATGACCAGTTCCAGATTTTCTCTGTCGGAAGATTTTCCGCCGATAATATATTCCATTTGGTAATCCAGATATCCACTCTCTCTTCCGCTCTCCATCATCTCCTGGGCATGCTTAAAGTATTTGCACAGGTAGCTGATAAACCACTGCTTTTGTACTATCCGCTCTTCGGAACCATCTTTGCATCCCATACCTTGCGATAACTCTCTTTGGGACGGAATTACCTCCGGATTGATTGCCCGTCCCGAGAGCTTCTCCGGAGCTGAAAGGACTGCGGAAAGGGTAAAGCTATTGCGAAGACCGTCCCATTGCCGGATTTTTGAGTCCAGCGCCTCCTCCTCATCTTCATTTTCATAGTTCTTTACACTCCCCTCATAGGTCTCACAGTCCTTCAGGAAACATTGGGTACCCTCCTCCGCCTCTTCCCTGAATTTTTCCTGAAAGCTCCAATCCTCTGCCAGCGAGACACCTGTCCTTGACTTCATAATCCGGATTGCCTGTCTGTAAAAGACCGAGCCCTGACCGTCTGTTGCCCGAACTAAATCTTTTACATTCACCCCCTGAAGGTAAAGTCCCTGCGAGACAGAGCCTGACGGAGCAGCCGCATTGTTCTCTATAAAATGCCACAAATGACCGCATATTTCATCTGTACGTTCCCTTCCGCTCTGAAAAGAGGTGTCTATATAAAGCAGACTATAATCATCCAGCAGATGCGGCTCAAACTCCGAAAAGAGAGAAAACATGCCTGCCTCCACGGAATGCTCCGCCTTCCGGCGCTGATTCTGCTTCTGTACAGAATCAAGGCAAACCAGATAAAGACTTAAAAACACAAGAAAGCTTAAAGAAAGCCATACTGTAATTTGTCCGGACTGGCGGCTAAATACTGCTGCTCTGAGAAACGATTTTTTTAAAGATAGCATTGACAACATTCGTAATCTGAGTCTTAAAAATAATGACCAGCCCAATTAGCACCACAATAATCAGAATGACCTCTACGACTCCCATTCCTCTTTCGTCCCTCCAGAACCTTCTCCAAAACTTTTTCATCTTCCTTTTTCTCCTTATTTACATCTGAAATGAAATAATTGCCGGATACATAACCATAACCAGTATTGTAAGCAGCATCATTATCATCGGGAAAAGAAGCTTGCTTTCACATTCCTCTCCCATTTTCTTTGCCAAAGCCTTGCGGTTTTCCAAAGCCTCTCTGGACTCCTCCTGAAGAAGCCCTGCAAGATTTCTGGTTCCTTTCCGAAGATTCTGACTCAGCAAGGTTCCAAGCTTAAGATAGGGCAGCAGACGGCACCTTGCTCCGAATCTTTCATAAGCAATTCCTTCTGCCACACCGCTCCGCATCTCATATAATGCTGTACGCATCTCCTCATATGCCTCCCGCGGTTTCCTGTTTCCTGTGCCTTTCTCTTCATAGCTTTCTACAATTCTTTCCCATGCCTTTCTTGTACTGATACCTGCCCCCATATAGAGACTCAGCCGGCTCACAATCTCAGGGTAATCCATCTGCATACTCTGCTCCCGCTGCTGCCTTCTGCGTTCCTCTTCCTTATGGTGTCCGATTATGACCGCGCAGACTGTCGAGGCTGTCAGCATCAGCATCCATATCCAGCGCAGATCCGCCTCCGGATACCAAGTCACAGACTGTCCGAAAACTGTCCGGGGCAGTTCTATCTTTTGAATCTCAGACTGCTCCTGGGCAGAATTTATCTTATATTCCAGCATCTGAAATTTTTGCGCTTTATCGGGGAGCGTTGGAGGACAGACCCTTATCTCTTTCTCCCATATCTGTGTCTGTCCCTGAAGCTCTACCACTGCCTGAACCCAAACCGGAACCGGCTCTTCCAGGCAGGCATTCTCCACAGCGCCATCCGGTTTTACATAATCCCAGGAATCCAGATACCACTGTATCGTGATCTGTGTGCCCGGAAAAACTGAAGGCATACAGACATCCGAAACAATATACTGTATATCTGTATTATCTTTCAGAAAGGTTTCCTCCAGAAACCGGACTGTCTCTGCCAGACGCTTTTGTATCTCCCTCTCATCCATAGGCATTTCCAGAAGAGAAAAGCTAAACGGATATTTTCTTCCTTCCAGCTCTACCTGAAGCTTCTGTTCCCGATCTCCGGCGCCGCTCTCCGGCCGGTTTAATACCTGAATCGGCCGAAAGCTGTCCAGACTGCTCACCAGACAGACAATACTTAAAATTCCTCCTGCGGCGGCTGTCAGAAATAATTTTTTCTTATATTTCAAACTGCACCATCCTTTTTCCCAGCAAATACGCAGCCAGGTAAGTGCAAAGGCACAAAGTCATAATTCCAGCCCCTGCCGGATTGTGATATAATTCTTCCAGAAACTCTCCGGAACCAATCCGAATGTACAAAAGGACAGCCGCAGGCATAACAGTCATAATCTTTTGCTCATATACTTTAGCGGACAACATCGTTTCTATCTCCCTTTTGGTATCCATCACCTCCGCCATTTTGGATGCCGTATTACGTATGACAGTATTTATGCTCCCCCCGCTGCTCCTGGCTGTCCTGAACACTTCTGCAAAGCTTTGAACCTCCTCCAGCGGATACCTTTCCGCCAGCTCGTCCAGCAAACTTTCAGGGCTTTGGTTGTTTTCAGCCTTTGCCAGCATATTTCTCAGTTCATCCAGCATCAGCCCTCCCCTTGGAAACATAAGACGCAGCTCATGCAAGGACTGTCCAAATGCATTTTCCACAGAATAACCTGCGGACAGAGAGGCGGAAAGGAGAAGAATCCATTCCCGGAACATCCTCTGAAACTGCTCCTGTTGTTTTCGATTTCTCGCCTCTGCACATTCTCTGTGCCAGAACCAAATAAGAGGGGATAAAAAAGGAATTGCAAAGAAAGTATCATAGAACAGCCAGGAAAATCCCAGGACCAATATCACTCCCTGTAAGATATCAAATACAAATCCCTTTTTTTGATGCCGGAATTCCCGCACGGCTAAATTTTTCAATTTTTTTCATTTCTCCGATTTTTTCCTGTATCCCGCAGATCCTGCCGGACACTTCACCGGTTTCCCGGAAGAGGAATAATGGATTCAAAGCCACCTGCTCCCCTTCCATACCGGTAATTTCAGTAATTTCAAGAAGTCTGCGGCTTTTATCCCGCAGCCTCCCCAGATAAACGATCAGGTCAATACCGGAAGCAATCTGTCTCCGGATGGCCTGCAAGGGCAATTCCATCCCCATCAGAACCATGGTTTCCAAACGGCTCACCGTATCCTGGGTGCTGTTCGCGTGGCAGGTGCTGATACTTCCATCATGCCCCGTATTCAGACAGGTAAGAAGCTCAAAGGCTTCCTCCCCTCTTACCTCGCCCACAATAATCCTGGACGGCCTCATCCGGAGGGAGGCCCGTATTAAATCACGTATCGTAATTTCCCGGCATTCCTCCGTACCAGCCTCTCTTGTCTCCAGACGCACCAGATTCGGGATACCCCGAATCTGAAGCTCCGCCGTATCCTCGATGACAACTATCCTTTCATCTGATGGTATGAATTCTGAGAGCGCATTCAGAAAAGTAGTTTTCCCGGACCCGGTTCCCCCTGCCACCAGTATGGAATATCCGGCTCTTACAGCATCCCTGAGAAAAACTGCCTCCTCCTTTGAGACACTGTCCAGCTCCAGCAGCCTTTTCATGGTTATGGGTTCTTCAGGAAACCGACGTATTGTGAGAATCGGCCCATTGACTGCCACCGGAGGAAGCACTACATGAACGCGGTCCCCGTTATCCAGTCTAGCATCCACAATCGGCTGGGACTCATTGACTGTCCGGTTGCAGCCTCCTATCATCTGCTGGATAATCTCCAGAATCCGGTCCTTTGAATAGAAATTCTTTTCCCAACGGGAAAGCCTTCCATTTCGTTCCAGGAAAATACCATCCATGCCATTTACCATGATCTCCGTCACATCCTGTTCCTCCAACAGCTCCTGAAGAACATCCAGCTTGCGGAGCGCGTAAAACAGTTCTTTTTTCAGGCGGCATTTTTCGTTCAGAGACAGGTACTGTTTTTTTCCATAGGAAAGTACAACCTCATCAATCAGCTCCTGCATCTCTTCATCCGGCACCTCCCGGCTTAAGTCCACCTGTTCCAGAATCTGCTTCTTTAATTCCGCAAATACTGTCGATGCTTCTGATACATCCACTATAGTTCCTCCTATTCCTGCAGGAGATTTCTGATAAAGCTCCTCAGCTTTTGCTGCTGCATGAAAAAATCTTCTCCTCTGCCATATACCGCAGTACCAGCCGGAAGCTCCAGCTTCTGTGTCTTTTCCATCACATCCATACCGTCTAAAATCTGAATGTAGCTTTCCCACTGGCTGATTTTGGACTGAGAGATTACATCCTGACGCACCAGAACATAAATGCCGTCACACTGGCGCAACAAATCCATCTCATGACCTGAAATATTACCCATATCCAATATGATGGTGTCATAAGAGCTCTGTGTACGGATCAGATACAGCATCTGCTGCCATTCTTCCGTGGAAATCTGCCGGAAATCTGTATAAGACTCGCATGGGGGAATATAGTCCATATGGTCCAGCTTCTGAACCATACTATTGAGACGATAGAGAAACGGCGCCTTTTTTTGTCTAAGATAGTAGATTAAATCGGAAAGGTTCCAATGGCTTCCGCCCAGAAATTCTTTAAAGCCTGAGCATTCTTCCAGATTGAGATATAAAACATTCTGGTTCTCTGCAAGTATCTGCCCCAAAACCAGGGCAAATGTTGTTTTACCGATCCCGCCAATCGGAGAATATACTCCTATCACTCTGTTGTCCCTGCATATCCCTGCAAAATACTCTGCTTCATTCTCCTGTTCCGAGTAGTAGTACATAATCTCACGGAGAATATTTTCTACAGACTGATACTTATAGACAGCCGGATACATACGGTAATTTCCTGTAAGGCTCCCTTCAGATAAAAAGATTACACATTCATTGTGTATCAGATCCTTACAGACTGCATACCACTCTGCCGATATCAGCAAAATCTCAATTTCTTCTTCGGCAAACGCTCTTTCAAGCTGTTCCTTTTCCGTACATATCCTTACCTGGAATAAATGACTTTTCTTTAGATTGACATACTCCATAAAAGCCCTGATATAAAGGGTTTCAGAGTCTGCAATCCACAATTTTGTGCTCTTCACAATAACCTCCAGCAACACAAAATCCGGTTTTTTCATGCTGCAATTTTCTAATGGAATCCGGCTCGGAATAAAACATTGAGCCAATGGCGAATGCCACTTTTAGATAAACGTTTATCACGTTTTCATTATAGATAATACTTTTATAAATGTCTATGGGATTTACAGCTTGTTCACACTTTTTAGATATAAATCATAAGAAATGAAAAGCGGCAACTGCGTAGAGCAGAGAAACACCGCTGAATCCGAGAGTGCCTGAGGCCAGCAGACTATAAAGGTTAATTCCAACCGCGCATGGTATGCCCCACATTTCCATTAAAATATTAATCCCATATATGGAAATTCCGCCCATAACTGCCCTCAGACAGAAATTCAGCAAAAGCTCTGCTTTATGTTTTACAGTAACTATAAAAAGCACCAGCATACATGCTCCCGCAATGACCAGAACTCCCGTTTCTTTTTCCATATTTACCGCCCCTCTCTGTTTCACTATATGAAAAGAGATGAAAAATATTCCCGTTTCCGTATAAATTTTCCTTTTGGCGACTATACTGATAGTAACCCAATTTTCCCAGAACAGGAAGGAAGATGCAGATGAGACACACAGAAACAAACATGAGTGCAGATCCCCGCAGACAGCAGCTTTTAGAAGATATCCGAAAGACCAAATCTGCACTGGACTGTGCTTACTCCAACTTTGAAAATGTGGTTGATCCGGATCTGATTGACTGCTCTATTTACGAACTTAAAGCTGTACAAATGCGCTATCGATTCCTGCTTAAGCAGGCAGAATTACTGGATTTGACAACATGAAGATATAATATTGGGAAAAGAACACCGGACAGAGAACATCCCCGGCATGTCTATGCCTGTATAGAATACCGTATATCCATGTATAGACATGCCGGGGACGCTGATAATATTATTTATCAAAGCTTTTTCAAAAATTTCGCCAGATCAGTATCGCTTCCCAGAATCAGCAGATGGTCCTCTGCACGGAAACAGTAGTCCGCGCCGGGCATAAGCATGGTGCCGTCGTTATTCCGGATGCCAAGGATGCTGACACCATAGTTGACACGAACATTTAACTGCTTAATACTCCTTCCCACCCAGTTTTTCATTGGAAGGGCTTCATAAATTCCGTAATCCCCCAAATCTACAAAATCGAAAACATGATTTGCACTTGATTTTTTCGCGATCTTTTCAGCGATATCACGTTCCGGATAGACAACCTCGTCCGCACCGTTGCGGAGAAGGAACTTTGCCTGAACATCCGTACTGGCACGGCTGACCACATAGCCTGCTCCCATCTCTTTTAAAAGGCTGGTAATTTCCAGGCTGCTCTGAAAATTCGTTCCGATGCAGACAAAGCATCTGTCAAAATTTCCGATTCCAAGCTCCTGTAATACCTCCGGCTTTGTACAGTCGCCGATCTTAGCGCTTGTAACCAGCGGAAGACAGGGAGCCAGACGTTCTTCATCCTCATCCACAGCCAGAATCTCATTCCCCAGCTTGGACAGCTCCTGACAAAGATAGTGGCCGAACCGGCCCATTCCGATAATTAAAAATGATTTCATAAAGCAATCCCCCATTAACCGATATTAATCCGCTCCATTGGCTGGCGGACACTGGATTTCTGACGTTTATCCGTAAATGCCATAGCAAATGACAGACTTCCGATCCGGCCGCAGTACATCAGAAGGATCAGAACAAGCCTGGAAAACGCGCCTGTATCCCTTGTAATCCCGGTACTCATTCCCACAGTATTAACCGCAGAAAAGGTTTCCAGAAGCACATCTGTCAGCGGAAGCCTGTCCACTGCACAAATAAGAAAGGATGCAGTCACTGCCATAGAAAGAGACAGTGTAAATACTATGGCTGCCTTTTCAATCATCCCATTCTCCAGTCTCCGTCCGTAGATATTAACGCCGTCCCGATGCTGAATCATAGAAACAATATAACATAAAAGAACCATAATGGTCGTTGTCTTAACGCCGCCTGCCGTAGAACCCGGATTTCCGCCAACCAGCATCAAAACCATAGTAAGCAGCTTCCCGGCATCGCCCATTCCCGCCACATCGGTTGTATTAAATCCTGCCGTTCTGGGTGTTACTGCCGCAAAAAGGGAGCCAAGAAACTGTCCGGAACCACTCATACCTGCCAGCACCCCATTCCGCTCCAAAAGCCAGAATAAAATTGTAGGAACTATGACAAGAACTGCAAATGCCGTTAATACCATCTTTGTATGCAGTGTATATTTCCTGAAATGGAGCCGATTTTTATGCAGATCTCTCCACACAACAAAGCCAAGGCCGCCTGTCAGAATCAAACTTACTGCCGTCAGGTTCACCAACCAATCATCCGCGTAACGGCTCAGAGAAGAATATGCCTCAAACTGTCCCATCAGGTCAAAGCCTGCATTGCAGAAAGCAGATATGGAATGAAATATCCCATAATAGATTCCCTTAAGAAGTCCAAACTCCGGTATAAACCGGATGGAAAAAAGCAGCGCACCCACACCTTCTATCAACAGTGTTCCTTTTACAATCAGCTTTGTAAGACGAACAATCCCGCCAATCTCCAGGGTATTCACACTATCCTTTAAGAGACCCCTGTCCGCAAGCCCGATTTTTTTTCCCATCATCAGAAGAATGGTCACGCCAATAGTCACAAAACCAAGGCCGCCTACCTGAATCATGATGATAATCACCATCTGTCCGAACAGGCTCCAGTGCTGATAGGTATCCACAACCACCAGTCCTGTCACACAGGTGGCACTGGTCGCTGTGAACAGCGCTGACAGGAAATCTGTGCCTCCCGGCTCCCGGTTGGATACAGGCAGCATGAGAAGGAGAGTTCCGCATAATATAATGATCAAAAAACCAACCGCAATCCACTGAGTTCCGGTCATTCGGTTCCGCATTTTTGCAAACATGAATATCCTCCAAAAAACATGCGTTTTTTTGCTGGCTTTATTATATGATCTCTTTTTTCGTTTGTCTACCGGCAGCATACAAGAAAATCAGCTTAAGCTTCCGGAAAATGTAATTTTTGAAAACCAGGGGGCTCCCCGCGGAAAAATCAGTTCTTCATATCCTCCGGTTATTGTGCTATAATATGCCATGTGATTTTATTTCCCTTAAAATCTGTCAGATTATAATCAAAAATTATGGAGTAATTGAAATGATAGTGCGGGCTTATGAAAAAAACGATTTGGAAGCAATGATTCAGATCTGGAACGAAATCGTAGAGGAAGGCATTGCTTTCCCTCAGGAGGAATTACTGAACAGTGTGACAGGAGCTGAATTTTTTGCGTCCCAAACATATGCTGCTGTTGCTGAAGATGAGTACAGCCATACCATATGCGGACTTTACATACTTCATCCCAATAATGTGGGGCGATGCGGACACATCTGCAATACAAGCTATGCGGTCAGCTCCGGAAGCAGAGGACAGCATATCGGAGAAAAGCTTGTTCTGGACAGCCTGAAGCAGGCAAAAAAACATGCATTTAAAATATTGCAGTTTAACGCGGTGGTTGAAAGTAATATTCACGCCAGGCATTTATATGAAAGACTTGGATTTATTCCGCTGGGTATCATTCCGAACGGTTTTAGAATGAAGGACGGACATTTTGAAAATATCTGTCCTTATTATCATGAATTATAAATTTCTACCGGTAAAAAGGGAAATCCTATCTACTGTGCCAGCAGCAAAAGGAACAGCTTACACAGAATAAATTTCTGCGTTTACTATGTCCCGGTAAAGGAGGGGTTTGTAATGGAAATATTAGGATGGCTGCTTGTTTTGGCAGCAGGTATTGTCCTGCTTGTAAAGGGAGCGGATTTGTTTGTAGGGGGAGCCTCCGGGCTTGCAGAAAGGCTTGGAATATCACAGCTTGTAATAGGTCTTACGGTAGTCGCAATGGGCACCAGTATGCCCGAAGCGGCAGTCAGTATCTCCGCCGTGCTTAAGGGCAACGCTGATATTACCATAGGAAATGTGCTGGGCAGCAATATACTGAACATTCTTATTATTCTTGGGATCTCTTCCGTCATTACTCCGCTGACGGTTGCTAAAAGCACAGTCAGCTATGAGCTTCCCTTTCTGACGGCAATCAGTGTGCTGCTTCTGATACAGGGCCTCGACGGGAGTATCGGACTTGCGGACGGTATTGTACA
This sequence comes from uncultured Lachnospiraceae bacterium, assembly GCA_910585465.1. Lineage (GTDB taxonomy): Bacteria > Bacillota > Clostridia > Lachnospirales > Lachnospiraceae > Hominiventricola. The sequence continues at coordinate 45,072 of CAJUEW010000016.1, read as the reverse complement.
AATACTTATCTTCATTCTTTATTTTGTTTATTTATTTATCACGTCGAAAAAAAGTAATGAAGAAAAACAAACTAATCATAATGAAGGCGGGAGCCTCAAATACGGAAAGCCCTGGCAGATAATCCTGTTCTGCCTTCTTGGTCTGACCATGACAGTAGGGGGAAGCAACATTGTAGTGGATGCGGCTTCTGCGATTGCCTCAAGGCTGGGCATGACCGAACGCTTTATTGGTCTTACTATTGTGGCGCTCGGCACCTCTTTGCCGGAGCTTGTTACCTCTGTCATGGCAACAAGAAAAGGAACACACGACATTGCCATAGGTAATATTGTGGGCAGCAATATTTTTAATATTTTGTTTGTAGTAGGACTTTCTGCTCTGATTCACCCGGTAGGCTTTGCAGAAAACTTTCGCTTTGACAGTGTTGTTGCAGCGGCAGCGGCCCTGCTTTTGCTTTTATTCTGTGTAAAAGGAAAAAGGCTTAACCGCTGGCACGGCGCTTTGCTGCTGACCGGATATGCCGCCTATTTTTTAGTAATTCTGTAGTTAAGCAACGGAACAGGGGAGCGTTTCTTTCATCGCAAATACCATAGGCTGGCTTCTGTCTGTCAGTTTTTTCAGGGTCAGCCTAAAACTTCTCTGCTTCTTCCTCGGGCTGGATTCCCCTGCGGATTTTATCCATTTCCTCGTAATCCAGGGTGGATATAAGGGTAAATACTATATCATGCTTCTTGTCTTCCCATATAAGAATACCGGACTCCCCGATATCAGACTCCAGATAATATACAGGAAGTCCATCTTCATATAATACTTTAAGATCCTTTTCCTTATTATCAATTTCCATCCTGTTTTCTATAAATGTATAGACCAGCTCTATGTTATCGCCACTTTTATTTTGAAAGATTACCGTTCTTATATTCTCATTCAAATTATCAAACACAATTTCATACTCATCTGGCACATAATTAATTTCATATTTTTGTATTTTAAAATCTTGCCATTCAAAATGAAAGCTGACATATGTGCGGAGCCATTCCCATATGTTTACTTTTGCTTTTACCAATATATCCGGATGCCACCAGATGATAAACAACAGCAGACAGGCCGCGCAAATGGCGGCTTTTGTCCTGCGTCCTTTACGCATTTCTCTTTGTTCTACTTTCAGGATTAGCTGTTCCATTCTTTGATAAAAACGATCTGATAATCGGTAGCTCTCCTGCAGTTCACTTTGGGAAGGATAAGCCTGCTCCTCCTCCTGCGCCATCTTGCAGACAGCCTCTGTAAGTAACTTCTCAAATACTTCCTCTGTCATTTCCCAGTTCTTCCCTTAATTTTTGTTTTGCCCTGTGCAGTCTCATCTCCACAGTCCGGGGCGTAATATCCAGAATCTTTGCAATCTCTTTACTCTTAAGCCGATGATAATATTTTAATATCAGAACCAGCTTCAGCGGCTCGCTCAGCTTTTCAAGCTTCTCCCGGAGCAATTCCTCTTCCTCATTTTTTATAATATGGGACAGAATATCCGGCTCCGGCACTTCTGTCATCTCATCCTCTATCTCCCTGGCCGAAAAACGTTTCCTTTTCCTGATAATATCAATGGATTTATTTTTTACAATAGTTGTACACAAGGATGCCATCTTTTCCGGAGACAGATGCTTATACCGATCATACAGCTCCGCCAGCTTTGCGAAAGAATCATGCACCGCATTTTCCGTATCCTCCGGATGCTTCAGAATACTATATGACACATGGTACATCTTCAGATAGTTTCTTTCATAGATTTCTCTGAAGCTTTCCCGATCCTCTTCTTCCAGTATTTCTAAAAAAATCAACATTTTTTATCACCATTGTGAAAATTTTTGAACCTTCAACGTTATTATAGTAGGTATGCAGTATGCTTATCAATCTACAAAGAAAGGAGAAAATCTTTATGAGCAAATTCAGAAAGTGTATCAGCACTCTTTTACTGGCTGCAATCCTTATCTGCAGTCTGCCCTCAGTATCCTATGCTGCAGGCGTTACTCCATATTGGGATAACACCAATATGCTGCAGATCGGACTAAACTTTTCCGATAACGAGGCCGCCTGCACTCTGTATATCTCGGGCAAAAAGGGAACATCACGTATTACAGGCTCCCTTTCCCTAAAGGATGACACCACCGGTAAAAGAGTAGGCTTCTGGTCCTTTGACACGAAAGAAAGCTACTATACTACTACCAAATATAAAGATGTAGTATCCGGTCATACTTATACGGCATCTTTCGGCGGATATGTTTATAATGCGTCAAACGTGAAAGAATATGTGGACATCTCTTTGACCAAAGAGAACTGACGCCCCCTCTGGACAGGCATCCCTAATGCCTCCCATAGAAGAAAAGCCCCTGAGAATCGGACCTCCGGGGCTTTTTCACTGGAACAGCTTTCCTCTGCGCTTATTACCGCAGCTCTCCGTCTGTCTGCGCTTCCTTCAATGCCCTGATCATCACCTGCACAACTTTTTTATTATTTTCATTAAGTTCCTCAAACTCAACAATAAGGTCATAGTAGCTGTCAATTTTCCGATTGACCCGGTTTTCCAGAAAAAGGTTTCTCTTTTCATCAGACAATCCCAGCAGATAATCTGTTGTAACAGAGAAAAAATCCGATATTTCAATCAGCAGGTCAACGCCCAAGGCATCTGTGTTTCTCTCTACCTTGCTGATGGTCTGCTGTGACACCCCGATAAATCCTGCCAGCGCTTCCTGATTCATACCTCTTTTTTCCCGCAGTTCCCTTATCCTGTTGCTCATGCTGCACCCTCCATAAAAGACATATTACTATTCTTTCACGGTATCAGTACTTTTATAAGGAGTATAATTTTACCTCTGTTAATAGTATTTTCCTTTCAGAAAAGACTGTACTGCAGCATTTTTTCTGCAATTCCGGCAGTGCCCTTTCCTGTTACTCAGCTTTGATGATTTCCGTTTACACAATTATAGCAGAAGCTTGTCAGTACACCAAATGCTATATTTATCCCGAAAACAATACGTCAACTGCTGTTTAAAAGTAAATCCTCTTTTAAAACGGACTCAGGCCTGCATTTATTGACTTCTTTTTCCTCCTGTGCTAAGCTTGTAGAAACCGCTTTTTATGCGGAAAATGAGAAAAACTGAGGTGGAATGAATGGACAGAAAAAAATTCTATATGACCACTGCCATTGCTTATACATCCGGAAAACCACACATCGGCAATACGTATGAAATCGTTCTGGCGGACAGCATTGCCCGCTACAAAAGATTCCAGGGCTATGATGTTTTTTTCCAGACCGGAACCGACGAGCATGGTCAGAAGGTTGAGCTGAAGGCAGCAGAGATAGGCGTCACTCCAAAGGAATTTGTGGATGATGTGGCAGGGCAGATCAAAGAAATCTGGGATCTGATGAATACCTCTTACGACAAATTCATCCGTACCACGGACAAAGAACACGAAGAACAGGTACAGAAGATTTTTAAATATATGTATGACAAGGGAGATATTTACAAAGGGCACTATGAAGGCATGTACTGTACTCCATGTGAATCCTTTTTCACGGAGTCCCAGCTTGTGGACGGCAAATGTCCGGACTGCGGACGGGAGGTTCAGCCCGCCAGAGAGGAAGCATATTTTTTCAAAATGAGTAAGTATGCGGATCGGCTTATTGAGCATATTAATACCCACCCGGAATTTATCCAGCCCGTATCCCGCAAAAACGAGATGATGAACAATTTCCTTCTTCCGGGTCTTCAGGATTTGTGCGTATCCCGAACCTCTTTTAAATGGGGCATCCCGGTTACCTTTGATCCGGAACATGTGACCTATGTATGGCTGGATGCACTGACTAACTATATTACCGGCATCGGCTATGAATGTAACGGCGACAGCAGCGAGCTGTTCAAGAAAAACTGGCCCGCAGACCTGCATCTGATTGGAAAGGATATTATCCGCTTCCATACCATTTACTGGCCGATTTTCCTTATGTCCCTGGATCTTCCTCTTCCAAAGCAGATCTTCGGCCATCCATGGCTTTTACAGGGCGACGGAAAAATGAGCAAGTCCAAAGGAAACGTGCTTTATGCGGACGAGCTGGCTGATTTCTTCGGTGTGGACGCGGTGCGCTACTTTGTGCTGCACGAAATGCCCTTTGAAAATGACGGCGTTATCACATGGGAGCTGATGGTAGAGCGTCTTAATTCCGAGCTTGCCAACACTCTCGGCAACCTGGTAAACCGTACAATTTCTATGTCTAATAAATATTTCGGCGGAATTGTTACAAACACCGGAGCGGCGGAGGAAGTGGATGAGGATCTGAAAGCCGTTGTTCTGGGCACCCTTCAGAAAGCCAATGACAAGATGGATCAGCTTCGTGTGGCTGACGCCATTACAGAGATCTTTGCCCTGTTTAAACGCTGTAATAAGTATATCGACGAGACTATGCCGTGGGCTCTGGCAAGAGAGCTGTCCAAAAAAGACCGTCTGGCAACCGTTCTTTATAACCTGGTGGAAAGCATATGCTATGGTGCAGCCCTGCTTCAACCGTTTATGCCTTCCACAGCCAAAAAGATTCTGGAACAACTGAATGCCAGAAGCCGTACCATTGACGAAATGAACTGCTTTGGTCTCTACGAGTCCGGAACTAAAGTAACCGGGAACCCGGAAATCCTCTTTGCGCGTCTGGATATCAAGGAAGTACTGGCAAAGGTGGAGGAGCAAAAAGCCGCCAGGGCCCAGAAAGAGCCTGTAATCGATATAGAGCCCAAGGAAAATATATCCTATGATGATTTCAGCAGGCTGCAGCTTCAGGTGGGTGAAATCATTTCCTGTGAGGCCGTTCCGAAGGCGGACAGACTCCTCTGTTCCCAGGTAAAAATCGGAAACCATGTGCGCCAGATTGTATCCGGTATCCGGAGCTCCTATACTCCCGAGGAGATGGTCGGCAAAAGGGTTATGGTTTTAGTGAATCTGGAGCCAAGAAAAATCCGCGGACTGGTATCAGAAGGGATGCTGCTCTGTGCGGAGGATGAGCATGGAACCTTATCTCTGATGACTCCGGAGAAGCAGATGCCCCCAGGTGCTGTTATCTGTTAAAAAGGAACAAATACAAAGATAAAACTGCCGCAGAATGCCTGTATTCTGCGGCAGTTTCATATTGTCACATCTTAAATATTTCAGTAATACTCGTTCAAATTTCTTCATATACTTTTCTGACCTGAAAGCTTCAGAAAGGTATTTGTTTATGCGTAAATATTTTATTCCCGGAAGCATTCTGATGGCAGGCTGTTCCCTGTTTCTGTTGTTCTTTTTTACTGTCTGCCAGCACTCCTTCAGCGATTTTGCAATGGAGCTTTTTCGTCATGAGCTGTCCGGAAATACCATTAACCTCCACTATACACTCACAGATCCGGAAGCGCTAGGAATCGAAGAAGACCTTCCTTCCTTCGGAGGCTTTAACAAAGCCGCAGTAGAAAAGGAGGTCTCCTATCTGAAAGACTGTCAGAAGCAGCTCGCCCATTACCTGAACAAAACGTTAAAGGAGGACGATCTTCTGACGGCAGAGGTTCTGGACTGGTGGCTGACAGGACAAATTGACTCCGAACAGTTTTACTATTATCAGGAGCCTCTCGGTCCTACCCTCGGCATCCAGGCACAGCTTCCGGTACTTTTAGCCGAATTTCCGTTCCGGAGCCGGGAGGATATTGATACCTATCTGGAGCTTCTCACCACACTGCCCGCGTATTTTGATGAGATTGCTGCCTTTGAAAAGGAAAAATCCGAACAGGGCCTTTTTATGAATGATGAAATTCTGGATAAGATCCTGGCCCAGTGCCATTCTCTTTTTCCCATCAACGAGACTCATTTCCTTGTTACAACCTTTCGGGAACGGCTGGAAGACTGTGAATTTTTAGATTCTGACCAGAAAATTTCCTATGAAGTGCAGAATCTCCGGATTCTGAACCGGGATGTAACAACTGCCTATAAAAATCTGTGTCTGGCTATGGAAGCGCTTCGGGGAACCGGAATTAACAAATACGGACTTTATCATACCCCGAAAGGTATTGAATATTATGAATCCCTGCTCCGCTACAACATCGGGACAGACCTGGGCATGGCGGAGATCCATAAGCTTTTGGAGGAACAGATGGAAAGTGATTATGAAACCATTCTATACGCAGTCCACCAAAATACGGATATTCTTCAAATAGATAAGGATATTCCTTCCCGTCAGAAACCGGCAGATATTCTTGCAAAGCTTCAAAAGCAGATCCAGACAGATTTTCCCGCCCCTCAGGATGTTTCCTGGCAGGTAAAGGAGGTTCCCGATTCTCTGACACAGTTTTTAAGTCCTGCATTCTATATGACTCCTGCCATTGATGCCCAGGAAGAGAACACTATCTATATTAATCCTTCCTATCGGCCCAACCGCACCGAATTAGTTACGACGCTGGCACATGAAGGATATCCTGGTCATTTATATCAGAATTCCTTTGAAAATAAAGACGCTTATCATCCTCTTCGGAACCTGTTCTACATCGGAGGCTATACAGAGGGCTGGGGCATGTACAGCGAATTTTATGCCTATGATTTTCTGGGGTTTTCTGAACTGGAGGCAGATTTCCTTCAGGCTATGTCGTCTTTAAATTATGCCATCTGTGCCAGTCTGGATCTTGCAATCCACGGAGAGGGCTGGACAGAAGAGAACTGTCTCGCCTACCTGTCCTCCTTTGGCATCACCAACGCGGAGCAGACACATGAGCTATACTTAAACATCCTGGAGGAGCCGTCCAATTACCTGAAATACTATCTTGGCTATCTGGAAATCTGCAGCTTAAAGGAGAGTGCTCTCGCACTCTCCTCCAAGCTCACACTCTATGATTTTCACAAATGGTTTCTGGAAATGGGACCTGCGCCTTTCCCGATCCTGAAAAAACATTTAGATGTCCTTGAAGTATCCTCGCAGCTTCTCCAGCGCGCGCACCAGAATATCCATCTCCTCGCCGTCGAACCCGTTCATAACGGTCTGTACCATTTTCCTATGGAATCCCGCGTGCTTCTCATAGGCCGCAACTCCCTTTCCCGTAAGGGAGAGGAGTACCACCCGCTTGTCCTCTGCACTGCGGACGCGGGACACATATCCCTTTTTTACCAGATTGTTGACGGCGGTGGTTAGGGTTCCCACAGTAACCGACATAGCCTTTGCAACAGTAGACATATTTCTGGACTCCTGAATGCCGATTGCATCAATAATATGCATATCATTGATGGAGATTTCTTTAAAGCTTCCGGTAATCAGCGCCTTATGCTCCATATCCAGAATTTCATTAAAAAGCATTACCAGCAGATTATTCAAAAGCTCTTCCCGGTTCACTTCCTTATTTACCTCCGCACATCATAGATCCGGACAGTCTTGAATTAACTAAATATATGAAAAACTGTCCGCTGACGCAAATACAGCGGACAATTCTCTCTGTATCGAATTCTGTCCATTACGGACAGTATATCATATTTAAAGCAGGTTCGCAACGGCGGTCTTTCTATGAGGCTGACAGTATCTTATCCAGCTCCTTCACTTCCCCGGTCTTTATTACCTCCACATTTTCCGGGGCGGATACCAAAACGGCTGTGGTCACATCATAGCCGGCTGCTCTGATAGCCGCCAGATCAAATTCCAGAAGCTTATCCCCGGCTTTTACTTTATCTCCTGTTTCCTTCAGCGCACGAAAATGCTTTCCATTCAGCTCCACCGTGTTAATGCCTACATGAATCAATATCTCCACACCATCCTTGCTCAAAAGCCCGATTGCGTGTTTCGTATCAAAAAACATGGCGATCTCACCGTCAAATGGAGCAACTACCTCGCCCTTTACCGGAACAATACCCACGCCGCTTCCAAGCGCGCCTGAAGCAAAGGTTTCATCCTTAATCTCTGTATAAGGAATTGCGGTTCCCTCAAGAGGCGCATAGACACCTCCTGCTTCTGTCTCAATCACCGGCAAAGTCTCTGCCCTTTTTGTCTCTGCTTTTTTCGTCTCTTCAACCGGGTCCTTGTATCCAAAAACCCAGGTCAGCGCAAACGCCACGCCTGCGGAAATCAGGAACATAATAATATAGTTTACCGGATCATGCAGGCAGAGCAGAAGTCCGAAAATACCGGTAACACCTGTGCCGCTTGCTCCAAGCCCTACAATGGAAGCATACAAAGCACCCACTGCTCCGCCCACTGCTCCGCAGATAAACGGTTTAAAAAATCTTAAGTTCACGCCAAAGATAGCAGGCTCTGTGATCCCCATAAAGCAGGACAGTGCTGACGGGATTGCCATGGACTTGGTTTTCTGGTTTTTGGACTTCAGGGCAACTGCCAGAGTCGCCGCACCCTGCGCGATATTGGCGGCAGACGCCAGCGGCAGCCAGTAGGTCACGCCGTAAAGTCCAAGCTGTCCCACATCGATCACAGTATACATATGATGAACTCCCGCCACAACGGTTAAAGAATACAAACCACCCATAATAAGGCTTCCGATTCCCAGAGGCAGCGCGATTAACTGCTGTACGCCGCCGATGATCCCATTCTCAATCGTTACAAATACAGGCCCGATAATAGAATAGGTCAGATAGCCGGTTGCAAATACGCTGACTAACGGAGTTACAAACAGGTCGAACATGGCTGGTACGATCTTATGTAATTTTTTTTCAATGGCACACATTACAAATACGGCAATAATGACCGGGATCACATGCCCCTGATAGCCCACCATGTCAACTTTATACAGGCCAAACCATACACTTTGCGTCCTCTCTACCCCCTGGGATGCAACCGTCCAGGCATTCTGCAGATCCGGATGGATCATCAGCATACCGATAACCGCTCCCAGATACGGATTACCGCCGAATACTTTAGCTGCACTGTATGCAATCAGAATCGGCAGGAACACATATGCCGTGTTGGCAAACAGGTTTGCAAATACAAAGATGGAGCCCGATGTGTCAATATTCAGGAATCCATTGTTAACACAGAAGTTCAAGGCCTCCATAATACCCATCAGAAAACCGCTGGCAACAATGGCCGGGATAATCGGAACAAAGATATCTCCCAGTGTCTTTATTGCCTTTTTGTAAAACGGCTGTTTTGCTGCTGCTGCCGCCTTTGCCTCCTCCTTGCTGGCCGCGGACAGACCGGAAACTGCCAGAAATTCATCATATACTTTGTTGACTGTTCCGGTTCCAAGAATAATCTGGAGCTGTCCGGAGGCGCTGAATACTCCTTTTACTCCGTCAATCTCTTCCACTGCTTTTGCGTCGCACCTGGCATTGTCCACAAGCACCAGACGAAGTCTGGTCGCACAATGAGCCGCAGATACAAGGTTTTCTTTTCTGCCTACTTTTTCGTAGATCTCTTCTGCTACTTTTCTGTAGTCCATAATCATTCTCCTTTTTTGTTTTATTATTACGGGACTTTACGCCGCGTAGTTTTTTATTTTTCCTTTTCATAATAACGATAGCGTCCGCAGATGTTATTTCCTTTTACCTTTACCGTATACTGATTCCTCTCCGGATAAAAGCGAGTGGAAAATACATCTGTTCCTCCGTTTAAGAACACCTCCACACAGGAGATATCCACCACAATCCTCATATCCTTCAGACAGGAAATTATTCTCCCTCTGACGGTTCTTCCCGCTCCCAGGGAATCCTCCAGGAATTCCATCCGGAAGAGCTTTTTATCCTCCTCATAACAGAACTCCAGACCATCGGCCAGTATAACCTTTACATCTCCTGCGCCCGCCTGGATATCCAGCTCACAGCAGGAAGCTATATCTGCATGATAGCCGCCTGTAAAACGAATTTCCCGGTTCCACCAGGCGTCCAGCTCCCTCACCGGGTTCTGGCAGAGTATACCGTCCCGGACTGACAGCTCTCTTGGAAGCGTCAGTACATTCTGCCAGTTGTCTGCAATGGTTTTATTGGTATATTCATCCTGCACATCCGGCATTCCCATCCAGCCTATCAGAATTCTTCTTCCGTCGTCCGCCGGAAAGGTCTGCGGCGCATAAAAGTCAAAGCCTCCGTCCAGCTCCCGGAATTCTCCGATTTCTGCATTTGCCCGAAAATCCCCTTTCAAAAAGCAGGTTCCGCTCTGATATTTATTTGCATACCGAAGCCCGTCCGGCTCAAGCCCCTGGGGAGAAATAAACAGAACCGTATTTCCATCCACGTCACACAGATCCGGACATTCCCACATATATCCAAAGGGCTGTCCGGACTGAAGCCTCCCCACATACGTCCAGCTTCTTTTATCCTCTGACGAAAACACAAGCACTATGCCTTTATTCTCCTTTGTTCTGGCTCCCTGCAGCATATAATAGATATTGTCCTGCTTCCATACCTTTGGATCACGGACATGCTTCGTCACATCCTCCGGATAATCTGCATTGGTCATCAAAAGCTCCTTACTGCTAAAATGAATCCCATCCGTGCTTACCGCCAGTACGGTAGCGGACTGTCTTCCCTCATTTACATAATCGTAATCTCCCTGCAGCTTTACATTCCCGGTATAGAACGCATACATGACATCATCCTCCACTATGGCAGAGCCTGAATAGACGCCATGACAGTCATAGGGCTGATCCGGACAAAGGGAGATACCTTCAAACTTCCAGTGGAGCAAATCCTTACTGGTACAGTGCCCCCAGAACTTTAATCCGCCCTCCGGATGAAAGGGCGATGCCTGATAAAATACATGATACACGCCTTTATATTGACATAATCCATTGGGATCATTCAGCCATCCAACCGGCGGCGCAATATGAATCAGCGGCCTCCATATGTCTTCGGTGCTGCCGTCCTCTTTTCTTTTCAGCTCTTCCCTGAGCAATTTCTCCCATGTATTATAAAGAGCATTCATACATCTTCTCTCCTTTTCTGTTCTATATATTTTTCCATTATGTGAATACGTATTCACATAATTCCATATAAAAGAACAATACATACTATATTGTTCTCTGATACTAATTTATGCCCTTAAAGGTACGGAACTATTCCTGCTGACCAGCTCTGCCTTCAGCGGGCAGTCCATCACCTGCGGATCCTCCGGGTGTTCAATTTTATATAAGAGTCTCCTCATAGCCCGCGTTGCCATCTCTTCATTTGGCTGGGAAACACTGGACAGCTTTGGATACAAGTGCTCGCATATATAGATGTTATCAAATCCGACAATCCCCGCCTGATCCGGAATGCAGATTCCCATTTGATGCAGAATTCCCATCATCTGAACTGCCCGTCTGTCATTATATGCAAAGATTCCGGTTCTTTCCCTTTTCTTGCTGAAGTACTCTGCCATGGCCTCTCTCACTACGGCCTCTTCTTTGCTAGCTACTACAGTCACATGCTGCTGAAAATCCCTGTCTCTTTCTTCCAGGGCCTCCGCAAAGCCCTGATACTTGATATCCTCCGGCCTGCCGAAGAAAATATATTCTTTATAGCCTTCCTCATACAGATGCCTCCCTACCTGTGCACCGGCCTCGTCATGGGCCACATACACCGAATCCATACCTGCAACCTTTCTTGTAATAACAACTGTGGGAATATCAAGCTTCTTTATCATGTTCCCCCAATGGGCAGAATCCTCATCCACAGGCACGGCTATCAGGCCATCTACTCGGTAACGCCTTACTACATCCAGACATTCTTTTTCATGCTCTTTGTTATAATTGGAATTGAACAGAATTAAACTGTATCCCTCCTTGCGTGCCTCCTGTTCCAGATATTTTACCAAATCTGCAAAAAACGCATTGGAAATATCTGTCAGAACAACCCCTATCAGATGGGTTCTGCTTCCTACCAGGCTCTGTGCAATGACATTGGGCTGAAAATCATATTCTCTGGCACATGCCAGAACCCGCTCCCGGATCTCAGGATTCACTGCCTTGTTTCCATTCAGTACACGGGAAACTGTCGGCTGAGAGACTCCGGTCAGCCTTGCAATTTCTGTCATTGTAATCATATCTGCCTCCGCTTGTGAATACGTATTCACATCTTTTTCTTATATTAGCATATGTATATGGATTCGTCAATTACAACAATTCTCTAATTTTTACACACTGATTTTGTGCAGACTGCCTATACTGCTTTTGGCAGCAAGACCTTTTGACCGTCCTGATAAAAAATACAACAGCTCAGGAACAAAGACGCAAGTTGCGCTTTTCTCGGCAGAATTATATAATAATAGCAGCAGAAAACCATATAGCAAAAGCAGGTGTTTTTATGAAAATCTCAGATCTTTATATCCAGAATTTTAAGTCTATACATAATATGCATATTCAGGATATTGAAAATGCCCTGATTCTGGTAGGCCAGAACAATACCGGCAAAACCACGGTGCTGGAGGCCATCCGGGCCGTAGGCGGGGAATATCAGATATGCCCGGAGGATTTCGGGGAAAACGGCGCGAATATCGAAATTTCCGTATCTCTGAAATTTACCCAAAAGGATTTAGAGCTGCTCCGGAAAAACGGAGTCGTCAGCAAATACCGCAAAAAGGATGCCTGGATGCAGGATTTCCGTAAAAAACTTCCTTCCTGGTCTGATAATACGCTGAGCTTTACAATGATTGCCAACAGGGACGGACGTATCCGGTACCAGGACGGAATCAAAAAAAACAATCCTTATATACAGGAGGTATTTCCGAAAATCTATTATGTGGATACAGAACGAAGCCTGGAGCAGCTTCAAAGCGATCTGCTGCTCATACAGGAGAATGAGCTTCTCCAGCGGATGCGCTCCGGCTGCTGTATGTTCAACCAGGCCAAAAAATGCAGTCACTGCTTTAGCTGTATTGGCCTGATTCAGAAAAAAAGTCCGGATGAACTGGATGTATTTGAAACAGCAAAGCTTTTAGACTATAAGCTGTATCAGCTGAATCTGGATGACTTTGCCCGGAGAGTAAACAAAAGCTTCCGTAAAAACGGGGGACGGGAGGAGCTTCTCTATTCCATGAACCGGGATGTGGAACAGATGCTTCATGTTACTACTGAGATCCGCCAGTCGTCCCGGAGCTTGACCAGGCCCATTTCCCGAATGGGAAAGGGAATGCGCTGCATCTATCTGTTTTCTCTATTAGAAGCCTACACGGAGATTGAAGAAAGCCTGCCCAGCATCATTATGATTGAAGATCCTGAAATTTTTCTTCACCCCCGGCTCCAAAAGGTATCCGGAGAAATATTATACCGTTTGTCCCGCAAAAATCAGGTGATCTTCACAACCCATTCTCCGAATCTGCTGCCCAGCTTCAGCAGCCGTCAGATACGTCAGGTGATAATCAGGGAAAACGGTTCTCCCGGTATCCGGGAAAAAACAGATATCAGCGCTATTCTGGACGATTTGGGCTATACTGCGGGGGATCTGATGAATGTAAATTTTGTATTTATCGTGGAAGGAAAGCAGGATAAAAGCCGCCTGCCTCTTCTGCTTTGGAAATACTATTCCGAAACCTACGATCCGCAGGGGAAGCTTGCCAGAATTGCCATTATTACAACCAACAGCTGTACAAACATTAAAACCTATGCAAACTTAAAATATATGAATCAAATTTATTTAAGGGATCAGTTTCTGATGATTCGGGACGGAGACGGCAAGGATCCTGCTGTTCTTGGAAAGCAGCTTTGCCGTTATTATGAGGAACGGAATCTGGAGGATATGGATAAGCTGCCGCGGGTCCGTCCGGAAAATGTGCTTATTCTCCGGTATTATTCCTTCGAGAATTATTTTCTGAATCCAGGCGTTATGGCACAGCTTGGAGTTGTGGAATCCGAGCAGGCTTTTTATGAAATTTTACTGGAAAAGTGGAAGGAATACCTGCACCGCATCACCAGCGGCAGACATCTTCAGGAGATCCTCGGAAGAGAGCTTGAGACCGTGGAAGATATCAAGGAGCATATGGAAGAGATTAAGATCTATCTGAGAGGACATAATCTGTTTGATATTTTCTATGGCCGGTATAAGGAGGATGAGACCAAGCTTTTAAAACGTTATATTGACCTGGCTCCAAAAGAGGATTTTAAGGATATTCTGGAGGCGGTTGAAAGGTTTCCATATTTTGAGAGCAGGAGAATTGAGCCACCCGTACCTGCTCCTTAAATGCTGCCCGTTTACTTTTTGTGAAAGCAGCACATCATAGCTTAAAAATCAGAAGCTGACAAAAGGCATCAGATCCGGCCTGCCAGCACTACGCTTGCCGCTATTCCCGCGAAGGTACTGATAAGGGCCCCGGCCAGCGTCCAACGGGTTTTTGTCACCTTGGCAGTCAGAAAATAAACGCTCATGGTATAAAAAACGGTCTCCGTACATCCCATCATAATAGATGCAATCAAGCCAATATAGGAATCTGTCCCGTAAGATTTATAGATATCCAGAGCCAGAGAAGTGGCCGCGGAAGAAGAAAACAGGCGGATAATTGCCAGAGGAATCAGCTGCACCGGAAAATGCAGAAGCGCCGCCACACCCATTAAATTCTGCGCTACAAAATCCAGGAAGCCAGAGGCCCGCAGCATACCGACTGCAGCCATCAGCCCCACCAAAGTCGGCATAATTTTTAAGACTGTTTTAAGCCCGTCTGCAGCGCCCGTAACAAATTCATCATAGACATGGACTTTTTCTGTCAGGGCATAGGCAATGATATAAAAAATAATGACAGGGATTATAAAGTCGGACAAATAATAGAAAAAAGTCATATGCTGTACCAGCTCCTTCACACAAATAACGTATATTCATACTAATGTATGCCCGAAGGCCGGAGAATATCCCCCTCCTGCTGCCCCTGGCAGCAAGACTTTGAGAATTTTATTTGGAGGTTAATTCTATGTTTAAAAAAATTCGATCTTTTGTTTTTGTGCTGTTTATTACAGGAATATTGACAGCATGCGGACAGACACAGGATACAAAGGAAAAAGAACCTCAAATATCTGAGAATGTTTCAGAAGAAAAGAAAAAGAGCTTTGGAGAAAGCCGCATAACTGAACAGACCTTTGAGGTTGAACTCAGCCAGTATAACGGGAAGGTTTATTTTGTCCCTTTTGCACCTTCAGAGGAAAACCAGGATTTTCATATACAGATCATTCAGGACAATAAGGTGCTCGCAGATATCCCCTCATATGTCCCGGATGGATTGTCCGAAGAAAAATTCAGCAGTCTGGATGCCGTAACCTTTTATGATATTAATTATGACGGTAATACCGATATTCTGCTGATTGAAACATACGGCAGCACAAGTTTTGCAGTTGTTTATTATGGCTTTGATGCCGATGCAGAGGATTATGAAAGACAATTTATCTCACAGGAACAGCTATCAGACAATATAACAAACCAGGTGGAGCCATTGTCCATTCCTGAAATCCGCAGTTTTTTATCGAACGGGAAAAGAAACGGGGAGTTTAGCAGCTATCAGGAAGCATATGAAATGGTAAGCCGGCTGCATGAGCTGGAAGACACAGAAGAAAAAAGATATAATTTAATTTATTTTGACGATAATGACATACCCGAGCTGGTCGCCGGAGTCAACGGCTATCATACAAGCCTGTATACATATAACAATGGAAGAATATATACCCTGATGAACCACTGGCCGTATGGAGCCATGGGAAACGCAGGATATGAATACTCTCCGGGAAAAAACAGTCTGAGAAACTATAACAATGACTTTGCCGGGGCTATTCTTTACACCACCTATATGGCTGTCAGCAATGAGTATTCTATGGATATTATGGCACAAATAGAGACATATAATTTTGACGATGTGAATGAGAACGGGATTCCTGATGAGAATGAAGCAGCATCTATCGGGCACTACAGTGTAAGCTACATCAACGGTTCAGAGGCTACGGATGAGGAATGTGCATCCTATGACGCGGGGAATTATGAATATATAGAGGCTGTCATGAGCCGGGAAGAATTAAAGTCCCAATTATAATGAAAGACTTCAGGCGCTTTTCAGGGATATATAAAACCGTCCTATTTTATTGACCATCCCCCGGTCAAATGCTAAAATATTGTAAAAGAAAGGGGAATGAAATATGTTATCCTTTGAAAGTGACTACATTGAAGGCGCCCACGAGCAAATACTGAAACGTCTTTTAGAAACTAACATGGAACAATTATCCGGTTATGGAACGGACTGCTACTGTGAAAGGGCAAAGGAAAAAATTAAAGCCGCATGCAAATGCCCCGACGCGGATATTTATTTTCTTACCGGAGGAACCCAGACAAATCAGATCATAATTGACGCTATGCTGGCTCCCTATGAGGGTGTCATTGCCGCTGTAACCGGACATATCAGCGTCCATGAGGCAGGTGCTGTTGAATATACCGGGCATAAGGTACTGGAGCTTCCTCAGTATGAGGGAAAAATCCATGCAGAGGATCTGGAAGCGTTCCTCAGAAATTTCTGGCAGGATGCAAATCATGAACATATGGTGTTTCCGGGAATGGTATATCTCTCTCACCCGACGGAATACGGTACTCTGTACAGCAGGACGGAGCTGGAAAATATTTCCTGTATCTGCAGATCCCATCAGATTCCTCTCTATCTGGACGGAGCGCGTCTTGGCTATGGACTGATGAGCCTTCATACAGATGTTACACTTCCCCTGATTGCGGAATGCTGCGATGTTTTCTATATCGGAGGAACCAAGGTAGGCGCCCTGTGCGGGGAAGCCGTCGTGTTTACCCGTCACAATACGCCGAAGCATTTTACCACCTGTATCAAACAGCACGGCGCGCTTTTAGCAAAGGGACGTCTGCTCGGTATTCAGTTTGATACCCTGTTCACGGATAATCTGTATTTCCGAATCAGCCGTCACGCTATTGATATGGCAGAGCTTATGAAAAAAGGATTATATGAAAAAGGCTGTACCTTCTATCTGGAATCGCCTACCAACCAGCAGTTTATCCTTATGGAAGATACAGAAATAGAACGATTGAGAAAGCATGTGGCATTCAGCTTCTGGGAAAAGCCGGATGACAGCCATACTATTGTCCGTTTTGCTACAAGCTGGGCAACAAAAAAAGAAGATATTGTCAGTCTGATGGAAATATTATAAAATCTCCAGGCCCGGAATGCCGCGGACCTTCTGGATGCAGCTTCCGGGTTTTTCTTCTATTCCTCTGCCTTCCATGCCAGAATCCTTTCCAGACTTTCTTTTACCCTCTGTTCCTTCCCTTCCTGCGTCGGATAATAATATCTGCGTCCATCTAAGCTGTCTGGAAGACATTTCATCTTTGACAGCTTTTCCTCCGTATCATGTGCGTAAATGTAACCCTGCCCATAATCCAGATCCTTCATAAGCTGCGTCGGCGCATTGCAGATCTGCAGCGGTACCGGTTCTGCCGGAAGCTCTCTTACATCCTTTTTACATGCCTCACAGGCCGCATAAAGCGCATTGGACTTAGGAGCCATGGATAGATATACAACTGCATGGGTCAGATGAACATCGCACTCCGGAAGCCCTAAAAAATGACACGCCTGATAGGCTGCTACAGTTACCTGAAGAGCCTGGGAATCTGCCATTCCCACATCCTCGCTGGCAAAACGGACAAGTCTTCTGGCAATATATAAAGGATCCTCTCCTCCGTCCAGCATCCTGCACAGCCAGTATACTGCCGCGTCCGGATCACTGTTTCTCATGGATTTATGAAGAGCAGATATAAGATTGTAGTGCTCCTCTCCATTTTTATCATACAAAAGAGAACGTCTGTTCATACACTGAGAGAGAACCTCTTCATTTACATGAATACCTCCAAGTCCGTCCATCTCCCCGTTCAGCACAGCCATCTCCAACGTATTCAGCGCCGTCCGCGCGTCCCCGTTTGAAAAACGGGCAATTACCTTTAAATGCTCCTCCTCTATCAAAATATTCATATCTCCCAGACCTCTGGAACTCTTAAGAGCATGAATCAAGAGCTCATATAGTTCCTCCTCTCCAAGCGCCTTCAGCACAAATACTCTGCACCGGGACAGAAGAGCAGAATTAATCTCAAAGGATGGATTCTCTGTAGTTGCACCTATCAGAATAATGCTTCCTTTTTCCACATAAGGAAGAAACGCATCCTGCTGAGCTTTATTAAAGCGATGGATCTCATCAGTAAACAAAAGCGTCCGTATTCCCAGCCGTCTGTTCTGCTCTGCCTGAACCATCACTTCCTTAATCTCCTTAATGCCGCTGGTCACAGCGCTGAACTCTATAAAAGATGCTCTGGTCCGCCGGGCAATAATGCGGGCAAGCGTTGTCTTACCTACTCCGGGTGGGCCCCAGAATATCATAGAAGATATTTGATCCTTATCAATAAGCTGACGAAGTATTTTTCCCGATCCAAGCAAATGCTTCTGCCCTATATATTCATCCAGCGATTCCGGTCTGAGACGGCTGGCCAGCGGCGCGCTTTTTTCACGGTCATCGAACAGACTGAGCTGCTCCATTTCTGTCACCTCCAGGTAAAATACATTATGAACCTTATTTTTTGTAATATTTCAGAACTTCTTCATATCTGTCGTATTCCCTGTTGCCTTCCATCAATACCAGCAGCTCCTCCAGCCATTCGCTGCACCTGTAATGAATCGAATATTTTTTATCGTACTCACTGTTTGTCCGGATTCCTTCTTTTTTCATTTTTTTTATATATTTCGAGAATGCCTCCCACAGATATGCCTTCCTTCTTGCTTGCACACGGCTGATTTCTTCTGCCTGCCAAATGGGAATTACCCGGCGCTTCAACGCCAGATAGATAAGCTTATCAATCGCTATACTCTCACTGTCAAAATAATCCTCCAGATACACTCTGCCTTCCTGTTTTTCGACCTCTGTCTCCGGATAGTCCTTTAACCATCTTTTCTGCTCCTCTTCGCTCTCTATCCACTGTGTTCTTTTCTGGAAATCCTTCTTTTCTTTATTCATGCAGCAAAACTTATATTTTTTTCCGCTGCCGCAGGGACAGGGAGCATTTCTTCCCACCTTTAATTTCTTAGCCGGATTTATTACAGGCTGTTCCAGATTTTTAGCCATTTGTCCAAAATCCGGAACAATCTTCTCTGTCTTTTCTTTTTCAAACATTGCGTAGCCTTTCAGCTCCTCTGACGCTGACATGGATGGACGGCAGAATGTACTGTCCAACTCGTCATACTGAAACATCATATCAACACAACTGTCATATTCGCCGTACACAAATCCATCTGCCAGCTCCTCATCAAACAGATACTGCACCTCCGGCAGCATATCTACAAAATGGCATCGGCAGATTATGCCCGCCAGATTCGTATAAATCTGGTCGCCAATCAATTCTTTATGGTAAATCAGCTCCCTGAGGTATGCTTTTAATTCTTCCTCCTCAAAAATGCCGTCCAGATATAACTGTCCCATTACATCCAGCATAGCTTCCCGGACAAAGTCATCTACTTCCGGATTCCGGACACAGTCCTTTAACAGCTCCAGGTTCCCGTTATAGGTATTATATAGTATATTGTTCAGTCCCTCTGTTACTGTATCTCCTATCAGATTATCAAGAACATCTCCCGGAAGACAGGATAAGGCAATAATCTTTTCAAACGCCTCCTGATCATGAAACTCTCCTGCGAAAAACAATGCATAAAGATGAAGCATATAATTGGGATCCAGCTCTTCTTTGTCAGCAAGCGCACGGTCTATGGCTGCATGAAGATATGGCTTTGCTTCTTCCGGATGCCGCTCCACCATATGAAATGATTCTGCCGGAAATTTATCAGTTCTGTAAATAATATTTTTAATTGCTTCCTGTAGATTCTTCATGATACCCGTCCCTTATCCTTTGCCTTGATATAAAATCCGGTTATAATCCCTGCACATGCCTTTTCATCCGGATACCAAAGCCGGAAGTATTTACTCAAGTTCAGCAAAAATACTTCCCATCAGCTCCCATGCTGCGTCTCTTTCCCGCCGTTGCTCCGGCGTCAGTTTCTCATAGGGACATAACATCGGGTGCTGTCTTGCCTCATCATTACGAACAGGACCGCAACTCCAGTTATAAAAAATATAAAACCGAAGCCACCGCATATGATCCAGTTTACGGTACATTTCCTTTGAGCTCTCAGAATCTTTTGTTTTACAATATTTCTCATATGCTTTCTTTACTGCGGATGCAGTAAGCTCTGTAATGGTTTCATCATTGAGAAGAATCCTGGTTTTCATCAAAAGATGATCTGCCGCCGCGATCTTAGACTGTCGGTGAAGATCATCCAGTTCATTCCAGTCAAGAGTCGGATAGGAAACAGACCTGCGGAAGATTTCATTAATCATAATGGCCGCTTTATTCAGTCCTGTACGGATAATCTGCTGTGATGTATAGATATCCTCATTTGTCCCAAAATAAGAGATTCCAGGAGCCTTCCGGCTGCTTCGCAGGTCAATGCGGCCGGAGATTCTATAGTATTTATTCAATGTCCAGAAAATACTCCAGCCATTCTGCTCATCATCCTCACAGATAATAATACGGTCAGCCTTCTCCAGAATGAAACGATCTTCCGCCCAGGTCTCATGATGGAAAATTAAAGAGTCCTTTACCCCGGATTCCTGGTTCAGTGAAAACACCTCGCCCAAACGATAATGTACCGCAAAAAAATCTCCTGCATCGCCAAAAATATGATACGCCACATGCTGCTCTGTTGATATGATATTGGTTAATATGGCCCGCTCCAGAATACTGGAGCCATAATTTCCAAATCCAATGAGCACAATGGTATTCTCACGACGGCATAATGGCTTGGAACGCCAATATTGTCTGGCACAGCATTCATAACTATGAAAAAAATTAATATTTCCGGATAGCTTATCCTGCCCGTTTGTTGTCCTTGCATAAACCTCTACCGGTAATTCATGCAGATTGACTGCCCGGCTATTGACACCAATATCATTCTCTTTCATCAGAAAAATTTTACATTTTGTTCCCGTATTCCTCTTTTTTGCCACAATCTTATGAGGAGAAGCGCTTAGATAGATACAAGGATAATTAGGAATTTCACTTTGACCGTTTCTTTTTTCTCCGTAGATAATCAGTGCATTCGGATCCTCTTTATAGATATCGGCAGCCAGTGTATTCGATTCCACTCCGTAATCGGCAAAATAATACCAGTTTTTATGCCGCTGCAGACTAAGCATAAAGAACGGCAGCCCTTCACTCGTAATAAAAGATACTACCGCTCCGAATAATGTCATCATAATACCGGCAGATAAAAACAGAAATATCATTCCCACCATATGACCCAGCGGGGTTACCGGTATCAGATCCCCATATCCTACAGTAGACAGGGTTACTAACGAATACCAGAAAGCATCTCCGAATGTCCGGATCACCGCATCGCTGCTTGCAGATTCCGAACAATAAAGAATAGCCAGCAGACCGACATAAACCAGCGCTGTCACTACAATCAAATACAGGTAGAAATTCTTTCTCGTTTTCATAGTATCTGTTATATCCTTTTCAGGACTCATTTAGATAAGTCCTTTATTTAAAACCGCTTACTGATGCAGGTGCAGATGATTTTTTCTCATTTTCTGACGTCTGCGTTTTTCTTACATTATACCCTTCTGCCTATGTATCCCGCAAGAATTTTTCCGTGAAATGTTGTTGTACTGGATTCCGCTTTTATTTTCCTTTTCACACTCTGACTTAAAAACAGAGAGTTCTCACGCTCCAGGCCTTCCCATATTTCCCATCGAACCCATATCAGAAACATTAATACCGGAAGCATCGATCAAGGATACGCTATTTTGTTTCTGTCCGTCAGAGGTTGAAGCTATCGCCCCGTCAAGCTGTCCTTTTACACTTTCTGCGCGAAGTAAGCAAAATTCTTTCAGTGTATCAATACCTGCCTGAAATTCTTCATAAGTGCAGAATTTCGTTGTGTCGTTTTCAACGAAGGGTGTAATCATTTCCTTTACTGAATCAATCATTTCAGAGAAATATCCGCTGTCAAAGCAGGCTGAAATAAATTCTGCAAAATATTCATGATACAGTTCCGTATATTCCTCATTACTGAAAATCCAGGCAAGCATCGGTCTTGAGTCTGTGGTTCCTCCCGAAACAGGGGAATCAATCGGGTAGTTGACAAGAGCTGTCGCGTCGTCTGCACCCTGAAATCCTCCGAAAGCAAGATTGTAATCCCATGGTATCATAGAAAGCTTTCCGTCATTTTCGTACAGATAGTAGTTATGAATCATTGAGCCTGTGTAGCTGTCAAAATTGCAGACAAAATTATGTACAACAAAATATCGAATTACTCTCTCTATGTCCACAACCTTATCTATGTCTTCTCTGTTATTCAGTTGTTTTAAAGCTTTAATCAGACGATCTTTGTCCCCATTGGTGATGTCTGTCTTGGCGTTATCAAAAATATTGGTATAGCTGTCATACTCATCGTCAGAATAGATAAGCTTAACATCATCGCTTCCCATTGCGCCCCCAAACCTGCCAGTGTCCGGTAATTTATCTCCCTGAAAATTGCCGTCCGCCGGAGGTTCACCATCCGGCATGCCAGGCGGCATCATTTTTCCGTCCCTCTGATGGTCCCCTGGATGATCTTTTCCTTGGAACAGACTCTTAATGTCAATACCGTTCAGAATATCATCAATACTCCCGGCATTTTCCAGGGCTGTTATCAGGTCATCAAGACTTGAATATCCGAGCTTACCCAAAATGTCTGTAAGCTTCATATCATCCAGCTTATTCAAAGCATTTTTTATTTCCGATATGGTTTCTTCATTCAGCTCACCCGTCCAATTCTGTATATCGAACTTGCCGCCATTACTGTGGTCTCCGTCCATGCGCATACTGTCGGGTTTGTAAAGTTTGCCGTAATCTCTGCCGTAACTGCGTTTAAGGAAAGACTCCTCAATGCTTTCAACAGCCAAATACAGGCCCCAGCTTTCACCATTTACAGTTATATCCACATAGCTGCAAAGAGGTGCGTCCGCACCAAACCTCTGCATTAACTGATAAGTCAGAAAGTCTTTCATATAGGTGTTATCCTGTATAATGTTGTTCAGACTTAATTTATCCAGACCGTAGTAGTTTTTTGTGCGGTCGTAGTGATCAAACTCAATTTTGAAGCTGTAACGATCATTACCGTAGCTGTCCACCTGTGTTAATGAGGTATTTCCCTTTGCCCGGATTGCCACATTTTTATAGGCTTCGTTGTCGATCACCACAGAACAAGCGGTATATTCCTTGTTGACACAGCTTTCAATAAAACCATCCCAATCATCCATAACAATATCAATGGTGTGAACGAAAGTGATATCGAAAAGTTTTTCTGTATAATTTGCATTTCTTGAAACAGCTTGGACTCCAAAATCCTCCGCATTCATAAAGCAGATGGTAAGCAGCAGAGTGAGGGCAATCAGGACGCAGCAAATTTTATCAATATATTTGTGCGTTGACATTATGTACCTCCTTTAACCCATGTATTCTCCGTTGTAGCTGACAAGCACTGCACTGGTCACGCCATTCATTTCAGAAAGGATGTTCACAAAATCCGTATTATCCTCTTTCATGCGGATCTCAATGTTCAGCTCAATATTACCCTTCTGGGCAGTTTTGCTTTTAACAACCATACGCTGTACCTGATTTTTCAGAAACTCGGTTGCAGCAGTTTCACTGTCATGGTTTTCACAACGAAGCACAACGATATAGGGATTCAGATGAGGCTTCTTATTGGCAAAAACCAGCAGTACCAGACCAATTACAATACTGCCAAAGACCGCCAGAGGAATCATACCGGCTGCCAGCACGATACCTGCGGCAATGGACCAGAACAGAAATGCAATATCAAGAGGCTCCTTGATGGCGGTACGGAAGCGAACGATGGACAAAGCGCCGACCATACCAAGGGAAAGCACTACGTTTGAGGTAACGGCAAGAATCACAAGAGTGGTAATCATGGTAAGCGCCACCAGTGTGATTCCAAAGCTGGAGGAATACATCACTCCGGCAAAGGTCTTTTTATAAATCATAAAAATAAACATACCGATGCCAAAGGCAAGAGTCAGCGCAAGCACCATATCCAGGATCGTTACACTTGCGATGTTTTCCAGAAAGCTGGATTTAAAAATATCATTGAATGTCATTGTATCAGCTCCTTTGATTTGTTTGTTAGTTAGCCATAAATACGGCAGGCAGCATACTTGGAAAATGCCGAGGTATGACAGCCCGGTAACTGAACTGCATCCCTAATCACAGAAGGGAGAAATTCATCCCATTTTACTTCCAGAATAATTCCGGCATCCCCGGCCGGGATTGTCACACAGGCCGGATTCAGAAAATCCGTGCAGGAAAGCCCGGTTCTGATTTTGTAATCCAGAGTCACACGGACATTTCCGGGGGCATACACAAACGGAATTCTCGAATATTCCACAATTGTTTTGGGTCTTAGACCTTCCGCCTGCATTTTTCGATACAGCTCGTTCAGCAATTCTTTCCCGCTGTTTTGCAGAAGCTCATAATGCCCGTCCGCAATGGATTTTGCTTCCCCAAAAGTAAGCTGGGCCTGTTCTTTACTGCATAATCCGTTTATCCTGCTTTTCTTTTCAAGCAGAATATAGGAAGTATTGCCGTTATAATAGCGAATACGGAATTTCTCCCGCATATTGACACCGTTTAACTTTTCCAGCAACGCTTTATCCTGCAGATTGTCAAAATACAGGCTTCGGATATCATAGATACCAGCTTGTGCATGACTGTCTATCTGAGCAACCGCCATCAGCCGGCTGCGAATTGTAAGCAAATCGGAAAAACTGATTTCATGCTTCCATTCGTGCCGAAATTGCATTATCTTCACTCCTTTCTTGATTTACAGGAGTATGATACAATATGTACCTTAGCCTTAACTTAGAAAACTCCCGCAGGTACAAATTTGTACCTGCGGGAGTTTTCTAATATGAATGTAATATGAAGCTACAGCGTAACGGTAAACGATACCCAGTCCGGCTGTTGATATTCTGCACGGATACTGCCTTTATTTGCCTTCACAATAGCCTGCGCCACCGAAAGACCGATGCCATATCCGCCGCTTTTCTGAGTCCTTGCCTCATTTCCACGATAGAAGCGGTCAAACAGCTTGTCCGGCGGTGTATCGGGAATAGCCTGGCAAGTATTTCTCACTTGCAGATAGACATGTTTTTCACCTTTCCGTAAGACTACAGCAATTTGTCCGCCGTCATTTGTATATTTGAGCGCATTATCCAGCAAAATTGAAACTAACTGCAAAATATTTTCACGGTTGGCATGAATCTGAATACCCGGCTGGATAACAATTTCTGAGTTTATTTGTTTGAGCCCCATGGGCTCACAATAAAAAGCTGTGCTTTCCTCTAATAATGCGCTCAACGAAAAATCAGACGTGGTGACTTCTGCCGCTCCTTCGTCCATACGGGCAAGGAGAAGCAGGTTTTTCATCAAATCACTCAGGCGGTGGGTCTGCTCACGAATATTTCTGCTCCATTTGTTTTCGCCGTTATACAACTCCATTGCTTCGGTATTGGCTAAGATAATAGCAAGCGGCGTTTTTATCTCATGCCCGGCATTTGTTACAAATTGCTTCTGCCTTTCGATGTTTTCTGCAATCGGTCGGATAGCCCGTTTAGAAAGAAAAACCACTAATCCAAGCATCATAAACCAACACATAAGACCGATGACCGCTGAGAGGAAAATCACCCGGATAGAAGCATATATTGGGTCAGAGGTATCAAGAAAAAAGATAAGATACCCCGGTCCGCCGGGCAGACTGCGGATTTGATATTTATATTTATCCACCTTTCCTGTAAACTGCTGCTTTTCATGTACTTCAAGCGCAAGCTGCTCTGCGTCATTTTCTGTGATAGAAGCAATGCGGCTCAAATCAGTCTCCAAAACAGTGCCGTCTGTACTCAGATGCACTACAAAAAAGGTAGATGCCATAAAGGTATCGTGGTCGTCCCGTGGGGCAATGGCAGAAGGGGGCCCCGGATGAGGATTCATGGGCGGTTTATTTCCATAGACCCCCCGATTATCCGAAATCATGGTCAATGTCCTGTCCGTCTGTTTTCCAACCAATACAAAGTTCACCAGATTGATGGCACCTAACAAAACCAGAAGCAGAACAGAAATAGCAGTCATGGCAGTAATGACAAACTTTTTTTGCAGCGTCTTTATCATTCCACCACCTCCAGGGTGTAGCCCACACTGCGCTTTACCCGGATGGCAACATTCGCATTCAGGGCAGATAACTTCTTGCGAAGATAGGAAATATAAACCCAAACAGTTCCCAGCTCGGCATCGGTATCATAGCCCCATACCTTTGTCAGCAGATCCTCGGTGGACAGATAAATGCCCTGATTCAGCATCAGAAGCTCCATCAGCTGATATTCCAGCCTGGGAAGGACAAAGGATTGCCTGCTGCCGGAAAGCTCATAGCTCTGCTGATTAAGGGATATATTGCCACAGTTCAAAATATTTGGCGTAAATTCTTCTCTCCGGCGAAGCATGGCACGAACACGGGCGAGAAGTTCTCCCATGGCAAAAGGCTTTGGCAGATAGTCGTCAGCACCCATATCCAGACCCTGTATCCTGTCCTCCACCTCAGCCTTTGCAGTCAGCAAAAGAACCGGTGTCCGGCAGCCTGACTTTCGCAGTTTTCGGAGCACTTCCAAACCACTCATTTTAGGCATCATAATATCCAGAATAATGCCATCATATTGCTCTGCCTGGGCATAAGCCAGTGCGTCAGCACCGTCGTAAACCGTATCGACCGTATATTTGTGATATGTCAAAATATCTGTGACGGCTTCCGACATACCGATTTCATCTTCAGCATAAAGTAATTTCGTATCCATCCACCTCCAGGTATATATTACTGGAAAAGTACTCTTCCATAATCCTTTACCTCCGCAGGCTTCATTTTAGCTCAAATATTTCCTTATTACAATTATTTTTCCTTATTTGGAATTTTTTATTTCTTTTTTAGAAAAACCACTGCTTATGGCAGACAGCTGTTTATTTTATACTTGAGAAAGGCTATGCTAACATTGCGGCCATATCTGTCTCAGGTGTATTAATTGGAGCAATATGGTACTTTTCTATAAGAAATTTCAATACGTTCGGCGATAAAAACGCTGGCAGAGAAGGTCCAAGCCGAATATCCTGAATACCTAAGTACAGAAGTGTCAGCAGTATACAGACCGCTTTCTGCTCGTACCAGGAAAGGACGATTGACAGCGGCAGAGCATTAACTTCACACTTGAAGGCTTCCGCAAGAGCCATTGCAACCTTTATGGCGCTATACGCATCATTACACTGACCCATATCCATGATACGGGGCAAGCCGTTAATTGTTCCAAGATCCAGATCGTTAAAGCGGTATTTACCACACGCAAGGGTCAGTACAATACTGTCCTCAGGCGTTTGTTTTACAAATTCTGTATAATAATTGCGTCCCGACCTGGCACCATCGCAGCCGCCTACAAGAAAGAAATGCTTAATCGCTCCTGTTTTAACTGCCTCAATTACCTGCCCGGCAACAGACAAAACTGTATTATGGGCAAAGCCTGTCATAACCTTTCCCCCACCGTTAATGCCGGTAAAAGCCATATCCTTCTGATAGCCGCCAAGCTCCAGTGCCTTTTCAATTACAGGGGAAAAATCCTTTTCTTCTCCGATATGGGTCAGCTCAGGATAACGCACACCCGCAGTTGTAAAAACCCGGTCAGCATAGCTTTTCTTTGGGGGCATCAGACAGTTTGTTGTGAAAAGAATCGGAGCAGGAATATCCGAAAATTCTTTCTGTTGATTTTGCCATGCTGTCCCAAAATTTCCCTTAAGATGAGAATACTTTTTTAGCTGGGGATAACCATGAGCAGGAAGCATTTCTCCATGGGTATAGATATTAATCCCCTTGCCCTCGGTTTGTTCCAGAAGCTGCTTCAGATCATAAAGATCATGACCGGAAATAACAATGAACGGGCCTTTTTCAACCGCCAGACTTACTTCGGTGGGTACAGGATTCCCGTATGTTTCGGTATTTGCTCTATCCAGCAGGGCCATACATGTCAAATTGACCTTTCCGACCTCTATTACAATAGGGAGTAATTCTTCCATGCCCCAATCCTCCATACCAATGACAAAAAGAGCCTTATAGAAAAATTTGTTTACTTCCTGATCCACATATCCCAGCACAGCGGCATGATAGGCATAAGCAGCCATACCACGGATACCGAATAGAATCAGAGCTTTCAGAGATCGAACATCCTCG
The DNA here is from genome assembly GCA_910585465.1 of uncultured Lachnospiraceae bacterium. Classification (GTDB taxonomy): domain Bacteria; phylum Bacillota; class Clostridia; order Lachnospirales; family Lachnospiraceae; genus Hominiventricola. The sequence continues at coordinate 16,768 of CAJUEW010000016.1, read as the reverse complement.
TTTGCGGCCCAGAGTTTCCCCATATCATAATCGCTTATTTTCCCACGGACTGTATCGCATTCACGGCAGAGAGAAATCAAGCGTTTCTTTTCCGCATCCACACGATGAATAAGCGAATTGAGAGACTCGTTATCAAAATTCACATTAGTGAGCGTGGCGAACAGGCCCTCCAATACCATACGATCTGTGTCAGCAAAGATGCTATCCTCATTCCCTTTAACCGCTCTGGCAAGCCCGATCAGCGCACCGGTAAGACAATCCTGAAGCTCGGCTGTATCGGCCTTTTTTCCACACACACCAGCGGCACCCATACACCCTTTGCAGCCCGCCGTCTGTTCACACTGAAAGCAAAACATTTTGTTTTCCATTGATAATTCCTCCTTATTATTATAAAATTTTTCCATCCGTAGAAATCGTCACCACATTCCAAGGAATAAACTTTCCACTCGTCTGCAAGGCCTTCTTTGCCGCATTCTCCATTCCACCGCAGCAGGGTACTTCCATGCGGACAATCGTTACACTTTTAATATTGTTATTGGCTATAATTTGCGTCAGCTTCTCGGTGTAATCCACATCATCCAGTTTTGGACAGCCAATCAATGTAATATGTCCGCAAATGAAGTCTTTTTGAAAGCTTCCATAGGCGTAAGCTGTGCAGTCGGCAGCGATCAGAAGTTTTGCGCCGTTGAAATATGGCGCATTTACCGGAACCAGCTTGATTTGCACCGGCCACTGTGCGAGCTGGCTTTCTTGGGGAGCCGTTTTGCCAGGAGCGGGGACTACTGTTGTTTCCCGCCTGAACATATTCATCTGCAGTCCGGGACAGCCTTGGGCTGGCACAGAAGCAGGAGATTTTTCCTTTACAGCAAGAACAGCAGCCTCGTCATACGCAGGCGCATCCCTTTCTTCAAAAGTGATCGCACCAGTAGGGCAGACGGGCAGGCAGTCCCCTAGACCATCACAGTAATCCTCACGGGTGAGTTCTGCCTTACCATTAACCATTTTGATAGCACCCTTTAAAAAGTCTGCATTGATTTTATTGACTTTCTAAACGAAGCATAATAGAATAAAGTAAAAATGTATGTTGAAATTTCAACAAAGAGCAATTTTATGGAAGAATATTTTTATGTGTTAAAAGAATGCCCGTTGTTTTTTGATATTTCAGATCATGATCTTTATACGATGCTTGGCTGCCTTAATGCAAAGGTAGTCTGTTTTAATAAAGGAGAAACGATTATAGCAGAGGGAACACCCGCCAGGTTTGTGGGAATCGTTCTCTCAGGGGCCGTTCAGATTATCCGGGATGATTATTTCGGAAACAGAAGTATTGTCGCGCAAATAAAGCCTGCGGAACTGTTTGGTGAGGCATTTGCCTGCGCTGAAGTTTCATCAATACCTGTTAACGTAGTGGCTTCTAAACGCACAGAAATCATGCTGGTGGATTGTTCGAAAATTACTCGCTCATGTAGTAATGCCTGCTCATTTCACCGGCAGATGATTTTCAATCTGTTAAAAGTTGTTGCGGAAAAGAATCTCGTATTTCATCAGAAAATTGAGATCACATCAAATCGTACCACAAGGGCAAAATTACTTACCTTTCTGTCTTTACAGGCGAAGGAAAATCAGAGCGATAGTTTTGAGATTCCCTATGATCGACAGGAGCTTGCAGATTTTCTTGGGGTTGAAAGAAGCGGACTGTCTGCTGAAATTGGAAAATTGTGCAGGGAAGGAATAATCCAGACAGAACGCAGGAAATTCAAGCTTATGAAAGGTACTGAATATTGAATTTTTTTCCGGATACAGATTGCTACAAAGCGCCTTACCTTGTCTTTCCATCCATCACCTTACAAAATATAACTCCCACCAGCGTACTCACCAGAGTCGCTACAATCGCAGGCCCTACAATCGCCGTAGGATTGACACTGCCATACTGAATCCGGTATGCCACTACATTCATAGGAATTAACTGCAGCGACGAGATATTCAGAATCAGAAATACACACATTTCATCGCTGGCCACACCCTTGGGTACTGCCGGATAGCTGCCCGGGGCCCCTGTTTGTCTCCCCGGCATTCCTCCTGCTGCCTCTCTCTCCTCCTCCAGCTTTCCTAATTCTTCCATAGCCCGGAGTCCGGCAGGAGTCGCTGCCCAGCCAAGTCCCAGAATATTCGCAATACAATTTACGGCAATCTGCTCCATGGCCGGATGTCCCTTCGGTATTCTGGGAAACAGCCAATGAAGGATCGGCTGGATTCCTCTGGTCATTCTTCCAATCAGTCCGGAAGCGCTCCCTATCTGCATCAGTCCCATCCAAAAAGAAAGAATACCTAACATAGTGATGCACAAAGTCACTGCTTCCTTTGAGGAATCCAAAGCTGCCTGGGTCACCTCCGGAATGGTCCCATGAATGGAACCATAAATAATTGCTAAGAGCATCATGCCCGCCCATAAATAATTCATGTAAAAACTCCCGCAGCATATATTACTACATCTTACGGGAGTCTGTTCCATTCCATTCTATATTTTTTAATCTACTTATGCTTTTTATCCTGTGTAAGCTTTACCATATCACAGACAGTAAGCAGATCTTTGTCTACTTTGAATTTTACATCATATCCTGCAAAGGATACTCCGTATATTCTCTCCGGGTCCTGAACATACGCAGGTCTTGGATCCTGTGAAAGCACGGCCATGATCGCCGAACGCTTATTCTCGGGATAATTTTTTAAAAGCTCCCGGGGAAAATCCACCTGAAGTGTATGCTCCTTAGTCACTCTTGTATACCCCTCCCACGCGTCCGGACGGCAGTCGGAAAAAGGAATATACGGTTTAATATCGTAGATCGGCGTGCCATCCATTAAATCAATTCCCGATACTAAAAGCACCGGTCCATTCTTCCCGCTTATCTCTATCTTATCCAGCCGGACACAGGAAAGCCCGATGTCGTTGGGACGATATGGGGAACGGGTGGCAAAAACCCCCAGCCGTTTTTTTCCTCCCAGCTTCGGAGGCTTCACTGTAGCTGACCAATGATCTTTTTTGGATTCTGAGAATTTCCATAGAAGCCAAATATGAGAGAATTGTTCCAGTCCCCTGACTGCTTCCGGATTCCGGTATTCCGAATCAAACACAACTCTACCTGTCAGCTCTCTTACAAGACCGCTCTGTCTTGGTATTCCGAACTTTTCCGGAAAATCCGTTTCAATATGTCCAATTATCTTCATTTTTCCCTCCGGTCAAACCAAGCCTCTTATGCCAGATAACGAAAAGCATGGTAAAAAAGCTGGCACATCCGCCCACTACATTAGATACCGGCTCTGCAAGAAAAACCCCGAAAAGGCCAACTCCGGGAATCATCGGAAGCAGAAATGTCAAAGGCACCACAATCACAATTTTTCGGAATATGGAAAAGGTAATGGCATACTTTGCCTCCCCAAGCGCCTGAAATGTGGACTGTCCCGAAAACTGCAGCGCCATAAAACAGAACCCGAAAAAATAAATATGCATGGCGGGAATCCCTGCTGCCACCAGTTTTGATTCTGAATTAAACATCCGGATTAAAGGACCAGGAAATGCCAGCGTCACCACCCAGATCACACAAGTATAAACAATGCACACAACCGTCATAAAACGGATTCCCTGCTTTACCCGTTCCTTCTTGCCGGCTCCATAATTAAAGCTGATAACCGGCTGAGCCCCATTGGAAATGCCCTGTACTCCCATAGTAGACACATCCCTGACTGAATTTAAAACGGTCATAACTCCTACATACAGATCTCCTCCGTAAAACTGAAGCTGTCTGTTGCACACTACCTGTACCACACTGTTTGTAAAATTCATGATAAAGCCGGATACCCCAAGTGTCATAATCTGACGGATAACAGGCCAGTCCGGCGCTTCCCACTTCAGCCTCAGGCGCAGAATAGGTTTATTGCTGAATAAAAAACACAAAACCCATACTGCTGAACCAAACTGAGCGATGACCGTTGCCAGCGCCGCCCCCCGCACTCCCATATGGAATACAAAAATAAACAATGGATCCAAAAGAATATTGATAACAGCTCCCAGCGTCACTGTTATCATCCCAATCTTCCCGAAGCCCTGAGAATTGATAAATGGATTCATCCCAAGTCCGATCATCACAAACAAATTACCAAGCAAATAGATTTTCAGATAATCACTGGCAAAAGGATAAGTTGCATCACTTGCTCCAAAGGCATACAACAAAGGACGTTCCATAAGAAACCCCGCTATCGTCACAAATATCCCGGTTCCGATCAGCATAAAAAACGCATTCTGCATAATCCTCTGCGCCTGCTTAAAATCCTGTCTGCCCCTTGCAATGGAGCAAAGAGGCGCCCCTCCCATACCAAACAGATTAGCAAATGCCGCAATCATGCTTATGACCGGAAAGGTCAGTCCCACTCCTGTTAAAGCCAGAGAGCCTGCTCCGGGAATATGCCCGATATAAATTCGATCCACCATATTATAAAGAAGATTTAAAATCTGAGCCACAGTCATGGGAATCGCCATATTCATAATATTTCCCGCAACGCTTCCCTGGCCAAAATCATTTCTCTGCTCCTGCATCCTCTTATCAGCTCCAAACTTTAATACCCATAAATATCATAAATTTCATCCGTATATTTTCCACGATCTTTATAAATAATCAACGGTTTTTCCACAGTAACCCTGGGTTTTCCACCCTTCAGGGCTTCTAAAAGCACCATATTCGGTTCCCGGTCCACATAAGGGTACACAAGCTGCATCCTTTTTGGCTCCAGCCCGTGGGAACACAATCCTGTCATAATCTCTGCCAGACGGAAGGGCCTGTGTACCATATAAAAACGTCCTCCGGGCATTAAAAGTCCGGCAGCCTGTGATATCACATCCTCAAGCGTACACAGCACCTCATGACGCGCGATAGCTTTAGGCTGCTCCGGATTTTGAAGACCGTGCCCGCCGGTCATATAAGGAGGATTACAGGTTACTACATGATAAGAAGCAGTCCCAAAAATGTGCACTGCTTCCTTAATATCTCCTGTCACAATATGTACCCGTTCCTGCAGATGATTGAGCTGTACGCTGCGTTCTGCCATATCCGCACTTTCCGGCTGGATTTCCAGTCCGGTAAAAGATGCTCCCTGTGTCCTGGCTTCAAGAAGAATTGGTATAATCCCCGTGCCTGTGCCAAGATCCAGAACACGTTCGCCTTTTTTCACCCGGGCAAATCCACACATCAGCACTGCATCCATTCCAAAACAAAACCGTTCCGGATTCTGGATAATCCGATATCCGTTCCTGTGCAGCTCATCCAGCCGTTCGCCTTTTTTTAATTCTACCTCCATGGCAGCTCCTTTCCTTCCAGGAGCGCCTGATAAATTTCTCTTTTACCCACTCCGCGATCTTTTGCGGCCTGCTTCATGGCCTCTTTCCGATCCATTCCCCGGCCTTCATAGAGCCGTACATGCTCCTCCACGCTCAGCTTCTGATAGTCCGCCTGCTTTTCCTTTTGTATGCTTTCCCTGGATCGGCCTTCCAATACAAGCACGCATTCACCCCTTGGCTCCTGGTTCCCGTAAAATTCCACGGCATCCTTCAAAGTCGTCCCAAGGGCAGTTTCATGCTTCTTTGTCAGCTCCCGGCAAATTGTAAGCTTCCGGTCACCTAAAACCTCCAGAAGCTCCTGAAGCGTTCTTTTAAGTCTGTGAGGCGCTTCGTAAATAATCGTGGTCCGCGTCTCCTCTGAAAGCTCTTTAAGCACCTCTGAGCGTCTTTTTTTATCCTGTGGAAGAAATGCCTCAAAACAAAATCTTCTGGTGGAAAGACCGGATAAAGTCAAAGCCGTTATGCAGGCGCAGGCTCCCGGAAGGGAAGTCACTGTTACCCCTGCTTCCTGGCACATACATACCAGCTCCTCTCCGGGATCAGATATCCCCGGAGTGCCTGCATCTGTAATCAACGCAATATTTTGTCCCTCCAGAAGTCTTTTTATCAATGAACGGCCTTTTTCTATCTTATTATATTCATGATAACTGGTCATGGGAGTATGGATATCAAAATAATTCAAAAGCTTGATACTGTTCCTTGTATCCTCTGCAGCAATCAAATCCACCTCCTTCAGTATGCGAATCGCACGAAGAGTCATATCCTCCAGATTTCCGATAGGAGTCGCGCACAGATACAAAGTTCCTGTATTAGTTGCCATCTAATTTTGATTTTCCTTCCTTGCGTTCCAATGCTTCCAGTTCCTTTAATTCCTTATCCTCCACAGAGCTGCGGTTGTTTTTATCCTTTCTGCGGCGGGGTTTGAAACGAAGCTCCTCTACCCTGTACTCTCTTATTTCCTTTTCTTCATTCTCCAGAGTTACAATCACCTTTACAAGCTGACGAAGCACATTGACAGAATTTACCTCCCCCTTGCTTCCGTCCTTTGCCGTCACATAATCTCCCACACCGGGAAGACGGCTGTTCAGCTCCTCATAGGTTTCCTCCTCATGTTTCAGACAGCACATTAAACGTCCGCAGACACCGGATATTTTAGAAGGATTCAGAGACAGGTTCTGCTCCTTGGCCATCTTAATAGATACCGGAAGAAACTCCGACTGATGAGTATTACAGCAAAGCGTTCTTCCGCAGATACCAATACCGCCCAGAATCTTTGTCTCATCCCTTACTCCGATTTGGCGAAGCTCAATACGGGTTCTGAACACAGATGCCAGATCCTTTACCAGCTCTCTGAAATCAATTCTTCCGTCTGCCGTAAAGTAAAACAATACTTTATTATTGTCAAATGTGTACTCTGCATCTATCAGCTTCATCTCCAGTCCGTGCTTTTGAATCTTCTCCTGACAGATTTTAAATGCATCTTTTTCTTTTGCACGATTCACATCCACCTGTTCGTCATCCTCTGCGGTTGCAAGACGGATTACCGGTTTCAACGGCTGAACCACTTTGTCGTCCTCAACCTCTTTATCACCAATTACCACGTTGCCGTATTCCACCCCTCTGGCAGTTTCTACAATAACATGATCTCCTGCCTGGATTTTCAACATTCCCGGGGAAAAATAATAGATTTTTCCCGCATGGCGGAAACGCACGCCTATTACTTTTATCATATTAATTCTCCTTCATTGTCAGGAGAAGAAGCTCCAGCGCCATATCAAAATTTACGTTGGCATTCAGCCGGATTTTTGCTTTCTCCAATGCTTTTATAATACATTCCAGCCCTTCGTAGGAACTGTGTTTTGCCTTTTCACGGATACTGTTCAGCTCATCTGAAAATATAAGGCTGTCTGCATCGCAGGTGGCCTTGAACAGAAGTACATCCCTGTACCATACTGTCAGAAGATCCAGATAATCATTAATCTCCATCTTGTATGTATTAATCTTTTTCAGATCCTCAATCAAATCACTAAGATCCATATCCGAAATATATTTAACCAGATGAAGCGCGTGAGCCATCATCTCACCAAAGTTCTCCGAAAGGGCAAGCCTTTTTGCCTTTCCCACATTCCCCTGAGCAAATGCAGTACAAATATCTGCCCGGTACTCTGGTATTTCAAGCTGATCCATCAGATAATGCTTCACCATGTTGGAAGGAACCGGTTTTAAATCCAGTGTTACGCATCTGGACTGAATAGTCGGAAGCAGCATCCCTGTATTAGTTGTCAAAAGCATAATAACCGCATAGACAGGAGGCTCTTCAATCGTTTTCAGAAGAGCATTCTGAGCCTGCACGGACAGCTTCTCCGCTTCATCTATAATATAAATTTTATAAGGACTGCTGTAGGGCTTAATCATAATATCCCCGTTTAGCTGCTCTCTTATATCCTCTACACTGATCGTATTAGGTTTTTCATGGGTTACCCGGATAATATCCGGCTGATTTAAGCTTACTGCCTGCTTACAGGAACGACACTGCATACATGGCTTTTCCCCCTCTGACTGACACTGAAGAGTCTGTGCAAAAATTCCTGCCAGAAGCTTTTTCCCGGAACCCTTTTCTCCATTGATCATATAGGCATGAGATACCTTATTTAATTGAATCGCATGCTTCATATGTGCGATCGTCTGTTCATGTCCAAGTACATCCGCAAATCCGGCCATGTATTTTACCTCCCCATATATTTCATTCACCCTCGGTATTTCTTCTGCGAATATTATATCATACTGCCTTTTCTTTTTGAATGAAAATTTTTATCTCATTGTAGCACTTTTCAAAGTCCACATTCTGAAAACGCACGGCAATTCCCTCTTTTTTCAGATTTTCTTCGGAAAAATCTTCCGTGTCTGCCAGGAATCTCCTACATAGCTCTGTGTACTTCGGTGCATCCTGACATCTCTCTCTTAACAGTGCCCGCTCCAGACGAAGCCCATCCTCCACCTCAATATAGACCGGAACCATTACATCCCTGCCGAAATATCCGCACATATGGTGCCAGGATTCCAGAGTTCCTATCACCGCGTAAAAGTCCCCCTCCAAATCCATCTGTTCGTCACATACCGTGAAATATTTCCACACCCCATGTATGGTATCATATGCCCTGACCTCCACCACTTTTTCCTCATTCTGAAGAAGAGCCAGCTTTTCCTCATTCACAAAATGATATTCTATTCCTTCCCGTTCTCCTTCCCGGATCGGACGCGTTGTATAGGGCACAATCCTTTTCAATCCAAGGACAGGATCTTCCATCAGTCTTTTATATATTGTATCCTTCCCCGACGAGCTTTTTCCCATCAGGCAAAATATCTTACCCATTTGTTCTCCTCTTTAATACCTGTACCATAGCTTTCTCGATCCCATGAAGCTCCAGCCCTTCTTTCAGATATTGAAACAGCCTTTCCACGATCTTTTCCGTAATTCTCTCCCCGGGCGCAAGAATAGGAATTCCAGGCGGATACAATGTAACGAAATCTCCGCTGATTCTTCCGCAGGCATTCTTCAGCAGACATTCTTCCTTTTCCATTTTCTCTGCCTCCAGAAGCGTACAAATACTTTCTGTTGGAATGACTTCATCTGTGCCCTGTATCTGTCCTGTCTGAATATTTTTTCCCTCCGGGCTCTGCTTATCTGCTAATCTTTTATCCACAGCCGTAAATGCATCCAGAAGCCGCTTCAAACCTTCTTTTGTATCCCCCACAGAAGTAATTGCACATACATAAGAGCTGCATGCCATCTCCAGCTCAATATGGAATTCCCTGCGAAGTATCTTGTCCAGCTCATGCCCTCTGATTCCTGTCCCCTGTACAGATATCAGGATTTTTGACTGATCCATACCCGGAAGCTCTAAAAGCTTCAGGCTTTTCATCCTTCCAAGACCGTCCCGAAGCATCCGAAGATCCTTACAGAACTCTTCAAATGCATACAGATGACTGGCTATCCATTCCACGCCATTATCCAGACTTGCCATCAATACATAAGAAGGACTGCTGGTCTGATAAACCGTCAGATATTTCCGTATCTTATTTCTGTCTATCAGAGAACCATTCAGATGGATCAGAGCTGTCTGTGTCAGTGTGGGAAGTGTCTTATGCAGACTGTGGATAACTACATCCGCCCCGCAGCTTACCGAATCCCGGGGAAAATGATCAGAAAACGGAAAATGTGCTCCATGGGCTTCATCCACAATCAGAGGAACTCCATGACTGTGCGCTGCCTGCACAATCCCCTGGACATCTGAAACAATTCCGTCATAAGTCGGTGAAGTAATCATAACTGCCTGAATATTTGGATCATTTTTTAAAGCCTTGTCCACATCTTCCGGAAAAATTTCACCATTTATCCCCATATTTCCTTTGAACTGTGGATAAAGATAGCGGATAGAAAGCCCTCTAAGGAGCGCTGCATGATAGGCTGATTTATGACTGTTTCTTGCCAGCAAAATGCTTCCTCCAAAAGACGTACATCCGGAAACTGCAGAAAGGATTCCCCCTGTGCTTCCGTTGACCAGATAATGAGTCTCGCTTGAATGATAAAGCTTTGCCGCCCTTTCCTGAGCCTCCAGAAGAAGTCCCTTTGCATGATGAAGATTATCAAAGCCGGAAATCTCTGTAATATCAATAAAAAACGGATTTCCGATTTCCCCCAGACGGCGCTTATGTCCCGGCATATGCATGGGCAGGTAATCAGAATCCGCATATTCTTTCAGCTTTTCATATAATTCACTCATATTTACAATGAAAATACAATAATGCCGATAATAGTTACAATAATCGAAAGAATTGCCCGTTTGGTGGGTCTTTCTCCTAACAAAAAAACTGCCAAAATAGTCACCCAGATAATTCCTGTGGATTCTATCATAGGCGTAACCTTAAGCTCCACGCCTCTGTAAGCAAAAACATTTATAATTGTTGTCCCAAACAATAATGCATAGCCCAGAAGAACCCGCCAGTTGAGAAATTTGCAGATTATATTTTTATGCTCCGTCTGTGCCGACTGTTTTAAAAGAATCTGGGATACCGATGCCACAAATACCGCCAGAAATGCCAGCACATAGCTAATGTTCATCCATTCCATGTATACTGATCCCCGCAATAATAATGATGCTTCCAATAATATTGTTCAATGTGACCTGCTCCCCAAAAAGAAGCACAGACCAGATTAAAATAAGAATATATAATATTCCCTTTCTTAAATATGCTGTCGTAAGGGGAATCAGTTCCAGAAGAAGCTGCCACATAATTGCAAATGCCCCAAGACACCCTAATGCCAGTATATAGAAGAAAATAAATTCTCTGGAAAGAGTCTCAAACTTCCCTGCATACTTAATAAATACAGAGCTTAAGCTTTGGATTACCAGAGAAAGGGACAATAAGACAAAAATTTTTGCCCTGTTGTTTTTTTTCTGTTCCATCACTTCAGTTCCTCTTTTTCTATATTATAGGTTGCTTTAATTACATATTGTGGTTCCTTATTCATTCCCAGGAACATTCTCCCCAGGTACTCTCCAATCATTCCCAGAAACATAAAGTTTAATCCAAAAAAGAACGAAACAGCACACATCAGCGACGGCCAGCCCATAGACATATCCGGTATCACAAATTTCATAATAATCACTGCTATTGCCGCCAAAATACCGACTCCTGCAAAGAAAAATCCCGCAACTGATGCGGCACGAAGAGGAATCACAGAAAATCCGATAATACTTGACCAAAGCCGGATAAGCTGCTTCAGGGTGTAACCGGACTCGCCTGCCTCCCGCTCAAAATGCTGAATCGGCACACTTGTAATATTTTGTGTACAGCGCATAAATAATCCCAGAAGATAAGTATAGGAGCCTTCGTATTGAATGGAATAGTCCCTGATAAATTTTCTTACCAGAAAATAACTGGAAGTACGCACATCCTTTGGTTTCTTTATCATAGAATTTACAGTAAAATCATTAAACTTGCTTCCTATATTCCGAAACCAGCTATGCTTTTTATCCGGATAATAACCATATACCAAATCATATCCTTCATCCAAAGCTGAGAATAGCTTGCCCAGCTGAGACGGATGAGTCTGTCCGTCATCATCCATACCGATGATAATATCTCCTTCTGCATGGCGGAGCGCCGCCATCAGCGCATTATGCTGTCCGGAATTTGCCGCCAGATCGATCACCTTTACATCTGCATGGTTTTCTGCCATCCTCCGAAGCACTGAGATTGTTCTTCCTTCGTCCGGAGAACAGTCATTCACCAGAACAAACTCCAGATTACCGCGCCCCAGCCTTACCATCTCCTCTCTGGTCATATCCACCACATGCTCAATCGTCTGGCCAGATTTATAGCAGGGAATAATTATTGAATAAAGCATCTATTTCCTCTTTCCTGACTTTTTTATGATATAATATCCAAGCCTGCTTGAACTGTCTGATACATGCCCCAGATTAGACAGATCTAGCTCACTGATCCGATATATTTCTTCCGGATGCGCCGTTTCATAGGCATGCATTTTTTCCACATCCTCCATGGTAAATAAAAACCGGATTTCTGCAGTCTGCGGCTCCTGCTTCCGCACAATGACGGGCTCTTTTCCGCATGCCACATCAATCACCATTTCCATAAAATCATAACCTGTAGACAGTGGAACCAGATCAGAGCCAATGCAGTCTCCTCCCATACGGGAACCTATCTCAATAATACGCACCTTTCCATTGGGCGTGATTTTAAATTCTCCATGAGAAGCACCGTCCGTAATTTTCAGAGCATCCATCGCTCTTTTCATTACATAGTGCACCCTTTCAAGTATTTCTTCCGATAAACCACAGGGCTGTCTGTGTCCGGACTCAATAAAATGCGGCGCGCCTGTCGTAAACTTCTTCGTTACCGCCAGATTTGTATGCTTTCCATGATAAGAAATACATTCATAACTGTACTCATCACCTTCAATATATTCTTCCACAATAGCTTTTTTTTCAAAGGACTGCCTTACCGCCTCATGAATTGCAGCTTCCAAATCTATAAAATCCGTAATCTTTGTAATTGCCCTGCTTCCGGAACGATCGGTAGGCTTTACGATAAGCGGAAGACGCATTCCAAACAGATAAGGCTCCAGACAATCCACACAATAAAACTTTGGCGTTGCAATTCCTGCTTTTGTAAAAGCCTCGCGCATAGCATATTTATTCGTTGATATTCTGATGCATTCAGCGCTGTTGCATGGAAGTCCCAGCCCCTCTGCTACCTTACTTACTGTAATATTCGCCAAATCGGAAGCAATCGTGGCAACTGCATCTGGCTGAATCTCTCTGCATTTTTCCAGAATCTCTTCTGTTTCCACAATGCTGATGGGATAAAAATAGTCCGCCGTTCGTTCTCCCACAGAACCATCCTTCCATGCGAATACATGTGTTTCAAATCCCATCTTCTTTGCCTTCAGAATCAACTGATTCTGAAAATCGTTTGCTCCAATAATGACGATTTTCTTCATAATGTCCCTTCCACTTCCTTATCGATAAAACTCTGTAACCTTTTCTGAAATATAACGAACCTGTTCTTCCTTCAGTCCATAAAACAACGGAAGTCTTGTAAGACGCTCACTCTCTTTTGTCGTATAGACATCCTCCCCATGGAATCTCCCGAAACGCATTCCTGCAGGAGCGCTGTGAAGAGGTATATAATGGAAAACGGCCTGAATTTCGTTCTCTTTCAGGAAATGAATCAATGCTGTCCTCTCCTCCAAATCTTTTGCCTTAATATAGAACATATGCGCATTATGCCCGCAGCCGGCCGGAATGGTCGGAAGCTTAATCTTTCCCTTATCCTCCAGAGGCTTTAAAAGCTCATAGTATAGATTCCAGCTTCTCATACGATCCTCAAATATCTCGTCTGCCTTATCCAACTGTGCCATCAGATAAGCGGCATTTATATCCCCCGGCAGATAGGATGAGCCTGCATCCACCCATGTGTATTTATCGATCTGGCCGCGGAAAAATTTTGCGCGGTTAGTTCCTTTTTCACGAATAATCTCTGCCTGTTCCACATTAGAGGCATCGCGGATCAAAAGCGCGCCTCCCTCTCCCATACTGTAGTTCTTTGTCTCATGAAAAGAAAAGCATCCAAAATCACCAATAGTTCCAAGAGCCTTTCCCTTATAAGTACTCATAACTCCCTGAGCAGCATCTTCAATTACCACAAGATGGTAACGTTCTGCCAGCTCCATAATTTGATCCATCTCGCAGGAAACACCGGCATAGTGTACCGGAACAATTACTTTTGTCTTTTCTGTAATGGCAGCCTCGATTTTTGCCTCATCTATGTTCATTGTATCCGGTCTGATATCCACAAATACCGGGATTGCACCCCGGAGTACAAAAGCATCAGCAGTAGATACAAAGGTATAAGAAGGCATGATAATCTCATCTCCTTCTTTAATATCTGACAGAAGAGCCGCCAGCTCCGTCGCATGAGTACAGGAGGTGGTCAGAAGCGCCTTCGCAGTGCCTGTCTTCTTTTCCAGCCATTCATTGCATTGATGTGTAAAAGGACCGTCTCCACAAATCTTATGATTCTTAGCCACAGCCTCCTCTACATATTTCATCTCTGTTCCCACATATGGGGGTACATTAAAATCAATCATCTTTATCCTCTTTTCTATCGATGCGTAAGCACAATTCCGCGCCGCATGGAAACAGGCTGATAGCCCATATTAATAAATTCGTATGCAAATTCTGTTTCCAGAATCTCTTCTTTATACCCATAACAATAAATTACTGTGGGAAGCTTTTCCGGATGGATTTCATAATAAATTCTTATCAAAGGATCTGTCTCCAATGTCTCCCAGGTAGAATACGCCGCACACTCTGCTTCTGTATTCAAATACATCCATGGAGCAATACCAACAACAAAAAGTCTGTCCTTAGATGTAAAACAAAGCTCCTTCATATCCTGAAGCACATCCTTATAAAGACTATCATTTTCCTCCGATGTATAAATTCCTTTCAGAGGTCCTTCTCTCAGTCTATAGGTCAGATGCGGAAGAGATGCGTCTCCCCATACATAAACAATTCTCTGATATACACAGGCAACAAGCTGAACTGTCAGAAGTATACAGGCAAGAAAACGAAATCCCGCCGTCTTTCCCTGTTCCTCTATTGCTTTCCATATCAAAAGAATAGATGCGGCAGATACAAGCATATAAGATGCTGATACTGTTAAAATACCTGTATTAGTGGCAAAATGCGCCAGAAGCGTATAAAAAAGCCCAGGTACATACCATCCGAAAAACAGTCTTTTATCCTTCTCTTCCGATACCATATAGGAAATTATTCCCGGGAATGCCAAAGGAACCAACATATAATTGATGCCTACCATATCCCAGAAAAATCCGTAATAAATAATATAAGGAACCGCAGTAAAAATTTCCGCAGCCAGATATACGGAAGAAGATATTTTTTTATTTTTATCTGCAAACCATAATACAATTAAAATACCGGTTATATATACCAGCACCCGGTAATATCTGTGAATACGGATAAAATATTTGGCAAACTTCTCCCAGAATGATTTCTGTCTTTCTGAATCCATGACAATGTAGCTGAATCCATCCAGTATTTCTTTAAGACTTCCCCTGGAAAACACAAACAGGACAAATAAAACAAATATCAAAAAGGCTCCCAGCCCCATCCATAAATAATGCTGAAAGGATAAAGCTGGGATCAAAGCTCTCCTTTTTTTATAATTGTAAAAGCTTATACCGGCACATATGAATCCATATATAATAAATAAAATTACCGCATATGGATTTGCCAGCACTGCCCCTGCCGTAAAAATACCGCACAGAATACTGT
Organism: uncultured Lachnospiraceae bacterium; assembly: GCA_910585465.1. Lineage (GTDB taxonomy): Bacteria > Bacillota > Clostridia > Lachnospirales > Lachnospiraceae > Hominiventricola. Next base: position 1,492 of record CAJUEW010000016.1, on the reverse strand, counting down.
CCATGACCTTAAGATGATCCAATCCTGACAACGTTACAAGAGTTAGAAGAACAAACCCCAAAGCAAGAGTATTATAAGACAGACTATTGATATTATAGGGCGTTGTCAAAAAATAAAAAAATGCAGGCAGGATTCTGATCCATCCAAAGCGTTTCAGCCGCCAATAACAGTAGGATGCGGCAGCCGCTTGAAATATAAGATAAGCAATCCGGAATATAAGAACAATTCCCTCATTGGAATTATGAAACAATCGGATCACACAATAAAGAGGATATGTGATAAAAGCAAACAATTGGACATTATTCCACTCATCCACCAGCATCGCATCCCCCTGGAAGAAACGATAAACTGTACTGATATAAAAAATTTCATCATTTTTATTAAAACCGTAAAACTGTCTCCACATAAATACGGCAAATAAGAAAAACATCCCTCCAAAAAATATCTGTGATTCCTTTTTTAACAGTTTTTTATTTTCCATCATCCAGCTTTCTACCTAAATATAAATTCACCATGGATTATATACCAAATACTATCGTTTTGTAAATCATATCCCGAAAATTGTACTCTATTCCTGCTCCAATACATATTTTATTACATTTACACATCCATCAATTCCAAGGAGACCGCTGTTCAGGCAAATATCATAATTATCAGCCATTCCCCATTCCTGATCCGTATAGTATTTGTAGTGGTTATAACGGGCTTTATCTTTTTTCTTAAGAATAGAAGGCGCGTCTTTTTCTGACATATCATAATATTTAACTGCACGCTCCAGTTTACTCTTCTCGTCCGCACGGATAAATACATGGATACAATCTTTCCGCTCTCGGAGTACATAATCTGCACATCTTCCGACAATTACACATGGCTCTTTTTCTGCAAGATCTTTAATAATGCGGTTTTGTATAAAATAAAGCTCGTCCTGAAGAGACATTCCATTTCCGGACAATACATTGGTGGCATAGGTGAGGCTGCTGGCAATGTTAAAAAGAAGACTTCCTGTAATACGCTCTCCTTTTTCCTCCACAAAATCAAGAGCGAATCCACTTTCTTTTGCCACCATATCTATCAGTTTTTCATCATAACATGGAATCCCAAGTTCTTTTGCAAGTCTCTGTCCAATGTATCTTCCGCCGCTTCCGCACTGTCTGCTGATAGTTATAATTCTTTTTCTCATATGAATTCCTCCTTTGATTAAAAGATATTTCTATTTTACTCCATTTTTATATATTTGTCATCTTTCAATACACTTGGTCATTTAAAAGTATCATTTTTATTAGATAAATAAGAAAAAAGAAAGCATTGTAATGTCAATGCTTTCTTCCCCTTCATGAGACATCGGGGATTCGAACCCCGGACAACTTGATTAAAAGTCAAGTGCTCTACCAACTGAGCTAATATCCCATTCTCTGTATACATATATTCCATACATACACAAAATGCCCAGAACCGGAATCGAACCAGTGACACGAGGATTTTCAGTCCTCTG
>CAJUEW010000015.1 GCA_910585465.1 uncultured Lachnospiraceae bacterium | reverse complement strand
GAGAGCGAGGATATGGCTCAATCATCTAATTTGATGATTTTGCAACAACCCCTTTCTGCAGCATTACTGCAGTCTGTTTACTTTCACAGTCAGGCGGATCGGCTCCGGGCCGCCATGGAAGAGATTGCGGACTGGTATTTTGTTGTGAAGTTCGGGGAAGGGCCGGAGATAAGAGTACTTATCAAATATATAATTTGTATATTTATATATCCATGGACACAATGCGGACTGCCGAAGCCATTCCTCCGTCACCATATGATGGATTCTTTATAAAATTATTGGATGCTTCACTTAATTCCCAGTTATTTACTATTGAACGAATAATCTCATTTTCCCATCCGTATAGTCTTGAACCGGATATTGCTTCAATCCCCAGCAATGCTTCTGTAACGTGGCTTTGGTAACTATTGATATGCTTTTCGATAATAAAACGCATAAGCTCAAGTCGTTTATTCATACTTTTCACATTAGATGAAGCGGAGGCTGTCCGATAATTAATCAGAGGCTTTTCAACAATCCCAATATACGCTTCTGGTAAAGCTTCCAACATGCTTAAAAAGAAATCCCAGTCTTCAAAACCTGAACGCATTGATTCATCATAACCATCACATTTTTCATATATTGCCCGCCGGAAAATGTGTGTTGCCGGACAGCAATTACGAGATAAAAATGGTATTATATTGCCGCCGGTAGGACAAACTATCGCATTTAAAACGCCAAAAGTATGCAGCCATGATGAAGCAGCAACCATGTCTGGGTTGTCATGAAGCAGCCTGGTGACATATTCAATGTATGCAGGCTCAAGTTTATCATCTCCGTCAAGGACTAATACCATTGAGGATTGTGTTTTTTTAATTCCAGTATTTCTTGCAGATGATGGGCCCGCATTTTCCTGATAATGTATCGTCACTGGAATAGGTAAGTCAGAATTTCTCTCAAGGTTGTTTAATATGTTAAGAGAATATTTATCTGTTGAGCCGTCATCTACAATAATGATTCTTTTTGGCGGCATTGTTTGGATGCCCAGAGAATGTACTGCTTCAAGAAGCATAGAGCCTTGATTATAGCTTGTTATAACAGCTTCAATATCGGTTTCAAAAATTTTTTTATTAGCATTCATGTTTTTTTGTATCCCCTTACAAAAGCCTGTTTGTCGTTGACCTCATTATACCTTATTCTGCCGGTTATGCATAACAGGATTTTTTGATAAGCCGAAAATTTTACAGAAAGTCAAGGAGCATGCCGGACTATGGGCAGCTTATGCGAGAACACCAGAACTGTGGAAAAGACTTTGATCCGCCTGCCTGGCGGCGTCTGGTGAAACGCCTGAAGCCCGGCGATCTGCTTTGCGTCAAGTCTATTGACCGTCTGGGCAGGGACTACCAGGAGATCATTGAGGAGTGGCGTATCATCACAAAGGAGAGACAGGCAGAGGGCATTGCCGCCCGGTTTTGTGGAACCAAACCCGCCACTGCATTCTCCAGCAGATTCCCCACCACCAGGAGCATATCCGCCATGAAATGCCCGCACTGGATGCTGACCATTGCCATGAAGACAAGAACGCCGATCTGGAAGAAAAAAGATTTCTGCACTTCCAGCCTGCCCTTTACCTGTTTTATCCTGCCGCTTTTTTCCCTGTCATCTTCACAGAGCGTGATCTGTAATTCCTCCATACAAAAATAATTAAAATAACAGGCTTGACAGGAGCCGTGGGACTTAGTAGTCCCACGGCTCCTGTCAACGACAGGAGCCGCCGCAGGTGATAAAGTATAGCTATGGTGAACATGTAAACCAAAAAAGGAGGGGATAACATGGCATATTATTTAAAAAATTTGCCTTTTACAGAAGAAGGGAAAAAGCTGAACCTGTCCAATGAGGACAGGGACCGGTTCCGGCTGGTGTACAAAAAAGATGGAGATAACTGGAGCTTACACGATATTTGGGGGGAAGGAGGCGACTATGGGGATGACTGTATTGTGGTTCCGCTGGAATCTACTTACAGGGGTTTTAAAGTATTCAAACCAGGACAGAACTTTGCAAACGTAATTGGCAGTTCCGGTGACCAAAACCCTGCAGGAAACTATTCCTGGATTGCTCTTTGGAAGTGCATATATCTGGCGACTTATTATACTGCTCCGCCTGAAAAATGTTGTACAGATGGCTGTACATACACTGACGAAGCACTGGGGATGTATGTAATGGGCTGTGACGGTGGAAATATTTATCAACGCACTCAAGATCTGCATGGCGGACATGTAATTTTAGGGCAACGTCCGTCAGAGGTCAGTAAATACACTACAGTATATATAGTTCCTATTTGCGCGCCTCACAATGGAATCAATGACGGTTATATGAAAACAAGGGAAAATACATTTGCCGTTCAATTATCCTATAGAGCAGATGAACCTGTTCATAATTATCTCGCCCAGCACCCGCTGGAGACCCACAAAAAGATTTAAAGGAGGATTCTACATATGAGTTCAAATGCAGACATAATCAACAACCAGATCGCAGCCTTAAAATATGATCCCAGGCAGATTCTGGCATTTGAAGGGAACACGGTATCCAATGTCAGTCCCAAGCAAGGACAGATGAAGGATTCCGAGTACATTGTGGTCACCAGAGAAGTATGCACCATGCAGAATGAGATTGATCTGGCGGTTCCGAGTACCAACAATTCACTGACTTATCCGGGAGCACTGATGCTTGCCAATTCCCATCTGGTGGACGGAAAACCCCAGGCTCTTGGCGCGCAGCCGGGGTATAATGTTCTGTCAGTAGATCTGCCCGGTCTGACCCAGGACGGTTCCATCGCCATCAGCAGCCTGACCTATGCAAACGTCAAGAGTGCGCTGAACCAGATACTGAACACATGGCTGGATAATTATTCAAAAGATTACAAGGCGCCTGCCGTCATGACATACACGTCATCCCTGATCCATGATGAAAAGGAGATGCAGATCAAGTTCGGCTGTGACGTAGGATTTCTCAAGGATGTTCTGGGAATGGATCTGGGTGCCAGTGCCAGCGGTTCCGCAGGCAGAAAAAAGTGCAATTATCTGGTAAGCTACAAGCAGATTTTTTATACCGCGGCAGTGCAGGCCTTTTCTAAACCTGCCGATGCGTTCAGTGCGGACACCACATGGGATGACCTGAAAAGACTTGGGGTGAATGATGACAATCCTCCTGCTTATGTGGGCAGCGTGGCATACGGCAGGGAAATCTATATTAATTTTGAATCTGATTGTGAAGAAAAGCTCTTTGAGGAAGCTATCAATGCCGCCGTTAATGTTGAAGGGGTGGATATTGGCCCGGAGGAGAGCGCAAAGTACAAGGATGTATATAAGAATACGAAATTCAGCTATGTCATCATGGGCGGAAGCACACCGGAGTCCTTTAAAAATCTGAATATGGATGAAGCGGAAGCAAAGAAGATTACGGAAATCATTTACTCTGATATGCAGTTCAGCAAACAGAATCCGGGTGTTCCCCTGAACTACCGGGTGGTGTTCCTCAAAGAGAACGAACCGGCCATTATCAACGGCACCACCCAGTATGTGGACGAGACGGTTGAAAGGTTTACTGCAGGAGAACTGGAGCTGGAGCATACAGGGGCATATGTGGCGAGATTTACCGTGTCCTGGCAGGAGATCACCGGGTATGATGAAAATGGAAACGAGAAGACTGTCACCCGGAACTGGCCTGAAAACGGCAAGCACAAGACTGCATCATACGATACCAGGATCGCACTTGGAGGAAATGTGAGGAGGATCAATGTAAAAGCAGAGGGAGCCACCGGCCTGGCATGGGAGCCCTGGAGGACATCTCTGGATAAAAAGGATCTTGCGTTAGGCCCCCACATTCATGTGAAAATATGGGGGACGACACTGAACCAGAAAAGTTCCTGCAATTATGAAAATTAAACTGTAAAGAGAAATAGAAGATGGCATGATATCATTTGCCCTTACTCATGCGTCAGTATATGCCGTCATTTTGGATGCGCAGATGGGCGGCAAAGACGCTTCTGTCAGTGAACCGGGGCGTTTGCTGCGACAAAGAAGAAAGAAGAAAACAGCCGTTAGGGCTGGCCAGGAACAGAAAAGGAATGCCGCTGCCTGATGTTTTATTCATGCAGCGGCATTTTTTGATTTTTAATGATTTACATATAGTCTCTATTCTGCCGCTTCTTCTAACCATTCAGAAAAAATTTCAGAATTTACATGGTTCATTCTGTAGGCCCGTTCTGTATTTGTATAGTCCGGAGGCATGACTTCTACTAGCACAACAACGTCATTTCTCTTTTGATTTACAGCAAACATTCCCTCCTTATCTAAGCGCTTTATAGCCGCTTCCATTGCTTCAAATCTTAAATTATATTCGGTTTCAAATGCCTCAGGTTCCAAATCCCATATATTTTTTCTGTCTGACAGCAGTGCCTTAACCTTTCCAAATTCCTCCTGTTTCCAGCAACAATATGGTGAATCAGCATATGACCATTTTAATTCTTCCCGCTCTTCTTCATTATCACTGCTCCTATCCAACGCTTCGTAAGACCATGCCGAGATACAGGGAGTATGTGCTCCGCCATCTGTAGTTAATGTAATATAGTAATAATGTTCTTTATTACTATATAAATCCGTTAGGATGATTTTTACTGCGTTGTATATTTCCTGAGTGAATTCTGCCTGAAAATCCATTTTATTGACCTCTCTAAATATTAATTTGCCGCTGGCTTTATGATATCACAATGACCTTCCGGATGAAATAGGCTTTATAAAAAATCCACTTATGCAGGGAAAGAAGCAGGGGCAGACAAGTTACAAAATTATTATCCATAGGAATATGAGACAGAATCAGACTGAAAATAACAACTATTAACTGCACATTTCAAACAGTTCATTTTGCTTTAAAGATTTTTTAGAGATTCCCGTGCTATAATTTGAATTTGCAAAAATTTTAAAAGGGGAAATCTATTATGAAAACGAGATCAAAAAAAGTAACGGTATTGTTAAGCGCTGTTTGTATATTATTGAATATACTGATTGCAGGATGCGGTTCCGGCTCTGAAGCTTCCGGAACACAAGAAGCTCAGACGGGTGAAGCGTTACCGGAAGAAATAAGTGATATGCCATTAAAAGTTAATGACGAGGATATGGAAGAACCGGAAAATACGGCAGGTAAATGGCAGGTTTTTGAACCAGAGGTTGCCGCTGCTGTAGATGCGGATTTCATGGGCAAGATTTGGAAGATTGAAGATGATTCATTTTTTATTACGGAAAAGAAAGTAAAAATTCTTGATGATGGTTCCTTAACGAGCAGTTCTCCAAGTTCCAATGCTGATATTCCTGATTCCCAACTGATTCATGTGGTTTTTGATGACAATACATATTTTTGTGTAAGAACTATTTATGAAAATGGAGAAAGCCATGAGGAGAAAGATGCCGGATTTCAGGATTTGAAAGAACATATGTCTGTTGAAATGAAAGGTAAATTTGAAAATGATGTATTTTATGCTACGGAAATACGTTTGTTAGAATTTTAGAGTTTTCTGACGTTGACAATATTCCACAAGTAGAATATAATCAAAAGAAAAATAGACGAGAAATTATTATAGCAGGGAAAGTACGGCAAGATGTTAAAACATGGGATTTTAGGATTGATTAATTATCGTGAAATGACCGGGTATGAGATTATGCAGGCATTTCGGGATTCTCTGAACTTTTTCTGGAAGGCGCAGACAAGCCAGATTTATCGGGAATTACAGACTCTGGAAAAAAAGAAGTGGGTTGAAAAAACGTTTGTACCGCAGCAGGGGAAGCCGGACAAAAATATGTATTCTATCACGGAGGAAGGCAGACGCGAACTGCTACGATGGCTTTCAGACGGTGATTTAGGGCTAAATTCACGAAATCCTGCTCTGATGAAGGTGTTCTTTATGGGGGAGCAGAGCCGGGAAAATAATATACGCTATTTTGAGGAACTGAAGGCATGCTGCCGTAGGTTTCTGGAAAACCTTGAGTCTGTACCGAAGCAGATAGAAGCCTACAGTGTCTATCTGGATGACAAGGAAAAATCCCTGTATTGGGAGATGACAGTGGAGTATGGGCGCAGGAATATGCAGATGTACATGGAATGGGCACAGAACTGCATCGATCGATTGAAAAGAGACGGTGATATATGAGAATCTTAGTCATTAACGGAAGTCCAAAAGGGAGCAGGAGCAATACCTACAAATTAACAAAAGCTTTCCTTGCGGGAATGGAAGAGCGCGCAGGAGCTGTAAAGGAAATTTTTGAGGTTGAAGAAATCCAGGCGGGCCGGCTGAATATACAGCCTTGTCTTGGCTGTTTTTCCTGTTGGAGTAAAACTCCCGGGAACTGCTGCATACAGGATGACATGCAGGAGGTAATCCGGAAACTGTTATGGGCGGATATCACCGTATGGAGCTTTCCTCTTTATTATTTTACAGTTCCGGGAGGGCTTAAAAATCTGATTGACCGCCAGCTTCCGATGCTTATGCCTTTTATGGCGGAAGATGAAGCTCAGACCGGTAATGGAAGCCATCCTTCCAGATATGACATGAGCGGAAAGAGAACAGTGGTTATTTCCACATGCGGTTTCTATACTGCGAAAGGAAATTATGACGGGATATACAGCTTGTTTGACCATATCTGCGGCAAAGACAGCTATACCTCTGTTTTCTGCGGGCAGGGAGAGCTGTTCAGAGTGCCTGAACTGTCCCGGAGGACGAATGAATATCTGGAATATGTTCAGGAGGCGGGCAGAGAATATGCCGCGGGTGGGATTTCGCCGGAAACAAGAGGGAAACTGGACCAGCTACTGTATCCAAGAGAGCTTTTTGAGCAGTGGGCGGATTTGAGCTGGGGGATTGATAAATCAAAGGCGGAACAAGAATCAGAAGCTTTGGTTTTTACCAGACAGATGGCAGCGCTGTACAGGAAGGAAAGCTACTCCGGCAAGGAGCAGGTGCTGGAAATGTACTATACAGATACTGGTGAACGCTGCCAGATAGTTATGGGAAAGGACAAAAGCCGGGTTGTTACGGACGGTTTTCTTTCCGCTACTACTAAAATTGAAACACCTTTGTCTGTGTGGCGTTCCATTGCAGCCGGGGAAATCCGCGGAGATGAAGCACTGATGAAGCAGCTCTATAAAGTAAAAGGTGATTTTAATCTGATGCTTAAATGGGATGATTACTTTGGAGGACCTGGAGGGAGCACAGGAGCTGCCAGGAAAGCCGGCAGCGGGATTCATATTCCCGTCAGAGAAACTAATATGGGCATCATGCTGATTCCATGGACGATTTTTTGGATCTTTACAGGGATCAGTAATTATATCGGAAGCTTTGTCAGTATTGGTGCCTGTGTGCTGGTACCGTTATTGTTTTATCAAAATAAAAAGACACTGTATGATGTTTTGAGCGGAGCGCTGGTTGGCGGGCTTTCTATGGCAGTGCTGCTTGGGGCACCCCTCAGAATGATAATGCCCCTGTCATATTTAACGTTTGGAGTGATGTGGACTGTGACCTGTTTTGGGAAAATGCCGCTTACGGCACATTATTCCATGAATCAATATAATGGGGAAGATGCATTACTGAATCCTCTTTTTATAAAGACAAACCGGATTTTGACATTGATGTGGGGAATTTTATATTTGCTCACATCTGTCTGGACCTGTTTTCTTATGGGAGCCCATATGAAAACCTATATAGTCGCGGTCAATTCTATTGTACCAATTTTTATGGGTATTTTTACTGTATGGTTTCAAAAATGGTATCCCGCGAGAGTTGCAAGAGGAACATAGCCCGGACCTCCTCTATGACTGCCATTTTACAAAATCGAATTTCAGCATTTCAAGTAACCGTTCGGCAATCGGCGTAAACACCTGATACTTTTTCCAGATAATATACATTTTGTTTTCCAGAGGGGGATGCAAAGGCCGGAAAACAAGTCCGCTGTCCGGGCCGGTATCGGCCAGATGGTTGAAGGTCAGCATACAGCCGAGTCCCTCCCGCACAAGGATCGTACCATTATAAAACAAGTTTGTACTGCCCACATGATTGAACTGGTCTGTCATCTGTCCACACCAGCGGGGAATATCTGCCTTCATACTCTGATCGGAGCAGATCAAATCAATGCCGATTAAATCATTTGCGGTAATAGATTTTTTTTCTGCAAGGGGATTATCTGCCCTCATTAAAAGCCCCCATGTATCCACGCCGGGGATTTCAATATAATTGTATCGGGAGAGATTGGGCGGCTCCACGATAACGGCCAGGTCAAGCAGCCCCCTGTCCAACCGTTCCGCTACCTGCTCGGTATTGCCGCTGTAAATATGGTATCTAAGACCGGGGCATTGTTTCCTAAATTCCTTAATCCCCTGTGCAAGATGTTTGATCAGGTAAGATTCTGCACAGCCAATCTGTACATCTCCGCCGGTGATGTTGCCGAGCGCCTGGAACTCGGCAGAAGTTTTGTCTACCATTGCAAGGATATCTTCGGCGCGTTTGCGCAGCAGCATTCCTTCCTCTGTCAGGTAGACGCTGTAATTGCTGCGGCGGAACAGTTTTTTCCCTAATTCCTGTTCCAGATCTTTTAGTTGCTTGGACAGTGTAGGTTGGGAGATATGCAGGCTGGCGGCAGCTTTTGTGATATTTTCTTCCCTTGCCACTTCTAAAAAGTAGCGTAAGACACGGATTTCCATATTAGTACCTCCTGGTGGTAGGAATCAGACGCGGTATTATCCGCCTCTATAGGAAGTATAACACAACTAGTTATTCTGTTCAAGAATATCTAATTATAGATACAAAGTATTAGATTTTTCAGCCTGCCAGACCTATACTAAGCATAAGGGGGAAAGAGAAATGGCAAGGGCATCAGATAAACAGGCGCTTCTTTATGAAAATTTATGCGATGCCGGGTGCGGCAGCCAGATGATTGAGAAATGTGTCAGCATGGCAGGAAATCATCAGCAGGAGGAGCTACTCCGGGTTCTTGCAGGCCAGCGGGAAGAACTGATGAAAGTGATACATACAAATCAGAAACGGGTTGATTGTCTGGATTTTCTGGTCTACCAGATTAACAGAGGAAACATTCTATAATAAAATTTTTAGGAGGATTTTCAAAATGAAAGCAGCACATGAAGGGTATTCTTTTGTATTAAATGACAATGTAACGAGGACAAAAGCCGAATTTCATAACCGTTATGGGATTAAATTGGTCGGAGATTTATACATTCCAAAAACCGCAGAGGGGAAAATGCCAGCCATCGCAATCACAGGGCCGTTTGGGGCAGTCAAGGAACAGTCCGCAGGGCTTTATGCCGACGAACTGGCAGGCAGGGGCTTTATCACCCTTGCATTTGATCCGTCCTTTATCGGAGAGAGCGGCGGCGAAGTAAGGAATGTGGCTTCTCCGGACATCAATACGGAGGATTTCTCGGCGGCGGTTGATTTCCTTTCCCTGCAGGAGAATACTGACCCGGAAAGGATCGGGATTTTGGGAATCTGCGGTTTTGGCGGCATGGCAATCAATGCGGCAGCTATGGATACCCGCATCAAGGCAACCGTGGCGTCTACCATGTATGACATGACCCGTGTAAATGCGAAGGGGTATTTTGATGAGGCTGACAGCGCAGATGCCCGTTTTGAAATGAAAAAAGCTCTGAACGCACAGCGTACGGAGGATTACAGGAACGGCACATATAAGAGGGCAGGCGGTGTGGCGGAAGAAGTTCCTGCAGATGCCCCGTTCTTTATTAAGGATTACCATGATTATTATAAGACAGAGAGGGGATACACAGAGCGGTCGCTCAATTCAAATGAGGGCTGGAATATGACTTCTGCATTATCCTTTGTCAATATGCCGATCCTTAAGTACAGCAATGAGATTAGGAGCGCCGTGCTGGTGATGCATGGGGAGAAAGCGCATAGCTGTTATTTTTCAAAGGATGCCTATGCAGCGATGGTAAAGGATAATCCCTATGCGGATAACAAGGAGCTGCTGATCATTCCGGAGGCGGTTCATACAGACCTTTATGACCAGAAGGACATCATTCCGTTTGATAAGCTGGAGAGTTTTTTCAATCAGTATCTGAAGTAGGGAGACACTGCCATGAGGAGTTTAATTATAAACGGAAGCCCCAGACCGCAGGGGAATACGAAGGAAATGGTGAATGCTTTTCGTGAAGGCGCAGAAAGCGCAGACAAAAACAAGTGAGTAATTGATGAAGTGGCAGCGCCTATTGTCAGACGGATATTCCGAATGACAATGGAGGGCATTTACCGCCATGCAGGAGTGCCGAGCATACCGGGAGCAGGAAAATAAGCTGTTATGTAAAAATGAATTTTATGTTGAAAGACTATGACAGTAACGGTTATAGTCTTTTTTCATGCGGTAATTACTGTAGGAAATGAAAAATAAACGGAAAAATTTAATATTGTGTGCCGAAGATTGCAGGAATGGCGTCATATAGGGTAAGCTGAAAAATACAGAAGGAGGAGAATGTAATGAATGATAAAGACATTGTGCAATTATTTTTTGAACGTTCACAACAGGCAATTAATGAATTGTCGCAAAAATATGGGAAGCATTGTTTTCAAATTGCACTGAATATTCTGAAATGCAATGAGGATGCCGAGGAGTGTGAAAATGATACTTACTTAAAGACATGGAACAGCGTGCCGCCTGATCATCCCACATACCTGCGTGCTTATGTCAGCCGGATTGTGCGCAATTTAGCATTGTCCAGATATCGGTATCATCATAGGAAAATGAGGGATAGCCATCTTCTGGTTTATCTGTCGGAATTGCAGGATTGTATTCCGGCATCCAATGATGTGGAGGCTTCTGCAGATGATACGGTGAACAACGCTATCCATGCTTTTTTATTAACCCAGAATTTGACTGTTAGGGCTTTGTTTATCCAAAGGTATTTCTATATGGAAAGTATTGCAGACCTTTCAAGAAAATTTGGGCTAAAAGAAAGTAATATTTCCACGAAACTGAACCGGACAAGATTAAAATTGAAGCAATATTTGGAAAGAGAAGGAGTAGTGCTATGAAAATGGAGGAAGGGTATTCTGCGGAAGAACGATTGTTAGAGTTGATAGGAAATATTCCGGAAGAAATGCTGGATGAGGCTTTGAATGTGAAAAAGATATGCAGGTCTGGGAAAGAAAGAGTGTTTTATGGTATTGTAGCAGCTTGTATGGTTGTGCTGTTTATGAGATTTGTTCCTGCCGGACAGGTGGTGGCGGCACAGATTAAGGAATGTGTAGAGCGTATGCTGGAAGAATTGTTCCCGCCAAAGGATATTCCGCTGCCCTTGGAAGGGATGGAAGAGAACGTTCCTCATGAGGTCTATGGAGGGCTGCCGGAAGAAACAGTTGATTTTTCAACAGAGACGGGAGACGTTTTGGAAGAAGGTAGAGATATGGCAGGCTTTGCCATTTATGTTGATACGGATTCTTTTGAAGTGGCAGAAGAGGAAGACTGCTATATAATCCGTGGGAAACGTATTGTTTACACAAGGCAGGATGCTATTAATGATAATGAGGCGTTGCTTGCAGGTTTATCAGAGGAAGAAGCGGAGCAGAAAATCGAGGAGATTGTGGAGAGGACCCAAGCGTTTTATGATAATTTTCCCACTGGGGAGATTCAGATTGTGCAAAAACAAGGGATTTCTGTGGAAGATGCCGCCGGAAAGATGCAGGAAGAAATGTCAAAGAACTATGCCAATGTATCTGCTATAACGGTTTCTGAGGCACCCAATGGCTTGTATCTTCGTGCGGCTGAGGGAACGGCGAGTGATTGTGAAGTCAAAGAGGTCTATTTTGTAGATAATGGTCTTGGTGGTGTATTCGTTATCACTGCCAATTATATAGTGGAGGCAACAGAGGGAACGGGTGTTAGATTCCAGTCCATGATTGAAACTTTTGTGGTATTGGATTGGGACGATGATGTACAGATTCTTACATCGGAAGAGGATACAGCAGAAACTGTAAAATAGTGAATAAAACTGTAGACAAAAATTTGAAACAGTACGCAAAAAGAATGGGTACAGCTTATACGGATGCACCCATTCTGAAAATATCAATATTAAACGGCAGCCATACCTTCCCAGGTTCGGGTAAACCGTCTTACTCCTTTTCGTTCAGGTGAAGGGTCTTCATCTTTTTTTTGATATTCCTGTATTGTTCTGGGATTTCATCAAGAGACAGGGAGCGTACCTTTTCTTCTGTGCCGTCCTGTATAGCCTGTTCATAGTACCAGCACTTGAATTCCAAAAGCTCAAGAGTTTCCTGCATATCTTCCATCTGCTTTTTGACAGCGTCCCTTCGGGCCTGGAACAGTGTAAGCCGTTTGACAAGAGACGACTCATCACCCTGTATAGCCATACCGATATAATTCCTGATATCCTTAATCGACAGGCCAGATTGCTTCAGACATTCGATGACTTTCAGCCATTCATGATCCTTGTCAGTAAACATACGAATCCCGCCGCTGGAGCGTTCCACAAAAGGAAGCAGTCCTTCTTTGTCATAATAGCGGAGTGTGGAAGCAGGAATACCTAATATTTTTGCCATTTCTCCAACTGTATACAGCATAATAAGACTTTCCTATAAATTATTAAAAGTTACTCTTGACTTAAAGTATACTTTAAGTAGTATTATTAACTTAAGCTTATTATAAAAGGTTTAAAGCAAAAAGTCAATAAAACAATATGTAAGGAGGATTTTAACAATGAGTAAAGTACTGGTGGCGTATTTCAGTGCAAGCGGAGTGACTGCAAAGGTGGCAGATAGAATGGCAAAAGAAATTGGAGCGGAGCTGTTTGAGATTGAACCGGAGACTCCATATACAAATGAGGATCTTAACTGGCAGGATAAAGGGAGCCGGAGTTCCGTTGAAATGAATGACAGAAGATGCCGTCCGGCAATCCGTTCCAGAGCAGAAAATATGGATCAGTATGATGTCATATTTGTCGGATTTCCGGTATGGTGGTACAGGGAGCCGTCTATTATCGACACCTTTATGGAAGCCTATGATTTCAGCAAAAAGACAGTTGTTCCTTTTGCTACATCCGGCGGAAGCCAGATTGGCGACTCCGGGAAAAATATGCAGGCTTTGGCGCCGGATGCAAAAGTAATGAAAGGCCAGAGGTTTGCCGCAGGCACGTCGGGCAAGGTGCTTGCTGAGTGGGCATCCGAATGGTTATAAAGGGTTATCGGCAGAAATGGAAGCTCCGGACGTCACCTGGAAATTGGAAATGCATTAATTATTTTACAGAAACAGTAGAATAATGTTGGCGAAAGAGGGGATAATTTTCTTAAAACATAAAGCAAAGGGAGCTGAAAATAATTAATGATTGAACCAGACACAATAAAGCTGCTGCGGGAATGTGATGCCGGTATCAAAATGGGTATTGCATCCATTGATGAAGTTCTGGATTATGTACACGACAAAACACTTGGCAAATATCTTGCAGATTGTAAAGACGAGCACAATAGGCTGAAAGAGGAAATACAGATTCTTTTAGATAAATATCATGATGATGGAAAAGAACCTAATCCGATGGCCAAAAGCATGTCATGGATGAAAACAAATGTGAAACTGGTTATGAATGAATCAGATGAAACAATTGCCGACTTAATGACAGATGGTTGTAATATGGGTGTAAAGTCTCTTAACAAATATTTGAACCAGTATAAAGCTGCCGACGAAAAAACTAAGGATATTACGAAGCAGTTGATAAATTCTGAAGAAAAACTTGTTGTCAATATTCGTCGTTTTTTATAAGTATAAAATAAAACAGCCATTGAAATCCGGATTCCCATGAGGAAACGGAGATCAATGGCTGTTTTTGTTAATATATATTTACAGCAAACGTCCATACAACCGGGAACAGCCAGCCTGGCGGAGCTATACCTGGTTTCGTGATTGAATTAAAAGTCTCCATACTATTTTGCGTCAGAAGCTCAGACAAACTGCCGACTGCAAGAGGTATGACAAGACAGGTAACCAGATTTTTCCATTGTATTCTCAAAAATATCACCCTCTGCTACTAATATGATTTGAATAATTATTTTAGAATTATTTCAGATAGTAAACAATAAAAATCTGTGATAAAATATATAAATATGCCGGGGAATTGTCAGCTTTAGACATGAAGAAAAAAGAGCATGCAGGAGGAGTCTATGCCATACTTTTGTTACATTGCAAAATATAAGATTGAACTGCTGTATGAGGAATGCAGTCAGGAAATTGTAGTTTCAGAAAAACAGACAAATACCAGAGAGTATAACTTAAACACAGATGCATCAGCCGGATTTAATTTCGGAAAGATTTTCCAGGGGTTTACAGGAAGACTGACATTTGGAAAAAAGGGTATTGTACAAACAGAACGCAGTATTAAGGATTCTTGTGTGCAGAAATTATATCATGTAATTGATAATATAAAGGAAACGGAAGGAATATCTTCTCTGAGACAGTCAGCAGAGGACGGAGATTTAAACGGAAAGCTTTATTATGTATATGAAGGCGACTTTCTGATTCAGCGTCCATATTACAGAAATCCTCAGACAGCGGAAATTATTACTGTTGAATCTGAATTTAATATTAATGGAAATGATTATGTCCTGCAGTTAGATTGTTCTGTAAAAAATTTTAGTGACTTAAATCAAAGGGGAGAGTATGAGATTCATTCCAGCAACTACAGATTTTTTAAAAGAGAAATTCCGGTGCGGTTTAACACAGTATTTATGTTTTTAAATTATAACTCAGGCAGGGTGACAGGCTCTCCGTTATATCTTGCGCTTTTTGATGATAATTTACTTCTTTAAAAGGAGTTGAAATGAGTGAAATTTTAAATACTTCTATCCATTTACAGGAGGAATATGAGGGAAAATCCGTTATTTTTAACAATACAGAGTACATAATTGGGGAATTCGTGTCCCAGGGCGCCTCCAAAATTGTATATAAGCTTATTAATAAAAAGAGCAATATTTGTTCTCATGTAATTAAAATTCATAGAGATATTGCTAATAAGTCTTTAGTATATGGTGAACTAATCGGACATGTCCTTGCTCAAAATGCAAGGATGGCAAGCATGCAGATATTTTTGGCCGATAACGGTGACAGAACTTATCATATACAGGAGTTGATAACATTTGCCCGTGAATGTGATTCTGTGCTGCTGAAAAAGGGAAAGGATGCATTTGAAAGCGGGAATTATGAAAAGGCCCGCAGTTTTTTTCAAGAACTGTTAAACAGTGAAAATCTTTATAATACGGAAGCGCTGCTGGGGGTATTTTTATGTTCAGCCATTCAAAATGAGAATGAACAAAATAGATATATTTTGGATAAAATTATTGAGATAGAACCTAATTCCAGCTATTACTGTCAGCTTTTGTACATATACTTATTAAAATGGAAACGGTATGGTGAGGCAAAAAGACTTCTTGAACAGTCTAAAACGGAAATTGATTTTGAGATATTTGACTTAATTAATAATGAGAAACAAAACGAAGAAAACAGATCCGTTTTGGATAAACAACTGGAAAAGCATATACATAATTTTTACAGTGAATATAAAATCATTCATCTAGGAGAAATATTAAAAGCGCGTGAAGCAGAAATAAATTTTTTCATGCTTCTTAACGAGTACGATAAAACTAAAGATGTAATGCTGTTAAAAGGTCTGGCTTCAATCGCGAAGGATAATCCTCAGAATAAAGCCTTTTTTGAAGTATGTCTGCCGTTAACCTTTGATCGCGGACTGTACTATTCTTTTATTGATGTGTATGAAAAATCGGAGGCTTCTTTAGACATATCGTTTGATATGATGGCGGTGCAGGCTTATATTAATGTGGGTCAGGCAGAAAAGCTGGTTCCAATACTGGCTCAAAAAAATTTTGAGCCGGAGTTAAAGCAGGAAATAAATTCTATTATTAATAAAAAAAATCATTATGCCCGGCTTTCAGATCAAGCCCTGGAACTTTTTTTGTCCGGAGACCAGCAGAAGGCATTTGAGGTACAAAAGCAAGCGTGTGATATCTATCCCTGGGGATATGCATCGATCTTAAACAGGCTTTTATATTATATTTACAAAGGAGAACAGGGACAAATTCAGTATGCTCCAATTGATGGAAATGAAGATTTTATATATTATTTTTTACACCTGATACTGTATTATCTGGTTACAGATGATCAGGCCGGAATCAGAAAGCTCAATACAATAATTCCAACCTTTTATAGTATTTTGCTTCAGATTAAAGAGGAAACCGGAACAATTCCAAGCAGAATCGGCTTTTATCATGAGACAGGGCTGTTTGAATATCCAATTAGGGAAACTGCAGCTTTCTTAAAGAATTATGGAGATAGAAGGGGAATCAGAGATGCTAATTATAATAAGATAGTTGCATTTTATCAAAGAGAGGGATTAAAGCAAGAGTCCAGGCTGGCAGAAGAGGAAAAATTATAACCAAAATCCCTGTCAAAACGATACCTCTAAGCATTGCAATAACAGTTGCCAATACCAATAAAAGGACCAAGAAATGATGATACGCCAAACAATGGTGTTACAATCGCTAACGCTGCCACCGCACCGGGACGACTCCCTGCCCGATAGCAATCTAAATTTTACATAGATTTTACATAAACAATATATTAGATTTTACATTCCTTTGTTATCATAAGGCAGTTGATACGGAAGAAAGGAAAGAAATCTATGAGTTTTTTAAACTTATTAAATATGATAGGTGGCCTGGCACTATTTTTATATGGCATGAAAACAATGGGGGACGCACTTTCTAAGCTTGCAGGGGGAAAACTGGAATGTGTCCTTGAGCATATGACAAACAATCCTTTGAAAGCAGTTCTTCTTGGAGCAGGGGTTACGGCAGTTATCCAGTCGTCTTCTGCAACCACAGTCATGATAGTCGGCTTTGTCAATTCCGGCATTATGAAACTGGCTCAAGCGGCTCCGGTTATTATGGGAGCAAATATAGGTACTACAGCAACATCATGGATATTAAGTCTGACAGGTATTGAAAGCAGCAATTTTTTTGTGCAGATGCTAAAGCCGTCTTCATTTACGCCCATATTGGCGCTGATTGGAGTGATTCTTCTCGTATTTATGAAAGATGACCGTAAAAACGATATTGGCACGATCCTTCTTGGGTTTGCGGTTTTAATGTTTGGAATGGAAAACATGAGCAGTGCTGTGAAGCCGTTAGCAGAAGTACCGGAATTTACAGATTTGTTTACTGCATTTGAAAATCCTGTGCTTGGAATGATAGTCGGTGCAGTGCTGACGGCTGTGATCCAAAGTTCATCGGCTTCCGTTGGAATTTTACAGGCTATGTGCGCTACCGGTTCTGTCAGTGTTGGATCGGCGCTGCCTGTTGTTATGGGGCAGAATATCGGGACCTGTGTTACGGCGCTTCTTTCTGGCGTCGGGGCAAGCAAAAATGCAAGAAGAGCATCGCTGATCCATTTGTATTTTAATCTGATTGGAACATTTCTTTTTATGGGTGTATTTTATTCAGTGAATATATTTGTACATTTCCGTTTTCTGTCGGATGCAGCAACGGTGGCTACAATAGCCATTATCCATAGTGTATTTAATATCGCTACAACGATCATACTTCTGCCCTTATCGGAAAAGATTGAGAAGCTCGCATATCTGACAATACCGATTTCCGATAATGAGTCTGAAAATGTAAGTCTGGAAGGAAATCTTCTGGATGAGCGTTTTCTGGAACGTCCGGCTTTTGCAGTTGCACAGTGCAAAAATGCTTTATGTGAGGTGGCAAAGCTGACAGAGGAAGCGATGGTTTTGGTGCAGAAATCCGTAATTACCTTTGATGAAGGAGAAATAAACAGGGTATTTCAGATTGAGGATATAATTGACGTAAAGCAGGATGAAATCAGCACTTACCTTACAAAGCTGTCCGCCAAGCCTTTGTCCGAAAAAGACAGCCGGATTGTGGGCAAGTTTGGAAAATGTATTATAGACTTTGAACGTATTTCTGATTATTTAAAGGGAATTGGCTATACCCTGCAAAAAATGAAACGAAAAGAAGAAAAGTTCTCCAGAAAGGCGATTGAAGAACGGGATATTATTTTTCAAGCAGTCGTAGAAATACTGGAAAACACGGTAGAATGCTTTGTACATGAGGACAGGGATATGGCAGCACGGATTGACCCGCTCTATGAAGTGGTAGCTTCTTTAAAGCAGGTTATCCGGAAGAACCATAATGTACGTCTTGCGGAAGGAAAATGTTCAGTGGAGCTTGGTATGGCATTGACGGATATTATTACATCTCTGGAACGTATTGCCGGACATTGTTCTAATATTGCCGAGGAAGAAATTGCGGCGGAGACAGACCAGCACGCACTCCACCAGTATGCCCGGATGCTGAAAGAAAATAATGAGTTTTACAGGGAACAGGTACAGTCTTATCAGGAGAAGTATTCCCTTTTGCATGAATAAAGGTTAAAATAGGGCGGGAGGCCCAGGAAATGTCACTGATTTATATTGTAGAGGATGATAAGAATATACAGGAAATTGAAGAATATGCGCTGAAAAATGCAGGATATGATGTAAGATGTTTCGATGAAGCGGAAGATTTTCGTAAAGGGATGGAGGAGCTGTTGCCGGATTTGCTGGTGTTGGATATTATGCTCCCGGGAGAGGATGGTCTTTCTGTACTGAAATGGCTCCGGAAAAACAGGGCAAGCAGAAATATTCCTGTGATTATGGTTACGGCAAAAGCGTCTGAAATTGATACGGTAAAAGGACTGGATATGGGTGCTGATGATTATATTACAAAGCCGTTTGGAGTTATGGAACTTATTTCCAGAGTAAAAGCTCTTTTGCGCCGGGCAATGCGGACAAGTGAGGATGCTGTTTTGGATTTTGGCACAATTAAGCTGGATACAGAGCGCCGTATCTGTATGGTAAATGGTGTAAACACAGAATTGACCTTTAAGGAATATGAGCTTCTAAAATGTTTTATGTCTAATGCGGGTTTGGTGCTGTCAAGGGACAAGCTTATGGATACCGTATGGGATTCTGAATTTGCAGGGGAGTCAAGAACGATTGATATGCATGTCAAGACACTTCGGAAAAAGCTGGGTGATGCGGGCGGGCATATCATTACGGTTCGGAATGTGGGATATAAACTGGAATGAAAAAGAAGATTAACAGACAGTTTACTTTGATTACTGTTTTTTCAATCATCATAACTACCCTTGTTATGGCTGTGATTTTTTATTCCCGACTGAAAACGCAGGTGTTTTCTGATCTGGATATTATTTCATCGTTGCTCATCCGCCAGGATGGAAATATTGCTGAATCGTTAACTGATCATAACGACATGGGGGTGCGTATAACACTTGTGGAAGAAAATGGAGGTGTCCTTTATGATTCTTTGATGGATGCAGACAGTATGGAGAATCATTTTGGCAGACCGGAGATAAAAGCTGCCTTTGAAAAGGGATATGGCCAGGAAATCCGTACATCTGACACATTATCAAAGAATGTGTTTTATTATGCTGTGCGTATGGAAGATGGTAAGGTTTTGCGGGTGGGAAAAGAATATGCAAGCGTTCTGTCAGTCATGATTTCTGCTTTTCCGGCTATGCTTGGCACGGTATTTTTACTGATTATCATTTGTATGGCTGCCGCTCACTATTTAGCGGCTGCGATTATAGAGCCTATTGACAGTATGGCACGGGATCTGAATCACATAGAGGAATCGGAAATATATGAGGAGCTTGTTCCGTTTGCAAGGAAAATCCGCTCTCAACATGAAGAAATATTATCCGCGGCAAATATGCGCCGGGATTTTACCGCTAATGTGTCGCATGAATTAAAGACTCCCCTTGCCGCTATTTCCGGCTATGCGGAGCTTATTGAAACAGGTGTGGCAAAAGAAAAGGACGTGAAGCACTTTTCTACAGAAATCCGAAGGAGTACAGAACGGCTGTTAAATTTAATCAACGATATATTAAAGCTGTCCAAATTGGATGCAGGGTATAACAACGAAATGATGGAGATGACAGATTTGTCAGCTGTTGCCGGCCACACGGTAGAGATGGTTTCTGTGAGCGCAGATAAAATGGGGGTATCATTATTCTTTCAGGGCTGTGAAGCGGCAGAAATACGAATGGGGAAAGAGCTGGCTGAAGAAGTTACCTACAATTTAATTGAAAATGCAATCCGTTATAATAAAAAGGGTGGAAAGGTTTTTGTGAGTGTATCTGAGAAGGACAACGGCATTTTATTCAAGGTGTCTGACACAGGAATCGGAATCGGCGCAGAACATCAGGAACGTATATTTGAACGGTTTTACAGAGTGGATAAAAGCCGTTCAAAGGAATTGGGCGGAACGGGTCTTGGACTTGCGATTGTAAAGCATATCTGTGACTTGACGGAAGGTAAAATAGAAATTGAAAGTGATTTGGAGAAAGGGACAACGGTTGCTGTTTTCTGGAATGGAGGACATTGAGCCGAAAGCAGGATGCCTGTCAATAGAAATCCGGATGAACATCATTAAGATAGAGACCATAAGACGCGCTGCATTCTAGTGGGGTGTTTTTTTAATATTTTTTATCCTAAATGAAGGGTTTTATGGTATGATATCAGAGAAATAGATTATTTTAATGTGCCTTATTATGGAGGATAATATGATGTCACGTATTAATGATATAATTTTATCATACAAGTTACCCTTAAATAGAGGGGAATTATCTACATATGAATTTCTGAAAGGTTATTATAAAAGGTTTATTTGTTCATTAGAAGAATTAATTTTAAATCCTTCAGATATCAATTTTCCGGATTCATTTTATGAGTATCTTTCACAAAAGGCTATGCCTGTTATAAAAAGAGAATGTGAGTTGTTATTAGAAGTATTAAAATTAGATTTGGAATTAAAACAAACATTAATGAAGGAACGTTTTAATGAATTGATGGAGTTAATAACTTGTGAAGATTATGCAATAGTTAGATACCTATCTATAGATGCGGAACATACAAAATTTATAAGAATTCGGAAAGGCAGCAGTGTATATGATAGAAAACAACTTTTTCATATTCCAGTTAATAAAAGACAATTTATTACCTCGCAGCGTTATAGTGTCCCTGGTTTTCCTTGCTTGTACTTGTCTTGTTCATATGAATTAAAAATGCATATGTTGAATGACAGTCTGAAATTGTGTTGGCTTGAGTGTGGTATGCCTTCTGAGTTTTCGGCAAGTGCTTTTTCTCCGCAGAAAGAGATGAAAGTGTTTCATTTTGCGAAAAGTGGTGAAGAATATTTAAAGGAATATATCCATGCTAAAAGAATAGAAGATAAAGAAGATAGATTAAATGCTATACGTCAATATTTGATGTCTTTCCCATTACGGGCAGCATGTTCGATTTCTGTAAACGAAAAATCGTGTCAGTTTATTGAAGAATATATAATACCACAGCTTCTTTTATCGTGGATAAAAGAGACAAATGAATTTGACGGAATATCTTATCAATCATCAATTAGTATAAAATACAGAATACATCATAATGCATTTAACGTAGTTTTTCCGGTTAAAAATATCGATGAAACTGATGGTTTATGTAAAAGCTTAAAAAGTGCTTTTAAACTAACTGCTCCTAAGAAATATATACTTTCTGAACGGATGTCATTTTTTATAGATAAAATAAATGAGGTAGAGAATTATTCTCTGTTTTTAGAAAACTATCTGCGCATAAATGAAGTTATTGGAAATCATCCATACTGGACTCTTCTATCACTATGTACTACATTTCTTTCTGTTTGTTCACGAATTAAGGAGGGAAGTGATGCTGATATTAAAAATATGTATGAAACATTAACTTGTATAAATGAAACAGCGTATATAATAGCCAATTCGATCAGAAACTCAAATTCTAGTCAGGAATGGATTACTATTCATAGTTGTATGCATCACAAAGAAATTAAATCCACAGATAAACAAGAAATTCTTGATAGGTTCTGTGAAATTTGCATGATATTCTTTGATTTGGTTAATAGAATATTAGAGCCTATAAATACTGGAAATATTTTTACTGAGGAAGGATATAAACAACTATAATGGAGCAAGCGGCAAATCTGGATTTGAAAGGAAAATTATTATAATGAAAATCGCAGTTATTCAGGCAAGCTCACAAAAAGAAAAAAATTCTGCCATCTATGAAGCATGTAAAAAGGCTGTAAAAGGGTTAGAGCATGAAATTATAAATTTTGGGGTATTTTCAGAAGAGAACACCATCTACTCTTATACGGAAATAGCTTTTTTAGTTTCTCTTTTGCTGTCCAGTCAGTCTGTTGATTTTGTGATAACAGGATGTTCCTCCGGTCAGGGGATGGCTTTGGCATGTAATTCTTTGCCGGGTGTTTTATGTGGATTTGTACAGAACCCGCAGGATGCATTTCTTTTTGGAAGAATAAATGATGGGAATGCTGTTTCGCTATCTTTGGGATTAGGATATGGCTGGCTTGGAAACTTAAATTTGCAATATACTTTAGAAAAACTATTTGAAGGAGAGTTTGGAACTGGTTATCCGAAAGAATCAGCAGAACGGAAAGTCAAAGATACTTTGACGGTAAAAAAATTTAACAGAATATCGAAGAGAGATATTTGTGAAGTTATCAATGAATTGGATTCAAATTTTGTCAAAAAAGCATTATCTAAACAAGATGTTTTTGAGTATATAACCAGGCATACAATAAATGAAAAATTAAAAGCATTGCTTTTTAGTATTTGTGTCAGATAGCCGATTATCGGAAAAATCTCAAAGAAAGCGTACGGGGAATCGGCTTTTCTTCTGCGATATCCCCGACAGGACTGGGGCAGCATCAGAAAAATCTGGCTCTGCCCTTTGTAACTATTCACATATCTTATATCAGTTTTTTTAGTTTACACAAAACTTCACACCATATTCACGTTCCAGGTTTCTCACTTATTTCGGTTATCCTTTGTTTGAAATAATTTCTCATTCATTTTTCTTACATTGTGCTTACCTATCACAAACTGTGTTATCCATATAATTGCAAAAAGTAAAACAAAAATTCCGAAATAGATAAAAAATCCGATTACGCTATGTTCCATCCAATATGCAAAATAAGCGATTGGCAGCATTATTACCGAAATGATTGAAAAGTAAATCCCGGTCTGCCTTACAATACTCCAATTATCCATTTGCCCAACCAAGAGAAATCAAGATTGTAATGAAATAGCCTATTGCAATTCCGATTGGAAATCCTAAAAGACTGCGCGTAAAAATTTTCTTTTTCATAACATTCACCTCATATTCCTAATATTTTTTTCAGTTTTGGAACATACCGTCTGGATACATATGTTGTTATACCGTCTGATAATTTAACACAAATTGTACCTGTAAAACTCAGATCAAAATTATTGACTTTTTTAATTTCAACCTGCATGATAATCACTTCTTTCTTTTCCTTTACAGTGCCATTATAAATAAAGCAGACAGTAGTTTCAATAAAATTGCGATAGCTGGTCGATTTCAAAACACAACTGGTCAAAAAGTATTTCTGAGTTTTTAATATGTGTAACGGCAGAGATTTCTCTCTGCCGCCCTTTGCTTATACAAAAGTTGTATAGGTTGTCTTTTTATGCTTTTTCAGATAATTAATTTACTATTTAATGAATCCTATTTTTCTTCCCATAATATCAGGATTGTCTGGCGGTTCTGGCATCTGTACAGCATCCGAAAAACTAAAATATTCATCATCTTTTAATGTTGCTGTGCGATCTGCCCAGTACTCCAGCCAATCCAGAAAACGAAAAGGCTGTCCGGTCTGTGCATCCTTCATTGGAGCTGTGCCAAAATCATTGGCAAAATCCCAAAACCAGACCGTTCCGTAAGTGTCCGGGTCCTTAGAATTTACAACCAACATACTGTACATGCCACAGCCTTCCTCACAGAGCGGAATAAATCCCCCCTCACCCTCCTCGTCATCTTCGTTGTCATCCATTTCTTCCTCTGTCAGATAAATCATAATCAGAGGGTCTTCCAACGTATAGGGAAAAGGCTTTCCCAGATTCGGCAATTCCAATTCTCTGTCATGCAGGTTTTTAATTTTGGTCATAATACAGGCAATCCGCATATCATATTGTTCTGGTGCATTCATAAATAAAATTCCTCCAAACGCTAGAAGCTTTACATTCGTTACAGGTTTTTCTCTCCCTTAATAAATGCTATAAAACAGGTCTTATCTGACCCAGGTCATAACATTTATTAAGTGTTATTCTTGTAACAAATTATAGCACACAATAACATTGGCGAAAAGAACTGACGGAAATGCTTTCTTATATTTCTCCGAGATGAAAATTTAGAACTGTTATAAAAAATCTGGCACAAATCCATTGGCTATAGGATTTGTGCCATTTACTTTCAATACCAGTCATGTTTTTCATTTCTATTGAGCGCATTTATCTGATCCATTTCTTCATCGGTCAGCTCAAAATCAAACAGAGAAATATTCTCCAGTATATGTTCAGGATTACTTGATCCGGGAATAACCACAACACCATTTTGTAAATCCCAACGCAATATGATCTGTGCCGCCGACACACCATGCGCCTCTGCTATTTTTACGATTGTTTCATTTCCTAACAGTTCCGCGGTATAACCTCTGCCGCCCAACGGATACCATGCCTGCATGACGATTCCCAGTCCATGCATATATTCAACCACTTCCTTTTCCTGATAATATGGGTGAATTTCATTTTGAATCAATGCAGGCGTGACTGTCACTTCCTGCAAAAACGTATCAATTTCCTCAATATACCAATTTGACAATCCTATGGAATGAATCTTTCCGTCTGCTGCCGCCTGCTCCATTGCGTGATACGCATCCACATCATTATTTCCCGGATGATGCAGCAACATCATATCGATATATCCAATATCCAGTTTATCCAAAGCATCCTGTATGGCTTTTTCCGGATTATCAAATTGTTCGCCCGGATAGAGTTTTGTAATAACAAAGATTTCTTCCCGGGACACTCCTGATTCTTCCATAAATTCTTTGACTGCTTGCCCGACTTCCTTTTCATTACCGTACATATAGGCAGTATCTATCAGCCTCACTCCTTGCTGTAAAGCGGACTTTACTGAATTTACACAAGTATCATCATGTAAGGAATAAGTACCTATTCCTGCAATGGGCATTTCATAGCCGCTGTTTAACATAACCGCAGGTGCATTTCCATTTGTTCCACTCGCAAGGTCAAATTCTGAAACATCACTTCTGACTGCCGTATTTCCGCAGACAGACAAAGAGGACAGCAACATAAGTGACAGTGCAAAACTAATTATTCTTCCCATACTCTCATCCTTTCAAGGCGTTCAAAAGATATGCCATGTTCTGCCCCAGATTCTTCATATTGACCATGCCTTCCTCGTCTTTCAGCACATCTCCCGGCATCTGCCCGTATGCTATATTCCAATAAGTTGAGCCTGCTACAAACATTTCATGGTTTAAGAAAAAGTGATTCATGGAATCAATCGTTTGAAGGGCGCCACCCCTGCGTACTGCCGCAACAGCCGCCCCGACTTTATGGGTAAGTATCCCTTGATTCATGTCACAGACAACAGCCGCCCTTTCCAAAAATGCCTGCATGTTTGCAGAGATATTTGCCGAATAAACGGGTGAGCCTAAAATAATTCCGTCAGCTTCTGTCATTTTTTCAAATATCTCTCCAAAAGCATCTTTTTTATGGATACAGTTCTTTTTTCCACCACATGCAAAGCAGGCTTTGCATGGCTCAATTACCATTCCTGCAAACTGTATCAATTCTGTTTCTATTCCTGCCTCTTTCAATTCGTCAAACACTTTTTCAATCAAAAGTGCCGTATTGCTCTCTTTTCTGGCACTCCCATTTACGCCTATTACTTTCATTTTAACAGCCTCCTCTTTTACTGTGACACTGTTTGTTTTTCATATTGTAGCTTACTTGTTGAGAAATGTAAAATACTTGATTTTTATTTCTAGTTATTCTTGGAAAGCATTTCTGAGAATAATATACTCATAGACAGCAATGAAATCATAATAGATAAGAAAACGGAGAAAATATCATGGAAATTCGGGTATTGCGCTATTTTTTTGGAGGTCGCCAGACAGGAAAACATTACAAAATGTTATGCACGCGATAGGCAGTCTTCAGGAGAAATATCCACTTATTCGCTACCATTTTTACAGCAGCGGAACAGATGCAGTCAATAAACGGTCAGACAAAGGGCTGTCCTGATTTTGCGGTTATTGTGCAGGAGGCCGATCCGGTCAAATATAATTTTATCAAAATTCCTTTTGAGGATTCATGGGGAATACTTATGAAAAAAACTGACTCTTTAACAGAAAAACCGTATATGCAAATGAAAGATTTGATTTCACTGCCTCTTATTTGTTCAAGGCAGAGTCTTTCCGATGAAATGCCTAAATGGTTTGGGGAAAATTTAGACAAGCTGAATATTATTGCAACGTACAATCTGCTTTATAATGCGTCAATTATGGTAAAGGAAGGACTAGGGTATGCACTTGCATTTGATAACATTATCTATGCTGATAATGATAGTGAATTATGTTTTCACCCTTTAATGCCGATTTTAAGATCTCCGATTTATTTAATTCTTAAATTTCTTTTATGGTATTGTAATATCACCTACAAAGTGTTAAGATATTTAAATACCTACATTTTGTTAAGATAGAAGGAGGACAACATGGCACAGCATATTTCTGAATCCGAACTGGTACTAATGAAAATTATTTGGAAGAATGGAGGGGCGGCTTTATACTCCCTCATCATGGAGGAACTGGGAAAAGACAAAAACGAATGGAAAAACAACACGGTACTTACTTTGCTTTCCCGGCTGGGAGAAAAAAGGTTCCTGAAAGTCAAAAAAATCGGCAGACGGAATGAATATGTGGCTACGGTAACAGAAGCAGAATATCAGACCATGCAGACGCACAGCTTTCTTGATAAGGTTTACGGTGGGAATGTAAAAAATCTAATATCAACATTGTTGCGGCAGGATATTCTTTCGGCAGACGAATTGAAAGAGATTGAATCATTTTGGAGAAAAGAAAATGAATGAGTTTATGAAAATACTGTTGTCGTTGTCTGTTTCCGGCACATTATTGTTACTTATCATTTGGGGATTGAAGCCGCTGTATAAAAACAGATTCAGCAGGCGTTGGCAGTATTATATCTGGGTAGTCGCTGCGCTGCGGTTTCTGCTTCCTTTTACTCCCGACACTACGATCGTTGGAAGTCTGTTTGAAAAGTTTGATAAAGCAACGATAATAAATGAAGCTCCTACAAGCCCAGCTGTACCAGCTTCCGCAGATACGAATAACAGTGAAACTGAATCAATACGGATAAACCGGAATATAACCACCGCTGCCGTGCGGGAGCCATTTAATGGATATGTCTGTCTGTTTTTTATCTGGTCAGCATTGGCACTGGTTCTCTTTGTCCGTAAGGTGACAATTTACCAAGGCTTTACCAAATATATCAAAGCAGGGAATAAAGAGGTATCGGATATTAAAATCTTAAACCTGCTATCTGATTGTGAAGAAATGCTAAATATTAAAACAAGAGTGGAGCTATCCCGTAATCCGCTTATTGCTTCTCCTATAATGATTGGATTCTTTCGTCCAAGAATTGTTTTGCCTGTCCGCCAATTGGAAGATAAAGAGCTATCATACATCTTTGTGCATGAGCTGATTCACTACAAGCAAACAGATATGTTTTATAAATGGCTGATACAGATTGTTGTCTGCGTCCATTGGTTCAATCCTTTTGTGTATCTGCTGGAAAAGGAAGTGAATAAATCTTGTGAATTATCATGTGATGAAAAAGCCATATCCGTACTTGATGACGAAGCGAGGCGTGAATATGGGGATACACTGATTTCTTTTCTGAAGTCAGATAATCTCTATAAAAGTTCTTTGGCTTCCGTTACTTTGACAGAGGGTGCAGAGCAATTAAAGGAAAGGTTAGATGCTATTATGAAATTCAAGAAAAAATCAAAATACGTTATTGTAATTACCGCTGTTTTCTCTGCTTTTGTCTGTGTTTGTTTTTTTGTAACCGGTGCATATGCTGCTCCGTCCAGCACTAACGATAATGTAACGTGGGAGAACGACGATATTCAGAATGAAATATTAACAGAAGATGGAGTTTATTATATCTTTTGCGATGGTGCGGAAGAAGATGATAAACCCAAAGCCTCTGTTTCTGTTGGAAGCGTCAAATTTGTTGTGGTACGAAAGGATAGTTATACATCTATCGGGCCGTTCAATAATTTGAAAACGCTTACAGAAGATGTTACAGCACAATGTGAATATATGAAAAATCTTACGCAGGAAGAAAAGGAATCAGTCATAAAAACTGCTGTAAAGATTGGCGAAAATCAGAATGAAACATCAGTAAAAGCTGAATCGGACAGAAACACAAAAGAAGCTGAAAATAAGACAGAGAAAATGGAAAACCAATATTTTACAGAATATACACAACATGGAATTACTATTACAGAGGGTATTTACTATTACCAAGGTGAACGTGTCAGGATTTTTATGGACTTACGAATGAATGGCTCTTTTGAAAATTTTATCTTTGATAATGAGGGAAGTGTAGATTTGCGGGCGATACGGGATAAAAGTAATTCCATTATCAACGTCGAATATCTTACAAAATCAGATGCAGATAAATTGCTTTACGATATGGACGAGTATTCTCCGGATAATCAGTTAGAAATACCAAAAGACCAAAATATTGGAAGAAGTGTCAGAGTGACAAAAGAAGAACTTTCTGATGAACTTAGGGATATTATAAATTCTTGTGATACGGAAACATGGTATGTGATTGAAAGGGCGGGATATCAGTATATCTATTTTGGCGGCCTGCCTTACAATTATACTTTTCAGCCGGGAATATACGCCGACCGTGATAGTGGAGAGGTAAATATCTTTGACATGGGTACTTCAACCGGAAATTATGTATTGCTTGAAATTCAGCAAAATGTGTCTTTAACCATTAACTACAACGGAACACAAATTGCGTATACAAAACTGTAAATTATACAACGCCCTATGAAGAATACCCTGTTACGATATGCGGTCAGACAATCATTCTCGCTAATGGGAAACTTGCCGCCGTCCGGACACAGACCGAACGAGAACATCAAAGCTGACCATAAGGCACACAGGTGAAAACTCTTACTTGGAGATATTTTATCAATTACTGGAATATTTATTGGGAGGTATTTGGGATGGCTGGAGATAATGGCAGTGATAAAGAAGTACTAAAAAATGAATTGAATAAGTATATTGTTTCAGTTCAAAAGCTTACACATAATGGTGAAAATGAGAAAGAGATTTATTTAGTTTGTAAAGATAATAAAAACAACTCTGGTATAACGGGTATTGAAAAATTTGGAATATATTCAACTTTTATTTTAGCATTATTGGTTCTGATATATTACATATTTTCTTTTTATAAAACGGAAGTTGAAGATAAAATGGAAAATATATTAATTTCGGAAGTATTTGAATCAGATTATTTTTTTGATGGTGAAAATTTATCAAAAGATATTTCCATAGTTATTTCAAATAATTCAGAAGTCAGTGTAAGTATAATAAACATCAATATAGAGCGGGAGTTTGAAGATTATTCGTTTAATGCCACAGGAGACACCGATTTACCTATTAATATGACGGAAAATAGTTCTATCACAAAAGTTGTAACAATTTATTTTGATATTAATGAAACCACAAAAAGTTTTATTATAAATAAATATGGCTATAATTGGGAAATTGATACATATGAATTAGACTCTTATCTGGAATTTAATGAAGATATAAAAAATGAAAACAATACTATTATCAGGCCAGGCATTAGTGTTGGAATCATAACCTCAAAAGGAAAGACAATTCGTTATGAGAGAAATGGGGGAGCTGGAGGACATTTTTAATGAAGTCTTGTCTTTAAGAAAAAAGATTTAACGTGGGAAAGCGGATGATGGCAGCGCAGATCGCAAGCGCGAAGGCGACGGGTGAGGATAAGTTTGCTGCGGATGCTTCAAATGAGAAATAGCTTACCGATTGCATTGAGTATTGTAACAACCAGAGACTGCAAAGAAATCCGCCATCGACAGACAGAAAAAATCTTGACATCACACCGGTTTGTAATTATAATTATTACAGGTGATATTATCATGCGAATCAACACAAGATTTCCGGTAGCCGTTCATATGCTAGCCTTGATGGAATTGAATAAGACCCAGCCCCCTACCTCGGAGTTAATGGCCATGAGTATTGGGACGAACCCGGTTGTGATTCGGCAGTTAATGTCCGCGCTGAAAAAAGCGGGCTTAATAGAAGCACGAGGCGGCATTCCTGGCAGCAGACTGGCGAAGCCGCAGGAAGAAATTACACTATTGGAAATTTACCGGGCTGTGCAGAAACGTTCGGATGCCGCTTTGTTTGACATTCACCCGGCGCCAAACCCTATGTGCCCGATTGGTAGGAACATAGAAGGCGCACTGGATGAACCGCTGTTTATCGCGCAGACAGCTATGGAAAATGCGCTGGAGGGTTTTACCCTAAAAGATATTACAACGTACATCGCGGAAAAAATACATTGATCCGCCAGGGGGTCGATGCATTTTTTACGAACAAGATGTAATGATTTTAATTACAGTTAAAGGACAAGAGAACTATGGAAAGCCGGATTTTTTGGAAACAGTTACGCAGTTTTGTCCTTACAAAGACAACGGCATGGAAAGCGTCTGTTCCTATTGTGTTTGCCAGCGAAAAAACTGATTTAAGGAGGAAAATATGAAAATTGCAATTATTTACGCAAGCCAGGGCGGAAACACTGAGTTTGCGGCAGACTGTATTCAGGACGGCATTTTAGCGAAATACCCATTTATTGAGGTCCGGGCAATGGATGTTGGCGATGAGGCAGCGGATATTGACTTCCTTGCACAGAGTGATGCGGTGATCTTTGGTTCCCCAGTCTATTTTACAAGCATGAGTTGGGTGCTGAAGAAGTGGTTTGATCAGAGTTTCAGGATCGACCTGAGCGGCAAAGTCGGCGCGGCGTTTGTTACCGCCCAATCGCCCACAGGAGGAACCGATACGGCTATCATGGAGATCGTCCGCCATATGCTGGCGAAGGGAATGCTGGTCTGTTCGGGCGCGTGGAAAGAGCGGTCTTTCCAGATTGGGGCCGTGGGGTTGGCCGGTCAGATGGGTCAGTCGGAAAAGCAATTTGAGGCATTCGGCGCGGCTGTCGCACAACTGGCAATAGCACGAAGAGGCGGTTGAGAAAGGATTATTGTATGGAAATAAAAAGACAGAGGCAGCTTTCTAATTACGAGATCATGCGCGACCGTATGGAGCTGGAGTTTGCGAAGTATGATCAGGACAAGATGATTCAAAAGTTCGATCTCAAAAGCGATGCCAGCTATATCTTCCTCCGCTTTGCCGGGCGGGACTATCGAATCCACCGGGCTACAGGACGGACAGAGTGGTATTCCGCTGCGCAGCAAGCCTATATCCACGCGGATTACAACGCCAGCATGACCATCTTTGATATGCTGGCGTGGTCCAGGCCGGACTGCAAACTGGACGGCCGTTTTGTCCCGCCCAGCGAGTTCAGAGGGACAGTATATTCGGCTTCTTCCGGCGCAGGAGTTTTCTCCGGGCAGGCGGCGTATTTTGCGGGCCGATGTGAGGAGCTGCGGCATGCCTGCCTGAAATTGGGCGGCAAACCTGCCGCGGCCGGCGATGTGTCCAGCATCATTCCGCTGTTTGACTTTTTTCCGGTCATGGTGCAATTTTGGGATGCCGATGAAGAATTTGGCGCGGTATTGAAGTTTATGTGGGATAAAAACGCTACTGATTTTATGCACTATGAAACCATCGCCTTTGCTACCGGACATCTGATTGAACGCCTGAAGGAGTGTATGAAGGAGGGGGCCGATGGGAGATATCAACCGGAATAATACGGTAATACTGGCCTGCAGTTCCATGCTGCTTCATGTGGCCGCAGCACAGGAAAAGATGAAAACGGATTTTAAGGTTATGGAACTGGACCGTGATCTGCATGCCGAGCCCCAAAAGATGCGGCTACATATTATGGAGGCACTGAACCGTCTGCCGGGGCGGATGAAAACCGTCCTGGTAGCCATGGGCTTCTGCGGCGGCTCATGGGATAAGGTTCCGACCGCCCGGCGAATCGTTATCCCAAAAGTAGATGACTGTATCACGCTGCTGCTCCACACAGATGACACGCTCCATAGCAATTTGAAACAGATCGGGCATATGTACTTTCGTGACTGTGACGGCGGCAAGTACAGCATTGAGGCCATGAAGGATAAAATCTGCCGGGAGTACGGCATGGAGATCGGGACTTCCATCTTCGGCTCGTGGTTCGCCTCCTATACGAACGCCGACATCATTGACACCGGGGTCTATGACTGCTACGCGGAAGCGTATGTGGAGGAAGCGCAAAAAAATGCCGACTTGATCCGCTGCGATTTGGACTATGTTGCAGGCAGTAATCGAATTCTGGAAAAGCTGGTTTCCGGGCGATGGGACGCGCAGTTTCTGGTTATTGAAGCCGGACAGACTGTGGTGGAGCGCGGCTTAGGTTTGTGTGACGGGGACGGCAGCCAGCGCCGGATATGGTAAGGGGCCGCAAATGAATTCAGGCTATAAAACTGAAACAGCGCAGAGGTTCCTGACCAGAAAATCCATGAGAAACAGCGTTAAAGTAAGTGGCAGGTCATCATAGAAAGGGGTTTGAATATGAAATATACAACCATTATTTTCAGTCCGACAGGGGGTACGGAAAAGGTTGCAAAGGCATTGACCGCAACCTGGGGAGAATCGGCAGCGACCGTGGACCTTACCAAAATGGACAAAGATTTTGCGCAAGTCGCGCTTACCTCGGAGGATGTGGCGGTCATCGCCGTCCCGTCCTACGGTGGACGCATGCCAGGTCTGGCGGCGGAGCGTCTGGCGGCCTTACACGGGAACGGGGCCAGAGCCGTTCTGGTCTGCGTATACGGAAACCGCGCCTATGAAGATACTTTGGTGGAAATGGAGGATCTGGCAAAACAGGCTGGTTTTACCGTGATTGCCGCAGTAGCGGCGATTGCGGAACACTCCATTCTCCGCCAGTTTGCCGCAGGGCGGCCTGATGCGGAGGACCAAGGGGTGTTGACTGGGTACGCGCAGAAGATTCTGAACAAGCTCCAGGCCGGTGAGACTGGGATGCCGGCGATTCCAGGGACACGGCCCTATAAAAAGGTGAGTGGAGTTGGGATGGTTCCCAGAACCGGGACCTCTTGTACAAAATGCGGCCTGTGCGCTGCAGAATGTCCTGCCGGAGCAGTTGACAAAAATAACATCAAGTCTGTGGATAAGGACAAATGCATTTCCTGTATGCGCTGCGTTACGATTTGCCCCCAGAACGCGAAATCGGTCAGTGCGCTGATGCTCTCAGGCGCGTCCGCTATGCTCAAAAAAGCCTGCTCCGGCCGGAAAGCGTGTGAATTATATTTGTAACCCACAATATAATAGAAAAAGGTATCTTTACGGAGACATTGAGCTTTTCAGAGGTATGGCTTACTAAAGGAGAGGCACATAATGAGCGATATAATGGAATTTGCCAATAGAGAAGAGTTTAGGAAATGGCTCTATGATAACTGTCTGTCAAGTGCCGGTGTCTGGCTTTTGTTTGGCAAGGCCGGAGGACCCAGAACAATAAAAGCAGGAGAAGCCCTGGAAGAAGCACTCTGTTTTGGATGAATTGACGGTCAGATGGAAAATAGAGGATGCAAAAAAGAATGGTCAATGGGATGCTGTAAATCCTCTGGCAATTATTACAGATGAACAGATTGAACAGCTTCTTACTCTGCTGGAGGGCTATGAACCTGCTTACACAAACCTTCAGGCTATGCCTTTATCTGTGAAAAAGACTTATACACGGGCGTACTTTGATGCGAAGACAGAGGCCGGACGTGAAAAGCGGATTGCCTGGATGGTGGATAGGCTAAACAAAAATCTAAAACCTATGTAACTGTTAAGGGAAATTGAAAACGGTTAGTTAAATAGAAGTTATAGTATGAGAGAAAAAATGGCAGAATTAACATCAATGATGAATATCGGTAAAGAAATGGCAGAAAAGCTGACATCTGTCGGCATCGAATCTTCTGAGAAACTTATTGAGACAGGCGCAAAGGATGCGTTTCTTAGACTAAAACAGAAATACCCGAATGTGTGTCTGGTGCATTTATATACATTGGAGGGCGCAATTCATGATATAGAATTTAACTGTCTTTCAGAAGATACGAAAAAGGATTTGAAAGAATTCAGTGATTTTCTCAAAAAGTAGCAATAGGAGAACTTCCCATTTATGCGCCCGAAAACCGAATCAGAACCACCTCAAATGCCGTTGCATGGTCAGAATACCAAGCAGCGGCATTTTCTTTATCTCTGCTTTTGTCTGTTCAATGAGCATCACCGGAGAACTGCTGGGACGGCCGGCGGCTTTAGTAATAGCAGCGGCAGCACTGGGCAGTCAGTATTCAAGTGCTGAGATAATTATGACGTAGACGGAAACTACATATAAATATCAACAAATAACAGAAAATTTCTTGTGATTCTGAGCCTGTTGTTATAAAATAATATTGGTTAAGTGTACCCAGGACAGTTTTATTAGGATTCATGAGGGGAACAAGATGGAAGAAATCATGAGCGATAAATGGATAGGCATAGAAGAAGCAGCGGAATATATGGGTGTTAAGCCGGTGACACTCCGTGGGTGGATACGCAATGGCAGTGATATTCCGGCGCGTAAAATAGGAAAGCAGTGGAAATTCAAAGCGTCAGAATTAGATATTTGGATTAAAAGCGGTAAGAGTGCGCTTGAGTAAACCCGCTTCTACGCTGGAGAAAATATGCAAATCGAAGGAGTAAACGAAGATGGCAGTCAAGAAAACAGAACTTTACAGCTCTCTATGGGCGAGCTGCGATGCTTTGAGAGGCGGCATGGATGCTTCTCAGTATAAGGATTACATACTGACATTGCTGTTCATGAAGTATGTAACAGATAAATTTAAGGGACAAAAATACAGCGATATTCAGGTGTTTGATAAAGCTCATGACCCTGAGCAAGACCCGGAAAAGAGAACTGGCTGCTCTTTCGATGATTTTATTGCACTGAAGAACAAGAAAAATATCGGTGATGGAATGGATAAAATTATCGCCCGCCTTGCTGAAGTCAATGACAGCTTGAAGGGTGTTATTGATATTGCGCATTTTAATGATGAGGCTAAGCTGGGAAAAGGTCAGGAAATTGTGGACAAGCTTACAAAACTGATTGCTATCTTCCAGCGGCCTGAATTGGATTTCTCCAGGAACAAGGCCGAGGGAGACGATATTATTGGTGATGCCTATGAATATCTGATGCGCAATTTCGCTACAGAGAGTGGTAAGAGTAAGGGCCAGTTCTATACGCCTGCTGAGGTGTCTCGTATTTTGGCAAAGGTTATCGGCATCGACCATTGTACCAATCATAAAGCGGAAATCTGTGACCCGGCATGCGGCAGCGGTTCGCTGTTGATTCGCGCGCTGGCAGAGGCGCCGTTTGATATTTCCGGCTATGGGCAGGAGAAGGAAGGCTCCACGGCAGGTCTTGCTAAGATGAATGCCGTATTACATAACAAGTCGTGGATTACGATCAAAACCGGGAATACCTTCTCTGACCCGCAGTTCACCAAGGACGATGACCCATCTGAGCTGAGACGCTTTGATTATATTGTTGCAAATCCTCCGTTCTCTCTCAAGAACTGGTCGGATGGCCTGCAGGAGTTTGGCAGATTCACCGGCTATGGAGACAGACCGCCGGGAAAGAACGGCGATTATGCCTGGCTGCTGCATATTCTGAAGACGCTGAAACGAAACGGCAAGGCTGCTGTTATTTTGCCTCATGGTGTTCTTTTCCGTGGAAACGCAGAAGGCACGATCCGCAAGACCATCGTTGACAAGGGTTGGATAAAGGGAATCATCTCGCTGCCTGTCAACCTGTTTTATGGCACAGGCATTCCGGCCTGCATCCTTGTGATTGATAAAGAAGGTGCTGAAAACAGACAGGGCATTTTTATGATTGATGCCAGCCGTGGCTATGTGAAGGACGGAAATAAAAATCGCTTGCGTGAGCAGGATATTTATCGTATTGTTACGACCTTCAACGAGCAGATTGCTGATAACCCGAAGTATGCCCGTTTCGTGCCGAATCAGGAAATTAAGGTAAAGAACGACTATAACCTGAATATTTCACGATACATTGATTCCTCTGCCCCGGAAGATATCCAGAACATCACAGCCCATATACATGGAGGCATTCCGTCTGTTGATATAGATGGCCTTGCAAAGTTCTGGGCAGTGTTCCCGACCTTGAAGGCAGAGCTTTTGGAAGATTACGGCGAGGGCTTTTACCAGCTGCGTGTAGATAAGGACCAGCTGCGCCGTACGGTATATGGCAATGAGGAATTTTCTCATTACGGAGATATGCTGATGGAGGTCTTTGATGACTGGAAGGCTTATGCAGATACAAAGCTGAAAACGCTGGATGCATCAGTGTCCGCTAAGGAACTGATTGTTGATCTTGCGGCCCATATTTTGACTGCCTTTGAGCCGCTGACATTGATCGATAAATACGATGTGTATCAGGTTCTGCTTGCTTACTGGAATGAGACGCTTGGTGATGATGTATTGCTTATTATCACAGAAGAGTCTGGTTATGCTGTGGCTCGTGAGATAGAAGATCTGACAAAAGAAAAAGACGATGTTGTCAAGGTAGTTGGCTGGGAAGGCCGCCTTATTCCGAAAGACCTGATGAAGAAGGTACTGTTCCCGGAAGAAACAGCGGCCATTGACAATGCAGTGAATATAGTTGCAGCAACAGATGCGGAGCTCATGGCTCTGATTGAGGAATCTGAGGATGGTTCTGCTTTGTCTGAGGTTGCAGAAGGCGGTAAAGTCAGGAGTACGGCTGTCCTTGATAAAATGTTTGAGATAAAGAAAAATGTTCACACGCCGTTGCTGGATGCTCTGGCAGAATTTCAGGCAGTATTTCCCGGCATGAAAAAGAAGGATTATACGATTTATATTGATGAGCATCCTCTTTGCGTTGAGGTCTACACAGAAAAGCGTACCGTGACAAAAGCTTCTATTGCCTATGCTTTAGGGGTTGCCCGCCTTGAAGCACCGGCGCCGGCAGGTTATGAAGAAGAATATGCGGAGCTTGTAAAAGCACGAGAGCTGGCGGCAAAGGCCGAGGAAAACACGAAACTGGTTAAAGAGTTAGCGAAAGCACTTGACGAGAAATGTCGAGAGCGGTACGCTACCCTGACGGATGACGAGATTATAGATTTGTTGGTCAATCGTAAATGGTACTATGCGATCGGCAGAGGTATCTCGGATTTATACACAGCAATTTCTCATCGGCTGGCAGACCGTTTAATTGAGCTGTCCTGCCGCTACGAGGATACGCTGCCGGCGCTGCAGCAGCAGACCGGAGCTTATGAAGCCAAGGTGAAGCAGCATCTGGAAAGGATGGGATTCACATGGTAGGAGAAGTAAAACACACAGAGATTGGAGATATACCGGCAGATTGGGAGGTGCAGACCTTTGAAGAAACCTTCCGGGTATTGTCAAATAACACACTCCCTCGTGCTGACCTGAACAACAGAGGTGGTTTTATTCGCAACGTGCATTATGGCGATATTCTCGTTCAATTTCCGGAGATATTGGACTGTGAGAACGAGGACATTCCATATCTTAATGATGCTGCGCTGATTACAGCCAATGCTCAGTTTCTTCAGGACGGTGATATCATCATAGCGGACACAGCGGAAGATGAGACAGTCGGAAAAACAACGGAAATCTACGGCCTCGGTGATGGTAGGATGGTGGCTGGTCTGCATACCATTCCGTGCCGGGTCAAAAAAGGAGATTTTGCCGCTAAGTGGCTGGGATATTACATGAATTCTCATGCGTACCACGATCAAGTTCTGCCATATATCACCGGAATTAAGGTGTCTTCAATCTCTAAGTCAGCGATAGCGGAGACTTTGGTTTTGGTGCCGCCAAAACCGGAGCAGGAAGTAATAGTTGGAGCTTTATCGGATATTGATGTGCTTATTGCCAATTTGGAAAAACTGATTGAAAAGAAAGAAGCTGTAAAAACGGGTGCTATGCAAGAGTTGCTGACAGGTAAAAAAAGGCTTAACGGTTATAATAGACCATGGAGAGAGGTTGAAATTGGAGAAATAGCAAAAGTCATCGACCCTCATCCAAGTCATAGGGCACCAGCTGAGGCCGAGTTTGGAATTCCTTTTGTTGGAATAGGTGATATTGATACAACAGGAAGAATAAACTACAAAAATGTTAGAATTGTTGATAAAAGTGTATTTGATGAGCATTCACAAAGATATAACTTGTCAAAAAACTTAGTTGGAATAGGTCGTGTTGCATCCTTGGGTAAAGTTATTAGATTAAGAGATAATATTGGTAAATATACGGTATCACCAACGATGGCGATTTTGGAATTTGAGAAGGTCGATTCTATTTTTGCCTATTACTATATGTGCATGCCTAAATTTCAAGAGCAATTTGCAGCACTAAGTAATGGGTCTACACGTCAGTCTGTTGGAATGAACTTGATACGTAAATTAAAAATATCTATACCTGATGATGAAGAACAGCATACGTTAGCAAAGATATTTGATGATATGAATGAGGAGCTTTTTTTGCTGAAGGAAAAAGCAAGTAAATGTCGTATGTTGAAACAAGGCATGATGAGCGAGTTACTCACAGGCAAGATTCGATTAGTGTAAAGGAGGTGTCGCCCGTATGAGTATCGGTGAAGCTGAAAGAATCACTCAGAACAGAGTGATAGCGTTTTTTAAGGACAGGAGCATCCTTGACTATGCCTATCTGGGCAATCTTAAAGACCGCGTCAACAAGAATATCCGTGAAGACCGGTTACGTAGCTTCCTGCAGTCCTCCGGTTATAGCAAGGCGCTGATTGATGGTGCTGTTGCCCAGCTCGTGAAGGCTGCCGGAAATATGACGCAGGGTTTGTACGATGCAAATATGGCGGTATACTCCCTGCTGAAGTACGGCGCTAAAGTCAAGGAAAGTCCGGAGGCAGCGCCAAAGACGGTATATTTCTTTGATGCCGAGCATCCGACGAATAACGATTTTGCGATTGCGGAGGAAGTGACCGTTATTCAAAATCAGGAGAAACGACCGGATGTCGTTATCTACCTGAATGGTATCGCTGTGGCTGTGATTGAATTGAAACGTAGTTGTATTGCTGTCTCTAACGGAATTAATCAAAATTGCACCAATCAAAGGCCTGAATTTATACCTTCATTTTTCACAACAGTGCAGTTGTGTATGGCCGGAAATGAATCTGAAGGATTGCGTTATGGCACAGTTCTCACGAAAGCTAAATATTATATGGAATGGAAACCGGACGGCTTCCATGAAAATGAGGACGAGCGTGACCCGGAGGATGTACGAATCGAAGAATATTGTAATGGGCAGGATAATATTCTCCTGAAGCAGCTTTATGCCATGTTCGATAAGCACCGTCTGGTGGATTTGATTGAGAACTTTGTGGTGTTCGATAAGGGCATCAAAAAGGTTTGCCGCTATAACCAATATTACGGCATTAAGCGTACCCAAAAGCGCATTGCAAAAGGAAAAGGTGGTATTCTCTGGCATACCCAAGGCAGCGGCAAAACACTGACAATGGTCTGGCTGTCCAAGTGGCTTTTGATGCATGGCGGTGAAAATGCCCGTGTTCTGATTGTCACCGACCGTGATGAACTGGACGAGCAGATTGAAAAAACCTATATTGGTGTAAACGAAAAAATATCCAGAACAAAGTCCGGCGACGACCTGATTCGGAAACTGAATAAATTTGATGATTCACTCATCTGTTCCTTGGTACATAAGTTTGGCAGGCGGGGCGGTGAAGTCACGGATGCCGATTATGATAAATACATCGAAGAGCTGATGAAAGTGCTTCCGGAGGATTTTGAGGCCAGGGGAAAAATCTATGTATTCGTTGACGAGTGCCACAGAACACAGTCCGGTAAGCTCCACTCGGCGATGAAAGCGATCATGCCGAAAGCAATCTTTATCGGTTTTACAGGAACTCCTCTGCTTATCAAGGATAAGAAGACCAGCATTGAGGTTTTCGGCACCTATATTCACAGCTACAAATACAACGAGGCTGTGCGTGATGGCGTCGTTCTGGATTTGCGGTACGAGTATCGGGATATTCCGCAGGATTTGTCTTCGCAGGACAGAATCGACCAGTGGTTTGATATTAAAACCCGTGGGCTTTCTACTCGTGCCAAGGCCAGACTGAAAGAGAAATGGGCCAATATGCAGAAGATATACAGTTCTCGCTCCCGGCTTGAAAAAATTGCATGGGACATCATTCAGGACTTCAATATGAAGCCTCGTCTGATAGATGGTAATGGAAACGCCATACTGGTGGCAGATTCGATTTACTCTGCCTGTAAGTATTATGAAATTTTCGTCCAGCAAAGATTTAAAAAGTGCGCTATCATTTCGTCATACACGCCGCAGCCGGGAGATTTGCGCACCGATACCGTCAGTGATGAGGAGGACACAGAGGCCTTTGAAAAGTATGATATCTATTTACAAATGCTGGGCCTTGACCCGGAGAATTTGCCGGAGAAGCTGTCCATTCAAAAAACGGTTGAGGATTTTGAGGCTTCGGTAAAGGAAAAGTTTGTCAAGCAGCCTGCCAACATGAAATTACTCATTGTTGTGGATAAGCTGCT
Source organism: uncultured Lachnospiraceae bacterium (assembly GCA_910585465.1). Classification (GTDB taxonomy): domain Bacteria; phylum Bacillota; class Clostridia; order Lachnospirales; family Lachnospiraceae; genus Hominiventricola. The sequence goes on along the minus strand of CAJUEW010000015.1, from coordinate 38,539 downwards.
GACCGGTTTTGACGCGCCGCCATGCACCTATCTGTATATCGATAAGAGTATGCATGATCACGGACTGTTTCAGGCAGTCTGCCGTGTAAACCGTCTGGACGGCGATACGAAGGAATTTGGTTTTATTGTGGATTACAAGCAGCTTTTTGGAGATTTAGAGAGTGCTATGAATAAATACACATCCGGAGCCTTTGAAGGATACGCGCCGGAAGATGTAGACGGACTGTTGAAAGACCGCGGTACCGAAGCTATTAAGTATTTCAATGAGTGCTACGACGAATTGGAAGAACTGTGCGAGGGTGTGGGAGAGCCGAAGGAAGATCTGCAATACCTGCATTACTTCTGCGGGGAATCCGGCATGAGCGAAGAAATGGATGAAATCTATGTCCGCCTTCGTGAAAAGATGTATAAGATGGTCAGCCGCCTTGTCCGCGCATTTGCAGAGGCAAAGCAGTATCTGACTGACGAATGTACTGCAGCGGAGCTGAAGCGTTACGAGGAGCGGATTAAATTCTACATTGAGCTGAAGCAGACGATCGGAAACCGGAGCGGTGATTTTCTTGACTACCGGGCTTATGAACCGGATATGCGTAAGCTCATTGATAATTATATTGTGGCGTCGGACAGCATTAAAATTGGTGAGTTTGATGACCTCACTCTGCTGGATTTCGTATCGGAGCAAGGAAAAGATATGACTGACGAAAACGCTCCTTCCGGGCAAAAGGAAGGTGCAGCGGAGGCTATCGAGAACAACATCCGCCGTAAAGTTGTAGAAAAGGTCACTGTTAATCCGAAGTATTATGAGCGCATGTCTGAAATTCTGAACAAGCTGATTCAGGAGAGGAAGCAGGGCGTATCGGATTATAAGGCTTTATTGGAGAAATACATCGGGCTGGCAAAGAATGTGGAGCATCCGGAAGATAACGGCAGCTATCCGGAGAGTATCCGCAAGAGCAAGGCGCTGCAAGCTATCTATGACAATATTGGCGAGGATGAAGCTCTGGCCCTTAAGCTCCATGCAGCAGTGATGAAATCCAGGCTGAGCGGATTCAGAGGTGACCGAATCAAAGAAAGGCGGATTAAAGGAGCGCTTTTTGCGATTCTGAATGATGATGCCGGGGTGGAGAGGATTTATACGATTATTGAAAAACAGGAGGAGTACTAATAGATGCGTATTGTGATTTCTGAAATACCAGTTGAAGTTCAGAAAAAATCAATAAAGAACATGCATCTTCAGGTCAAACCACCGGATGGGCATGTGGTTATTTCGGCGCCTTTGGGTATGTCTGATAAGGCGATAGAGATATATGCCCGGACAAATCTTAAATGGATTAAGGATTCTATTAAGAAGTTCCAAGACCAGCCAAGAAACGCAAAGCGTCAGTATGTCTCAGGTGAGACAATGTATATCTGGGGAAAGCAGTATTTTATTAAATTTGTCCCGGACGAGCGGAAAAACAGCTTTGGGATTCAAGGCAATGAGGTCACTCTTCGTATGAAGAAAAACAGTACGGTGCGTCAGCGGGAGAACTATGTCCGTGAGCAGTATCGGATTATGCTGAAAGAGCGAATCGAACATCTGCTTCCAAAATGGGAACAAATAACAGACCTGCATCCGGATTCCTGGCAGACGAAGTATATGGTCACTCGCTGGGGAACATGTAATACAGAAAAGAGGAAGCTCTGGTTTAATCTTCAGCTTGCCCAGAAGCCGGTGGAATGCCTGGAATATATTATTCTCCATGAACTGATACATTTAAGGGAGCGGAAGCACAATGCAGCTTTTGTGACCTGTATGGATTTGTATATGCCTAATTGGAGAGAAATCAAAAAGGAGCTTAACAGCCAGAAACTGGACTATTATGATGCCCAGGACGAAAGCCCTCTCCGCAGGCTGATTGACCAGAGCCGCTATGATGAAATCAAGGATGCGGTGCTGGAGTATCTGAATGCGGAGTTTGCCAGGGACAAGAAACATGCGGAGGCAACGGTTTCTGATATTGAGATTCAGAATGTTATCCATATCGAGCAGCCACAGGAAGGCTATATAGCTTTTGATATTGTGGTTTCTGCGGATGTGGAATGGTCTGTAAGCAACACCGGAAAGGTTAGCTTTACCGAAAAATGGCTGACAGTGCATTGTCGGGTATTACTGGGAATTGAATTGACAGAGTTTGAGGTTATCAGTATAGCAGGCTGTGAACAGCGGAAGGATTGTGGCAGCGATAAATTTTCCGGAGAGCTTGTGCCTGTTATCGCCAGGAAGGATTTTGACGGAGAGGCCACAAGGTTCCTGGAGAAATACTACCCTTTGGCTTTGCAGGAGCCTGTTCCGGTACCTATCCGGAAAATTGCCGAGGAAGAGTTAAAGCTGAACATTTTTGAGGACGCAAGACTTTCAGAAGAAATGGATGTCTTCGGCCTCATGGTATTTGAAGACTGCAACATTCAGGGCAAGGACAAGAGTATTATTATTCGCAATGCGAAACGTGGAACTATGTATATAGACCCTCGAATTTATTATGAGAGGACGCTTGGGACGGTAAATTTCACGATTGCCCACGAATGCTATCACTGGTACAGGCATCAGCCCTATCATGCTTTAATGAAAATGCTTGGGGCAGGTATTATGCCTGGAAAGGCTATCCAATGTACGATAGAAACTACTACCCGTGACGGTGAGAAATGGAAAGCTGTTGATTGGATGGAGTGGCAGGCCAATGGGGTGGCTCCGTATATTCTAATGCCGACAAAAACGGCTAAAATTAAGGTTGCGCAGCTCCTTCAGGAATATCAAATTTCTGCAGATGGAAATATAGATGCCTGTCGGCTGGAAAAATTGATTTCTGAGCTGGCAGTGTTCTACGGCCTTTCAAAACTGGCTGTAAAGCAACGAATGCTGGAAATGGGATACACACTTGCTGATTGCTCAGATGGGGAATACAAAAAAGAGTGACGATGCCATGAAAATATATCCGGGAGGTTTTGGAGAAACACTGGCCCAGATGATGAAGGAACGAAAGCTGTCTGATAAAACGAGGCCAGTTTTCTTTAAGATAGAGCGGATTGATGTAAAATAGGTGATGTTATGAGCATAACGGTGAATATTTATTACACAGGTAGAAACGGCAGTGCCAGAAAATTTGCGGAGGAGATGGTGTCCTCTGGAGTGGTAAAAGACATCCGGGCCGAGGAAGAAAATATCCGCTACGATTATTTCTATTCGATGGATGACCCGGAGACCATCTTGTTGATTGATAGCTGGAGGGACCAGCAGGCTATTGATGCCCATCACGCTTCTCCTATGATGGGACGGATAGCAGCACTCCGAGAAAAGTACGACCTCCACATGAAAGTGGAGAGATATATTTCAGATGAGCAGATGCCGGATGTGGACAGCCGGTTTATCCGAAGATAAAAACCTTTTAATATACTTAAATAGAATTTAATGGAGGGAGATTATGGATTGGAGAAATGGAAAATCAATACTTTATGCAATTCTTGCTGCGGTGTTTTACGCTTTGAATATGCCGGCATCTAAAATCCTTTTGTTAAATGTTTCTCCTGCCATGATGGCGGCTTTACTGTATCTTGGCGCAGGCATGGGAATAGGGATTCTTTATTTTTTGGGTAAAAAGAACAGCGTAAATGAAAAATTAGGAAAAAATGATTTGCCATATACAGTTGGAATGATAGTTTTAGATATTTTAGCGCCTGTTTTTTTGATGTTCGGGCTGTCGCATACAACTTCTGCTAATGCCTCGTTACTAAATAATTTTGAAATTGTTGCCACATCACTGATTGCGCTTCTTGTGTTTAAGGAAATGATTTCTAAAAGGCTGTGGGCTGCTATTGTGCTGATAACTTTTTCAAGCGGGCTGCTTTCATTTGAAGATGTGTCGAGTATGAAATTTTCATGGGGATCGTTGCTTGTTCTTGCGGCAGCCCTATGCTGGGGACTGGAAAATAACTGTACCAGAAAAATATCCTCAAAGGACACATTTGAGATTGTAATGCTGAAAGGGATTTTTTCTGGTATAGGTTCGTTTGCGATAGCATTGGCGATAGGAGAAAAGATACCTGGATTAAAATATTGTCTGACAGCTCTACTGGTTGGTTTTGTGGCTTATGGTCTGAGTATTTTATTTTACGTCAAAGCACAGCATACTCTGGGAGCTGCAAAAACAAGCGCATATTACGCAGTCGCTCCATTTGTGGGGGCGTTTCTGTCTTTTGTCTGTCTGCATGAACCGTTGACGAAAAATTACTTGCTGGCGCTTATTATTATGTTGACGGGAACTGTGATAGTTGCTGTGGATACCGTTATTCTGTACCACACGCATCTGCATACCCATACAATAGTGCATACGCATGACGGAACTACGCACAGCCATAACATTACACACAGTCACGAGCATACGCATTTTGGACATCAGGAGCAGCATTGTCATACACATGAGGCAGATTTAACAGCGCATGAATTATAATTTTGTAGTTTCTATGGCAGTGACAGCTTGATTAGCTTTGCCTTCCGGCGAAGGTGCGTAAAATTGACAAAACCGCTTTTAAGGATTGTGATTTTACTAAGTTGGCTATTTGCGCCGCTGTTGATTCCTGTCCGGAAGCATTTGCAATGAAAAACAAACCGTTTGACAGGTTCCCTGCTTTTTCCATGCCTGAAATCAGGGAAGAAGGAGAGCGTATCCTTGTCATGCCCACACTATAAAATTACTGTCATCAAACAGAGAGAAAACAAAGCCGCCGTATCTGCTGCCTCCTACCAGAGCGGGAGCAGGCTGTTCTCCAAATAAGACCAGGAACAGGAATATTACCCCTACAAGAACCAAGTCACTCACAAGGAAATCCTGCTCTGGCCCATGCGCCGAGCCCGTTATCCGGAAATACGGTGATGGCCGGGCGGGTAAACTCCTTATTGTAAAAGTGTTCATTGAACAGGTCGAGTATTTCCTTGGTTTTTTTACGATTTCGGATATTTGAAGCATTGCTGTGTCCTCCTTGAAGATATGTTTTAATTCTGCAGGATGCAGTTTACATATTTTTGGGGGAAAACAAGGCTTTAAATATAAAATCCGATTGAATAGATGAAGTTTTTTTTAGGCTGCCTGCTGTTTGGAAAGCCGGAATAGTTATATTTATAGACGATTTTTTTCTCCCCAATCACACATACTGTCTAAAATGGGGATCAATGATTTTCCTCTTTCAGTCAAACTGTACTCTACTTTTGGCGGAATCTGCGGATATTCCTTTCTGTGTACCAGCCTGTCCGCTTCCAGTTCTTTTAAGGTTGAACTAAGTGTCTTATAAGAAATTTCCCCGATATATTTTTTCATTTCATTAAAACGGACAATCTCAAAATTCATCAGAGTATAAAGGATTGTCATTTTATATTTTCCATTGATGAGGGATAAGGTATAGCTAAAGCCTGTTGATGCAAGGCATTCCTGGGATATGCAGCGTTCGTTCATTTTACACTCTCCTTTAGGTAAGTATATAACTTATATGTAAGTATCGCACTTGAAGGTGCGTACTTGTTTTTAGTTTTGTTCTCGCTATAATTATAATATCAGCAGCGGAAAAAGTCAATTCTGCAAACAAGGAGGATAAAATATGAGCAGGAAAATTGTTGTAATTACCGGAAGCCCCCGTAAAAACGGCAACAGCTTTGCCATGACGGATGCGTTTATCCAGGCGGTGGAAGCGAAGGGGCATATGGTTACCCGTTTTGATGCGGCTATGAAAAATGTAGGCGGATGCCATGCCTGCGAGACCTGTTTCAAATCGGGAAAGGCGTGTTCTTTTGATGATGACTTTAATACGATTGCTCCGGCAATTCTGGAAGCGGATGCAGTAGTATTTACGATGCCGGTCTACTGGTATTCTATTCCGGCACAGATTAAGGGTGTCATTGATAAGCTGTTTTCTTTCTGCGTTGCCGGGAAGGACATTGCGGGGAAAGAGTGTGCGCTGATTACCTGCTGTGAGGAAGATGATATGTCTGTGATGGACGGCGTGCGTATCCCGATTGAACGGTCTGCTGCACTGCTGAAATGGCACATGGTGGGCGAGGTGGCTGTTCCCGGTGTCCTGAACGCGGGCGACATTGAAAAAACAGACGGCTGCAAGCAGGCGGCGGCACTGGCAGATAAGATTTGAGATGGGAGGTCTGTAGAATGGCTAAAAAAATTGTGATATTAAACGGAAGCCCCCGTAAGAACGGGAATACTTCCGCATTGGTGGAAAGGTTTACGCAAGGGGCAAAGAGCGCGGGGAATACGGTCACAGAGTTTTTCCTTGACCGCATGGAAATCCATGGCTGCAAGGGCTGTTTTGGCGGTCACAGCAGCAGGGAATGTCCATGCGTCCAGAAGGACGATATGGCACAGATTTATCCGGCTGTGAAAGAATGTGACGTAATTGTGCTGGCAACGCCTTTGTATTACTGGAACATGAGCGGGCAGATACGGACTGCCATTGACCGTCTGTTTGCTTTGGAGGAGGGAGACGGCAATCTCCTCCGGGGGCATGACCGGGCCTGTGCGCTCCTGATGGCGGCAGAAGGGAATGGATTTGAGGATGTCCTTACTTATTATGAGCATCTGTGCGGACATCTGCGCTGGAAGAACCTTGGTCATGTTCTGGCGGGCGGTAATGGAGCTGTAGGAGATATTGCGGGAAAACCTGAACTGGGACAGGCATATGAATTTGGAAGATCAATTCAATAAAAGCGAAAAAAGAAAGGAAACAACTGTTATGAAGAAAATCAATTTACCGCGGGCAGCAAAGCTGACCTCTCCGAATCCTGTATCTATTGTATGTACTGAGAAGCCGGATGGCTCCACCAACCTTGCAACCGTGTCATGGTGGACATATCTTTCTTTCAATCCCGGCATGATTGCTTATGCCATGGCAAAGACTTCTTACAGCGGTGAAATGGTTCGGAACAACCAGAAAGTGATCCTTACAATCCCAAGTGCGGAGATTGCGGATGCGGTAATGGGCTGCGGAAGCACCACGGGACGGGATACGGATAAGGTATGGAAGTTTGGGATTGAGCTTGCCGAGGTGGAAGGAAGCAGTATCAAAATCCCTGCCCATAGCTGTGTGGCAATCCAGTGCGGCATGAAGGAGTATCATGAGGTGGGCGACCATTATCTGTATATCTGCGATGTGGAGCAGGTTTACGGTGATGAAAATGGGAATGCTTTGTTTGCATGGAACGGGTATGCAAAGGTCGCTCCCGCGAAGCATGGAAGAAACGCCGCCTTGTAATATAAAAACTGACACAGGCAGCAATGTTTAAGGAGGATACGATGAAAAAAATATATTTTTCTGATTGTGAAGAGATTATAACTGCTGTTAAAAAATATCTGGAAGCCTGCAATAAAGGGGATTCTTCTATCATGGCTCCGTACTTTCATAAAGATGCCGTAATCTTCTGGGGAGGCATGGAGCCGGATAAGCACAGCCATGAAATTCAGGGGTTCTTTGATGCGATGGATGAAACCGGCCAGGATACTGACCCGAATCCCCCGTATCATATTGATATTCTTGATATTACGGAAACTACCGCTGTGACAAAAGTGGTTGAGGAATGGCAGGGGCAGACCTTTACAGATTACCATACATTTATAAAAACGCCGGACGGATGGAGGATTACGGCAAAGATTTTTCATACGCATGAGGAGGTACAGGCATGAGCAGGATTTTATTGATCAATGGCAGCCCGAACGAACACGGCTGCACTTATACGGCTTTGAGTGAGATTGCGGATACGCTTTCAAAAAATGGTGTGGAATCAGAAATGTTATATCTTGGGAAGAAACCGATAGCTGGCTGTATCGCCTGCGGGAAATGTTTTCAGACGGGGCGGTGCGAGTGCGGCATTTGACCGTTTGAATAAATATTTTGGCATCAGCAATATGCACATAGTTGGTTCGCAGTATTGGAATCAGGTGCATGGATTTACGCCGGAGGATGTGCGCAAGGATGAGGAAGGGTTACAGACGATGCGTTCACTGGCACAGAATATGGCGTGGCTGCTGAAGAATATGGAAGCAGGTGAGGAAAAGGGTATAGCGTTTCCGCAATATGAAGATAGGATTAATACGAATTTTATATAATGTTATAATTTTTGTAATTAACATGGCATGGTGTTAGTATATAAGTGTGGACAGGAAAAGCTGAACAACCCGGAATAAGGGAGGGGAAGGATTAAAAAAGTGTTGAGTGTTAAACCCTCCTACGAAACATTGAACCCCCTAAAGGCAAAATCAAAAGGTATAGTTGTATTGCTTAAAAGGCATAAAAATATTACAATACAGCTTATAAAGCATGGATAAAACTGAAAGGAGTTTATATATGGAGATCAGGGTTCTTCGCTATTTCCTTACCGTAGTTAGGGAAGAGAGCATTACAAAAGCCGCAGAGGTTTTGCATATTACACAGCCGACACTTTCCCGTCAGCTTGCGCAGATGGAGGAAGAGATTGGCGTCAGGTTATTTGACAGGGGGACACGGAAGATTCGGCTGACGAATGAAGGTCTCCTGCTCCGCCGCCGGGCAGAAGAAATTCTACAGTTGGTTGATAAAACGGAAAAAGAACTGGTAGAGCAGGAAGAACAGGTAGATGGAAAGATTTCGATTGGATGTGGGGAGGTTGCTTCTGTACAGATGCTTCCGGATTTGATTCGGAATTTCCACCAGAAATATCCTCTTGTTACTTTTGATATATTTACGGCGACTGCGGATATGGTAAAAGAGCAGATGGATAAGGGACTGCTTGACCTGGGACTGCTCCTGGAGCCGGCCCCGATGGAGAAATATGAATTTATCCGATTGGGCATGAAAGAAAGATGGGTGGTTTTGATGCCGCCGGATGATCCGCTTGCGGGGAAAGAATATATTACGGCAGACGAACTGGAAGGATTGCCGCTGATTCTTCCAAGACGTCTGCAGGTACAGAGCGAACTGGCAAGCTGGTTTGGGGATCATTATAAAAATCTGGATATCCTGTTTACCAGTAATTTAAGTACCAACGGTGCGGTCATGGTCAGCAGGGGGCTGGCATATTCCCTGGTCATTGAGGGTGCGGTACCCTTCTGGGATTCCTCAAAGATTGCCTGCAGGCCGCTGTACCCGGAACTTACAGCAACGTGTGTTCTGGCATGGAAACGGGAACAGCCTTTCAGTCTGGCGGCGACAAAATTTATAGAATACGCAAAAAGTTTTTTGGGCAGCGTTTAGGAAACCATGCTTTTTAAGCATCGAAGAGTCATAAAAACTAAGTATTTGATATGCGTCTGGCATATGATTATAATGTAAGTGCAGGGATGAGGCAGGAAGCTTCGGAACGGCACTTACATTTTTGTTTTAGGAGGGGATGCTTTTCATGGAGCCAGACATTTATGTTCTTTCCAAAGCCGGGTTCAGCAGAGAGCAGATCGAGGAAATAACAACATGCAATGACAGGGATACACAGATACGGATGCTGCGGAAATGCCGGTATCAATTACTGGATGAAATACATGAAAAGCAGCAGTCTCTTGAAGAGATTGATTATATTATCTGTAAAATGAAAGAACAAGATAAAAAAGAAGGAGGCGTTTTATGAGGAAATTTTTATCCGTATTGTTAGTATCTTTGCTGATTTTCTCTTCTACAGCCTGTGGCAGTGAGAAAGATTCACAGGGAAGCGGTGAGGGAAGCACGGAAACCTCTGTACAGGAAAGCAGTGAAAAGAACGGGGACGATTTTTTGCAGGAGGAAAATACTTTGGATGCACGGCAGTCTTCGGAATCGGAAGATGGAGGGAAAGACCAGGAAGCGGGCAATATTCTGATTGTTTATTTTTCACGATGGGGAAATACGGAGTATCCGGATGATGTGGATGCTGCCACTTCGGCAAGTATTGTGGCTGATGGAAACGGGCGGTATGGTACGACAGAATATATCGCAAATATGATAGCGGATGAAGTGGGCGGGGATCTGCACCTGATTGAAACAGTTACGCCATACACGGCAGATTTTGACGATCTGCGGGATGTAAACCATGATGAGATGGAGCAGAAGGATCTGCCGGAGCTTAAGGAGAGCAATCTGGATATTGGCGGGTATGACATGGTGTTTGTTGGCTATCCGGTGTGGGCCACCGATGTCCCCCAGGCGGTTTTGTCATTCTTAAATGAGTATGATCTGTCAGGAAAAACAGTGATTCCATTCTGTACCCATGATGGGTACGGGGCAGGACGCAGTTACCAGACGATTGCGGATGCCAGCCATGCGGCGGTTTCCCTGGACGGCATTGCGGTTGAGGCAGAGGATGTGCCGGATGCCCGGAATACGGTATCTGACTGGCTTGCAGATATTGGGATATCCGGTTTGCAGGAGCAGGATGCGGCGGAAGACGAAACCACTATCCGGATCACGATTGGCGATATTATCTTAGACGGCATTCTGTATGATACGGCGCTGGCAGAAGAGATAAAAGCATATTTTCCGCTGACGATCTCCATGTCAGGATATGGTGGAAGGGAGTATTATGGCGGCGTGGATTTTTACCCGGAGAATCTGGAGGGCGGCCGGAAGAATTTTGAAAACGGAGATATTACTTATTGCGAAGCACATCACAATATGGCGATCTTTTATGAACAGACTGACCATCCTGACCTGTCAGTAGATGTGATTCCTATCGGCCGTGTCACTTCCGATCTTGCAATATTTGAGAACCTTGACAGCCGGGAAGAGATTACTTTTTCCCTGGCACAGTAAAAAGCAATGCCCACATGTTCTGCAAATGGGCTTATGCGAGTAAAAAATCTGGAGGTATTTATGATGAAAAAAGTGATTACTGTTTTAGTTTCCCTGTTAATGATTTTGAGTCTGGCAGCTTGTGGTAATTCTGCAGGACAGGCCGGGCAGCCTTCTACAGAAGAGAAGCCGGTGGAAAGCACTGCGGATCATGAGGAACCTGCGGACAAAAGCACCGAAGAAGAAAACACGGATATTTCTGAGGAACAAGCATCTGAAGGACAAATGGAAAAATCGGAAGCTCCGGAAAATGCGGATGTCCCGGAAGATGCGGGAAACAAAGTGCTGGTGGCTTATTTTTCCGCTACCAATACAACGGAGGGTGTGGCGCAGCATATCGCAGACGGACTGAATGCGGATATTTATGAGATTGTCCCGGAAGATGCGTATACGGATGCGGACCTGAATTACAATGACAATAACAGCCGTACTACGCTTGAAATGAATGATCCGAATGCCCGTCCTGGTGTTTCCGGTTCGGTGGAAAATATGGAACAGTATGATATTATGTTTATTGGCTATCCGATCTGGTGGGGCGATGCACCGAGAATTGTCAGTACTTTCGTGGAGAGCTACGATTTTTCAGGAAAGACGATTGTTCCGTTCTGTACTTCCGGCGGCAGTGGCGTGGGTTCTTCTGCAACGAATCTGGAGCAGCTCACATCCGGAGCAGACTGGCTTCCGGGAAAGCGGTTGAATGGCAGCGATTCACAGGATACGATTATGGAATGGGTAAATGGTCTTGGATTGGATTTTGGAGAATAATCTGACAACGGCAGATGGATTCTGTTTCAGAAAGGAGGCAGTGCCTTATGCAGACAAAAATGAAAATAAAAGCTGGAATTGATTTATTGATGACGGTACTGCTTCTCTTGCTGATGGCGTATCAGATTACCGGGCAGGAACTGCATGAGTGGTTTGGCGCAGGAATGCTGTTGCTTTTCCTGTTCCACAATATTCTGAACAGGAAATGGTATGGGAATTTATTCAGAGGAAAATATGGATTGCTGCGGGTTATACAGACTGCCGTTAATTTCAGTGCCCTGATCACAATGCTTTGTCTGGGATTCAGCGGAATTGTGATGTCGCGCCATGTGTTTGCGGTGCTTCCCATCCGCGGCCCAATGGCAACGGCAAGGATGATGCACCTGGCGGCCTCCTATTGGGGATTTGTGCTGATGAGTGTACATTTGGGGCTTCACTGGCGCATGGTTCTGGGAATGTGCCGGAAACTGACGGGCAGCAGGGAAAAGGCCAAGATTATTACATGGATTTTATGGGTGATGGCAGTTATACCTGCTATGTATGGGCTGTATCTCTTTGGCAGAAAGGATATTCTTTCGTATATGTTCCTTAAGCAGCAGTTTGTGTTTTTTGATTTTGAACAGAGTGCGGCGGCTGTATTTGCGGAATATATTGCAATGATGTGTTTTTGGGTTTTTGCAGCCTATTATGTATCGAAAGGAATTAGACGAATTCCTGCGTCAAAAAATTCTGTGCAGGAAAATAAAAAGGAAGGAGACGCACGATGAAAAGGATCGGAGCATTTGCTGTTTTGACAGCCGTTATGCTTTTTATGTTGTGCGCGTGTGGGAAAACAGAGGTGGAACAGAATGCAGGTTCCCAAACGGGAAGCACATCGGAGGGGACGGAAAACATGGAAAATATAGAAGAAACCGGTACGGCAGGTACAGCCTCCAATAGTGGAGCAGAGACAGCAAAAACATTGGAGAACATGGCAGAGAATTTTGTGTTGATTCCGGGTGGAACTTTTCAGATGGGAAGTCCGGAGACGGAGAACTGGCGCTCGGAAGATGAGGCACAGCATACGGTAACCGTCAGCGACTTTTATATGAGCATTTATGAACTGACGCAGGCGGAGTATCAGGAAATCATGGGAGAGAATCCGTCCACTTTTTCGGGCAGTGACCTGCCGGTGGAAAATGTGACATGGCTGGATGCCGTCCGTTACTGTAACGCCCGGAGTGAAAAAGAGGGCTTTGAGCCGGCCTATACAATAGAAGGTCAGACTGTCATATGGAACCGGAGAGCAGACGGCTACCGTCTGCCTACGGAAGCAGAATGGGAATATGCCTGCAGAGCGGGTACTGTGACGCCTTTTAATACGGAAACTTCCATCAGTGCGGAGGAAGCAAATTATTACGGGCATTACCCTTATGAGATTGAGGGGAATTATTTCTCCCAGGAGAACCTGACCACAAAACCGGGACAGTACCGCCAGACAACCGTAGCCGTAAACAGCTTTTCGCCGAATGCGTGGGGGCTTTACAATATGCATGGCAATGTGGGCGAATGGGTGTGGGATTATTACGGAGATTATGGTACAGATACAAAAGAAGATCCCATTGGAGCGGAAATGGGAACGCTGCGTGTATACCGTGGCGGAGGCTGGAATGATTTTGCCAAGAATATGCGCAGTGCTTATCGGGCGACTTTTGCCGAAGATAAAGGCAGCTTTAATATTGGCATCCGGCTTGTCCGCGGTATTGTGGGCGGCAGTGAAAGTGTGGTCAGCACCGGTACACAGAGTGCACCGGAGAGTGAAGGGAAAGCCCTGATTGCGTTTTTCTCATGGGGCGGCAATACGAAGGGAATCGCAGAGGAAATCCAGTCCCAGACAGGGGCGGATTTATTTGAAATAGAACTTGTCAATCCTTATTCCAACGACTATAACACTGTATTGGATGAGGCACAGAGAGACCAGAATGAGCAGGCGCGCCCTGAACTGGCGAACCATGTGGAGGATATGGATGAATATGATACGATCATCCTTGGATACCCCAACTGGTGGGCATCCATACCCATGCCGATAGCGTCTTTCCTGGAGGAATATGATTTTACAGGAAAGACAATCATTCCTTTCTGTTCCCACGGCGGAGGAAGGTTTGGGCAGAGCCTGACGGCGATTTCAAAGCTGGCTCCGGATGCGGTGATGGGTGAGGCTTTATCGGTACATTATTCAGGCGGCAGCAGCCTGTCGGGTGATGTGGAAGAATGGCTGCGGACAAATGGGATGATAGAATAGGGCAGGATATTGCTCTTGTGAAAAAGGAAAGACATAATGGGCGGGAATGATTTATTTTCTGATCAGGAACTTAAAAAAATGATTATACCCCTGTTTTTAGAGCAGCTTCTGGTGATGTTTGTGGGGCTTGCGGATACGCTGGTCATCACTTTTCTCTGCTTTCGGGAAAAGAACGAGGTGGTGTATCGGGGAAAGTGGATTTTTAGCTGGCATGGCAGTCTGATGAAAAGTATTCTGAATGTGGCGGTGCCGAACGGGATAGAGAACGGGATTTTCCAGCTTGTCAAGGTGGCGCTGAGCAGCATTGTGGCTTTGTTCGGCACTTACCAGATTGCGGCAAACGGTGTGGCACAGAGTATCTGGTCATTGGCGGCTTTGGCTGGTGTTGCCATGGGGCTGGTATTCATTACTGTGATTGGGCAGTGTATGGGAACCGGAAATACGGAAGCAGCAGGATATTATTTTAAGAAACTTACAAAGCTGACGCTTTTGATTTCGACGGCATAGAACCTTTTCATCTTTCTGCTGACTCCGGTATTTTTGCATTTTTATTCGCTGTCACCGGAAACAAAACGGCTGGTAATATGGCTGGTGCTGATTCATAATGTATTCAATGCTGCGGCGTATCCTTTTTCTGGGGCACTAAGCAATGGACTCCGCGCGGCGGGGGATGTGAAACTTACCATGTATGTATCGGTGCTTTCTACAGTTGCAATGCGGCTGTTTTTATCCTACCTGCTTGGGAGCATCCTGCACATGGGCGCGATTGGGATTGCCCTTGCCATGGTATGTGACTGGACCGTCCGGGCCGTCCTGTTCATCTGGAGGGAAAAGACCGGGAAGTGGAAAACCTTCCAGGTAATTCAATCATAAAAATGGAGGTAGTTGTAATGAGCAAAAAAATGTTAGTAGCGTACTTTTCTGCAAGCGGCGTGACGGCCAAAGCGGCATGGAAGCTGTCGGAGGCAGCAGGCGCAGACTTGTATGAGATCAAGCCGGAGATTCCTTACAGCAGGGAAGACCTTGACTGGATGGATGAGAAAAGCCGGAGCAGCGTGGAGATGAATGATCCCAAGTCCCGTCCTGGGATTGCCGGGAAAATGGAAGATATGGATCAGTATGAAGTGGTATTTGTCGGTTTCCCCATCTGGTGGTATGTTGCGCCGACAATCATCAACACATTTTTGGAAAGCTATGATTTTTCGGGAAAAACGATTGTACTGTTTGCCACCTCCGGCGGAAGCGGGCTGGGGAATACGAAGGAAAAACTTGCACCAAGCTGCCCCGGCGCGGTTTTGCTGGGAGGAAAAATGCTGAATGGAGCGCTGTCACAGGCAGAGCTGAAAGCATGGGTAGAAAGCCTGTGAAAAAATGGATAACCGTTTTTGGGGTGATTGCGACGGCGTTTTCTCTTGTCGGCTGTGGTTCTTTAGAATCCGGTGATGCAGCAGTGTCGCCAGTGCCGTCCTCTTCAGAAACGATTACAGAAACGGAGCCGGTCACGGAAGGGGAAACACTGGCAGAGGCAGAGCCTGCGGATGAACAGAGGGAGCAGAATAAAATACTGATTGCATATTTTACATGGGCAGAGAATGCGGCGGACACTTCCGGGATCGATGCTGTTACGTCAGCCAGTGTGCAGGCTCCTGGAAATGTAGCGCAGATGGCAACGTGGATTCAGCAGGAGACAGGCGGGGATTTATTCTCTGTCAAGGTGGAAGAACCGTACTCAGCGGATTATGGTGAATGCCTTGACCGTGCCGCAGACGAAAAGGCAGAAGATGCAAGGCCGGTGCTAGTTGAAACAGTACCGGATATGGCGGATTATGATACCGTATTTTTGGGTTTTCCGAATTGGTGGTACAGTGCGCCGATGCCAGTTTTCTCTTTTTTGGAGGAAAATGACTTAGACGGCAAAAAGGTAGTGCTGTTCTGCTCCCACGGGACTGGCGGGCTGGCATCCAGTGTGAAGGATATTTCGGCGGTGCTGCCAGACAGTGAAATAGAAATCAATGTGTTAGGGGTGTACCGGGATGACATCCCGGAATGTCAGGAAACAATCCGTAACTGGCTGGAAGAAATCGGATATTAGGGAGGGATAATTCATGGACTTATGTCAATACTTTGGACACAAAAAGTTGAAAGGTTATGCTGCCTTTTTTGATTCCTCATCCTCCTTCTGCTGTGGTGTCATATAACCAAGGGTACTATAAATCCTTTTTCGGTTATACCAGCCCTCTATATACTCAAAGATTGCCCTCCGGGCTTCTCTGAAATCCTGGTATGTGTGCAGATATATCTCTTCTTTTTTCAACATGGAATGGAAGGATTCTATGCAGGCATTGTCATAGGGATTTCCTTTACGGGTGAATGAATAGAGTATCCCATGGCGGATCAGATACCTCTCAAATGCCTGGCTCGTGTACTGGCTTCCCAAATCACTGTGGAGAATAATCCCCTGGGATTGATGGTTTCCGCCTCAAAATCACGTTTCAGAATATTTATTTTGTCATCCGGCGCGGTTCCGTGGTTTGCATGGTGTCCCGTTATCATTGAGGGTGCGCCCTATCTTGACAGCACCATATCTTTGTTTAGAGTCATCGTAAACCTGTTTTACCTTCCTGCCGAATTCCTCATATTCCTCCTGACGGTTTGAGGGTACACAAACCAGAGCCTTGTAATAGGTACTCCTTAGGAATTTCAGGGCACTGCAAAGCTGGGATACCGTGTAATGGTTTAGATGATTCTGGATAAAAGTCACAATCTTGGTTATTGTTCTTTTGCGAATATGGCGGTCGCTTTTTTTAATATTTCATTCTCAATCTTAAGGCGCTGGATTTCTTTCTGGAGGGCTCTATACTCCTTGAGGGTGACCGTTTCCTCCTCCGATACCCTGATGGGAGAGAGCTGTTTCACCCAGTTACTGATGTGCTCCGATTTACGCCATATTCACGTTCCATCTGCGGATACGAGGTTCCTCCGGCATTGTACAGATCCACGATCTGCTGCTTAAATTCCGGAGTATAAGATTTTTGGTTTTTTGCCATGCCCCACATCTCCTTTGTTCTTTCACTTGATAGTATAGGTTGTTCAACTTTTCCTGTCCACACTTATATACTAACACCAGGTTGACGGTATATCCTCTTACGGGTTTGCGTACCACAATTTGATACAATGTACCCAAGGCTGACTTTGAGGACAAATTTTAATGATAGGGATTTTGAGCGTGGAGGGGTTCACCGGAGTGGCTGGTGGGCTCCTCTTTTTTTGCGTTTTGGGATAGGGCTGTGAATATGGCGATATTGTCGAAACGGCATATGAGGAAAACGATAAAAACCAAATGACTAAATGAAGCTATTTATTCTGTCAGTCGCCCGTTATCATTCCATTCTCCATACATAATGCCTTCCCTTGTATTGTCAATCAGTTTCTGTAATCTGCTTTGGAACAGTTCAGGCTGTTTCTTTTTGATCTGGATGGTGTCAATCCGTACCCGCTGGTACAAGGGCGGGAATTTCTGAAAATTCTCCCAGACAATGGATTCGGCTTTTAAGGCTTTTTCGATATCCGCATCAATGGTAAATCCTTTTGGTGACATATCGGGAAGTACGGCTCTCCCGGCATCTGTCATGCGTCCGAGGCGTTCCATTCTCCGGCAGCGCTCTTTATTGAGTTCAGACCATAAACTGCCTTTTCTCCTTGGAGCCAGCCTTTGGGCAGTCACCCAGTTATCCATTTTCTTTGTAGTGCTGTCTATCCAGCCGAAGCACATCGCCTCTTTTCTGTGATATAATCAATGCGGCTTTTACTTTAGCGGGAACGGTATTCTGCCGAAGTAATAGGAAATGGAAGCGAGGAGGAAATGAAAAATGTACGAATTGGTGCAGATTAGTGAAAAGTGTTATTACATAAACTGTCCGGCAAAGATAGGTGTCTACGTTCTGGACAAGGATAATGTCTATCTGGTTGACAGCGGGAATGACAAGGATGCAGGGAGGAAGGTCAGGCAGATACTGGATAAGAACGGCTGGCATCTGACTGCTATACTGAATACCCATTCCAATGCTGACCATATCGGCGGAAACAAATACCTGCAGGGGCAGACAGGATGCAAGGTCTATTCCAGTGGGATTGAGGCGGCTTTTACAAAATACCCGGTGCTGGAGCCGTCCTTTCTTTATGGCGGTTATCCGTGTATGGAATTACGGCATAAATTCCTGATGGCGCAGGAGAGCAATGTGACGGATTTCTCAGATGAAAGTTTCCCGAAGGAGATTGAAGTGATACCGCTTCCAGGGCATTTCTTTGATATGGTCGGATTCCGCATGCCGGACGGGGTGGTATTCCTTGCGGACTGCATCAGCAGCAGAGAGACATTGGAGAAATATGCCATTTCCTTCATTTATGACGTGGGTGCTTATCTGGAAACACTGGATATGGTGGAGGGGATGGAGGCTGCCATATTCGTTCCTGCCCATGCGGAGGCGTCTGATGATATAAAGGAACTTGTCTGTTACAACCGAGATAAGGTGCATGAAGTGGCGGGGAGGATTTTATCCATCTGTAAGGAGCCAATCTGCTTTGAAAATATTTTGCAGGAAGTGTTCAAGGGCTATGGGCTTTCCATGAATTTTGAGCAGTATGTGTTGGTGGGCAGTACGGTGCGCTCTTACCTTTCATGGCTGAAGGACAATGGAAAACTGGCGGCTGCGTTTCAGGATAGTATGCTGCTGTGGCAGAGGGTGTAATATCGGCAAAGCACGGAAAATCTGAAATCCTATATGCAGCGCCAGTGAAGCCTTGTGGGAGGAATGGCTAGCACGTTCAGGGAGTTGTGCGGACTTCTTTCTCATGCTATAGCACAATGCGGTTTCTTTCATGCTCTGAAATGGCATCTCCAGTGAGCGATTCTAGAGGGTAAAAATATTTCTTCTGAATCGTATGATTTCATATTTATTCCACATTGAGATGGTAAACTCAAAATATCAGGAGGTGCTTATATGGCGGCATTACTAATTGTGGAAGATGACAGGAAAACAAACGAGGCAATATGCGAATACCTAAGATCGGCAGGGCATGATGTCATTCCCGCTTATGACGGTGCGGAAGGCTTGCAAATATTTGGCAGGGGTGATATGGACCTTGTTGTACTTGATATCATGCTCCCCAAAGTATCGGGGCTTTCCGTCCTGCATGAGATACGGCAGAAAAATTCAGTACCCATCCTTATGCTTACGGCGCTTGAAGATGAATATACGCAGGTGACGAGTTTTGATGAACAGGCGGATGATTACATCACAAAACCTTTTTCCATGATTCTGTTGGGGCGACGCATTACAGCACTTTTGCGGCGGTGTGGAAAAGGCGCCATATCCGACATCATGACTTTTGGGGATGTTACAGTAAATTTCTCCGGCTATACAGCAAGGGACAAAAGCGGCAAAATCGACATTACCCCGAAAGAGATAGACTTGCTGAAGCTGCTTGTGGAGCATAAAGGGCTGGTGCTTACCCGCTCACAGATATTGGATGACCTGTGGGGAGACAGCTGCCCAATCATTGATCGGACGGTTGATACCTACATTAAAAACCTGCGGAAGAAGCTCCGGCTTGACTGTATTGTCACCGTCAAAGGCATAGGATACAAATACGAGGTGGAGCAGTGAAAAAGATGAAGCTATTCCCTAAAACCTTTTTTTATACATTAGGGCTGATGCTCTTTATCGTTGTAATTGCCCACTTATTGCTCTATTTATTTACAAAACCGGAATGGCTTATTGTCTCAGTCAGCCCGAACGATGAATTGTCTTTCGATACAAGCTTGAATGTGGCAGACTATGTTACGCGGACTGTCCTGAAAGCCCTGCCGCTATCTTTGATTTGCTGTGTGGTTATTTCCATAGCTTGTTCCTTTGTATTTTCGGGGAAGATCACGGTTCCCATAAAACAGATTGGGGCGGTGACGGAGCAGATGGCACGGATGGAAAGGGATGTAGCCTGTAAAATCAACTCAAAAGATGAAATTGGCATACTGGCAGATAATATCAACCATCTATACAAGAGCCTGCTGTCGGCTATTGAGAGTCTTGAGATTGAGAAACAGCGTGTAAGTGAGAGCGAGAGGTCAAAGGCTGATTTCCTGCGGGCCGCTTCCCATGAATTGAAAACGCCGGTCACTGCGCTGAATGCTACGTTGGAGAACATGATACTTGGTGTCG
Source organism: uncultured Lachnospiraceae bacterium (assembly GCA_910585465.1). Classification (GTDB taxonomy): domain Bacteria; phylum Bacillota; class Clostridia; order Lachnospirales; family Lachnospiraceae; genus Hominiventricola. Next base: position 18,448 of record CAJUEW010000015.1, on the reverse strand, counting down.
GGAAATATAAGGATTATGACACTTACCTGCCGGAGTGCAGGGAAATGACAGGACGCCTCGCGGATATGATACATGATATCCTTGAAACCTCAAAGGCAGGGATGTCCGCAGAAAACGAGGAAGCAGTGGAAGTTGACCTGTCAGAGCTGCTTTCTTCCTTATGCGAGCCGTATATGCTGATCGCTAAGGCAAAAGGAACCGTCTTCCGGCTTGGGCTGCCGGACAGTTTTGTGGCGGCAATGCCGCCTCAGATGTTTGGAAAAGCAGTGTCAAATATCCTTGCCAATGCCGTGGCATACACGGAACCGGGAAGAACAGTTTCCGTATATTTCGACGGGCGCAATATCCTTATAGAAAACGAATGCGTCCCCATCCCCAAAGAAGCACTGCGGCATATATCCCTACCGTTTTACCGTCCTGACTTTGCAAGAGACCGCGACAAGGGAGGGAACGGGCTTGGGCTGTATATCATAGACACATTATTAAGGTCAATGGATATTTCTTATTCATTCCGCCCGATGGAAGAACCACAGGGAATGAGATTTACAATTCATTTATAACAATTCATTGGAAATAATGAATGGGAAAAGCTCTCCGGCAGAATGGGGAGTTTTTTTAATTTCTTTTCTGTTCCACATACGTTTCATACTGATTCCACATTGGGGGTGTACGATACCAGCATCAGAAAGAATAACCGAAGAAAACGGAGGTATCAAAATGGGAACTATCAGACGGGCGTATCTCTACGTCACACGGAAAAAGGGGAAAAGCGTTCTGCTCTTTTTCATTCTTCTTATTATGGCAACTTTTGTATTGACCGGGCTTTCGGTTGAAAAGGTATCACAGGCGGAGCAAAAAAAACTGAGGGAGGCTTTAGGCGGCGAATTTTACATTACAGTTGAATTTTCAGAAAGCAATCCATATTTCAGGGAAACGAATGACGGGGAGGGCAATGTGGAACTTTGGACAGAACTTCCCATTACACAGGACGTGATTGATGCCGTCATGTCCATAGACGGCATGAAAAGCTATGATGCTGAAACCAAGACTTTTGTTTCCACAGCCCTTGATGTATTTCCCGGAAATGTCCCTATGAAAGCGGAGTTTAATAATCTGGTATATGCCAGGACTGTGGCGGATACTGAAAACAGCAGTTTTTTTCAATCAGGAATTGCCAAACTGATTGAAGGAAACCATATCACGGGAAATGAAAGCAATGTTGCAGTTATCAGCAAAGACCTGGCAGAGGCGAACAGTCTGGGATTAGGCAGCTTTATTTCCCTGCAGGCTGACAGGACTGTAGATGTCAGGGTCATCGGCATTTACGAGATTCTAAAACCCGATTCGCCGCTTGCCAATATTGTCACTTATGAAAAAGCAGAAAACCAGATTTTTACTGACATTAATACTTTGCAGGACTTATTCGGGGATAAACCGGCGGGCTTTGACAGCGTGGCATTTACCGTATATGATCCGGCGCAGCTTGACAGCATCATTTCAAAAGTGAATGGACTATCCTCTGTTGACTGGCGTGCCTTTGCGGTCACAACCAACAACCAGACTTATCTGGATGCGGCTGCGCCATTGCAGAAACTGCAGGCTTTGATGTCATCCATAATATGGGTGATTGCATTGGTGAGCGCGGTCATCCTCTCATTGATACTCACCATGTGGGGAAGGAGCCGCATCCACGAAACAGGTGTATTGCTATCCCTTGGAATTGGAAAGACAAGGATAATAGGACAATATCTCACGGAGGCTTTGATGATTGCGGTGATCGCTTTTGGATGCTCTTATTTTACAAGCAGTGCAGTTGCAGGGCAGTTTGCGAGTGGATTGCTGCAGCAGAATATTTCAGTTAGTGATGAACAGGCAGCGGGAGTGGCCATAACCCAAAAAGACGGATTCAGTAAGGATGTGGTGGTCAGCATAAAAGATGATTCTGATTTGTCTGATATGCCTTCCGGTCAGGATACCGCCCCGGAAGTGGAAGTTTCGATAGACGGGGCAGAAGCAGATAGGGAGCAGATCAGCGTTAAGATTGATTTTTGCAATATGTTGCAGCTCTACCTTATAGGCATGACCGTTATCATTCTTTCGGTGGGCATTTCCTCACTGTCGGTAATGCGCCTGAAACCCCATAAAATTTTATCAAAAATGAGTTGAGGAGGAAATGCAGAATGGCTGTTCTGGAAATGAAAGAGATATGTTATGCCTATGAGAAGGGCAGACCGATATTGTCAAACGTAACTACTGAATTTGAAGCAGGGAAAATGTATGCCATCCTTGGGTCGTCCGGCTCCGGCAAGACAACGCTGTTGTCGCTGATCGGCGGGCTGGATATTCCGCAAAAAGGTGAAATCCTTTTTGACAGTGAGGATATTGCACAGCGAGGGCTTGCCTGTCACAGGAGCAGTCATGTCTCACTGATATTTCAAAGCTATAACCTTATTGATTATATGACGCCGATGGAAAATGTGGCATTGACAGCGAAAAAGGACGCCCTACCCATGCTCCTGCGGCTTGGGCTGACAGCCGAGGAAGCAAAACGTAATGTGATGAAGCTGTCCGGCGGACAGCAGCAGCGTGTGGCAATAGCCCGCGCTTTAGCCTCAGATACCCCTGTCATCTTAGCGGATGAGCCGACAGGGAACCTTGACGAGGATACTGCGGGGGAAATAACGGGCATATTGAAAGAAAGCGCACATGGGCTGAATAAATGTGTGATTGTTGTAACCCATTCAAACGAACTGGCGGCACAGGCGGATATTATTTTGAAATTAAAGCGCGGCAGTCTGTGCCCGGTATAAGAAACAGCTCGCAGGATGACAACTGGATATTTGCGGAGAACATAAAGAAAAACCCTGTACAAGATCCGACCGCCGCTATGGGAAATCGCCCCATATGCGGAGGTCTGTCATTTTCCCCCGCACTGGATTATTGGCTTGGCAGTTGGGGAGGTTAGAGGTAATATACGAGAGCCGTCGGACGAAAGGCAAAAAATATTAGTCTAAAAAAGTTGACAAGCAACTTGTCAGAGAACGAGGCGGCAGATACTATGTGGAGAAAACAAAGACCGAGTGCGGATGCCGTTTTATCCCAATGACAGAGGAAGTGTATCACAGCTTGAAGAATATTCTTGCCAACAGTCCGAAACTGAAAACAGAAGCGATAATAGACGGTTATAGCGGATTTCTTCTGATTGATAAAGACAATCACCCGAAAGTGGCACTACATATCGAGAATGAGATGCGGTGGGCAATGAAGAAATACAAGAAACTGCATCCGAACAATCCCCTGCCGCATATCACACCTCATGTATTTCGGCACACCTTTTGTACCAATATGGCAAATGCGGGTATGGACATTAAGACCTTGCAGTATGTAATGGGACATTCCGATGTGGGAGTTACGCTGAATGTCTATACTCATGCCAGCTATGATCGGGCAGCTGAACAGATGGCGAAAATCATTAACTTTAAAGAAAACGATACGCAGGGAAAGCAGAGAAAATCAGGTTGAAAATTTATCGATTTACTACACCACTTACTACACCATTTGCCCGTGAATTTGCGTAGAATTATAAAGAATTGCGTAGGTTTGGGGCAAAATACAAAATTGAAGAAAAGTGCCAAAAAGCCTGAAATATCAAGGTTTGTAGGCTTATGAAAGGATATAATCAAGATGATAAAAATACTTTTCGTCTGCCACGGCATTGTATGAATATACAGCAAAAAAGTAAGGAAAATCAAGGATTTTGGTTGTACATCGGTGCAATTTGCACCTGATTTGCACCTTTTACAGAGAAAATGAAACAGGCTTCGATATGGCAAGGATAATGAAGGCTGTTCAGATAGGCGAAAATGTAAAAACAGGCTTGTTTTGGGCAGCATGATTACATATAATAGAAATAACTGAAGGGAGATAAGGTTGGAAACGGCAACGACATTATACAGGGATATACAAATAACGGAAGAAAATATAGCATATGATGCAGCGGTCAAAAACTTTTGGCTGATAAAATAATTTTAGCCCATATACTTAAAAGTTGTACGCTGGAATTTCAGAATATAAGTATAAAGGAAATAGCGGGGCAATATATAGTCGGGGAATCTCAAGTATCTGAAAGCGCAGTTATGCCCGATGAAACTGATATGGCTCCCAAAATACAAGGGGGTAGGGGTTGAAGACACTACGGTTATGGAGGGAACCGTTACTTTTGACATTCGATTTGAAGTGATGGTTCCCGGTAGCAGGGAAATTGTTCAAATGATCATAAATGTGGAGGCACAGAATGATTTTTACCCCGATTATCCGCTTATAAAGCGCAGTATATATTATTGCAGCCGAATGATATCATCGCAATACGGAACGGTGTTTACAAAATCTCATTATGAGAAAATCAAGAAGGTTTATTCCATATGGATTTGTATGAATCCGCCAAAGGGACGGGAAAATACGATTACAAAATATTCACTTAAAGAAGAAAACTGTGTGGGGACAGTGAAAGAAAGATCAGAATATTATGATTTAATTATATCAGTGATGATATGTCTTGGTAACTCCGGGGATAAAAACTTTGATGGAATACTAAAACTTCTTGGAGTGCTTCTATCTTCGGATATAAAGGCGGAGGATAAGCAAAAGGTATTAGAGCAGGATTTCGATATTCAGATGACTGAAAAACTGGGCGGGGAGTATTCTAATAACAAGGATATTCCCCGTTTTCTTTATACAGAATTTTTGTTTTGCGGGAAATATAGCGGATAAGGTTTCCTAAGACACGGGGCTGTTATAATGGAAGATGCCTGTTTCGTACTGGTAAAATTTTCTGTGTGGGATGGATTTCCCAAACATAATTAAGTGAATTTTTATTTGCACAGGGCATTATTCGCTGTATAATAGATGTAGGAGAAAAATGCCTTGCAGAAAGAGGTGATGCTATGGCAGAGAAAGATATTGCCGAGAAGACATTGGAGGCGTACAATGACGTGTTTGCCGATATTATCAATGTACTGTTGTTTGGCGGAAAACTTCTTGTGAAGGAGGATGAACTGGTTGATGAGAGCCCCAAGTCCACCTATAAGGCAGACGGGAAGTTACATGAGCAGGAACGGGATGTCGCGAAATACTGGCGGAAAGGGTTCGTGCGCATTGCATTGTATGGATTGGAGAATCAGACGGATATTGACTATGATATGCCGCTTCGGTTGTTTTCTTATGACGGGACAGCTTACCGGGCGCAGCTGTTGGCCGATAAGGAGATGAAGGAAAAGAGCGGGAAAGCGGTGCCGAGGTATCCCGTGGTGACGCTGGTATTGTATTTTGGATACGACAGACGCTGGAAAACGCCGCGGACATTATACGAGTGTCTCGATATCCCGGAAGAATTAGAGCCGTTTGTGAATGACTACCATATGAATCTGTATGAAATCGCATATCTTACTGACGAACAGGTGCAGATGTTCTCCAGCGACTTTAAAATCGTGGCGGATTATTTTGTGCAGATGCGGAAAAATAAGAATTATACGGCGCCGCAGGCTACAATAAAGCATGTACACGAATTATTGCAGCTTATGTCGGTGATGACGAAAGACAATCGCTATGAAGAGGTATATAGTCCTGATATGAAAGGAGGGCAGACAACCATGTGTGATGTGTTGGATCGTGTGGAAAATAAAGGGATTGAGAAAGGAATTCAGAAGGGGATTGAGGAAGGGATTCAGAAAGGGATTGAGAAAGGAGAAGATACGATTCTTTCCCTCATACGTTATTTGCTGTCTAATAATCGAACAGATGATATTAAAAGGGTAACGGAAGACGCAGCTTATAGAAATAAGCTGCTTACAGAGATTTTCCCTGACAAATTATAAACGGTGTCTGCTTTAACTGGGGTGAAGATTATATGAAGACATATGTTTATTCCGGTTGCGTGAAAGCTGGATGATGAGTGTGAAATATTTGACAACAGTTGAGTTATTTGAACAATGGAATATGTTTGGTGAGGATGGACATTTTAAGGCGCAGGGCGGTTTTGTGAAGATCAATACATTGTGCAGTTGGAAGAGGCGGTTGACCTTTTGCAGAGCGCGGTGAACGAGCTGAAAGCCTTGTCGGAGGTGGAGTGATGGCGAAGAAAAAAGAAACTCCTGCTAGCCCGTTTGTGCCGGTAGAGGAGCAACCGTATCAGGTGCCGGATAATTGGTGCTGGACAAAAATGCAAAATATAGCTCAATGGGGTTCTGGCGGTACACCTTCAAGGAGAAATCCGCTGTATTATCAGGGGGTTGTTCCATGGATAAAAACAGGTGAATTAAATGACGGCTATATCTTTGAAACAGAAGAACATATATCAGACGAGGCCATTGCCCATTCCAGTGCCAAATTATTTCCTGTTAATACGATTGCGATAGCTATGTACGGCGCAACTATTGGAAAAGTTGGTATTTTGGGTATTGAAGCTGCTACTAATCAGGCCTGCGCCTGTGGGGTGGCATCGTCGGCGGTATATTTCAAATATTTGTTCTATTATGCCTGTTCAGAGAAAGACAATTTTGTTAAGTTGGGAAAGGGTGGTGCGCAACCGAATATTTCTCAAGAGATTATTAAAGCGCATGAAATTCCACTTCCTCCTCTCCCAGAACAACAGCGTATTGTCTCCTGCATTGAAAGCCTGTTTGCCAAGCTGGACGAAGCGAAGGAAAAAGCGCAGGCCGTGGTGGACGGTTTTGAACAGCGGAGGTCTGCGATTCTGCATAAGGCGTTTACGGGGGAGTTGACGGAGAAGTGGAGAAATGAGAATGGGGTGGAGTTAGATAGTTGGAAAAAGCGAAAATTAAGGGAGTGTGGTGATTGGTATGGCGGCGGTACTCCAAGCATGGTACATCCTGAGTATTGGAATGATGGAGATTTGCTTTGGGTCACATCAAAAGATATGAAATCAGATGTAATTGAAGATACACTTATGCACACAAATATGACAGGAGTAGAAAATTCTTCTACAAATTATATTGAGAAACCCTCTGTCCTTTTTGTTATGAGAAGTGGCATCCTGAGAAGGACATTTCCAATTGCAATGGTGAAAGTTCCCTTTACCATTAATCAGGATTTGAAAGCAATTTCTCCTGTTGATGACTTGGACTTGGAGTATTTTTTCTGGGTGTGTAAAAATGCTGAAAAAAGAATACTTGATTCTTGTATGAAAAACGGAACCACCGTAGAAAGCATTAATGCAAAAGCCTTGATGGAATTTGAGGTTCCGATTGCTTCACAATCTGAGCAAAAGGAAATTATAAGTTGTATCATTAGCTTACTGAGCAAAGAGCAGCAAGCCAAAGAATCCGCCGAAGCTGTCCTCATCCAGATTGACACCATGAAAAAGGCGATTTTAGCTCGTGCGTTCCGTGGCGAGCTGGGAACAAATGACCCTGCGGAGGAATGGGCGGGGGAAATGGTGAAATTACCCGGTTCCAAATAATCAGAGTACATAGAGAAATAATGAAAATGATGCCTTATTGAACATTGGCATTTCAATAAGTGCAGGATGACAGACGGAGAGGATTCCAGAGAAGGGTTCCTCTCCGTTTTCCTGTCAAATCATGAGACTAAATTTTTTCTGTGTTTCATATGAGGACATAGAATAAATACCTGTCGTCCTTGATGCCGTTGTCGTGGAATGACAGGAATTGGATATGGGAAATCATATATGCATTTTTTGTCTGCAGATGTATGATTCCAGGCTTTCAGATTCTTAGTGTACGTTCTAAAAGAGACATTTATTTGTGCTTGAACGATGGTGCTTACACTGATTGATATGCTGTCTAAAACGAAGAGAGTTTTTGCGACTCACCTCCCCGTGCTTTGTAGTGTAGCTTCTGGCAACTATTGTACCAAGAAAGTGGAGGTAGTCAAAATCTTTCACAGCTATTTGTGCCGCCGACGAAGGCGGCGGAATGGAGATTAATATGAGTGAGAAAAAATCATTGGAAGTATTCAGTTCTATGTCTGTACCGCGGGCAGTGTTTCAGAATGCGGTGCCATCCATGGCAGCCATGATGATGGTGCTGATCTACAATCTGGCGGACACCTTTTTTATCGGGCAGACCGGAGACCCCATGCAGGTTTCGGCAATCACCCTTGCTTCCCAGGTGTTCGTGATTTATTCTGCTCTGGGAACCGTGTTTGGGATGGGCGGCACATCTGTGATTTCACGAAAGCTTGGAGCCGGAGAAGGGGAATACGCAAAAAAGGTATCTTCTTTCTGTATGTGGGGAAGCGCTGCCATAGGCCTTGTGTTTTCCATTATTCTGTGGATTTTTATGAATCCGCTCCTGACCCTTCTGGGCGCAAATCATGAGACCTGGGATTTTACAAAGGATTATCTCGGTATTGTGGCAATTTCAGGAGCTTTTGTAGTCATCAATGGTTGTTTTTCCAATGTGCTGCGGGCAGAGGGGCAGTCCACAAAAGTGATGATGGGGCAGCTCATCGGCAACTTGACGAATATTGTCCTTGACCCGATTATGATCCTCGGATTTCATATGGACACAAAAGGTGCGGCTATTGCTACAGTAATCGGTAATTTGGTGGGTACAATTTATTATGTCCAATATTTTTGCGGCGGAAAATCCATGCTCAGTATTCACCCGAAAGATTTCTCTATGAAAGACGGAATCTGCACAGGTGTATTTAAAATCGGGTTTCCGGCATCTTTAAGCACATTGTTTATATGCATTTCCCATATGGTTTTGAATAAGCTGATGGTCGGGTATGGAAATCTACAGCTTGCGGGCATTGGCGTTGCAACAAACCTTTTAAAGATCACGGGGCTGCTCTGTATCGGCTTTGGGCAGGGAATCCAGCCTCTGGTGGGATACTGTGCGGGATCGGGGGATTATCCGAGATGTAAAAAATCATTCGTTTTTCCCTGCTCAGCGGTTTTGGACTGAGTGTTATCATGGTGGTTTTGAGTTACTTGTTCATTGTACCTCTGGTAGGGGCTTTCCTCTCTGATCCGGATGCCTTTGCCTATGGCGTGTCTTTTTCAAGGATTATGCTCTGTACCAGTTTCCTTGCCGGGATTTACTGTGTGCTGAACAATGCACTGCAGGGCTTTGGCTCTGCCGTTGCTTCCCTGATTGTTAATATCAGCCGCCAGGGTATTGTTTATATCCCGGCGCTCTTTATCATGAAAGACATCTATGGAATGATGGGACTCGTATGGGCACAGCCGATTGCGGATATCCTTTCATATACTTTGACCATTGTGCTTTATCTTGTGGTTTCTGGAAAACGGGCAAAAGAGTATCAGAGACGCACACAGGAACTTTCATGATGGGAAAATAGTGCGGCTCTGGATTTTGAAAAAATCGTCCGGCCGAAAAAGCCGGATTATAAACAGGGAAAGCCGCACAGGATATTTGAAAATAAGCTGAATCAGAACTTCACCGCAGATAAAGTGAACCCCAAATGGTGTATAGACTTTACCTGTCTGTTCCTTGCAGACCGTGAAGTGAGATATAACGGCACAATCATAGATCTGCATGACCGAAGTGTTGTTGCCAGTATCACAGACCGTCACATCACCAGTGACCTTGTAATCCGTACTTTGCACAAAGTGCTGGATTCACAGCCGGCAGTCAAAGGGGAACTGATCCTGCACAGCGATCAGGGCTCACAGTATACATCAAAGGCGTTTGTGGAATTCTGCGAATCTGTCTAGAGGATGGAAATGTATTGGAAATCGTGTGCCGGATGGCAACAGATAAGGAGGATGGAGGAACGCAGACTAACAGTTTATAATGGATGAGGGACTTTCAAAGAAGCACCGCCGCAGATTCTTTTCCAGGGAAAATGGCTTGAAAAGGCCGGATTCTCCGCAGGGGATAAAATTACCATGAAATGCCAACAGGGGCAGCTTATCATTATAAAAGACGAAACGGAGGCAGATTCAGGAGAATAAGGACTTGCTGTATAATTGTTTTGATAACCCTATTCCATTTAGAAAATTATTGCGGTATAATGGAGTAGGCAACAAATTAGAATGGATGGAGGTTTTTGAAATGAGCAAGGAAAATAGATTTGAAGTAGTCTATCAAGAAACAGCGCTTAAAAGCGAAAAGACAATCTATGTTGATAAAGAAACAGGGATAAATTATCTTTTTATTGCTAATGGATTTGGAGGAGGTTTAACACCGTTGTTAGATACTGATGGAAAACCTGTTATTACAAAATAAATCTCTGAAATTGGCAACTTCCAGTTTGCCGAACCACAATCTCAACTGAATACCACCAGCACAAAACCGCTGCTGCATGGAAACTAACAAGTCATGCAACAGCGGTTTTCTTATTTCCGTTTCTTTCTCTGGCTGATATAGCTTTTGGAGAATTTTGACTTTTCAGGGATATGTACAAGCTGCCGGAACTCCGTTTCAGATAACTTGATGTAATTGATCCCCAGTCGCTTGCAGTAAAGCGCCGCCTGTTTTTCAAGGGGGGCTTCCCTTAAAGTTTTCCACATCCTCCAAATCCCGTTTCAATTCCTCTGCAATGGTAGTCGGCGGCGCGCTCTTACTGTCAGACTTGTGTGCGGCACGGATGTCACGGACGATTGCGCTTATATCATTCTGTATCATGTGGCTGAAATATTCGTCATTCTCAATGTGTGCAGCCTGCAAAATCCAGAGGTACGGGTCATACTCTCCGAGGCGGTATCATTCTATGACTTCATGCCGGACAGTATCGACAATGGAGTTGAGGTTCTGAATCTGCATGGCGGCAATCCCATCTACATAAACCTCAATATCCGCCAGAAACTTTATAAAATTCTTGTGGGTGGCAAGTTTGCACAGCAGACGGTTGTTAATCCGCCCGCTTTTCAGAAGTGCAACCATTTCATCACTCAAATGTAACTCTGTTAAAGGCGTATTGGCCTGTTCCCTGTTTTCTGTCCGGCATAACAGGTGTTTTGATAACGGTATTCTGGAAGATACCAGGTATCTTTCAGAATCGTACTTGTTTTTAAGGTTTTTCTGAATATAATAAAATATAGGTTCAAAAAAAGAACCACGATAGAAAAGTGAACTGTTTCTTGAAAACGAATCGCAAATATAATATAATAAAGGAGCGAGCAATTATGTCAAATGCAGAAAAAGTAAGCGAATTTTTGGACAAAGCGAAAGTGTTTTATTTCCTGACCACGGATGGAAGCCAGCCAAAAGGACGCCCGTTTGGGTTCCACCTGCTGGAGGGGGATAAGATTTATTTTGGGACTGGTACTTTCAAAAAATGTTATGGACAGCTTATGAAAAATCCAAGGGTTGAGGTTCTGGCAGTTTCCGGTCAGGAATTCCTGCGCTATGATGGCAGAGTGAAAATCGTTAAGGACGATGCACTGCTGGCAAAAGTCAGGGAGGCTCTGCCGCAGATCATGGCTGTCTATGACCAGAATCATTGGGAGATGGGACTGTTCTGCCTTGAGGATGGTCATGCGGAGATCAGGGGTATGATGGATTTAAAGGAAGAGTTTGATGTTTAATCTGTTTCCGCCACAATGCCAGGAAACGGGATGAAGCAGAAGGATGGCATACCCTTTCCGTAAAATTATAATGGAAGGGGAATATTTATGGAACGGGATTTATTTGAAAACTGTCCTTATGCCACTGCACAGAGGCTGATCCAGGGGAAGTGGGCTATCCTTATTCTGCATCACCTCTCAGGAGGACCAGTAAGATTCAACGAACTTCTAAGACGGATGCCAAAGATGACACACGCGACGCTCTCTAATCAGTTGAAAACGCTTGAAGAAGAAGGACTGATAAGGAGGACTGTTTATAACGATATCCCGCCGAAGGTGGAATATTCCCTGACGGACATTGGTCTGCGTTTTGAACCGGTTCTTCAGAGCATTCAAAAATTCGGTGATGAGTACATTGATTATATGAATCAAAAGAAAAAATAAAACTGCACATCGATAACTGCCTTGAGACGGGCAATTTTACCGTCTCCGGCTCTGCGGTCACGCTTTCACAGAATAATTTCTGCGGCATGGGCGTGACCGGAGGCGGCGTAAAGGAGAATTCCTTTGACACGCTGCAGCTCGGCATCCGGGCGCAGGTGCAGCACTTGAAAGCCTATGCTTCCACAGAGGCCCTTAAGAATGCCTGTATCGATCCGTGGTTCAAGTATGTCACGATGGGCTGTGCGGAACATGTGGAGTGGCTTGGGCAGAAAGAAAATCCGGATGGAAAAGGATGGGCGGCGGGAGCCGGCTATGGGGAGAAAATCCTCGCCATCCTGAAAGGCATCCTCGGCATGGCGGGAGGAGCTTCTTCCACTCCTACAGAAACCGAGAGCTGGTACCGTGTCCGTAAGACCTGGGCGGATATCCAGTCGCAGAAAGGGGCGTTCAAGTCGCTTTCCAATGCAAAGAAATGTGCAGATGAGAATCCCGGCTATTCCGTGTTCGATGAATCCGGAAAGACAGTGTACACCAAGGAGGCAGCGTTCAAGCTGTATCGGGTGCGGGTATCCATCCCCGACCTGAACATCCGGCTCGGCCCTGGCATTGACCATGAAAAGACAGGGAAGCATACGGAGATTGGAATTTTTACAGTGGTAGAAGAAGCAGATGGCGAGGGGCATCCAAGTGGGGGCTGCTGAAATCTTATCAAAAGAACCGCAATGGATGGATTTCGCTGGATTATACGGCAGGGGTATAAAATTGGTTCTGATATAACGGAAATGCCCGCAGAAAGCCTTATGGTAAAATTTCCTGCGGGCATTATTTTAGTTGTGGTGGAAAACCAATCACGGTTTTCTTACTGATTTTTAAGGTCATGCTCTCTTTTTTTGTTAAATGGGCATATAATCTAATTCATACTTAGATGAATAATTTTTAACATACATCTGATACCTTGGAATGCCTTTTTCATCTGCGATATGCATTAGCATTTTCCGGTAAAAATCGGGAATCTGGCTGCCAAAATAAATTGCCATGGGTTTTTTCTTGATTGGATAACGGTCTTTTTGTTCTACAGTCAGATTGGGAGTGGAACATGTCATTCTCCATTCGTTTTCATAAGACCAATCATTCGATTTATATAAAGCAGCTTTCGTAAACAAAAAACCATCATCGTAAAGTTCTTCTGTAGGGATTCCCATTATACGGTTTATTTGCTGTTGCACAATCCATTGCCCATATCTTGTTGCATCGTAACGTTTGTCTGAATATATCACAGGATATATCATCCCAAGTTTAATATCAGTGCATGAACGATTCGGACAATTAGAACATTGTGTTATTTCGTTATTTCTAAAGTCATACCCTATAGCAAATCCTTTGTGATTGTCTGCATAATGCGCCCACATCAGCGGAGATTTTATGCTTTCTGATAAGCACACCATTTTTGTGCGTTCCCGTATTCCGTCTTTTGCAAAAGTAAAGCACTGATCCAGCCATTGGCTAAAACCAGGAACCGATTGCCAGACAATATCCGTGAGCTGTTTGGTATCTAATGAAGAAAACATTTCTGTTACCCAGTTCTGCAAGTCAGCATTAGGAAACTGTACTTGCTTTATTTTTTCGATTACAGAAGGAACTGCGCCAGAGGAAAACATTTTTTCTATGGAATCGAGTATAGCGTTCTTATCAAAAAACAAAAGGCTATCGTGGAGATCGTTAAACAGGGCAGCTTTGGAAAGCCAAAGTTCATCTTTCTCAAAGGCATCTATGCTGTATTCTGCACATCTTCTGAATTTATAAAGCTGTTCTGGAACATTTTTTCCTATAAACTGTATCAACGGAAGAAATTGGCGGTCAATTTCCTCTTTAGGTGCATTTAGACCTATTTTAATGCTCTCGATTATCTTCTCAAATTCGTCTCTGTAGTTCATTCCTCGTTCCTTTCTAAGCGGGTCACACTATCTATTAAATCATATACTTTAACCCTGACTTCATTTATTTCACAAACACGTTCGTTTAACATCATGATATAAGTGATGATAGAGAATAGCTGTCCGCTTGTGTAATTACCCATATTAACTGTAAGGATTATTGCAAAAATCAAAAAGGCAGATTGCAATACATCAGTACGTAAATATGCCTTTGAATCCAAATCGGAGCTTGATATTCTCAAATTCAGGACTGTTCTTGTGAATCCTCTAAAACGATGTTCATTTCTGCTTGAAATAACTTCTTCCCTTGTTTCATCATGATCCTGGAGCTGGACATTATTACTCGCTATCTTTGTATGGTATCTTTTGGTAAAAATATAAACCAGAGTGGAAACTGCAATGGCTGAGAAAAACAGTAACAGGCCGGAAGCGGTAAATATGTATATAAGTGAAAATACAATCTCGCCAAACATATCGATTATCTGAACTAAATCAACTTCAAAGAAGCTAATAATTTCGTCAACTAAATTCAGTCTGGAACTTATTTGTGAATCGCTGGCACCGGTCTTTATTTTTTCCATATAATAATCATTGCTTTCAGCTTCAATAATCCGCTCATACACTCTGGTGTCGAGAATTTTATTAATTGCGCGAACGGCAACAAGTAAAAATTGCAGAACTATCAGCGTGTTAAACCAGAAGTAGCTGTGTTCAAAGAAACCATCAATACATGATCCAATAATAAAGGGATTCAGTGATAATAAAACAATCTCTGCTATATCCATAGCCAAAACTGCCATAATACCACGAGGCGATTTCTTAAATATATCCCGAAGCTTTAATATTAATTCTTTCATTAAACCATTCTTTCGTTTTTTACTATTATAGCATTTCATTTGTATTCAAATAATCAAAATTAAATGGTCGGGCAGCCTATTAACGCCGCTGGCACAAATTTTTCTAAACCATGGGTATCCAAAACTGCCCGAAAATCTCCGTATAGTGAGGAGATATAATGGCTTTGGAACGCCAGGCAGATATTTTTTGCGTCTATGGGTGTATAAAGCCGCTTTCAAATCTCCGTATGATGAGGAGGCGTTTTCATGACTGACAAACAAAAAAACAGGATACGGGAGATGAAAGCCGATGGCCATGGGTATATAACGATCGCACGAGAGCTTGGGATTTCGGAAAATACAGTAAAATCATTCTGCAGGAGGAACGGACTGAACAGGGCAGCGGCAGATACGGCGGTTCTTTTAGAGGAAGGGGATAAAAGCATTTGCCTATGCTGCGGGAAAGAGGTGCGGCAAGTTCCGGTGCGGAAGGCGAAGAAATTCTGCTCCAATAAATGCAGGAACAGATGGTGGAACAGTCACTTAGATCAGGTGGAGCGTAAGGCGCATTATGAATTCGTGTGCGCCTGTTGCAAAAAGTCGTTCACGGCCTACGGCAACGCAGGGAGGAAATACTGCTCCCATGAGTGCTATATCAAAGACAGATTCGGAGGTGGGCGGAATGCAGAATAAAAAAAGTGAAGCGGAAAAGATAGTGATTGCAAATAATGACCATGTGCCGATATGTGAGAAATATACGCTTACCGTCAAGGAGGCGGCAGCCTATTTTAATATCGGTATTAAAAAAATGCGGAGGATGGCAGAGGAAAACACGGGTAGGTTTTCTGTATTCTGCGGAAACAAGTATCTGATCATCCGCCCCAAATTTGAAAAATTCATTGACGATTCTTCAGAGATATAAATAGTTTTTATCTGCCAAAAGTAGTTGCTATTTAGCGGCTTTAGAGTGATATATGTTATGACCCTGGAAAGGGCAGAAATACTGATTGGAGGTTGCGGAAATGAAACCACAGTTGAAAAACAAGGATGTACTGACCGTTCAGGAAGCAGTGGAATATTTTGAACTAAGCCGCAGAAAAATCTATGCATTGCTGAAGGAGGAGGGGCTGCCATTTGTCGCCTTTTACTATTATAAGCGCAGGCTGATCCTCCAAACGGAATTTGTAAAGTATCTGGAAGAACATCCGGAAATAAGAAGGAGGGAAGCGAAATGGCAGGAAAGCCGGGGATGAGGATTTCGGAATTCTGCGGTCTGACGCTTTCGGACATCGATCTGGAAAACAGGGTCATCAATATCGACCACCAACTGCAGCGCTCATCAAGAATGGTGTACATCATTGAAAGCACCAAGACCAATGCGGGAACGAGGAAACTGCCGATGACGGAGGATGTGGCACAGTGCTTCCGGGCAATTATCGAGGACCGGGAGCCGCCGGAACATGAGCGCATCATAGGCGGGTATGGCGGATTCCTTTTTACGGACAAGAACGGCTACCCGGAGGTAGCAATGCATTGGGAACACCGTTTCAAGCATATGCTGAACCGCTATAATGAAATCTACCGGGTGCAGATGCCGAAGATCACGCCCCATGTCTGCAGACACACCTATTGCAGCAATATGGCAAAAGCGGGAATGAATCCAAAAACCCTGCAGTACCTGATGGGACACAGCAATATAGGGGTTACGCTGAATACCTATACACATATCGGCCTGGAGGATGCGGAAGGCGAACTGAAGCGGGTAACAGGTCTGGAAGATGCGAGAAAAGAACTGGATAAGGCAAAAGGGGAAAAAGCAGTATCGCAGAAAATGTTTCGGGCAATTTAATAATGGAGGGGTCAGAAAGGCGCTCTGTTCCGGCAGGGCGTTTTTCATTTGGGGCAGGCAGCAGCATTGAAAATATGGTGGAATGAGAAGGGGTTTTCTGCTATAATGGATGGGAAAACCTTATCGTTAAATGATGCACCCCCTAATGCACCCGTCAGCCGGAAAATGCACCCGTTTCCGTAAAAACCAGAGTAGTTTTGCACCCCCTATCCGACTACGGAAAGACTACGATTGAGGGCTGTGAATTGCTCCGATTTGCCACGTTTTGCAAAAAGTGTAGTAAAACGAGGGTGCTGAAATAAAAAACTACAAGTCCGCAAAACGTGCCAAAACAGGTTGTTTTCGGGCATTTTGAGAAAGGAAAAAATTATGATTAGAATACTTTTCGTCTGCCACGGCAGTATCTTGAAATATTCCGAGAAAGCCTGTAAAATCAATGATTTCTTGGTGAAACAAGGCGCTTACTGTACCACTACTACACCATTTTGAAAGAGCCTTGATTTGACAATAATTTCAGATAGAATATGCTTGCCCTATAATCGATTACTGCATATAATATAATCAGAAGGAGAGATTTAATGAAAAAGTTGAAAGTATATTTGGACACTTCGGTGGTTAGTTATCTGTATCAAGAGGATGCTTTCGAGAGAATGCAGGACACGCTTGCGCTATGGGAACTGTTTCGGCAGGGAGTGTACGAGGTTTATATATCTGATATTGTTTTAAGAGAAATAGACCGATGCACAGAGGAAAAACTGAAAGTGCTTTTGGATTATCTGAAACAGATAAAGTATCATGTAATCGAAACGGATAAGGACATTGTGAAACTGGCAGGAAAGTTTATTGATTTTGGTATCCTGCGTGAAAAGAGCTTTGACGATTGTCAGCATATTGCGGCAGCAATCCTTGCAGGCTGCGATGTAATTATTTCTTGGAACTTTAAGCATATTGTCAATGTAAAAACAGTAAAAGGTGTAAAAATCATAACAACGATGGAGGGCTATAAGGATTTGTTGATATACCCGCCGTCAGCATTATTGGAAGGAGATGATGAGCATGATGATGACTGAACCGGTTGTGAGTAAGAACTTTGATGTTGAGGACATACGCAAAATCAGGGAATATAACTCCCTGCGCCATATCAAGATGACACCAGAGGAAATTATTGCAGATACAAAAAAAGGGGCAGAGAGAATCTTGGAACTGCTTCAGGCAGAAAAAGGTATGTAAATAGATAGAAATTAAGACGTTTTGTTTTTGTAAAACGTCTTAATTTTTCGGCTATAGATATGCTTTAATACTGAAAATAGTTAATAATTATGAAGTAATAAGGGGAACGTAAATATGCAAATACTAATGATTGGGAATGGATTTGATATTGAACACAATTTGCCAACACAATATAGAGATTTTCTCGAATTTGCAAGGGAATTTTTGGAGATACATGTTTCAGAAGAAAGAAATGCAGCTATTGAAAAATTGAAAATGCAGATAGAAAAAAATTCTTTGAAGATATTTTTTCTGATTGCGAGGGTGTATTATGTAAAAAATTGAATGCAAATTTGCAACAAAATTTATGGATTGATTATTTCAATAGAAATTTTAAGCGTATGAAACAAAATTGGATAGATTTTGAAAGTGAAATTTCCAAAATAATTGTTTTATTAGAAAAAGCAAAATCGGAATATGAGAAAGAGGCGTTGATTGTAACTCAAAAAATACCACCTTCTGATGCATTCAAAATAATGAATAATGAATTATATCCGGAAGAAAAAAAGGATATTGTTGCAATATCAGGTTATGCGTTTACCTATCAAACTATAGATTTATATAACACGTCCGAGAACCGGGGACGGGAAAAGACTTACGG
>CAJUEW010000014.1 GCA_910585465.1 uncultured Lachnospiraceae bacterium | reverse complement strand
AGAGGAGCTGTTGCTCCATAGATGACTTCTCATCTATTTTGCAACAACCCCTTGCATTCCCTTCAAAGCTTAGAGACAGCTCCGGGGAATGGTGTTTTTTATCTGCTTATTTTTTGGCTGCTTTTGCAATCTCACGTTTGTTAATATAATGATTCAGAAGCAGAACGATCAGAAGCAATGCGCCCCAGATGATCTGCTTATAGAAATCAGAGATACTCTGATACATGCTGAGCCAGGTACTTACCATCTGAATAATGATAACTGCCACACATACACCCTGGATGTTTCCTTTGCCTCCTGCCGGGTCTATCCCGCCCATAACCGCGATCATGATTGCCTGCATGGTATAGGAGGAGCCATTATCCGCCTTTGCAGAGCTGTAACGGCCCAGCATGATGATCCCCGCCACTGCAGACAGGATACCAATCATCATGTAATTGAGAACGGTAAGCTTTACATTATTAAATCCGGAAAAGGCGGAAGCTTTCATATTTGTACCCATCATCTTGATCTTGTAGCCAAGCGTTGTTTTGCTGATGATAAAGATCATGACTGCCGCACAGATTACAAAGATGATTGCTGCCATGGGGATGCCTGCAACCCTCATACTGACGAATGAGGATAATGGCTTGCTTCCTGTGACGCTGCTGCCTTTGGAAGCCACAACGCCCAGTCCGTTATATAATGACTGTGTTCCCAGTGTTGCCAGCATGGCCGGGATACCGACTGCGGAGATCAGAAGCCCGTTTATGGAACCGCAAATCATTCCTACAATCAGCGCTACCAGAATACCTGCCAGGATAGCGCCCACGCCGGCATCTCCTTCAGGAGTCATTGCCTTAATGGTAAGCGCGGCCATAATGGAGCAAAGGTTTGCAGTATACACTACACTCAGATCGATTCCGCCGGTGAGCAGTGCCAGCGCCATACCTATGGAAAGCAGACCAAACTCGGGAAACAGCTTTCCCATGGACTGAAAGCTGGATACCGAAAGGAAGGACTTTCCCTGTGTGATACTGAACAGTACAAAGCATACAAGAAATACCGCCAGAATACGGGTCAGATTTTTATCTTTATTCAATATCTTATTCATACTATACACCCCCGTCTTAAGATTCCGTCAGCTTAACAGCCAGTTTTTTTGCATTGCGCTGATTCTGGATCGCCGTTGCCGCAGTACCGGCGATGATAATCAGGCCAGTTACAACATTCTGCCAGTGAGTGCTGATACCCAGAAGGATCAGACTGTTGGAAACGATGGTCAGCAGTGCCATTCCGAGACATGCCTGAAGCACGGTTCCTTTACCGCCCGTGATACTGACACCGCCCAGCACGCAGGCAGCAATCGCTGTCATCTCCAGGCCTTCCAGATTGTTCGGATGTACCGCCTGAAGCATACATGCGCGGAATACTCCGATGATACCGGCCATCATACCGGAAAATGCATAGATAAATACGGTTGTTCCAAATACATTGAATCCGGCGCGCTTTGCTGCAATGGTATCTCCGCCGATGGCGTAGATGCCGCGTCCAAGCATAGTCTTATTCAGAATAAACCAAGCCAGCACCAGCAGAAGCACCATAAAAATAGTGATCATAGGAAGATCGGAAGACAGGCCGGTCTCTGCATTGGTAGCGGTCAGAAGCTTTGCTTTTCCCACTGCCAGAAGTGTGGGGCAGAGCGGATACTCACGGGACTGAAAGACGCCCTGCATGATGCCCCAGCAGATGCTGGAAGTGCCAAGAGTTACGATTAGTGCCGGAAAGCGGTATTTTCCAATGATTACTCCATTTAAGATACCGAACACCAACCCAATCAATGCTGCTGCTATGAAAAACAGTAACGGGTTTGTGGTCACGTTTTCTAAGTATTTACACACTACAAACATGGAAAGTGATGCAATCGCCGGGAAGGAGCAGTCCACACCTCCGGAAATCAGCACCATCAGCTCTCCCATACAGAACATAACCGGGATCGTGAAAGAACGAAGGATATCCACCAGATTGTTTCCGGTAAAGAACTGACCGCTTCTTGCCTGGATCAGCAGACAAAACAGGATAATGATAACCCCTACATAAAATTCAGAACTATGTAATATTTTTTTTGTTTTGTTATTCATCTTATCCCCCTCCTTAATCTGCAACCGCAAATTCTGCAAGACTTGCTTCGTCCATATCCTTGGTCAGACCTTCTTTTACGATCTCGCCCCGGCGCATGACGACAACACGGTTGCAGTTGGATAAAATCTCCGGTATATCATCTGAAATAATGATAACGGACAGGCCGTTTGCCGCAAGCTTTTTGACCAGCTCATAGATGTCAAATTTGGCGCCGATATCCACGCCAACTGTCGGTCCATTCAGGATCAGCACATTTAGATCCAGTATCAGCCACTTTGCCAGAACACATTTCTGCTGATTTCCTCCGGAAAGTGTATTCATCGGATCGTTGATATCATGAAGCTTGATATGAAGCTTTTCTACCCATTCGTTCACGACTTCTTCGATCTTCTTGTCATTCATGACCCCAAGAGGTCCTGCCCATTCATCCCATTTTTCGATGGAAATATTCTCCTTGATGGATTGGGGCAGAAATACACCCTCCACGATTCGTTCGGGTGGAACATAACCAATTCCGTTTTTTATTCCGTCTTTTACAGTATTGATTTCTACTTTATTGCCACGAATATAAATCTCTCCGGAATCTGCCTTGTGATAACCAAACAGTGCCTGTACAAGCTCCGTACGTCCTGAGCCAAGCAGACCGGTGATACCGAGGATCTCTCCCTCTCCCAGAGAAAGGTTTACATTCTTGAAACCATTTTTCAGATTCAGGTTTTTTACTTCCAGAACCTTTTGAGCACCTGGCTTTTCTTCGTAAATAAATGGCGTCTCCTTGATTTCGCGTCCAGTCATATAATAAGTAAATTTCTCCTGCGTAAGCTCGGATGCATCTCCTGCGCCGGTGTTCTTTCCATTGCGGAAGATCGTAAATCTTTCTGCGATCTCGAACACCTCGTCCAGTTTATGAGACACGAACAGAATCGCGATATTCTGCTTCTGCAGATCCCGGATAACATTGAACAGTGCACGAACCTCCTTTTTCGTGATTGCTGTAGTAGGTTCATCCATAATGATCAGCTTTGCATTATTTAAAAGTGCCCGGCTGATCGCGATTAATTGTTTATCTGCAACGGATAGATTTTCTACTTTTTCATCCAGATCAATTTCAAAATTAATTTTGGCTACTGCCTCTTTTGCAATTTCCCGGAACCTTTTTTTACTGACAAATTTTCTTCCGCTTGCCAGCTCCATGTTCAGAGCCAGATTTTCCATAACTGTCAAATTTGGAAATACGGACAAATCCTGATAAATAACCTGTATCCCTGCAGCGATCGACTGCTGGGGAGTCATCTTCGGATAAGAAACACCATCGATCTCAAGCTCACCGCCGTCCGGAGTGTAAAAACCGGAGATTACATTAATGATTGTAGATTTTCCACATCCATTTTCTCCTGCAAGACAGTGTACTTCACCTTTTTTGATCTCCAGATCCACACCATCCAATGCCTTTACACCGCCAAAGTATTTCTTGATTCCCTTTGCTCTAATAATGTAATCGGACATACCTTTGCCTCCCAACCATTCCTTCCTGCTAGAAAAGATATCACCGCACAGCATGGTACGGTGATATCTAAATGATCCCTATAAACCCTCTGTAATAATAATCAAATTAGAAATTATAATTGTCTACATTGTCTGCCTTCAGAGAAATCCAGCCGGCACCTTCGACAATATTGCTGTTATCTGCATTGACGATCATGTCAGAATAAGAAGCGAGGCCAAGGTCAGAGCCTGCGCCGATAGTCTGTCCATCCAGCATCATGGTAGCCATTACACACATTGCATAGCCAGCTTCAGCCGGATCCCAAAGCTGTGCGGAATAGATAGAGCCAGATTTGATCAGCTCACGGCACTCATTCGGCATACCGGTACCGCATACAAATACTTTTCCATTCAGGCCAAGCTCATCGATTGCACGTGCGATACCAGGAGTGTCCATGGAAGAAGTCCCTACAAATCCTTTTACCTCTGGATAAGTTTTCAGAACTTCTTTTGCCACCTCGTATGCTCTCTCGGAGTTGTTTTCGGACTCTACTCTTGGAGAAGCTTCCAGGTTTACAAGATTTGGATAAGCCTCTTCTGCGCGTGCCACTGCGCCGTCTGCCCACTCGTTCTGAGATGCATTGGTCAGATGGGCTACCATGGTCACATAAGTACCTTCCTCGCCCATTGCTTCTGCCAGATTATCCATGATGTAAGCGCCGTAACCTGCATTGGAGAATGCCTCCAGATCGATATCGCAGTTTGCGCTGGAGCCCTCATGGCAGATAACCTTAATTCCTTTATCCTTTGCGTCCTGCAATACGGTATCACAGGTAGCAGGATCTACCGGTACGACACAGATCGCGTCAATATCCTGGTTGATCTGGTTCTCAATAACCTCCACCTGCTGAGCTGCATCTGTAGCCACCGGGCCCTTCTGGTATGCATTAATACCATAATCGCTTGCAAACTGCTTAACGCCCTCCTCCATACGGACGAACCAGCCGTTGGAAGAATCCTTAACAACAACAGCGATGGTCCAGTCGGACGGATCTGCGGCCGGTTTATAGATAGAACTTACTGCTACTGCGGAGCCGTCTGCCGGAGTAAATGCCTCCAAAGTTCCGCCGCCGGAAGCAGCCTCGCCGTCTGCCGGTGCTTCTGCTCCTTCAGAAGCCGGCGCTTCAGATTCTGCCGGTGTGCTGGCAGGTGCATCATTTGAACTACCTCCGCCGCAGCCAATCATAGAAACAGCCATTGTTGCACACAGAAGCATGCTGATCACTTTCCTTTTCAATATATTATCCTCCTTTTTAAAAAAAATTTTTATATTTACAGCTTTGCTGCAAATAAGCACGCGCTATCTGACACCCTTCTGCATAATAATGCAGCCATAAGTACCTGTCTCGCTGGTGGATACTGTAACAAAAGCATGAAGCGCCTTTTCGTAAAAATCTGTTCTTCCAATATATCCCACACAGTCTTTTGGTTCATTCTTCTTCACTGCTTCGATTACATCATCCCATACCTTTGGACGTTCCGGGAGCGTATGCTCAAACCCCGGATCCGGCTTCATGATCTCCACCGGGTATTCACAGTAATCCACATCCAGCGGCATTAGCTGAAGAATTGAATCCACCATCTCTGCGGCTGTATTTCCTTTACAGTTGATCGTGATTCCTTCTTTTGCCTTTGATACTGCCGGATAGAAATTATCCGCGATCACAATCAGATCGCCGTGGCCCATATCTGCCAGAGCCTTTAAAAGCTCCGGACTGATGTTTGCGGGTATCCCTCTTAACATAGTTTTGTCCTCCCTGTCAATTAGTGTTCGTTTAAAAATGCATCTACTTCCGTGCGGGTCGGCATGGAAGGTGTTGTGCCCATACGGGTAACAGAAATCGCAGCCAGTGCACTGGCAAATTTTGCTGCTTCCCACTCGTCCTTTCCTTCTGCAAGCGCAGTTAAAAAGCCGCCGTTAAATGCATCTCCGGCTCCTGTCGTATCAACCGCGTCCACGCGGAAGCACGGAACGATCTCTTCCCTGCCGTCAGCAGAGATGAATACGCCTCTGGAACCAAGTGTAATCACAACTTTCTGCACACCTTTTTGTCTGAATACGGCAGCCGCCTCTTTTGCGGCTTCCAGGCTGTCAACCTTCACACCGGTCATTTCTTCTGCCTCCACCTCATTTGGTGTTACCATATAGACTTTGGAGAGGCATTCATCGGAGACGGGAGAATAGGGAGCCGTATTCAGTATGACCTTTGTCCCGTTTTTCCAGGCACAGTCGATGACCCGCTCATTGGCATCCTGATTTACTTCCAACTGAAGAAGCACATATTCTGATTCCCTGATCAGTTCTTCGATGGAGTCGGTATCTTCCTTTGTGATCGTCGCGCATGCTCCCGGCACGATTACGATCTCATTCTGGCTGCTCCCTTCATCTACCAGGATCAATGCGATTCCAGTGGCATCCTTTTCATTGAAAAAGATGTGGTCTTTTGGCATTCCCAGCTCATCCATAACATCCAGTGCCACATTGGCAAAAGAATCGCGGCCCATTTTGGTGACCATTGTCACATCTGCCCCGGCCTTGTGGGCAGCGACACACTGGTTAAAGCCTTTACCCCCTGCTCCCATCTTGAACAGAGAACCTTTTACTGTTTCTGCCGGAACCGGAAGGTGCGGGGTACGCGCCATCAGATCAACGACAAAACTTCCGAATACCGTAACTTTGCTGCTCATATTATTCCCCTTTGCATATTTATTAAAATAAAGCAAGCTTTGCCCTACTTTCGTATGTAATATCCCTACTCTACATTCCTGTGGCGGAATTCCATCTGCTCATGCGTTAACTGCATGTCCTTCTCCATAATCATCACAAGGATGTCAAAAAGCAGGAACAAATGCTGCTCATACAGATTTCCCATAGGCTGTCTGGAAGGCACCACCCGGGGATCGGTCCCTTTATATACAGCCGCCGGAACGAATACATTTACGTCAGCCTCCGACGGAGTACGCTCCGTAGGAGCTCCGGTGATTACAGCAATCTTTGCTCCTGTTTTTTTTGCCTGATCCAGAAAATAATCAATATATCCGATTTTACCAGAGCCATTTACCGCGATAAACAGATCTCCCTCCTTCATTCCGGGAGTCGTATCATCCAGGAGCCAGAAGGTCTCCTTTCCAAGATGCATGATCCTCATGGCAAAGCTCTGCGCGGCGATCCCTTCTCTGCCTGCTCCGAATACAAATATCCGTTCTGCTTCTCTGATTGCTTTCATCAAAGCATCCAGATCCTCCTGCGGCTGTGCCTCAAATACCTGCCGGTGCTCATTTAAAACCAGCTCATATAATTCTTTATACATCTTTTTCTTCTCCCTCTTCTCTGTTTTCGGGCTTCTGATGCGTCTGCCCTTTTTGTCTTTCTGACTCCTTTTTCGCTGCCGTTCTCGTTGACATGCGTTCTGATCCCCGGAGGATTAGCTGCGCCCCCAGATAGATTCTTTTCCGCGCTCCGTTCCTGTGATCCGTATGAGTGATTCGTTCATGGAGGAGCATCATGGCATCATATCCCATTCTGTGGACAGGACGGCTTACAGTAGACAGATTCATGTCTGTATATTCCAGTACCTCGATGTCATCGTAACCAACCATGGAAATATCTCTGCCCAGCCGGAGATTATTTTCTTTCAGATATTTTAATACCCCGATACTTGTCAGATTGTTTGCCGCAAAGATTGCCGTAGGGGGCTCCTTCAGCTTCATCAGTTTCTGCATTCCTTCATAGGATTCCTCTTTCTGGAACTTTCCTTCCACCACATATTCTTCCCTGTAAGGGATTCCATGGGCCTCCAGCGCCTGCCGGTATCCTTCCAGACGTGTCCGGCCGGGCTTTGTGGTAAGTGGGCCCATGATCTGTGCAATCCTGGTATGACCATTCCGGATTAATGCTTCGACCGCATTGTAAGCGCCCTCTACATCATCTGAAAATACTCCGTCAAATTTCGTATTATAGGACTCCCGGTCGATCATCACAACCGGAATCGGAAGCTTTGTCAGATAGGAAAGATTTACCGGATCGTTTTCCACTACAGGAACCATTAAAAGTCCCCGAAGCCGTTGTTCCTGAGAGGTCTGCAGGAATCTCAGTTCCTTTTTAACATCCTCATTGGTGTTGAACAGGAACGAATTATACCCGCATTCATCGGCTGCCGCACTGACTCCTTCTGCAAGTGTGGCAAAAAAGGGGTTGTCGATATTGGGAACAATCAGTCCCACATTATTGATAAGCTGCTCATTGCTCAGGCTCCTTGCAAATGCATTGGGAACAAACTTACTTTCCTCAACGATTTGAAGGATTCTCTGTTTTGTTTCTTCTTTTACCAGTCCAGTGTTGTTCAATACTCTTGATACCGTCGACGGCGATACCTTTGCAAGCTTTGCAATATCGTTTATTGTCATTTTGCTGTCCTCATATGTTATGCAAACGCTTTCATTTAGTTATCTTGAACAGACAATACCATTATTACGTCGATATGTCAATAAAATATTTTAAATTAAAAAAACTTTTATATATTTCGTACATTTTTTAAGAACTGACTCTTTACAAGCAATCAATTAAATGGTATGATGTGTTCGTAAATAATGCAAACGGTTGCATAATGTTTTCGTTGTTAATTTAGGAGGAAGAACATATGAATACGAATGTAGCAAAGACAATCGACCACACCATGCTCAAGGCGGATGCCACCACGGAAATGGTGAAAAGATATTGTAAAGAGGCAAAAGAATATGGGTTTGCTTCCGTCTGTGTCAATACCTGCCAGGTTCCGTTGGTTGCGGAAGAGTTAAAAGGGTCTGATGTGACAACCTGCTGTGTGGTAGGCTTTCCCCTGGGTGCGATGATTACCTCTGCCAAGGCTTTTGAGGCTTCGGAAGCCGTAAAAGCCGGTGCGGGAGAAGTAGATATGGTCATCAATATCGGTGCGATCAAAGACAAGAATTACGATCTGGTAAGGGAAGACATTAAAGCAGTTGTGGAGGCTTCAAAGCCGGCGATTGTCAAGGTTATCATAGAAACCTGTCTTCTGACTGACGAAGAGAAGGTGAAGGCATGTGAGCTTTCTGTGGAGGCAGGTGCTGCTTTTGTTAAGACATCCACAGGTTTCAGCACCGGCGGGGCTACTGTTGCCGATGTGGCTCTTATGAGAAAAACTGTCGGAGAACGTGCGCAGGTAAAGGCAAGCGGCGGCATCCGTACCCCGGAGGATGCGGACGCGCTTCTGAAAGCGGGCGCAGACAGGATTGGAGCAGGAAACGGAGTCGTTCTGCTCTGATTTCCTGAATATACCCGATGTTTCCGGCGATACACATCCGGGAAAAACTAATCTGCCAACAGGGATAGAAGTGTATCTTACGGTGCGCTTCTATTTCTGCGTCAGACACCCTTTTTATTTGGAGGAAGAAGATGAGAGCTCTGTCCTGTTTCATTATATCGATATTTACGTGCATGCTCCTTCTGGCCGGGTGTTCCGGACAGACATCTGTAATCACGACTGATACGATTGCTCCTGTTATGGAAGATGGATTGTGTGGTTATATTGATGAGAAAGGCAATATTGTTATCAAGCCGCAATTTGAGGACTGCGGAAGCTTCAGCTCCAATGGGCTTGCCTGTGCCCATAAAGACGGAAAATATGGTTTTATCGACATATCGGGATCCTTTGTTATCAAACCGCAGTTTGACGCTGCTTCCATATTCTCAAACGGTTATGCGGTTGTCGGCAAAAACGGGCTCTATGGGGTGATCAACGAGAAGGGGGAGTATACGGTAGAACCTGCCTATACAGGTATTCAGGATTTCACCGCCTGCGGACTGGCTGTTGTGATGCAGGATACATTGTATGGATATATGGACAGTTCCGGTAACATAGTCGTGGATATCCAGTATGATGCAGTAGATCCTTTTACCGACGAGGGGCTGGCTCTTGTAGCCAAAAACGGAACCTATGGGATTATTGACAAAAATGGGGAGTATGTGATTCCACAGGAATATGAATATCTGGAAATGTTTGCAGATAATGGTCTGGCCATGGCCAAAGTGGATGGGAAATATGGTTTTATCGATCGAAATGGGCAGATTGTTGTGGATTTTCTCTTTGACGGAGCCTTTTCTTTTGCCGAAAACGGGCTCGCGGCTGTCACACTTAACGGAAAGTGGGGATTTATTGACGAATCCGGACAGCTTATTATTGAACCGCAATATGATCTTGTGTATTCCTTTTCCAACGGACGGACTATTGTAAAGCTGGACGGACGGGCCGGTATCATTGATGAAAGCGGTGTCATTATTCTGGAGCCCTCGTATTCCTATATCTCTTCTTATGGGGACAATGGTATGGCTGTATTCCGGGCAGACGATGGAAAATGGGGGTTTCTGGATGAAAGCGGCAGCATTGCCATAGAACCTGTCTATGATTATGCCGCTTCTTTTGGTTCTAATCTTCTGGCTCTTGTTCAAAAGGACGGCCTGTGCGGTGCGGTTGGTGAAGATGGAAATACAATTATTGATATCAAATACCAGAATATTGGCGGATTCACGAAGTACAGCAAAGAATAAACATATATTTCTAATATTGTTTTTAACTTTTAAGTTGCTTATTATAAAAGAGCCGTGTACCGGAAAAAAAGACAGATGATAGTCACATCTGTCTTTTTTGTATTATCCAAATAATTTTGTAAATCGCTCCATTGCCTCCACTGTTTTTTCATAATTGCCAAAGGAGGTCAGGCGGAAGAAATTAGCGCCGTTTTCACCGAAGCCTGCGCCCGGGGTTCCTACTACCTGGATATTTTCCAGAAGGTAATCAAAGCAGGTCCAGGAATCCATACCATTCGGGCACTCAAACCAAATGTATGGAGAGTTGATGCCTCCGAAGAACCGGATATTAAGCTTTGTCAGCGTATCTGAGATTATTTTCGCATTGCTTTTATAGTACTGGATATTTTCCTGGCATTCTTTTATTCCCTCCTGTGAGAATACAGCCTCGGCTCCCTTTTGTACGATGTAGGAGGCACCGTTGAATTTCGTGCACTGGCGGCGGTTCCACATGGCGTTTAAGGACATTTCTGTCCCGTCAGAGGAGAAGAATTTGAGTTCCTTTGGAACAATGGTATAGCCGCAGCGGGTTCCGGTAAAGCCTGCGGTTTTGGACAGGGAGCAGAACTCTATCGCACATTTTTTAGCGCCCTCAATGGCAAAAATACTTCTGGGAAGCTCCGGATCAGATATAAATGCTTCGTATGCGGAGTCAAAAAGAATAATGGCATCATTGGCGAGCGCATAGTCCACCCATTCTTTTAACTGCTCTTTGTTATAGCACGCTCCGGTCGGGTTGTTGGGAGAACACAGATAGATAATATCCGCGGGCTGGTTTGCATCCGGCATGGGAAGAAAGCTGTTCTCAGCATTCCCGGCAATGTAAGTTACCTGATTACCGCACATGATGTTGGTATCTACATAAACCGGATAAACCGGATCGGGAATCAGGATCACATTGTCGTGACCGAACAGGTCCGTAATATTTCCGGTATCGCTTTTGGCTCCATCGGATACAAAGACAGCGTCAGGCTCCACCTCCACCCCGTTTTTCTTATAATAAGCAGTAATGGCATTTCTAGTCGCTTCATAGCCTTGTTCCGGTCCATATCCTTTGAAGGTTTCAGAGGAGGACATGGCATTCACGCCTTCGTGAAGGGCATTTAAAACGATTTTTCCCAAGGGTCTCGTTACATCACCGATTCCAAGGCGGATGATTTGCGCGCCCTTTTCCGGATTCCTTTCTGCATAGGCAGCAGTACGGTGAGCAATCTCAGAGAACAGATAGCTTTCCTTCAGATTGAGATAATTCTCATTTAATTTTGGCATTTCATCATTCCTTTCTGTAGCTAGGGCTATTTTAGCAAAAGAGGGACAGAAGTGTCAATAAAGGAGGGAACATCCTTAAAATTTACGGCAGACAGTTCGGCCACGGAAAATGAAGTGTTTTTTACGAAATAAAAAATTTCCGGAAAATCTGTAGTAATCTCTTCGGAAAATCCGTTCATATAGGAAAACAGGAAGATTGGTTGTATGATTGGGAAGGAGGATGAAGCTTTATTATGAAAAAATGTATTTGGAAGTATGTGGCAGGGGCGGCGGCAGTGACTGTGGCTTTGGCAGGCTGCGGAGCTGCAAAGGCTCAGGAGCCGGATGAAAAAAATAAAAGCTACAAGAGCGTCACGCAGGTTCAGGAGCCGGAGAGCATTGATTTTGAGGATTGGGATGCCCGGCTTGCGCTTGAGGAGGAAAATCCTGTCAGTGAGAAATTTACCGGGGCGGTAAATCAGTTTTCCTATGCTTCGGCAGCGCAGCTTTTAAGGACGGGAGCGGATACAAAGAATCAGAACTATTCTCCTCTGTCTCTTTATTATGCGCTGGCGCTGGCAGCTCAGGGCGCCGAGGGGAGTACAGGGGACGAGTTTTTAAAGCTTTTAGGTATGGAGGACAGGAAGGCTCTGGCGGATGAATGCGGAAAATTGTTCCGGCGGCTTTATATAGATCACCAAGTGTCCAAACAAAAGCTTGCAAATTCTCTGTGGCTGAAAAAGGGACAGAATTTCCGGAAAAGGTTTTTAAAGACTGCCCAGGATGATTTCTATACCTCTGTATTTCAGGCGGATTTTGAGGATCCTGAAACGGGAAAAGCCATGGGCCGGTGGATTTCGGAGCAGACGGGGGGAACTCTTGCACCGGAGCTTAAAACATATCCCGAGGAGGTGCTGGCGATTATCAATACAGTATATCTGCATGATGAGTGGCAGCAGCGGTTTATGGAGTCCGCCAACACAAAGGATATCTTTACCACAGCCTCCGGCGAGCAGATGACCTGTGAATATATGAACCGGGAATTCGACTTTCATCCATATTATAAAGGCGATGGGTATACAGGTACAGCTCTGAGACTGAAGGAAACCGGTTCTATGGTTTTTATTTTGCCGGATGAAGGCGTAGAGATAAAGGACTTGCTGACAGAGGATTCTCTGAGTGATATGTTTGGGAACCAGGAAAGGGAGAGCGGGACAGTGACAGTGTCATTACCTAAATTCCGGTTTGAGGATAGTACGGAACTGATTCCTGTATTGCAGGAAATGGGACTTCGGGAGGCGTTCGAGGCTCTGAATGCAGATTTTTCCTCCATGACGGATGAACAGATTTTTATTTCTATAGTGAAGCAGGAGACTCATATTGAGGTAGCCGAAAGCGGTGTGGAGGCATCCGCCTATACGGAAATCGGAATGGAGGCAGGAGCTGCAATGACTGAGGAAAAAAATTATGAACTGAAATACAACCGACCGTTTTTGTTTGGAATCATCAGTGATATGGAGGTGCCGCTGTTTATCGGTATCTGCAATATGCCGAATCAGGTATAGGAAAGGATAAGAGCAGTGATAAAAAAATATTTAATAATAGCATTGATCGGACTGACCTGTCTGATTGTGGTCGGATGCAGTCAGGGAGGTACAGGGGATAAACAGGATTTCAGGGGAGCCGGGGACTATGACCAGTATATCTATTCGGCGGAATTTACCATTCTATGACGCGGGTATAGAAAATAATATCATTTCCAACGTACCTCTTGACAAAGCCGGTAATAGCGTTTAGACTGTTAAAAAATAAAAATGGCAGAGAAGAAGAGGAGTACACAAAGTACCGCTGTCAGAGAGAGTCATCCATGGGCTGAAAGGTGGCTTCAGGACGGGCATGTGGAAGGTAGCTTTGGAGCCGGAGCGCTGAACAGATACAGGTAAGTGCTTCCGTTAAATCCGCGTTAAGGATAATGAGGTATGTATTTCATACGAATAAAGGTGGTACCGCGATATGTCGCCCTTTGTACAGAATTCTGTGCAAAGGGTGTTTTTTCGTAATTCATAAAGAGCAGGACAGAAGCTGTCAGGGGGCGAATCCTGCAAAGCAGAATAAGGGCAGAAAGGGAGTAATCTTTGAAGCAAAAGTATTTATCAGCGGTCTTTGTCCTTCTGGGACTGGCGATAGTCTCAGGAGGGATAGTATATGGTATGGTCAGGAAGCCGTCGGTCCGTTTTTCTGAGGGGAAAGCTCTGCAGGAGGAGGCATTTGAGCTGACGCTTAAAAGCGGCCTGTTTGGAGGGGAGATTTATTACACTTTAGATGGAAGCACTCCGACTCTGGAATCAGAGGTCTACACAGCTCCCATTTCCATAGAGGCGGGAACCCCGGTAAAGGCAACGGTAGTGAAGGCTGCGGTACGAAAGGGCGGACAGCTTGGGGAGATCTGTACACAGACCTATTTTACAGGAGAAGGAGCAGATAAGCTTTTTGATGTAATGCTTGTCTCACTCTCGGCAGATAAAGAGGTTTTGTATGATGAGAAAACCGGAATCCTTTCCAATTATGAGCAGACCGGTGAAAATGGAGAGTGGGATCGTCCGGCATATATTGAGTTTTATGAACCGGACGGAAGTCTGATGCTGAAGCAGGGCACAGGAATTGCCGTGTCCGGACATGGTTCCCGTGGATATGAGCAGAAGAGTATTAAGCTGATCGGCTCGTCCGTCTATGATATGGAGCATCCGGTCTTTGAATATAATTTCTTTGATACTGATATGGCGGGCAATACGGAAGGACAGTCCTATAACCGGCTCGTGCTCCGCAATGGCGGTTCTGACCATGAGGGTACGATGATTAAGTGGAATGTGGTGAGCAGGCTTGCGAAGGAAGCGGGTATTATCTGCGCCGGAGCAAGGCCCGGTATTCTGTTTCTAAATGGAGAATATTATGGAATCATTCAGCTTCAGGAAAAATATACGTCCTACAATGTGGCGGCGGCTGTGGGAGCACAGAAGAAGGATGTTGTGAAATATGAGCCGAATGAAATCAACAGCGCACGTTTCGGGGAATATTATAACCGTCTCCATTCGGATCTGAACGATCCGGAGCGGCAGGCAAAGCTGGAAAGCTCTGTGGATATGCCGGATATGCTCAGGCACTATGCAGTGAACCTGATCATGAACAATGTGGACTGGCCGTTTCATAATTTTCTTTCCTGGAAGTGCGCGGACACAGGGACTACCGTCTATAATGACGGCAGAGTCCGCTTTTTCCTGTACGATCTGGACGCGGTTTACCAGGACAATCAGGAATTGGAGGTGCAGAATATATTTGATTATCTGATGGAGGAGCCGGTAGCAGATATGACGGATACCCTCTGGCTTCTGATGCAGTCCGATAAATATCGGACTCAGCTTGTGAATCTGGTCTGTGATTTAACCAGCACAGTCTATGAGGGAGAGCATGTGGTACAAATCATAGAAGAAGAGAATCAGAAGCTTTGGCGTTCCATGGAGCTTTACTATACCGAGCCGAGAAAGGAACGTCAGAGGGCATCGATAGATGAGATGAAGTCTGTGGCCCTGGAAAGCTGCAAAAGAGTCAGGGAGGGGCTTGTAAAGCATCTGGGAGCGTCAGAGCCCTATACGCTGACAGTGGAAGCGCCGGAGGGCTTCGGCATTTCCTTCAGCCAGATTCGGGTTGATGAAGGAAAAAGCTACACCGGAACTTATTATCACAATTATCCTCTGACGCTTACGGCAGAGCCGGAGAGCGGACAGGAGATTTACGGCTGGCTCGTCAACGGGGAAGAGATCAGGAGCAGGGAGCTTCTTCTGGATGAAAGCTATACGGCTGATAAAATGTATATACAACTGATAACAGAACCATAAAGGAGAGAAGACTATGAAGGAATTAGCAAAAACTTATGATCCGGCAGCAATTGAAGAACATACGTATGCAAAATGGATGGGAAGAAAATATTTCCATGCGGAAGCGGACCGCAGCAAAAAACCGTTTACTATTGTGATTCCGCCGCCAAATGTAACTGGAAGGCTGCATATGGGGCATGCATTGGACGAAACTCTTCAGGACATCCTGATCCGGTATAAAAGAATGCAGGGATATAATGCATTGTGGATTCCGGGCACTGACCATGCTTCCATCTCCACTGAGGTAAAGGTGACAAACCAACTAAGGGAGGAGGGGATAGACAAGCATGAGCTGGGCCGGGAGGGATTTCTGAAAAGAGCCTGGGAATGGAAGGAAGAATACGGCGGGGCAATTATCAATCAGCTAAAGAAGCTGGGGTGCTCCTGCGACTGGGACAGAGAACGCTTTACTATGGACGAGGGCTGTTCTGAGGCTGTTCTGGAGGTATT
Source organism: uncultured Lachnospiraceae bacterium (assembly GCA_910585465.1). Lineage (GTDB taxonomy): Bacteria > Bacillota > Clostridia > Lachnospirales > Lachnospiraceae > Hominiventricola. Next base: position 79,514 of record CAJUEW010000014.1, on the reverse strand, counting down.
TATCCGTCTTTATGAAAAAGGATATATCTATAAAGGCTCCAGAATCATCAACTGGTGCCCGGTATGCAAGACCTCCATCTCCGATGCAGAGGTAGAGCATGAGGAGCAGGCGGGACATTTCTGGCATATTAATTATCCAATCGCGGACGGAAGCGGCTATGTGGAAATTGCAACCACCCGCCCTGAGACTTTACTTGGCGATACTGCGGTGGCGGTAAACCCGGAGGATGGCAGGTATCAGCATCTGATCGGAAAGATGCTGAAGCTTCCGCTGACGGATCGGGAGATTCCGGTTGTGGCAGATCCTTATGTGGACAAGGAGTTCGGAACCGGATGTGTAAAAATTACCCCGGCCCATGATCCAAATGATTTTGAGGTGGGAAAAAGACACAGCCTGCCGGAAATCAATATTATGAATGACGATGCGACCATTAACTGCCCGGGCAGTAAGTATCACGGTATGGACCGGTATGAGGCGCGCAGGGCCATGGTAGCGGATCTGGAAGAGCAGGGACTGCTTGTAAAGGTGGCAGACCATTCCCATAACGTAGGTACGCATGACCGCTGCGGGACAACGGTGGAGCCGATGATTAAGCAGCAATGGTTTGTAAAGATGGAGGAGCTGGCAAAGCCTGCCATGGAGGCTGTTAAAAATGGAGATCTGACCTTTGTTCCTGAACGTTTTAATAAAATCTACCTGCATTGGCTGGAGAATATCCGCGACTGGTGTATTTCCCGCCAGCTCTGGTGGGGGCATCGGATTCCGGCATATTACTGTGATGAATGCGGTGAGATTATAGTTGCGAGAGAAGCGCCCGGCGTATGTCCCAAGTGCGGGTGTACTCATCTGACTCAGGACCCGGACACTCTGGATACCTGGTTTTCCTCCGCTTTGTGGCCGTTTTCCACACTTGGATGGCCGAAGCAGACAGAAGATCTGGATTATTTTTATCCTACGGATGTGCTTGTTACAGGCTATGATATCATCTTTTTCTGGGTAATCCGTATGGTATTTTCCGGATATGAGCAGACCGGAAGAAGCCCGTTCCATCATGTATTGATTCACGGACTGGTTCGTGACTCCCAGGGACGCAAAATGAGTAAGTCACTGGGAAACGGTATTGATCCGCTGGAAATTATCGAAAAATATGGTGCGGATGCTCTGCGTCTGACACTGGTAACCGGCAATGCGCCGGGAAATGACATGCGTTTTTATATGGAGCGCGTGGAAGCAAGCCGCAATTTTGCAAATAAAGTATGGAATGCGTCCCGCTTTATTATGATGAATATGGAAAAGGCGGAAGCTCCTGCAAATATGGCTCCGGACATGCTGACCGAAGCAGACAAATGGATTCTTTCCAAGGTAAACAGTCTGGCAAAGGAAGTTACCAATAATATGGATAACTTCGATTTGGGTATTGCGGTACAGAAGATTTATGATTTTATCTGGGAGGAGTTCTGCGACTGGTATATTGAGATGGTAAAACCGCGGCTGTGGAATGCTGAAGATCAGACCAGAAGCGCGGCTCTGTGGACATTAAAGCAGGTGCTGATTCATGCACTGAAGATGCTGCATCCTTTTATGCCGTTTATTTCAGAAGAGATTTTCTGTAATTTGTCGGATGAGGAGTCTATCATGATTTCCTCCTGGCCGGAGTATAAGGAAGAATGGAATTTTGCATCCGAGGAGCGCGCAATCGAGACTATCAAAGAAGCGGTGCGCGGAATCCGCAATGTACGCACAGGCATGAATGTTCCCAACAGCAGAAAAGCAACGGTTTATGTGGTATCAGAAAATGCAGAAATCCGCGGGATTTTCGGACATGGAAAAGTGTTTTTCGCGGCCCTGGGCTTTGCGGGAGAGGTTTTCATTCAGGCAGATAAGAACGGAATCCCGGAGGATGCCGTATCTGTTATGATTCCGGAGGCGGCCATCTATATGCCGCTGGCAGAGCTTGTAGACGTTGCAAAAGAAAAGGAGCGTCTGAAAAAAGAGGAGGAGCGCCTTCAGAAGGAACTTGCCCGCGTCAACGGTATGCTGAACAATGAAAAATTTGTAAGCAGGGCACCGGCTGCCAAGATTCAGGAGGAGAAGGACAAACTGGAAAAATACACACAAATGATGAGACAGGTAAAGGAAAGACTGTCTCAGCTTGGAGAATAAGATGAACTACGAAGAGGCTGTGGCATATATTAATGATACGCCGAGATTTACAAAAAAAAATACACTGGATAATACAAAGGCTGTTCTTGCATATATGGGACATCCGGAGCGCCGCATGAAGCTGATTCATGTGGCGGGCTCCAACGGAAAGGGCTCTGTCTGTGCTTATCTGTCGTCGATTCTTACGACAGCGGGCAGAAACACAGGACTGTTTACCTCCCCTCACCTGGTAGATATTAATGAAAGATTCCAGATAAACCAGCAGATGGTATCTGATGAGCTGTTTCTGGAGGCGTTCAGCAAGGTTATGGATACGGTGCATGTGCTTTTGAAGGAACGTCCGGATTCCTTCGCGCATCCGACATTTTTCGAGCTTTTGTTTCTGATGGGAATTTGTATTTTTGAGAAAAGCGGTATGGAGTATGTGGTGTTGGAAACCGGCCTGGGAGGGCGTTTTGACGCAACCAATGTGATTGAAAAGCCGCTGGTCAGCATTATCACATCTATCAGTCTGGAGCATACGGAATATTTGGGCAACACCTGCAGAGAGATTGCAGGAGAGAAGGCAGGTATTATTAAGGAAGGCTGTCCGGTGATCTATGACGGCACCAGGAAGGATGTGGAGGAAGCAATCCTTGCAAAAGCTAAGGAAATGCATGCAAAAGCTTATGCTATCCGCCCCGATATGTATAAAATTTTAATGAACACCCAGAAAACGATTGATTTTTCAATAGATACTGGGTATTATTTACCTATGAATGTATCTATCGGAAGTGTGGCGGAATATCAGCTTATGAATGCAGTGCAGGCGGTGACAGCGTCTCAGGTGCTGGATATAGGCCTGACAGAGGAGGATATCCAAAGGGGTATGGAGCAGATGCGCTGGGAGGGCCGCATGGAAACTGTGCTTCCAGGAGTGATTCTGGACGGCGCCCACAATGATTCGGGTGTGGAGGAATTTGTAAAGACAGCCCGCAAGTTTCAGAGAGATACAGGAATTACCGTATTGTTTTCCTGCGTAAGAGAAAAGGATTATGAAGGGATGATACGTACTATCTGTGAAAATATTTCTTTTGACTGCGCAGTCGTTACACAGATTGAATCAGACCGCTGCGTTCCGTCAGCGGAGCTGGCAGAAATTTTCCGGAAATATACAAAGCGGACGGTGCTGGAGATTCCCTCCATACCTGAAGCGTTTGAGACTGCACTTGAAAAGAGAGGAAGCGGAATCCTGTTTTGTGTGGGTTCCCTGTATCTGGTAGGCAGTTTGAAAAGTCTTTTAAGGAGTAGAAACTATGCTTGATTTTGAAGAAGAATTAAAAAAATTCCGCCCAAGTCTTGAGATTGACCAAGTGGAGGATAATGTTTACAATAATAATCTTGCGGATGTGACGGATTTAATGGATGAGATGCTCAAAGAGATGAAGGAGCGTCAATAGAAAAGGTGGATGTATGAAATGTTTTAACTGCGGGGCGGACCTGAAGGATACGGACTATTGCAATAATTGCGGAGCAGATGTGAAGCTTTATCGCAGAATGCTCCGATTGTCGAATGCATACTACAATGAAGGACTGGAGAAAGCAAAGGTGCGGGATTTATCCGGGGCCATTGTTTCTCTGCGCCAGAGTCTGAAGATTAATAAGCGCAATACTGATGCCCGGAATCTTCTGGGACTTGTCTATTTTGAGATGGGTGAGGTGATAGACGCCCTTTCTCAGTGGATTATCAGCCGGAGCTTTCAGAGTCAGGATAATCTGGCAGATGATTATATTGAGGCTGTGCAGAAGAATCCTGCAAGACTGGAGACAATCAACACAACCATCAGGAAGTATAACCAGTCACTGGTTTACTGCGAGCAGGGAAGCTACGATCTTGCAATTATTCAGTTGAAAAAGGTTCTTTCCATCAACATGAATCTGTTGAAGGGACATCAGCTTCTGGCGCTCCTTTATATGAAAAACAGGAATTATGGAAAAGCAAGAGCAGAATTAAAGCGGGTGCTTGCCATTGACAGCACAAATACAAAGGCGCTTCTCTATATGAAGGAGCTGGACGCAGTGGCAGGCAGGCCTTCCTCCAAGGAGCAGGAGAATAAAAGCAAAGATAAAGCCATGAGCGTGAACAAGGATTCTATTGCCTATACGGTAGGAAACGAGACGATTATACAGCCTGCAGGAGTCAGGGACAATTCTGGACTCCATTCAGTTATCAATGTGCTGATCGGACTTGCTATCGGTGCTGCGGTTATGTGGTTTTTAGTTTTTCCGGCTCAGCAGAAGATGACAAATGATGAATTGAATAAGGCAGTTGCGGAGTACAGCGATCAGCTGGACTCTAAGACGGCGGCTCTTACAAGCCTTCAGACGGAGATGGAGGATGTTAAGAAGGATGCAGAGGACGCTGCTCAGAAGGCAGAGGAGGTTACTGCACAGCTTGGCAGCTACGAGGAGCTGCTTAGGGCATATCGTTCCTATTCTGAGGCGGATATGGCAGGTTCACTGGAAAAGCTTGAGGAGATTGATCAGGAGGCCTTGACAGAGGATGGGAAGATTCTGTATAATGCAGTATTCCAGGAGGTGGGTACCCAGGCTGTAAAGGAGCTGTACCGTACCGGCTATGCTGCTTATCAGAGTAATGATTTTGTGACCGCGATTCAGGATCTGGGGAAATGCTATGAGCTGGATAATACCCAGGGGGACGCGCTTTATTTTCTGGCAAGATCCTATCATAAATCCGGTGATACGGAAAATGCGAAGGTATATTATCAGAAGGTGATTGACGAACAGCCGAACACGAGAAAAGCTACAGATGCTGCCAGGCTGATGGCAACGTTGTAAATAAATAGAGGATAGACAGAAGAAAAGCCCTGAAGCGAGGGACGTTGTAAATTTATTACAGCGTCCCTTTTTGTGCGCAGATTCGCGCGGGGGAAAGATGCAGATGAAGCGGCGCGCAGCGGGTAGTGGAGAAAGACGTTCCTCTGCCTGAGTGCAGATAAAAATAGGACAATCTGCTTAGGAAGGACATAATGAACAATGATAAAAAAGAAAGGAGTTAATATATGGATATGCTGGAGCTTAAAGGAGTCCGACTTGTGATTCATCTTCCGGCCGAGCTTGACCATCATTGCACAGAGGAGCTTCGCAGGGAGGTTGACAAAATCATACAGGAGGAACCGGTTTCGGAGCTGGAATTTGACTTTTCCGATACACTGTTTATGGACAGCGCGGGAATCGGCATGCTGATTGGGCGTTATAAGCTGATGAGGGCATTGAATGGAAGAATTATTGTAAGCCACATGAGCGGACAGATTCACCGGGTGCTGACGCTTTCAGGCATCCAGAAATTTATTCAGTTGGACAAGGAGGAGGCTGTATGAAGAACGAGATGACACTGGCTTTTGACAGTATTTCAGAGAATGAGGGGTTTGCAAGAGTTGCCGTGGCGGCTTTTGTGACCCAGCTTAACCCGACTTTGGAGGAGGTCGCAGACATTAAGACGGCAGTATCGGAGGCAGTGACCAATGCGATTATTCATGGATATCCAGGAGAGGTACATAAAGTGGTAGTGCGGGCCAGACTGAGTGAGGGAATGGCGGAAATATGGGTTGTGGATGAAGGAGTCGGCATACCGGATGTAAAAAAAGCCATGGAGCCGCTGTATACAAGCAGGCCGGATCAGGAACGCTCGGGTATGGGATTTATGTTCATGGAGGCATTTATGGATCAGGTAAAGGTGGAGTCCTCCATGGGAATGGGGACAACTGTATATATGAATAAAAGAATGGGACAAGGAGCACAGGAACAGGAGGGCTGATTATCTTTATGGATGATACAATGGTTCTGATTGAAAGATCACACCATGGGGATAAAGAAGCCAGAGAACAGTTGGTAGAAGAAAATATGGGGCTTGTCTGGAGCATTGTAAAGCGTTTCACAGGAAGAGGAACGGATATGGAGGATCTGTTCCAGATAGGAGCCATGGGCTTAATTAAGGCTATTGACAAATTTGACACCTCCTTTGAAGTCCGGTTTTCGACCTATGCAGTGCCTATGATTGCGGGAGAGATTAAGAGATTTCTGCGGGATGACGGCATTGTAAAGGTGAGCCGTACCCTGAAGGAAAACTGCTGGAAGATCCGAAGAGAGACAGAGGAGTTCCGACACAGGGAGGGGCGGGATCCGACCCTGGAGGAGATTTCCGAACTGACAGGTCTTCCAAAGGAGGAGATTGCCATGTCGCTGGAATCCTCAGTGGAGGTAGAGTCTATCTATAAAACCATTCCTCAGAAGGACGGCAGTGAAATTTGTCTGCTGGACCGGATGGAGAGCCCGAGGGAGGGAATGCAGGAGCTTCTGAACCGGGTAGTGCTGGAGCAGCTTCTGGATGAACTTCCGGATACAGAACGCCGTCTGATTACCATGCGTTATCTGCAGGACAAGACGCAGTCAGAGGTAGCCAGAGTACTTGGAGTCTCCCAGGTACAGGTCAGCCGTCTGGAAAAGCGTATACTGAAGCAGATGAGGGAAAAGCTGGTTAGCTGATGTATAAAACTTCCTGGAAATGCACATGCTAGGGGAAGAAAACGGAGGCGCGGCGAAATGAGTGAAATTCTGTATTTGAAAATAGATCGGAACAATGAAGTAGATCATGTTGATGTGAGGCTTGGAGATGTGGCAAAGCTGGAGTGTACGGACGCGTCAGTCAAGAACCGCCTGAAAACCCTGAAGATTCTGAAAATTCAGGCAGAAAAAAGCAACCGCTATATTTTTTCTGTCATGAAGGTAGTGGAACTGATTCATGAGATCTATCCAAATCTGGAGATACAAAACCTGGGAGAACCGGATTTCATTGTGGAATATGAGTCTCCCGAATACGCAAAGGGAAGATGGAATCTTTTAAAGGTGATTCTGCTCTGTATCACAGTCTTTTTTGGCTCTGCATTTTCCATTATGGCATTTAACAATGATGTGGGGGTAAACGAGGTATTTGCCCAGGTATATCAGCTGGTTATGGGACAGGAGTCAGATGGGTTTACCATACTGGAGATTACCTATTCAGTGGGGATCGCTGTGGGAATTATTATATTTTATAATCACCTGGGCGGAAAGAGAATTACAAAGGATCCCACGCCTATTGAGGTACAGATGCGTTTGTATGAGGATGATGTAAATACGACTCTGATAGAGGGGTGCAACAGGGAAGGAACAAGTATTGATGTGGATTAGACAGATTTTTTTGGGGATTCTGGGCCTTAGCAGCGGCTTTGCCGTGTCAGGCGGCATGTTTGCCCTGCTGATTGCATTGGGAGTTGTTTCCCGTTTTGCCGGGAAAACCCATACAGCCAAATATATTTTCTATTATGAGGACGCCGCGGCAATAGGTGGTATCCTTGGAAACCTGTTCAGTATCTATCGGTTTCCAATACCGGTTGGGATGGTGGGTGTGGTGTCCTACGGCCTTTTCTCAGGCATCTTTACAGGTGCCTGGGCAATGGCTTTAACGGAAATTGTAGACGCAGTTCCTATTTTCAGCAGACGAATCCGTCTGAAGATGGGAATGCCGTGGATTATCCTGTCCATGGCCCTTGGCAGAACCTTAGGGGCGCTTGTCTATGCGTATTACGGATTTTAATGAAATTCCATCCATTTTTCATACCAGGCAAGACAGCAGTCGGTGTATTGCCTGTATAACTCTTCTTCTATGGAATGCAGCTCTTCCCGGTAAGAAGCCTCTTCCCAGTCTCTTTGCAGATCATAGGAGTTCCAAAAATTTTCCAGTTTTTTTTGTATTTGTTCCAGAGGTTCGGCTGCAAGGCGCATCTGCCATTCTTTGTAAGCAAGCTCCGTGGAAGGTTCCTTAAGCTGATGGCGTTCGGCCCTGGGAACCCTTTGAAGGCCGCTTATAAGCGCCTGCTGCTCCGCGCGGATGCGGGAGGGGATATCCTTCCCTGAAGTGTATTTCCGGCAGTGCTCCAGATAGTGGACATAGCCGAACGGATAGTACAGTACAGACTGCTCATCGAAAATCAGCAGAGAATCCGCCACCTGCCGGATAAAATACCGATCATGGGAAACGAACAGAAGCGTACCGGAATATGCCTGAAATGCAGATTCCAAGGTTTCCTTGGCCGGAATATCCATATGGTTGGTCGGTTCGTCCAGAAGAAGGAGATTCGGGCGGCTCTGAAACAGCTCTGCCAGCACCAGCCTGGATTTTTCCCCTCCGGACAACTGAGAGACCTTTTTAAACGCATCCCTTCCCGGAAACAAAAAGGCTCCTAAAATACTTCGTACTTCTTTTTCTGTCAGATTGGGGAACAGACTGTGGAAATGCTCTGATACCGTTTGGTCGGATGACAGAGCTGCCGTCTGTTGGTCAAAGTAGCCGGTTATTACATGTAATCCAAGCATACACTTTCCCTTTAAAGGCGGTATCAGTCCTGCAGCAGTTTTTAAAAATGTAGATTTTCCGATGCCGTTTGGTCCGATAATGCCGATTTTCTGTCCCCGGCGGATGCGTATGGTCACTTCCAGAAGGGTTTTGTCATATCCGATCTGAAGATGTTCTGCCTCCAATACCCATTTGGAGCTGATAATTTCCGGCGATATCTCTTCTGTAAAAATATGAGCGTCATCTTCCATCGGTTTTTCGATACTGGGCATACGTTCCAGTATTTTTTTTCTGGATCGTGCGAAGGCGGCCTTCTTTGGTTTGTGCTTGAAACGTTCGATTAACTGCTCCAGACGTTCCCTTTCCTCTTTCTGATGCTTATATGCTTTTTCCGCAAGCAGAAGATTTTTATGCTTTTGCTTCCGGTAAGCCGTGTAATTTCCGGCATAGCAGAACAGTCTTCGGGACTGAATTTCATATACTGTATCGACTGTCTGATCCAGGAAAAAACGATCGTGGGAGACGATGACAGCCGCATGAGGATAGCTTTTAAGATACCTTTCCAGCCATTCCACCGTGCTCATATCCAGGTGGTTGGTCGGCTCATCCAGCAGCAATATGTCAGGCTGCTCCAGCAGAAGGCGAATCAGCGCAATTTTTGTCTGTTCTCCGCCGGAGAAGCAGGAAAGAGGTTTTTTCTTATCTTCCTTCTTTAAGCCGAAGCCAGTAAAGATACGGTCATATTCCTGTTCCCATGCAAAACGTTCCCGATCCCATTTATCCGGGCATGGACAGGCTTTTAAAAGCTCCTCTTCCACTGTAAGGGAGACATCGGAAAAGGCCTGCTGGCGCAGCAGGCCTATTGTTAGTTTTCGGGAAGTTATAATACGCGCGGATGGGTTCTGATCGTTTCGATCCAGAGAAAGCTCTCCTGACAGAAGGCGGAGAAAGGTTGTCTTACCGGAACCATTCCGGCCAACAAGCGCAATTTTTTCGTTTCCTTTGATTTCAAATGAAAAATGTGAGAGTATGGACTGTCCCCCAATACTTAAGGACCCGTCCTGAATCTGTAACAGCATAACAGCCTCCTGCCGCGCGGCGCACATAACGCGCCTTGTCATATGCATTCCACTATAACAGAATTCAGGGAAAGTTGCAAGGCAGGGCCGCCTTATTCCAAGTATCCTTGCGCGCCGGAATTACATCATCTGTAACAGCCAGTACCCAAGACCCAGTACCCAGCTTGTAAAAATACCATAAAGGATTACGGGTCCCGCAATGGTAAAAATTTTGCAGCCCACTCCAAAGACTTGTCCTTCCTTCTTGTATTCAATGGCAGGGGCTGCCACGCCGTTGGCAAATCCTGTGATCGGAACCAGCGCTCCGGCGCCGCCCCATTTGGCAATAGCCGGATAGATGTTAAATCCTGTAAGAAGGATGCTGAACAGAACCAGCAGGACCGAACACCATGTTCCCGCAGTATCTTTATCTATTCCCATTCCCATTACAGTATTCAGGATAATCTGTCCCAGCAGGCAGATAATGCCTCCGGTAATAAACGCTTTTCCCATTTCCAAAGGAAGATTGTGGGTAGGCGTTACCTGTTTTACATATTCATTATACTGCTGTTTTTGTTCCTCGTTTGCATTCATATATTTCAGACTCCTTTTTTCCTATTATGATCTCCGGACAGAATGATTTTATTCGTACGGCCCGAAAGCATAAAAATTTTACAATGTATATTTTATAAATTCTCTTGAAAAACTATTCTAAAAAATCAGATTGCGTTGCCTTATAAAGGTTCTTAAGGCTTCGATTATTCAGTTATTGAAAGGAGTATTTTCATTATGACTCAGACGAAAGGACGTGCCAGTCTTGAATACAGTAACCCGCCCTGTATTATTGGAGCTGCATCCATTGTGGGCTCAAAGGAAGGCGACGGACCATTGGGACATCTTTTTGACCATATTGAGCAGGATCCTAAATTCGGCAAAAATACATGGGAGGAGGCCGAGAGTGAGCTTCAGCTTCAAACCGCAAAAAAGGCTATGGAAAAGGCGGGCATGAATGAGGAACAGATCCGTTATCTGTTTGCAGGAGACCTGCTGGCTCAGGGGATTGCTACCTCCTACGGACTGATGGAGCTTCAGATCCCTTTGTTCGGCCTGTACGGGGCTTGTTCCACCTGCGGAGAAAGCCTGAGCCTTGCGTCTATGACAGTGAATGCAGGCTATGCAGAGTATGCAATGGCAGTGACCTCCAGCCACTTTGCCAGTGCGGAAAAGGAGTTTCGATTTCCCCTGGAATATGCCGGGCAGCGTCCCCTGTCAACTACCTGGACGGTCACGGGGTCCGGGGCCTTTGTACTTGCCTCCAACGAATCCCCGGCAGCCAAAGAGTCCTCTGTATGTATTACCGGAATTACCACCGGAAAGGTGGTGGATTACGGAGTAAAGGATTCCATGCACATGGGAGCTGCCATGGCTCCTGCAGCGGCAGACACTATTTATCAGCATCTGATGGATTATGGAAGAACCCCGGAGGATTATGATCAGATTATTACCGGAGATTTGGGAAGTATCGGGCAGACGATTTTAAAGGATCTGATGCTGGAGAGGGGGATAGACCTGGACAATGTCCATGACGACTGCGGCATACTGATTTTTGATTCGGATACGCAGGATACCCATGCGGGCGGCTCCGGGTGCGGCTGTGCGGCGGCAACTCTGGCAGCCTATATTCTGCCGAAGCTGGAACGAGGAGAATGGAAGCGTGTACTTTTGGTGCCCACCGGAGCGCTTTTGTCTAAGGTAAGCTTTAACGAAGGACAGTCCATTCCGGGAATTGCCCATGGAGTGGTGCTGGAACACTGTTAATTATATTTGAAAATTTTTGTTAAATATAAAAAAATAATGCATCCTCATAAAAAATGTGCTACAATGATTCCGATTTAGATATTTAGGGAGTATTCAACGATGGAGGATGCAGAATGAGAAAAAAATCACATATTTCACTGGCAGGTTTTTTGGTGAAAGGCTTGGAGAATGATATTTTAAGCCGCAGGTGGAAAGCTTTTTATGTGGGAAGTCTTTTGCCGGACTGCAGGCCGTCCTTTCTGACGGTTCGCCATGAGTATGATGAAACATTTGGAATAGTGGAAGAAAAGATTCGCCGTCTGGTAGAGGATACAGGTAAGAGATCGGCGGATTCTATACGGTATATGATTGATTTGGGTCAGGTATTTCATTACATTGCAGATTATTTTACGTTTCCCCACAACAGTCACTATCCGGGGAATTTAAAGGATCATTGTGCGTATGAAAAATATCTGAAGTTCAGACTTCGCTCCTATATCCGGGAGGGGGATGCGGTCTTTCATGAGGAGGTAACGATGAAGCTGGCTTCTGTGGAGGACATTCTGGCTTATATTCGGAAGAACCACCAGGAATATATGAGGAACCAGCACAGTGTGGAAGAGGACTGTGAATATATCACAAGAGTATGCTCACAGGTTCTGGCGGCAATGGTTTATTTGGTGAACGCACCTGCTGCGGCATATGCGGCATAGGAGTTTTTTTATGGAAACAGAGAACGGACTGGAAGAAAAATACGGTCGGTTGAAGGATCGGATTGCTTCGGAGGGGAAGGCGGCTGTCGCTTTCTCCGGCGGAGTGGATTCGGTCTTTTTATTATATGCAGCCCGGGAGGCGCTGGGAGACAGGGTACTGGCACTGACCGTTTCTTTACATGCGGTGCCCCAAAAGGAGCTTTCGGAAGCAGAGGAATTCTGCAGGACATACGGTATCCGGCAGCGGATTGAATATATGGATGAATTTGCTGTGGAGGGCTTTGCGGATAATCCGCCGGACAGATGCTATTTATGTAAGAAAGCACTTTTTACAAGAATGCTTGCGCTTGCGGGGGAGGAGGGCTGCAGGGTTCTGATGGAAGGCTCCAATCTGGATGACCAGGGAGACTACCGTCCGGGGCTTCGGGCCTTACGGGAGCTTGGAATTAAAAGTCCTTTGAAGGATGCAGGCTTTACAAAGGCGGAAATCCGGGAAATGGCAAGGAGGCTTGGGCTTTCTGCATGGAAAAAGCCGTCCATGGCATGCCTTGCTTCCCGCTTTGCCTATGGAGAGAGGATTACACAGGAAAAAATGACAATGGTAGAGCAGGCGGAGGAGTACCTTTCAGGGCTGGGATTCATTCAGAGAAGAGTGCGTATGCATGGCGAACTGGCCAGGATTGAACTTTTGCAGGAGGATCTTCCCCGGATGCTGGAGGGAGAGAGATACCGAAGTGTGCAGGAAAAGCTTTCGGATCTTGGGTTTGTCTATGTAACGCTGGACTTGAACGGCTTTAGAAGCGGAAGCATGAATAAGGGACTGGAGACGCATGAGTGAAAATAGAGATAAATATAGAAATGAGACATTTGCGAGAACAGAGCTTCTGATCGGAGCTGCCGGGCTGGAGCGGCTCTGGAAATCAAAGGTGGCAGTATTCGGAATAGGCGGAGTGGGCGGCTATGCGGTGGAAGCGCTGGCAAGAAGCGGCATCGGTTCCCTTCTTCTGGTGGACAATGATCTGGTAAGCGAAAGTAACTTGAACCGTCAGATTATCGCCCTTCGGAGTACAATCGGACAGTATAAAACGCAGGTGATGAAAGCACGGATTGCAGATATTTCTCCGGAAACATCTGTTGAAACCCGGGAATGCTTTCTGCTTCCGGAAAATGTGCATACATTTCATTTTGAGAATTATGATTATGTGGTGGACGCCATTGATACAGTATCCGGAAAGCTGGCGCTTGCAGAAAGCTGTTACCGGACGGGAACGCCGGTAATCAGCGCTATGGGCGCCGGCAATAAGATGGATCCGACGAAATTTACAGTGTCGGATATTTATAAGACGGAAGGATGCCCACTGGCGAGAGTTATGCGGAGGGAGCTGAGAAAGAGAGGTATCCCGAGGCTTAAGGCCGTGTATTCCACAGAAGCAGCAGTGACTTTGGAACGGAAGCTTCTGTCCGGAGACGGCAGGAAGACAACGCCGGGCAGTATGGCATTTGTACCCGGGACGGCCGGGCTGATTTTGGCATCAGAGGTGGTGCGGGATATTCTTTCATGATAACAGGAAATAAAAGGAGGCTGCCTCGGGCAGCTTTTCCATAAACCGGGTGTAAATAAAACAGGGGGAAAGCAGATGCCGCTGCAGTTAATTCTGGGAAATTCCGGAGCAGGAAAGTCCCATTACATATTTGAAAAGGTAATAAAGGAATCAGAGGAAAATCCGGCAAAACAGTTTCTGGTCATTGTACCGGAGCAATTTACGATGCAGACCCAGAAGGATCTGGTCATGATGCATCCCCGCCGCGGGATTATGAATATTGATGTGCTGAGCTTTGAACGTCTGGCTCATAAGGTGTTTGACGAGGTGGGAGGAGAACATCGGAGGATTCTGGAGGACACAGGAAAAAATCTGATTCTAAGACGTCTGGCAGAGGAGAAAAAGGACGAGCTGACTCTTCTTGGGGGGAATTTAAAAAAGCTGGGATATATCTCCGAGGTAAAATCCTTAATTTCCGAGTTTACGCAGTACCATGTGACAACAGAGCAGCTTTCTGAAATGATGGAGCGGAACCTGGAAAATCCGCAGCTTTACTATAAGCTGAAAGATATGAAGATTATCTACGACAGCTTTCAGAAATATCTGGAGGGAACTTATCTGACTGCGGAAGAGCTTTTAGGAGCACTGGAGAAAACAGTGGAGGAATCTGCATCCGTCCGCGGAAGCGTTATCGTACTGGATGGGTACACCGGCTTTACGCCGGTTCAGATAAGTCTTCTGAAAAAGCTGCTGGTGCTGGCGGAGGATGTTTATATAACGCTGACCATGGACGGGGAGGAGAATCCCTTTACGCTCAATGCGGAATATCAGTTATTCCATATGACGAAGAAAACGGTGGCCGGTCTTGTGCAGATGGCGGAAGAGGTAAATATAGAGCTGCGCCCTCCGGTTATATTAAAGGAGGCAGGAAAGCGCCGTTTCTGCAATGCTCCGGCGCTTTATTTTCTGGAATCTCACATTTTCCGTCATGGAAAGGAATTCTGGGGGGAAAAAACAGAGGAATTGAAGCTCTATGCGGCCCATACACCCCGGTCTGAGGCAGAAGCAATCGGGAGGGAGATCCAGAGGCTTGTCCGGGATGAGCATCTGCGCTATCGGGACATGGCAGTGGTGACCGGAAATCTGGAAACCTACGGGATACTGATGGAACAGGTCTTTTCCAGGCTGGGAGTTCCCGGCTTTATTGACCGGAAAAAGGATGTGCTGAAAAATCCGTTTGTGGAATTTCTGCGCGCTCTTCTGGCCGTGGTACAGGAGGATTTTACCTATGAAGCTATGTTCCGCCTGCTGAGAAGCGGAATGACGGGCGTGTCTATGGAAGAGACAGACCGTCTGGAAAATTATGTGATTGCCAGAGGGGTACGCGGATGTTCAGGCTGGAGACGGGAATGGAAGCGGCCTTTGAAGGGAATGGATGAGGAAGCCCTTCAGGAGCTGAATAAAACCCGGGAAAAGGCAGTTTGGGGACTTATGGAGCTGCGGGCAGTTCTGAAGGATAAGGAAACGGATACCGAGGGGATGACAAGAGCTGTTTATAATTATCTGGCCGGCCGGGAGATCCAGAAACAGCTAAAGGAGTACGAGAAACGGTTCGAGGCAGAAGGGGATTTTACCCAGGCGAGAGAGTATGCGCAGATTTACGGTATGGTTATGGAGCTGTTTGACAAGCTGGTTATGCTTTTGGGAGACTGCCGTATGCCGCTTTCGGAGTATGCCGAGCTTCTGGATGCAGGCTTGTCTGAAATGAAGGTCGGTATGATTCCGGCCGGAACAGATCAGGTGGTAGTGGGAGATATGGAGCGAAGCCGTCTGAAGGACATTAAGGTACTCTTTTTTGCAGGAGTCAATGAGGGCAGCGTGCCCAAGGATAAGAGCCGGGGCGGTATTTTGTCCGAGATGGACAGGGAGCTTTTATCCGGGCAGCAGGTGGAGCTGGCTCCTACCTCCAGACAGGAAACCTATATCCAGAAATTCTATATTTATCTGAATATGACGAAGCCGTCCGAAAAATTATATCTTAGCTGGAGCCTGGCGGATGCGGACGGAAATGCGCTGCGGGCATCCTGGCTTATTGCCCAGGTGCAGCAGCTTTTTCCGGAGGTGCCTGTGCTGACCAACGCGCAGAAGTCTCCTCTGGATCGGCTGGTAACGCCCTGTGGCAGCATTCGGGAGCTGACAGAAGCATTGAAGGCCATGCGTGCGCAGACAGCGGACAGACAGCAGAAGGCTCTGGTCCGATGGTTCGCAGAACAGACAGAATGGCAGGATAAGCTTCAGAGGCTGATGGATGCCGTGTGCTTTATGAACCAGGAGAGCAGGATTGGCCAGGCAGTAGCCCGCGCGTTGTACGGAACGCTTCTGGAGGGCAGTGTGACAAGGCTGGAGCAGTTTGCAGCCTGTGCCTACTCGCATTTTTTACAGTACGGTCTGCAGCTTTCAGAGCGTGAAATTTACGGCCTGGAGGCTGTGGATATGGGAAATGTATTCCACGGAGCGCTGAAATATTTTTTTGATGCGGTGGAGCAGGGCCCCTATGGCTGGTTTCATGTTCCGGATGAGAAAAGGGATCAGTGGATGGAGGAAGCGCTGGAGCATGCCATGGAGGACTATGCGGTTGGGATACTTTCAGACCGGGCGCAGGATCAGTATGTGCTGGAACGGATGCGCCGCATCGGGAAGAGGACGGCATGGGCCGTGCTGAAGCAGCTTCAGAAAGGGGCATTTTTTCCGGAGGAGACCGAGGTGTCCTTTAGGAATCTGGAGCAGCTCCCCAGTGTCACAATGCTTCTGTCCGAGGATGAGAGAATGCGTCTTCGGGGACGGATTGACCGGATTGACGTATGCAGGGACGAGGGACGGACCTACGTGCGGGTGATCGATTATAAGAGCGGAAGCACCAGATTCGATCTGACCAGTATCTATTATGGTTTACAGCTTCAGCTTGTGGTTTACCTGAATGCGGCGATGGATATGGAGACAAGGAAGCAGGCGGGAGAGGTTCACCCGGCGGGGATGTTTTATTATCATATTGAGGATCCCATACTGGATTACGGGGAGCCGGAAAGCCTGGAGCAGCGGATGCTCAGGGAGCTGGCCTGGAACGGGCTGGTGAACGGGGACAGAGAGATTATTTCCAGGATGGATAAGGAGATGACTGTCAGTTCAGATATTCTGCCTGTCCGGCTTAAAAAGGACGGCGGCTATACGTCGGCCTCATCTGTGGCGGAGGAGGAACAGTTCCGGCGGCTTTCAGGGCATGTGCGGAAGAAGCTTTCCGAGTATGGGGAACGAATTTTAAAGGGGGATATCAGCATACAGCCGTATGAGCTGGGAGACGAGGATGCATGCAGGCTTTGCAGATATCATAGTGTATGCGGCTTTGACCGGAAGGTGGAGGGCTGTGAGAAACGGAGGCTGCGTCCCCTGGATAAGGCAGAAATCTGGAGGAGACTGGAGGAGGAAGAAGCATGAGTGTGGCATGGACCGACGACCAGAGAAGGGTGATTAACACAAGAGATAAAAATCTTCTGGTTTCTGCAGCGGCAGGCTCCGGAAAGACGGCTGTATTGGTGGAGCGGATTCTTGCCTTAGTTACGGACCCGAAGCGGCGTGTGGATGTGGACCGGCTGCTGATCACCACCTTCACAAAGGCAGCAGCCTCGGAGATGAGAGAGAGGATTGGAAAAGCGCTCTCTGAGCGTCTCCTGGAGGATCCGGATAATGAGTGGCTTCAGAGACAGGAGGCGCTGGTTTCCCGGGCGCAGATTACGACGATCCATGGATTCTGTCTGTATGTAATTCGGAACTATTTTCATACCATTGACTTAAATCCGAATTTCCGGATTGCGGACGAGGGGGAGATGCGTCTTCTCAAACAGGATATTGCAGATGAAATTCTGGAAGAGGCCCATAAGGAAAGAACACCGGAGTTTCTGCAGTTTGCGGAGAGCTACGGCAGCGGCAACCGGGGAAACGGGCTTGCGGAATTAGTTCTTCAGCTTTATGAATATGCGGTTGCCAGTCCTCAGCCGGTCCGGTGGCTGAGGGAATGTGCGGCTATGTATGAGGTTTTGGAAGGCGCGTCCTGGAGTGATTTTGCAGGAGCGGACGCAGTTTTGAAGGAGCTGAAGGTAACAGCCGGAGACTGTCTAAAGCAGATCAGGAGAGCAAAAATGATTGCCCTCTCCCCGTCGGGTCCTTTTCCTTATGAAGAAGCACTGAGTTCGGATGAAGATTTTCTGACATCTCTGATGGAATGCAGAAGTATTGAGGAGTTTGAAGAAATAGTGACAAAGGTAAACTGGCAGAGACTTCCCAGCCGCCGGTCAAAGGCCATGGCAGAAGCGGATGATGCTCTGTGCAGCCAGGTTATGCAGATTCGGAATGATGTAAAGGATGCATGCAAGGCACTGGTAAAGCAGTATTTTTTGCTTTCCGGTGAGGAGGTTATGGAACAGCTGCGCAGGACCGGCGGAAATGTCCGGACTTATGTGGAGCTGACACTTAAATTTATGGAGCGGCTGGAGGAAAAGAAGCGGAAGCAGAATATTCTGGATTTTTCCGATCAGGAGCATCTGGCTTTGCGTATTCTGACCAAAGAGGAGGATGGGGAGCTGATCCCGTCGGAGGCTGCGGAGGTATTTGCAGATTATTTTGAGGAGATTATGGTGGACGAGTACCAGGACAGTAATCTGGTTCAGGAGGCGATTTTGAACAGCATCTGCGGAAAACGCAGAGGCAGGGACAACAGGTTTATGGTCGGGGATGTGAAGCAGAGCATTTACCGGTTCCGCCAGGCAGAGCCGGGGCTGTTTCTTCAAAAATACAGCCTCTATGAGGATGGGCAGGAGGGGATACGTATTGATCTGCATCAAAATTTCAGGAGCCGCCCAGAAGTGCTCCGCCCGGTCAATGAAATATTTGAAAGAATTATGCGCCGGGAGCTGGGAGGTATTGATTATGATGAAGCAGCGGCATTAAGGGCAGGCGCCTCTTATCCGGAAAATGAGGCATGTGAAGCGGAGCTTCTGCTTCTTTCCCAGGAGGAATGGGAAGAGCTGCGTCCGGAATGCAGTTGGACGAAGCAGGAGGCGGAGGCTCATCTGATTGCGGCCCGGATCCGCAGGATGCTTGCAATGGAGCAGGTGTCTGAAAAAGGCAGGCTGCGGAAGATAACTCCCGGCGATATTGTCATTCTGCTTCGGACGATGTCCGGATGGAGCGAGACCTTCGTGCGTGTCCTGCAGGAGGAAGGCATTCCGGCAAGCGCCCAGTCCAGGGAAGGATATTTTGAGACTATGGAGGTGGAGATACTTCTTTCTTACCTTAAGGTGCTGGATAATCCGACTCAGGAGATACCTCTGGCGGCAGCTATGCACAGTATGCTGGGAAGATTCACGTCAGAAGAGCTGGCAATGATAAAGGCGGCATTTCCGGAGGAAGGGTATGCGAAAGCATGCAGAAGATATTTGGAAAGCGGCCCTGATGAGGAGCTTAAGAGACGTCTGACTGTATTTTATGGACAGATAGAACGATACCGGAAACGGGCCGCCTGTACATCGATTCAGGAGCTGCTTTGGCAGATTCTGACAGAAACCGGATTCCTGGACGAGGTATGTGCGCTGCCGGGCGGAGAACAGCGCCTTGCCAATGTGGAAATGCTGCTTCAGAAGGCTCAGGATTACGAGAAAATCAGCTATCACGGATTGTTTCACTTTATCCGGTATATAGAACGGATGCAGAAATATCAGATGGATTTCGGAGAAGCAGATATTTCCGGGGCCGGCCAGGCGGCAGTACGAATTATGAGTATTCATCATAGTAAGGGGCTGGAGTTTCCGGTAGTTTTTGCGGCAGGTATGGGGAAAAGCTTTAATCGGCAGGAGAGCCGGGATAAGGCTGTGTTCCACAATAAGTATGGAATCGGCCTGGATTATGTAGATTTGGAGAGCCGGATGCGAAGACCCACATTGCTGAAGCAGTTTATCCGGCGTCAGAATTTTCTGGACAGTCTGGGAGAGGAGCTGCGGATATTGTATGTTGCCATGACCCGTGCCAGGGAAAAGCTCATACTGACCGGAATGGCAAAGGAACGGTTTCTGGGTGAAGCAGGAGCGGACGGGGAAGAGAAGCCTTTATTTCTTCAGCTGGCCGGTGCGGACTGTTGTCTGGAGTGGGTGCTTTCCGGAAGAAGCGCTCAGGGCAGCAGCCTGAGACGGGCGCAGATGTCCCTGGAGAAAATTGTTAAAAACGCAGTGCAGGAACAGATAAAGAGCGCTTTGTCCAGGGATGATATGCAAAAAGTCATATGGTTTGGGGGCAGGGATGATGAACTGTATGATCAGGTAAAAACCTGTCTGTCCTGGGAGTATTCTTGGAATCCGGAACAGAGGACGAAGCAGAAATACAGTGTCACGGAGCTTAAAAAGCTGCGGATGCAGGAAGAGTCAGACAGCGGAGAGGAGCTGTATCCGGAGTCGGACATCATTCCTCTGATTCCCCAGTTTATTGAGAAGACGGAGGAAAAGAGCGGAGCTGCAAGGGGAACCATCTATCATACGATTATGGAATGGATGGACTTTTCAGATATAACAGATCTGCCGCATGTGGAGAAAGAGCTTCTTCGTCTTGTGGAGCTTGGAAAAGTGACAGAGGAGGAGAAAAATGCTGTGCGTCCGTCAGATTTTTTAAGATTTGCAGAGAGCAGACTTGCCGTAAGGATGCAGCAGGCAAAGGAGAGAGAAGAACTGTTCCGGGAGCAGCCCTTTGTCATAGGACTTCCGGGAAGGGAGGTAGATACCTCTGCTTCGGAGGAACCAGTGCTGATTCAGGGAATTATTGATGCGTTTTTCTATGAGGACGATGAGATTGTAGTTCTGGATTATAAAACTGACCGGGTGCTGCGGGCGGAGGAGCTGGCAGAAAAATACCGCGCACAGTTGGAATATTATGAGAAAGCGCTTCAGATGATGACCGGGAAAAAGGTAAAGGAGCGGCTGATTTATTCCTTCGCTCTTGGAAGAGTGATTCCGGTGTAGCTGCAGGAAGTAACAAAATGGTGTCAAACCAACAAAAAAGGCTTTCCGGATAATTTTCATAAAATTCCGAAAAGCCTTTATTTACGCCGTTTTCCGGCTTTTATTTCTCCTATAATTCTTCGCATACCTGAAAGATGTAAAATTTCAGATAATAGGACTGGTCTGCAGACCATAGAATAGGGTGATCGCAGGACTGGGTGCGGAACTCTACCTGACGGAGACGCTTATGAGCTTTATGGGCAGCCTCCCGGAGTGTTTTTGTGAACAGCTCAGGATTCATAAAGTGTGAACAGGAGCAGGTGGCCAGATAGCCGCCGTCCTTTACAAGCTTCATGCCTCGAAAATTGATTTCACGATAGCCTTTGACTGCATTTTTTACGGAGCTGCGGGACTTGGTAAAGGCGGGAGGATCCAGGATAACGATATCATAGGATTCCCCCTGCTTTTCCAGCTCCGGAAGAAGCTCGAATACATCTGCGCAACGGAAGGATACCCGATCGGACATGCCGTTGAGACGGGCATTTTCCTCTGCCTGTCTGCAGCCGAATTCGGAAGCGTCAATGCCCAGCACGCTGGAAGCGCCGGCTGCCGCGGCATTCAGTGCAAAGGAACCTGTATGGGTGAAACAGTCCAGCACCCTTTTTTCTCTGCAAAGCCGTTGAACTGCAAGCCGGTTGTATTTCTGATCCAGAAAGAAGCCGGTTTTCTGACCATCCTCCACATCTACTATATAACGGACTCCGTTTTCTACAATTTCCACTTTGGTATCAAAGGGTTCTCCGATAAATCCCTTAAAACGTTCCATACCCTCCTGTTCGCGGACTTTGGCATCGCTTCGTTCATAAATTCCCCGGATTTTTATACTATCCTCTGCAAGAACATGCTTTAAAATATCCAGAATCTGCGGCTTCAGCCGTTCAATGCCCAGAGCCAGAGATTCCACCACCAATACGTCGGAAAACTTGTCTACGATCAGGCCCGGAAGAAAGTCTGCTTCACCGAAAATGATACGGCAGCATCCGATATCACAGGTAGTTTTGCGGTATTCCCAGGCATTTCGTATTCTGCGTTCCAGAAAAGCCTCATCGATAATATGTTCCTTTTTGCGGGACATAAGTCTTACCCGGATCTTAGAGTGCATATTAATAAAGCCATATCCCATAAAATAGCCGTCAAAGTCGCGGACAGTTACCAGGTCTCCATTCTGAAAGGAACCCATAATACTGTCAATTTCATTATCATAAATCCACATACCGCCTGCTTTTACGGTGCGGCCCTCTCCCTTTTTTAAGGTTATGACTGTATGGTACATAAAATCCTCTTTTCTGCCTATTGTAAATATGTATGTATGCCTGCAGACAACAGAGAAAACAAGCGGGCCTGTCCCGCTGTTTACTGACCGCAGAATATTTGTTTATGGAAAAGTGTATCGGTTTTCTTTAGGATTGTCAAGAATTGTTCTGAAGAAATGAGGTATAAGGCGTAGAAATCTGGTTATACTCCATCTAAAAGGAAGGAGTGTAAAAATATGGAAGAAAACAAAAACCTTGATTTTGAAAAGCTGGAGCCTCATGACAGACTGAAATATGAGATCGCGGAGGAATTAGGACTGCTTGATAAAGTGAGGGAAGGAGGATGGAAGGCATTGTCTTCCAGAGAGACCGGAAGAATCGGAGGAATGATCAGCCGGAGAAGGAAGGCCCTGGAAAAAAGCGGGCAGGAGGGACAATAAAAAAGATGCCTGCCGTTGCAAAATGCAGGAATCCTAAAACAGATACCCGTATTTTGCGGCAGAGCTTTACGGCTCCTGATTAAATAAGAATCGGGGCCTGGTAGTCTTTGCCCATCATCTGTTTTTTTCTCTCCTGGAATTCCCAGAAATAATCCTCCTGTACATCTGACCAGGTGTGTGTGCTCTGATCATATACCTGGACGAACTCGTCCATATCCGGATGGCGGCGCACGGTGTTGGTCAGATATTCTTCTCCCGTAAAAGGATTTATTTCTCCCTGCGTTCTGTTCCTGCGGAAAGCATCCGGAATCTGAAAGGTCATGGAGGAGGGCCCAGGGGAGGCTGATGAAGACGAGGCGGGCTCATGGGGGGATGATGCGCTGACAGTATCAGAAACAGGGCCCAAAGTCTGCACGGGAGTGACCGGCCGTTCGGGAGCTGCAGAAGCTGTATGGACAAATTCCGGCAGCGGTACTGTGGCCGGAGTCAGTTGAACGGATACATGATACCCCAGCAAAGCGGCAATAATGTGCATATCCTGCTCAGGAAAATTGTCCCGTTTCAGTCTCTGAGTCAGATTCTGACGGGACATTTTATTGTTGGTCTGTTCTTCGTATAAGGCAGCCAGATCCTTTATAGTCATATTTTTTCTTTTTAAAATAATCTTAATTTGTTCTCCAAATGAAAGTTCCATAATGTGATTTATATTTTCTCCTCGGTGGTATTCTGATTAGAATCATTATATATAGATTTACCCTTGTTGTAAATTAAAACGTTTCTTTTTTTGGAAACACTACATAATCTGGAAAGAAAAGGGTTTTCTATAAAATGGATCAGAAAATAGAGAATCAATTAAATCTTGCCCTGAATGCAACAGAAGAGGAGAGGGAGAAATCTATAGTCCTGGAGACTGGATATGATCCTCAGGATAGAACATGGGAGGTAATTGTGAAATATTCCGGCAGCCTGGAGCAGATTGCATCGGAAGCCATACAGGTGACGGAGCTGATAAATGAATATGCTATTCTGGTGGTCAGAGAATCCATAATTGACAGACTTTCAGAAATTCCTGAAATTGAATATATTGAGAAACCAAAGAGACTGTACTTTTCCAGAGCCTCCGGAAAACGGGCCTCCTGCATGACTCCGGTACAGAGGCCTCCGCTTAATCTGACCGGGCGGGGAACATTGGTTGCAGTGCTGGATTCCGGAGCAGACTACCGTCATCCGGAATTCCGAAAACCGGACGGAACGACCAGAATTCGTGCGCTGTGGGATCAGAGTGTTCAGGGGCAGCCTCCTTCCGGGTATCATCTGGGAACCGAATTTTCTGAGGAGCAGCTGAATGAAGCTTTGTCCGGACCGGAGGAAATGCCGATCAGCAGGGATGTTACAGGACATGGAACCGGCGTACTGGCAATTGCTGCGGGAAATAACGGAGTTGCCTATGAGAGCGAAATTATTGTTGTTAAGCTGGGAAATCCCAGGTCGGACGGCTTTCCCAGAACTACAGAGCTGATGCAGGGACTTGACTATATAGTCAGGAAAGCTCTGGAGTATCAGATGCCGGTTGCCATCAATATCAGCTTTGGAAATACCTATGGCTCCCATACAGGAAGAAGTCTTCTGGAAACTTATATAGATGATATAAGCAATCTGTGGAAGTCTGTTGTCTGTGTGGGAAGCGGCAACGAAGGAGCTGCAGCGGGACACACAGAGGGTACGCTTCGGGAAGGGGAGATTCAGAATGTGGAATTTGTCGTGGCATCCTATGAGCCGACGCTGAGTCTTCAGATCTGGAAAAATTATGTGGATACTTTTCGTATTTTTCTTGTACATCCAAACGGAACAATCATAGGGCCCTTGTATGAACGCCCGTCCACTCAGCGCTATCAGGCAGGGAGGACAGAGATTCTGGTCTATTATGGAGAACCAGGGCCTTACAGTGTGGAACAGGAAATCTATGTGGATTTTATTCCGTCCGGTGAGTATATTGACTCTGGTATCTGGAATGTTCGTCTGGTGCCGGAGCATATTGTGGACGGTACCTATCAGATGTGGTTTCCAAGCCGTTCCGCTATCGGCAGTGCAACGAGGTTTCTGCGTCCGGTAGAGAGCAATACCTTGACAATACCGTCCACTGCCCGGCAGGTTATTACGGTGGGTGCCTACAATGCCATGACGGATGCTTATGCGGATTTTTCCGGCAGGGGGACAGAAGAAGGGGGATTGCAAAAGCCTACATTGGTTGCGCCGGGGGTAAATATTCAGACAGCAGCTCCGGACGGACGTTATGTAAGCCAGACCGGAACCTCCTTTGCTACTCCGTTCGTGACCGGGGCGGCCGCACTCCTGATGCAGTACGGAATTACGGATGGAAATGATCCGTTTCTGTATGGGGAGAAGGTGAAGGCGTACCTTCAGAGAGGTGCGCAGCCCCTGCCTGCCTTTAAAAAATATCCGAATCCGGTGGTGGGGTATGGGGCGCTGTGTGTTGAAAATAGTCTGCCGAGGTAGAGGGGAGTAGATTTTTAGGGGAATAAGCACTTTGTTTTGGCATATAAGATGTCGAACAAGGTGCTTATTATACGATAAATCATAGAATTAATATTGTTATATATCCGAAAAAACCATTTAAAATAATATTTTAAGTATTTTAATTCCTTCTTGGATATGGTATCCTATTAATAAATCATGGAAAAGAAGGATATCAGTATGCGAACAAAATCAGATGCACTAAAAAGGATAGAGACAGAGTCAAAGAGATTTTTAGGCATGGAAACGGAAAAATCTATAGAGGAATTTCGTCAATGTGTGGTTGAAGAAATTTTTCTAAAGAAATTAAAATATGATTGTTCTTCATCCAAGAGAATAGATTGGCGCAAAGAACAACACATATATATCATAAATGATGAGCTGAAAATCAAAATAACATTTGATGAAGTGGATGAAAGAAATATCGTAAATCGTTTGTTCAGAGATTATACGGAAAAAGGAGTAAAAGACAGTACAGTGGAATGGGGGATAGTAATAAGCCCCAAAGGAATTTGGTTATTTAACAATGGTATCGGTAAAGGAAAAGCGAATTTTCAAACGAAAAAGACAGTTTTAAAGATTGTTCATGGTATAAACTCAGATCAGGATTATTTTGATTTTTTTTCTTATGACAATATATTGGGTATTGCTCCAAATACCTGTTACTATAAAGATATTGCCGAATATAAAAATTGTTATTATAAAGGAAGCGAAAAAAGCTGGACAGCTTACTCGTCAGCGTTAAAACGTTTTTTTAAATACTGCTGTGTAGATATGAAAAATGACTATTATAAAAACATGGCAGATAGTATTTATGATAGAATAGAGAGGCAGGATTTTTATAGCTATATAAGAGAGAAAACAAAACTGAAAAGTGAGAATACTTTGAAAAATGTATTCTTCTATATTAAGGATTTTATGTGTTGTATGTCTAAAAATCGCTTATTTGATATTAGTACAAAAGAAATGCTGGATGGATTTTCTAAAACATTGAAACAAAATGAAAGGCGGAATGTTATTGATCCGGATAAACTAAAAAAGGCAATACAGTATTTAGGAACCGGCAAAAATAAGGAAAGAGATGTTACCATGCTCTTAATGGAATTATCTTTTGGTCTGGAACGGAGAAAATTACGATTATTAAAATGGAAAGAAAATTTTGATTGGAATAATGATGGGGGCATAAAAGATAAATTGAAATTAGAAGGAAAAGAAATGCGTATGCCTAAAGAACTCATAGCAGCTTTGGAAAGATTAAAAGCTCTTAATGTAGGTGGCGATTATGTTTTTTATCGTACCAAAGATAATGGAAAAGAGCCAATGCAAGAAGACGTAATTAATGATGTGTTTAGTAAACTTACAAAAGTCGATCCAAAAGATGAATATTATAAATCTTTGACACCAGCCAATATACGTGGCTCTCTCGGGAGGTATTTACTTGAACAAAAAGGAGTGCCTTTGGAAAAAATTATTTACTTAATGAACATAGAAATCTGGAATTTGGGAAATTACATATCATTAAAAGATATTGATCGTATAATAGAACAGAGATTAGAAGAGAAAAAAGAAGAGCATCCGATGGAAGAGTTTTTAAAGAACTTAAATTGTAATTTTTAGCGAATCAGCAGGGAGGAAAGAGGAATGACACTTGAGGAAATCAAAAATGGTGAGTCGAAAAATGTGGAATTTAAACTTATGCTTCCGGATGACAGTAAAAAGTATATTGAAAACAATCGTTGCTTATGCTAATACGTCGGGTGGGAAAATAATTGTTGGAGTAGATGATGTCACAAGAAATATTGTTGGTGTTGAACCAAGCTCTGTTTTTGAGATTATGGACAAAATTGCCAATGCGGTTTCTGATATGTGTATGCCTCAAATTGTTCCTGACGTTACGTTCCAGACAATAGAAGGGAAATGTATCGTTCAGATAGAAATATATCCGGGGCAGAACAGACCATATTATATCCGGAGTATGGGAAAAGAGAATGGAACTTATATTCGTGTGGCAGGAACCAGCAGACCAGTGGATGAAGCAATCTTAAAAGATTTGGAATATCAGGGAACAGGCAAATCGTATGATGAGATTGTCAATGTTGAAGCAGACTATGATGAGAAGCTGGCTTTGAATTTGTGCAATGATATTCGGATGCATATTGCTGAATCAAGTGAACTTCCAATCAATAAAGTAAGGGAGATAACCATTACAAATCTGGAAAACTGGGGAATTTTGAAGAAAAGCGGTCAGAACTATCTGACCACAAATGCATTTATACTGTGTACAAGTAATACTTTTCGGTTTGCTAAGATACAATGTGCATTGTTTAGAGGGGAGGACAGGGCAGTATTCATTGACAGAAGGGAATTTGCCGGACCAATTTATAATCAGATTGAAGAAGCATACCAGTTTGTATTAAAGCATATTAATCTTGGTGCGACAATTGATGGGATTGTTCGGAAAGACAAATATGAATTGCCGCCTGAAAGCATTCGTGAGGCGATTATCAATTCTGTATGCCACAGGTGCTATCTAGACCATTCTTGTGTGCAGATAGCAATTTATGATAACAGAGTGGAAATCACTTCTCCGGGCATGTTGTATGGTGGACTGACAGTGGAGCAGGCAATATCAGGGCGTTCAAAAATCCGTAATGTTTGCATTGCAGAAGTATTCAGCCGAATGGGTATTATTGAACAGTGGGGGACCGGTCTTCAGAGAATGATTCGAGGCTGTAGAGAATATGGAGTTCCGGAGCCGGAATTTATTGACATGGGTGATGCGTTCCGGGTGAATTTTTATCGTTCAAATATAAAGACAGGCATAGGAAATACAGAAATATTTGATATGACTGGCACAGAAAATATAGAAACTAGCACAGAAATGACAAATGCTGGCATAGAAAGCAGGATAATTGGCATAGAAAATATAGAAACTGGCACAGAAGATGAATTGTTATCTGCTTTATCGGATACAGAGAAGAAGATAGTGAGCCTTATTTTGAAGAACCCGGAAATTACACAGGATAAAATGGCAGAAATGATTGGAATGTCAAAAAATGGAATCAGATATGCTATGAACAAATTGAAAAATAAGGGGATTCTTGAGCGAGAGGGAGCTACCAAGAAAGGGAAGTGGTCTATTAAGAAGAAAATATAGGAATGGCGGAAGACCTCGTGAGGAAATTATATGAATATAGAAGCATATAACCTGGATTCTCTTCGAAAGCTGGTACGGAGTCTTCAGGATGAAAACAGAAGATTAAAAGAGCAGTTGGAAAAAGCGAATATTGCTTATGCGCCTCAAAATATATTTGAAGAGAAAACCACGACGAGCGAAGAATATGATCCGGATCAGGGAGAACGCATTTTACATCAATATATTACAGAAGATATGGTAAATAAATATTTTGCCATGTTTTGGGGAAGGACGGATGTTTATGCCAAAAGAGGTGCCAAGGGGGGATATTTTCCACAATGTAATAACAGATGGAATAACAGGATATGTCCGAAACAACGCGGTGAAAAAATCAACTGTGAAGCATGTGAAAATACAGAATGGACAAAACTTGAACCTAAGAAAATTATGGAGCATCTTCTGGGATACAGGGAAGACGGTGCGGATGTATTAGGTGTGTACCCTCTTTTTCCGGATGGTACGTGCCGGTTTATTGTTTTTGATTTTGACAATCATGAAAAAGGCGCCGAAAAGACGGATTTTGCGAATGTTGATGACGAATGGCACGAAGAAGTGGATGCCCTGAGATTAATCTGTGAACGGAATGGCATTACACCATTAGTAGAAAGATCAAGGTCAGGAAGAGGAGCGCATGTCTGGATATTTTTTAAAAAGCCAATACCGGCATCTCTTGCAAGGAATTTTGGTTTTCTTCTGCTGGATAAAGGTTCATCATTCATTAACCTGAAATCTTTCCACTATTATGATCGAATGTATCCGTCTCAGGATGTTGCAAGCAGTATAGGGAATTTAATTGCACTGCCATTGCAGGGAAGGGCTCTGAAAAATGGAAACAGTGCTTTTGTTGATAAAAACTGGAATGCTTATCCGGATCAGTGGGATATTTTATTGAACCACACAAAAAAGCTCTCGTCAGAGGATATAGAAAAATGTATGGAAAAATGGCAGACAGAGTTTGCGGAGGAAACTGGAAAGCTGATTCCTTCCGCTGTTCAAAACCGTCCGAAGCCATGGAAGAAAAAGGATGGTTTTGTTAAATCAGATGTTATCGGGAAAATGCATATTGTTCTTGCAGACGGTATTTATATAGACACATTAAATCTTATGCCGCGACTACAGAATCAGATCAGAAGTATGGCGGCTTTTGATAATCCTGTGTTTTACAAAAATAAAAGGCTTGGATATTCTAATTATTATAATTTTAGTGCTGTGTATATGGGAAAAGATACGGAAGGATATATCTGCATTCCCAGAGGTCTTTATGATAACCTGATTGCTGCCTGTAAAGAGGCTGATATCGAATATGAAATAATAGATCACAGAGAAAAGGGAAGACCGATAAGAGTATCCTTTAACGGTGACTTGAAGACCCGGCAGGATATGGCGGCTCAGCGTTTACTGGCATTTGACCACGGCATTCTCAGTGCGGCAACTGCATTTGGAAAAACAGTGGTATGTAGTTATCTTATCGCGGAGAGAAAAGTAAATACGCTTATTCTGCTTCACAGCAAAGATTTGCTGGAGCAGTGGATAGAAGAATTAAATAAATTTTTGACCGTAGATGAAGAACTGCCGTCTTACAAAACAAAAAGCGGCAGGGAAAAACGCAGGGACAGTGTGATTGGCATTTTGCACGGCAGTAAGAATACTTTAACAGGGATCATTGATGTGGCTATGGTTGGTTCCGTTTATAGTAAGGGGAGATTTATTGATCTGCTTAATTCCTATGGCATGGTACTGATGGACGAGTGCCATCATTGTGGTTCCAACACATCTGTTGAAGTTATGAAAAAAGTGAATGCAAGATATGTTTACGGTGTATCGGCAACACCCAAAAGAGGGGATGATCTGGAGAAAATTATTTATATGCTGTTAGGACCGGTAAGGCACAGCTATACTGCAAAAGAACGGGTAGTCGAGCAGGGAATTGGTCACTATGTATATCCGCGGTATACAAGAATGATCGATACAAATGAAAGCAAAAATGATATCAATGGTGCATATTCTCTGATCAGCACAAGTCCTGTCAGGAACGATATGATTCTTGAAGATACAAGAAACTGTATAAGCGCAGGAAGAACGCCGGTTATTTTGACGAAATATAAGGAACAGGCGAAATATCTGTATGAGCATTTACTGGAAGATGCGGATCATGTGTTTCTTTTATATGGCGATAACAGTGATAAAGAAAATTTGGATATGAGAAGAAGACTGAAAGAAGTGCCAAAAGACAAGAGCTTGATTTTAGTGGCAACGGGACAGAAAATCGGTGAAGGGTTTGATTATCCGAGATTGGATACACTGATGTTAGCGGCACCGGTATCTTTTTCTGGAAGACTTGAACAGTATATCGGAAGATTAAATCGTGATTATGAAGGGAAAAGAGAGGTCATCGTATATGATTATATAGATTCTCATATTCGAGTTTTTGATAACATGTATGCAAAAAGACTGCGTACATACAAGAGGACTGGGTTTCAACTGATAACAAATAGTAATGTTTCGAAACAGACAGTAAACTCAATTTATGATTCCGGAAATTATATGGATGTGTTTGAAAGGGATGTTATTGAAGCGGAGAAGGGAATTGTTGTATCCAGTCCTGAACTTACGCAAGATAAGGTGGAGCGTTTTATTTACCTTGTAAAACTGAGACAGGAAGCCGGGGTAAAAGTAACGGTTATAACGGAGGAACCACAGAATAAAGCTTATGGAAGCTCAGAGTTTAATCAGGAAATGATTCAGGAAATGCAGGAAGATGGTATTTATGTAATCGTAAAGGATGAAGTGGCAGAACATTTTGCGGTTATTGATGACGAACTGGTATGGCATGGAGGAATGAATCTGCTTGGCAGGGAAGATGCGTGGGATAATCTTATGAGAATTAAGTCGGCTCAGGTTGCAGTGGAGTTGTTAGAAATCGCATTGGGAAAAGAGTGATTTTTAGAAACAACTTGACAATAATTTACCACCAATTTCCTTCTAACTTAGCATTAGTTTACCTCAACCCCAACGAAGTTATGCGGTTTCCGGGGATTTTGCTTTAAAAAAAGTGAAAAAAGTTCGTGACAATAACTTGACACACGCGGGTGGGGTATGGGGCGCTTTGCGTTGAAAACAGTATTCCTATGTAGAATCAGGGAGATTTTTGGAATAATAAGTACTTTATATTATCAGATATTTTGTCAAATTAAGTGTTTGCTATGCATTGTTTGAATCTTATATTTGACAGTTGATAAATATAGATAAGTGTTTTTTTAATAATAGAAAATCGCGGATAAAAACAGAACTTACGTTCGAAAAAGATTGATGAAATGAAAGTGATATGATATACTTTTAATAGTAAAGATTTTGGTTGATACGATAGAGGAGAAAAGAATGGCGAAAAGTAAAGCGATTGTGGTGCAAAATATTAATATTACTGTGTCTGAAGAGAATTTTGATGATTACATTTGTATAACCGATATCGCTAAAGCAAAAGTTGGTGAGTCGAGAGGAGCAGATGTTGTAAAAAATTGGATGCGTAACAGAGCAACATTAGAATTTTTAGGAACATGGGAGCAGATATATAATCCTGCTTTTAAAGTGGTCGAATTCGACCACTTTAAAAGTGAGGCAGGTTTACATACATTTGTGTTAAGCGTTTCAGAATGGATTGAAAAGACAGAAGCGATAGGATTATTTGTGAAGCGTGGAAAATATGGAGGAACTTATGCACATAAAGATATTGCGTTTGAGTTTGCCTCGGCAATCAGTCCTGTTTTTAAATTATACTTGATCAAAGAATTCCAAAGATTGAAAGAAGCGGAGAATGATGCGAAGCAAATTGAGTGGGATGCAAAAAGATTTTTGTCTAAAAATAATTATTTGATTCAGACGGACGCAGTCAAAAATTACTTGATTCCATCTGGAAATTATAAAGAAAACTTGGAGTGGCTGGCATATGCAGAGGAAGCAGATATTTTGAATGTTGCATTATTTGGTTTTACTGCAAAAGCATGGAGAAATGAGAATCCTGAATTAGCAAAAAAGAATAATGTAAGAGATTTTGCTTCAATTAGTGAATTGACGGTTTTATCCAATCTGGAGACACATAATGCGCAAATGATCCGTGAGGGGAGAAGTAAGACTGAAAGATTTCATATTTTAAAAGAGATTGCGGAGTATCAGTTGAATATTCTTAATGCGGCAGAGCAGATAAAATTGATTGAGTAAAGAGTGGTATATATATACGAAGATTTGAATTAGTTTGGAGAAAGATATGGGCGTAAGATTAACAGGAATAAGCACACCTGTTGGTGGACTTTCATGGGAGTATACAAAAGCAGAGGAAAGAATATCTCCTTTGTTAATGGCTTCAGGTCAAAAAATAAAGGTATTTATTAGTTCCATTTGTGGAGTTGAGAAGTATGATAAAGTGCGAATTGAGTTGAAAAATGCTATTGAATCTACACAATTAGCCGATGTGTATACTTTTGAAGGAAAAGGAGCATCTACATTACCTGCAGGTGTTCACTATACATGGGCGTTAGAAGACAGTGACATTTGTATTTTCTTGATTGATAATGCTGATGGAATCAATCCAGGAGTGCAGGCTGAAATCGATATTGTCAAAAAGTATAACATTAAAGCCTTGTATTATTTTTGCGATGAAACTCAAAAGGAAAAAACCACATTAGAACAAAGTCTAATGGGTGCACATTTTGCCAAAAGCAAGACAGTTCATAGTTTTTATGAATTAAGTCAATGTGGCTCTCGGGCATTACTTGATGATATTATTGCTGTCTATCATTATTATTGTACTGGAAGAATCGTATTAAAACCAAATGAGGCCGATGAGATTCAAAGTGTAGAAGTTGCAGGAACGGAAAAATATCAGTTGCCTACAATTCCAAAAACAGCATTAAAGAATGTGGATAAATGCAGAGATTATATACTAAAGTTTGTGCTTGGATATTCCCGAGGTAGATTTCAGGATGAAATGGAAAAAACAAGCGAATTTGACGAATGGGGGCTTCAGTTCCTTCCAATATTGTTTGAAGGAAAATCCATTAAATACTTTAATACAGCAATGTATTTGGATGTACTGAAAGCACAGCAGGATGATGGGCATTATCAAATTGTTCAGATGCGTTGGCGGGCAATACAGGCGCATTTTTCCGGAGATATCGAAAAGTGTGTAGAATACCTTGAAGAGGCGTTGAACCTTGCAAAGGAAACGAATCAGCCGACATGGATCATAAAAGATATTTTGGTAGATTTGCGCAATGAACACTGGGTTTGTTGCACGGCAAGAAATAAATTTTCCGATGCACCAGCACAAAAAGAACTAACGGAAAGTAACGAAGAACTCTACTACCCTATTTTAGACCGTATTGATGAATCATTGTACGAAAAATATATAGAAGGTTTGTACAAAAAGAAAACAGAATCTCCTTATTCGGTCACTTTAGGTAATAATTTAGATCAATATGGTGAAATGCTTGCAAGCTCCTTTATAGTATCTATGTATAATGGCTCTTTGACTCATATTTTACTTATCTATGAGAAAATAAGAAATTTTGTATTCTATTTATGTTGTAAATATGATGATTGGAACTTTAAACTAAACTTGTATAAACTTGCGATTTTTGAAGGAAAGGAAATTAAGGGGATTCAAGATTCTTATCCTGAAATTTTAAATAATTTATCTTCCGAAGAAGCCGCGTCAATTATGGATTTTTGCTTAAATCATCCAATCAAACATAAAAGGTTAAGCAGCCAGTGGTTAGCATTTGGTGCGGTAGGTTATTTCTTGGATGATGAATGTTTTGAACGTTACGCAAAATCTACTGTCGGTGAAATGAAATCTTGGTTAAGTAGTGAGAGTTCTGTTGTGTCTATCGGTCAGGATATATTCAAGTGCCTCTCAGGTGTAGCTTATCGTATGTCGCAAGATACACTCAGTGAAATTTGCTGTCAGTTTATTGAAAAGCATTATAGGCGCTGGTATATAGAGATGTTTAACTTTATTGCCAATCGTATTGATTTGCGAAAGATGAGCACTGAATCTGCACAGGATTTGGTTGAACATATTAACCGTTTGCTTGATAGTGAAAAGGAACGAGAGGAAATTAATTATTCCCCTACCTTTTTGTGCATTCTTAGAAAGCAAAATATTGTTTTGACAGAAGATATGAATAAGAAGGTAGCAGAGTATTTTCCAGACTATTACAGAGGAATTTATAAATTGGAAACTACTGAAAATGAAAAAGAGGACATGCCCGTATTTGTGAAGGAATATGTAGAAAAGATCAAGGAAAGCAATGAAATACAGGGAAAAAATGGTGCTTATTTTGGACATGGTATACGTGAGATTGCAACTGTAAGAACCATTTTATTGAGGAAAGAGGTGGCATGTAATTCCGAAACAATGGATATGCTCATATCTACGATAGCAGATACACTTCTTATTTCTAAAGAGGGTATTTCAATAAAACTTGATGCAATAGCACTCCTCATCTGTATTGCGGTAAGATATCCGGAGGATTATAAACGCAATCAAAGCATATATGAGGAATTATTTATTCAGCAAGAGACAATTGAAGTAGCGGAGTACTCAATTATTTCTTCCAATATTGATAGCATTTCTCTGAAAATTGGATTGCAGTTTTTGTATAGCTCTATGGGCAAAGATGTGTATAATGACATTCTTGAATTGATGCCTTATATTCAAGATAGTGTGGCAACTATAATCGCAGTAACTAATCTGATTATTCAATATTTGGAGACTACAGATACGATTATGCTACCGGCTAGAGTAGAAGCCATTATTCTTCAAAATGTTCTACAATGGCTACGTTCTGAGTTTATAGATATAAGGTGGAATGCAACGCGTATTTTTCTCGCACTGTCTCGCAATTCAGAGAATAAAGGCATTGTAAATCATCAATTAGCGACCCTTATAGATTCAGGCAGTGTATATATTAAAAACTTGATTATGCGGAATCTTCATAAAGTAAGTGGAATTTCGGATGAAACCAAAGATTATATCATTTCAAAATGCAAACATGATACTAACTACGTTGTTAGAATGGTATGCGCTGAAATGGAAAAAAGCATGGTTGAAGAATAGCACAAAAAATATCTGGAATTACACTGTTCGGCTGACGATGGAGGATTATCTAAGTATATGAGGAGACATTTGAAAGAGTGAAATATACGAATTGTGTGGAAGGGAAGATGCATAGGATAATCTGATGAGAGTTAAATTCTCTTAGATCGCGGAGGAGTTGTAGTAAATTATATTGAAAAAATAATTTTTCCTAAAGCAATTTGACATTAATTTATTACAACCCCAACAAAGTTATGCGGTTTCCAGAGATTTTGCTAAAAAAAGTGAAAAAAGTTCGTGACATTAACTTGACACAATCGGGGTATGGGGCGGTTTGTGTGGAAAACAGTCTGCCGGGGTAAAAGAAAGTAGATTTTAAGGTTGGTTTGTATGTTTTTTGTGAAATATAGTGTCGAATAAAGTGTTTATTTTTCGATGAATAAGATAAGTAGCCGGAATTTGCACGAAAGACGAAATTCTTTGCAATGTTGTTTGAAAATTTTTCTGATTGACTTTATAACGGCATGTCGTTATACTGAAATAACCATATTATTTCTGGAGATTCCATTGATAGAAGGAAGGTGGACTGTATGAATGTGAATAAACTGATGGAGCAGAAAGCTGTCACAAAATATAGACTTTCCCAAAATAGCGGAGTTCCGTATACTACGATCTGTGATATATGTAATGGGAAGACAAAGCTCGAAAACTGTTCCGTAAAGACAGTCTATAAGATTGCAGAAGCGCTTGGAGTGTCCATGGAATCCCTGTTAGAGTTTTCATCCGAAGAGAGGGACAGCTTTGAACTTTATAAAAGCAGTGTATGCCACCGGGTAAAAGAAATGGGTGACATTGATTTTATCATAGATACGTTGGAGCAGGATGATATCAGGGTGTACTACCAGAGGGGATGGTATCGGGAATGTCTGTATTTGCTGGCAATGCTGGATTATATCAGTCGAATAAACAGTGTCCCAGTCTGTACAAGTTATGATGATCTGCGCTGTTGCAAATTAAAGGAGCCGCTTTATTCCACCGGCATATTGACGGCAGCATTTGTCTCTGGTAGCGATGCACCGAAAATAAAAGCGCTACAGGAGGCAATCCCTGAATTTTTGCAGTTTAACATTGTGGAGAGTGAGGTGCGTAATGTCATCTAAAGGTACAAGTGTATTTACAAAAGAGAACCTTGATACCATGTTGAAAGAATTAGCAAAAGAATTTAAGAAGCGGAATGGCACGGCAGTCCCGGCAGAGATCATTCTGATTGGCGGGGCTGCCGTCCTTACGGGGTATGGGTTCCGTGAAATGACAACGGATGTGGATGCGGTAATCCATGCTTCCTCAGCCATGAAAGAGGCTGTAGGCAAGGTTGGTGACAGATACAATCTTCCTCATGGATGGCTGAATTCTGATTTTATGCGTACGGATTCTTATTCACCGAAGCTGGAGCAGTTTTCTGTTTATTACAAGACATTTTCAAATGTCCTCCAGATCCGCACGGTGTCAGCGGAATATCTCATCGCCATGAAGCTGCGCTCCGGCAGAAAATATAAGAATGACCTTTCAGATATTATTGGAATCCTTGCGGAACATGAGCGCAGAGATGATCCAATTTCCAAAGACAGGATTGATATGGCAGTACACAATCTTTATGGAGGCTGGGACGAATTTCCGGCGGATTCTGTTTCCTTTATCCATGATGCGTTGAAGAAAGGGAACTATGAAACCATTTATGCGGCAGTCACGGAGGAAGAAAAGAATTCCAAAGACATGCTGGTTGAGTTTGGAAAAAAGTATCCTGGTGTCACTACGCAGTCTAATGTGAATGAAATACTTGCGTCTTTGAAAGCAAAGAAGCCGTCCGTTATAGGACAACTCCGGGAATTAAGGGAACAACGGGAGATGCCGCTGGAAGGTAAAGAACTATCAGATAATACGGTGCTGCAAGTGGATAATGCTTCTGAGCGACAGTCCCCAAAAAGCAAAAAGGAAACAGAGCGATGATAATCTTATCGTTCGGTTTCTTTTTTGTCTTCTGCACATTTCCTTAAAAGATTTTTCAGTGAATGTAGAAAGAACCACTACCATGTCGTTGCTTGTGTTAGTCATGAAGAAAGTAATGGCAGCATTGCGGACTTATCAACTTGACAATAATTTACCACCAATTTTGCCCTAACTTAGCAATAATGAACCACACGCCCCACGAAGTTATGCGGCTTTCAGCGATTTTCAATCAAAAAAATTGAAAAAAGTTTGTGACAGTAACTTGACACACGCGGGATATGGGGCGCTGTGTGTGAGGGAGAGTCTGCCGGGGTAGAGTTGTTTTAAAGTCATTTTCCTGATTTTGTAGTTGATGTGGAAAATTTTATTGTATGTGTTTGATGTCAGGTTGACAAATGGAATTAAGTTATTCAAAAAACAGAATAACTTAATTCCATTAAAATGGAATTGACTGTGGTATTGTAACATTATCCATAACAAAATAAGGAGGAGACAAATATGGCGTTAATTGTATCGGAAGCAAGGGCAAACCAAGGGATTCATATTGATGGGATTCCCATCAAACTGGATGAACGTCCGGCCACACAGCTGAATCCGGAGGAACTGACAAAGCAGTTGAATGCTCTCGGTCTTTACTGCAGCGAAACATATGGTGAAAAGCTGAAGAAAAATATTGAGGATGTGACGTCCAGAATCGGGCTTGGAAGCCTTACCACCTTTGGGGTATACAAGGATGGCGGAAAGATAAAGATGGAACAGCTGTCAGATAATATGCTGTCATCCATAGACAGCAAAAACGTCCTGGAAACACTGCTCTATGACCGGTTTAAAAAGGCAGCCGACGGATCGTG
Organism: uncultured Lachnospiraceae bacterium; assembly: GCA_910585465.1. Classification (GTDB taxonomy): domain Bacteria; phylum Bacillota; class Clostridia; order Lachnospirales; family Lachnospiraceae; genus Hominiventricola. The sequence goes on along the minus strand of CAJUEW010000014.1, from coordinate 41,375 downwards.
GGAAGAAGGACCGACAGGGCAGTTCACTTCAAAGCTTCTTATAATTCAGGAAATTGATAATTATACATACCTGAAGAATAATGCGAAAGACTTTCCTTATGCAGAGGAACCGGAAAGGGAAATAAAGGAGCAGTTTTCTACTGTAGAAGCCATAAAGCAAATGTTTACGAGAGCCGCTACGGCATGTACGGCCGCCACGGTACAAGGAATTGACAAAACAACACTGAATGCCACATTCTCCAACGCATTGGAAAATCTGAATCAAAGTGACGTTGAACAGGATTATGACGCTACAGGCAACCGTGTCATAATGCTGGTATATAACTATGACCCTAAAAGCCGGAGCTGCGATGGTGTCGGAGTCGCCACATGCAACTGGCGTCTGCAGATCAGAAATTACAAGGAAAAAAAGAAGGAGCCAAAACATGAGACGACTTTGAATATAAGCGCAAGGTCAGTGTTATACATGGACACTGATACGCTGGATAAGCATTATGCTATGGTATTGGCAAGGAAAAAAGGCGCATGCTGTCTTCTTCATAATTCCATACCGATTGTTTCTCAGATTAAGGTTTATGATTTTCTGCCGCCGGCAGTTATGGAGACATTTATAAACTCCCTTCCCTGTAAAACAGATACAGAGTATGCGGAAGCTATGGTCTTTTATTCTACCGATTTACAGAAGGTAGGATTCATTGATAATACAATGTCTGAAACCGAAACAACTTACTCCAAAAGTCTGACCAGCGGGTTTATGACGCAGACTACGGTGGGAATTTCCGCGGAAGTCAATTTTGAAATAAATGCAACAGTTTTTAAAGCAGGCGCAAAATTTGGCTTTAATGTTTCCCTGACAGATCAGTGGAGCCATAGCCAGACGGAGACCATCAGCTTCCGCATTCCGGCAGGGGAAAAGGCATTTTTATATCAGGTGACCATTCTCTGCGCAAGACTGCGGCTGGATTCTAAAACAGGAAAATATTCCTATATAGAGTATGGAAAATTCCTGACAGATGCCTATAAGACCTCCGAAAAACCATTGTATGAGGAAGATATTTGACTTTCATAAATTCCTGTGGCATTATTTCAGAAAATATTGTATTGATGTAACCGATACGGAACAGTGAATTCCCGGAAACGGGTATGCGAAATGCGATAATAGGGTTGTATGGACACCTGGGCAGTATAGCTCGGGTGTTTTTTAAGGGGCAGTAAAAGAATAGTTTTTCTGGCATTCTGGGTATATTTTTGGCGGGATATTAAAAAACATATAGACAGGCCAGCCAGAGGAAATCCAGTCAATGGGTTTTATTCCCGTTTGTTTTATGATACAATTTATAAGGGGTTCGGCAATCCACAGTTATTAACCCGGATGCTGCCACTTCCTATAAATTATCCACAGGTAGTATTATTGCAGGAAAATATGAAGTGATAGAGACTACCTTCTATGATTGATTGTCAGTCCGATAAAGCGGGCATGGGGTATAATAGTTGAAATATTTAGAATCAATTCAGGAAACCGCATATTTATCCGCGGGTAATGCTCCGCAATACAGGCGTATTATGAGGATTTTTTTTGTGGAATATGAAAGGATGCATTTTCAGTTATATAAGGAAGAGATCCTGGAATTGCTCAGGGAGTACCCGGAATTTTCGGATTATCCTATGGAACAGTTGAAAGCAGACTTAGAAGCACTGGTTGGCTGGAAGAATCTTACACCTATTCAGGATCCTAAAAGGGTTTACACGATTGCAGAATATAAAAATAAGCAATACCGTTATACAATGTCGGAATATGCGGTAGAGATAGAGAGAATGACGGTAAGGCTGGAAAATCTTTTTCTGGACAGCGGTAATCTTTCTATGAATTATTTCGTGCGGATAGAAAGCGCTCTGAGTGAAATGGAACAGATGAATCATCAGGAACCAAATATAGTAAATGAGTGGTGGAGCAATTTACAGGAAGATTTTAAAAGATTAAATCAAAATTATCAGGATTATCTGAGGGAGTTCTATTCAGGAAAATCAGATAAAATTTTTAAATCTGTTGAGTTTGTTGTACACAAAGACAGATTTATTTCTTATTTACAGGAATTTGTGCAGCAGCTTCAGAGTAAATCCATACGAATAGAAAATATAATTAAAAATCTGTCCCGGAAGACAATAAATGAAGTATTGGAAAAGGTCATTGAAAGTGAATTGTCAATTCCGCATCCGGATTCGGAAATACGGAATCTAAGAGAGAATGTAATAAGGGGAAACATCTATGGAAAATGGCAGAGTTTGTCGGACTGGTTTGTTTCAACAGATAAGTATCCAAGCGAAAGTCAGAAAGTGTTGGATATTACAGATGAAGTCATTAGAAAAATCATACAGAATGCAGCTTTGATTGTACAGCTGCAAAATTGGGGAATCAGCCGTAAGGAAGATTATAAGAAATTTATTCAGATGTTTGCACAGTGCGAAACTGTGGAAACGGCACATAAACTTTCGGCACATGTATTTGGAATACAGCATGTAAGGCATTTTAAAGTAAACTGCCCACGGTCTACTGATAGCATAAACAGTGGTGTTTTTGATGAAATACCATCAGAATATGAATTGAAGCCGCATACCAGAACATATAAGCCCAGAATGTATAAGTCAGGCTTTGAAAGTAAAAATCTGGAAAAGCTTGCACAGCGGAATCAATATTTGAAAAAACTCGAAGAAGACAAAAGGCTGGTTACTAAATATATCAGAGATAACCAGCTGGATATCAGCCAGATCAATGACTGTATCTCGGCGGCTACCAGGGAAACGCTTCTGCGCTGGATTGCGCAGGCCAATCTGACTGCTTCTAAAAGCGGGCGGACAGAATATGGACAGGCCTTTCGCTTAAAAAAGCTAGAGGGCAGCCATACTTTGAAATGTGAGGATGGAGAACTGGTGATGCCTGTATACGTATTTCAGTTTGAGGATGAATAGAATGGAAGCAGTAAAGGCGTTAATAGAAAACTGTTGGATTGATAAAAAGAAAGATAAAGAATTATATACGAGAGTGCGCAGGGAACTGCCCAAATGTCAGAAGTTTTTTCGTGAACAATTAGGGTGGGCAATTATTAATAACGAACAGATATTAAAGGCAGAAAAAATTCCTGCCCATGCGGAAGGCTTTATGGGAATTACAGACTTTACAGAAAGCAGGGATTATTGTCTTTTTTGCGCCGTCTTAGCCTTTCTGGAAGATAAAGAGGAGCAGGAGCAGTTTTTATTATCGGAATTGGTGGATATGCTGGAGCTGCAGTTAAAAGGTGTGCTCGATGTGGATTGGACATCATTTACCCAGAGAAAATCTCTTGTACGGGTTTTGCAGTTTTGTGAGAACATGAGACTGCTGGAAGCATATGAGGGGAACAGGGATACTGTCAGCAGCAGTATACGACAGGAAATTTTATATGAAAATACGGGGCTTTCCAGATACATGGCAGTAAATTTTGCATATAGTATCGCAGACTTTCAGTCATGGCAGGATTTTGAAAGATGCCAGACAGAGGAAAGTGAAGCAGACAGAGGTCATTACAGGATTAACCGTGTATACCGGCAGCTTGTCTCCATACCTGCCATTTATTGGAGTCAGGCGGATGATTTAGACAGTATCTATCTAAAAAACCAGAGGCAGTGGATACAGAAAAATCTCAGTGAATATTTGGGAGGACAGCTTCATATACATAAAAACGTCGCTTTTTTGGTAATGAATGAAGAGGACAGCTTTGGAGAACGGCATCCCAGAGAGGCTATGCTTCCGGAGCTGGTTTTACTTTTGTGCAGATTAATCAGGGAAAAAGCGGAAACAGGCGCCTGGCAGAAAAGGCGTGATGAGTGTATTGTGGTTTCAAAAAAAGAGTTTCAGGCAGAACTTTATCATTGCCGTGACAGATATAGACAGGCATGGAGTAAGGAATACAGGGAGATGGAAGATACAAAGCTGTTGACGGCGGTTATTTCTTACATGAAGTCATGGATAATGATTGACGAGCATGATGAGGAGATTGTTATTTATCCGTCAGCGGGAAAAATAATCGGGGATTATCCGGCAGATTTTCAGACAAAGGAGAAAGCAAATGAATGAACGTTGGCATATGAATCGAATAGGATTCGTAAATTTCTGGCTGTATGACGATGAAGCATTTTCTTTTGCAGAGGGCAAATTGCTGCTTCGGGGACAGAACGGTTCAGGGAAATCCATTACAACGCAGAGTTTTATTCCTTTTATACTGGATGGGGACAGGACTCCCAGCCGTTTAGATCCTTTTGGCTCCAGTGACAGGAGAATGGAATATTATTTTTTGAATGATGGAGAAAAGGAGGAAGCAACCGGCTATCTGTATCTGGAGTTCCAAAAGGGAAACCGTTATCGGACGATTGGAATCGGGCAGCAGGCAAAAAAAGGGAAAGCCATGGGCTTTTGGGGCTTTGTTGTGCTGGATGGGAGAAGAATTGGGTATGACTTTCAGTTGTATCGGGAAGTGGGGAATACGAAGATTGCTTACACAAAGCAGGAGATGAAAAAGGAGTTGGGCGAAAACAATCTGTTTACGGAAGCACAGAAAGAATATATGGGATTGGTGAATAAACATATATTTGGATTTCCAAGATTGGAACAGTATGAACAGTTTATAAGACTGTTGATCAAAGTAAGGGCGCCAAAGCTTTCCAAAGAATTTACTCCGAAGAAAGTATATGAGATACTCAATGATTCCCTGCAGACTTTGTCTGATGAGGATCTGCGTGCTATGGTGGACGCTATGGAGAAGATGGATAGCATACAGGATAAGCTGGGGGGTCTAAAAAGAGCTTACAAAGATCTGCAGAGCATACGAAATGAGTATGTAAAATATAATCAGTACATGTTGGGGCAGAAAGCCGCCGCATATTTGGAAGAAAAGGAACTGGTTGATGAAGCCAGGGGAAGGCTGGAAGCGGAAACAGAAGAACTAAAGGAAACGAGAGAAAAGTTAGAGGACGCGTACAGAAAAAGCGTTGAACTCAAAGAGAAAAAAAGTCTGTTGGAGTGTGAGATGAAAGCAATCGGGACAACGGACTTAGAGGAAGCAGATGAAAAATTAAGGCAATGCCGGAAACGCCAGGAAGACGCGGAAAGGGAGGTTGATAAGTCTCGCCAAAATATTGAGAGACACAGGAATACGATACGGGAATATGATGCCAAAATACGTGAAGTGGAAAGGAATATCAGTGCATATCAGATGGAGATAGAGCAGTTCGTGAATGAAATGAATGAACTGCAGGAAGTCGTCTGCTTTTCCGGACATGAACAAATCTTAAGCCTGTGGAAGAGTCCGGACGGATATATGGAATGTAACAAAATCAAAAAAGAGCTTGAAAAAGTATGTAAAGATGTAGAAGCGGCATTAACGGAACTTAAGAGGTTTAAGGAAGTACAGATACAATGGGACAAACTGTCGGAAGAATGCAGCATTCTGGAAGAAAAGAAGGCGCAGGCTCAGCAGCAGGTAAATGATGCGGAGAAGATGGAGGATTTGTTAAGGGATGATCTGATTGAGGCATATTATGGATTGGGTCAGATAAATCAGGAATTTTATTTGTCAAAAGCAGAGCTGGAACAACTATCAGGGTATATTCAGAATTATCAGGGCATAGCGGATTATGGAAATATACGCGATCTTGCGGGAAATATATGGAAGATTAAAAACCAAAAGCTGGGGAGTGAACTTTCTGTCCTTGAGGTACAAGGAGAAAAGAAGACAGAATCTGTAAGGGTCTGTATGAGAGAACTGGAAGAACTGGAAATGGCTCCCGAGATAACTCCTTTGCGCAAAGAAATTTTATGTAAGACGAGAGAGTGTTTATCAAAAAACAGTATTTCTTTTCTGCCCTTATATGAGGCGGTTGATTTTGCAGAGGGTGTCTCCGTGCAGGATCGAGATTTAATAGAATGTCAGTTAGAGGATGCGGGTATTTTGGATGCATTAGTCGTTGCAAACAAAGATTATGCAAGAGCAATGCAGATTCTGGGAGAATGGTCAGATAAGATTCTATGGTTAAAGGATTCCGGAAACTGCGGGTATGATAAACTGAAAGCGACTGCAGGGGATCCGGAACTGCAGAGGATGACAAAGCAAATTTTATCCAATATCGGGGAAGAAGATGACTGCCGGATTGTGTTAAGACCGAATGGCTATTTCAGGCATGGTGCAGTGGAGGGGTACAGTAAACCTGAAAAGGAAGCATGTTATATTGGAGAAGCTATAAGAAGGGAAAAGAAGAAGGAACAGATCAGAAGCAAGAGGGAAGAATTGCGGCTTTTGCAGCGGGAGTCAGAGGCGTTGGAGAAAGAAATCGATATATTAAGGAAACGGCTTGAAATCCTGCAGAGAGAGTATCACAGGCTGCCTGCATTTGACGAACTGGATCAGGCAATTGCCATGAAGAAGGATTTAGACTGGATATTTAAAAAATGCAGTGAAGAATGCAGTAAGAAACAACAGGAAAAAGAAGAGTGTGAGATCAGGAAAAAGCAGTCTGCGCAGCGGGTAATAGTTAGCTGCCGGGAACTGCCCTACGAAAGAAATATTGAGAGTTATGAGGAAATTTTGGAAGCGCTTCAGGCGTATAAAAATCAGACCGCATCATTTCAGATGGCTGCAATGAGTTTCTCTGCTGAGCAGAACAGTAAAGATATGTATAAGCAGTTGATTGAAAAAGAGGACGAGGCAATCGACACAGAAGATATTTATAAAAGAAGGACGGAACGAGAGGTGCAGGAGCAGAAGCTGCAAATAGAAAAACTGGAAGAATTTCTGAATGCGCCTGAAAATAAAGAGAAAGCGGAACGACTGAAAACGGTTAAGGAAGAACTGCTTAAGAAAGATGAGGAAGAACGTGAATTAGGTAAGAAGCAGGCTGTGTGGGAAAATGATGTAATAAAACTGGAGCCGGATATTGTAAGACAAAAAAATATAGTTATGGAAAAAATGGAGAAAGAGGCCCGGCTGCGAAAATATTTTGAAGAGGAGTTATCGCTGGGGCTTGTATTTGCGAGAGAAAGCAAAACAATTCCGGAAGCAGCAGTACAGGCGAGGGGGATAGTAAGGGAAAGTGACAGAAATAAGTCGGTAGCAGAGATTGTGGCGAATCTGGACCGGATTTTCCATGCGCATATCGGAAGTCTGGTGAATTATGGGACATTTATGGAAGAATGTTTTGCAGAAGAAACAAACGATGCTATGGTGCTGCGTAAGCGCTATAGGATTGTCTCCTATATGCAGGGACGCAAACTGTATTTTGAAGATTTCTATAAAATAATGAAAGAACGGATTGATGAAACCGAACTGTTAATTCGCCAGAAGGACAGGGAGCTGTTTGAAAATATTTTGTCGGATACATTAAGTAGAAAGCTGAATGTCCGCATTGCGGAAAGCAGGAAGTGGATTCAGGATATGTCTTCTCTTATGCGTAAAATGGATACTTCTATGTCACTGACCTTTTCACTGGATTGGCGGGCAAAGACAGCAGGAGGAGAAGGCGAATTGGATACAGCGGAATTGGAGAAGCTGTTAAATCGGGACCGGGAATTAATGACAACAGAGGATATCGAAAAAATTTCCGCTCATTTTAGAAATAAGATTTATATGGTAAAGCGGATGGCGGAAGAAAACGGTGAAGTCCTGAGTTATTCTGATTTGGTGAGAGAGGCGTTAGATTATCGGAAGTGGTTCGAGTTTAAAATGTTTTATTACCGGAATGACGAGAATCAAAAGGAATTGACCAATGGAGCCTTTAACCGGTTCAGCGGAGGGGAAAAAGCGATGGCGATGTATGTCCCTTTATTTGCGGCGGTGAATGCGCAGTACAAAAAAGCAGAACATGATGATCTGCCGAGAATAATCGCGTTGGATGAAGCATTTGCAGGTGTGGATGATAAAAATATCAGCAGCATGTTTGCTCTTGTAAGCAAATTTGATTTTGATTATATCATGAATTCACAAGTGCTGTGGGGATGTTACGCTTCCGTCCCCTTCCTGCGGATCGCAGAATTGCTCAGACCGGCAAATTCTCAGGTGGTGACGGTTATTTATTACCTATGGAACGGAAAGCAGAGAATAATTGAGGAGCAGTGAGGTGAGAGAAAATCTTTTAGAAGAATGCGCTTTTTATTTCAGAAAAAATAAAGCATATGTCCGTATGTTTATGGAAATGAGGAAAAAATATATAAAATACGGAAAACTTTCCGGGAAAATCTGTCTTGAAAATTTATCGGAAGCAGAATGCAGGGCAATAGGTTCGGTTTTTGGGAAAGGCCTGGTGTCAGGTGATTTTATATTTTCTGTTTCAGAACTGCAGACGGCATTAAATGAAACAAAGTACCGTGATATCGAGGTAGAGAAACTTGTAGAAGAATATTTTGGAGAAAAGATACTGTCAAACAGGCAGAAGAAGGAAGAAAAAAACGAGTTAAATAAACGGTTTTGGGAGATGCTGCTGAATGAGGTAACAGATCGGTTTGGCGCTGGAGCCAGGGGAGTTCTTTGGCTGAGAGCAGTATGGGAGCAGAGAAAATACGGTTATCAGCTTATTATGAGGGAAAGAGGAAAATCGGAGATTGTTATAAAAGAAGTGCTTTTGGAAGTCTGCGGAGCATTGGAGTATCTGGCGGACGGGAGTAGAAAAGAATGTGTCAGGCTGGCTGTGCTGGGTGCTGAAATAACAAAAAATCCCCATTATTTTGACAGGCAGAACGGAGCGGGACGTTTGCTGCTCAGCGCTTTAAGTTTTATATGCAAAACAGAGGAACCAAGGGGGCAGGAGGATGTTTTGGCACTGTACTATATGTCAGGGATTTATCCGGATGATATTTCCAGTTACACCACATGCTACGGGATTCATTTCTATGAGAGTGATCGTGAGCATGAATCCTATCGGCATTTTATTGAGAAGGGTGAGAAATATGTCCTGACACTTTCCAATTTAAGCAGGCTGACAAGGGCAGAGAGCAGCGGAAAAAAAGTATTTATTATCGAAAACCAGATGGTTTTTTCCCAAGTATGCGAGGAGATGGGCGGAGAAGAATATTCTGTTATGTGTACTTCAGGACAGTTAAAGACGGCTTCTTTGTTTTTGATTGATATGCTGATAAAATCAGGATGTAAATTGTATTATTGCGGTGACATTGATCCAGAAGGAATTGAAATAGCAGATAAAGTCATTACAAGAAGCCCGGAACGGATTTTTCTTTGGAGAATGACGGTGGAGGACTATTATCGTTCCATATCGGATGAAGAGTTAACAGAAAAGCGCCTGAAGAAAGTAGATAAGATTGTAAATGTCCAACTAAAAGAGCTGGCAGAGGTTTTAAAGAAAGAAAAAAGAGCAGGATATCAGGAGCATTTGATTGATTTGATGGTAAAGGATATTAAGCAGGAGCAGAGGCTGTTTGAATAAAAGTTACCGTTCGTTCAGCCGCGTCCATTCGCAAAACGCGCCTGCGGTGCTTTCCGCTGCTGTCGCCATCTGTGTTCTGGCTGAACTGTTACAAAAAATAATGATGAATATTCATGGTCAGATTTTGAGAAAGGGACTGCAGCAGCGGTTCCTTTCTCTGTATCAGAGGCTTATTTCCGTATATTGTTGCAGATGAAGTCAGCTTATCCCTGCTGCCCATTCTCATTGAGGTGTACCCGGTCTGCATACAGATTGCTCCGGCTAAGTAGGAGTTCAGGATGGTTTTCCAGAAATGGCAATGCTATAATGATTTCATGACAAAAAAGGGAGATTGGTGACAAAAAAAGAGAAATTGGAATAAAGCTGGTATGATATTTATAATTGGAGGGATCGATGGATGATTCAGTTGATTATCTGTGATGATGACCATTTTACAAGAGAATGGCTGAATGATTTTTTAATGGAAGCAGTCAGGAAAACGAAGAAGAATGCCAGAGTGATATGTCAGGCGGCTTCTGCCAGGGAGCTGCTGCTGTTTATAAGGAACAACCCGGGAGAGTATCTGTTTTTTCTTGACCTGGATCTGGGACAGGAAAGACTGGGAGGTCTTGATTTGGCGAGGGTTTTGCGCAGGGAATTTCCCCTGTCTAAAATGGTATTTGTGACAAGTCATGTGGAAAGAAGTATGGATATATTGAAAAGCGGAGTGGAACCGTTTGGTTTTATTGAGAAGGACATAAACCGGAAGGCAATGGTAAAAGAATTTGCTGACATACTGATGAAAATAAGCGATGACAGCAGAGATGACAATGAAAAGGACACAGAAGAACGGCTCAGAGAGATAGAGCTTCCGATTGGGATAGAGGAAACAGTAAAATTGCCGGTCAGAGATATTGCTTATGTGGAGGCATTGAAAAATAAGCCCCATTATATATGTTACCATACACTGGACGGTTCGCAGATTACGGTGAGGGATACAATGTCCCATGCCCTTTCCCTGCTTGGGAAAGGATTCGCGGAGAGCCACCGTTCTGTTATCGTGAATCAGAAGAGTGTCATAGAATGTACGGGTACGCAGCTTAAATTGTCAAACGGCGAATATGTGGCATGTGCACTGGGCAAAAGAAAGCTGTTTGAGGGAGAAAAAAACGATGTTTAGTGTTGTGGAGGGACTGCAGATTTTGAGAATGACAGCACCTACTGCCGGTTTACAAAAAATCCTGTTTTGCCTGCTGACAGAATTGTTTAGGCGAAAATCCTGTCATATGCTTAAATACGGTAATAAAGTAATTATAATCTGTAAAACCGCATTGAAATGCAACCTCACGGATCCGCAGATCCGGCCGGGAAGCAAGAAGCTCCTTTGCTTTGGAGATACGAAGGTTCCGGATATGGGCTGCAATGCCGATACCATAACTCTGTTTTGCTATTTCATAAAGAAAAGTTTTTCCAATCTGAAAATGTTCACAGATAGTTTGGACATTCAGAGCTTCCGTATAATGCTGCATAATATAATCATCGATTTGCACAGGAAGCTCCTGTTTTTTGAAAACCACCATGCGGTCCAGACAGAGAAAGGAAGCGACTGCCTGCATGATGTGGGAAGCGGAACGAATATAGTCTTCAGAAATCAGAGGCCGTTCCAGGCAGGCTTTTTTTAATGCATCCATGTCAACCTGATAGGATGCGCAGCGTTTTTGAATTTCTGACCAGCCCTCTTCGTGGGAGCGGTAGGAAAATACATGGCCAAACAGCAGGTAGCCAATAGTAATATTGCCAAGAATAAGAGGGATAATGCTTTCTGTCAGTCCGGCATGGCACTTATAGGTGTAAGGGGTATGCTGTCCCCGGGAAGCCCTGCAGGCATCCGCGTCACATTTGATACATTTCTGTTTTGCGGCTGTATCTGTCCGCAATAACTGGCAGACAGGGGCAATCGGTTCCGGGTATGCTGCCAGTTCGTGAAATGTTTCGTCAAATACAGTAATTCGGATCTGGGTGATTCTATAAAAATCCTGAAGCAAAGAATTTAATTTTGTAAGATTGTAGGTTGAAATCATAAAGTGCCTCTGTGTTTGGAAGGATTCCGGAGAAAGCTTGTCAGTTGTTCTTTTATTTTATCATTTCCGCGGACAAAATCAAAGTAAAAAAGACAAATCTCTATATATTACAGTGCGCGTTCTGTTTAAAATGAAAGAATAACAGAACGATATAAAAATAGGAGGAAAGGACATGAGCAGGAAATTAAGATTTGCACTGTATTTCGGAAACCGTGGTTTTATGCCTGCAGAGCTGATCGGGGGCGCCAGAGAGGATATGGTGAAGGCGGTTACAGATGCAGGCTATGATTATTTAATGATGGATCAGGAGGCCACGCGTTATGGGGCTGTGGAGACCAGGGAAGAAGGGCGGATCTATGCGGCATGGCTGAAATCTCATGAGGGCGAGTATGACGGAGTAATTTTAAGTATGCCCATTTTTATTGATGAAAACGGTGCGATTGCAGCCCTGCAGGATGCGGGTGTTCCGATTTTGATGCAGGCGTATCCGGATGAGATTGGAAAAATGGATTTCAGGCACAGAAGGGATGCCTTCTGCGGAAAATTTTCTGTAACCGATGTTTTTGAACAGTATCAGGTGCCGTACACTGTTATGAAGCCTCATGTTGTTCATCCGCTGACAAAGGAATTTGCGCAGAATCTGCACGATTTTGCAGCGGTCTGCCGGGTGGTAAACGGCATGAGACGGTTTACGATTGGCTGTATCGGGGCCAGGACAACAGCTTTTAAGACAGTACGCTTTGATGAGATTACGATGCAGAGACATGGAATCAATGTGGAATCTTTGGATCTCTCAGAATTATTTGAGTTTGTCCGCGCAAAATCAGAAAATGATGAAAAGGTGGTTCAAAAAAAACTGGTTCTGGAAAATTATGCGGATTTTTCCAATGTTCCGGAGGATAAGAAAATTATGCTGGCAAAGATCAGCGTGGTAATTGATGAGTATATAGAGGCATATCATTTAGACGCGATTGCCCTGCGCTGCTGGAATGAGATGGAGACATATCTGCGTGTATGTCCATGCGTGCTGATCAGTGAGCTCAATGACAGAGGAATTGCGGCGTCCTGTGAGATTGATATGTGTTCTGCCATTACTATGCACGCTCTTAAACTGGCAACGGAGGGGCCGGCGGCATGCCTTGACTGGAACAATAACTATGGAGAGGAGCCGGATAAGGTAATTCTGTTTCACTGTGGTTCCGCCGCCCAAAAGCTGATGCGGGATAAAGGGCAGGTGACCTCTCATAAGATGTTTGACAAAGGAGACCCGGGAAGCGGCTGGGGAACCAATGAGGGACGGATTGCCGCCTTTCCGATGACCTATTCCAACTGTAAAACCGAGAACGGTAAAATTACAATTTATTTTAGCGAAGGCGAATTTACGGATGACGAAATCGAGACGGCATATTTTGGATGTGCAGGCGTGGCCAGAATAGAGGATTTGCAGGACAAGCTGCTCCGCCTTGCAAGAGGAGGCTTCAAGCATCATACAACTGTGGCGAGGGGGCATGTGAAGGCAGTCCTGGAAGAAGCCTTTCGTTACTATCTTGGGTATGATGTAGTTTCTATTGACGGGTAAAACAGGAAAAGTACAGAACCGGACAGTTATGTCCGGTAACTGTGAAAGATATGAGGTAGAGACGTGAAAATAGCAGGATTGGATATAGGGACGACCGGATGCAAACTGACAGTTTTTGCTCAGGATGGCAGATGTCTGGATCAGGCATACCAGGATTATCCGGTCAGACGCCAAAGCAGCGGTCATGAGATCGATGCGGAAGCGGTTATGGATGGCGTGCTTTCTGTGATGGGGGCCATGGGGGCAAGACACCCGGATATTGCCGGAATCGGTGTCGCCAGCTTTGGAGAAACCTTTGTTCTTGCCGATGAAAACGGTATGCCCCTTCACCCGGCGATGCTTTATACAGATCCCAGGGGGAAGGAGGAATGTGCAGAGCTGGAGGAGAAAATCGGCCGGGAGAGGATAGCTGATATTACAGGTACTAAGCCCCATGAAATGTACAGCATTTCTAAGCTGATGTGGATGAAGCGCCATAAACCGGAAATTTTCTCCAAAGCAAAGCATATTTTTCTGATGGAGGACTTTGTAGTATTCCGGCTGTCCGGCATTGCGCAGATTGATTATTCGCTTGCGGCGAGAACCATGGCATTTGATATCCGTACGTTCGACTGGAGCAGGGAAATATTTACCTGTGCGGGAATCGACAGAGCCCTGATGTCAGAGGCAGTTCCGCCCGGAACCGGGGCAGACCGTTTGCTGCCGGAAACAGCGGAGCGCACAGGAATGCTTTCGCGGCCGCTGATTGTCTCCATCAGTCATGATCAGGTGGCAGCGGCGGTGGGAGCCGGAGTGTTTGATTCTGAAACCGCAGTGGACGGCGCGGGAACCGTGGAATGTATAACGCCTGTCTACGATTCGCTGCCGGATTTGGCCTCCATGTCGGAAGGAAATTTCGCAGTGGTTCCGTATGTGCTGCCGGGAAAATATGTCTGTTATGCATTTTCCTACACAGGAGGCGCGCTGATTCAGTGGTGCGTGGATAACCTGGCGAAAAAAGAGAAGGAGCTGGCAGCCCAAAAGGGATTGACGGTCAATGAGTTTCTGGAAGAGGATTTTGAAGACCCCACAGGGATACTGGTGCTTCCGCATTTTGCAGGGGCGGCAACCCCCTATATGGACACAGGCTCCAAAGGAGTAATTGTAGGACTTACTGCGGAAAGCTCTGTCCGTGATATTTACCGGGCCTGTATGGAAGGCGTTGCATATGAGATGCTGGTAAATCTGGAATATCTGAAGAGGGCAGGAACACATTTTACAATGCTTCATGCCACCGGGGGCGGGGCACGGTCAAAAGTATGGATGCAGATGAAGGCGGATATGCTGGGAATCCCAATTACGGCATTAAGGACGGCAGATGCCGGAACAGTGGGCAGCGCGATGCTGACCGGAATTGCAACAGGCTGCTTTAAAGATCTGAAAGATGCGGCAGCGCATATGGTGGAAAAAGCAGAGGCTTATACCCCAAGGCAGGAGATGCACCAAAAATATGAAAGCATTTACAGGCGGTACCGGAAGCTTTACAAGGCAGTTCGGCCGTTAGTACAGGAGGAAACTTTATGAATCCATATATAGGACATGATTCTCAGGTTTATGGGATAGAAGAGCATCGGTTTATAGGCGGGAAGGGAGACGGAATGCGTCTGCTGGAGGTGAACAATAGAAAAGGACTGGAGCTGACGGTTCTGCTGGACCGGAACGCGGATATTTCCAGACTCCGGTATCGGGGAATCAATATGTCCTACCTTTCTCCGTGCGGCTATGTGGCGCCGGCCTATTATGAATCTGCAGGTAATGGCTGGCTGAAGTCTTTCAGCGCCGGATTTCTTACCACATGCGGTCTGCAGGCTGTGGGAACCCCATGTACTGACAACGGGGAGGAGCTGCCGCTGCATGGTTCGATTGGGAACCTTCCGGCTGAGCAGGCATACTGGCTGGAGGAAAACGGGGAGCTGGTTGTCCGTGCGGTAGTAAAGGATGAAACCATATTTGCCGGGAAGCTGCGTCTGGACAGAGAGATTCGGGTCAGTCTTTCGGAAAATGTATTTATGCTTCATGACAGGATTGAAAATACAGGAGACAGGGTGCAGCCGTTTGAGATTCTGTACCATATGAATATGGGGTATCCTCTGCTGGATGAGGACAGTATTCTGGAAATTCCGTCGGCGGACATAACGCCGAGGGATGCCCATGCGGCAGAGGATATTGAGAATTGGATGAGGATAACAAAACCGGAGGCCGGATATACAGAGCGGTGTTATTATCATAAATTTGAGAAAGAGGGGAGGGCTTCTATTTATCAGCCTAAGCTTGGCCAGGGGCTGGAGATTACCTTTGATCCAAAAGAACTGGACGGATTTGTGGAGTGGAAGATGATGGGAGTAAGAGACTATGTGCTCGGTCTGGAATGCGGAAACTGTTATCCGGACGGGCGGGATATTATGAGAAAAACCGGAATGCTCAAATTTCTGGAACCGGGGGAGAAGAAGGAATATCAGGTTCAGATCCGAATGCTTTAAGGAAGGCGGATAAAGACATAAGGCATATACAAAGGCCAGAGAAATCATTTGACAAATTTTTCAGATCCGTTTAATATTATTAACAGAGTGCTGACCTGTAAAGTCGCGCAAAGGGGTACACCACCGCGGGTGTATTCTTTTGCGCGGCTTTTTTGCTGTATCGGAAAAGCACTTTCTGTATAGAAGAAGTGAATTTCAGAAAATGAAAGAGCAAAGGAGGATGTATATGGTTAAAGTAAACGGAAAAGAGATCCGGATACAGGAAATTACTCTTTGGGAATACCTGAAGCAGGAAGGATATCAGACCGGCCGGATTGCCGTGGAGTGCAATGGGGCGATTGTGCCAAAGGAAGAATACGCTGAAAAAATTCTCCAGGACGGAGATGTCCTGGAAATAGTCAGCTTTGTAGGAGGGGGCTGATGAGGAAGAGGGAAAAACGTCAGAGACTCCCTTCAGAGAAGGAGATGATTCAGGCGCTGGAGCTTCGCCATACAAAGGAGGCGCAGGAAAAAATTCAAAAGGCGCAGGTAGCGATCTGCGGTCTGGGCGGACTTGGTTCTCATATTGCTTTTGCACTGGCAAGATGCGGAATCGGCGGCCTGCATCTGATTGATTTTGACTGTGTGGATCTGACAAACCTGAACCGCCAGCAGTATGGGGTGGCCCAGCTTGGGAAGCCAAAGCCGGAGGCTTTAAAGGAGGGGCTTATGGAAGTAAATCCTTATTTGAAGATTCGGACAGACAGAGTGTGTATGACAGAAAAAAATATTCCCGGGCTTTTAAAAGAAGAGCTGTATATCTGCGAAGCCTTTGATACTCCGGAAGCAAAGGCTATGCTGACAAACTGTGTACTTTCTCAGCTTCCGGAAAAATACCTGGTAGGCGCGTCCGGAATGGCGGGCTTCGGGGACAGCAACAGTATTCGGACCAGAAAGATTCTGCCCCATTATTATCTGTGCGGGGACGAGGTTTCGGATATAGAGACATGCGGGGGACTGATGGCGCCCAGAGTCATGCTCTGCGCGGCTCATCAGGCAAATAAAATATTGGAAATCATTATGAAGGGAGAATGAGATCATGAAGAAAGATGCATTTATACTGGGCGGAAAAGAATTTACCTCCCGCTTTATTCTTGGCTCCGGAAAATATTCTATGGAACTGATTAAAGCGGCAGTGGAGAACGCAGGCGCGGAAATTGTTACTCTGGCGGTGCGCAGGACGAACACGAAGAAGGGGGAGAGTATTCTGGATTATATTCCTCCGCATGTGACCCTTCTGCCTAATACTTCAGGCGCAAGGGACGCAGAGGAGGCAATCCGTATCGCAAGGATGGCACGGGAACTTGGCTGCGGCGATTTTGTCAAGGTGGAGATTATGAAGGACAGTAAATATCTGCTTCCGGATAATACAGAAACCGTAAAGGCCGCCAGGACACTGGCAGGAGAGGGCTTTGTGGTGCTTCCATATATGTATCCGGATCTGTATACGGCAAGGGCCCTGGCGGACGCGGGGGCTGCGGCAGTTATGCCGCTGGCATCTCCCATAGGTTCCAATAAAGGACTGTGTACGAGAGAATTTATTCAAATTCTGATTGACGAGACGGAGCTTCCGGTGATTGTGGATGCAGGGATTGGAAGGCCCTCCCAGGCGTGCGAGGCCATGGAGATGGGGGCTGCGGCAATTATGGCAAATACAGCCATTGCAACGGCAGGAGATATTCCTGCCATGGCCGGGGCCTTTAAAAGCGCCGTTGAGGCGGGCCGGGCCGCATATTTGTCGGGGCTTGGCAGAGTTTTGGAACGGGGAGCCGCCGCGTCCGATCCGCTGACAGGATTTCTGAGAGATTAGGGGTGAAAAAGCATGCAGGAAAATCAGTTTTTTGTGGATTCCCCGAGACTGGGAGAAAAGGCATTGGTGAGAAAGCATCTGCTGGAGCAGGAGCCGTCATGCCGGGGCAGTCATATGGAATATATGGAAGGGATGGAACAAATTCACTCAGACATTATGGAAAAGGTGCAAAAGCAGATGCAGGAGTATGATTACGACCGGTATACGGCCGCAGATGTACGGCAGGCGCTGGCTCACAGAAGCTGCAGCCTTGAAGATTTTAAAGCGCTGCTTTCCCCGGCCGCGCTTCCCTATCTGGAAGAGATGGCAGCCCGTTCCAAGCTGGAGACAAGCCGTCATTTCGGAAATACGGTCTATCTGTTCACACCGATTTATATTTCCAACTATTGTGAGAACTATTGCGTCTACTGCGGATTTAACTGTTATAACGATATTACAAGGAAAAGACTGACCAGGGAAGAGATAGAAAAGGAGATGAAGGTTATCTCTGACTCCGGCATTGAAGAGATTCTGATACTGACCGGTGAAAGCAGGAGTATGAGCGATCCGGAATATATCGGAGAGGCGTGTAAGCTGGCTGCTAAGTATTTCAGGAATGTGGGGCTGGAAATCTATCCGGTGAATACAGACGAATACCGTTATCTCCATGAATGCGGAGCTGATTACGTAACCGTATTTCAGGAGACCTATGATTCTGATAAATATGAAGCACTTCATTTAATGGGGCATAAAAGAATATTTCCGTATCGGTTTGAGGCGCAGGAGCGTGCCATTCTAGGCGGAATGCGGGGAGTGGCGTTTTCCGCGCTTTTAGGACTGTCGGATTTCCGGAAGGATGCTCTTGCGTCGGCGCTGCATGTTTATTACCTGCAGAGAAAATATCCGCATGTGGAATATTCTCTGTCCTGTCCGAGATTACGGCCCATTATCAATAATGACAGTCTCAGTCCCCTGAACATACATGAGAAGGAGTTGTGTCAGGTACTCTGCGCGTACAGGATCTTTCTGCCCTATGTGGGAATCACCGTATCCTCCCGTGAGCAGAAGCATTTTAGGGACGGTATTGTGAAAATTGCCGCCACAAAGGTGTCGGCAGGAGTATCCACGGGAATCGGGGATCATGAGAGCAAATACGAAGGAAAGAAGGAGGAAGGAACCGGGGACGAACAGTTTGAGATTTCCGACGGCAGAAGTCTCAGACAGATGTACCAGGATATGACAGAGGAAGGTCTCCAGCCTGTTCTGAATGATTATGTCTGCGTATAGGATTATTTGTGTGACAGACCGCAGGCTGGTGGAAAAGGATTTTTTAGAGCAGCTTGAGAAGATTGCTGCCGCAGGAGTCGATGCAATTATTCTGCGGGAGAAGGATCTGGATATACAGGCTTATGAAAAACTGGCGGGATATGCGGCAAAAATCTGCAAAGGGTATCAGGTACCATTGGTACTTCATACCTATGCAGAGGCAGCAGAGAGGATTGGAATCCGGAGGATACATTTATCCGGCAGAGACCTTGAGTCTTTGAATGTGCATAGGAGGAGCCGCTTTGAGCATATGGGAGTATCCGTCCATTCTGCAGAGGAAGCAGTGGCAGCCTGGAAGGCCGGGGCATCCTGTCTGACAGCCGGACATATTTTTGCAACAGACTGTAAAAAGGGGGTTTTGCCACGGGGACTCTCATTTTTAGAGGAGGTCTGCCGCTCCGTGCGTATTCCGGTATATGCCATCGGCGGCATAAGCCCTGAGAACGCACAAAGCTGTATACAGGCAGGGGCCGCGGGGATTTGTCTGATGTCCTCTCTGATGAAGGCGGAAAATCCGGGGGACTTTTTGCAAGGGTTCTGACTTATATTCCCAATTCCTATTTGTATTTTTTGAAGAACTGGATTATACTGTTACGAAAAGCAAATCTGAGGTGGGATATGACTTCTGTACTGACAAAAATATTTTTAAAAGGAGTGGATATCAGTTCGCCGGAAGGACGCGCCAGAGTGGGAAATTTGGCGGGAGCTGTGGGAATTGTCTGCAATATACTTTTGTTTATCGGAAAATTTATTGTCGGGGCTTTGTCGGGGAGTATGGCGATTGCGGCAGATGCATTCAACAATTTAAGTGACGCAGGAAGCAGTGTTATGAGTCTTTTGGGATTTTGGCTGGGCGCGCAGAAGGCGGATGCGGAGCATCCCTTCGGTCATGCCAGATATGAATACCTGGCAGGAATGGCGGTCTGCGTCATGATTATGGCAATCGGCCTGAATCTGGCCAAGGAGGGAATTATAAAAATATTGCATCCGGTCATGCCGGAATTCGGGTGGATGTCTGCGGCGGTTCTTGTCTGTTCCATTCTGATAAAGCTTTGGCTCAGCGCATTTAACGGGAGCTTAAGCAAAATGATAGATTCTGATACTTTAAGGGCGACTGCGGCGGATGCGCGGAATGACTGTCTGTCTACGGGCGCGGTTCTTCTGGGCGCGCTTCTCTGTTCTGCGACGGATATTATGGTCATTGACGGAATTATGGCAACTGCAGTGTCAGGATTTATTTTATACAGCGGCTACGGACTTTTAAAGGATGCCCTGGATCCGCTGCTGGGAAGAAGTCCGGATCCGGAGCTGGTGAGGATGATTGAAAAAACGGTGCTTGACTATCCGGATGTTCTGGGTATGCATGATCTTCTGGTTCACGATTATGGTCCGGGGAATCAGTTTGCATCTCTGCATATTGAATTTGCGGCGGAAATGGATGCGCTGAAGGCCCACGATTTAATTGACAATATTGAGAGGAATTTCTGGAAGCAGCATCATCTTCAGGTGGTCATCCATTATGATCCGATTGTGACTGCAGACAGTCTGACAGGAGAACTCCGGGAATATATTACAGAGCAGGTAAAGGCATATGATGAAGGACTGAGTATTCATGATCTTCGTATTGTGCCCGGAGATACCCATATCAATGTTTTGTTTGATCTGCTTCTCCCTGCAAAATATGAGGGAGATCAGAGTGAGCTGCTGCAGTATATTACAGAGAAGGTAGAGGAGAAGAATGAAACCTATGTCTGTGTAATTAAAGTGGAACAGAGCTATGTACATTAATCCCCGTTGTTTACAGGAAGCTTTCACAGAGGGCTTTATCAGGAAGGCTGTATGACAGTATATTAACCGGAGGACTTTCCCATCCTCCGGTTGTTTTTTTCTTAAAAAACTGTATACTAAAGGTAGGAATAAAATTGGAAAGGGAGAGGATCCAATGAAAAAACAAAAAGAGGAGAAAAAACGCTTTCCTGTTTTGCCGATGATGTGCGGTTTGTTTTTATTTTTGCTGGCGGCAGCATATGCCGGAGGCCTGTATTATTACCGGAGCCATTTCCTGAATGGCACAGTCATTGACCGGGTAGATGTGTCCGGAATGACAATTGGAGAGCTTCAGGAGAGGATTGAAGACTATATGCTGCGGATTGTGGAGCGCAAGGCCGATGGAACTACTATGGAGGAGGATATCCAGGGGAAGGATATTGATCTTACCTATGCCTCCACAGAGCCTTTGCAGGAATTTCTGAAAACACAGAATATATGGACATGGTTCCTTCCTCAAACCGCGGAGCATAAAACAGAGAATCTGCTCAGCTATGATGAGAAAAAGCTGGAGACAGAAATCAGAACCTTAAAAGGCTTTCAGGATGATTTTGCTGTGGCTCCTACAGATGCTTATATATCAGATTATACACCGGAAAAAGGGTTTGAAATTATAGCAGAGACCCAGGGGAATAAACTGAAGTGGAAGGATACGCTGGATACGATTCAGAATGCGGTAAAAAGTCTGGATGAGCAGACAGACCTGGATAAGGCGGGATGCTATCAGGTGCCTACGGTAACTGCAGAGGATGAGCAGCTTCTTAAGACACTGGAACAGCTTCAGAAATATGCAGGCATTACGATTACCTACACCTTCGGGGATAACAAGGAGATACTGGACGGAGGGACAATCAGCAACTGGCTTCATGTGGACGGTTTTAAAGTGACGCTGGATCAGGGCCAGGTGGGAGAGTATGTGGCATCTCTCCGGAAGCGCTATGACAGTATTTTCCGTTCCCGTACCTTCCAGACCAGCTACGGAAAGGAAATCACCATTGAGGGAGGAGATTATGGCTGGTGGATGAATTACGAGCAGGAAACAAAAGAGCTGACAGAGATGATAGAAAGGGGAGAGAGCGGGGAAAGAACACCCGTCTACTATCAGACAGCGGTATCCTATGGAACCCCGGATTATGGAACGACTTATGTGGAAATCAATCTGACTGCCCAGCATTTGTTCTTCTATAAAGAAGGAAGCCTGGTTCTGGAATCAGATTTTGTGTCCGGCAATTCGTCCAGAGGATATGATACGCCTGCAGGCGTATACGGAGTTACATATAAACAAAGAAATGCAACGCTTGTTGGGGAGACTTACCAGACGCCGGTATCTTACTGGATGCCTTTTAATAAGAATATAGGTATGCATGACGCTACCTGGAGAGGGAGCTTTGGAGGGAATATTTATAAAACAAGCGGTTCACACGGCTGTATCAACCTTCCGTATTCCATTGCGCAGCAGATTTATGAGGGCATTGAAAAGGGAACCCCGGTAATCTGCTATCATCTGCCGGGAACAGAGCCGGCCGAAAGAATAATGGAAAAGGGAGCGCCGCCGGCAGAAGCGGCAGCACCGGAAGCCGAGCCAGCGCCGGAAGCCGCTCCAGTGCCGGAAGCTGCTCCGGTGCCGGAAGCAGTGCCGGAGGAGGTTCCGGGAGCGGCGGCAGAGCAATAAGTCCGGGTGTTTCTAAAAAAAATATAAAATCATGGAAAAATGAAAAAAAATATGTTAACATAATTCAGACAGTGTGTTTTGGACTTGACTAAGGAAAGGGGACTTTGAATGGGATATATCGAAAAATACAGAGATCTATGTGTGGAAAATGATACTATTTCGGACGAATTATTTAAGGAGTACGGAGTAAACAGAGGGCTTCGGGATATTAACGGCAATGGTGTACTGACCGGGCTTACAAATATTTCAAAGATCGAATCGTTTCGTCAGGAAAACGGGAAAAAGGTTCCGTGTGACGGCAGGCTGTGGTACCGGGGCTATGATGTGATTGACTGGGTGAAAAGTATTCCGGAGGATTCCTTCGGATTTGAGAAGACAGCATATCTTCTGCTATTCGGAAAAATACCGGAGGAGGAAGAGGAAAAGGAATTTACGGATCTGATCGCGTTCGGAAGGGAGCTTCCGACGAACTTTACAAGGGATGTTATTATGAAGGCTCCGGGTAAGGATATTATGAACAGCATGACACGGAGCATTCTGACGCTGGCATCTTATGATGACTATCTGAATTCCAACGAGGTGGGAAATGTGATCCGCCAGTGCCTGAATCTGATCAGTGTATTCCCTATGCTGGCGGCTTATGGATATCATGCATATAATCATTATGAGAATGACGGAAGCATGTATATTCACAGGCCGAAACCGGAGCTGTCCACTGCGGAAAACCTGCTGCTGATGCTTCGTCCGAATCAAAAATATACATTTCTGGAGGCAAAGGTGCTGGATGTGGCACTGATGCTTCATATGGAGCACGGAGGCGGTAATAATTCCACCTTTACAACCAGAGTAGTTACTTCATCCGGCTCTGATACGTATTCCTCTATTGCGGCGGCTATGTCTTCGCTGAAGGGGCCAAAGCATGGCGGCGCGAATATTAAGGTTATGGAGATGATGAATGACATTCGGGAGCATATCCATGATTATTCTGATCAGGATGAGGTCAGAAATTATTTAAGTAAAATTCTGGACGGGGAGGCATTTGACCATAAGGGACTGATCTACGGTATGGGCCATGCGGTATATTCGCTTTCCGATCCGCGTGAACGGGTATTTAAGAGCTTTGTGGAAAAGCTGTCGGTAGAAAAGCACAGGGAAGAGGATATGACGCTGTATAATAATATTGAGGTGCTTGCTCCGGAGCTGATCGCGAAAAAACGAAAAATTTATAAGGGTGTCAGTCCTAATGTGGACTTTTACAGCGGCTTTGTATATGAAATGCTGGACATTCCTATGGAGCTGTATACTCCTATTTTTGCCATTGCAAGGATTGTGGGCTGGAGTGCTCACCGCATTGAGGAAATTATTGGAATGAACAAGATCATACGTCCTTCTTATAAAAGTGTTATGAAAGAGAAAAAACTGGATATATAAAATAACAGGGAGTGCCGGTGTCAGAAACGGTACTCCCTGTTTGAATGCAGAATTATTTTAATACAAGCTCACTCCATCTGGTGTCAGACACAAGTGCAATATATGTTTTTCCGGTATTTAGTGTGATTTCGTTGCCGTCCTTGTCATAGAAATGAGTTGGATTCGTATCATGGCTCTTTGACCATGTAACCGGAATTGCTTTTCCACCGGTGATATAGTAGCCCTCCCGGCCGTCTACGTTCAGAATATTGAACTGCATATAGCCGTTAGGATCATACTGGGTATGAGTTGCATTCTGAATAAGAATATTGGTAAAGGCAAGCTGCTTGTCCCCGTTGGCGGGATCTGTATGCTTCATGCCGTACTCAGAATATAAATATGTATTGCTTGCCTCATCATAATCCAGCTGGGAACCATTATGGCCGAACGGAAGGTCAACTAATGTGCAGTCAATGGAATCGGAAGCCTCAGACAGATCCACAGGATTGGATTCATTTGCAAATTTCCAGTGAGGTCCCGGGTAATATTCATTATACTCAGTAGAATATCCGGAGGATTTGAATCTGCTCTCGATCTCTCCGCTTGTCACATATTCCGTGAACTCTCTGGATTTTCCGTTGTTTATGCGGGCAAATCCGCCGCTGAAATGTTCTACCCATGGATTCTCCAGGAAAGGATCGATATAGAATGGGCCGCCGTCATGAACAACAACTGCATTATATTCGGGCGCAATCATAAAGTTGGTCGGACGGACGCTTCGGATGCTTCCGAACTGGGTAATCTTTGCCCAGTCTTTTACAATGGCCATAAAACGGGTAACCTCTCCGTTAGCAGTGCTGTTCATCATCTCATAAACGATATCAGCCTGAGTCATTCCATAGTGGAGAAGAGCTGTTTTCTCATTATCTACCATGACCGCGATTGGACGCTGAGTCTGGAGTGCTTCATCAGTCCACTCATTCGTCAGCTCACTGCGGTACATTCCCTCACGGGTTTCTTCCGGAACAGATTCCTCTTCTTCAGCAGCTTCAACTGGTTCAGCAGGTTCCTCCTCCGGTTCCTCTTCCGGCGCTTCTTCCTCAGAAACATCGGTTGCTACGGGTGCGGTATCCTCGGAAGAATTTCCGCAGCCGGTCAGCGGAGCGCATGCCAGAACCGCAGACAGGAAAAGTAATAGGGTTTTTTTCTTCATGTACTGTAATCCTTTCTTATGCTTTTTTTCTAACAGAGTACAGTATACACCCATTTCAAAAATTTTTAAAGGTTTTATCACAATTCTATCACAATTCTTTGCTATATTAAGGCCATTCAGAAGAGACAGTATTTTGAAAGGAGAAAAAATCATGTATGATGAAATGAACAGCGGTACAGGCAGTTATTATGATACAGGAAGCGGTTATACCCATTATGACTCTTCGTCAAACTTACACAAGCCGGAGAAGAAAAAAGGGTTTGGAAAGACAGTGGCAAAATGCCTGGTGCTGGCTCTGATATTCGGAAGCGTGTCCAGTGCCGCATTTATGGGAACAAATTATCTGGGAAGACAGTATTTTGGGGAGGCAGTGGAACAGCCTGATTCTGATACCGCAGAACAGGGACTGAATAAATCCGGCAATAATCCCGGAACCACTGCTGTGGCAAACAGCATTTCGGATGTGTATGATGTATCCGATATTGTGACGAACTGTATGCCCTCTGTAGTATCTATCACGAATCTGGGACTTATGGAATTCAGAACCTTTTTCGGGACATATGAACAGGAGAGTCAGTCCAGCGGTTCAGGAATCATCATCGGGAAGAATGATACAGAGCTTCTGATCGTGACAAATAACCATGTAATTTCCGGAGCCAACGAAATCAGCGTTTATTTTAATGCTGACGGGGAGGATGCAGATGAGGACAATGTGCTTGCGGCAAAAGTAAAGGGTACGGAGCCGAACAAGGACCTGGCGGTTATTGCAGTTCAGCTGAAAGACATTCCAAAGGAAACGATGGATCATATTAAGGTGGCGACTGTGGGAGATTCCAGTTCCATGAAGGTCGGTGAGCCGGTAGTGGCCATAGGAAATGCATATGGTTACGGACTTTCTGTAACCTCCGGTATTGTCAGTGCACTGAACCGGGAGGTCAGTGTGGAGTCCAATGGTCAGGAAATTACAAACAGGCTGATTCAGACAGATGCAGCGATTAATCCCGGTAACAGCGGCGGCGCGCTTCTGAACAGTAAGGGTGAGCTGATCGGAATTAATTCTGTGAAATTTATATCCGAGGATGTAGAGGGCATGGGATATGCGATTCCGATTACGGACGTGGAATCCATCATTGGGGATCTGATGAACAAGGTGACCAGGGACAGGTTGGAGGAGATGGACAGAGGATATCTTGGAATTACCGGACTGGATGTGACGGAGGAAGCTTCCGAGAGCTACGATATGCCGAAGGGAGTTTATGTCAGCACAGTTGTGGAAGGCGCGGCGGCGGAAAAAGCAGGAATCCAGAAGGGAGATATTATCACAAAGCTGGATGGAAGCACAATTTCCAGCTACGACCAGTTAAAAGATGCTCTGAGCTATTATTCTGCGGGAGAAACTATTTCGATTACGATTCAGAGAGCAGAAGGCTCTGAATATGCAGAAAAGATATTTAACATTACCTTGAGTACAAATATTCAGGCCGGTGTGAAAAATAAAGAATAAATTTAGTGAAAGGGGGTGCCTGCATTCTGCGACAGTCCCCTTTCATGTTTAATAAAAAGTTTACTTGTCCCATTGATGGCTGTATAATATAATTTATATAATGAGAAAAGGGGATTTATATTATATGGATATTGACAATAAAGAACAGGAACTGAAAAAAACGGAGCAGGCTGAATCCGAGGACAGCGGTTACGAAGATGTATGCTTCGTATGCCACCGTCCGGAGAGTAAAACCGGGAAAATGATTCATCTGGCAAAGGATATCAACATTTGTCCGGAATGCATGCAGAAAACTATGGATATGATGAACAACGGCAATGTGGATTACAGTAAAATGGATTTTTCCAGGATGCCGAATATCAGCATGATTAATCTGTCGGATCTTCAGAATCTGATTCCGAAGAGGCAGAAGGTGAAAAAGAAGGCTCCGGAAAAACAGGAAGCGCCGAAGAAATCATTGGATGTACGTTCCATACCGGCTCCCCATAAAATTAAGGAAAGTCTGGATGAATATGTGGTCGGGCAGGAGAAGGCGAAGAAGGTTATTTCTGTGGCGGTATACAATCACTATAAGCGCGTAATGGCAGGAACAGAGGCGGACGGCATTGAAATTGAAAAGTCTAATATGCTGATGATTGGACCTACCGGAAGCGGTAAAACTTATCTGGTAAAGACACTGGCACGTCTTCTGGATGTACCGCTTGCCATTGCGGATGCCACCTCCCTGACGGAAGCCGGATATATTGGCGACGATATTGAGAGTGTCCTGTCTAAGCTTCTGACGGCTGCGGACAACGATGTGGAGAAAGCGGAACGGGGAATCGTCTTTATTGACGAGATAGATAAGATTGCGAAAAAAAAGAATACGAATCAGAGGGATGTAAGCGGCGAGTCCGTACAGCAGGGGATGCTGAAGCTGCTGGAGGGTGCGGAGGTAGAGGTTCCGGTAGGCGCTAACAGCAAAAATGCAATGGTTCCGCTGGAGACTATCAATACAAAAAATATTTTATTTATCTGCGGAGGGGCTTTTCCGGATCTGGAGGATATTATCAAGGAGCGGCTGAACAAACAGTCTTCCATTGGTTTTCGTGCGGATCTGAAGGATAAGTATGACCATGATAAAAACCTGCTCCGGCAGGTAACTGTGGAGGATATCCGGAATTTCGGAATGATTCCGGAATTTATCGGCCGTCTTCCGGTTATTTTTACTTTGGATGCTCTGTCGGAGGACATGATGGTTCAGATTCTGAAGGAGCCGAAAAACGCAATTCTGAAGCAGTATCAGAAGCTGCTGGCTTTGGATGAGGTGAAGCTGAACTTTGCGGAGGATGCGCTTCGTGCAATTGCCAGGAAGGCAATGGAGAAGGATACAGGAGCCCGAGCCC
Organism: uncultured Lachnospiraceae bacterium; assembly: GCA_910585465.1. Classification (GTDB taxonomy): domain Bacteria; phylum Bacillota; class Clostridia; order Lachnospirales; family Lachnospiraceae; genus Hominiventricola. The sequence goes on along the minus strand of CAJUEW010000014.1, from coordinate 13,590 downwards.
TCCGTGCGATCATTGAAGATTTTATGCTTGATATTATGTATGAGATTCCAAAAGACGACAACATCGGTCAGGTCACGATTACCCAGGATTATATTGAGCACCGGGGAGGTCCGCTTATCACCATGCGCGGAGTTCCGGCGCTGGAGATGCAGGGATAGAAAATATGAGACTTATATGGATAAAGCTTGCGCTGGGATTGTTTCGGGCAGACCTGGCAGTTAAGAGGGAAATAGAGGTGAATCCGAAGCTGGAACGCGATTATACGTTCTGCAATGGCCGGGTCCGGCTGACAAGATTCTATAATTACGGAACTGCAGGGAGCAGACTGGAAGGCTATATGCCGGCGATTATCCGATGCAGCGGCATGATGACGTTTGGGTGTATCGGCATGCTTTTAAGGCTTCTTTGCAGGGAAGGCTATACAATGCAGAAGCTGGGGCTTTCTCTGATGTCGGGAGGAGCCCTTTCCAATCTGTACGATCGGTGCAAAAGGGGCTATGTGGTGGATTATGTAAGCTTTCGGACTCCCTGGAAATGGCTTAGCAGCGTGGTGTTTAACTTATCAGACTTTTTAATATTTACAGGAGCAATTTTCATATGTTTAGGACAAACAGACCATATTCAAAGGTGAGGCAATGGACTCTTTTTGGGGGCCTGTTTCTTTTTGCCGTAATCCTTCAGTTTTTAGCGAGAAATGTTCCCGGATTTGCGGAAGGCTACGCAGTTACCGTATATCCTGTCATTATGCGAACGCTGGGAAGCGTCAGCGGCCTGGCGCCGTTTGCAGTGGATGAACTGTTTATCTACATTTTGCTGTTCTGCTTATGTGGATATGTGGCGTCAGGCATCCGGCGCATGTGGAAAAAGCAGGTCAGGCCCGGGCAATGGCTGGGTATTACTTTTTCAGGAATTGTGAAGACAGGAATTTTATGGTTTTTAGTTTTTACTGTCAACTGCGGTATTAATTATCACCGTATTCCGTTTTCAGAGCTGGCAGGGCTTCCTATGGAAGAAGCTACGGCGGAGGAGCTGGAAAGGCTGTGTCTGTGGCTGACGGATCGGATAGACAGGACTGCTGCCCGGATTGTAACACAGGAGAACGGATTGTGTGCGTTGCCGGAGCAGATGAGGGAAAAAACAAGGGATGCTATGGAAGAGCTTGGGGAAAAATATCCGCAGCTTTCCGGATGGTATCCGAAGGCCAAGCCGGTGATTGCCTCCAAAGTGCTGTCATTGGAATCGTTAGAGGGTGTCTCCGGACCCTATACTATGGAGGCTCACTATAATCCGGATATTCCGGCTCATAACCAGCCTGCGGTACTCTGTCACGAGCTGTCTCATCTGAAGGGATTTATGAGGGAAGATGAAGCCAACTATATTGCTTATCTGGCATGTATCGGCGCGGAGGATGCGAATCTTCAGTACAGCGGTCTTCTGCTGGCTTATACGCACAGCATTAATGCGCTGTACCGGGCGGATTATGACAGGTTTCTGAGTGTGCGCAGCCAGCTTTGCAGTCAGGCGGAGCTGGATTATACATACCACAGGTATTACTGGGCACAGTTTGAAGGACCTGTATCGGAGATCTCCGATAAGGTAAACGATACTTATTTGAAAGCAAACGCCCAGAAGGAGGGCAGCAGAAGCTATGGACGCATGGTGGATCTGCTTCTGGGAGAATACAGGCAGATGGAGGAAAAAAAGAATGGATGAATATCTGGATATCCGGGACTGGAACGGAAATCTGACCGGAGAAAAGAAGGAGCGCAGGTCAGTACACCGGGAGGGAGATATACACGGGACCTCCCATATATGGATCATCAGGAGAAATGAGAAAACCGGTTCGGCGGATGTGCTGCTTCAGAAGAGGGCAGAGAATAAGGACGCGTTTCCCGGCTGTTATGATACCTCCTCTGCAGGGCATATCCCGTCCGGCGGAGATTTTATGGAATCAGCGCTTCGGGAGCTGAAGGAAGAGCTTGGGATATCCGCAGGGCAGGAAGAACTGCAGCATCTGTTCTGGCACCGGCAGACTGTGGACATGGAATTTCACGGACAGCGTTTTTATGATCGCCAGATCAGTGCGGTTTATGTCTGTGTGAGAAATATTAAGGACGAGGAATTCTGCCTTCAGAAGGAAGAGGTGGAGAAAGTGTGCTGGATGGACTATGAAGAGTGTATGCAGCATATTTTACGGAAGGATCCGAAGTTCTGTATTCATCCGGATGAATACAGAAGGGTCTGCGAATATATCAGAACAAAGGTGCTGCAGATAGAAGCAGAAGAAGAGTTCACGACGCAGGAGCCGGAAGGATGTGCAGAGGAAAAATTAAGCCCCACCTGGAATGAGGACTGCCTGGCAGAGCTGGATGAATGGATAGAATCCCAGGGAATCTATCTGCGTCAGTGATGCCTTCTGACAGCCGGGACTCCGGTTCCTGTTATCGTAAAGCCGTATTTCCTGACAAAATCCTTCGCCTGAGCCTTTTGGCCAGGAGAAGGATTTTGCTTAATTTTCTGCCTTATCAAGAGCAGTTCGGATGGCACTCAGCAGCATCAGCGAGGTATATTGACTGTCTTCGGAATAAGAAATATTGTCCAGTGACTGAGATTCGCAGATCTGGCCGGAGAGCGACTCCAGTGCAGGCTCCATAAGTGGATACATGGCGGATATGGTTTCGTCCAGCTGGCGGAACCGGATGGAAGAAATATAATTTTCGTCTACAGTAACCGCGATTTCGACAGGATTGCCGCCCAGGGTCATGGAAGCGGTATAGATGCCGGCAGTATATCTGGAAGGGATCTCTGCTTCTGCCGGTATCTTTTTGTCAGGAGAAAACATGAAAACCATCAGCAGGAGAAAGACAATACCAAGGATAATAAAGACCGCAGTATAGATTAGTTCTTTCATATGAAAGACCCATATTTTTGTTTTGGCGCTCATGGCAGGCTCCTATGAGAGAGTTCTTTTGATATAATTTATGAGAAGTCTCTGTATTTTATGAACAATGTGCAGGCTTATTTTTATGAACGATATACGGGAGGAAATATAAGGAATAAATTTCCAATACGGGGGATTGTGCATAAAAAAATCAAATTTCCTCTTTTCTTTTTTGGTATTTTGCATTAGTATATAACGTAGGTATTTAGCATCTGCAAAATTTTTATTTCATTTTGCTGATGTTTTTTCGGGGAGTTTGCACAAGCGTTATTTTGTAAAGGAGAATTGTTATGATATCAAACCAGATACTCCAAAACACAATCGATGGACTAAAGGGGATCACTAGAATTGATTTATGTGTAGTGGATATAGAAGGACAAGTCCTGGCATCGACAGAAAAGCAGCCGGAAAACTGCAGCGAAGAGGTGGTGGCTTTTATTTCATCACCGGCGGACAGTCAGGTTGTTCACGGTTATCAGTTCTTCAAGGTGTTCGATGAGAATCAATTGGAATATGTCTTGATTGCAAAGGGCTCCAGTGATGACGTATATATGGTTGGAAAGCTGGCGGCCTTCCAGCTTTCCAGCCTGCTGACGGCTTATAAGGAACGATTTGACAAAGATAATTTTATCAAAAATCTGCTTCTGGATAATCTGCTCCTGGTGGACATATACAATCGTGCAAAAAAGCTGCATATTTCAACCGATGCACGCCGTGTGGTATTTATTGTTGAGAGCAGCCGGGAAAAAGTAAACGGCGCGCTGGACAGCGTGCGCAGCTACTGCGGCGCTCAGTCCAGGGATTTTATTACTGCGGTGGATGAAAAGAATGTTATAGTTGTTCACGAGCTGGCTCCTAACGAGGGTTATGAGGAGCTGCATAAAGTGGCAGGCGGCATAAAAGATGTAGTAGTTCAGGACGGAGAAGATATCCATGTGGCGCTTGGAACGATTGTCGGAGAGATTAAAGAGGTATCCCGCTCTTACAAAGAGGCCAGAATGGCCCTTGACGTAGGAAGAATTTTCTTCAGCGACAGAGATATTATTGCTTACAGTTCACTTGGAATCGGACGTCTGATCTATCAGCTTCCGATCCCGCTCTGCAAAATGTTTATCCGGGAGATTTTTGACGGAAGATCGCCGGATGACTTTGACGAAGAGACTCTGACAACAATCAACAAGTTTTTTGAGAACAGCCTGAATGTATCCGAAACCTCGCGGCAGCTTTATATTCACAGAAACACTCTGGTCTACCGGCTGGATAAGCTGCAGAAATCCACAGGACTGGATCTGCGTGTATTTGAAGACGCGATTACGTTTAAGATTGCTCTTATGGTTGTGAAGTACATGAAGTATATGGAGACTCTGGATTACTAATTTTGACAGGAGGATTTCCATGATAATACTGGAAAATGTTGTAAAGTCTTATCCCAACGGCGTAGGTGCCATCAACGGGATTAGTCTGCATATTGAGCGCGGAGAATTTGTATTTGTGGTGGGGGACAGCGGTTCCGGAAAGTCTACACTTATTAAGCTGCTGCTGAAGGAGCTGGAGCCTACCGAAGGAGTGATCCGTGTAAACGGAGTGAATCTTCTGCGGATGAAGAAAAGAGCGATTCCGAAATACCGGAGAAAAATAGGCTGTGTGTTTCAGGACTACCGTCTTTTAAAGGACCGTAATGTCTACGAAAATGTTGCATTTGCCCAGAGGGTCATTGTAACGCCCACAAAGGAAATTAAAAAAAATGTGCCGGCTATGCTTTCCCTGGTGGGGCTTGCTGAAAAATACAAATCTTTTCCCAAGCAGTTATCCGGAGGGGAACAGCAGAGAGTCGCTCTGGCCCGTGCTTTGGTAAACAGTCCGGATATCCTGCTGGCTGATGAGCCGACGGGGAATCTGGATCCGAAAACCTCCAGGGAGATTATGAAACTTCTGGAGGAGATCAATGCCCGCGGAACAACAGTGCTGGTAGTTACCCACGATCAGGATATAGTCAATACTATGAAGAAAAGAGTAATCCGTATGCGGAAGGGAATTATCGTAGGAGACGAAAAGGAAAGCGGGTATATTGGATGAGACTGAGTACGTTAGGATACTGCTTTAAGCAGGGATTTAAAAATATATGGAGGAATAAGCTTTTCTCTCTTGCATCCATTGCAACCATGGCTGCATGTATTTTTATGTTTGGGATATTTTTCTGCATTGTACAGAATTTCCAGAATTTTGTACGGGATGCGGAAGAAGGAGTTGCGGTGACTGTATTTTTTGAAGAGGGCATTTCCGAGGAGGAGATTCTGGAGATCGGTGAGCAGCTTACAAAGCGGAACGAGGTATCAGAGGTTGTCTATGTATCGTCAGAGGAAGCGTGGAAAAGCTACCAGAGAATCTATTTTAAGGATAATCCCAATCTGGCGGATGCTTTTCTGGAAGATAATCCCCTTGCAAACAGCGCCAATCTGGAGATTTATATGAAGGATATTGCCGAGCAGCAGAATCTGGTGGATTATATCGGTTCTATGGAGCATGTAAGAAAAATTAACCGCTCGGAAGCAGTGGCAGATATTCTGACAGGCTTTAACCGTCTGGTCAGCTATGTATCTGTGGCAATTATAGGGCTTCTGCTGGCAGTAGCTGTGTTCCTGATCAGTAATACGGTTGCGATTGGTATCTCCGTCCGGAAAGAGGAGATTGCGATTATGCGTCTGATAGGAGCAAAAAATTCTTTTATTAAGGCTCCGTTTTTAATTGAAGGAATTGTAATCGGTGCAGTGGGGGCCGCATTGCCGCTCAGCGTTCTGTACTATTTGTATAATCGTCTTGTTCTCTATGTAGCTATGAAATTTGCTATGCTGACAGGAGTTATGAAATTTATTCAGGTGAACGAGCTGTTCCGTACCCTCCTGCCGATTGGTATGGCGCTGGGTATGGGCATTGGTATTTTTGGAAGTATTTTTACCATACAGCGCCACCTGAAGGTGTAACCAAAGCTGCTGCCTTAAAAATTGTATAAATCCTTTGAATTAGGTGCATGAAGAGGTTCATAGAATGAAGGGAAGAGAAGAGGAGGGATAGCAAATGGAAGAGAACAGAAAAAGCCATTCCTTTGGAAAGGGACTGCTCTGCGGAATTCTCATATGTGTGCTGGTCATGGGAGCCAGCGGCTGTACAGCTGCTTATTTTTACCCGCATCTTGGCAGTCTGCAAAAAACAGAGGGGGAACGGCAGATTGATACGAAGATGGAGGAGCTGAACCGCTATATTGATCAGTATTATCTGTTTGATTACGAAGAAGAGGACATAGAAAACGGAATCTACAAAGGGCTGATGGCCGGTCTTGGGGATGTCTATACCGGGTATTATACGCCGGAGGAATATGCCAGCTTTATGGAGAGCTCCAATGGAAGCTACAGCGGGATCGGAGCAGTATTAAGCCAGGACTATAAAACCGGTATTATACAGGTGGTGCGGGCATTTGAAGGAAGTCCTGCAGAGGAGGCGGGGCTGAAGACCGGCGATTATCTCTATAAAGTAGAAGGAGAAGAGGTAACCGGGAAGGATCTTTCTCTGGTGGTAACAGACTTAAAGGGAGAGGAAGGAACCGAAGTACACATCAGTATTATGAGGGAGAGAGGAGCTGATGTGATCGATCTGACGCTTGTACGCAAAAGTATTCAGGTTCCTACCGTGGAGTATGAGCTGCTGGAGGATCAGATTGGATACATTGCTATCTCAGAATTTGATGACGTGACAGATGACCAGTTCCTTGCAGCCCTGGATGAATTGGAAGCTCAGGGAATGGAGAAGCTGATTATTGATTTGAGAAATAACGGGGGCGGACTGGTTGACGTAACCTGCACAATTCTGGATTATCTGCTTCCGGAGGGGCTGATTGTATATACGGAGGATAAAAATGGAGAACGGGATGAGATCTTTTCTGATGAAAACTGCTTTAAGGGTCAGATGGCAGTTCTCGTAAACGGAAACAGCGCCAGTGCATCGGAGATTTTTGCAGGTGCTGTCAAGGACTATGGTGTGGGAACATTGATTGGAACACAGACATTTGGAAAGGGCATTGTACAGAGCCTGTTTCCGCTGAGTGATGGTTCCGCGGTGAAAATTACGGTTTCCCGGTACTATACGCCTTCAGGAAATAATATCCACGGGGTAGGAATTACGCCCGATATTATTCTGGAATATGACGAGAATGCAGAAAAGGATAACCAGCTTCAGAGAGCAATAGAAGTGCTAAGAGATTAGCGCTTCTTTTCTCTTTTTTGAAGTTTTCCTTTATTTGGGGGAGCAACTTTGCTATAATAGACGGATAAAAGGAGGCTGACAGATGAATTACAGTAAAAAAGGCACCTCCAGAAAGAAAAAAAGCCTGAAATCAAAGAGTACCATGATGGGAAAGAAAATAGGCGTTGTCTTTCTGAAGACGCTTCTGGTGCTGGTAATTGCTTTAGGAGTCGCAGGTCTCTGCGGTGCAATCGGTATTATAAAGGGTGTTATAGAGAACGCTCCTAGCATTACAAGCGCAAGTGTTCTTCCGCGCGGATATAAGTCTACCGTATATGATGTGGAAGGCAATAAGACTGCAGAGTTGGTTGCGGAAGGCACTAATCGTACTTATGTGAAAATTGAAAATATTCCAAAGCAGGTGCAGCATGCATTTATAGCTATTGAAGATGAACGTTTTTACGAACACAATGGAATTGATGTGAGGGGTATTATCCGTGCGGGGGTGAGAGGCATTGCCAGCGGCTTTAAAAAGACCGAGGGTGCCAGTACCATTACCCAGCAGCTCCTTAAAAACAATGTGTTTGATTTTATGTCTGAAAGTACGATGAAGGATAGAGTGGAGCGTAAGCTTCAGGAGCAGTATCTGGCAGTGAAGCTGGAAGAGGTTATGAGCAAGGATCAGATACTGGAGAGCTATCTGAATACGATTAATCTGGGACAGAACTGTCTTGGTGTCCAGGCGGCTGCAAACCGGTATTTTGGAAAGACTGTCAGCGAGCTGACGATCTCAGAGGCGGCTGTGCTTGCGGCTATTACAAAGAGTCCGTCGGCAAATAATCCAATCAGTCATCCAAAGGATAATGCAGAGCGGCGGTCGCTTGTGCTCCAATATATGCTGGAGCAGGAATATATTTCCCAGGGAGAGTATGAAAGCGCTCTGGCAGATGATGTCTATTCCAGGATCGAAGAGCATAATGAAGAAAATGAATCAACCAGTACCATATATTCTTATTTTGTGGATGAAGTCACGGATCAGGTAAAAAATGATCTGGTGCAGAAGGCCGGTTATTCGGAGACGCAGGCACACAATGCCCTTTACAGCGGAGGCCTGAAGATCTATACCACACAGAATCCGAAGATTCAGCAAATTCTGGATGAAGAGTTTGCGAACCCGGATAATTTTCCGGCAGAATCCAGGGTGGGTCTGGAATGGGCGCTGACGGTTGTGGATAAGGATGGGACACAGACGAACTACAGCCAGGAAATGATGACGGCTTATTTTAAACAGACAAATGAAAGCTTTGAACTGTTGTTTGACGACGAAGCATCCGCCCAGGCGGCAATTGATGAATATGTAAGTACTCTTGGGATTACAGATGACGATACGGTATATGAGAGCAGTCAGATGACGATTCAGCCCCAGGCATCCATGGTTATTATGGATCAGAGTACGGGGGAAGTGGTGGCTATGATCGGAGGCCGGGGAGAGAAGAACGCAAGCAGGACCTTGAACCGTGCGTCGGGTACGTTCCGCCAGCCTGGTTCCACCTTTAAGATTCTGGCTGCCTATGCGCCGGCATTTGAGGAGCTTGGATACGGCCCCGGCACAGTACAGTATGACGGCCCCTTCGCATACACGGAGAATGGAAGGATCGGCCGTCTGGTAAACAACTGGGATAAAAATACCAGATACCGCGGCTGGACGACTCTGAGAGAGGGAATCACCCGTTCCATGAATATTATGGCAGTTAAGACAATCACGGATGTGACACCGGCAGTGGCAGTTGACTATCTGCTTCGTTTTGGATTTACTTCTCTTGTGCTGGATGGAGCGAATAATGATTATGTACAGTCTATAGCTCTTGGAGGACTGACAACAGGTGTATCGAATCTGGAGCTGACGGCAGCTTATGCGGCAGTTGCAAACGGCGGAACCTATATTAAGCCCCGGATGTATACAAAGGTAGTGGATAATGACGGGAATGTGATTCTGAACAACTGGCCGGACGAGACAGATGTAATCTCCGAACAAAACGCCTGGCTTTTGATTGACTGCATGAAGGATGTTGTCAACGGCGCAGGCGGCACCGGCGGCCCTGCCCGCATCAGCGGCATGACAACAGCCGGCAAGACGGGTACTACTTCAGCTAATAAGGATGTCTGGTTTGAGGGAATGACGCCATATTACACGGCGGGTATCTGGGTTGGATATGACAATAATCATAAGCTGAACAGCTCGGAGACCAATTTCCATAAGAAGCTGTGGAGTACGGTCATGACACGTGTCCATGAAGGGTTGGAAAATAAGGATTTTACAAAACCGTCGTCAGGAATCGTACAATGTGTCATCTGTACCAAATCAGGAAAGCTGGGAGTCGGAGGCCTTTGTGACAGTGACGGTCGGTCCGGAATTGTCCGCAATGAATATTTTGCGGAAGGAAAGCAGCCAAAGGAAGTGTGCGATAAACATGTGGCTGTCAGCATCTGTGTGGACACGGGGCTTCTGGCCACAACGATGTGTCCTAACCGGGTTCCTCAGGCGAAGGTTCTTCTCCCTGACATGCAGTCCGGCGTGGCAGAGGCTGTGACACTGGATACGGCATATGGGCTCAGCTCCAATCTGGCATCCGGAACCTGTACGCTTCATACAGGCGGAGTTTATGTTCCGAGTGAATATGAAATGTCAGGCAGCATGCCATCCGTGCCTCCGGTGCCTGATCCGGGAGCGGATCCGAACGCAGGTGCAGACCCCAACGCAGGAGTGGACCCGAATGCGGGAATGGACCCCAATGCAGGAATAGATCCCAATGCGGGAGTAGATCCCAATGCAGGGGTTCCCCAGGCAGGCGCGGAGTAAAAAAAATAAAGAATAAAAGAGGGATTGCCTGAAATTAATATGCTCCCTTCCAAGTGACAAGTTTTTATAATTTCACTTGTCTACCCAGAAGGGAGCATATCATAAAATAGGGCAGTCCCTTTTAGCATATCTAATCATTTAAAGTTTTGGACGGCAGGCCCTCGTGCAGCTCTGTCATAAAAGAATTCCAGATACCTACCGGATAAGTGGAACCGGCCAGAGCGCTGACACCTCTGGGGGAATCGAAGCCAACCCAGACTCCGGTGGTATAGTAGGCAGAGTAGCCCACAAACCAGCCGTCAATGTTATCGTTGGTAGTGCCGGTTTTGCCGGCGCATGGCATATTCGGAATTCCTTTTCCTCTGGCAGTGCCCCGTGTCAGGACGCCTTCTAAAATATTGGTCATTTCCCGCGCGGCAGATGCCTGGTATACCTGATGCTCGTTCCGTTCCGGCATGGCCACAATATTGCCGTTCATATCGGTAATCATAGTGATGCAGGTGGGCAGACGGTAAACTCCCTCATTGGCAATTGCTGCATATCCCGCTGTCATTTCCAGTGAACTGACTCCCTTTGTCAGTCCTCCAAGCGCGGCTGACAGCGTATAGTCTGCTTCTACAATAGAAGAAAAGTTCATATTCAGCAGATAAGGAAGTCCTTCCTCCGGGGTGAGCTCCCGAAACAGCTTGTAGGCCACTGTATTTTTGGACTGCTCCACAGCAGTCCTGAGAGAGATGGTACCGGAATAGTTCCCGCTGGAATTGGAGGGGCCATCTTCCTCCTTGGAATCAACCACCGTGGAAGAAGCAGAGTATCCGCGTTCCAGTAAGGGTGCATAGACGAGCAGAGGCTTGATGGAGCTTCCAGGCTGGCGAAAGCTCATGTAGGCCCGGTTATAGTCTGTGGAAATACCTTCCTGTGTCCGCCCGCCGACGATAGCGGTGACCAGGCCGGTACTGTTGTCAATGCATACCGCAGAGGACTGCAGGGCATAGGTTCCGTTGCTGTTTAATGTGTTGTAATCTGAAAGATGTTCGTCAATCGTATTCTGGAGCAGCTCCTGAGTGTTCATATCAATGGAGGTATAGACACGGTATCCTTCCGTATACAGGTCCTTGCGGCAGGTATCATAGTCCTTTCCGGTCGCCGCTGTCAGCGCCTGAGTAGCACACTCATAAATATAGGTATGTGCCCATGTGCGAGTAAACGAAGCCTTTGTGTGATGAAGTGTAATATCCTCGTTTTTTGCATGATCGCATTCTATTTCACTGATGGATCCGGCCTTATACATATTATCCAGTATCAGGTCCCGGCGTTTCAGCGTGTTTTCCTTGTGGAGCAGCGGGTCATAGCTGCCGGGACTGTTCGGGATGGCACATAAGAATGCGATCTCTGAAAGACTTAGTTCCGATACATCCTTGCTGAAATACCCCTGGCTTGCGGCCTGGATCCCATGATAGCCATTGGAAAAATAGATGTTATTAATATAAAATTCCAGAATTTCATCCTTTGAGTATTTTTTTTCCAGCGCCATGGCAATAAAGATCTCTTCCACCTTCCGTTCCCACTTGACCGTATGTGTTAAATAAATATTTCTCGCCAGCTGCTGGGTAATGGTACTGCCTCCCTGGGTAATGCTGTTTTTGGAAATCAGGGACTGGGCGGCCCGGAGGATGGCAAAGGGATCAAAGCCCTTGTGCTTGTAAAAGCGCTTGTCCTCCGTATTGACAAAGGCTTCTTTTACTTTTTCCGGAATCTGGTCGGCGGTCAGATAGACGATATTACGTTCATTTCTAAGGAACGCAATCAGATTGCCGTCCGTGTCATAGACCTCGCCGGACTGATCTGTCTGAAAATCCTGCCTGGAGGATTTTTCCATGACTGCCTGGGCCTCTTTATGAAGCTGCATAACAGTCTGTATATAACCAGTCTGATAAAAAAGAAAACAGACTCCCAGCAGGATGCAGAGCATGGTAAGCTGAGTCAGATGAAAGAAAAAGCTTCCCATGTCCTTTTTTTTCTTTTTTCTTCTTTCCTTTTTTCTCTTCTTGTTTAATGATTTTTTTTCTGGTGCTCCGCTCATGGCTTCTCCTTCATGATATTAGAGATCATGGCCGCAGCGGGGAAATTGCTGTCATTGGCCCATATGCCCCTATCATACATCAAAATACAGGACAATGCAAATTTTGCTTTCCGAAAAGAAGAAAGTATTGTATACTGGCAGGACAGGACGATATTGGAAGCAGTATGGAGGAACCTAATGTGAATGATTATGATATAGAAGAAACACAAAGAAGAGTCCGGAGGGAGAGAAGAAGACAGGAGCTGCACCGGAGGCAGAGGCGCAAAGCAAGGCAGAGAAAGATTCTGGTGTTAAGCTGCGCCGGAATTTGTATGATTCTTTTGCTGGCAGCAGGATTCAGACTTATAATGGGGAAGGCCGATCCGGAGGAGAATACAGCAAAGCTTCCTCGGTCCCGGGAATATTCGGAGAAGGAGACGCTTCCTGATACCGGAACAGAGGCTATGACGGAACAGGACGAACCTTTGGAAGAGGATAGGGCGGAGGAAGAGGAGTCAAAACCAGATTCGGAGTCTGGGAAGGAAACAGAGCTTCCATTTGCCGGCGGCTATACGGCAGAGGCTACAGAGAATACGGCAGAGGTGGACGAGGAGTCGGCACTGAGCGCCCACGCGCTTCTGATTGATTTGGATAACAGTACAATTGTAGCCCAAAGAGGAGTGTATGATCGGATTAATCCGGCGTCCATGACTAAGATTCTGACCTTACTTGTAGCAGCAGAGCATATTACAGATTTGGAAGACACCTTTACCATTACCAGAAGTATTACGGATTACAGTTACCGGAATGACTGCAGTGCCGCCGGCTTTGACGAGGGAGAGACGGTCACAGTAAAGGATCTTATGTATGGAACCATTCTGCCGTCGGGAGCTGATGCGGCAGCGGGGCTGGCATATTATGTATCAGATTCCCTGGAAGGCTTTACGGAACTGATGAATGAGAAGATTTCTGAGCTGGGACTGTCAGATACTGCACATTTTACTAATTGTGTGGGCCTTTATGACGAAAATCATTACTGTACGATCTATGATATGGCTATTATGTTAAAAGCAGCGGTGGAAAATGACCTGTGCCGGGAAGTATTATCGGCACATATTTATACTACATCATCTACAGAGCAGCACCCGGAGGGCATAGAGCTTTCCAACTGGTTTCTGCGCCGGATTGAGGACAAAGAGACAAACGGAGAAGTGGTCTGCGCCAAGACCGGCTTTGTGGCCCAGTCCGGGAACTGTGCGGCCAGCTATGCGGTTTCCGGAAATGGAAAACACTATATCTGTGTGACGGCAGATACTTACAGCAGCTGGCGGTGCATCTACGATCATGTGGGAATTTATCAAAAGTATACGGAATAGAAATAATAAGTCCATCACAATACAAAGCTCATACCATGAAAGGAAACAGACTATATGATGAAAAAAGGGGTTGTTGCAAAATCATCAAATTAGATGATTGAGCCATATCCTCGCT